>CAVPTP010000001.1:0-250244 GCA_963708685.1 uncultured Actinomycetes bacterium
GGCTCGAACGAGTGACCGCCAGCTTGACGTTCGGCTGGAAGGCCGGCGGGCTTCAAGCCCGCCGGCCTTCCGCACGCCACTAGCAAGCAGGGTCTGCCGGGATCAGCAGCGGGCCTGTTTCCGGCGCCTCGAAGAACGTGGCGATGAGCACCGTCGGCTCCGTGCCCGGGTTGTAGGCGCTGTGGACGTGACCGTGCCCGGCATCGACGAACGCCTCTCCTGCCACGTACGTCTCCTCGTCGCACGTGCCGGCCCGTCGCTGGGACGCCTCGACGAACGTGAGCGAGCCGGCGGCGATGTTCACGATCACCGGCCCGTAGTGCGTGTGCCAGGGGAACCGGGCGCCCGGCTGCACCGTGTACCTGACGACGACCGTACGGGACGGGTCGTCGACCTTGACCACCGTCGTGCCCCCGTCGTGCGACTTGAGCTTCAGCGACATCTCGATCCCGTCGGGGAAGACCGAGCGATTGCCGAGCTGCTCCCCCGCGATCGGCGGCGGCGGCGGATCCACCGCCAGCGACGGGACGACGTTGACCGCGGCCGCCGCCGCGAGCATCAAGACCGCGGTGCCGACGACGAGCCTGGCCCGCTTGCTCCCCTTGCTTCCTCTGATCATCGATCTACTCCTCTCTGGATGGGATGGTTTCTCCGCCGCCCGTCTCGATCCCCCGCTAGCGCTGCTCACCGGGGGCGTTCCGGTGCGGTGAGACGTGCGAGCCGGCTGATGCTGCTCAGGATGATCGGGATGTGGCCCGTGTAGCCCCGACAACGTCTCGGAGATGGGGTCACCCGTTTCGCGTGCCGTCTCCTCGAGCCTCCGGCCAGGTGACAGGGCTCCTCCCTCGAGCTCGAAGCGCAGGAGAACGGCGAGCGACAACTTCTCGAACAGTCCCCCGTAGGTCGTCATGGTCGTGACCGTCCCCGCCTGCTCGTCGATCACGGGCGGCGACGCTTGCTTGTACGGCACGAGGAAGGAGAACGTGGCTGACTTTCCATTGTCGGCCGTGAAGACGCCGAAGCAGGTGCCGCTCGCGAAGTACGTGCCGTTGCCGGTGTCGCGGAAGACCGAGTGCCGTGAACGGCCGTCGCTCCCGGACGCGGCAGAGTCTCTGCGAGTGCGAGAACTGCTCCTCACCTATCGTCGATCCCGCTTCGTCATGCCGCCTCGCTCAGCTGACGAGTGAAGGCGCGATGCTCGGTATCCGCATCGCTTCATTGCTCCTCCATTTCTGTGGCGGTCTGTGGTCGCGCGGGGATCGCGGTCGCTCCTGCCAGCTCGGCGTGGAACAGGAGCAGCAGCGCTTCGTCGTGCGAGAGCGGCATCCGGTGGGCCTCCGACGCGTGACGCAGGACCTCGGTGGCGAGCCCGACCTCGTCGGGTGCCCGGGCGATGAATCCGCAGTCGCAGGTGAGCGTCTTGTCCACGATTCCCTCGCGCCCGAGGCTAGGAATGGGCGCCTAGAATCCGGCAAGATCACGCCTAGACCGTGGCTACGTCATCGCGGCGCGATCGATTCTGGCGCCGTCATCGACCCTCTCCGACGCCGTCACGACCTTGCTGTCAGCGCTGTCCTACCGCACCCAGAGCTGGTCGATGAGCATGCCCATCGACGGGCTCCATTGATAGTTGCCGACGCGTTTCGAGAGGACGTTCACGTCCTTCGACGCAATGAGCGTCACCCAAGGCGACGCGTCGGTGACCTCGCGGTCGATCCGTTGCCAGAGTGCGCGTGACGCGGTCGGGTCGCTCAGCTGCTGCGCCCTCCGCATCCGGCGGTCGATGGCCGGGTCGCAGAACTGGGTCACGTTCAGGTTCTTGGGGCTCCGGGGCAGGAACGCGGAACAGCTGAAGAGCTGAACCAGGAACTCCGCCGGGGTCAACCCGTACCAGCCGGCGAACCCGATCTGCGCCCGCTTGCGCGAGTCGGAAACTGCATCGTAGTATCGGTCGAAATCGGGGACAGTCTTCACGGCGACGCGGTACCCGAGCGAGTGCAGCGCCTTCACGGCCACCCGGTTGACGGGAGCCCCCGGCAACGCCCAGAAGGTGACCTTCATGCCGCTCGGTCCCCGAGCGTGCCACGAGCGCCTTCGCCTTCGTCAGGTCGGGTGCCGTCCACTGGCCGCGCTTCGTCGAGCCGGCCGTGTACGGGCAGTAGGGGCGGTAGCCGGAGATGTTCGGCGGCAGGACCTGGCACGTCGTCTGGGCAAGGCTCGGCCCGCCCTGATCGTCGACGGCCGCGGCGCGGTCGACGGCGAAGTTGAACGCCCTACGGGCGTCGAGCGAGTCGAACGGTGGGACGCGAGTGTTGAGGAAGAGCGCCTGGATGTTCGGACTCGGGTTGGAGTGCAACTGGCTCGGGTACTGGATCTCGAGTCTCGACGCCTGCTTCCGGGTCAGCGGCTTGGCCCACCGCGCGACATCGGCCTTGCCGTCGATGACGTCGCGAATCACCTCGTCCGCGGTGCCGGCGATGCGGATGTCGATGCGGTCGGGGTACCCGGCCGGCTGCGCGGCCCGCGACCACTCGCGGAAGAACGGATTGCGGACGAACCTGAGCAGCCTCCCCGGCTCGTAGGTCTCGATCATGTAGGGGCCGGTCGCGGGCAGCGGATGCGTGCCTGCCGGCCGCCGCGGCGTGTCGCCCGGCAGCACGTAGGCGAACGGCCACGCGAGCTCGAAGAGAAAGTCGGGATCCGGCCGGATCAGGTGGAAGGTCACGGTGTGGGCGACGTCGTCGGCGACGATCCCGCGCGAGAGGTCGCACCGTTTCGGGTGCTTCCGGCATTGCGCGTGGCCGACGATCCCGTCGTACATCACCGGGAGATTCGAGCGCGTAGTTGCGTTCGAAGGTGGAGCGGAAGTCCGTCGCCTGCACCGGCTCACCGTTCGAGTAGCGGATGCCGGCGCGCAGCCGGAAGGTGTACGTGCGGCCGCCGTCGGTCGGCTCCGGCAGCGACGTCGCGAGGTCGGCCGCGAGCTGCGTTCCGGCCAGACCGCTGACCTGGTTGAACGCGACGAGGCCGTCGCCGGTCATCCGCAGGAGTGGCATGGTGTCCGTGCATGTCGGCAAGGGCGGGGTCGATGGAGCCGACGACGTCCCCCGTCTTGAGCCGCTCAGCCCGCAGCACGAGCGTCCCGCCGCGGTGGCCGGCGCCCGGCTGACGGACGGCGACGAGCACGGCGTCGCCCGACATCGCCAGTCCCAATGCGGCGGCCTCCCACGCTCACTGGCTGCGCCACCCGATTCGTGCTGGGATCGATCCGCACGACGTTGCCGTCGAACTGGTCGCTCACCCAGATGCCGCGTGCGTCGACGGCCACCGAATGTGGCCCGTTCCCGGTGGTCACGAGCGCGGTGACGGAGTTCGTGTCGGGATCGATCCGGTAGACCGTCCCGTCCAGGCTGTTCGCCACCCACGCCGCGCCATGGCCGAAGGCGATCCCCGTCGGGCCGTTCCCGACCGTGGTCGCGCCGACCTGCTTCCCGGTCTTCGGATCGATGCGAACCACCTGGCCCGCGGCACGCTGGCTCGCCCACAGCGTGCCTGCGCCGAAGGCGAGCTCGGTCGCGGCGACCGGGAGCGTCTTGGTCCGCCTGCCGCTCTCGGGGTCGATCCTGCGTGATCGTTCCGTCGCCGGTGTTCGCGACCCAGACCGAGCCGGCCGCGTAGACGATCCCGAGCGGCCCGCCCCCGACGGTGATCGTGTCGACGACCCGTGTTCGTGCCCGGGTCGATCCGCGAGACCGTGCCGTCGAGGCTGTTGACCACCCAGACCGCGCCGGCGCCGGTCGCAATCCCGCTCGGGCCGTTGCCAACCGGAATCGTGTCGACGACGGCGTTCGTTCCAGGGTCGATCCGCGACACCGTGTGGCCGTCGGCGTTGGTGACCCAATACGCACCTTCGCCGGCCGCGACGGCCGTGGGTGTTGCGCCGACGCCGATGTGCGCGACCAGGCGACCCGAGCGCGCGTCGAAGACGCCCAGCGAGTCGCCGGCCGCCGAGACGGCCGAGCGGCCTTCGCTTCCACCGTTACCGAACACCACGAGCGGAACCACCACAGCGGCGGCGATGACGCCGGCGAGCGACGAGAGAAGGACTGCGCGGCGCTTCCGCGACCGTCGCTCGAGGACCTGCTCCGCCCGGAGCGGTAGAGCCTCCGTCTGGGCTCGCGAGAGCTCGGACGTACCGGGCTCGACCGTCGGCTCGGCGACCGGCGTCGTTCGAACGGACGTCTGCGGCGCCTCCAGGAGCGCACGGTAGATCGAGTCTGTCTCCGGCGACGGATACGCGCCGAGCTCCTCCGCGAGAAGCTGCCGGCACTGCTCGTACACGCGAAGCGCCTCGGCGCGGTTTCCCGCGACGACGTGTGCCTCCATCAGACGGCGGTATCCAGCCTCGCGAAACGGCGAGAGCGCGATCAGTTCCTCGGCCCACTTCGCCGCCTCCCGCGCGGCGCCCGAACGCAGGCACGCATCGGCGAGGACGCTCAACGCGCGCTCGCGGATGTCGGCGAGGTCGCGGCGCTTCTGCACGACCCACGTTCCGTCTTCACCCGGCAGGAACGGCCGGCGCGCCAGCGACTCCGCCGACTCAGCCGCCGCCCGTGCCTGGTCGAGCTCGCCTGCGGCGAGCGCTTCTTCCGCGTCCTGTGCGCTGCTCGCTGCCGCGAACAGGTCGACCCACGTTCCCTCGGGCAGGTCGAGCCGGTAGCAGCCGAACGCGGCTGTCAGCAGCTCCCGGCCGTCGAGTCCGGCGTCTGCGAGCGCGCCGCGGAGCTTGCTGGCGATCACTGTCAGCGCCTTGTCTCTGGTCGCCGGCGGCGTCTCGCCCCAGAGCGCCTCGGCGAGCTCGTCCCGCGGAACCGGCCTGCTCCGCTCGGCTACGAGGTAGGCGAACAGGAGCCGTCCCTGCCGGCCTCCGAGCTGCGCCTCGTCGATCGCGGCGCCATCGGTCGTGACTGCGACGCGACCCGTGAGGAAGACCGTCAGCCGCAGTGTGCTAGCCATTCGCTAACGATTCTGCCTCGATCGAGGTGCGGATTACTAGCCTCACCGGCGACGAGGAGTGGTTCTGTGGCGAGTGCGGGTCGTCGCTCTTCGGTTTCAATCCACGTCACGCCGATCCGATAGCGATACGGATGGGGACGTTCGACGACGACCCGGGCATTCGCCCAAGCGTCCGCCAGTTCGTTGCGTACGCCGTCTCGTAGGAACCGATCCCCGACGACGGATTGCCGCGCCACGCCGAAAGCCGCCACGCCCGGACCTAGCCGTGCGGCAAAGACCACCAGACGATGGGTCCCGCGTGGTCAGAGCGAGACGTGTGCGGTGTCCATGCCGGGCCTCCAGACGATCAAGAGCCGCGAACGCGCCGCCGGGCTCGAGGTCTGGCCGCGCACGAGCATGAGCCGCCGCCTCGACGGCTGAGCCTTCGTCACGCGCGCGGAACGAACTCGAGGATCGACCCGAGATCGCGAAAGCCCAGCGACGCGTAAACACGCTCGGCCATCTCGGTCGACTGCACGCTCGCCGTCTCACATCCGCGCACGCGCGCACGCTGCAGGTGGAGGCTCGTCAATCCCGTGCCGAGACCACGCCGACGAGTGTGCTCGAGCGTGCCGACGTTGTAGATCCCGCAGTCACCGTGGAAATCGAGCGCGATCGCGGTCGCGACGTTCTCACCGTCCAGGCGCGCGACCAGGACGTGGAACGCATTACGTTTGGCGCCGCCGAGGAACTCCTGTGGCACGCCGATCAGGCGTAGATGCTCGACCCAGTCCGGCGGCCCGAGCTCGAGCTCGGGCTCCGGCAAGCGAGCGTCGGCGAGAGCCATGCCCATCGCGCGCGTCGAGGTGTCGAAGACGTAGCCGCGCCCTTCGAGATCACGCCGCATCGGCTCGTCGCTCTCGTGCACCCAGGCCGCATAACGCGCCACACCCGCCGCCGCATACGCACGCTCCATCGCATCGATGGCACCCGTGCGCTCGACCGCCGCAAGGTTACGCTCGAGCAGCGCGTTGTTGTACACCGCTCGCTCGGGCCCATTCGTGAAGACGGCGGTGGCGACGCCGGGTAAGCGCTGCACCACGGCACCACTCGCCATGCCCGCGTACGCCTCCCAAGACGCAACCAGAGTGCGGCTCCCGCGAACGTAGAGATCTTCGTCGGTCAACCTCACCGCAACCGCTCGAACGCCTTCGCCACGCGGGTGCGATATCGGGGAAGTCGATCACCGTCTCGGCGACGAGATTGAAGCAGTTGGTGAACACGTTCAGCGCGACGATGGCAGTGATGTCGGGGTAGTCGAAGTGGGCAGCACGGACCGCCGCAGCATCGATCGCCGACATGCGCACGCTTGGCGTAGACGGTCGCGAAGAAGAAGTCCCGCTCGAGCTCGGCCCCGCGCGAGCGCGCGTTTATGCGTGCGCCGCAGCGTCACGAACGGCCAAGACGAATCTGCCCACTTCGGCGCGGACGTCGGCGAGGGCTTCTGGTCTGCGTCAACGCCTCGCCCCGCTCGAGCAGCGGCGCCGCTGAAGGTCGTCTCACACGAGGAACCTACGCCGAACCGTGCGAGTGCCCATGTCATTGATTCGCGAGGTGCTCCGCGAGCCGGCGGAGCGACTTCGCGCTGCTGCGACGCACCACTCCGCGCGTGAGCGGCGCTGCCAGACGTTCGCTCAGCGGCATCCGCAGCCAATCGAGCTCGAAGGTGATTCGCGTGCCTCCCTCCGCCAGCTCCTCGAGCGTGTACGTGCCCCGCGTGCGCCGCCGTCCACGTGCACCGACCGACTCCTCGGTGCTGCGCCACGGCGGCTGTGCGTCGATCACCTCGAGATCCATCCAGCCCGCTCGCCCAGGCGTCTTCACGCGCATTCGCGCTCCTGCGCCGACGCCGTTCGGCGGCCCACAGTAGGACCAGTCGACGAGCATGTGGTTCGTGAAGAGCTCGTGGTTCGCCAGCCGGTCGAGGAAACCGTAGATCTGCTCACGACTGTTCGGGACGGTGATGGAGACCTTCACAGGCTTCACGTCATCACGGCCTCGTCCGACCGCTCGGGTTCCTGCCGAGTCGCAAGCTCGACCCGGTCCTGCTTCTGCGCGTCGCGGGCGTTTAGCCCGGCAACGAGCAGCCGCATCGCCTTGCAGAGATGCTCGGCGCTAGCCATCGCTCATCGTCGTTCCGACTCTGTTACCGCAGTCGATCGGTGCGCGGCTCGTCGCGTAGGCGTACGGGTGGTAGAACGCGTCGACGGCTCGACGTCGGTGCAACGGCGATCCGAAAGCCGGCGCCGGTTTCGAGGTCGCGCACGGAAAGCTCGACGCAATCGCTCCCCGGATGCCAGACCAGCCGGACTTCGTCGGTTCCGCTCAGTCGATGGGCGAGCTCACGAGCTGCGGGTTGTATGGACGAACTCGTCACAGCGCACTCCTTTCACATAGAGATCGTTGTCTCGCGATCGTGCAACCCGCGCACCGTCCTTCACACCGTGGCGACCCCCCGGTGTTTGCGAACAGTCCGCTACGCCGAGACGGCTGCGGGCGCGCCGAGCGCGGACGCGAGCTCGGCTCGCGAGTCGAGCTGCAGTTTCCGGAAGACGCTTGTGAGATGACCCTCGACCGTCCGCGCCGTGACGAAGAGCGTCTGGGCGATCTCCCGGTTGGTGAAACCCTCGCCCGCGAGCTCGGCAATCCGACGCTCGCTGGCCGTGAGCGAGTCGAGCCCCGTGAGCATGACCCGGCGCGGGCGTGCACCTGTTGCCCGGAGCTCGGTCTCCGCATATTCGGCGAGGGGCACGGCGCCCGCGCGATGGGCAGCGTCTAGGGCCTCGCGAAGCAGCTCTCGCGCTTCGGTGCGCCGGTTGCGCCGGCGCAGCATGGCGCCGAGATCGGCGAGCGCGCGCGCTCTCTCCAAGCTCGCGTCACCGCGCTCGAGCGCGTCGATCGCGTCACGGAGCAGCGACGCTCCACGCTCACCGCCGGCCACGACGCCGGCCACACGCATCGCCACGCCGAGTGCGCGCGGCGCACCGAAAGAGCGGGCCAGCTGAAGCTCCTCTTCCGCCAGACGTTCTGCCGATTCGTGATCGCCGAGCGCGAGATGAGCGAGTGCGGCCTCCGATCGCCAGGGAAGCGCACCCGGGCAGGAGACCAGCGATCGGGTCAGAAGCGCGCCGACTGCCAACAGGTCCTCGAGCCCTTCGGCGACCCGTCCCTGCGCGATCCGCAGTCGGCCGCGCGCGAAGCGAAGCGGTGGGGAGATCAGCGATCCGCTTTCCGTTTCCGAGTCGAGCGGTGCGAGCGCCTGTTCTGCTGCGTCGAGCTCGCCCTGCTCGATGAGCGCTTTCAGGAGCACAGCGCCGTTCAGCACGCGGAACATGGGTGGCGCGGGGAGCTCAGTCGCCGCAATCGCCGTCCGCGCATCTCCTTCGGCGGAGGACAGATCACCGCGTCGGAGCGCGACCCAGCCGCGACCGGCCAGACCCATGGCGAGCCGGATGCTGTCGCCGGTCGCCCGCGCCTGCGAGATCGAGGCGTCGAGCAACGGTCGCAGCTGGGCGTACCGCTCTGTCCAGAGCAGCGCGAACGCCGACTGCGAGAACCAGCCCGTCGTCGACACCCATCGCCGGCCGTCCGAGTTGCCGAGCCGGCGTTCTCCGGCTCGGAGCGCGCGGCCGGCGAGATCGGCGCCGACTTCGGCGGGCTCGTTCGCCAGGACCGAGATGAACGATGCGGCTGCCAGCAGCTCGGCGGGTGCCGCCGGGTCGTTCGCGGCTTGGCGGCGTAACGTCTCACGGCGGACGGATGCGGGGGGCATCGTTGCCGGGTCGTTCATCTCGGCGATCACCGCGGCAGCTTCGAGCTGGGGCGCGAGCTCAGATGTTGGATCATCGAGCGTCGCCGCCGCGCGATCGAGTACTTGTACCGCCTCCGCGAAGCGCTGCGCGCCGCTGAGCGCGTGCGCCAGCAGGATCCCTGCCTCGGCGGCCGACGTCGGGTCCGCCGCGGCGTCGACGGCCTGTTGCAGGTGCTCGGGCCAGCCGGTCAGCCCGGCGCTCGCCTCGGCCATGCCGAGGCCGAGCAACAACGCCCACCGGTCCCCCGACGGGGGCGGTTCGGCGATCGCTCGGCGGAGGAACGCGGCTGCCGAATCGGGAGCGCCGCGCCGCTCGGCTGCCCGCGCAGCTTCGACGAGCCGCTCGACGACCCACTCGTCGCCGGCGGGCTCGCTGATGAGGAGGTGATTGGCGACGCGCTCTTCGGTACCCGGTTGCCCGGCGAGCAGCCGGGCGGCACTGCGGTGACCCTGCGCGCGCTCGGCGACGGAGAGCTCCGCGTAGATCCCGCTGCGGACGATCGGGTGGCTGAACGTCAGCGGCCGGCCCGCCTCGATGATCCCTGCACTGACGAGGACATCTGCGGCTGCGGCAGCCTCGAGATCGTCGAGTCCCGCGAGTTGGGCAGCCTGGAGCAGGTCGCCCTGCTCGAGAACCGCAAGTGCCCGAGCCAACCGTCCCGCGTGCTCCGGCAAACGGCGAAGCCGGAGGCGAATCGACCGACCGACGCTTCGGGCACCGATTCGTTCGACGTGGAGGGCTGCCTCCGCGGTCGGCGCGATCTCTCCTTCTCGCAGCGCGTCCAGAAGCACGCGCAGCAGGAACGGCGTGCCGCGCGTCGCGCGCAGACACGCATCGACGAACACCTGATCCGGTGCGCCTGCGAGGCTCGACTCGACGAGCTGGGCGATTGCCGCTCGTGTCAGCGGCGGCAGCGTGATGAGCTCAGCCGAGGGGTCGGTGGTAACGCTCGCGAGCAGTTCCGGATCGGTGCCCTCGTCGCACGGGCGAGTCGCCAGAACGAGGGTGACGTCGAGCTCCTCGAGCCGCGGCAGGAGAAAGGCGAGGTAGCGAAGCGAGGACGCGTCCGCCCAGTGCGCGTCGTCGACGACGATGCAGAGCGGGCGTGCGGCGGCGAGGTTCGAACACAGCCAGTAGAGGCCGTGGAGGATCGCGAACGACGGGTCGCTCTCCGACGCCAGGCCCTCCGCGGCAGGTGCGCCCGGAAGCGCGAGGATGCCCGCGGCGACGCCGGCACTCGACTGGAGCAGGTCGGCGCGCTCGACCTCGGACGCGTTGGCCAGCGGCGACTCGAACAGCTGGCGGACGACCCCGAACGCGAAGTCGCGCTCCAACTCGGTGCCGCGCGACCGCAGCACCAGCATCCCCTGCTCGGCGGCGCTGACCCGCGCCGACGCCAGCAGCGCGGTCTTGCCGATCCCGGCCGGACCCTCGATGACGAGGAACCTGCCTCGACCCAACCGTGCGTCTTCAAGCGCCGATTCGATCCGCGCCAACTCCTCGTGTCGCTCGAGGAGCGTGGCGGCGGTTACGGCACGCGCGGAAGCTGGGCCTGCCGCCAGCTCGGGACGCGTCGGAGCGTCCGAGAGCGGAGCGGTCAACGTGTATCCCCATACGGGGCCGTACAACGACGGAAGCGCGCCCCGACTTCCCGAAAACGGATATCCGATCGTTCACCACGTTCCATGCGCGCTCGCGGGACGCACTTCGCCCGAAAAACAGGGGGGTCGCCACGGTGCGAACGCCCGTCTGCCGCCTCCACGCTCGATCCGAGAAACCATCGACGCGGAGGAGCACCTGATGAGCACAACGTCGGATCGCGCACTCTTCGCCGGCCTGAAGGGCGAGATCTCCGGATCCGTCCTCGGCCCGGAGGACCCAGGCTACGACGCGGCGCGTGCCGTTCACAACGGCCTCGTCGACCGCAGACCGGCTGTGATCGTGCGCTGCCGGACGACGAACGACGTCGTTGCCGCGCTCGCGTTCGCGCGCCAGACGGGTCTCGAAGTCTCGGTCCGCGGCGGCGGCCACAACGTCGCGGGCCGCGCCGTCAGCGAGGGCGGCGTAATGATCGACCTCGCCGAGATGAAGGCGATCGCGATCGACCCCGACCGAGCGATTGCGACGGCCGAAGGCGGCGTGCTGTGGGGCGAGTTGAACGACACCGCTGCGAAGCACGGTCTGGCCGTAACCGGAGGCGCGGTGTCGGGGACGGGAATCGCCGGCTACACGCTCGGCGGCGGCCTCGGCTGGCTGATGGCGAAGTACGGACTCGCGGCGGACAACCTCGTTGCGGTCGAGCTCGTCACCGCAGAGGGCGACATCCTCCACGTCGACGCTGCCGCGCACCCCGATCTCTTCTGGGCGCTTCGCGGCGGCGGTGGGAACTTCGGCATCGCGACGTCGTTCACGTACCGGCTGCACCCGGTCGGGACGATCGTCGGCGGGCTGATCGCACATCCGATCGAGACTGCTCCCGCGCTGCTTCGCTTCTACCGCAACGCGGTTGCGGATGCCACCGACGATCTCACCGTCTTCGCCGGGCTCGTGCACGCACCCGACGGCTCCGGCGTGAAGCTCGCGGCGCTGGTCGTCTTCCACGCGGGCGACCCGGACGCGGCGGAGCGCGACCTCGCACCGTTCAAGACGTGGGGCTCGCCGCTGGTCGTCGATGTCGGGTCGATGCCGTACCCGGTGATGAACACGCTCCTCGACGGCGGGTTTCCGGCCGGATCGTTGAACTACTGGCTGTCGAGCTTCACGCGCGGCCTTCCGGACGAGTTGATCGACATCGCCGTCGAGCGGTTCGCCACCGTCCCTTCCCCGATGACCGCGATCCTGTTCGAGCACTTCCACGGCGCCGTCACGCGTGTCGGGAAGACCGAGACGGCCGTCCCGCATCGCGAGCCCGGATGGAACCTCCTCATCCCGTCCGTGTGGACCGACCCGTCGAGCAGCGAGGCGAACATCGCGTGGACTCGCGACACGTTCGGCGCGATGCGCGCGCATTTCGGAACCGGCCGCTGGCTCAACTACCTCGGCGACGACCAGGCCGAGGACGCGATCCGCGCCGCTTACGGCCCGAACTACGACCGGCTCAGAGATGTCAAGCGCCGGTACGACCCGGACAACGTCTTCCACCTCAACCACAACATCGCGCCATGCTGAGTGGGAGCGCGTCGTACATCCGGCGCAACCACGTGGCGCTGCTTGCGCTGTTCGTCGCCCTCGGCGGGACATCGGTTGCGGCGGGCAACGCAGTCCTGCCGAGTAACAGCGTCGGCACGAGGCAAGTCGTCGACGGCTCGCTGCAGACGAACGACCTGAGCAGCAAGGCAAGGAGCGCTCTCAAGGGCAAGACTGGAGCGAGAGGCGCGCCCGGTGCACCGGGCGCGACAGGCCCGACCGGCGCGACGGGCGCACCGGGCGCGACAGGCGCACCGGGCGCGACAGGCGCGGCGGGCGCCACGGGCGCCACGGGCCCAACCGGAGCGACCGGACCACAGGGCCCTCGGGGCGCGCCGGGCCAGCCGGCGAGCACGTTCTTCGTCGCAGTCGATGCCGACGGCACGCTCTTGAAGAACAGCGGTGCGGCGGCAGCGGCAAGAACCAACGTCGGCACGTACCGCGTCCTCTTCGACACCGACGTCACGAGCTGCGTCTACCTCGCGACGGCTGGGCAGGACAGCGGCGCGCTCTTCGAGGACTACCACCTCTATACGAGCCGCACCGGGACGAGCACGGTGAACGTCGTGGTCTTCGACGAGAAGAACAACCCGCTCGACCGTCCTTTCTCTCTCGCGGTCATCTGCTGACCGATTGACGAGCCGGGGACTCGACCCCGGGGTCGAGCCCCAAATACAGGGGGGTCGCAACGGTGCGAAACGGCGTGCGCGGGCCGGACGATCGACGAGTCATCAAGCCCGAGCCGCACGCGGCTCATTCGAAAGGAGATGTCACAGATGAAGAACTCCACGCGACGCAGAGAGGCCGTTTTCGCAGCGGCCGTAGTTGCCGTCGTCGCCGCGATCGTCGGGATCGCGGCCGGACAGGGACTTGCTGCGCCCCCTATCGGCGCCAAGCACGGTCACGGGCACACGCCCAAGTCGGAGAGGTCCAAGCACCCGAGGGTCAAGCACGGCGTGCTGACGGTCAAGGGCACGGACGCGAGCGACAAGATCGCACTTCGCCTGCAGGCCGGCCGGCCCGACACGCTCGAGGTCGACTTCGGCGACGACGGCTCGGCCGACTTCCGGTTCGAACGCGCGCGCATCGCCGAGATCGCGGTGGACGCCGAGTCGGGCGACGACTCTCGTGCGTATCGACGAGAGCAACGGCGCCTTCACCGACAACATCGCGACGACGATCGACGGTGGAGACGGAAACGACACGATCGCCGGCGGCGCGGGCAACGAGACGCTGCTCGGCGGCGACGGGAACGACACGATCGACGGCAACGGGGGCAACGACGTCGCCTTCGCTCGGTGCCGGCGACGACACCTTCGTCTGGGATCCCGGCGACG
This sequence comes from uncultured Actinomycetes bacterium, assembly GCA_963708685.1. Taxonomy (GTDB): domain Bacteria; phylum Actinomycetota; class Thermoleophilia; order Gaiellales; family Gaiellaceae; genus DASVFB01. The sequence goes on from CAVPTP010000001.1 coordinate 13,391, forward strand.
GCAGCGACACCGTCGAGGGCCAGGACGGCAGCGACGTCATGGTCTTCAACGGGGCCGACGCCAACGAGAGGGTCGTCGCTGTCGGCGAACGGACGAGCGCCTGCTCTTCCTCCGCAGCCCCGGCAACATCACGATGGACACGAACGACGTCGAGACCGTGGACTTCAACGCGCTCCGCGGGACCGACGTCGTCAGCGTCGACGACCTCACCGGGACCGATGTCTGCGGCCGTGAACCTCGACCTCGCCGGCACCCTCGGCGGCGCCACGGGCGACGGTGAGACCGACCGCGTCTCGGTCGACGGCACCGCCCGCGCCGACGCGATCCTCGTGAACGGAGACACCTCGACCGTCACCGCGACCGGCCTGTCGAGCGTGGTGGCGATTCAGCACCAGGATCCGACCGACGTACTCGACGTCGCAGGGCCGCGGCGGCGACGACGGCATCTCGGCGGCTCGCCTCGCCGCCCAGTCGATCGCTCTGGTTCTCGACGGCGGAGACGGCAACGACACGCTCGCCGGCGCCAAGGGAGTCGAGACGCTGAACGGCGGCGACGGGAACGACTCGATCGACGGCAACGGAGGCAACGACGCCGCGCTGATGGGCGCCGGTGACGACACCTTCGTCTGGGATCCCGGCGATGGGAGCGACACGATCGAGGGCGGAGACGGCGCCGACACGATGGTCTTCAACGGGGCCAACGGCGCCGAGAAGGTCGAGCTGTCGGCGAACGGCAACCGGCTGAAGTTCACGCGCGATCTCGCCGGCATCACGATGGACACCGCCGGCGTCGAGAACGTGGACTTCAACGCACTCGGCGGCGCCGACCTCGTGACGGTTCACGACCTCACCGGAACCGACGTCACCGACGTTGTCGTCGATCTCGCCGGCACGCTCGGCGGTGCTACGGGTGACGCCGCGGCGGACGACGTCGTCGTCGAAGGCACCAACGGCGACGACGCGATCAAAGTGAGCGGCGACTCAACCGCCGTCAAAGTGCGTGGGCTCGCCGCGGGGACGACGATCCTCAACGCGGAAGCTGCCGACCGCCTCGACGTCAACACGCAGGCCGGCACCGACACGGTGCAGTCCGCCGGGCTGGCCGCAGGTTCGATCCACCTCTTCGTGGACGGCGTGCTCGTCCCCTAGAGGAACGCACACGCAAAAAGGCGTGCGGGGCCGCCGCTCGGCGGCCCCGCCGCCACTCGACCCACTCTCACGAAAGGAACGTCCGATGAAACGCAAGGTCACAACACTCATCGCGACAGCCGCAACCTTCGCCGATCGCATTGGTCTCGACCGCCTGCGGCAGCTCGGCGTACTCAGGAGGCTACGGCTCGCCGATCGCCGCGAACGCCTCTACCCGTGTCGCCGCTGCGACGATCAGCGTGAGGCGCACGTCGCTCGGTCACGTCATCGTCGACAGCAAGGGCCGCACGCTGTACTTGTTCGAGAAAGACACGAGCCGGCGCAGCGCCTGCTCTGGACAGTGCGCGCAGTTCTGGCCGCCGCTGCTCACCCACGGCGCGCCCGCAGCCCGTGCCGGAGTGAAGCAGTCGCTACTCGGGAGGATCAAGCGCGCGAACGGCAGCCAGCAGGTCACCTACGCGGGCCATCCGCTGTACCTGTACGTCGGGGACAGCAAGCCCGGCCAGACGAACGGCGAGGGCTCGCAGGAGTTCGGCGCCGGCTGGGACGTGCTCTCGCCGAGCGGGAAGAAAATCGAGCGGGACGGCTAGGACCCGTTGATGACTGACTTGCCGCTGACGGGCGGCTGCAACTGCGGGGCAGTCCGCTTCGAGGTGACCGAGCCGCTCGTGACGGCAAGCTACTGCCACTGCACGCGCTGCCAGCGTCGAAGCGGCGCGGCAGCGTCGCCGAGCGCCCACCCCGCACCGGGAGCATTCCGGATCATCGAGGGCGACGACAAGCTGCGTGTGTGGAAACCACAGGACGGCGGCGAGAAGTGGTTCTGTGGCGAGTGCGGGTCGTCGCTCTTCGGTTTCAATCCAAGTCACGCCGATCCGATAGCGATACGGATGGGGACGTTCGACGACGACCCGGGCATTCGCCCGAGTGTCCGCCAGTTCGTTGCGTACGCCGCCTCGTGGGAGCCGATCCCCGACGACGGATTGGCGCGCCACGCCGAAAGCCGCCACGCGCGGACCTAGCCGTGCGGCAAAGACCACCAGACGATGGGTCCCGCGTGGTCAGAGGCGAGGCGTTTGCGGTGTTCTTGAGTAGGCGGTACCGGGCTCGAAACCAGTGACCCCCAGCTTGTCGAGACGTGGCAGGCGTTCGCACCCGTTCACACCCGTTCGCTTATCCCGCCTGTTTACAGGGGTTGCGCTGCGGCGTACCGAACCCGTCCGAACGGGAACGAACGCCAGGTGTTCCCATTGTTCCCACTGGCAGGCAACGCGAGGAGGGGCATCCGGGTCGTTGTGGACGCGTCCGAGAACGGCAACGGGGGCGCGACGCGCCCCCGTTGATCCACGATTGATGAGAGAGGTGGTTAGTGGACGACCAGGTTGCCGCCGGTGACGATCCCCAGCCCCCTGAGACATGTCGTAGTCGCCGTTGGCGTCGGGGTGGAGCCGCTTCGTTCGCGAGCACCGCGATCTGATCGCCGTTGCTGCCGCCGTCGACAACCTTGGCGAAGAAGTAGTCGGGGCCGGCGTGGTAGTCGGTGTAGTCGGGGCTGCCGTCGGTGATCGTGCCGGCGAAGACGGCCGTGTGGGCGTCGATCTGCCTGTACGAGGTGACGACGCCGTTGAGCCACATGCCGTTGCTGTTCTTGTAGTCGAGCGAGCCGCCGGTCGCGTTCGCGTTGAAGACTGACGGTGCCGGTGATCGAGGCCCTGCGTAGTCCCAGGTCACGTCGCCGGTTGCGCCGCAGTCCGCAACGAGATCGCCGTTGTAGAAGTCGATGTGGGACGTGCCCGCACCGGGGTTGCTGTCCACGTAGCCCGGCTGGGCCGTGTAGCCGACCCAGAACTGGCCGGCCGTGCCGGCCACACCGTCGAGGCCGGCTGTGATGGTCACGTCATGGGTGATCGGCGTCTCCGCGTAGCCGTTCACGCCGTACAGGCGCGTGTCGATCCCCGGCGTGTACGGCACCGTGACGGAGCACGAGTTGACGTTGTAGTTGAACGTCGGCTCCGAGACCGCCGTGCTGGGGGCGGCCTTCGCCTTCGGGACACCGCCCTTTACGACGTAGGAGACGCAGTCGCCCTGGTTCTTGAAGCCTGTGCCGTCCTGGCGGACGAGGTTTTGCCAGCCGCCCTGCTTACAGGCATTGGCGGCGTCGGAGTTGCCGCCACCAGCGACCGCCAGCGGCACCGCGATCGCGGCTGTGACGGCCGCGATGAGCAGCCCAAAGATGACCTTCTTCATGAGGTTTCTCCCTTCCGTTGAATTGAGGCGCAACTGCTTCGGAAGCTCGGAAGTGCTCCGGCGTCGCCGCCCGAGCTTGCTACGTGGCTTCCTGCTCCCGAAACGTACAAGCCTCGCCGCGGAGTGTCAGCTGACCCGAATGTGTCATTCGACGGCGACGCCTCTCAAGCGCAGGAAAGGGCAACGGACGGACGCCAGCCGCGGCGAGTTTCACATTTCAGGCCCCGAACCCCGCGCTGAGGAGCTTGTCCACGGCCACCTCGCGAGCACCGTCGGTCAGGCCCGCGTACACCGCCACGGTCACGCGGGGGTTCGCGTGGCGGGCAAGCATCGCGGCCTCAGGCAACGTCACACCGTTGGCGAGCGCGATGGCAACGAACGAGTGGCGCAGATCATGCAGGCCCACCGTCTGCCGCCCCTCCCCGTTCAACCCCACCTCATCACCCGCGTGCTGCACCGCGCGGAGGGCATTGCGGCGGGACTGCGACCCGCCACGGCTGGTGCTGAACACGAAGGCGTCCCGGTGAGTGCACCGCAAGTCGCGCTCGGCCTGCCGGGAGCGGTGTGCCCGCAGCTCACGCTCCAACGCGGGTAGCAGCGGCACGGGCGCGCAGCTCGCTGCGGTCTTTGTGGGCACGCGTTCACCACCGGCACCCAACTGCCCGCTCACGGTGATGGTCTTCGCGTCGAAGTCCACATCACCCCAAGTGAGGCCCAACGCCTTGGGCAGTAGCGCACGCTGTCCACGATTGTGTCGGCGTCGTTGGGGCAGGGGTCGAGCGTGTCCGGCCTGCCGTCTGCGTCCGTATCGGTGGGCGCCGCCGCCGCTCGGGCTGCCGACGTTGCAGATGATCTCGCCTGTCGCGTCGAAGCCGACGACAAACTCGCCGGTCTGGCATGAGGTTCCAGCGGCCGGGGACGAGCCGGGCGTGTCCGGTCGCGCCGGTCGGACCGCTCGCGCCGGTTGCCCCCGTCGCGCCGGGTGTGCCGTTAGCGCCGGTGTCGCCTTTTGCGCCAGGGAGCGCCGGTGTCGCCCTTTTGCCCCTGGGCTCCTGTGGCTCCCACGTCGCCGCGAGCGCCCGTGATGCCTTGTGGGCCCTGCGGCCCAGCGGGACGCTGGTTACCTTGCGGGCCGGTCTGGCTCCAAGTGATCTGAACCCCGGGGCTCTGACACGGTTTCGTCGGCGTCGAACCGATCGCCACGTTGCCGATGTTGCCGCTCAAGAGACAGCCGGTGTACTGGTTGTTCGTCGTCGCGCTTCCTCCGTACGCGTACCCGGCACCCAACACGACCGCCGCCGACAACGCCACACCAGCGAGGACGGCACGCCGCTTCGAACCGAAGCGCTGAATCCTTGTCGTCATTCTCTTCCTGCTGCGTTGACGTGCGTGACCACCCGAAGGGGCGAGAAACCTCTGGGGTGAGAGCGTTGCGGCGCCATGAGCAATACGCCGGCTGGGGATGGGCTGACCCGTCCCCAGCCGGTTGTGGCGTGGGCAAACGTTGTGCAATCAGTTAGTCGCCGTGGCCTGGCGGGGCGAAGCTGTACGTCCCGTCCCAGTGCCACAGTTCGGTCGACAGCCCAGGATCGGTTACCGTGACCGCAGCGCTGGCGTGGAAGTGTTCGAACTGGCCTGTCCCGCCCGAGAACGTGATCGCGCCGGTCAGCGTGGCGAAATCGAGCGTAACGTGGCCGAACGCGCTGTTGCCGGGGCCGTCGTAGAGAACGATGTCGCTGTTCAACGAGGTAGCGCCGGCTGCTGAGGTGTAGATGACCTTGGCGCCGGCGTCGATCGCGTTCAGGTTCGACCACGTGATCGTGCAGTAGTCACCGGCGTTGCCGAAGTACGTCCCGGCGCAGACCTTCGTCACATGGAACTCTCCGCTTCGCGGAGAGGACGCCGATGCAGTGCCCAGCGCCGCCGAGGCGACTACCGCCGCGCCCAGCACGACGATCGACGCCGCGACGAGGAGCCGGGTCCTACCGCGTCCAAGAACGCGCTTCAGCATGAGTGCCTTGTTCATTGCGATCTCCCTCCTGTCGGGTTGCGCTGCTCTGCCGTACCGTGAGCACCAGCCCGAGGACGACGAGGCTCGCCGCGATTCCCGCGGCGACACCGAGTCCGGCGTCCAGCCAGTGGAACCCCTCGTCGCTGACCTTGACGACGATCGGCTGCGACGGGCTCACAGGCCTGGGGGTCCCGCTGTGAGCCGCGGGAGCGACGATTGCCGAAACCGCGAGAACGACCACGAGTCCGTGTCGGATGCTCATCGCCGGCGAGTGTGCGTTCTGCGGCTTGAGCTGACCTTGTGGGAGGGTTGAGCGCCGCTTAATGTGCCTGGTAATGGCTATGTTGCTACGCGCCGCGGAAGAGCCGGGATCGATGCGGTGATCGACTTCCGAATCCTCGGCCCGCTCGAGGCGCACGAGAACGGAGAGCCGATCGCGCTCGGCGGTGCCAAGCAGCGCGCGCTCCTCGCGATGCTCCTGCTGCATACCGGCGGAGCGGTTTCGACGGATCGGCTGATCGACATGCTCTGGGGCGAGCGTCCACCCCCGAGCGCCCTGAACAGCGTCTACATCTACGTCTCGGCGCTCCGCAAGGTGCTCGGAAGCGAACGCCTCGTTACTCGCAACGGCGGCTACGCGCTCGAGATCGACGACGACGAGCTCGACCTCCGCCGCTTCGAGGCTCTCGTCAGTGAGGCGCGCGCCCTCCTTGCAGCGGGCGAGACCGAGGGCGCGAGAGAGCGGCTCGCGGCGGCGCTCGGCCTCTGGCGAGGGCCCGCGCTCCCTGAGCTCGCGCACACCCAGGACGGGCAGGTCGAGACCGGCCGGATCGAGGAGCTTCGACTCGCCGCGCTCGAGGAGAACATCGACGCCGAGCTCGAGCTCGGCCACGCGGGAGAGCTCGTGGCCGAGCTCGAGGCGCTCGTCCGCCGACATCCGCTCCGCGAGCGCCTGCGCGGCCAGCTCATGCTCGCCCTCTATCGAACCGGGCGCCAGGCAGACGCGCTCGACGTCTACCGGCAGGGCAAGCGCATGCTCGCGGAGGAGCTCGGGCTCGACCCCGACCCCGCTCTGCAGGAACTCGAGCGCGCGATCCTCAATCACGACCCGGCGCTCACGCAAACTCGGGCACCTGCCGGCCCCGCGTCACGCAGGCGTGGTCGTGGACCCCTTCTGCTCGCCGGGTCTGCCGCGGTTCTCTTGGCGGTCGCCGTCGGGGTCGCCGCGGAGCTACGTGGAGGGGGTTCGGCGGGGCTTGGCTCCCTGGCCCCCAACTCGGTCGGGGTGATCGATCCGAGCTCGAACCGCATCGTCGCCGAGGTGCCCGTCGGGGCTCGCCCGGGCGCGATCACGGTCGGCGCTGGATCGGTGTGGGTCGCGAACGTCGGCGACCAGAGCCTCTCCCGTGTCGACCCGGCGAGCAAGAGTGTGGTCAGGACGATCGCGCTCCCGTCGCCGCCGACGGGGCTGACAGCCGACCCGAAGAGGGTCTGGATCGTCGCCGGCAGCAGCACCGGCAGCGGTGCGCTCGCGACGGTCGACCCGGAGTTCAACTCGCTGCGAGGTTGGAGAGCCATCCCTGCCGCCGACTTCTGGCCGAACGTCTCACCCTCGACCGTCCACGCCTTCGGCGACCTGTGGGTCGTCGACTCGGACGGGCTCGTGCTGCGGCTCGACCCCGTCACGGAGAAGACCGTCGCGACGGTCGATGTCGGCAACTCGCCGGCGGCGATCGCGGCCGGAGCCGGGGCGCTCTGGGTCGCGAACTCGTACGACGGGACCGTCTCCCGAGTCGACCCGACCAACGTGGTGACAGCGACGATTCCCGTGGGGCACGGGCCGAGCGCGATCGCAGTCGGCACCGGTGCCGTCTGGGTTGCCGATGCCCTCGACGGCGATCTCGTCCGGATCGACCCGGCCACCAACGCCGTCACGGCGAGGGTCCCTGTGGGCGGGACTCCGACCGGAGTCGTCGCGGCCCGGAACGGAGTCTGGGTTGTCGACAGGGAAGACGCGACGCTCATCCGAGTAGACCCGTCTACGGCGAGGATCGCGAAGAGGATCCAGCTCGGCGGAAGCCCGCAGGGGATCGCGCTCGTCGGCGGGCAACCGTGGGTGACGGTCGCCCAGCCGCTACCGGCGCCGACGGGCACGACGAGCGTTCTGCGTATCAACCTGGAATCGGACCCAAGCTCCTCCGACCCGGCGCTCGCCGGGGGCCTGGTCGCGCAACAGCTTCTCTACGCGACCTGCGCGAAGCTGCTCAACTACCCGGACAGGCCGGCGCCAGCAGGCTCCCAGCTCGAGCCGGAGGTGGCGGAGTCGGTCCCGGCCCCTTCCGCCGACGGCAAGAGCTACACGTTCCAGATCCGCCCCGGGTTCCGCTTCTCCCCGCCTTCGAACGAACCCGTGACGGCCGAGACGTTCAAGTACACGATCGAGCGGACGCTCAGCCCCAGGATGCACAACAGCTACACGGCGCAGATCGTCGGCGACATCGCAGGCGAGCGGGCGTACGAGTCCGGCAAAGCCGACCACATCTCCGGGATCGTCGCCAACCGGAACACGCTCACGATCCGGCTGACCCGGATCGCACCCGACTTCCTCGCCCGGATCGCGCTGCCGGCGTTCTGTGCGGTGCCGACGAACACACCCGTCGATCCGGCGGGCGTGCCGACGATCCCCTCTGCAGGTCCCTACTTCGTCGCGGCGTCCATCCCCCACAGAAGGATCGTGCTCAAGCGAAACCCGAACTACCACGGGCGGCGCCCGCAGCGTTTCTCGGAGATCGTGTACACCATCGGCGTCTCGAAGACACGGACCGTCGCGCAGGTCGAGGCGGGTAGCGCCGACTACGCGGGCGACGGTGTCCCCGCCCAGGCAACCGCGAGGCTGGCGGCGCGCTACGGGCCGGGCAGCTCCGCCGCGAGGGCGCGCCGGCAGCGGTACTTCATCGACCCCGTGCTCGGCGCCCGCTTCCTCGCGCTGAACACGAGCCGCCCGCTCTTCGCGCACGCGAGGCTGCGGAAGGCCGTCAACTACGCGCTCGACCGCCCTGCCCTCGTTGCACAGGAGGCGCGCTACTTCTCCGGCGGAAACCGCGCCTCCGGAACGGTGAACGACGAGTACCTGCCGCCCGGCTTCCCCGGTTACCCGGCCGCACATCTGTACCCCTTGCACGGCCCGGACTTCAAGACCGCCAAGACACTCGCAGCAGGCACGCGCGCCACCGCCGTCCTCTACACCTGCAACCGGGCGCCCTGTCCTCAGGACGCGCAGATCATCGCGCACGACCTGAAGCGGATCGGGATCGACGTCGAGACGAAGATGTTTCCGGTCGGAGTCTTCTACGCGCGAGTGAGCACAAAAGGAGAGCCGTTCGACATCGCGACGATCGGCTGGACCGTCGACTACCCCGACCCGTCCAACTTCCTCAACCTGCTCCTCGACGGGCGCTCGATCGCACCGCAGAACAACCTCGACTTCTCCTACTTCGACGACGCCTCCTACAACCGCAAGCTCGAGGCGGCCGCCCGACTCTCGGCGCCGACGCGCTACCGCACCTACGCCGCGCTGGCGGTCGACCTGGCAAAGAACGCAGCCCCCTGGGCCGTGATCGAGAACGACACGAGCCGAGACTTCTTCTCGGCCGGCATCGGCTGCCAGGTCTTCCAGCCCATCTACGGCATCGACCTCGCCGCCCTCTGCCTCAGGCACTAACCCCGCTCGGATCCACGCGCCGCTCGCTGGGCCGGCGTGTCGCAGACGAAGCCGTTGCGCGCGCACGCACGTACGCGCGAGGCGCTCCTTTGCCCTTATCACCGCGACGCCGCAGCAGACGTTCGCGAGGAGGCGCTCCGTACTGGCCGTCATGCCCGGCGCCGTCGGCGGGATTCCACGCTCGGACGCGTGGTTGCTGAGAGAACCCGACGACTCGGCGCGGTTTGGCTATGTCCCCCCGAGCCTCGCGGCTGAGAGCGACGGTGGCCTCGTATTCGTGATCGGTAATCCGGACGACGCCATATCGGAAGCCGGCCGCGGCGTTCCCCTGGACAAGCGGGTTCGATGCTGTCGGATCGATCCGCTGCACGACGGTCTCCATTGGCACAGCGGGGTCCCACGCCTCGACATGAGACAGCGACACTCCGCTCGGCGAATCGCCGGGAAAGGCATCGGCCTCCGACGGTGTCCAGTCGTGGAACGCTGTCGCGAGCTCGGCGCGTCCGATGAACTCTGCGTCGGGGGCCGGCAGGTAGATCAGGGCGCGATCGCCGGCGGCAAGTGCGTCGCGCTGTCCCTCGTGACGACCGACCCCACATCTTCGCCCGAAGAAGCGCAATCGCCTGTTCTCGGTCTCGTTCGAAGAAGTTGAACAGCCAATGCGCCATCCGCCGAGAGTACCGCGGGTTTCGAGTGGGCCACCGGTAGTCGGGGATTAACGCTACTCAGTAGTCCCCGAGCCGACGCGGGACAACGTCGAGCGGCCGCCCGGGACACCGACGTCGCGACGCCCTCGGTGTGCGTCCTCGGCTCGCGGCCGCTGCCGCCGCGGAACCTGCCCGAACTGGAGCGTGTCGTCCTAGAGCCGCATCGGGCTAACCCGACTCATGGCCGGCGTCGACACGGCGTTCTACCATTCGCGCGACTCTTGACGCAGCAGCGCTTCGACGCGGATTACTTCGAGCACTCCTGCGGCCCGCTGCCGTACGGGCGCAGCGACGTGTGGCTCTCGTCTACGTCGCAAGGAATCGACAGTCGCTTGGGCGAGCGTTTGGCAGTGTTCCCTGAGCCGCGGTGCTGGTTCTAGGCCGCAAGCCGACAGGCCAGGTCCACCGCCCGGAGATAAGGATCGGCATCGTCCGGCCGGATCGGCTCGTCGAGGCGGAAGAGGCGGTCAGTGACAGCGCGGTAGACCAGCGCCCGCAGCAGGTACTGGTCGAAGTCCGCGATGTGGGTGACAGCGTCGAGGATGTCTTCCTCTGCGCCTTCCCAGACGAGTGCGTCGGCGACGACGATCGCGGAAGCGAAGGCGGTCGACCGCCAGTAGGGGGCGAGGTCGATCACCGCCGGCGGGAGCCGATCGTCGAACAACACGTTTCCGGTGAGGTCGCCGTGGATCAACTGGCTTCGAGCTGCGACCGGCTTGAGGGCTGACGCGAGCCTTGTCAGATGCTTGACGTGCGCGAAGTCGCTCACCGGCACGTCGCCCCAAGCGACGTAATCCCCGATCGCCCACGGGTCGGTGCGCAGAGCGATGAACTCCGGGCGCGGCACCTCGGCCAAAGCTGCGTGGAAGCGTCCGCCGACGGCGATGATTTCCGCCCATCGGCGTTCCTTATGCCTGCCTTCGACCGCCTCCCAGGCACACCAGCCATCGACGACAAGTGAGCCGTCCTCGGCTCGGAGGGGATGCGAGACGCGGAAGCCATCACACGAGATCGAGGCAAAGACCTCGGCCTGCCAGGCCAGCGCCTCCTCGCTCAGATCGAGCAGCTTCAACACCGCATTGCCAGCACGCCACGACGATCCCTGACCCCCTTCAAGTGGAACCAGTGTTCCAGAAGCATCGAACGCTTCGAGAACAGACGGAGGTGGCGGCTGCGTCGTCATTGACGTGAGCCTAAGCCCGACTACTCTCGGCTGCGCGAGCGTTCAGGATGTTCCTGAAGCCCGAGGTGCACGGAAGACCGAGGCGGGCGACGACGCATAAGGTTTCGGTGTGCGCCGCGTCGTGAGTGTCGAGCCGATCTTCGTGGTCTCGGATGTTCCGCGGGCTGTTGCCCATTACGAGCAATTGGGCTTCAGTACCTCGCATCATGACGAGGGGTATGCGTTCGCTCATCGCAACGAGTTGACGATCCACCTCGCGGGAGCCGGCGTCGATCCTGGGCGGGTGGGCCGCGGATCCATCTATATGCACGTGGACGACGCAGACGCGCTCGCCGAGGAATGGAGAGGCGCGGGTGTCGTCTTCGTCGAGCCGCAGGACTTTGAGTACGGGAAGCGTGAGGGTTCGCATGAAGATCCCGACGGGAACCTCATCCGCTTCGGCTCACCGCTTCGTCGGTAGAGCCGTCTGGCCTTCGCGGACAAGCGGGACCGCTGCGGCCTCTGCCAGTGTTTCGGAATGACGCCAGAGCGCGGCACCGCAGGATCAGTTTGAGCATCCCGGCCGCGGGAGATCACCTGCGTCATGAGCACGAAAACGAACCCGTTCACCAAGGCGAACCTGAGGCGGGATGTCGATGACGCCGCGCCGAAGTTCGGCATGCCCGCCGAAATGCACGCCCGCTTCGCCCGCTCGGAAATCGCGGGCGAGACACTCGGGCTGAGCCTGTTCTCGCTCGAACCGAACTTCCGCATCCCGTTCGGCCACAAACACGAGAGCCAGGAGGAGGTCTACGTCGTCGTCCGCGGCTCGGGGCGGATCAAGGTCGGCGACGAGATCGTCGAGCTTGCCGAGTGGGACGCGATCCGGATCCCAAGGACACGATGAGGGACGTTGAGGCAGGCCCCGATGGAATCGAGTATCTCGCCTTCGGCGCCGGCGACGACCCGAACGAGGTCGAGATGTCGCAGGGCTGGTGGAGCGACTAGGTGTTCGCTCCCGGAGACTCCGGTACCTCACAGTCCGGATCTCTTCGTTCGCAGACACGCCGGATCTTCGCCACGACGATGGACGGTCCTCGGCTGCGCGAGCGTTCGGCGAATGACGCCTGACGGCTACCGCGAACGGCTCTAGCCCCAGGGCAGCCGTGACCAGTACGACGGCCGCTCTCGCCGGAAACGCTCGGCCGTCGCATATACCTGCTCCGGATCGGATGTCTCTTTCTCCACACTCGCGCCGTAGCGCGCTGCGACGTCCGACACGGGATACCGCACTTCCGGGCTCACATGCGCGCCAACCATCAGGACCACACACGGCGCGTCGCCAGCTCCCACGAAGGCATGCTCCGTCCAAGGAGGCGAATGGAAGAAGTCCCAGGCCCGGAGAAGTCGCTCCTCGCCCTCGACGAGCAGCCTGCACTCACCGACCAGAACGAGGAAAGCCTCCTGATTCGCCTCGGCGTGGTAAACGCTGCTCTGGCCCGGCTCGAGGACGGTCACATTGATCCCGAGTTGCGCGAACTCGATCGGAGACTCGCCGTACTCGTTGGCGAACCAACACGCCGCGCCCCTCGTCTGCGACGAGAACCACTCGGCATCGCGCACGTTGACGACAAACCAACCCTCCGTGACGGGCGCAAGCCCGGAGCCGACGTCCTCAAGCCTCGCTTCGTTCACGCAGCAGATTCTCGCAGTCCAAGCGACGGCTATCTCGCCTGCGCCAGCGTTCCGCAACGACGCCTGAACCTCTGGGCTTGCGAGACTTGACGAATGGAACTTCGCGAGGCGATCCGCACCCTGGACGAACTTGTTGATGACGGGACGATGTATGTCGAGGGTGACGCTACCGAGTGGTCGCCTCAGAGCGATACAGCGATCGGAACCGAGGACGTCGAGTCCGAGACGGAGTCGCTACCACCGGAGGCGGAAGGTCGTAGCTACTTCCTTGAGGTGTCAATCGCGAGAGAGGTCTTGAGCGGATGGGCGAGGCACCTCGACCACGCCCAGCGAGCAGGCCGAGCAGAGCGAACGTGCAGCGGCGACGAGCTGGCGACCGAGTTTCACCCCTTCCGCATGAGGCGGGGTGACGACGCAACTCCCGATGATCGTCTTTGACTGGTTCGCGAGGCTGCAGCGGGAGGGGGCAGGCAAATCGGTACTCATCCGCCGCTGAGCCGCTGATCGCGGCGAAGCGTTCGGCTTGAGCAACCTCTTGGCGAGTTTCGCGGAAGCTCGATCCGAGGAGCGGACGATCCGCCCTCGGACGAAGCAAGAGAGAGGGAGGCTCGTAATGAAGTCACCATCGAGGAAGCTGCTTGCCGCGGCTGTCGTGGTCTTGTTCGCCACGGTTGCCACGATCGCTGGAGCAAGCAGCGCCGCAAGGCCGCCAGGTGTCCGCAACGGCGTCATCACGGCCTGTGTTGAACCGCCGACGGAGGGCAACAGGGCCACGTCCGGTGACCTGAACATGTTCTCCTGCTTGAGGGATCCTGGCGCGCGGAGGATCTCTTGGAACATCAGGGGGCCCAGGGGACGAGTAGGCCCGATAGGCCCGAGGGGACGTCGCGGGCCAGCGGGACCGCAGGGCGGTCAAGGCCCGGCAGGTCCCGCAGGGGCAACAGGCCCGGCAGGATCGGCAGGCCCGGCAGGCCCGGCAGGCCCGCAGGGCGGCCTAGGTCCAGGCAGGGCCCGCAGGAGCAACGAGGCCCGGCAGGCGCCAAGGGTGACACTGGCCTGGCAGGAGCAACAGGCCCCACAGGCCCGCCCGGACAGAACGCCCCGGCGCCGGAATACGGCCTAGTGAGCGTGTTCGTGGACCGAGGCAGCGGGTCCGACGCGCTATGCGACCTTCTCGGGCGCACTCGGCTCACCGGCCGGAACGACCCTGGGCGGAAACTTCCGCTTCTCCTGCACGCCCGCCCAGGCGCCGTGCAAGATCTCCATCGGGGCTGCGGTGATCTCCGACCAGTCGGGTACTACGGTGGTCCACCCGAGGCTGTTGATCCACAAGCAGGCTGATTTGGCAGGATCGCTCCCATCACCTTCTGCGAGTACGCGGACGGCGCCAACAACAACGCGGGACTCGACACCATACATCGCGTGCCGACGTTGGTTGCCGCAGCAAGCCGCGATGGATACGCCTCTCAGCATGGGGATCGGAGGGTCGCTTGATTGTGGCAGCACCCAGACGTATAGCCCGGGACGGTGACGGAGATCTGGGTGCCAGCCGCGTCTGCTCCGATACCGCCTTCTACGACGTAAAGGGAACGTTCGCGTTCAGCCCGGGCTTCGACCTGCCGCCGGGTGGTCCGTAAGACGACGTGGCAGGGTCTTCGACCTTGAGGCGCACGGCGTGAACGTACTCGCTCCGTAAACGAAACCAACGGGGGCCGTCCCGCAACGGGCGGCCCCCGCCATGTCTTCCCTGGTGGGAACGACCGCGAACGTGCTGCGGCACTACACCTTACGAGGATGCGCTTACCGAAAGCAGCCATCGTGGCGAACCCACGCTACTGCCGCTTCCGAACATTGCCATCGACCTGAAGGAGTGCGCCGACGCACTCCAGCACGGCGGGCAAGTTCAGCAGCGAGGACGATCGGCAGGTCGAATGCCCGACTCCTGGCTTTCAGTACTCGCATCGCATCAGCGGTGGCAGGGCGCGACCGAGCGGTGAACTCGGCAGGCGCGAGCGCCTGTTGAACCGCGAGTCGGACGAGCGACGGGTGGTTGAGCGCTACGTCATGGGCTGGCGGCGGCAACGGCTCTCCCGCGATCGATGGCGAGAGGTTCCTTGCGCATCGGCTTCAGAGGACGTCGAGCACGACCGCTAGTGCAGTCGATCGCGACGATGGCCACGAACGTATCTGGCGCGTTGCGGAGCGTGTCGACGGCGAAAAAGGCGAGCACGATGACGGTCGCCGTGATCCCGAGCAGGACGATCGGGCAGCGGGCGCCCGTCGACGACCGCAGCCGGTAGCCGGCCATGCCGACTAGCAGGAAGATCACGAGCGAGCAGGCGCTGCCCACGGAAGCGATCGCGGAGAGATCGACGAGATTGGAGACGACGAGCACGATCGCGGCGGTGATCAGCAACCCGGCCTTCGAGCCAAGCGGTGAGCCGCGTCCGAAGAAGGGTGGGAACTGGCCGACTCGGCCAGCATCGCCGTAGGCCCGAGGAGGCGTAGAGCGTCGCGTTCACGGACGATGCCGTCGCGAGCAGCGCCGCGACGGCCATGATCGTGAAGCCGGCGTCGCCGAGGGTCGGCCGCGCGGCCTCGGCGATCGCGGTCTCGCCGTAGCCGACGACCTCGGTGACGGTGAGCGTGCGAAGACGCCGAGCGCGATCAGGACGTACGTGACCGAGGTGACACCGAGTGCCAGGTACATCGCTTTCGGTAACTCGCGGTCCGGGTCGCGTAAGTCTCCGACGGCGAAGGTGATCACGCTGAAGCCGAGGTAGGCGAAGAAGGTGAGCGCGACGCTGGCGATGATGTCCGAGACAGGCGGATAGCCGCTGAAGGCGAGCAGGTGCGGGTCGATGTCGACGAGCGTCGCGACGATGAAGACGGCGAAGACGGCGAGCAGGACAACCACGATCAATGACTGGGCACGGTCGACGAAGCGCGCACCGATCAGGTTGATCCCGGCCATCGCGACCACAATCCCCGAGGTGAAGATGTTGTCCCAGCCGGCCGCCGTGTCGTTGCCGATGAAGAGTGAAGTCGCGTAGCTTCCGAACGCGACCGCCACCATCGAGCAGACGATCACGATCGCCGCGAAGTAGCCGAGCCAGGAGGAGATCCCGACCAGGCGCCCGTTCCCGAACCCCTGAAGCAGGTAGGCGATCAACCCGCCCGAGGACGGATAGCGGACGCCCAGCTTGACGACGTTGTAACCGAGCAGCGCAGCGACAATGCCGGCGAGCAGGAACGAGAGCCAGACCGCCGACCCGGCGACGGCTCCCGCCTCGCCCAACAGCGCGAAGATGCCCGCGCCCACCATCGCGCCGATGCCGAGAAAGGCAGCTCCCCGGACAGTCATGTCACGGACTCATCCTGAGTGTCCGCTCTCGGGCGCTGTCCGGGCTCCGTCGGCCTCGCGGGGCTCCTCGACGCCAAGCGCATGCGCTGCGGTCGTGGCCGCGGGGACCTTGAACCCGACGAACCCGTAGATGACATCGAGGATCGGGCTCAGGAAGTTGAAGAAGCAGTAGGGAAAGTACGAGGCCGTCGATACACCGAGAACACCGGAGATGTATGCGCCGCAGGTGTTCCAGGGCACGAGGACCGAGGTCACGGTGCCGGAGTCCTCGACGGCACGCGAGAGCACCTGTGGGGCGAGGCCCCGGCGTTCGAACTCGCTGCGGAACATCCGCGCCGGGAGGACGTCGGCGACGTACTGGTCGCCGGCGATGACGTTCAGGCCGATACCGCTCCCGTTGACGGCCGCGATCAACCGGCCTCGCGTCGGGGCGTGCACGACGACCGGCCGCAGGAGCCGCTCGAGGAAGCCGGCGTGCTCCATGACAGCGGCAACTTCCAGGATCTGCCGCGCGTGCGCTACTGGGAGGCCTGGAACGAGCCGAACCTTACCGTCTTCCTGAATCCGCAGATCGCTAAAGGCACGCCAGTCTCGCCCGGCTGGTACCGCGGCCTGACGAACGCGTTCGCCGACGCCGTCCATTCGGTTCATCGCAACAACGTCGTCATCAGCGGCGGCCTAGCGCCGTTCTTCGACAACACGCCCGAGGTCAAGCGACAGATCGGCGACTGGGGGCCGCTCACCTTCATGCGCAACCTCCTCTGCGTCTCGAACGACCTGACGCCGACATGCCGCAATCGCGTGCACTTTGACGTCTGGTCGACGCATCCATACACCTCCGGCGGTCCGACGCACCATGCGATCAGGCCCGACGACGTCTCGCTCGGCGACCTCCCGCAGATGCGCGCCGTCCTCGACGCCGCGACCCGCGCCCGCCACATCGTGTCGGCTCATCGGCCGAAGTTCTGGGTCACCGAGTTCAGCAGGGATTCGAGCCCCCCGGATTCGGGCGGGGTGCCGACGAAGCTCCTCAAGCGCTGGGTGCCTCAGGCGCTCTGGACAATGTGGCGAAGCGGCGTCAGCCTCGTGACCTGGTTCTCGCTTCGCGACGAGTCGCCGACGGTGAGCTATTACCAGTCGGGCCTGTTCTACGCGGACGGTCGCACGAAGCCTTACGTTCGCGGGTTCCGCTTTCCCCTCGTGGCGTTCCCGCGTCTGGGCGGGATCTACGTGTGGGGCCGCACCCCTGCAGGGGCACCGGGCCGTGTGATCGTCGAGCATCTGACGTCCGGCGGCAAGTGGAAGCGACTCGGCAACGTGACGACGAACCGTTTCGGAATGTTCGAGCGGACGTTCCGCGCTCGGCCGACGGACTGGGTCCGTGCGCGGCTCGGCTCGGCGGACGCGACGCTTCCGTTCTCGCTGCAAACGGTGCCCGACCAGTTCTTCAATCCGTTCGGCCTGCCGGGGTTCGAGCCGAAGAAGGGGCAGCGATAGTGGCCGGGCGAGAAGCGTCCAGCTCCAGGCCGCGGTCGCAGGCGACGCAATGACGGGTCGCGCCGGCCGACGGCTCCGAAGGGGTCCGAGCGTCGGGCCCGTTCGTGCGGCGGCGAGTTCGGCCTCGACCAGCAGTTGCAGCTCCCGGTCGATCACGGCCTCGACGAGCGTCTGAAGGTCACCGTTGCGCTGCTCTAGCACGGCGTGGACGACACCGGCGACGCGCTCCTCGAGCGCCGAAAGTGCCAGGGTCTCGGGCACGAGGCGAGTCTACGACCTCTCCCTGAGCCAGGTGCGCATCTTCTGGCGCTCCGCTTCCTTGACGCTCCACACCTCATCCAGCGCAGCTCGGTTTTTGCACTCAGGGCCGAGTCCGCGCTTGCGGCTCGCCGTGTCATCGAGCAGCTTGCCGCAGCGGCAGCAGCGGAAGAACTCCCGGGTGTTGTCGGACCACACGATGATGTACTCGCCCGACCATCGCTTGCGACGCTCGGCCACCGGTTCACCCTAAGGCGTGGGACGATCGACGCCGATGTTCCGCTTCCTGCTCGTTGACCGTCACGGCCGGCCGGTCGACCCCGCCGCGTTCTCACGGCTGTCCCGAACTGGAGCGAGGGCGAGCTGATCACACTCGGCCGCGGCGAGCAGCTTCGCGTTCTCGCCATCCAGCCCGACATCGACGAGGAACTGATCGAGCAGGGTTTCAACGGCATGCTCGTCGTCGAGCCGGTGTAGGACCAAGGCCGTTCGGCTGCGAGCATTTTGCGAGCACGCTCCGAATCGCGTTGTCGTCCTTGAAAACGAAAAGCCCGCCTGAGCGGGGCTTTCTGAGGTGGGCGGTACTGGGCTCGAACCAGTGACCCCCAGCTTGTCGAGCTGGTGCTCTCCCAACTGAGCTAACCGCCCCGGGTCGGGGGACAGTCTAGCCCAGGGCCCGTCGGCCTAGAAGATCTCCGGGCACCAGGGATGGAGGCCGTGGCGGAAGATGCCGTCGGCGCGCTCGATCGCTCCGGGCTTGAGCTCCTCGACGCGGCCGCCCTGCGCCAGCTGGGCGAACCCCACGCCGCCCAGGTAGGCGGCACCCAGCGACGTGACGTCGAGCGCGAGATCCGCCTCCGCGTCAGTGCGCTCGGCCGCGCCGTCGGCGAGGCGCCACCTGCCCTCGTTCCACTCGCAGAAGGTGTCGCGCACCTCGAAGACGACCTCGCCGTCCTGTGGATACGTCCGGCCGGAGAGCGCCGCGCCGACGTCGAGCAGCCGCACCCACAGCCCGTCGCCCGAGCGGTAGCGCATGCGGCGCGGGTGCGCAAGGATGAAGAACAGCGGGTGATCCGGAGGCACGAGCCACGAGGTGATCGTCGCCACCCAGTCGATGTCGAGTAGGAAGCGCCAGATCTCGGCGACCGCTTCGGGATCCACGCCGACCGCCTCGATGACGACCACCTTGCCTTTCGAGACGCCGGCTTCCCAGTCCATCTTGTGGCGGTAGATCGCGTACGCAGCCGGAGCGCCGTCGCATTCGAGCAGCGCGAGCCGCTTCGGGCCGGCGCCATCGCGCCGCTCGGGTGGATCGTTGAGCGTGCGCAGCTCCCACCAGTCGCGCGAGCGCGTGAAGAGTCCGGGACGAGTGCGCCCCAGCGCCTCCCAGAGCGGCGGAAAGGCTTCGAGCGCCTCGTCGCGTTCCACGAGTCGAAGCCGTCCCGTGCGCTCGCGCGGCTCGACGAAGCCGACGTACTCCTTCGGGATCTCGACCTCCCCGGCGAAGCCCGCGATCCCGTAGCCGAAGCGGCCGTAGATCGACTCCTCGGAGGCCCACAGCGCCGCGAGCGGCTCGCCGCGCTCGTGCGCGTCGTCGAGGTGTGCGCGCATCATCGAGCGCAGCACTCCGCGCCGGCGATGGGTCGGCGCGACGCCCACCACGGTCGTGCCCGCGCACTGCAGCGCGCCGCCCGGCACGGAGAGCTTGAACGGGAATGCGCCCGCACCTCCGACGACGAGGCCGTCCTCCCACGCGGCGTGCATGCGCTCTACCGGCAGAAGCCGCGAGAACCGCTCGGCGCGCTCCGGGTCGGGCTCGTTGCCGAAGTACTGCGCGATCGACATGAACGCGCTGTCGTATTCGGCCAGATCGCGGCACGGCCGGCACCTCGAAGCTCATGCGGGCGAGCCTACCGCGCGAGTTCGCGCAGTCGGTTCTCGTGCTCTGCCAGCGTGGAAGCTCCGCGCTTTCGCGACAGGTTCCAGGAGAGCACGCTTTCGTCCGCGGTGTCGCGCTCGAGCAGACGCGCGGCGAGCGCGCGGCGCAGCGGCGGATCGAGCGACGGCAGGCGCGCCAGGAGCGTCGGCACGGCGTCGTCGCTGAGCCCTCCGAGGTACGCGACGTCGACGTTCGGCCGAGCGAGGTTCGTCCGCGCGATCAAAGCGTCGGGATTGGCGATGTTGATGCACAACGTCGCAGCGAATCCCGCTACGACCGCACCGGTCGCAAAGAGGTCGCGCCGGCCGCGGAGCACGGTCACGCACAGCCATGCCAGGACCACCGCGACCCAGAGCACGACGCCCGTCGCATAGATGCGCAGCTCGGTGAGCCCGAACGTCTGCTGGTAGAGCCAGAGGCGCTGGAGAGCCGAGAACATGACGATGCCGACGAGCGCCACGAGGCAACCCGAGAGGCCGCGCACGATTCGCGCCTGCCGCGGCGTGCCTTTGACCATGGCGTCGACGGCGAGGAGCAACGGGAGCACGAGGACGGCAGCGATGACGAGCTCGAAGAAGCCGTGGCGCGCGTACTCGGCGTACGTGAGGCCGACCTGTGCCTCGACGAGGCCGCGGCCGCCGAAGAGGTATCGCAACTGGACGAGCACGAACGCAAGGAAGAGCAGGTTCAGAGCGCCGAGCGCGACGGCGATCTCGGTGGCGCCGATCCGCGGTGCCTGCGCGTTCACCGACAGAACGCGCTCGTCCTCCTTCGTCGCGAGCAGATCGCGCAGAAGTCCGGCGGAGATCCAGGCGATTCCCACCGCGAGGACGACGTGCTGCCACCACGCGTGCGGCAGAGCGGGAACGGCGGATGTGAGCAGATTCTGGAAGACGGCGTCGGCGGCGACGAACAGTCCGCCGAAGACGACGAGCAGCGGGAGCCCGAGGGCAAAGCCCCGTGTGACGGCCGTGAAGCGTGGTCCGCGGATGCCGCGTCCGACCTCCTGCCACGGCACCTCGCGCTCCATTAGCTGAACCGCGCCGAGAATCGTCGCAGCACCGGCCGTCACCGCGCCCGCGACGTAGTCGTCGACGCCTGCGTGACGGACGCTCCGGTCGGTCCGACGCAAGGCGCCGAGCGCAACGGCCGCGGCGATCGCGAACACGTTGACGGCCTGGAGCAGCGGCGAGTCGCGCCACGCGAGCAGCAACGCGAACACGACGAGCGGCGCGGCCATCATCCGTCGCCCCTGATGCAGCGGAACGTTCCCGACCCGGATGAGAACGGCGAGTGCCGCGACGAACGCGACCGCCCACACCGACGCGTTCACGCCGAGGGCCAGGCCGTGGAAGAGCGTGTCGCCGAGGAGGCCGAGACCGACGCCTGCGACAAGGAGGCCGACGCCGACCCGCCCGCGGTTGCCCACGGACGTCATTCGACGAGCCCGCGCTCGTATCCGGGATCGGCGAGCTTCTCGTGGACGCGGAACGGCTGGCCGTGTTGCGAGTTGGTCTTCGCGACGGCAATGAACGTACCGTCGTCCGGATACTCGGCGATGTCGGGCGAGGCGTTGGCGGCGACCACGACGTAGCGCACGACCTCGTTCGTCGGATTCGACACCCTGTGTGCGCCCGTCGACCCCCGGCGGGAAGTGCACGACCTCTCCCTCCTGAAGCTGGAACTCTCCGTCGATCGCGCGCAGCGTCGGGCTTCCCCGCAGGACGATCAGCAGCTCCTCGGTGCCATGGTGGAAGTGGTACGCGATGCCCTGGGATCCGGGCTCGAGCTCCCACACCGTGGCGCCGAGCCTGTGCCCGTCCTTGCGCCGCTGGACCCGCGCGCGGACGCCGCCGCCGCGCTCCTCGAGCAGCCCCTCCCAGACGTTGTGGCCGTAGTGATCGCTCATGCAATCTTCTCCAGAGGCGCGTAGTCGAGCATCAGCCGCCGCTCGCTGCCGTCCTCGAAGCGTACGGTCACGACGCCGTCCACGTCGATCGCGGTGACGACGCCTTCACCGAGGGACTGGTGCCGCACCGAGTCGCCTGTCGACAGCGCGGGATGATCGCGCAACGCGAACTCCGGCGCCGCGGTCTTGCGACCGTAGTCCCAGCGCGCCGGGCTGAGCCGTTCGCGCTCGACACCGGTCTCGGGCAGCTCGTCGAGAAAGCGCGAGGGAAGGTTGTACGCCCGGTTGCCGAAGAGCGTGCGCGAGGTCGTGTGCGTCATGCAGAGGCGCTCCTGCGCGCGCGTCATGCCGACGTAGCAGAGCCGCCGCTCTTCCTCGATCCCCTGCTCCTCGATCGAGCGCGCGTGCGGGAAGAGCCCCTCCTCCATCCCGATCACGAAGACGGCGCGGAACTCGAGGCCCTTCGCGTTGTGCAGCGTCATCAGCGTGACCAGCGAGCCCTCGCCGCGGATGGAGTCCTGGTCCGAGAAGAGCGAGATCGCCTGCAGGAACGACGAGAGCGACTGTTCCTCTTCGCCCTCGGCGTACTCCTGCGCGACGCCGACGAGCTCCTGCAGGTTCTCGATGCGGCCCTGCGCCTCGATCGTCCGCTCGGCCTCGAGCGCCCCGAGGTAGCCGCTCTGCTCGAGCACGCGCTCGACGAGCTGCGGCACGCTCAGCTCCTGGGCCTGCGACATCAGCGACGCGAGCAGCGTGTGGAGCTGGCGCACCGCCTTCAGCGGTTGCGCTCCGACCCCGGCCTCGTCGGCGCGCGGGAGCGCCTCCCACAGCGAGATGCCGTGCGCGTCCGCGAACGTCACGAGCCGCGCGATCGACGTGTCGCCGATGCCGCGGCGCGGCCGGTTCGCGATGCGCATCAGCGAGACGGCGTCCGACGGGTTGTCGATCACCTGGAGGTACGCGATCACGTCCTTGATCTCGGCGCGCTCGTAGAAACGCGGCCCGCCGATCACCTGGTACGCGATCGCCTGACGCACCAGCACGTCCTCGAGCACGCGCGACTGCGCGTTCATCCGGTAGAAGACCGCGATCTCGCTGCCGGAGAAGCCCTCCTCGACGAGCATCGCGATGCGCGCGGCGACGAAGCGCGCCTCGGCGTGCTCGTCCTCCACCTCGATCGCCTCGATCGGCTGCCCCTCGCCGAGCTCCGAGAAGAGGTTCTTCGGCTTGCGCTCGCTGTTGTTCTCGATGACGGCGTTCGCGGCGCGGAGGATCGAGTTCGTCGAGCGGTAGTTCTGCTCGAGCGCGATCGTGCGCGTACCCGGGAAGTCGCGCTCGAAGTCGAGGATGTTGCGGATGTCGGCTCCCCGGAATGCGTAGATCGACTGGTCCGGATCGCCCACGGCACAAAGGTTCATGTTCTGTTCGGCCAGCAGCTGGAGCAGCCGGTACTGCGCGTGGTTCGTGTCCTGGTACTCGTCGACGAGGATGTAGCGGAAGGCCTTGCGCCAGCGCTCGCGCGCCTCGGGAAAGCGCTCGAGCACGTCGACGGTGAGGTAGAGCATGTCGTCGAAGTCGACGGCGTTCGACGCGAAGAGCTTGCGCTGGTAGAGCTCGTACACGTCGGCGACGGTCTGGTCGTAGAACGACGAGACGCGCTCGCGGAACTCCCCCGGCCCGACCAGGTTGTTCTTCTCGCGCGAGATCACGGAGTGGACGCCTCGGGGCGTGAAGCGCTTCGGGTCGCGCTCGAGCTCCTCGAGGCACTGCTTCACGAGACGGACCTGATCGGCCTGGTCGTAGATCGAGAAGTTCGACCGGTAGCCGAGCCGCTGCGCCTCGCTGCGGAGAATGCGCCCGCACGCGGAGTGGAAGGTGAGGATCCAGATCGCGCGCGCGACCGGGCCGAGCATGCGGGTGAGCCGCTCTCGCATCTCCCCCGCGGCCTTGTTCGTGAACGTGATCGCGAGGATCTCGTTCGGCTTCACGCCTTGCGTTGCGAGCAGGTGCGCGACCCGGTGCGTGAGGACGCGCGTCTTGCCGGAGCCCGCGCCGGCGATCACGAGGAGCGGCCCTTCGGTCGTGAGGACGGCCTCTCGCTGGGCGGGATTCAGGTCTGCGAGGTAGCGCTCGGGCGAGGCGACGGCCACCGCTCGATGCTAGCGGCGAAGGGCGATGTACCTCCCGAGCACGGCGTAGGCGCCAAGGCAGGCGAGTCCCTCGGCGACGCCGTTCAGCAGGCCGTCGAGCGGATCTCCCTGCACGGCGGCCGCGAGCCAGACGACCAGCCCGACGCCGGCCGCGACGCGGCGGGCGAAGCGCCACGGCTCGGCCCGGAAGCGAGCGAGGCCGAGATCGTCGAACACGTCACCGGCGTCGCCCGGCGATTTCGGGGCGCAGGCGCGCCGCGCCGAGCGTCGGCAGCCGCCGCCAGCGCGAGCAGGAGCGACGCGGCCGCGGTCGACGTGTAGGTCAGCGAGACCCACCAGCCCGGGAGCTCCGGTCGGAACGCGTAGGCGAAGAGGGCGAGCGCGGCCATCGTGGCGAGGCCGGAGCCGAGCGCGACGGTGGTGCGGCGCCGGATCGCGAGCAGCTCGCTCGTGGGCAGCACCCGCTCGCCGCGGAGCCGGATCGCGCGGACGAGCGCGAGCGTGCCGCTGACGAATGCGACCTGCGGGCAGACGATCACAGCGGCGAACGCGAGCGCACCGAGCAGCGGCTCGAACAGGTCGTGAGGCTGGGTCGCCAGCTGGAGCGAGACGAACGAGGCGGCATAGACGGCGCCCGCCACGCCGAGCGCGCCGAATGCGCCGACGGCCGCCCGCCGCGAGGCCTGGGCGCCGAGCTCCGCCGCGAACGCGTTCGCGATCTCGCGCGGCGAGCCCAGGCGTTGCTCGGCACCGGCGTCCGACCGGAGGTGGTCGTCGAACTCGGCGACGATGCGCCGCCTCGTGCGGCCGCGGATTCCGTGCGCCGCGAGCTCCCGCGACAGGTCGTCCAGATAGGTCACGCGAGCACCGCGTCGACGGCGCGCGCGAAGTCGCGCCACTCGCTCCTGCTCGCCTCGAGCCGCGTCCGTCCTCGGCGCGTGAGCCTGTAGACGCGGCGCCGACGACCGTTCGCGTCGGACCAGCCGCTGGAGAGCAGCCCGGCGCGCTCGAGCCTGTGCAGCGCCGGGTAGACCGTCCCCTCGGGAAGCGTGAACGTGCCGCCGCTGCGGCGCTTCAGCTCCTCGATGATCACGTAGCCGTGAGCCGGCTCGGCCGCGACCACGGCGAGGATCAGCGAGTCGAGATGTCCCTTGAGCGTCTCGGCCATCGAGACGGAACGTTATACCTAGCGTTGCTAGGTGTCAAGCGCCGCCGAGACATACGCCGTCGCGGCGGCGAGCTGCTCCGCGTCGCTCGACTTGAGGACGACCTCGACGTGCGGGCCGCCCTCGCCGAAGGACGGATACGAGCCGACGAGCAGACCGGGGAAGCGCTCGCCCGCCTCGACGAGCACCGACACGATCTCGCTCTCGCGCGTCCGATACGTGCGCCGCCACGAGCCGATCGGCGGGCCTGCGGCGAGCTCGCCCTCGATCGTCTGGAACATCGCCCTCATCTCGACGGGCAGCCCCGGGAAGACGTACACGTTCTCGATGACGAACCCGGGCGCGCCGCCGAGCGGGTTCTCGATCCCGCGGCTTCCGACCGGCAGCGCGGCCCAGCGCGCCGCGTACTCGGGGTCGCGCGTGAAGCGTGCGCGCAGCGCGTCGGCGAGCTCCGGGACGAGCTCCTGTTCCACCCCGAACGTCGCCGCGAGCGCCTCGCGCGTCAGGTCGTCGGGCGTGCCGCCGAGGCCGCCGGTGACGAGGACGAAGTCCGCGTCGGTCGCCTCGCGGCGGATGAAGCGCGCGACCGCGTCGATCTCGTCGGGCACGGCGGCGAGGATCCGCACGCTCACGCCGAGCCGCTCGAGCCGGCTGCGCGAGCCACGACCCGTTCGTGTCGACGACGTCGCCGGACGTGAGCTCGTTGCCGATCGTCAGGATTGCCGCGGTGCGCACCGGGGCGCGAGTATTGCAGCGTGGAGACGCTCGAGGAGCTACGCGAGCGCCGCGCGTACGAGTGCAGACTGACGCCTGATCGCGCGCTCGAGTCGCTCGACGAGGCCGAGGCGTTCCTCCGTGACCGGGGCTCCTCACACGAACCTCGACTCGCGTTGCCGAGCCTCTACGACGCATGTCACGAGGAGGCGTACAAGCCCGGCAGCGGCGGCTTCGGCGACTGGCCGCGCACGAAGTGGCCGTGGTTCGGCGAGCTCGCGGAGCGCGGTCGCTCATCGTGGCGTGCACCGCGGCAAGAACCTGCTCGTGTCCGACGAGGTGGCCGCGCTGCTCGACCCCATCTGCCGCAGCGAGATCGGCGCATGCGCGAGGATCCGGACTGGCGTCGCCTGCTCGACCACCTGGAGTCCGCCGGCCCGTCGAGCCTCGAGGACCTCCGCGTCGAGCTCGACCTCAAACCGAAGGAGCTGAAGCTCCTGCGCTCGCCGCTCGAGCGTGCGGCGCGATCGTCGCGCGTCGCTCAGACGGCCGGTGCGGGACATGCCACTCGAGCGAGCTCGCGCGCTGGGATCAGGTCCATGCGGACATCCGGGCGGACACCCGTGACGCTCCAGGAGCTCTGTCGCAGGCGTTCGGCAGCCGTGGTCGCGCCCGAGTCGAGCTGAAGCGCTGGTTCTCGTGGCGCTGGTACTGGGACGACGCGCTCGTCGAAGAGCTCGTCGACGCCGGGAAGCTGCGTCGGGTCGACGCGCACGTGACACCGGGGCTCTGATCAGCGCAGCGGAAAGGGCTTCCGCGCGAGCGCGGGCACGACCTGCGCGGTCACCCACACCGGCGTCGTCGCATAGGAGCGCGAGTAGCGGTAGCTCCCGTCAGGCCGGCGCAGCTCGCCAGGAACCGAACGCGGTCGACGGAGGCTTGACCCCGGCCGCGACGAACGCCTGGACCGCAAGCGCCGTCGACTGCGCGTCCGGCTCGCGCCCGCCACGAGGCGGAAGCCGCCGTCGACGCCTGAAGCGTCCGCAGGTACGCGATCGCGCGCGCGATCGGCTTGCCGCGTGACACCCGCGGCGCGCAGCGCCTGAATCGCCGCGGCGGTGTCGTTCGAGTCGGGCGCGGTGCCGCGCGCCCACGGGAAACCGCCGTTCCGCGCCTGCGAACCGCGCACGTACGCGACGAGCGCGCGCGGAGCCGGCCGGCCGCTCTGGCGCAGAGCGAGCAGCTCCCACACGGCGGCGTTGACCGCCGCCGGTTTCGCCGGGAAGCGCGCGACGAGCGACTGCGGGTCGCGGCCGAGCGCGGCTTCCGCGAGCGCCGCGAGCGCGAGCTCGGTCGGCTGCTGCAGCTCGGCCTCGTGCGCGACGAGGTACGCGAGCGCGTCGCCGGTGTCCGCGTTCGCCGCACGAAGGCCGAGCGCCGACCACGCCGTCATCTGCGGCGAGCCCCAGCCGCCGTCCGGGTGCTGCTGCGACTGCAGGTAGGACGTCGGCGTCGCAAGCGCGACGGCAGCTGCGGCGACGGCCGCGATCATCCTCACGTCCACACCACCTCCGCGCGGAGCCGGCGACCGTAGCGATCGAGCAGCCGCCGCAGCTCCGGTCCCGCCGCGAGCGCGAGCGCGACGTTGCCGACGGCGTGAGCGACGTCGAACGGGAAGCCGCGGCCGAGCACGAGCACGAACGTCCGCCAGTCGTGCGGCCAGAACGCGAACCACTCCCACACGTCCATGAAGGCGCTGAACGCGAAGCCGAGCACGAAGCCGGCGACCGCGAGCGCCGCGCGGCCTCTCAGCACGCGCGCGAGCAGCGCACCGGCCGCGCCGCACGCGCCCCACGCCAGCATCTGGTACGGCGTCCACGGCCCCTGCACGAGCAGGAAGTTGGAGACGAACGCCGCGAGCATCCCGACGCCGACTCCGGCGCGCAGACCGAGCGCGGCGCCCGCGACGATCGCCGTGATCGTCACCGGCTGGACGCCCGGCACCGCCGCGAACAGCACGCGTCCCGGCGGCAGCGGCGCCGCCGAGCGTGGCGACGAGCGCGATCTCCTTCGCCGAGTCCGGTCCGCTCTCGAGCCAGACGACGGCGACCGCGAGCAGCGATCCGGCGACCAGCCAGATCGACAGGCGCGAGTCGCCTGTCGCGGCGAGGCCGAGCGCCGCGGCGAACGCGAGCGCGGCGGCGGCGAGCACGACGCGGCTAGACAAGGACCTCCTCCCGACCGAGCGCGACGATGCGGTCGGCGACCGCGGTTGCGAACGCACGGTCGTGCGTGACGACGAGCGTGGCGCGCTCCCGGGCGTCCGATCGAAGCAGCGCGGCGAGCGACCGCTTGCGCTCCGGGTCGACGCCGCGCGTCGGCTCGTCGAGCACGAGCAGGTCGGGCTCGACCGCGAGCACCGTGGCGATGGCGAGTTGCTCGCGCTCGCCGCTCGAGAGGTCGCGTGGGTGCCGCTCCGCGAACGCCGCGAGGCCGAGCCGCTCGAGCGTTCGGCGCGCGCGCTCAGGCCCGGCCGCGAGCGCGACCTCGTCGAAGCGCCGTCTCGGAGACGAGGTAGCGGCCGGGATCCTGCGGCAGGTATGCCGCGCGACCGAAGCGGACGACGCGCCCGCCGCCCGGCGCGAGCAGTCCCGCCGCGACCTTGGCGAGCGTCGTCTTGCCGACCCCGTTCGGGCCGACGAGCGCGACGACCTCGCCGCGTGAGACGGCGAGCGACTCCTCGACCAGAACCGGCGGCCCGCCCGCGGTACGCGAACGAGACGCTCTCCAGGCGAACCACCTCCTCCCCGGCCGAAGTGACGCTTCGTCACATGGACTCCGGGTGGCTCGATCCACGCCGGCGGGAGGCCGTCCACGACGCGGCCGTCGCGCAGGAACACGACGCGGTCCGCGAACGCGAGCGGGAGCTCCGCGCGCTGCTCGGCGACGACGACCGCGCAGCCGTGTGCCGCGCGCGTGCTCGAAGAGCGCCTCGGCGGCGTCGCGATCGAGCTGCGACAGCGGCTCGTCGAGCAGCAGCAGCTCCGGCTCGAGCGCGAGCGCCGACGCGAGGCAGATGCGCTGGAGCTCGCCGCCGGAGAGCTCGTTCACGTTCCGCTCCGCAAGGTGCTCGCAGCCGACCGCAGCGAGTGCCGCGCGCGCCCGGGGCACGATCTCGCCCGGCGCCGTGCCGAGCGTTCTCGAGCCCGAAGCTCACCTCGGCGAGGACCCGCGTCAGCACGACCTGGTCCTCGGGCTCCTGGAACAGCGTCGCCACCGTCCCGACGAGGTCCGCGGGTGGCGTCGTCCGCGTGTCTCGGCCTCCGACGACGACGCGTCCGGCGAAACGGCCGCCGTGGAAGTGCGGGACGAGCCCGGACAGCGCGCGCAGCAGCGTCGACTTGCCCGAGCCGGAAGCGCCGAGCAGCGCGACGAACTCGCCCGGCGCGACGCGCAGCGACACGCCGCTCGAGCGCCGGCCGGGTCGCGTCCGGATACGAGAACGTCACGTCCTCGACGAGCGCTAGAGCCACAGCGCCCCCAGCGCGATCAGCGGCGCGGCGACGAGCGCCAGCCGGTCGACGGTGCTCCACGGCGGCGCCGGCGCGCGCGTCCGGCCGGCGCGGCTGAACCCGCGCGCCTCCATCGCCTCCGCGAGGTTCATCCCGCGCTCGAGCGACCCCGCGAGCAGCGGCGAGAAGAGCCGCGCGTGCGCCCGCATCCCCTCGACCTCCACCCCGCGCCCTCGCAACGCCTCGACGAGGCCGCGCGCGTCGCGCTCGAGCGCCGGCACGAGCCGCGTCGCGAGCGCGACCGCGAGGGCCGAGCGCCGCGCCCAGCCGCTCGCCTGGAGCAGCCGATCGTGATCGAGACGCAGCGCGTACACGGCGAAGGCGAGGCCGACCGCGGCCAGCCGAAGCGCGGCGAGCGCCGCGGACGAAAGCTCCTCCCGCGTGACCGTCAGCTCGCCGATCACCGGCGCGATCGGCCCGTGCCAGAAGGGATGCGAGCCGATGTTCTCGATCCACGGCGTCAGCACGAAGAGCATCCCTGCCGAAAGCCCGATCCCGACGAGATAGACCTTCCGCCGCGGCGAGCGCAGGCACGGCACGAGCAGGACGAGCGTGATCGCGCCGACGACCCAGAGCGAGTCCGCGACGAGCGCCGCGACGGCGAGCGACGCGAGCAGGGCAGCAGCCGGCACGGGGCTCACGGCGCCGCCACCGCGTAGCGGAAGCGAACCGCCGCAGGGTCGGCGACGAGCCGCGCAGCGGTGCCCGGCCCGATCACGAAGCGATGGGCGTCCAGCGCGCGAAAGCCCTCGCCCTTCCGCAACTCGAGCGCGTAAGCGCCGCGCGGTGCGCGCGCCGCGACGCGCCCGTGCACGACGCGTGCAAGCTTCGCGGCGAGCGTCCCCGCGCCCACGACGACTGCCGGCCCGCGGAGGAACGGCTGCGGAAACGCGCCGACGACCGCGGGCACCTCGTTCGGCTGCCGCCACGAGCGGTAGTCCCACCACAGGACGTCACCGTCCTTCAGGCGCACCTCGACGGCGCTACGACTCGGGGGGACGCCGTCCACGAAGTAGAACCAGTCGTGTCGCGGCGCGCTCGACACTCCGTCGATCGCGACGACGAACCGCCCGCCGTACGCCGTCTCGAGCCGCACCTTCCGGTCGAGCGCCTGCATCGCCGTCAACCCCGAGGGCACGCGCGCCACGAGCAGCACGCGATGCCCGCGGTCGCGCGTCACCCAGAGCGTGGCGCTGCCGTCGTCCCCGCCGCAGCCGGCGAGGACGAGGATCAGCGCGAGTGACACAGTCCGACAGCCCATCTCACGCGAGCGCGTTCGAGCGCACCGCTCCGGCGAGCGTCGCGCGCACGAGCCCGGAGTGCGAGCCGACACAGCCGACCGCGGCCTGCGTCGCGCCCTGGGTCGGAACCGTGCGACGTGCGCCGACGTGGAGCACGGCTCCGACCGCGGCCGTGCGCGTGCCGTTGTCGTCCTCTGCATAGACGCGGTAACAGTTCTTCTGCGTCCCGGCCCGCTCGAGAGCGAGCGTCTTCGGTCCGCCCGCGACGCCGAACTGCGCCCAGTACCAGAGCACGGTGTCGCCGTCCTGGAGCTTCACCGCGTCGGCGCCGACCGGCGGCGACTTCCCGTTCACCTTGAACACCCAGCCGGTCTGACCGGCCCCGCCGTAGCGGCCGATCTGATCGACGTACGGGCCGAACGAGGTGGACTGGACGTGGTAGTAGAGCTCGCCTGCGACGGATGCAGCTTCGAGCGCGTCGAGCGCGTTGGCGTTCACGTTCACGTTCGGCGCCGTCGTGCCGAACAGCGTCTTGCGTCTTTCCTTCGATCCGCACGTGCACGCGCACGGCGGCTGCCGAAGGCACGACCACGAGCGCCGTCACGACGACGGCCAGGATCCTGCGTATCACCGAATCCTCCCTTCCGCGAGGGGTTCGAATGCCGGCGAGACGGTGGGTCTTCTGACTCGGGGCGCCCTCTCGTGCCGCCTTCCCGGCCCGCAGGCCAGTGGCGTCTCGGCGCGAGAGCATCTCCCCTCACAGCGGCGGGACCGTCCCGGACTTGCACCGGCGTTCCCCGTCCGCTCGCCTTGTGTGAGCGGGAATCTAGCATCGTGGCGTGACCGACTCGCGCGCGCTCACGCACTGGCTGCCCGTCGTCCTCTGGGCGGCCCTCATCTTCACGCTCTCGTCGATCCCGAGCCTCTCGACCGGGCTCGGAACCTGGGACCTGATCCTGCGCAAGTGCGCGCACGCGACGGAGTACGCCATTCTCGCCGTCCTGCTCGTTCGCGCCCTCGAGCGCGAGGGGCCGGCCCTTGCGCTCGGAGTCCTCTATGCGTGCAGCGACGAGCTCCATCAGGCGTTCGTCCGCGGCCGCCATGCGTCGCCGATCGACGTCGCGATCGATACGGTCGGCCTGCTCGTCGGGCTGGCTGCGTGGCGGCGGATCAGGCAGGCGCCGTACAATCCGCGCGATGGAGCCGAGGGACGTCGCCGACCGCCAGCTTGACGCGCTGCTCGAGCGTCTCGACCGGCTGACGGAAGAGGTCGCCGCGATCAATCGCCGGCTCGAGGCGAACGAGGGGATGCTGAGGATCTCGCGCGAGCTCGCGCAGCTCAACGAGTCGCTTCAGACGCTCGCGTACGCCGCGCTCGGGCGCCAGGGCCCCGACGTCCGCCGCCGCAGAACCGGCTAGAGGCTGAGGCGGTAGACGACGCCGTCGAGCGAGACGGCGTAGAGGTTCCCGCGGCCGTCGAGGCCCCAGGAGGAGAGACTCGGCAGCTTCGCCGCCTCCAGTCGCACGTCGGTCGCCTTGCCGCCGGACATCTTCAGCGACCAGACGTTGCCGGAGCAGTAGTCGCCGTAGTAGTACCGCCCGTTCCAGATGTAGCCGCCGGTGACCGAGCAGCCGCCCTCGGAGTGGCTGTACTCCGCGACCGGCAGCGACGAGATGCCCGGCCGGGTTCGGGCTCTTCGACTCGTAGTCGTGCGTTCCCCTCGAAGACGTCCCAGCCGTAGTTCTCGAGGCCGGGGCTCGAGCGCGGCGTGTAGTCGATCTCCTCCCAGGAGTCCTGGCCGACGTCGCCGATGTAGAGGTCTCCCGTCGCCTTGTCGAAGCTGAACCGCCACGGGTTGCGGAGGCCGTAGCCGGCGATGCCGATCGCGACCTTGCGCGTGTCGACGTTGATCCGCAGGAGCTTCCCGAGGCGGCTGGAGAGGTTCTGCGCGTGATTCTGCGGATCGCCCCCGGAACCGCCGTCGCCCATCCCGACGTAGAGCCTGCCGTCGGGCCCGAACTGGAGCTGGCCGCCGTTGTGGTTCGGGTACGGCTGCTTCACGTACAGGAGCTGCCGCAGGCGCTTCGCCGCGCGGCTGCCGTTCGACCGGTACTCGACGACGCGCGTGTTGCCCGCGGTGTCCGTGTAGTCGACGTAGAACTTGTGGTTCGTCCGGTACTTCGGATGGAACGCCATCGAGAGGAGCCCCTGCTCGCCTCCCGAACGGACGAGCCGGCGGATGTCGAGGAAGGGCTTCGCGCGCACGGTGCCGCGCGTGGCGACGCGGATCACGCCCGGCTGCTCGACGACGTAGAGGTTGTCCGGCTCGCCCGGTGCCGAGGCGAGGTACAGCGGTGCGTCGAGCCCGCGCAGGTACGGCGTGGCCGTGAGCTGCCGGCGCTCGGTGGCGGCGCTGGCGCAAGA
The DNA here is from genome assembly GCA_963708685.1 of uncultured Actinomycetes bacterium. Classification (GTDB taxonomy): domain Bacteria; phylum Actinomycetota; class Thermoleophilia; order Gaiellales; family Gaiellaceae; genus DASVFB01. The sequence continues at coordinate 46,318 of CAVPTP010000001.1, forward strand.
CGCGGCCACGAGCGCAGCCGCGATCCCCCCGATCACCCGCTTCACCGCTTGAGCAGAACCTTCCGTAGCTCGTCTTCCTTGCCCGGCTGGAGGATTGCGAGAACCTGGTCGCCGGGGCGGAGCTCGGTCGCGCCGACCGCGATCTCCGACTCTCCGTTCCGCGTCACCGAGATCAGCCGCGAGCCTTCGGGCAGGGAGAGCTTCTCGACGCGCTTGCCCGCGACCGGCGAGTCCTCCGCGATCTGCACCTCGACGATCTCGAGGTTCTCGCGGCGCAGCTCGAGCAGGTGGACGAGCTCGTGCTCGGGAACCTCGTGCTCGATCAGGCCCATGATGTTCGAGGTCGCGCAGATCGTCGGCGAGATGCCGAGCAGGTCGAAGTGCGCCTGGTTGCGCGGATCGTTCACGCGCGCGATCACCTTCGGCGCGCCGTACTTCTCCTTCGCGAGCTGGCAGATGACGAGGTTGTCCTCGTCGTCGCCGGTGACGGCGAGCACGAGGTCGGGCGGGCGCTTGATGCCGGCGCGCTCGAGGATGAAGAGCTCGGTGGCGTCGCCGCGCTGGACGATGTGCTCGAACTCCTCCTCGAGCGAGGCGAAGCGGTCGGCCCGCTGCTCGATCAGCGTCACCTCGTGTCCCGAGCGAAGCAGGATGCGCGCGAGGTTCGCGCCGACCTTGCCGCCGCCGCAGACCAGGATGTACATGTGCGCTACGCCTCCACCTTCGGGGCTTCGCAGGCGCGGACGGACTCGATCAATGCGTCGATCGCCGTCGAGGTCGGGCAGACCGTGTGCAGGCCGCGCTCCTCGTAGAACGCGGCGCGCGCGGGATCGAGCACGCGGACGACGACGCACGGATTCGCGAAGCGCTTCTGCGCGACCTGGCCGATCACGAGGTTCGTGTTGTCGCCGTCGGTGGCCACGACGACCGCCTCGGCGTCCTCGATGCCGGCGGCGCGCAGGACGTCGACGTCCATGCCGTGCCCGAGCACGAACCCGCCGGACCAGCCCTCGCCGAGCCGCGCGAGCGCGTCCTCCTTCTCGTCGACGGCGGTGACGTCCCAACCTTCGTAGAGGAGCTGCCGCGCGATGTTCGAGCCGACCCGGCCGCAGCCGATGACGATTGCCTTCACGCGTTCAGCGTAGCGCCCGGTGCAAGCGCGGGCTCCTCGGGCTCCTCCTCCTCGAGCGCGCCCTGCGGAAACGCGACGACCAGCACCTCGCACGGGGCTTTCTTCAGGACGTAGTCGACGGTCGGGGAGAAGAAGCGCGACTGGCGCCGCCAGCGCGGCGCCGAGCCGAGCACGATCAGGTCGGCGCCGATCGAGACGGCCTCCTTCACGATCGCGTCGCCGAGCGCGCGGGCCCGAACCGTCTTCGTCTGAACCACGACGCCGTGGTCGGCGCCCAGCGCCTCCGCCTCGGCGAGCGACGCCGCCGCGCTCGCCTCCTCCTGCGCGAGCGGCGCGTCGAGCGCGAGCTCGAGCGGCACCTTCGTCACGTGCAGCGCCTCCACGACCGCGTTGCGCTCCTGCGCGAGCTTGACCGCCGTGGCGACCATCTCCTCCCCGATCTGCCCGAGCTTCATGGGCACGAGGATGCGCGAGAACGTCACCTGCGGCACGACCTGCTCGTCGGTCGAGACGACGTGCTCCAGGAGCCCGGCGTGGCGCTGCCGCCGCACGAGGAAGTAGACGACGAGGCCGGCGGCGAGCCAGGCAGGCCCCGCGTAGCGTGCGGCCGGATGCGTCGCCAGCGCGTCGATCCAGATCGCGAAGGTGGCGAGGGCGCCGACGACCGACGGGATCGGCACCTCGACGCCGCGCACGCGCACGTTGAGCGGCACCTTGAAGGGACGCCTCCGCTCCGGCTCGCTCTGGCGCAGCTTGATCACGGCGACCTGCGCGGCCGTGAACGCGAGGAGGACGCCGAAGCTGAACAGGCTCGCGAGGAACTGCACGGGCTTGTCCAGCAGCGACGTGAGCAGGATGATCGCCATCGAGATGCCGACCGCCGCGAGCACGGACTGCGGCGAGACCAGCGTCCGGCGGTGCAGGCGCCCGAACGCGCGCGGCAGCTGTCCGTGCTCGCCGAGCGAGTAGGCGAGCCTACCGAAGCCGGAGACGGAGGTGGCCGCGGCGAGGAGCAGGATGAGCGCGCCCGACAGGCCGACGTAGACGCGCAAGGGGACATGGAGCCAATCGGGCAGGTGATCGCTCAGCGCGGCGACGATCCCCATCAGCGGCGCACCTCCCCACTCGGTGCCGAGCGCGGTCGTCCCGTCGCGCGGCGGAAACGCCATCAGGCCGACGACCGCGATGCCGACGTACATGACGACGACGGCGCCGATCCCGGTGAAGAGGCTCTTCGGAAGCTGGACGCCCGGCTTGCGCGTCTCCTCGGCGAGGTTCGCCACCGTCTCGAGACCGGTGTACGCGAGCATGGCGAGCGGCAGCGCGAAGGCGATCTGGTGCCAGGACGGCGACGTGCCGAGCGAGAGGCCTCTCGTCAGCGCGTCGGGCGACCACAGGAGGGCGAGCCCGAGCACGACGAGGAGCGCCTGGGTGAAGAGGTCGACCGCGGTGACGCCGAGACCGGCCGCGTACATCCGCCGCCTGCGCGTGACGCGCGCGACGCCGACGATGCCGATCGTGCCGAGCGCGACGACCCGGTCCCAGGGGCCCGACTCGAGGCTCTCGATAGCGAGGGCGCGCGCCGAGGTAGTGGGGCAGGAACAGCGCCGCGAGCGCGGTGACGATCAGATAGTCGAGGAAGAGCGCCCAGCCTGCGACGAAGCCGGCGAGGTCGTTGAAGGCGCGCCGGACGAACGTCGCCGCGCCGCCGGTCTCCCGCAGCTCGGTCGTTCCCTCCGCGTACGACATCGCGACGACGAGGAAGACGACGCCCGTGAAGAGGAGGACGTACGGCGTGAAGCCGAGCGCGTGCGCGGCGATGATCCCGAGCGCGAAGTAGATCGAGCTGGCGATCTCCCCGTACGCGACGCCGAACAGGTCTGCCGCGCCGAGCCTGCGCTGAAGCCGGGGAAGCTTTCGCGCCACGCAGTGAGGTTAACGCCGTCGAACCAGGTACAGCCGCCCGGCTCCCGCTGCGACGAACAGCGTGCCGAGCACGTAGCCGACGACGCCGCCTCCGTGGATCGTCGTCACGACGAGCATCGCGACCCCGATCCCCACGAACGCCAGCGCGAACGCAGAGACCGACGGCGCGGTGCATCAGGCCGCTTCGCGCGCCGCGACGACCATGACGCGGCACGGCGCGTGCTTGAGCACGTAGTCGGTCGTGCCGCCGAAGACGGGCGCGCGCATGTGCCTGGGGCGCGGCGCACCCATCACGATGATCTCGCTGTTCCTCGCAGTGGCCTCTCTGACGATCGCGCGCCCGGCGCGGCGGTCGCGCGCGAGGCGCTCGATGACGTTCACGCCGTACGAGTCGCCGACCGTCCGCGCCTTGTCGAGCAGGCGATCGGCCCGCGCCTCGCCCTCGGGCATGCTCGCGTCGAGCGGATAGTCGAGCGGGATCTCGACGACGGAGATCGCCGTGACGCGCGCGCGCCGCTCGGTGGCGAGGAGACACGCGACGTCGATCGCCTCCTCCGTCTCGCGGCCGGGCGCCACCGGCACGAGGATGTTGCGGTACTCGAGGGCGATCGCCGGCCCGAGGAGGATCGGCGCGCGAACGGTCTCCGTCAGCGGCACGTGCACGACACGCCGCCGGTAGACGACGAACACCGCGAAGCCGATGGCGAGCCAGCCGAGGCCGGCGTAGCGCGTGGAGGGCGTCTGGATCACGACGACGAGCCACGCGAGCCCGGTGGCGAGCCCGCCGACGAGCGCGAAGATCGGCCAGTCGATCCCACGGAAGCGGATGTTCGGCCGGCCGCGGAAGATGAGCTCGGCGTCGGGACGCTTCGCGCGCAGGGCGACCAGCGACACGTGCGCGATCGTGAACGAGAGCATCGCGCCGAACGAGTACATCGTCCCGAGGAAGTCGACCTTCCCCGGGATCAGCGCCACGATCGAGACGATCCCCGCGAAGAAGACGAGCGAGACCCACGGAGTCTTGAAGCGCGGGTGCACGCGTCTGAACACCTCGGGCAGCTGCCGGTAGGTCGCCATGGCGTACGTGATGCGCGAGGCGCCGATCACGCCCGCGTTCGTGGCGATGAAGAGAATCGTCGCCGCGAGCACGCCCACGTACACCTTGAGCACGTCGAGGGGCGTGCCGGAGATGCCGAGGTTCTCGACGACGCCGAGCACGGGATCGTTCTTGAAGCCTCCCTCGTCCGGAGGCAGCGCGAGCAGCGTCTGCGCCTCCCCGCCGATCTGCTTCACCGGCAGCGCCGAGAGCGCGATCGCGGGGAGCGTGAGGTAGATGGCGAAGACCGCGATCGCGGTCATCAGGTACGCGCGCGGGATGTTCCGGGCGGGGTCGCGCGCCTCCTCGGCGAGGTTCGACGCGGTCTCGATCCCGGTGTACGCGATCATCGCGACCGGGACCGCAAGCGCGAAGTTGCTCCACGTCGGCGTCGTCCCCCAGTCGACGTTGTCGATCAGGATGCTCGGGCTGAACACGAGGTAGAACCCGAGCAGGACGAGCAGCAGCTGAGTCCCGAAGTCGAGCACGGCGAGCGTCACGTTGAGCTTCGCCGCCTCCTGGATCCCGACGATGTTGACCGCGACGAGCAGGACGATGACGAGCGCGCCGACGATGATGTCCCACGGGTTCGTCTTCAGCGGCTCCCAGAAGATCGACAGGTAGTGCGGCACGAAGAACGCCGAGATCGAGATCGTGATCACGTAATTGAGCATCTGCGCCCAGGCGGCGCCGAAGCTCACCACCTCGTTGAACGCGTGCCGCGCGAAGCTCGACGAGCCGCCGGCCTCCGGGTAGCGGACGGTCCCTTCGGCGTACGTCAGCGTCGTCGCGGCGAAGATGACGCCGGCGATGGCGAAGACGAGCGGCGTCAGTCCGAGGGCGAAAACGGCGGTGACGCCGAGCGCGTAGTAGATCGACGAGCCGACGTTGCCGTAGACCGTCGCGAAGAGTGCAGGGGCGCCGAGGACGCGCTCGAGTCCCTGCTGTCTTCTACGGCGGGGCACCGGCGGACTCTAGTGCGGTCGAAGCTGAGGCATGATTCCGGGCGTCAGGGCCGAAGCCACCCATTCGGATGGGTGGATCCCACCGACCGGTGGATGGCGCCGGACCAGAAAGGCTCGTACCGTACGAGGCTGAGGATCCAGATGAGCGATCAAGCCTTCGAGATAATCTGCCCCTCCTGCAAGCAGGCCCTGCCCGCGGACGCCTTCGCGTGCCCGACCTGCTCGAAGCAGGTCACTCCGAGGGGCACGGCTACGGGAACGGCGGCGATCGCGCTGCCGACGACGCCGGCGCCCAAGGTCTCGAGCGCCAAGACGATGTCGCTGAAGGAGTATCACCGGCGCGTGAAGACGAACCACCGGACGCTCACGGGCCTGCCTGTACAGGACGACGCCCCGCGCAGCGATTCGGCCGCCCGCGCCGCCGCGTCATGATCGCGGTGCTCGTCGTGCTCTTCGTGCTGCTCCTCGGCGCCAGCGTGGCGCTCGGCTGGCCCTAACGCCGCCGGTCGCCGACGCGCTTCAGCTCTCGCCGCCCGCGCCGCGGCTCGCCGTCAGCCGTGGATCGAGACGATCAGCGGGATGATCAGGATCGCGACGAGGTTCGTGATCTTGATCATCGGGTTGATCGCCGGGCCGGCGGTGTCCTTGTAGGGATCGCCGACGGTGTCGCCGGTCACCGAGGCCGCGTGCGCCTCGGAGCCCTTGCCGCCGTATTCGCCGTCCTCGATCAGCTTCTTCGCGTTGTCCCAGGCGCCGCCGCCCGACGTCATGGCGATGGCGAGGAACAGCCCGGTGACGATCGTGCCGATCAGCAGGCCGCCGAGCATCCGCGCGCTGATGATCCCGATGATGATCGGGAACGCGATCGGGATGAGCGCCGGCGCGAGCATGCTCTTGATCGCCGAGCTCGTGACGATGTCGATCGCGCGTCCGTACTCGGGCCGCGTCGTCCCCTCCATGATCCCGGGGTTCTCGCGGAACTGACGGCGAACCTCCTGCACGACCTCGCCGCCGACGCGGCCGACCGCCTGCATCGCGAGCGACGCGAAGAGAAACGGCATCAGCCCGCCGATGAACAGGCCCGCGATCACCCAGGCGTCGGAGAGGCTGAAGATGGCCGGAAGCCCTTCGTCGCGGAGCCCCGTGGTGTACGAGTCGAAGAGGACGAGCGCGGCGAGGGCGGCCGAGCCGATCGCGTAACCCTTCGTCACGGCCTTCGTGGTGTTGCCGACCGCGTCGAGCGGGTCGGTGATCGCGCGGACCTCCGGCGGTAGGTCGGCCATCTCGGCGATCCCGCCCGCGTTGTCCGTCACCGGGACCGTAGGCGTCGAGAGCCACGATCAGGCCGGTCATCGAGAGCTGAGCCATCACGGCGACTCCGATTCCGTACAGACCCGCGAAGTGATGCGCGACGAGGATGCCCGTCGCGATCACGATCACCGGGGCCGCCGTCGCCTGCATGCCGACAGCGAGGCCTTCGATGATGTTCGTCGCGTGACCGGTCTGCGACGCGCGTGAGATCGACTTCACCGGACCCCAGCGGGTGCCCGGTGTAGAACTCGGTGATCGCGACGAGGAGGAACGTGACCGCGAGACCGACGAGCGCCGAGATATAGAGGTCGCCGAACGAGAAGGGCCCGTCGTCGAAGGCCATCGTCACCGGGATGAACCCGATCGCCGACAGGATCGGTCGCCACACCGACGGCCCGGTAGAGGGCGTTCATGATCCCGCCGTTCGGGCCGACGCGCGCGAACCACGTGCCGACGACCGATGCGAGGATCGAGATGCCGCCCAGCGCGAGCGGGTAGAGCGCGAGGTTCGAAGCCTCGAAGTGCGAGCCCAGGAGCATGACGGCGACGGCGGTCACCGCGTACGTCTCGAACAGGTCGGCCGCCATGCCGGCGCAGTCGCCGACGTTGTCGCCGACGTTGTCCGCGATCACCGCGGGGTTCCGCGGGTCGTCCTCGGGGATGCCGGCCTCGATCTTCCCGACGAGGTCGGCGCCGACGTCGGCGGCCTTCGTGTAGATGCCGCCGCCCAGACGCGCGAAGACGGAGATGAGCGAGCCGCCGAAGGCGAGCCCGACGAGGTCGTTGATCGCGGAGTCCGACGAGTTGTCGAGCCAGCCGGTGAGCACCCAGTAGTAGCCGGCGACGCCGAGCAGGCCGAGGCCGACGACGAGCAGTCCGGTGACCGAGCCCGCGCGGAACGCGACGTTGAGAGCCTGCGGGAGACCCTTTCTCGCCGCCTCGGCCGTGCGCACGTTCGAGCGCACGGCGACGTTCATCCCGATGAATCCGGCTGCAGCCGAGAGCGCCGCGCCGATGACGAAGCCGAACGCCGTTCCCCACCCGAGCTTGTCGTAGAAGCCGAGGATGAGGAACGGGACGACAGCGACGATCGCCACCGTCATGTACTGGCGGCGGAGATACGCCGCCGCGCCTTCCTGCACTGCGCGCGCGATCTCCCGCATGCGCTCGTTGCCCGCGGGCTGCTTCATCAGCCAGACGGTCAGTCCGATGCCGTACCCGATGGCAATGAACGAACAGATGAGCGCGAACAACACGGGATGGTCGGTGAAGAAATTCATCGGTCTCCTGCTCTCACAAAGTTGGGGGCACAGCGGCTTGGCTGAGCGCTTGCGCGTCGCACAAGCCCGCGGGGCGGGAGGGTACTAGATACATCGGATCACCCGCCGCCGAAGCCGACGGGATCAGGAATCGCTGTCGGCGCGCTCGTCCGGACTCTGCGGCTCTGTGCCGCTACCCGGCTCCGGCGCCGGTTCGGGCACGGTCGCGCCGCTGTCCTCCCCGCTCTCGGCGGGTTTCTCGGAGCTCGGCGTCGCGGCCGGCGGCGCCTGTGGCTCAGAGCCACTTGCCGAGACGGCGTTCGCGAACGCGAGGCGCACGTTCGCGAGGAGCTGGTTGAAGTCGCGCCGAGCAGACGGGTCGAGCGTGCCCTCGAGGGTCGGCAGGAGCGCCGCGATCGCGTCGATCGCGAGCTTCGCCTGGTCGAGCTCCTTCGCCTCGAGCTTGACGTAGGCGAGCTGGCCGAGCGTCGTCACCGTCGACACGAGGATGTCCTGGATCCGCAGCTGCCGGATCTGCTCCGCGAGCTGCTCCGGCGTCGGCAGGTCCTCAGCCACGAACCGGCTCCCCGGCCGCAACCTGCTCCGCGAAGATCTCCTGCAGGCTCGCGCCCTGGTCGTGCCTCGCGCGCTGCCGCTCTGCCGCGTTAGCCGTCGGGATCGCGAGCAGCGACGTCGTCCCCAGCTCGTCGGCGAGCGGCGTCACCCACTCGATCAGCCGCTCGAGATGCGCCCGGGTCGGACGGACGTCGCCCGTCGCCGAGGTCGATGAAGTCGCCTTCGAGGCCGTGGCGGATCGCGCGCCAGAGGTTCTCCTCGATCAGCCGGTTCGGCAGGAGCTCGATCGGCTCGCCCTCGTCGTGCGCGCGTGCCAGGCGCGCAGCAAGCGTGTAGATGAGCGCCGCCAGCGACTGCGCCTCGGCCAGGTCCGGCTGCGCGTCGCAGATGCGGATCTCGACGGTCGGGATACGCGAGATGCGGACGGACGCTCCACCAGATCTGCGTGTGCTCGTCGATCGAGCCGGTGTCGTAGAGAAAGCGTACGTACCGCTCGAAGCCGCTCCAGCCGTCGTACGGGTCCGGGACGCCGCAGCGCGGAAACGTGCGCGTGAAGATCTCGGTCCGCGCGGAGTGCAGTCGCGTGTTCACGCCTTCCACGAACGGAGAGCTCGCCGAGAGAGCGAGCAGCTCGGGCAGGTAGTTGCGCAGCAGGTTGCAGACGGCGACGGCGCGATCGGCGCCGCGGATGCCGACGTGCACGTGCAGCCCGAACGAGTTGTTGCGCCAGACGACGTAGCCGAGGATCTCGTCGTTCCGCGGTAGTGCGGCGTGTCGATGATGCGCTGGTCCTGCCAGCGGCTCCACGGGATGGGTGCCGGTCGACGCGAGCGCGAGGTCGTGCGACTGCGCGAGCTCGTGCAGCTGCATCCGGCGCTCGCCATGCGCGCGGCCGCCTCGGCGAACGACTCGCAGCGGCCGGTCCGCACCTCGATCTCCGACGCGATCAGCTCGCCGACGAGGTGCTCGGCGAGGCGCTGTTCCCTGCGCGGCCGCCTGCAGGTCCTCGAAGCGGTTCGTGAGCTCCAGCGTCTCGCGGTCGAGGATCGCGAACTCCTCCTCGACGGCGACGGTGAAGTCGCGGCCGTTCTCGTACGCCTCGAACGCCGAACGAACCTGCTCGTCCGGGCTGAGCTTCTGCGCGTCGCCCATCGCGCGCCTACGTTACTGCGGCAAGCAGCCGGTCTGCCACGCCGGCCCAGCTCCAGCGCTCGACGACGGCACGGCGCGCCGCCTCGCCGAGTCGCGCACGCTCGTCGTCGGGCAGCGCGAGCAACGCTGCGAGCTTGTCGCGCAGCTCGGCGACGTCGCCGTTCGTGAAGCTGACGAGCGGCGCGCGCTCGGCGGGGTACTCCGCCTCGATCCCTTCGGCGACCTCGGCGAGCCCCGAGTGCCGCGCGACGAGCGGCGGCACGCCCGCCGCGGCGGCCTCGGCCGCGACCATCCCGAACGCTTCCGGGAAGATCGACGGCACGACGGCGACGTCGCACAGCGGCAGGAGCCGGACGAGATGCCGGTGCTCGAGCGCGCCCGTGAAGAGCGTGCGCGCCGGCGCGAGCGCCTCGAGCTCCTCGCGATAGTCGCCGAAGCCGACGATCACGGCCTTCGCGTCGAGGCCCTTCAGCGCCTCCAGCAGCAGCTGGACTCCCTTGTTGAAGATCAGCTTGCCGAAGTAGACGACCGTCGGCCCCGGCTCGGCGAAGAACTCCGCGAACCGCTCGGCGTTGCCCTCGTCCGGGAGACGCTCGTTCGCGTTGCCGCGGGTTCGGCGGATCGCGGCGCGCCTGCTCGAGCAGACCCGCCAGCGCCTCCGCGCGCGGCAGCGGCCGGAAGTCGTCCACGTCGACGCCCGGAGGAACCTCGTGGACGCGGTCGACGTGCCCGACGACGTCCTCCAGCACCGCGCGGATGTGCTCCGAGCCGACGAACACGGCCTCCGCGCGCGCGAGCGATTCTCTCCCCCACGCCGACAGCTCCGCGTTGCCGCGCATCGCGTATTCGAGCTCGGAGCCGTGTGCCTTGACGGCGTAGCGCGCCCCGCTCGCGGCGCCGACAGGCCCGCCGAGCAGGACGTGGTTCGCGAAGACGACGTCGGCGGGCAGGCGCTCGCGCAGAGCCGCGGCGTTGAGCTCGACGTAGCGCTCGCGCTCGTGCGCGCGTCAGGTCCTGCAACAGCCGCGCCTCGAGCCCCTCGTAGCGGTCGAGCACGAACACGGGCAGCGGCCCGCCGATCTCGGGACGCACGATCTCGGCGCCTCCGACGTCGTAGAGCTCCGGGTGCCGCTCCTGGCAGAACAGGACGACCTCGTGCCCGGCGCGGCTCCACTCGCGCGCGAGCGAGCGCGTGTAGACGTTCGAGCCCGTGCCGCCCAGGAGGTACCCGTGCCAGAGAAGAATCCTCAGGTCAGGTGGAAGTAGAGCGCATAGAGGAGCTCGACGGCCGGGTTCGACGTGTGGACGGCGACGTCGGTCGGCACGTCGAGCAGCGCCTCGGAGTAGTTGAAGATGATCTTCACGCTGGCGCCGATCAGGTCGTTCGCAGCCGCCTGGGCGCTCGCAGCGGGAACGGCCAGGACGCCGACGATGATGTTCTTGTCGTGGACGACGTCCTGCAGCCGCTCGTACGGCGTCACCTCGACGTTGCCGACGCGGCGACCGACCTTCTCGGGATCGGTGTCGAAGACCGCCGCGATGTTGATCCCGTGCTCGGCGAAGATCGAGCTGCTGGCGATCGCCTCGCCGAGCCGCCCGGCGCCGACGAGCGCGATGTTGTGCTGGCCCTGCGTCCGCAGGATCTTGCGGATCTCGCCGAGCAGCGAGTCGATGTTGTAGCCGACGCCGCGCTTGCCGAACTTGCCGAAGCCCGAGAGGTCGCGGCGGATCTGCGTCGCGTTCACGTTCGTGTAGTCGGAGATCTCCTGCGACGAGATCCTGTCCTTGCCCATCTTCTTCGCCTGGGACAGGACCTGGAGGTAGCGCGAGAGCCGCGCCGCCACACCAACGGTCAACCTCTCCGGCAAACGACCTCCTTGTGCCGACGCTTGTAACAGACCGCCGCATTGTGCCGCCGCTCGCAGAGCGGTGCGTCGGTTACCTGCGCGTCAACTTTGTGCTGCGACTTTGCGACGCAGCGCGGCGACCGGAATCCGGTAGACGAAGGCGCGCTCGCCGTCGATCTCGACGACCGGCAGCCACTCGCGGTAGGCGGCCTCCAGGTCGGGATCGCCGGTGATGTCGACGGCGCTGTAGTCGACACCCTCGGCGTCGAGCGTCTCCCGAGCCGCCTCGCAGAGGTGGCAGCCGTGCGCGGTGTAGAGGACGACCCTAGGGATAGATGCCGCGCGTGACGGTTGCCTCTGCGACACGCTGGACGGCGAGGCCGTACGCAGCCGTCCGCATCGAGACCTTGCGCTTCTCCATGGTCTCCCACGTCGAGTCGAAGGCCTTCGTGACGATGTCGTTGAGCTTCGCGTTCACCTCGGCCTCCTTCCAGAAGTACTCCTGGAGGCCCTGCACCCATTCGAAGTAGGAGACGACGACGCCGCCCGCGTTGGCGAGGATGTCCGGCAGGATCAGAACGCCCATGTCGTCGAGGATCGAGTCGGCGAGCGGCGTGATCGGTCCGTTCGCCCCTTCGACGATCAGCTTGGCCTTGACCTGCGACGCGTTCTCCTCGGTGATCACCTGCTCGAGCGCGCACGGCGCGAGGACGTCGCAGTCGACGAGCAGCAGTTCCTCGTTCGTGACCGACTCGGCTCCCTTCAGTCCTGCGAGCGAGCCGGTCTCGCGCTTGTGCGCGACAGCCGCCTGCACGTCGATGCCCTTCGGATTCTGAAGGGCCGTCGTCGAGTCGGAGATCGCAACGACGGTGGCGCCGTCCTCGGCGGCGAACTTCGCGAAGAACGAGCCGACGTTGCCGAAGCCCTGAACGGCGATGCGCATGTCCGCGAGCGAGCGACCTTGCTTCGCGAGCGCGTCGCGCAGGCAATAGAGCGCGCCACGTGACGTCGCCTCCTCGCGGCCGAGGGAGCCGCCGATCGTCAGGGGCTTGCCCGTCACGACCCCGAGCACCGAATGGCCCTTGTTCATCGAGTACGTGTCGAAGATCCACGCCATCACGCGTCCGTCGGTACCGACGTCCGGCGCGGGGATGTCGACCTCCGGGCCGATCTGGTTGATGATCTCGCTCGTGAAGCGGCGCGTCATGCGCTGCAGCTCGCCCTGCGACATCCGCTTCGGATTACAGACGACGCCGCCCTTCGCGCCGCCGAACGGAATGCCCGCGAGCGCGCACTTCCACGTCATCCACATCGCGAGCGCCTTCACCTCGTCGAGCGTCACGTCGGGGTGGTAGCGCAGTCCGCCCTTCGACGGTCCACGCGCGATGTTGTGGACGACCCGATAGCCGGTGAAGACCTCCGTCGATCCGTCGTCCATGGCGACCGGGACCGAGACCTCGACCGCCTTCTTGCACTCCTGGAGGACGTTGACGAGGTTCTGGTCGATCCCGAACACCTCGGCGACCCGCCTCAGCTGCTCGCGTGCAATCTCGAACGGGTTCTCGCGCAGGTGCGAGACGGCAGCCTGTGTTGTCGCCACGACGACTCCTTTCAAGGGCCGATGCGCTGGCGAGTATACGGGCGGGTCACTGAATCGTGAACGTGGTCTCCGCGACGCTCGGTCGGCCGGGAAGGCTCGGCACGGCGGTCACGCGGACGCGGTATCGGCCCTTTCCGAGCGGGTTTCCGGCGGAGCTTCTTCCGGTGAGACCGAACGCGTACCGCCCCGGGAGCAGATCGCGAAGCGTCGCCAGAGTGCCGAGGTCGTTGCCGGCTGCGTCGAGCAGGTCGAGGCGCAACAAGCGAGACGGGCTGAACGGCGACGCCGGCGCCGCTCGGGACGAGCAGCCCCGCGCGGAACGTCAGCAGCGCGGGTGTCGTCGTCGACGGCGAGAAAGCGTCGGTCGACAGCTTGAGCGGACCGAGGACGCTGCCGGACCGTTGCACGAACGTGACGACCCACGGGAGGCTGATCGCGGATCCACCGGAGACGGCGAGGACGATGCTGCCCTGTGCGGCGAGGTCGCCGACCGGACGAGTCGACACGGCGGCGACGAGGCTCACGCGCTGCCGCTTTCCCGGCTGAAGCACGAAGCTCGTCAGGGTCGAGAACACGCGGACGAGCGCGGCGCCTTCGGCGTGTCGACGGACGATGACGCGCACGCGGAGCGGACGCAGGCGAGACGTTGCGGACGACGACGTCCTGCCAGCGGTGCCACGGGACCGAGCGAGCGTTCCCGAAGGCGAGCGTCGTCGGACTCGTCGCGAGCTCTCCGGCGGACGCACCCCCGAGCGCGACCAGCCCCGCGCCTTCATCGGTCACCGCCGTCGACGGCAGCCGCCGCGCGGTCCCCGTGAGGACGCTGCGCAGAGCAGAAGCGTCGAGCAGCGGCCGCGCCTCGGCAAGGACCGCCGCCGCTCCCGCGACGGCCGCAGCCGAGGCGCTCGACCCGCTGACCGTCGTGTAGCTGCCGACGGGATCTCCCGCCGGGCCCGGCGTGGCTGTCGCGATCGCGACGCCGGGCGCGACGATGTCGGGCTTGACGCGGCCGTCGTACGCGAGCCCGGTCGAGGAGAACGGCGCGACCGACGGGGCGCCGTGGTTCGCGCGCGCGTGCGGGACTCCGATCGACGCGGCGGCATCGCGTCCGGTCGCGATCGCGCGAACGAGCTTCGCCGCCACGGAGGACGGGATCGAGACGACAGGCACGGCGGTGTCCTCGTCCAGCGGCACTCCTCCCGCCGGCAGCCGCGCGCCGTAGACGAGGACCGCGGTCGCCCCGGCGCGAGCTGCGCTCCTCGCCGTCTCCGTCGGCGACTCGCCGGCAGGAACCAGCGCCGTTCGTCCCGCAACCAGGCTCAGGCCGTTCCGCGTGAAGTACGCGTGCGGACTGGTGAACGGCACGCGCCCCTGCGCGAGCGCGGGCGCCGCGATCGGGGACGTGAACGCGTTGGCCGGGGCGGATTCGCCGCTCAGCGGCAGCATTCGGTCGAGCGCGACCTGGAGCCCGACGCGGAGCGACACGCGCACCTGTTGCGTGTGCGAGCGCATGTCCGCCGCGCCGACCGTCAGCGCCGCGGGCGCTCCTCCCGGGCCGGAGATGCTGCCGAATCCCGGGCCGGCCCGCCCGTCGTTCCCGGCACCGGTCACGACGAGCGTGTTCAGGCGAACTGCCCCGCCGATCGCACGCGCGGCCGGATCGTCGGCGAAGCCCGCGTACGGCGCCGCGACACCGACGAGGGCCACGCGCACCGCGTCGTGCGCGTCGCCGTTCGTGTTCGGATCGACCGCCCGCTCGAGGCCTTCGATGAGCTGGTCCGTTCGGGCATAGATCGCGTAGCCGCCGCGGCCGTCCGACTGCCAGCCGGCGACGCGGATCGGCAGGACGCTCGCTCCGCGTGCGATTCCGCGACTTGCAGGCGGGCCTCGGTCGCCGGCGAGGATGCCGGCGAGCTCGGTGCCGTGGCGCTCGATCTGACTCGGTCTGCCGGGCGGCGCCTGCGGCGTCGCATCGCCCTCCGGATCCACGATGTCGACGCCCGCGGCGAGGCTCCCGAGCAGCGAGGGGTGGGTTCGATCGACGCCCGTGTCGAGCAGCGCGATCGTGATTCCGCGCCCGTCGTACCCGGGCAGCGACAGGTCTGCGTTGCCGACGGAGGAGGCGAGCGCGCGCTTCGACAGGGCATCCGAGGAGATCGAGGACGGGTACGCGACGCGAACCGGATAGACGCCCTGCACGGCGTGATCCCGCTCGAGCAGCGAGACGGCCGTCGGGTCGAGGAGCGCCGAGAACCCCGCGAGCACGCGCCCGAAGCTGAACTCCGGCTGGATCCGCACGCCCTGGACCTCGAGCCGCGAGAGGAGCAATCGCTGCTGCGCGAGCGCGTAGGAGGTCCACTTCTGCTCCTGCTGCTCCGTTGCCTTGCCGCCGTGCGCCGCCACGCGATCGGCAAGCGACGGCGACTCGAGGACGACGATCATCTGCCGGCCCACGTCGACTCCGGGGCGCGGGCCGTCGCCGACGAGGCCCCTCCACGTGACAGGACGCGCCGACACGGCCGCATGAACGGTGGGACGGCTCGAGCTCAGGACGAGCACGAGCACGGCCACGCCCGCGACGATCGCGAGGTCAGCGAGCCGACGCATACGCATCCAGCCCAAGGTAGTCGGGATACGGGACGGCCTTCGCGTACCGCGCTGCCGAGCCGATCATCGCGGCGTTGTCGGTGCACAGGGCGAGCGGCGCGGCGACGGCGCCCACGAGCCGCGTACGCAGCTCCGAGTTGGCCGCGACGCCGCCGACAACGGCGACCCGCTCTGCGCCGGTCCGCGCCGCGGCCTCCTCCGTCCGCTCGACGAGCGCGCGGACGATCGCGCGCTGGTAGCTCGCAGCGAGATCGGCGCGCCGCCCCTCCGCCGCGTCGCCGAGATCGCGCACCGCGTAGAGCAGCGCCGTCTTCACGCCCGAGAAGGAGAAGTCGAGCCCGTCGAGGCGCGCGACGGGAAACGAGAACGTCTCGGCATCGCCCTCGCGAGCGAGCCGATCGATCGCGGCTCCACCCGGGTAGCCGAGGCCGAGGAGGCGCGCGCCCTTGTCGAACGCTTCGCCGGCCGCGTCGTCGAGCGTCCTCCCGAGCACCTCCCAGTGTGCGTGCTCCTTCACGTCGAGCAGCAGCGTGTGCCCGCCGCTCGCGAGCAGGCACAGGAACGGCGGCTCGAGTGGATCCGGCTCGAGGAAGAGCGAGGCGACGTGGCCGGAGAGATGATCGACCGGCACGAGCGGGAGCCGCCGCGACCACGCGACGGCCTTTGCAGCCTGGAGACCCACGAGCAGCGCGCCGATCAGCCCGGGCCCCTGGGTCACGGCGACGCGCGACACCTCCTCGAGGGAGGCGTGCGCCTCGTCGAGCGCGTCGTGCACGACCGGGGACACCAGCTCGAGGTGACGGCGCGACGCGACCTCCGGCACGACGCCTCCGTAGCGCGCGTGAAGCTCCGCCTGCGACGAAACGACGTTGGAGAGGATCCGCCCGTCGTCCGCGACGAGCGCGCATGCCGTCTCGTCGCAGGACGTCTCGAGCGCGAGGATCACGTGCTGCCGTGCTCCGGTGGAGGATCCCGCCACATGATCAGGGCGTCCTCCCGGTTGTCGGTGTAGTACCCGCGCCGAACGCCGCGTGCCTCGAACCCGAGCCGCTCGTAGAGCTTGATCGCGCCCTCGTTCGAGACGCGCACCTCGAGCGTGTAGCCGCGGCGACTGCCGTCGTCGGTCAGCTCGAACAGCCTCTCGAGCAGGGCCGTCGCGATGCCGCGCCTGCGGAAGTCCGGATCGACCGCGATGTTCATCACGTGCCAGGCGTCGACGTAACGCGAGATGATCATGTAGCCGGCGAGCTGCTCCCCCTCGAACGCTCCCAGGCTGATCGACGCCGGCTTCGCGAGCTCGCCCGCGAACATCGACCGCGACCACGGTGTCGGGTACGCCCGGCGCTCGATGTGCTCGATCGCGTTCAGATCCCCCATGCTCAGCCGGCGGATGTCGACCGCGGTCTTCACGCGAGCATCCGGTCGGCATCGGGGGCGCGGATGTAGATCGGCTCGACCAGCTCGGCCGGGCCGAAGCCGCGCGCGAGCTGCGCGTGGAACCGCGCGCGCGGAAGGTGGAGGTCGCTGTCGTCCGGCGGCACGTGGGCGCCCGTCTGTTCCAGGTGCTCGCGGTAGCGAATCGCGCCGTCCCCCACGCACGTACGTCCCGGTGCCTCGAAGGCGGCCGCGGGCAGCGCCACCACCTCGCCGTCCCGCTCGACGAAGAGCTCGCGCCGCTTCGCGTCGACCAATGCGACTGCTCCGGGTGCGCCGGCGGCGAGCGCGTCCAGCGTCGACACGCCCGAGGCGGGGACGTCGAGCGAGAGTGCGAGCCCGCGCGCGACGGCGAGCCCCATGCGAATGCCGGTGAAGCTGCCCGGGCCGATCCCGACCGCGAGCGCGTCGAGCGCGGACGGCTCGACTCCGGATTCCCGAACGAGCTCGTCGACCGCCTCCAGCACGCGAACCGGTGTCGTCGTGCGCTCGCCGAGGACCGTGCCGTCCCGGACGAGCGCGCTCGTCGCAATCGCCGTGGCCGTGTCAAACGCGAGTATCAGCACGCTCGATCGTGATCGTCCGCCGCTCCGGCCCACTATGTTGCATGCGGACGCGGAAGCGTGGCGCCGGCAGGACGCCCGCTCCCGCCTCCGGCCACTCGACGAAGGCCACGGCGTCGTCGAAGTACGGCTCGAGATCGCCCCAGTCCGCGTGCGAAAGACTGGTGAATCGGTACAGGTCGAGGTGCGAGACCGCGAGGCGCCCGTCGTAGCGGTGTCCGATCGTGAAGGTCGGGCTGGTGACCGCGCCGGCGACGCCGAGCGCACGACAGGCACCGCGGACGAACGTCGTCTTCCCCGAACCCAGCTCCCCCGAGACGGTGACGACATCGCCGGAGCGAAGCTCGTCCGCGAGCCGCGCCGCGACGGCCTCGGTCTCCTCGGGCGAACTCGTCTCCACCTCCGACACGACCCGAAGGGTAGAAGCCGGAGCGGCGCGGACTAGAACAGCCCGAGCTGCACGGCCGCCTGCACGGGCGGCTGGAACGCCGGCTCGGGCGACGGTGGAGGCTCGATCGCGCGGCCCAGCAACTCGGGAAGCCGCCGAAAGTCGCTCTCGAGCACCTCGAGCATCCTCGGCGTGTAGAGCGCGGCGGCCGGATGGTAGAGGGGATAGAGAACCACCCGGTTGCCGCCGAGCATCGCCTCCTGCTCCTGGCCGTGCACGCGCGTGATGCCGAGCGGGCGCCCCGAGAGGAGCTTGGTGGCGAAGTTGCCGAGCGTCGCGACGACCTTCGGCTGGATCAGCTCGATCTGCTTCCAGAGGTGGCCTTCGCACGCCTCGATCTCGTCCGGCTGCGGGTCGCGGTTTCCCGGGGGCCTGCACTTCAAGACGTTCGCGATGTAGACGTCCTCTCGCCGAAGGCCGATTCCGCCGAGCAGCTTCTCCAGCAGCTTGCCGGCCTGGCCGACGAAGGGCACGCCCTGCTTGTCCTCGTGGAAGCCCGGCGCCTCCCCGACGAGCATCAGGTCGGCGTCGGGATGTCCGGAACCGAAGACGACCTGCGTTCGGCCCTGCGCGAGGCGGCACTTCGTGCACCCCGCGACCGAGTCCGCGAATACGGCGAGCTCGTGCATCGCCGCGGAATCTATCGCCCGTGCCGGATGCCGACTAGTGGCCGCAGCCGCAGGAGCCGCCACAGCAGCCCCCGCCACCTCCGCCGCCTGCGCCTCCGAACGGTGCCTTCTCGACGCCGTGCGCGGCAAAGACGGAGAACTGCTTGCGGACGTTCGAGGAGCCGCAGTCGGGGCAGTCGGCAGAGCCGTCCATCGGCACGAGCTCCTCGTAGTGCGACTCGCAGGCCATGCAGACGAATTCGTAGATCGGCATGGCGGCGATTCTACGCACGGTCGCCCGAACGGGGGACATTTGCCTGCGCTTCGCAGGATTCGGCCCGGTGCGGGATCTATCTCTTCGAGCACGGAACCGATACAGCCCTCTCGAGCTCTTGATCACTGACGAAGGAGTACCCATGTACAGGATCGCTGTTCTCGTCCTCTTCGCGCTCGCGGTCGTCCCTGCCGCGTTCGCCGAGGAGGCACCCACGCCGGCGCAGCCGAGCACCCTCTGCAAGCAGCAGCGCGGCGCGGTCGGTAGCTCCGCGTTCGCCCAGCTCTACGGCGGCGCCAAGAACGCGTACGGCCGCTGCGTCTCGAAGCTCTCGAGCGCCTCTGCGGGCGATACGGCCAACGCGTCGAAGCAGTGCCGCGCCGAAGCCGCCGACACGTCGTTCGCGACGGGCCATGGCGGAAAGACGTTCGAGCAGGCCTACGGCACCGGCAAGAACGGACGCAACGCTTTCGGCAAGTGCGTCTCCCAGAAGTCGAGCGCCCTCGCGCAGGAGCGGCAAGACGAGACGATCGCCGCGGCCAAGACGTGCAAGGACGAGCGCACGTCGATGGGTGCAGCGGCCTTCACGGCGAAGTACGGCAACCGGTCGAACGCATTCGGCAAGTGCGTCTCGAAGATCGCGCACGCCCGGCCGTAGGTGCGTGACGCGATGAGGGGAGGGGGCCGCCAGGTACCCCTCCCTTCTACACTGGGGTGAGGCAGGAGACGAATGGCACCGCTCTTCCGTAGAAAAGTCGACGACGACCAGGCGTTCGAACGGATTTACGAGCGCCACGTTCGCGATGTCTATCGGTATGCGGCTGCGATGCTCGGCGAGGCGGCCGATGCCGAAGACGTGACGCAGACGACGTTCCTGAACGCGTATCGCTCGTTCCAGGCGGGAACGCGACCCGACAAGCCGCGCAGCTGGCTGATCGCCATCGCGCACAACGTGTGCCGGCAACGGTTCCGTCAGGCGCAGAGGAGACCGCGCGAGGTCGAGTTCGACGAGCGCGTTGCAGAAGCGGCCGTGGCAGACCCGGGAGCGCCCTCGGCCCAGGATCTGCGCCGCGCGCTCTCGGAGCTGCCGCCGAACCAGCGCGCCGCTCTCGTGATGCGCGAGCTCGAAGGCTCCTCGTACACGGAGATCGCCGCGGTGCTCGGGATCACGGTGTCGGCGCTCGAGACGTTGCTCTTTCGCGCGCGGCGTGCGCTGAGGGAGCAACTCGAGGAGCGCCTCAGCTGCGAGGAGGCCGCGTTCGCGATCCACAAGCAACTCGAGGGGCGACTGCCGATGAGCGAGCGCGCCGGTTTGCGCGCTCATCTGCGCGCCTGCCCCGAATGCACAAGCCTCGCGCAGAGCCAGCGCGCGCAGCGCCGCGCGCTCAAGAGCCTCGTGCTCGTACCGCTGCCTTCCGGTCTGCCGCACTGGTTCGGCGGTCACGCGAGTACGGGAGCCGCGGGAGCAGCCGGCGCAGGCGGATTGACGGTGGCAGGGGCGGCGACGACGGGCGGCGGTGCGGCGGGCGTGGGGGCCGGCGCCTCCTCGGCGCTACTCGCGGGCGCGGCCGCGAAGGCTGCCGCGGTCGTCGCCGTGGGCGCAGTCGTCGGAGGCGGGTATGCCGGAACGAAGCTCGTCGTGCTGCCAGCCGTCCATGCTCCGTCTCCAAGCGCGGCACGCGCCGCAGCCGCGACCGGCGCCGGGCCTGGAGCGCGCCCGGCCGCAGCGACGCCGGCATTCGACGCTTCCCGGCTTCTCGTCTCGCTTCACGCGCCCGGGCAAGCCGCACCCCACGCGGTGCAAGGTGGGCGGTCGGCGCAGGCCCACCGCGTCGCACAGATCCACGCCGCCGCGCACACGCAACGCGCGGCGCACGGCAACGGTGCGGACGCAGCGAGTCGTGCAGGCACGAATTCTCTCGGCCGGTTGAAGAAGACCCTCGTGCAAGGGCAGCACGTCCCCACGCACACCGGTCACGGAACCTCCGAGACCCCGGCGGCGCGGCCGGCGACCCCGGCGCGCGGGGCGAAGCAGAACTCGCACGCGACGGTCAAGACGGCCCAGACGCCACGGGAACAGCCGCAGCCGCGCTCCCGCGCGAAGACGCCGAAGGTAGACGCGACCACGACTCCGGCGCGAACGCATCCGGCGCCGAACGCGCACGCGGGCGCGAAGGGAAAGACGGCCGACACGACCGTCACGACGGACACGACAGAGGCGACAGACACGACCGGCACGACAGAGGCCACCGACGCGGTGCCACCGGTCGCGACCGAGAGCACCGCCGATCCACGCGCGCATCCGGGGCGCGGGCAAGGGCGTTAGCAGTTTCGTAACCGGTTTCCGTTGTCGCACGCCGGGCATGCCGAACGTCTCGGGTGCTTCCGATCTCGCCGGCGCGCGCTCTTCTCAGTTGCGTCGCGGTTGCCGTCATCGCCGCAGGCCCAGCCCAGGCCACAGCGCCGACGAAGCCGTGCTGGCAGCGCGTGCTCGCGGACTGGACGAACGGCAGCATCGAGCGAACGTACGCGGCGAGCTGCTACGCCGACGCGCTGAAACGCCTGCCGACCGACGTTCGCCTGTACAGCGACGCCGACGAGGACATCCGTCGTGCGATGCTCGCGGCCCTGCGGAAGGGACCGACGAGCGGTGGGCCGGGCGGGACGGGGCCGCAGGCTCAGTCCGTCGCCGCAACGCCCGCGCCCGCAAGCGGCCGGAGGCTGCCGCTTCCGGTCCTCATCGTCGTGACGTTTGCACTCACGCTGGCGGCCGCCGGTCTCGTCAGCCTGCTGCGCGCCCGCCGCGTGGCGGCACGACGGGCCAAGCCGCTCAGCGGCTGACGCACCGGTCGGCGAACATAGGCGCATGTGGCCGCAGATCGCCACCGTCCTCACAGGCACGCGCGTGACGCTCGAGCCCCTGCGTCCGGAACACGCGAACGGACTGCGTCACGCCGCGGCCGACGACCGCATCTGGACGTTCATGATCACGACCGACGTCGAGCGCTGGCTGGAGGACGCTTACGCCGAGCACGCGGCGGGAACACGGGTGCAGTTCGTCGCGCTACGCGGCGGCTCGGTCGTCGGCTCGACGAGCTACCTCAGCCTCGCGCCCGAGCACCTACGGCTCGAGATCGGCAACACGTGGATGCACCCCTCGGCGTGGGGAACAGGCGCGAACACGGAGGCGAAGTACCTGCTGCTCCGCCACGCGTTCGAGGCGCTCGGTTGCCGACGCGTCGAGTTCAAGACGGACGCGAGAAACGTGCGTGCACGCGCCGCGCTCGCGGCGTTGCCCGCCGAGTTCGAGGGAATCCACCGCAAGCACATGGTCGTCCGCGGCGACGAACGCCGCGACTCCGCGTGGTACGCCGTGATCGACGACGACTGGCCGGACGTGAAGGCGGCGCTCGAGCGACGCCTTCAAGTAACTGACAAATCGAACTAGACGCGGCTTGGCCGCGTCGCCGGCGGCGAGGAAGACCAGCTCCCGACAATTGCGCGCCCTGTCATTGTCGTTTTCGGTCGAGCGAGCGCAGCTCGCTAGACTGCCGAATGCCCGGTATCCGGCTAAGGAACTGGAGCTTTGTTCGAGTCAGTGCACGTCATAGGACGCGGCCGCGTTGGTTCGGCCATCGTCGCCCGCCTCTCGGAGCGCGGCGTCTCGCTGCGCGAGGATGCGGAGCTCGTCCTCCTGTGCGTCCCTGACGACGCGATCGCCGACGTCGCGGGCGAGGTCGTGCGGGGCCCGTGGGTCGCGCATGTCAGCGGCGCGACGCCGCTGCACGCGCTCGCGCCGCACACACGGCGGTTCGGACTTCATCCGCTCCAGACGTTCACGCGCTCGCGCGGGCCGGAGCAACTCGACGGCGCGTGGGCTGCGGTGACCGCAGAGACCGCGGCGGCACGCGCGCACGGCCACGAGCTCGCCGCGACGCTCGGCCTGCGGCCCTTCGACCTCGACGACGACGCCCGCCCCGCGTATCACGCCGGCGCGGCGATCGCCTCGAACTACCTCGTCACGCTGCACAGAGCGGCATCGCGTCTCTTCGAGCTCGCAGGCGCGCCGCCCGCAGGGCTCGTCCCGCTGATGACGCGGACGATCGAGAACGGTTTCGAGCTGACCGGCCCGATCGCGCGCGGCGACTGGAAGACCGTCGAGGCTCACGTGCGCGCGATCCACGCGGAAGCGCCCGAGCTCGAGCCGATGTACGTCGCTCTCGCAGAGGCGACGCGGCCGTGAGGATCGTCCGCACGGTGGCGGAGATGCGGTCCGCGCGGTCCGACGATGCGTCGGTGGGGCTCGTTCCGACGATGGGCGCGCTCCACGCCGGTCACGTGTCGCTGTTCGAAGCTGCGCGCGATGAGAACCGTTTCGTCGTGGCGAGCCTGTTCGTCAACCGAATGCAGTTCACGCCGGGCGAGGACTTCGCCGAGTACCCGCGCGACGAGGAGCGCGACGCGGGCATCGCCGAGGACGCCGGCGTCGATGTCTTGTTCGCGCCCGCCGAGGAGGACCTCTACCCCAAGGGCTTCCAGACCTGGGTCGACGTCGAGGAGCTCTCGAGGCCGCTCGAAGGGGAGTTTCGTCCCGGCCACTTCCGCGGCGTCGCGACGATCTGCCTCAAGCTCTTCAACATCGTCCGGCCGCACCGCGCCTACTTTGGGCGGAAGGACGCGCAGCAGGTCGCCGTCCTGCGCCGGATGATCCGCGACCTCGATCTCGACCTCGAGCTGCGCGCGCTGCCGACGGTGCGCGACCCGGATGGGCTCGCCGTCTCGTCGCGCAACGTGCGCCTCTCGCCCGACGAGCGCGAGCGCGCGCTCACCCTCCCCCGCGCTCTCGCCACGCGCGACGTCGCACGCGCGCGCGAGCTGCTCGCGGCCGTGCCCGGTCTGGCGACCGACTACGTCGACGTCTTCGAGGCCGACGGCCTGCGCGTGCTCGCCGGAGCAGTTCGCACGGGCTCGACACGTTTGATCGACAACGTTCCCCTGGAAGGAGACGACCGATGAGTGGACCGCCCGCAGGAAAACTGCCGCTGACCGAGCTCGCCGAGATGAAGCGCCGCGGCGAGAAGATCGTGATGGTCACGGCGTACGACGCGCCCGGTGCCCGCTTCGCGGAGGACGCGGGCGTCGACCTGATCCTCGTCGGTGACACGGCTGCGATGGTCGTGCTCGGCCACGAGGGAACGACGGTGCCGGTGACGATGGACGAGATGTTGTTCCTGACGAAGACCGTGGCGCGCGCCGCCTATCGTCCGATCGTCGTCGGCGACATGCCGTTCGGGTCGTACCAGGTCTCGGACGAGGACGCCGTCCGCAACGCGATTCGCTTCGTCAAGGAGGCGCGCGCGGAGGCCGTGAAGCTCGAAGGTGCGGGAGCGTCGGTCTCGCGGGCGCGCGCGATCGTCGGCGCGGGCATCCCCGTGATCGGTCACGTCGGCCTCACGCCGCAGTCGGCGACGATGCTCGGCGGCTTCAAGACGCAGGGGAAGACGAGCGAAGCGGCGCGTAGGCTCGTGAACGAGGCGCTCGAGCTCGAAGCGGCGGGCTGTTTTGCGATCGTGCTCGAGGCGGTGCCGGCGCCGGTCGGCGCGGAGATCACTCGCCGGCTGACGGTGCCGACGATCGGAATCGGCGCGGGTGCCGGGTGCGACGGCCAGGTGCTCGTCTACCACGACCTGCTCGGCCTGACCGAGGGCCACCTCCCGCGCTTCGTCAAGCGTTACGCGAATCTCTCCGGCGAGATCCGTGACGCGCTCGCCGCGTACGTGAGCGACGTGCGCTCGGGTGCGTTTCCCGAGGAGCAGCACACGTACTCGATTCGCCCGGACGAGCTGGAGGAGTTCGAAGCCGGTCTAGCGGATCGCGTACGAGAGCGCCAGTAGCGCGACGGGAACCGACGCAATCGCGACCGTCGCGAGCGCGCGCGCCCAGGTCCATCCGTGGACCACGCGAGTGCCGACGACGAGCCAGGCGACCGCCCACGCGCCGAAGGCCAGCGCGGTCCAGAGGAAGACGTCGCCGCCTCGTCCCGCGTCGGAGCCGCCCGAGCGGAAGAGGTCGCCGCCGAAGGCCGCCAGCCCGATCGGCCAGAGGACGAGCAGCGACAGCGCGACGGGTGCACACGCGAACGCGACGAGGTGCCGCGCGCGCCGGTAGCTGCCCTGGCCACCGAGCGCGTGAGCGGCTCCGAACATGAGCCCGCCGCCGAGCCAGAACAGGAGCGCGCCCTGGAAGCCGCCGCCGATGAAGGCCCAGACGGCGACGACGAGGGCATCCCGGGCCGAGTCGTCGAGGAGCGTGCGTGCGACCGACGTGGCAAGGACGATCGCGATTCCGGCGAGCCAGATCAGCGCGAGGATCGGCTCCTGGCGTGCGAGCGCCGCTTCGTCGGACTCGTCCCGGAGCGCCGCGAAGACGGGACGGGGAGCCTGGAGCACGAGCAGCGCCCGCAGCATCCATTGCCGGTCCGGAGAGGCAGCCTCCGTGCTCACGGAGACAAGGTAGACGGCCTAGGCTGCCGCGACCTCGCGCGCGCGCAGGATCTCCCGCAGGAACTCTCCGGTGAACGAGCCGTCGGTAGCCGCGATCTCCTCCGGCGATCCCGACGCGATCACCTCGCCGCCGGACTCGCCACCCTCCGGGCCGAGGTCCACGAGCCAGTCGGCTTGCTTGATCACGTCCAGGTTGTGCTCGATCACGAGCACGGTGTTGCCGGCGTCCACGAGGCGCTGCAGCACCTCCAGCAGCTTCTCGATGTCCGCAAAGTGGAGCCCCGTGGTCGGCTCGTCGAGGATGTAGAGCGTCTTCCCCGTGGCGACCTTGCACAACTCGGCCGCAAGCTTCACGCGCTGTGCCTCTCCGCCGGACAGCGTCGTTGCCGGCTGCCCGAGCTTCATGTAGTCGAGGCCGACGTCGTGCAGTGTCTGCAGGCGCCGGCGGAGCTTCGGGATCTTGGCGAAGAAGCGCAACGCCTCCTCGACGCTCATGCCGAGGACGTCCGCGATCGACTTGCCCTTGAAGCGGACCTCGAGCGTCTCGCGGTTGTAGCGCGCGCCGTGGCAGGTCTCGCAGGGGACGTACACGTCCGGCAGGAAGTGCATCTCGATCTTGATCTGGCCGTCGCCCTTGCAGGTCTCGCAGCGGCCGCCGCGCACGTTGAACGAGAAGCGGCCGGGCTTGTAGCCGCGCACCTTCGACTCGGGCGTGAGCGAGTAGAGCTCGCGGATGTGCGTGAAGAGGTCGGTGTAGGTCGCCGGGTTCGACCGCGGGGTGCGGCCGATCGGCTTCTGGTCGATCTCGATCACCTTGTCGAAGACGTCGATGCCCTCGACGCCGCCGTGGTCGCCGGGCTTCACGCGCATCCTGTTCAGCCGGTTCGCGAGCGACTTGTAGACGATCTCGTTCACGAGCGTCGACTTGCCAGAACCGGAGACACCGGTGACCGCGACGAAGTTGCCGACTGGGAAGTCGACGTCGATGCCCTTCAGGTTGTGCTGCGTCGCGCCGAGGACGCGGAAGAAGCCGCGCTCCTGCCCGCGCCGGTCCGGCACCGCGATCGAGCGCTTGCCGGAGAGGAAGCGGCCGGTCAGCGATTTCGCGTTCCGCTGCACCTTCGCGGCCGGCCCCTCCGCAACAACGTGGCCGCCGTGCTCGCCCGCGCCGGGACCCATGTCCACGAGCCAGTCGGCGCTGCGCATCATCTGCTCGTCGTGCTCGACGACGAGCACCGTGTTGCCGAGGTCGCGCAGCCGTACGAGCGTCTCGATCAGCCGCGCGTTGTCGCGCTGGTGGAGCCCGATCGAAGGCTCGTCGAGGATGTAGAGCACGCCGACGAGCTGCGAGCCGATCTGCGTCGCCAGCCGCAGCCGCTGCGCCTCTCCACCCGACAGTGTCGCCGACGCGCGGTCGAGCTGGAGATAGCCGACGCCGACGTTGTCGAGGAACGTCAGCCGCTCGCGGATCTCCTTGATGATGCGGTGGCCGATCAGCTCCTCGGTGTCGGTCAGGCCGAGCCGGTCGAGGAACTCGAGCGCGCGCGTCACCGACATGCGCGTGAACTCGTGGATCGAGCGCTCGCCGACCGTCACCGCGAGCACCTCGGGCTTGAGGCGGGCGCCCTTGCAGACCGGGCACGGACGGAACGACATGTACTCCTCGATGCGCTCGCGCTGCTGCGCGGAGTCGGTCTCCTTGTAGCGGCGCTCGAGGCTGGGGACGATCCCCTCGAAGGCGAGCATGTACGACCGGCGCCGCCCCATCCGGTTGCGGTACTGCACGTAGACGCGCTCGCCGTTGGTCCCGTAGAGGAAGCGGTTCTTCTGCTCGTCCGTCAGCTCGTCCCACGGCGCGTCGGGATCGATCTCGTAACGCTCGCAGATCGCGCTGATCACCGACTCGTAGAAGCTCGAGTTGCCGACCGACCACGGCACGAGCGCGCCGTCCGCGATCGAGACCGAGCCGTCCGGCACGAGCAAGTCGGGGTCGATCTCCTGCTGCGAGCCGAGCCCGGTGCAGCGGGGGCACGCCCCGTGCGGCGAGTTGAACGAGAAGATGCGCGGCTGGAGCTCCGGCAGCGAGACGCCGTGGTCGGGGCACGCGAAGTTCTCCGAGAACAGCATCGAGTCGCCCTCCACGATGTCGATCGCGACGAGCCCTTCCGCGAGCTGCGTCGCCGTCTCGACCGACTGCCAGAGGCGCGTGCGCAGGTCGGGCTTCATGACGAGCCGGTCGACGACGACCTCGATCGTGTGCTTGAACTTCTTGTCGAGGACGATCTCGTCCTCGAGCAGGTGCTGCTCGCCGTCCACCTTCACGCGGGTGAAGCCCTCGCGCCGAAGCTCGTCGAAGATGTCCCTGAACTCACCCTTACGGTCGCGCACCACCGGCGCGTTGACGGTGAAGCGCGTTCCTTCGGGGAGCGCGAGGATCTGGTCGACGATCGACTCGAGGCTCTGCCCGGCTATCGGCCGCCCGCATACCGGGCAGTGCGGCCGCCCCACGCGCGCGTACAGGAGGCGCAGGTAGTCGTAGATCTCCGTGACCGTGCCGACGGTCGAACGAGGGTTCCTCGACGTCGTCTTCTGGTCGATCGAGATCGCCGGCGAGAGCCCGTCGATCGAGTCGACGTCCGGCTTCTCCATCATCTGAAGGAACTGGCGCGCGTAAGCCGAGAGCGACTCGACGTAGCGCCGCTGGCCTTCCGCGTAGATCGTGTCGAAGGCGAGGCTGGACTTGCCGGAGCCCGAGAGGCCGGTGATGCAAATCAGCTTGTTCCGCGGAAGCGTGACCGAGATGTCCTTGAGGTTGTGCTCCCGCGCACCGTGGACGACAAGCTGTTCAGCAGCCATGACAGGGCCAGTCTAACGGCCGAACGTACGTTCGTGAAGAGGCGGTTTCGATTGGTCGGCACGCCGACGCCGCCGCGTTTGGAGGAACGTGGCGACGGCCACAAAGCTAGGCGTGGATACGGCGCGCAAGGCCTTCGTCGCGACGCTCGTAGTCGTGGGCGTTGTCGTGCTCGCGCTCGCCCTCTGGAAGATCCGGCTGGTCGTGGCGCTGCTCTTCGCCGGCTTCATCGTCGCGGCGGCGATCAGGCCGACCATCGAATCGCTGCATCGACGCGGCATCCCGCGCGGCGTCGGCCTCTTTCTCCATTACGCCGCCTTCGCGGGCGTGATCGCGCTCGCGCTGTGGTTCGCGGTACCGCGCGCGTCGCACCAGGTGACGAGCGGGATCCGGAATCTCCCCGAGACGCGCAAGGCGATCGGCGCCGAGGCGAAGCAGTCGTCGGGGATCAAGCAGGACGTGCTCCTGAGCCTTCAGCGCCGCCTCAAGGAAGTGCCCAGCGGCGGCACGCTCGTCACGACGGTCAAGACCATCGGGATGACCGCTTTCGAGGTCGCCATCGGGATCTTCTTCGTGTTCGCGGTCGCCGGGTACTGGATCTTCGAGCGGGACCGCGCCATGAGAGTCGTGGCCGACCTCTTACCCAGGCCGCGACGCAAGCGCGTGCGCGACACGTGGCTGCTGATCGACCTCCGGCTAGGCGCATACGTCCGCGGCATGGCGCTGCTCGTGCTCATCGTCGCGTCGGTCCTCTCGCTCCTCTTCTGGCTGATCGGACTGCCGTACTGGCTCCTGATCGGCTGCTTCGCCGGCTTCGTGGAGATCGTGCCGGTCATCGGCCCACTCGCGGCAGCGGTGCTCGCCATCGCCGTCGGCCTGACGCAGTCGGTCCACACTGCGGTGCTCGCGCTCATCGTCGTCGCGTGCGTGCGCCTTGCGCAGGATTACCTCGTGAACCCGCGTGTCATGGGCTCCGCGGTCGGAATCTCGCCGCTCGTCGTGCTCTTCTCGGCGTCGGCCGTGGTCTTCCTCTTCGGCGGCTTCTCGGTCCTGCTCTCCGTGCCGATCGCGGCGGTCGTAGTGACGCTCGTCGACGTCGCGGTGCGCGACAAGGACCCCGCCGAGGAGGAGCACCCGACCGTCCTGTTCGCAGCCAAGGAGTAATCGCGCGAAGTGCTCCGCACTTCGCGCGGGGATTGCGCGTGGTCGCCGAAGCGCCACCGCTTCGATGCGGCGGAAGCGTCGGCGCGGCGAAGCCGCGCCTTCGTCGATGCTCGATTCTTTATGAGGTCTGCGCCGGCAGCGCGCCTAGTACCCGCCCAAGGCCCGCAGGACTTCGGGCGGACTAGGCCTTGCGCCAGCGGCCGAAGACGAGCCCGCCCAGAGCGACTCCGAGGCCGAACGTGCCGACGGCGAAGCTGCCGATCGCGGCGACCTTGCGCCACGTGGACAGCCGTTGCCAACGTCCCAACGCTTCCTGCTCCTCGACGGTCAGCGGCTCGCCGCGGCGTTGCTTCCTGACCGCTCCGCCCGCGCGAAGACCCAGGTAGAGGTCGTCGAAGATCTCCGTCGTCTCGTCGGGCACCATTCGAGTGTATAGCCTGCTTTCGCGCCGGTTACACCGCCGTTTCGCCTGCACCGCGCCAAGTCCTGCGCGTGCCCGCAGGAAAGGTACGGTCCCGCCCGTGCCGACGCGCATCCTGCATCTGTCCGACCTTCATATCGGCGCGGCGAGGGGAACGAAGCCCGAGTGGGCGCTCGCACCGCTCGTCGAGCGGTTCGAGCCTGCGCTCGTGATCGCGAGCGGTGATCTCTCCCATCGCGGCACCCCGGAACAGCACGCGCAGGCAGCCGAGCTGCTTCAGGGACTTGGCCCGCCGTTGCTCGTCGTTCCGGGGAACCACGACATCCCCTACAAGTTCCCCGCGCGGTTCACGCGCCCGTACGTCGAGTTCGAACGACACTGGAAGACGATCGAGCCGGTCTTCACGAGCGAGCAGATCGTTGCCGTCGGATTGAACTCGGTGCGGCCCTGGAGGCACCAGTCGGGACGCGTGCGCGACGAGCAGCTCCGGCGCGCGACGGACGTGCTCCGCGCAGCGCCCGACGGCGCGCTGCGCGTTGTGGCTCTGCATCACCACATGATCGCGGCGCCGTGGCGCTCGCGTAAGAAGCCGGTCGCGAAGCGGAACCACGTGCTCGCCTCGCTCGTCGACGCCGGCGCCGAGCTGATCGTCGCCGGACACATCCATCAGGGCACCGTCGCCGAGCGCCGCGAGTTCGAGATCGCAACCGGCGGGGAGCGAGGTGTCACGGTGTCGATCGCGCCGGGACTGGGTCAGCCGCGGCCGCACCGGCGCGGCGAGGCGCGCGGCCTCCACATCTACGAGTTCGACGAGACGCACCTGCGGGCGCACACCTACACCTGGCGCGACGGCGGCTGGGCGCTGACGGCGGAGCGCGTCTTCGCCCGTGGACGCGATCCGCTGACCCTCCCCGTCAGCGCGTCGTGACGGAGATCAGGTCCGCGTGCCCGTGAGGCCGCGGTGCTGGGCGAACCGCCGGTACGCGTAGAGCAGGAGCACCGCGCCGAAGAACGCGACGATGAACCCGCCCGCGCCGCCGAACAGCAGGCGGGCGATGATCCCGCCGACCATGGACCCGGCGAGACCCAGCGCGACGGTCGCGTACCACGGCATCGGATCGGGCCCCGGGAGCGCCCAGCGCGCGAGCCCGCCGACGACGAAGCCCCACACGATCAGCAGGAGGATGAAGATCAGCATCGGGCCGGAAGCCTACGCGACCTGACACTCACGGCCGGACCGTCCTGCGCCCGGCCGCGAGCGCATCCGCCTAGGTCGCGATCGAGCGTCGCCTGTCCCCGAAGAACCGGCCGACGATGGCCACGAGGATGACCGCGACGATGATCCCGACGATGAACTGAAGCAGCCCGTTCGAGAAGATGATCCCCGCGACGACCAGCGAGGCGATCCCGATCAGGATGGTCACGATCCAGCCCATTGGGTCCGACCCGGGATGAATGAGCCGGCCCAGGGCGCCGACGAGGGCGCCCACGATGATTAGCCATATCCAGTGCATGGCGCCTTTGTACCCGGCACCGGACCTCGGGCAAACTCAACGAGGCCGCATCGGACATTTGCGAAGCCAACGGACGACCGCGACGATTTAGGCATCGACGCAGCGATTCTGCGATCCGGCAAATCCTGGAGGAGGGTGATGGCGAAGAGGAAGTCGACGAAGATGACGCCTGAGGAGCAGCAGGCCTACGACGCCAGGACGCGGAGGATCCGCGACCGCCTCGCCGAGCGCGAGGCCATCGATCGGGAAGAAGCGCGCCGGCAGGAAGCGGGTCGGAAGACCGCCTAGGCCGCGGCGAGGGCCGTGAGCTCGCGCCGGAGCTCCTTGATCTCGTCGCGCAGCTTCGCCGCGTACTCGAACCGAAGCTCCTCCGCGGCCGCGAACATCTCCTCCTCGAGCTCGATGACGAGCCGCTCGAGCTCCTCGCGCGACATCCCCTCCACCTTCGCTCCGCCGCGGCGCCGCCTCGACGGCACGTGGGGCTGCTCGAGCGTCAGGAACTCCGCGATGTCCGAGACGCCCTTGACGATCGACTCGGGAACGATGCCGTGCTCCTCGTTGTACGCGAGCTGCTTCGTCCGGCGCCGGTTCGTCTCGTCGAGCGCGCCCTTGATCGCCTCGGTCAGCTTGTCCGCGTACATGATCACCTTGCCGTTCACGTTCCGGGCGGCGCGGCCGATCGTCTGGATCAGCGCCGTCTTCCCGCGGAGAAATCCTTCCTTGTCGGCATCGAGGATCGCCACGAGCGACACCTCCGGCAGGTCGAGCCCCTCGCGCAGGAGGTTGACACCGACGAGCACGTCGTAGTCGCCGAGGCGCAGCTCGCGGATGATCTGGATCCGCTCGAGGGTGTCGATCTCGGAATGGAGGTAGCGCGCCTTTACGCCGGACTCGAGCAGGTAGTCGGTCAGGTCCTCGGACATCTTCTTCGTCAGCGTCGTGACGAGCACGCGCTCGCCGACCTCCTCTCGCCGGCGGATCTCGTTCAGCAGGTCGTCGATCTGGTTGCGCGTCTCGCGCAGCTCGACCTCCGGATCGACGAGGAACGTCGGCCGGATGAGCTGCTCCGCGACGACCGTCGAGTGGCGCAGCTCGAAGGGTCCGGGAGTCGCCGAGACGAACACGAGCTGCGGCACCTTCTTCAGGAACTCGTCGAAGCGCAACGGCCGGTTGTCGAGCGCCGACGGCAGACGGAACCCGTAGTCGACGAGCGTCTGTTTGCGGGACCGGTCGCCCTCGTACATCCCGCCGACCTGCGGCACGGTCTGGTGCGACTCGTCGACCATGACGACGAAGTCCTGCGCGAAGTAGTCGAGGAGCGTGAACGGATGCGTTCCCGGCGCGCGGCCTTCGAGGATCCGCGAGTAGTTCTCGATCCCGTTGCAGAAGCCGAGCTCCTTCAGCATCTCGAGGTCGTACTCGGTCCGCTGCCGCAGCCGGTGCGCCTCGAGCATCTTGTTTTCCGACTCGAGCACCTTGAGGCGCTCCTCGAGCTCGTGGCGGATCTCGTCGACGGCGCGCTCCACGGTCGGCTGCGACGTCACGTACTCAGTCGCCGGCCAGATGGCGAGGTTGTCGAGTCTCGCGTAGACCTCGCCGCTCAGCGGGTCGAAGTGCGTGACCTGCTCGACCTCGTCGCCGAAGAACGAGATGCGGTACGCGGTCTCCTGGTTCGCCGGCTGGATCTCGACGACGTCGCCCTTCACGCGGAAGCGCCCGCGGCCGAGGACGGTGTCGTTGCGCACGTATTGCGAGTCGACGAGCTTGCGCAGGAAGAGGTCGCGGTCGTGTTCCTCGCCGACCTCGAGCCAGATCATCCGCTCGCGCCACTCCTCCGGCGAGCCGAGGCCGTAGATGCACGAGACCGACGCGACGACGATCACGTCGCGACGCGTGAAGAGCGACGACGTCGCCGCGAGCCTCAGCCGAGCGATGTCGTCGTTCTGAGAGGAGTCCTTCTCGATGTAGAGATCGGCCTGCGGGACGTATGCCTCGGGCTGGTAGTAGTCGTAGTACGAGACGAAGTACTCGACCGCGTTGTTCGGGAAGAACTCGCGGAACTCGTTGCAGAGCTGCGCGGCCAGCGTCTTGTTGTGCGCGATGATGAGAGTCGGCTTCTGCACCTGCTCGACGATCCACGCCATCGTGGCCGTCTTGCCCGTGCCGGTGGCGCCGAGCAGCGTCTGGTAGCGCTCGCCGGCGAGGATCGACTGCGAGAGCTGCTCGATCGCCGCCGGCTGGTCTCCCGTCGGCCGGTACGACGACGATGTCTCGAACTGCGCCATGTGGGAAAGCGTAGCCAGTGGCAACCGCGACGAGACAGCCGCCGTACGGCGCCTACGCGGCGATCATGGGCACGTTCGTCGGGGGGATCGGCCTCGCCGGCGTCGCGGCGCGGCTCCTCGATCGCAACCCCGCCTGCCAGTCCGCGCTGGACTTCGCGATCCTCTCGGCGGCATCGTTCAAGGCGTCGCGAACGCTCGCGCGCGACCAGGTCGCGAGCTTCGTGCGCGAGCCGTTCGTGGAAGGGCAGGCGCACGAGGGCGACGAGGAACCGCTGGAGACCGGGGACATCCGCCAGGCGATCGGCGAGCTCGTCACCTGCAGCCGCTGCGTCGGCACGTGGGCCGCGACGGGCCTCGCGGTCTCGCAGATCCTCGCTCCGCGGGCCGGCCGGCTCCTCACGTGGTCGCTCGCGGCCGCGGGCGCGAACGACTGGCTTCAGGCCGGCTTCACTGCGCTCACGGCGAAGGCGAACAACCTGAACGAGAGCTAGGCGACAAGTGGCTCGGGCGCTCGCGCCCGGGCACGCAGGGACACGCGCGAGACGCCGAGCATCGTCACGGTCTGGATCGCGGCGAAGGCGACGAGGACGGGCTCCGGGCCAAAGGCGACGAGCACCGGCCCGGCCAGGAGCAGCCCGAGCGGCTGCCCGATCCCCCAGAGAGTTCCCATTGCCGCGGTCGCCTGCGGCCGAAGGGCCGGCGGCATCCGGAGCGTCAGGATCGTGTGGATGCTCGGATTGCAGATGCCGTTCGCGACGCCGCTCGCAAGCACGGCGAAGAAGAGCACCGCCGGGCCGACATCGAACGTCAGCAGCCACAGCGGCGCGGCCTGGAAGGGGACCGACAGCGCGATGAGACGCAGGCCGTCGATCCGCTCCGTGAGGAAGCGGAACGAGAGGATGTTGCCGCAGAGCGACCCGGCGCCGAACGCGCCGAAGAGCAGCCCCGCGATCTTCGCGTCCGCCCCGAAGCGCTCGACGACGAGCACCGGCACCGCGGCGAAGAACGCCTGCCAGCCCGCGTCACCGGCGAGGAACAGCGGCGTCCACACGCGCAGGAGCCGATCGTGCGCGATGAAGCGAAATCCAGACAGGACTCCGCGCGATTCCGCCGTTCGGGGCGCACGCTCCGTCGACGGAACGAACAGGGCGACGAGCAGGAACGACACGAGGTATGTGCCCGCGTCGATGACGAGCACCGTTGTGGCGCCGAAGACGCCGATGAGGACGCCGGCCAGCGGCGGGCCGAGCAGGAGCGTCGTCCTGATCGCACCCTGGAAGAGAGCGTTCGCCTGGCCGACGGTGCGCTCTTCCTCGCCGAGGAGCTCCGGCAAAATGACGCGCTGCGCCGTGAAGAACGGCGCGCCGAGCATTCCGAGAAGCAGCGCCAGCACGACCAGCGGCGCGTACGTGAGGTGGCCGCTCCAGTGCAGCACCGGCACGAGCAGCATCAACGGTGCTCGCGCTGCATCGGCGAGCAGCATCGTGCGCCGTGCGCCGAGCCGGTGCAGGAGAGGCCCGGACGGCAGGCTCGCTGCGGCGAAGCCGAGGAGCTCGACCGCCATCACGATCGTCATCCGCGCAGCCGAGCCGCTCGTGACGAGCACGAACCACGGCAGGGCGAGCCAGGTCATCTGCGTGCCCGTGCTCGAGATCACCTCCGCCGCGAGCAGCGCGCGCAGCGGCCGATGCCGAAGAATTTGCGCTCGGCTCACGCGCGAACGATGCGGATGTCGCCGCTCATCGCTGTCGCGCGGAGCTCGACCTGAGGCCCGTCGCCGCTCGGCGGCTCGTCGCTGACGTCGAGCTCGGACGACGTGTCGCCGCTCATCGTCTTGGCGTCGATGTGGACGCGCGTGCCGCGGCGGATGCCGACGTGCTGGTCGCCCGACGCGGACTGCATCGTCACGCGGCCCGACGCGACCGAGGCGATGCGCTGGTCGCCCGACGCCGTCTGCACCGACACCGAGCCCTCGGCGTCGCCCACGGCGACGTCGCCGGACGCCGAGCGCAGAACGGCGTCGCCGTCGACGCGGCCGACGCGTACGTCGCCGGACGCCGTGTTCACGGTCGCGTCGCCGCCGACCCGTTCGATCGTGATGTCGCCGCTCGCGCTGCTGATCCTCGCGCGGCCGCCGACGTCGCCGAACGCGAGATCACCCGAGGCGGTCTTGGCGTCGAGCGATCCGAAGCGCCCCCGGCCGCGAACGTCGGCCGACGCGGTCGAGAGCTCCACGTCCGCGCCATGCGGCGCATGGACGCGCAGGACGATGTCCGCACGGCCGAGGTCGAAGAGGCGGAACCGCTTGCGCTGGACATCGACGATCACCTCGTCTCCGCCGACGCCCGGACGCAGCTCGATCCGGGCGCTGTCGATCACCTCGCGCACCTCCTCGGTGTCGCGGGTCGAGTCCAGCTCGACGAGCGTCTCGTCGCCGTCCACCGTCTCGACCTCGATCTCACCGGACGGCAGGCGCAGGTCGAGCCGGAGCGCGCCGGACGTGTTGAAGGTCTCGCGCCTCACCGGCCGGACCTCACGACCGGGCGCCGCCGCGCGCGCCGCGGGTCGCGGCTGTCGATGCGGATCTCGACGTGCCCGAAGAGTGTTGGGAAGAAGGTCATCGTGTGCTCCTTTCAGGCTTGGGAGAACCCCGTGATGCGCTTGCCGGAACGCGGGCTGCGACCACCGGCGCCCCCGCCGCCGGAGATCGCCCGCTGGAGTGCGCGGACGAGCCACGTGTTGACCGAGACGCCCTCGGCGGCAGCGGCGACTTCGAGCGCCGTCTTGAGCGACTCCGGCAGGCGGAGCGTGATGCGTGTCTGCTCGTCGTCGCCCGGCGGCGGCGGCTCGGCCTCCACCGCGACCTCCTCGACGTAGACGAGTTGCGGCTCCTGCGCGGCGATCCGCAGGTCGACGTGCCCGCTGGGAAGCTGCTCCGAAAGCTCGAGAGCAGCCTCGGTGAGCAGGTCGATCAGCCGGAGGGTCGCCGACTGCTTGACCGCGCCCTCCAGCCTGCGGGCCGATTCGACCAGGTCGTCGCCGCCGATCTGCGCGAGCTCGCGGATGTCTCGCTGGAGTGCTTCGACGAAGTTCGCTGTCTGCATGACGTCATTATGACATCATAGAGGCGTCTGTCAAACATCACCGTGACATCGGCTTGGCTATGCGGTCGGAGCGGGCGCTACTGCGAGAGCTCTGGCCCCCAGACGTCGCCGTAGATGTCCTTCAGCTTCTCGACCTTTGCGACGTAGGCGCGGGTCTCGCTGAAGCGAATGCCCGAGCCCGCGGCCATCCAGCGGTCGACGTTGTCCTGGCCCGCGTTGTAGGCGGCGAGCGCGGTTCGCTCGTCGCCGTACTTGTCGAGCAGGTGCCGTAGATACCACGAGCCGTACCGGACGTTGATCTCCGGGTTGTAGAGATCCTGCGTCTGGAACTGCGAGCCGCCGGTGTGCACCGCGATGCCGTGCGCGGTCGAGGGCATCAGCTGCATCAGCCCGATCGCTCCCGACGGCGACTTCGCGTTCGCCCTGAACTTCGACTCCACGTCGATCACCGCGGCGAGCAGCGCAGGTTCGATGCGGTAGTTGCGCGCATGGCCCGTCACGATCGGGCGGTAGTGGAGCGGGTAACGGACCTTCTGCACGGCGTCGGGCGGCGAGTGCCAGAGGTAGGCGGCCGCGCCCACGGCCGCGACGACTCCGAGGAGGACGAGCAGCTTCTTCAAGGCCTCAGATCATCGACGACGGACCTGACGAACTCGTCGAGCTCCTCGAGGGAGCCCGTGTTGACGTACGCGTAGTCCGCCCGCTTCACCTTCTCCTTGTCGTCCAACAGCCGGGTGTCGCGGTCGCCGGGAAGCGCCTCGCGCCGCGCCTCGCGGAGCGCCTTCGGCGCGGTGACGACGACGACCCTGTCGAAGCGGGCGTCGCCGCCGGTCTCGTAGAGCAGCGGAACCTCCGTGACGGCCAGCGGCGCCGTCTGCTCCTCGCGCCACGCCAGATAGTGCGTGACGACGCGGGGATGAAGGAGCGCCTCGAGCCACGCGAGCGCCTCGCGGTCGGCGAAGACGACCTCGGCGATGTCGCTGCGACGGGTCGTCCCGAAGCGGTCGAGGAGCGCGTTCCGGACTTCCGGGTCGTCCTCGATCAGCTCGTGGACGATCTCGTCGCTCGAGATCGTCGCGGCGCCGTGACGCGCGAACGCTCGTAGGGCCTCGCTCTTTCCGGCGCCGATGCCGCCGGTGATCGCGACGTTAAGTGGCTTGTTCGGGCTCGTCGGGCTCGGGCTCGGCAGCCGGCTCGGGCTCGGGCTCGACGTCTGCCGACGCTTCGGGTGCCGGATCCGGCACGGACTCGGCGGCGGCCGGCTCGTCGGGCGCCTGCTCCGGCTCGGGCTCGGCCTCCGGCTCGGACTCGGCCTCCGGCTCGGCGTCGCTCAGAACCGCCGCTTCGGCGACCGGCTCGTCGAGCTCGTCGGCTGCCTCCGGCGCCGCGGTCGCCCCCGCCCCCGCGCCTTCGGCGAAGACCTCCTCGGACAGCCCGAGATTCGGCGTCAGCTGCGACCCGTCGTCGTCGCCGAGCTCGTCGCCGGCGCCGTCGACCCGCTTCATCGACAGGGAAAGGCGGCGCCGCTCCGCATCGACCTCGAGGATCAGCACCTTCACGTCCTGGCCCTGTGCCACGACCTCGCGCGGATTCTCGACGTGGTGCTGCGCGAGCTCCGAGATGTGCACGAGCCCCTCGACGCCGGGGAGGATCTCGACGAACGCGCCGAACGTGACGACCTTCGTGACCTTGCCCTCGACGGTGTCACCCTCGCCGTGCGAGTCGAGCACCTGCTGCCACGGGTCCGCCTGCGTCTGCTTCAGACCGAGGGAGATCCGCTGCCGGTCGCGGTCGATGTCGAGCACCTTCACGCTCACGGTCTGGCCGATCTCGAGCACCTCCGAGGGGTGGTTGACGTGCGACCACGACAGCTCGGAGATGTGGATCAGGCCGTCCATGCCGTCGAGGTCGACGAATGCGCCGAAATCGACGATGTTGGAGATCTGGCCCTCGACGACGTCGCCCGGGTTGAGCCGGTCGAGGATGCGCTGGCGCTGGTCCTTGCGCTCCTCCTCCAGCACCGCGCGGCGCGAGAGCACGACGTTGTTCCGCGAGCGGTTCAGCTCGATCACCTTGCAGCGCAGCTCCTGGCCGAGAAACTCGTCGAGGTCCTGCACGCGGCGGATGTCGACCAGCGAGGCAGGCAGGAAGCCGCGCACGCCGAGGTCGAGGATCAGGCCGCCCTTGACGACCTCGATCACCTTGCCGTTGACGGGCTCGCCGGACTCGGCGGCGCCCTCGATGCGCTTCCACGCGAGCTCGAAGCGGGCGCGCTTCTTCGACAGGATGAGCCGGCCCTCGGCGTCCTCCTTCGTGAGCACGAGCGCGTCGACCTCTTCGCCGACCGAGACCTCGTCGGCGGGGTTGACCGAGCGGCGGATCGAGAGCTCGGCGGTCGGGATGACGCCCTCCGACTTGTAGCCGATGTCGACGAGGACCTCGTCCTTGTCCACGCGCACGACCGTGCCGTGCACGACCTGTCCCTCGTTGATCTCGGGGAAGGTCGACTCGTAGTCGGGGACGAGCTCACCGTCCGGACCGGTAACCCAGACGCCCGGTTCGGCCTGCTGCATCGTCGTCATATCGTCGGCTGTCATCGACAAAGGCGGGTCAGTATAGCCCGGGTTTCGCGACTTCCTCCGCGCGGCGCCAAGGGTGTTAACGGTTTGTATGGAGCTTCGCGGAAAGCGGTTCTCTCGCTACGACTTCGCCTCGGCCCAGTTGTCGCCGACGCCCACGTCGACGGCCAGCGGCGGGTCGAGCGGATACGCGCCGCAGAGCTCCGCGCGC
Source organism: uncultured Actinomycetes bacterium (assembly GCA_963708685.1). Classification (GTDB taxonomy): domain Bacteria; phylum Actinomycetota; class Thermoleophilia; order Gaiellales; family Gaiellaceae; genus DASVFB01. The sequence continues at coordinate 85,751 of CAVPTP010000001.1, forward strand.
ACGAGCTCGCGGACGGCGCTCGTCTCCGCATCGGGCACCTCGAGCAAGAGCTCGTCGTGCACCTGGAGAACGAGCCGCGCGCCTCTCCCCTCCGCGCGGAGCCGGTCGTGGATCCGCACCATCGCCACCTTGATGATGTCCGCGTTCGAGCCCTGCATGACGAAGTTGACCGCGAGCCGCTCGCCGAGCGAGCGCGTCGCGCGATTCGACGCGCGGATCTCGGGCACCGGGCGGCGCCGGCCGAGCAGCGACGTGACGTAGCCGTCGCGCGTCGCCTGCTCCTTCGTGCGCTCGATGAAGTCCTGCACGAGCGGGAAGCGCGCGAGGTACGCGTCGATGTACGCCTGCGCCTCCTCGCGCGGGATCTCGAGGTTCTCGGAGAGGCCGAACGCCGAGATGCCGTAGACGATCCCGAAGTTGATCATCTTGGCCACGCTCCGCTGCGCGGACGTCAGCTTCGCGGGGTCGACACCGAGCACCTCGGCAGCCGTCGCCGTGTGGATGTCCTCGCCGCGCTCGAACGCCTCGCGCAGCTTCGGCTCGCCGCTGACGTGCGCGAGGATCCGCAGCTCGATCTGCGAGTAGTCGGCGCTCAGCAGCCGGTGTCCCTGCTCGGCGATGAACGCGCTGCGGATCTCGCGGCCGAGGTCGGTGCGGATCGGGATCGCCTGGAGGTTCGGGTTCGTCGTCGAGAGGCGGCCGGTCGACGCGACGGCCTGGTTGATCGTCGTGTGCAGCCGTCCGTCCGGGCCGAGCAGCGACGGCAGCGGGCCGAGGTACGTGTTCAGCAGCTTCGAGTACTCGCGCCACTCCTCGATCACCTCGACGATCTCGTGCTCGCCGCGGATCGAGCGGAGGACGCGCGTGTCGGTCGAGTAGCCGGTCTTGCCCTTGCGGCCGGGCGTCAGCCCGAGCTTCTCGAAGAGGATGCGCGCGACCTGCTGCGTCGAGCCGATCATGAACTCCTCGCCCGCGAGCTCGTACGTGCGCGCCTCGAGCTCCTCGACCATGTCTGCAAGTCGGGCCGTGATCTCGCCCATGCGGTAGGTGTCGATCTTCACGCCGGCGTCCTCCATCGCGGCGAGCACCTGCGTCAGCGGCAGCTCGACTTCGCGGTAGAGGCGCTCGACCTCGCGCTCTCGCAGGCGGGCGACCATCAGCGGCGCGAGGCGGCGCGGCGTCTCGGCGGCCTTGACGAGCGCCGTCGTCTCCTCGTCGGCGGCGGGATCGGGAATCACCTCGACGCCGTACTCCGCAGCGAGGTCGTCGAGCAGGTATTCGGCGCGCCCCGGCTCGATGAGGTACGCGGCCAGCATCGTGTCCTCGAGCGGCTCGACGCGTGCGGTCTTCGCGTCGTGCGCGATCACGCGGGCCTCGACGCGAAACGGGATCGGGCCCACGGCCACGGCGTCGTCGCCCGCGGCCGCCGCACGGTCGGCGAGGACCGCATAACCGTCCCCGTCGGCAGGCGCGACGAGGCCCTCGCGCCACGCCACCTGCGTCCCCACGATCGGCGGCCGTTCCGCGGCCGGCACCGCCTCGTCGAGCAGGTCGATCCGGTTCAGCAGGTTGCGGAACTCGAAACGCCTGAACATCTCGCGGAGCTGTGAGCGGTCCGGCGGCGAGAGGACGAGCGCGTCCGGGTCCCATTCGATGTCGAGGTCGCGGCGCATCGTCGCCAGGTCTTTCGACTCGAGGGCGACGGCGGCGTGCTCGGTGATGTTCTTGCGGCGCGCGGGCGAGAGCTCCTCGGCGTGGTCGATCACCTCCTCGAGCGAGCCGTACTGCGAGATGAGCTGCCCGGCGGTCTTGTCGCCGATGCCCGGAACACCCGGGATGTTGTCCGAGGTGTCGCCCTTCAGGCCGATGAAGTCCGGCACCTGGTCCGGCCGGATGCCGTAGCGCGCCTCCACCCGCTCGGGCGTGTAGACGTGCGGATCCTGCACGCCGCGGGGCGTCATCATCAGCGACACGTTCGGCGAGACGAGCTGGAAGGCGTCGCGGTCGGTCGAGACGACACACGTCCGGATCCCGCTCTCGTCGGCCTTCGTGGCGAGCGTCGCGATCACGTCGTCGGCCTCCCAGCCCTCGAACTCGAGGTTGCGGTAGCCGAACGCCTCGACGATCGGACGGAAGTACGGGAACTGCTCCCGCAGCAGGTCCGCCATCTCGCGCCGGCCCTCCTTGTAGACCTGCGTCGTGGCGATCGCGGCGCGCGCGGTCGGCCGTGTATCCCAGGCGACGGCGACCGCTTTCGGCCGGTAGTCCGTCAGCAGCTTGAAGAGCATGTTCGTGAACCCGAGGAGCGCATTCGTCGGAAAGCCGTCGCTCGTCGCGAGCTCCTCGGGCAGCGCGAAGAAGGCGCGGTAGGCGAGGTTGTTGCCGTCCACGAGGAAGAGCTCGGCCTCGCGCGCGGGCCCGTCGTCGAGCTGGAGCTCGGTTCCTTCGACTGTTTTCGGCATGCGTCAAAGCTATCGTCCGAGGCCGTGATCCGCGGCTTCGTCGAGGAGGATCTGGACGCCGCCGCGGCGTTGCTCGCAGACCGCCACCGACGCGACCGTGAGGCGGAGCCGCTCCTGCCGGGCACCGTCGACTTCCGCGCGGAGGTGGAGGCTCTGTGGCGGCAGGACGGCGCGGCAGGGGCAGTGACGGACGACGCGTACGTGCTCGGGTTCTCGCGCGACGACTCGTGGGGCGCCAACGTCTGGATCGAGGCGGCCGGTCACGCGGCCGGCGACTCCGGAGCGCCTGCGCGACGTCTACACGGCGGCCGCCGCGGACTGGGTCGAGCGCGGCCTCAGGGCGCACTACGCGGTGGTTCCGGCCGGCGACCGCGCGTTCGTCGACGCGTGGTTCCGGCTCGGCTTCGGCGCGCAGCAGGCACTCGGGATCATGGAGGTGCCCGATGCCGAGTGGCCTTCCGGCGTGCGCGAGGCGCGGGAGGAGGATCTCGACGTGCTCGTCGGGCTGGCACCGCTCCTGCAACAGCACCAGTGGTCGTCGCCGGTCTTCTCCACGTATCCGCTACCGAGCGACGAGGCGTACCGCGAGTCGATCGCCGAGGACACCGGGCGGGACGACGTCGCCAACCTCGTCTTCGAGCTCGACGGCCGCGTCGTCGCGAATTTCGTCGTCGCGCCGGTGGAGCTCGCGTCGATGCACCCTGCGCTCACCCGACCTGCGAAGGCGGCGTATCTCGCGTTCGCGATCACGCACCCGGACTCCCGCGGCTCCGGCGCCGGCGTCGCGCTGACGACAGCCTGCTTCGCGTGGGCGAGCGCGCCACGGCCACACGACGATGGTGACGGACTGGCGCGTAACGAACCTCCTCGCGTCGCGCTTCTGGCCGAGCCGCGGGTTCCGCACGAGCTTCCTCCGCCTCCACCGGCTCATCGCCTAGCGCAGCGAACTAGGTTGCCGGGGTGCCGCGGATCGCGCTCCTCGCCGGCTCGAAGATCGCGATCGTCAACGCAGGCGACGACGCGGTCATCCTCGCTCCGCCGCCGCCGCGCGAGCCCGTTGCCGACGTCGCCGCCGCGGTGCGCGATTCGCTTCGCTTCCCACTCGGCGGCGACCCGCTCGAGGCCCTCGTCTCACGCGGAGGACGCGCGACGCTGGTCATCGAGCCGCCCGCCCAGCCCGTGCCGCAGACGCCGGTCGATCCGCGGCCGGCGGCGATCGCCGCCGCACTGGGCGAGCTCGAGCGCGTCGGAGTGCGATCCGTGGACACCACCATCCTCGTCGCCGGAGGGCTCGCGCGCCGCACCGCACGGCGTGACGTCGACCAGCTCGTGCCGCCCGAGCTCGCGCGCCGGTTTCGCGGCGCGGTCGAGGTTCACGACGCGGAGTCGCCGGAGCTCGTACCGGTGGACGGGGACGGTCTCCGCGACATACGCGTCCACCCGGCGCTCCTCGACACCGACCTCGTGCTCACCCTGAGCGCGGCGGAGACCGTCCTCCACGGAGGCACGGGACTGCTCGTCGGCGCAGCCGATGCGGCGACGATCCGCGCAGCCGGCGCGTATTCGCTCCTCGAGACCGCGGCGTCGCGCGGCTGGCAGATCGGCGTCGCACTCGAGCGCGCCCTCGCGCGGCGGGTCTCGATCATCGGCACGTCGCTCGTGCTGACGTTGCCACGCCTGACCGGGATGCTCCAGGGCTATCCGTACGAGGAGGAGTCGGTCGAGCGGCTCGTGCGCTCGCCGGTGCGGCACGTGTTCGGTGCGCTTCCCGGTGCGGTCCGCCGCCGTGCGCTGCGCGCCGTCCCCGCCTCGCGCGGCGTCTCGGCAGCGTTCTCCGGGCCGCCGTCCGTCGCGCATGCCGAGGCTCTGTTGCGCGGGACGGAGGAACGCGCGCGGTCGCTCGGCGAGCCGCTCGACGCGATCTGCCTCGGAGTTCCGGGCACCACTCCCTACCTGCCGCGCGAGCGGCCGAACCCCCTGCTCGCGGCCTACCTCGGGCTCGGCCTGGCGCTGCGTCTGTGGCGCGACGCGTTCCCGGTCGTCGACGGCGGGACGGCGATCCTCGTCCATCCGTTCGAGCGACGATTCGCGCACCCGAGCCAGCAGCCCTATCGCAACTTCTTCCGCGCGATGCGCGCCGGATCGGCACGCGAGCTCGACCTCACGCAGCGAGGCCGAGCTTGCGGCGGCGGCCGACCCGAAGGCGATCGCCGCCTATCGCGACGGACAGACCCATCATCCGCTGCTGCCCTACGCCGACTGGAGCGCGTGCGCGCCGGCGCTCGGGCGGCTCGGCACCGTGCTCGTCGCCGGGTGCCGCGACCACGACGCGGCGCGCGCGCTCGGCCTCGTCCCGACGCACGGCGTCGGCGCCGCGATCCAGATGGCGCAGGGCCGCATCGACCGCCCGCTGCGGATCGGGTTCGTGCTCGCGCCGCCGTTCTTCCCGCTGCGGGTGCGCACATGACGTTCCGCTGCGCCGAGCTGTCGCTCTCGCTCGACGAGCCGCTCGAGGGCACGGCTCCGGTCGCGGAGCGCTGGGAGCTCGTCGAACGGGAGAAGCCGTGGGGCCGTGACCACGGGCTCCAGGCCGAAGGAGCGAAGGTGCTGCTGGTCAAACGAGTTGGCGGCGCTGCGCCACGAGGAATCCGCACCTGGTCGGAACGTCAGTACCTCGTGTGCACGAACGGCGCACGCGATCCCTGCTGCGCGATCCGGGGGCCGGCGGTGGCGGCGGCGCTCGAGCGCGTGAGGCCCGGGCAGGTGTACGAGTGCTCGCACCTCGGCGGGCACCGGTTCGCGGCAAACGTGCTGGTCCTGCCGGACGGGCTCTGCTTCGGACGGCTCGATTCGCGCACCGCGGTCGCCCTCGTGGAGGAGCTCGAGGCCGGGCGGCTGCCGCTCGACCACCTCCGCGGCAGGACGGCGCTCGGCCCCGAGCAGCAGGCCGCGGAGATCCTGCTCCGCCGCGAGCTCGGCCTCACGGGACTCGGCGACCTGAGACCGGTGGGAGTCAGTGGCTCAGAGCGACAAGCTCGCTTCGCGCGCGCCGACGGTCGCGAAGTCGTTGCCCACCTGCATGCCGAACGGCTCCCACCGCAACGGGTCTCGTGCCGGGACGACAAGGTCGAGGCGGCGACGCGCTGGACGCTGCTCTCCGTCGAGAGCAGCTAGAGGATCTTCGAGAGGAACGACCGCGTGCGCTCGTGGGTGGGCGCGTCGAAGAAGTGGTCGGGCGGGCCCTCTTCGATGATCACGCCGTCGTCCATCATCACGACGCGATCTGCCGCCTGGCGCGCGAAGCCCATCTCGTGTGTGACGACGATCATCGTCATGCCGATCGTAGGCGATCTCCTCCATCACGCGCAGCACCTCGCCGGTCACCTCGGGATCGAGCGCGCTGGTCGGCTCGTCGAAGAGGATCAGCGCCGGCTTCATCGCCAGAGCGCGGGCGATCGCGACGCGCTGCTGCTGCCCGCCCGAGAGCTTGCCCGGGATAGGTGTCGCGCTTGTCTGCGAGGCCGACCCGCGCAAGCAGCGCCTCCGCCTCCTTGACCGCGCGCTCCGGTGAGTAGCCCAGGACGTGCACGGGCGCCTCGATGACGTTCTCGAGCGCGGTCTTGTGTGGAAAGAGGTTGAAGCGCTGGAAGACCATTCCGACCTGCGCGCGCTGCTTCGCGATCGACCGCTCCGAGTCCTCGACGAGCTTTCCGTTGCGCTCGCGGTAGCCGATCAGCTGACCGTTCACCTCGATCCGGCCGCTGTCGATCTTCTCCAGATGGTTGATGCAGCGGATGAACGTCGTCTTGCCCGAGCCCGACGGGCCGATCACGCAGATGTTCTCGCCGCGCCGCACTTCCATGTCGACGCCCTTGAGCACCTCGAGGCGGCCGAACCGCTTGTGCACGTCCTCGGCGCGCATGACGACGTCGTTCGCGCTCATCGACGCGCCCACGCGCCCACGGGCGACCACGCGAGCGCCATCCGCTCGCGCAGGCTCAGCTCCTCGCCCCGGTCGCTCACCGCCAGGCGGCGCTCGATCCACGCCTGGATGAGGCTCCAGATGCTCGTCAGCACGAGGTACCAGAACGCGACCGCGGCGAAGTACTCGACGGGCTTGAACGTCTGCGAGTAGTGGATCTCGGCGTCCTGGAAAAGCTCGGTCACGCCGATGAACGCGAGCAGCGAGGTGGTCTTCAGCATGTTGTTGAACTCGTTGCCGAGCGGCGGGACGATCACGCGCGCGGCCTGCGGCAGGACGATCCGCCGCATCGCGAGCCCGTACGTCATGCCGAGCGACTTCGCCGCCTCCATCTGCCCCCGGTCGACCGCGTCGATGCCTGCGCGAACGATCTCGCGCATGTACGCGCCCTCGTTGATGCCGAGCGCGAGGATGCCGGCGAGCACCTGCCCCGGCATGCGGACGAAGCCGAGGTTGAGCTCGTTCGGGATCACGGTCAGCCCGAACAGGAGGTTGATCCCGTAGTACACGAAGAAGATCTGGACGATCACGGGAGTCCCGCGGAAGATCAGCGTGTACAGGTTCGACAGTGCCCGCAGCGGCCAGAGCTTCGACATCCGCATCAGAGCCGCGAGCAGCCCTAGAGCGACGCCGAGCACCTGCGCGACGACGGCGATGAAGACCGTCCGCCAGAGCGCGAGCGCGAACGCGTGGTCCGGGTGGAAGATCCGATCCCACAGGATGTGCCACTCGAACGCTGCGAGCACTGTCTTGTCGCGTTACTTCTTCAGCGCCGCTGCCGACATCTTCCACTTCGCGAGGATCCGCTTCATCGTGCCGTCGCGGTACATGGCGTTGATCGCCCGCTGAACGCCCGCCTTCAGAGCCGTGTCGGACTTCCGAATGGCGATCCCGACCGGAATCGGATTGACCGGCGCGCCGCCGAAGGAGAACGACTTGTCCTTCGCGACGTAGTAGGCCACGACCGGCGAGTCGCCGAAGTACGCGTCGACCCTGCCGGTCTTCAGCGCCGCGGCGGCGTCGGTGTCCTTCGGGAACGCCTGCACCTTGATCGCGGGCTTCCCCTTCGCCGTGAGCTTCTTGGATGCGGCGTCCAGGAAGTCCTTGTTCGTCGTTCCCACCTCGACCGACACCGTCTTGCCGGAGAGAGAGGGGATGCCGGTGATGTGCTTCGGGTTGCCGGCTCTCACCATGAACGACTGGCCGACCTTGATGTAGTCGACGAAAGCGACCTGCTTCCGGCGTTCCGGCGTGTCGTTCATGCCGGAGATGACGCGTCGCATTTCTTGGCCGGCAGCGCGGCGATGATCCCGTCGAAGCCGGTGTTGTCGAACTTCGCCGTCTTGCCGAGACGCTTGGCGACGGCGGTCCCGATGTCGATGTCCGAACCCGCCGGCTTGGTGCCGATGTAGAACTCCTCCGGCGGATACGTGATGTCGCTGCAGAACCGTCATCGTTCCTGCAGCCTGCCGCGCCGGCGCGGCCGATCCCGACGCCACCAGCGCCGCCGCTGCAAGCGCCGTCGCTGCCACGGCGAGCATTCGTTTGAGCAGCTCCGTCATGTGCCCTTTCTCCTTTTCGACTCGTGTCCGATGGATAATCCACGTGGTCCCCGAGCGCAGGACCGGGACGGTACCTAGGGCGCGCGCGAGAAGCTATTCAGCTCTCCCCGAGGTAGGTCTTTCGAACCTGCTCGTTGCCTCTCAGCGCCTTGGCGTCGTCGGCCAGCGCGATCCTCCCCGTCTCGAGCACGTAGCCGCGATCGGCCGCGTCGAGCGCCATCAGCGCGTTCTGCTCGACGAGCAGGATCGGCGTTCCCTGTTCGTTGATCTCCTTCACGATCTCGAAGATCTTCTCGACGAAGATCGGAGCGAGCCCCATCGACGGCTCGTCGAGCAGCAGGAGCTTCGGCCGTGCCATCAGCGCGCGGCCGATGGCCAGCATCTGCTGCTCGCCGCCGGACATCGTGCCCGCCTTCTGCGACTTTCGCTCGGCGAGCCGCGGGAAGAGCGTGAAGACCCGATCCATGTCGTCCTTGAAGTTCGCCTTGTCCTTGCGCTGGAACGCGCCCATCTCGAGGTTCTCGATCACCGTCATCCGCGGGAAGAGCTTGCGTCCTTCCGGCGACTGCGAGATGCCGTTCTTGACGATCTCGTGCGGCGCCGTCTGCGTGATGTCCGAGCCCTCGAAGGTGATCGTGCCGCGACGCGGATGGTTCAGCCCGTTGATCGAGCGGAGTGCCGTCGTCTTGCCCGCGCCGTTCGCACCGATGAGCGTGACGATCTCGCCCTCGCGCACCTCGATCGAGATTCCCTTGAGCGCCTCGATCGACCCGTAGTACGTGTGCACGTCCTCGACCGCGAGGACCACGCCGCCGTCAGCCATCGGCCACCGCCGCGGATCCGAGGTAGGCCTCGATCACCCGTGGATCCCGCTGCACCTCCAGCGGCGCGCCCTCGGCGATCTTCGCCCCGTAGTCGAGCACGGTCACGCGGTCGGAGACGCCCATGACCACGCGCATGTCGTGCTCGATCAGGAGCACGGTCAGCCCGCGGTCGTCGCGCAGCTTGCGGATCAGATCCGTGAAGGCCGCCGTCTCCTGCGGGTTCATGCCCTGCCGCCGGCTCGTCCAGCAACAGCAGCTTCGGCTCGGTCGCGAGCGCGCGTGCCAGCTCGAGCCGGCGCTGGTCGCCGTAGGAGAGGTTGCGTGCGAACTGCTCGGCATGACGGCCGAGCCCGCAATAGGCCAGCAGCTCCACGGCGCGCTCGCGTGCGGCGGCCTCTTCGCGTCGCACGCCCGGCGTCCCGAAGATCGCCCCGAGCGCGCGGCTGTGGAGGCGCGAGTGCATCCCGACGAGAACGTTCTCCAGCGCCGACATCTGCTGGAAGAGGCGGATGTTCTGGAACGTCCGGCCGATTCCCCGCTGCGTGATCGCGTGCGGAGGCTTGCCGCTGACATCCTCGCCGTCGAAGATGACGAGCCCTGACGTCGGCTTGTAGACGCCGGTGAGCATGTTGAAGAACGTCGTCTTGCCGGCACCGTTCGGCCCGATCAGGCTGACGATCGAGTCACGGGGGATCGCGAAATCCACGCCGTCGACGGCGACGAGGCCTCCGAACTCCTTCCGGAGCGACTCCGTCCTGAGGATCTCGCCGTTCACGCCGACACATCCTGGATCGGCGTGTCGTGCACCCCGGTCTCGAACTCGAGCTCGCGCCTGCGTTCGGGGAAGAGGCCCTGCGGTCGCAGGAGCATCACGAGCACGATGATCACGCCGTAGATCCCGAACGTCACGAGCGGCGCGTTGAGGCAGCCGCCGCTCACGACTGCCGACGGATCCTGCTTGCTCGGGTCGCACACGAGCACGTGTGCGTTGACCCAGCCGTTGAAGTTTCCTATCCCCTCGAGATTGAGGTACTCGAGGAAGGCCGCGCCCGCCAGCACGCCCCAGACGTTGCCCATCCCTCCGAGGATGACCATGCACAGGATGAGCACGGAGATGTTGAAGAAGAAGTCGTCGGGAAAGACGCCGGTCTTGAGCGTTGCGAACCACGCGCCGGCGACGCCGCCGAAGAACGCGCCCGAGGCGTACGCCCAGGTCTTCGTGCGCATGAGCGGAATGCCCATCGCGGCGGCGGCGACCTCGTCCTCGCGGATCGCGATCCACGCGCGGCCGAGCCGCGAGTCGCGCAGGCGGATGCTGCAGAAGATGGTGATCAGCAGGAGCACGATCGCCGTCCAGTACATGAGCGTGACGAAGTTCACGTACTGGCCAACGCGATCGAACGAATACGTGGACGTCAGATAGTTGTCGGGCAGTCCCGCGTGGCGCGAGAGCCAGCCGCCGAAGCCGGGCGCGTCGATGGGATTGATCCCCGGCGGGCCGTTCGTGAGGTTGAAGCCGATGCCCTCCTTGTCGCCGTTCCGCGCGACCTGAGGGAGGATCTCGCCGAAGCCGAGCGTGACGACGGCGAGGTAGTCGCCGCGCAGACGCAGCGTCGGCAGGCCGATGAGGATGCCGACTAACGCCGCCAGCAAACCGGCGATGATGGCCACGATCCAGAGCGACAGGTGGATCCCGCCGACGCCGAGGATGCCCTTCTCCGCCACCGATCCCACGTTGAGGCTGACGCCGTAGACGGCGAAGTGCGGCGACGCGAGCCAGGCCGCGGTGTACGCGCCGATCGCGTAGAACGCGACGTAGCCGAGGTCGAGGAGTCCGGCGTAGCCGACGACCATGTTCAGGCCGATCGCCATCATCCCGAAGACGATGATGTCGAACATCGTGTCCATGCTCGGGAACGCCGTGAACACGGGGAGCTTGAACAGGAACGTCTGGTAGTTCGTCTGCTGGATGAAGTACGGGTACAGGACCGCCAGCGTCAATGCCACGACCGGGACGGCGATGCGACGCCAGTTCCGCGGCATCAGATAGAGCGCGTACGTGATCGCGAGCAGGACGATGAGCGATGGATCCGGCGCGAGCCCGGCGGCCCAGACGACCACGATCACGATCGCGGCAATCACCAGCGGCAGCACCGCACGCTGGAGGAACGGGGACTGGTGTTCCCAGCGGTCCCGCGCGTCGTTTACTCCGACGCGCTCGAGGCCGAGCCAGAAGCCGACATAGATCGCCCTGGCGAGGAAGGCGAGCAGGACGACCGCGATGATCAGCGCGAGCTCCTTGCTCCGCTGAATGTGTCCTGTGGCCGCCAGGACGAGGAGGATCGCCGAGATCGAGAGCGCCATGATCGTGCGGCGCAGAAGCGGCGACTGACGCCGCCACATCGCCGGCGGGCCGCCGGCCCAGGCGCTGGATGTCATCAGTGCCCCTTCCGGTTCTGGTCCCGCGTCTCTGGCGACGGCACGAGGTCGTCAGCCTCCGACAGAGACGCACCGTCTATTCCCGGAAGGCGCACCTAGTTGCCCTCGGGCGTGCGCTCGCCGAGCAGGCCCTGTGGCCGGAAGACGAGGATGATGATCAGGATCGCGAACACGAGCGACTCGGTCCACTTCGAGCCCGGCGTGTGCCACGTCAGACCCTCGTTGAAGTTCTGGACCAGGCCGATCAGGAGAGCGCCCAGAACCGCACCGGGGAGGTTGCCGATTCCTCCGAGGACTGCCGCGGTGAACGCGAACAGGCCGAGCGTGAAGCCCGTGTTGAAGCTGATGGTCGTCGCGTAGAACGCGAAGATCACGCCGCCCACGCCGGCGAGACCGCCGGCGATGAGGAACGTGAACGAGATCGTGCGATTGACGTCGATGCCCATCATCGCCGCGGCGTCCTTGTCCTGGGCCGTGGCCCGCATGGCCTTGCCCTGGCGCGTGTACCGGACGAGCCAAACGAGGCCGATCAGCACCGGGACCGTCACGACGAGGATGAACAGCCGGTCCCACGTGTAGACGACGTTGCCGATCTCGAAGACCTTGCCGCCGTTCCCGGCGGAGAACTCGTTCTCGGGCAGGGATACGGGCCGAGTCCCCTTCCAGATGATCGCCGCGTTCTGGAGGATGAACGAGACGCCGATCGCCGTGATCAGCGGCGCCAGGCGCGGCGCGTTTCGAAGGGGCTTGTAGGCGATCCGCTCGATGGCGACGTTGAGGAAGCCGCACCCGAGCGTTGCCACGACGAGCGAGACGAGAATCGCCGCGACCAGCGTCCCGAAGGCGGGCGAGGCGTCGGTCGTCATCCCGAAGCCCTCGAGCGCGATCGACGCGGAGATCATCCCGCCGATCATGAAGACGTCGCCGTGGGCGAAGTTGATCAGCTCGAGGATGCCGTAGACGAGCGTGTAGCCGAGCGCGACGAGCGCGAGGAGCGCGCCCTGCGAGATCCCGATCAGGAGAACGCGGAAGAAGATGTCCGGCGTCTTGACCAGGTTCACGACGAGCCAGACGAGCACGAGCCCGACGAGCATGAGCCCGACGCCTTGCACGACCAGGTGGCCGTAGTCACGCCTCGCTCTTACGGGCGCCGCAGTTGTCTCGGTGACCAGATTTGTCTCCACGAAAAAGGCCGGGGAAAGACCTTAAGTCCTTCCCCGGCCGATTTCATCTCGGTTGGTTCGGTTAGCTCACTTCCCGACCTTGAGGATGCTCGCGTAGACGAACACGCCGGTCTTCTTCTTCAGACTCAGCTTGTCGAAGCTGATCGCCTTGGTCGGCACGATGTCGCCGTTCTTGTCGAAGTGGAACGTGCCCATGATCCCGTTGATCACGCGCTGCTTGAACATGTTCGTGGTCACCGACGAGCGCGTGCCGTTCGACTTGGCGATCGCGTTGAGGATGATCTGCGCGGCCTGCGCCTGGTACACGGAGTACGGCGGAGGCAGCTCACCCTTCTTCAGTCCGAGGGACTTGCCGAACGCGGCGATGAACGCCTTGCCCTTCCCGCCGAGGTGCTCGAGCGGGAGCCCCGCGTAGCTGACGTACATACCGTCGGCGGCCGCCCCTGCTGCGAGCGTCGCGGAGTACGGCGTGAAGCCGTCGGGCCCGACGAACACGGGCTTCGGGCCGAGCGCTGCACGGAGGTCCTTGATCAGCTTGACGCCGTTGTTGCAGACGATCCCGCCGAGGTACACCGACTGGGCTCCGGTCGCCTGGATGCGCTGCCCGATCGCCTCGTAGCTCGTGGCCTTCGCGTCCCACGGCTGGAAGCCGAGGACCTTGATGCCCAGCGCCGCCGCTCGCGCCTTGAACCCGTTGGCGACGCCCTTCCCGAAGGTCTGGTTGTCATGGAGGACGTACACGCTCTTGACCTTCGTGAACTTCTTGAGCAGGTCGGCCGCCGCAGGACCCTGGTAGTCGTCCGACGCCGAGAGACGGGCGTAGTTGCGCTTGCCCGTCGGGTAGTAGACGCCGGGCTCGCCCGGCGCCGTCCACGCCGCCGTATGCGTGAGCTCGACGGCCGTGTTGGCAACGCTCATCATCGCGACCGGACCCGCCGGATGCGCGGTTGAGCACCGGGATGATCAGCTTTGCGCAGCCGGAGTTGAACGTTCCGAGCACGGCGACGAGCTGCCGCTCGGCCGCGTAGGCCCTCGCGTTGGACGTGCACTTGGCTGCGTCCCACGCGCCGGTCTGCGCGGTGGAGTCGTCACAGCCCTGGTAGCCGACGGTGAACCTTCCGGCCTTGAAGTGGAACTGCTTGTCGAGGACGTACTGGATCGCCTTCTGCATGTCGATGTTCTGCGCTCGACCCGCACCCTGCAGCGGGAGATCCGACGCGATCAGGAGCTGCGGACTACCCGAGCCCTTGTAGAAGACGGGCCCGCACGATGACGACGGCAGCGTCGAAACCGAGCTCGAACTGCTCACGGCTCCACTCGCGACCACCAGCCCAACCGCCACCGCCGCAAGCGGAATGAGCCCCAACAACATTCGCTTCTTCACTAGCCCTCCTCCGTCGCCGATCCTCATTTACGAACTAGCGCAGGAGTATCCGCCCTGGGTCGGTCGTACGCAAGGTCACGACGGGCGGCGAAATGTAAAGCGTGGCGCCTCCCACGAGACGCCCGCCGGCTCGTACCACGCGGCGTAGCGCCGAAGTGGCGGAAATCGGCATGACGAGCATGCGAGCGAGGCCGCCGCCTCGTACCATGCGGCTCAGCGCCGAAGTGGCGGAATTGGCAGACGCGCCGGACTCAAAATCCGGTTCCCTCCGGGGAGTGTGGGTTCGATTCCCACCTTCGGCATCTCGACCCGCGTACGTCAGCGGCCGTAAGCCGAGAACCGCAGCTGCCCGTGCTCGCAGACCGGCGTCGGCGGCTTCACGGGCACCTGCGTCGTGCCGCCGGCGGGGGTCGTCACGCGGAAGAAGTAGGCGACGGGCTCGCAGCGTGCGCGGTTTCCCTCGTCCGGGCCGGGAACGTCGGGTGAGAAGCGCGCAGTGGCGTGGGTCGACGCGCCCGGCGCGAGCCGGACGATGATCGCCGTCAGAGCTCCGGGGAAGGCGGCGCGCACGTGCGTCGGCAGCGCTCCTCCGTTGCGATCGAGCAAGCGACCTTGCGGCAGGCCGCTGACGGCGCACGTGGCTCGGGACGTGTTCTTCAGCGAGAGCCGGTAGCTGATGTTCCCCGCACCCGCGCTGCCGGGGATCACGGCGAACCGGCCGGCGAGCTGTGAGCCGCGGCAGAACGCGTCGCTCGAGCCACCGCGCGCGGAGATCTCCGTCGGCGCGACCTCGACGAGGCCGCGCATCATGCGATCCAGATTCCGGACGACCTGCTTGTACGTGTACGGCGGAGTGACGTGCTGGCTCACCGTGTAGAGCGTTCCGCGATGACGCCACGCGTACAGCAGGTGCCACTGGTCGATTCCCTGGTTCACGGTGTAGAGCGTCGGGCGCAGGCCGGCGAGCCGTCGCGTTCCCTTCGGATCCGAGAAGCACGGCAGCTTCGGGTGCAGGGTCTTGCCCTTGACCACGACCGTGTCCTCGCAGGTGGGAATCGCAGTGCGACCGGGGTACCCGCGGAAGTTCACGTGCACTTCGCCGCTGACTCCACCGAGGTCGTGCTCGACCCACACGAAGCTGACGAGGTAGGAGCGGTCGTGCTTGTCGACGCCCGTGACGTTGGCGAACTCGCCGCCGATCCTGGCGTCGAGCGGCTTCGGCATCCAGGTCGGGCAGTACACCGTCGTTCCCGCCTCGTTGGCGATGCGCTGCCAGCCGGCCTTCCACGCTTCCGGGCAGTTCGCCGGCGCGACTGCCGTCGCGCTTGCAGGCGCGCCCGTCTTCCGGGCCTCCGTGCCGCAGCCGGTGAGCGCCAGGCACGCCAGGAGTACGGCAGCCGTTGCCGGAAGGACCCTCAACCCGCGGACAGTGTAGGTCTAGACGCAAGGCCGATCGACCCGCCAGAATGGCGCGCGTGCCGAAGCGCGCAGGGATCCTCACCGGTGGCGGCGACTGCCCGGGACTGAACGCCGTCATCCGCGCGGTCGTACGGAGACTGCACTCGGGCGGCTGGGAGGTGATGGGCGTGCGCGCCGGCTGGCGTGGGCTCGTCGACGACCGGCTCGAGCCGCTCGGGGTGCGCGAGCTGTCGGGCATCCTGCCGCGCGGCGGCACGATCCTCGGCACGTCGCGCACGAACCCCTACAAGCTCGACGGCGGAGTCGAGCGCGTGCTCGACACGTTTCGCAAGCACGAGCTCGATGCGCTCGTCGCGATCGGCGGCGAGGACACTCTCGGCGTCGCCGCACGCCTGAACGGGGAGCTCGACTTCCCGGTCGTCGGCGTGCCGAAGACCATCGACAACGACCTTTCCGGAACGGACTACACGTTCGGCTTCGACACCGCGGTCTGGGTGTGCACGGAGGCGATCGACCGCCTGCACACGACCGCGGAGTCGCACAACCGCGTCATGGTCGTCGAGGTGATGGGCCGGCACACGGGCTGGATCGCCGTGATGAGCGGCATCGCGGGCGGCGCCGACGTGATCCTCATCCCGGAGCATCCGCTGACGGTCGAGGAGGCGTGCGAGGACATCGCCCGCCGCCACGCGAGCGGCAAGGACTTCTCGATCGTCGTCGTGTCGGAGGGCTACGAGCTGACGTACCAGTCCGGCGAGCAGC
Source organism: uncultured Actinomycetes bacterium (assembly GCA_963708685.1). GTDB lineage: Bacteria > Actinomycetota > Thermoleophilia > Gaiellales > Gaiellaceae > DASVFB01. The sequence goes on from CAVPTP010000001.1 coordinate 101,769, forward strand.
GGCAGGTGACGCAGCAGGCAGACGCCGACGCGTTCGGGCACGTGCGCCTCGGCGGCGTCGGCGACGAGCTCGCGCGCGAGATCGAGGATCGGACGGGATACGAGACGCGGGTGACGGTGCTCGGTCACGTCCAGCGCGGCGGCTCGCCCACGGCGCGCGACCGCGTGCTCGCCACGCGCTACGGACTGAAGGCGGCCGACCTGGTCCTGGCGGGCTCGTGGGGGCGCATGGCGGCGCTGCACGGCGACGCGATCGTCGACATCTCGCTCCGCGAGGCGACGGCCGAGCTGAAGACCGTGCCGCCCGAGTGGTACGACGTCGCCAAGGCCTTCTTCGGCTAGAGGCCCGAGGTGAAGGCGCCGAGCGTCGACTAGCCGCTACGTCTTCTTCCAGATCCCGACGAACAGGCCGAGTCGCGCCGGGCACGCTTTGTCCGCCAGCGCTCGTAGTGTCAGGGAGTTGCCGGCGACCTTCCAGCTGTAGACGCCCTTGGTAGCGCAGACCGGCACCGGGCCGATCGTGAGCCGCTTCGCCACCGCCGAGACGGACGCTGTGAAGTCGCCCGCCGCCGGGCCGCAGCGGGTGCCGGGCGTGTAGGCGTCGAGCCTTCCCGCTTTGCTGATCTCGATCTCCCAGACCCCTGGGGGCGTCCCGACGGGAAGCCTGCCGACGTGTCGCTTCCAACATCCGACGAGCTGCTGCGGCACGCGATTCGCCTTCGTCACCGCCGCCACCCCGGCCGCGGCAGGAACCATCAGTCCAACCACGAGAACGACTGCCAGGCTCCGCCAAGCCATGTTGCGCCTCTGCCTGCTCACCATGACGCTCCTTCATTCGGGACTCGAAGGACCAATCTACGCCCGGGTCGTAACCAGGAGGGGCCGCGGGCTCGGCCCCCTCGACGCCTAGCCGGCGTAGAGGAGCGCGTCGGTCGGCGCGTAGTCGTCCGTCAGCAGCGGCACGTCGTCGGTCTCGACCGGCCTGAGCCGACGGTCGAGGATCGCGCGCGTCAGGTCTGGCGCGTCCGGGTGCGAGCGACGGATCTCGTTCCAGCGGCGGAGCAGGAACGCCTCTTCGGGTGCCGAGCCGTCGCCTGCGACGAGCATCAGGTTCCCGACGCTCTGCGGGGTCCGCCCCAGGCCGTCGACCGGGTGCACGACGACCGTCGGGAAGACGGACCGGTACGTCTTGTACATCGAGCGGAAGAGCTTCGACGACGGCCCCTCGAGCGAGCCGATCACGTTCGTCACGACGACGCCGCCCGGCGCCAGGTGGTCGCGCACGATCTCGAGGAACTCGCGCGTCGTCATGTGGAACGGGATCGAGTCCGAGAAGAACGTGTCGATCCCGATCAGGTCCCACTGCTCGTCGTGCTTCACGAGGAACTGGCGCCCGTCGTCGACGGTCACGCGGAGGCGCGGGCTCCGGGGGAGCGCGAAGTACCGGCGTGCGACATCCGCGACGACGCCGTCGAGCTCGGCGACCTGGATGTCGATCCCGGGAAAGTCGTGCCACATCCGCTTCGGCGCGGAACCGCCGCCGAGACCGATGAAGAGCGCATGTCTGGTCGAAGGGTGGTACGCGATGCCGAGGTCGAAGAAGTCCGTGTAGTCGAACTCGGTGGCGTACGGCTTGCCGAGGGTCATGGCGCTCTGCATGGACGAGTCGAAGCGCAGGTAGCGGGAGCCGACGGCGTCGACGACGGCGACATGGTGGTAGCGCGTCTCCTTCTGAAAGATCACTTTCGAGTCCGGCCCGAGCGTTGCCTCCTGCGCAAGGCCGCGGTCGCGCTCCAGCCGGTAGAGCGGCGAGTAGTTTCCGGCCTGCGCGGTGTCGAGCTTCCCGCCGGTCTCGGGCGCGAGCATGACGACGGCCACCACGGCGAGCGCGAGAGCGGCGAGCGCCGGCGCCGAAGCCAGCTTCAGCCCTTCCACGAGCGCGAACACCGCAGCAGCGGAGAACAGCGCCAGCGCCATCAGGGAGAACACCTGGTCGAGCCCGACCTCGGGGATCAACCAGAACGCGGTGGCGAACGTTCCGGCGATGCTCCCGGCCGTCGAGACGGAGAAGAGCCGTCCCGCGGTTCGTCCGACGGTCGTCACGGAGCGCGCGAGCAGCCGAACGACGATCGGCGTCACGCCGGCGAGCACCACGCTCGGCACGCCGAACAGGAGGGTCGCGGCGAGGAGCGGGTCGAGCCGCGGTCCGGGATCCCAGCGCACGACGAGCCGGAGCACGGGGTCGTCGAGCAGCGGCACTGCGAGGACGCCGATGCCTCCGAGCACGAGCACCGCGACGACGAGCCACGGCTGCGGCATCCGGTCGGCGAGCGCGCCGCCGAGCCAGTAGCCGATCGACAACCCGGCGAGGACGACTCCGATCAGCGCGCCCCAGACGAAGAGCGAGTTGCCGAAGTACGGCGCGAGCACGCGGCTCGCAGCAAGCTCCACGCCGAGCAGCACCGCGCCGGACACGAAGGCGACGGCACCGGACGCGACGGTGCGCCGGCGCTCCGCGCTCACGCGAGCAGCTCGGCGAGCGGAAAGGATCGGTGTCGACGCGGCGGCACGAGGAAGTTCTGCCGGTGCGTCGTCAGGAGCACCGAGTTGAAGCCCTGGCTGCGGTCGCGCGCGTGGAGGTCGAGCTTCACGCCTCCGGGAAGCACGCCGTCCATCGCCAGTCGCACACGCTCGAAATCGTCACTCGACGGATTGAAGACGACGAAGTGGACACCCGCGAGCGGCGAGCTGCTCATCCGGTCGCGCGCGGGGTCCGCGCTCCAGAAGAACGGATTGTCGAGGGTGTTGAAGTCCGCGCGGTGCGGGATCGCGGTGCCCTTCGGATAGACGGTTCCGTCGTCCGCGACGTGGTCGGTCTGGAGCCGCGAGGCCGTCTGGATCGCGGAGCTGTGGCCGATCGCGCCTTTGCGGTGGAAGTCGCTCGACACGTCGGCGACGGTCGCGACGTCGTCCGGCGCCTGCGGCACGGTCTGCGTGCCGTCCTCGACCGGAAGCCCGGGGCGGAACGTCGTGTCGACGCGCTCGCTGTAGTCGAAGAGCTGGTACCACGTGTCGAGCTCCTCCGACATGTGCGAGAGGTGCATGTGCGTGCCTTCGCGGAAGTAACCCGTGCGGAGGTCGACGTAGCCGAGCGTCTCGAAGTTGACGATCTTGCGCGGGCCGAGCCCCCTGGACTGCGTCGACGTGAAGCCGAGGAAGAGCTCGGCCGTGTCGGGGATCAGCTCGGCGCCCGGAATCTGCGCTGCGATCGCCATCTTCTTCGGAAGGCTCTGGCCGCCTCCGAAGCCGCCGCCGGCAAAGCCCTTGCGAATCGACGTCACCTCGAAGAGCCCCGCGCGCTCGTCGAACAGCGCCTGCGCCGCGTCGGAGATGTGGTCGAGGGAGTCGCTCCGCAGCAGGACCGCGACGTCGTTCTCCTCGAGGATCGCCGAGTCGGGATCGCTCGGGAAGCGCCGCGCAGCGAGCAGCGCGTCCCGCTGGGCGCGGCGGTCGAACGGCGCGTGCTCGCGCCACGCGCCCGGCACGAGCCGCTCGAAGTACGGCAACCCCCAGGCGAGCGTCACGCCGAGGCCGGCTGGCGTCGGCTCGAAGTCGCTTTCGAGGCCCATCAGCGCGTCCTCGAGCACGTGTTGTGCGGCCGCGAGGTCGCCGGCCTCACCCTTCACCCGCGCGGTCACGACCTCGTGGTGGAGCGGCGGCACCATGACCTCGACGTCGTTGTCGGTCACCGTTCGCACTCCGTCGAGGACGTGCTGCTCCGGCGGCAAAGGCGTCGCGGACGCTCGCTCGGGCGTGGCCCCGGCCAGCCGGTCGACGAGCTCGTACGCGCCCGCGGCCCCGAGCGCACCGGCGGCAGCGCCCGCGAGGACCTGCCTGCGCGTGAGCTTCACGCCGTCAGGGTATCCCCGAATCCAGGACCCGCACGATCTCCGTGCGGCCGTCCCGGATCCGGAAGATCGTCACCGCTGCGGGCCTCGCGTCGCCGTTCGCGTCGAACGCGAAGGTTCCGGTCAATCCCCCTTTCACCTTCGTCGCGAGGACGGCGCGGGCGATCGAGCGGCGCGTGCCGTTCGAGCGTGCGATCGCGTCGAGCAGCAGGCTCGCGGCCTGCGCGGCGTACACGGCGTATGGATGAGGAGACCGTCCGATCGCCGTTGCGAAATGCGTGACGAAGTCGCGGCCGGCCTCGCCGAGTCGCTCGACAGGGACGCCGGCGACGACCAGGTAGGCGCCGTCCGCGACCGGGCCTGCTTCGGTGACGAGCTGGGCCGCGGGGCCGTACCCGGCGGCCAGCACGAGCGGACCGCCCGGGGCGCGCCGCCTCGCTTCGCGCAGTAGGGCACCGCTCCCGCGCGAGAGCAGTCCGCCGACGTACGCGGCATCGCTGCGCCCGCGTGCAGGCGTCGCCAGCCCGGCGGCGCGCGCCGCAGCGACGAACGTTGTGCGATACGCGTTGCCGCGAGGGCTGCCGTCCGAAAGCGCGGCGACCGTTCGCGCTCCTTCCTGGTGGAGGAATGCGGCCGCCGCAGCCGCCTGCTTGTCGTCGGTCGCGCTCAGGCGGGCGACCGCTCCGCGGCGGAAGTGCGTGAGGTCGGTGGCGGTGTTGAGCGGCGAGACGAGCAGGACGCGCGCATCGGCGAGCACGGGCAGCTCGATGCGCGCGCAGCCGGAGTCGAGCGTGCCGATCACGGCGACCACGTCGGCCACTCGCGCAGCCGCGTGCGCGTTCGCCCGGCAGCGCGCCGCGCTCGACGGTCCCGCCGGGCCGGAGTCGTCGCAGACGACGTAGCCGACGGTGAAGGCGCCGGCGCGGAAGCCTCGATCCTTCAGCGTCAGCTTGATCGCCTGCGCCATCTGGTGCGTCGCCGTGTAGGTGCTGGTCTCGAGCGGGAAGTCCGAGACGATCAGCACGCGCGGGCTTCCGTCGCGCTCGTAGTAGACGCCGTCGCACCCCGGGACGACGATCGGCCGCCCACCGCCGGGCGCCGCGGCGCTCGCAAGGCTCGCCAGCACGAGCGCGAGCAGCACGAAGACGCCGCCGCGCCTCAACGTTTGTAGACCGCCACCCATGGGCCAGACATTCCATCGCGAGCGTCAAGCCGGAGCGCCGGCCGAGGCAGCTGCGCGTAGAAAGCCGAACGCCGCGGATAGACGTCCTGTGCAGCCAGCACCCGGTCCGCGACCGCGCCGCTGACGAGGATCCAGCGCGCGTCGCCGAGATCGACGCGCGCGTCCTTTCCCGGCAGCGGCAGCGGGATCGGCACGACCGGATGCCCGGGCGGTACCGCCGTCGACGACTCCGCGGCGATCGCCTCGCCCTCCGGTACGTGCGCACCGAGCCAGTGCGCCGCAACGATGCGCGTGTCGGTATGCGTCAGCTCCTTGTCGTGCTGTACCGACCACGTCAGCGGCACCACGAGCAGGAGCAGCGTGACGGGAGCGAGCGACCGGAACCGCCCTGCGAGCGCGCCCAGGGCGGGCACGAGCGGCAGCACGTAACGCGGGAAGTGCGAGTGCAGCGGCAGCAGGGACGCGAAATACGCGACGACGAACGAGCCGAGCACGAGGTCGGCGCGGGACGACCGGCGCGCGAGCGCGACGACGAGACCGGCCGTCGCGATGACCAGCACCGGGCCGAGCCCGTCCCACAGGTGCCCGGCGAACGCGACGCCCGACCAGTGGTCGTGCTCGAACCCGAGCCAGCCACGCCGGTGCTCCTCCTGGATGCGTCGCAGCGCGCTCCACGAGTCGCCCGCGTCGAGTACGACGAACGGCGACGCGGCGAAGAAGGCGACCGCCGCGAGAGCGAGCGAAACCGCGAGCTTCCGCCACCTGCCCCAGAGGACGACCACGAGCGGCACGAGCGTGAGCGCGCCCGGGTACTTCGCCGCCGTGGCGAACCCGATTGCCGCTCCCGCGACCTCGAACCGACCCGTCACGAGCAGCGCGAGCGCGACCGTCACGAGGGTGGTCAGCGGCACGTCCGTCACCGCGGCGTGCGAGAACGTGACGTGCGTGGCGTCGACCGCAGTCGCCGCGGCGGCGATCGCTCCGGCAACTGTTCCGTAGGAGCGCGAGCCGAGCCACCACGCCGCGGCGATGCCTCCCGAGCGCGAACGCCACGACGACGACGCGTCCGGTCAGGTACGACGGCGCCGCCTGCCACGCCTGGAACGGCGCGACCGCATACGTCACGAGCGTCGGCCAGTCGAAGAAGTGCGGATCGAGCCCGCCGCCGTGCGTCATGCGCCACGCGCGCGGGACGACGTTCTGCTCGTCGGGGTTGAGCAGCGAGCCGTACGGAAGCCCGTACTGGATGCCGACGAGCCGCAGCGCAGCGCCGCCGGCGAGGATCGCCGCGAGCGCGACCTTCGGCCCACCCCAGTTCGTGCTCGTGCGCGGCTCGGCCGGCAGAGTGCTAGACGGCGGGCGGCGCGCCACCGACGAGCTCGGCGACGTTGCGAGCCGGGACGATCACCGCGTCCACCCCGCGCCGTTCGAGCTCGACGACCTGCTCCCGCGTCACGTCGCCGACCTCGGCGACCGCGAGCTTCCCGACCGGCACGTCGCTGAGCAGGTCGAGTGCGCGTTCGAGATCGCGCGTCGCGAGGTGGAACGTCTCGGGATCGTGCTGCTCGAGCACGCGCTCGAGCATGTCCTCGCTGGCGACGCTGACGACGAGATCGAGACCGAGCCCGGACGCCCGCTGCGCGACCGCCGCAAGGCCTTCGTCGCCGTCGTCGTCGTCGTAGTCCTCGGCCACGACGACCATCGCGTCCGCGCCCATGCGCTGGGCGTCGTCCGGCGTCCCGGCGCAGTCCCACAGGATCGGCAGCTCCGTCGCGTCGCGGATGCCGGCCAGCGCGGTTCGAACGAGAACGGCCTCGGCGCCGTCCTCCTCGGCCGTCCGCGCTGCCTCCGGCCCATCGACGTGGACGATGACCGAGATGCCGTCTCCCTCGGAGATCGCCTGACTGAACCGTCTGCCGCCCCGTTCCGCCAAGGATCGTGATCGTACCGCCTGCGGTAGCTTGAGCCCGTGCGCGTGCGCCGGACGATGATCCTCGCCGCGCTCGCACTCACCGCGCCGGCGGCAGCGGCCGGAGCGTTCATCCCGGGAAGCGCGGTCGCCGATCGAATCCGGGGCACCGCGCAGGCTGATCGGATCGACGTCCTCTTCGGCGGCACCGACCGCGTGACGTGCGGTCGCGGCATCGACGCGGTGACGGCCGATCCTGCTGACCGCATCGGATCCGACTGCGAGCTCGTCTCCCGGCGGATCTCCGTCGATACGCTGGCCGCCGCTCAGGGCCAGCACCAGACAGAGGTCGAGCCGAGCGTCGCCGCGTGGGGATCGACCGCGGTCGCAACGTTCCAGGTCGCGCGCTTCCGCGACGGCGGCGCCGCCGGAATCGGCTGGGCAACCTCGACAGACGCCGGACGCACGTGGCGCTCGGGGATCCTGCCCGGAGTCACGATGGCGTCGACTCCGGCCGGCGACGCGCCGCGCGCGAGCGATCCGGTCGCCGCCTACGACGCGGCACACACGACGTGGCTCATCGCGTCCCTGGTGCTCGGGAACAACTACAGCGGGCTGGGCATCAGTCGCTCGGCGGACGGCGCGCGCTGGGCGACACCCGTGTTCGCCTCGCGCAACCAGACCGCCTCGCTCGCGTACGACAAGGAGTGGATCTCGTGCGACAGCAAGCCGGCGAGCCCGCACTACGGCAGCTGCTACCTCGCGTACACGGACATCGCTGCGTCGCGCATCGCGGTGTTGACGTCGAAGGACGGCGGTGCGACCTGGGGCGCGCCCGTGACGGTGACGGCGGTCTTCGCGGCCGACGCGGTCGGCGCTCTGCCGGTCGTCCAGCCCGACGGCGCTCTGACCGTCGTCCTCCTCGCGGGGGAACGAGGCATGTATGCGGCACGCTCGACCGACGGCGGCGCCACGTTCGCGGCGGCGGTCGGCATCGCGCCCCTGACGCAGGACCAGCAGCCGCTGCTGCGTTCGCTGTCGCTCCCGGCGGCGACCGTCGACGCGTCGGGCCGCATCTACGTCGTCTGGGCGGACTGCAGGTTCCGGCGCGGGTGCGACGGCAATACGGTCGTTCTGACTTCGTCGACGAACGGCACGACGTGGACCACGCCGACCCGGGTGCCCGGAACCGGGTTCGACAGCCTGATTCCTGCGATCGCCGCCGATCCGTCGGTCCCGGGCCGACTCGGGCTCGTGTCCTACGTGCGGACGTCGTCCTCGTCGTGCAGCGCGACCTCGTGCTCTCTGGGCGTCGCGATCACCTCTTCGCGGAACGGCGGCACGACGTGGTCGAAGCCGCGGCGCATCGACGCGAGGCCGGCGCGTTACGAGTGGCTTGCCTCCACGCAGGCCGGCCAGTTCGTCGGGGACTACATCGGCGCGGCGTTCGCGGGCGGCCGCTTCGTTCCCGTATTCGCGTTTGCATCTACCCCGCTCGACGGCGGACGGCTGCGGGAGTCGATGCTGTCCGGCTCGTTCCCTTAACCTACGACCTCGTGTCGTTCCTGATCCGTCTGGCGGTCGCCTGGGCGATCAACGCCGCCGCTCTCTGGGTCGCCGACGCGCTGTGGGACGGCGTCACGATCAACGGCTGGGCCGCGTTCCTGATCGGCGCGGCGGTGCTCGGCATCGCCAATGCCCTGATCAAGCCGATCGTCGCGATCCTGACGCTTCCGCTGATCATCGTCACGCTCGGCCTCTTCTACCTCCTGATCAACATCGCGATGGTCGCGCTGGCGGAGTGGATCGCGCCGGACTTCTCGATCGACGGCTTCTGGAGCTACGTCGGGACGGTGATCGTGGTCTGGGCGGTCAACTGGGTCGCCGACGTCGTGCTCGAGCGATCCGGCGTCCGCGCCTGAGCGCTTCCAACGGGCGATGAGCGGTCCGCCGGCAGCGCGGCTTTGCCGCGTTGCTCACCAGCGTCCATCGAAGTAGCCACCCGAGCAGGCGCGCTTTCCGCGTGGGAAATGCAAAGCATCTTCCACGCTAGAGGCCGATCGGGTGCCAGACGGTCTTGAGTTCGAGGAAGGCCGCGATCTCCCAGGGGCTTTGCACGTCGCCGTTCGCGCGGTGCACGCGCTTGACGCTGTCGGCGGCCGCGCGCTCCAGCTCGGCGACCTGACCGTCGGCGCCCGTTAGATCGAGCGCGTTCACGTCCATGTGCGCCGCGAGCCACGGCGCGAGCTCGCCGCGATAGCCGGTCAGCACGTTGACGACGCCGCCCGGAACGTCCGACGTGGCGATCGCCTCCGTCAGCTCGATCGCCGCAAGCGGGTGCGTCTCCGACGCGAGCAGGACGACCGCGTTCCCGCCGACGATCGCGGGCGCGAGCCGCGAGACGAGCGCGAGCAGCGGCGGCTCGTCGGGCACGACGACGCCGACGACTCCGGTCGGCTCCGGCATCGTGAAGTTGAAGTACGGCCCGGAGACGGGGTTCGACGACCCGAGCACCTGCGGGAGCTTGTCGGCCCAACCCGCGTACCAGACGATGCGGTCGATCGAGCGCTCGACCTCCACCCGCCCGGAGCACAGCTCCGCGAGCTCCGACGCGCGCGACTCGAGCATCTCCGCGAGGCGATAGAGCACCTGCCCGCGGTTGTACGCCGTGAGCGCGGCCCACTTCGGAAAGGCCGAACGCGCGGCGCGTACGGCATCGCGAACGTCCTTCCGCGAGGCCCGCGCGACGTTCTGCCCCTCGGCCTCGTACGTCCGCCCGGACTCGCTGCGCGGGAACGAGCCCGCGATGAACAGCTTGTACGTCTTCTTGACCGGGAGCCTCACGTGCCTGACCGCCTTCCGCTCCCACCCGGCGGAGCCGGGCTCCGCGCAAGGCTCGCCTCGCGCGTCAGGAACGTGAGGAAGCTGCTCACTCGTCGAACCTCAGGTACGGCTCGAGCCCGTGCCGCCCGCCCTCGCGGCCGAAGCCGGACTCGCGGTAGCCGCCGAACGGCGACGCGGGATCGAAGCGGTTGTACGTGTTCGCCCAGACCACGCCCGCGCGCAGACGCTGCGCCATCGAGAGGATGCGCGAGCCCTTCTCCGTCCAGACGCCGGCGCTGAGCCCGTACATCGTGTTGTTCGCCTTCTCGACGGCCTCGTCCGGCGTCCGGAACGTCAGCACCGAGAGCACCGGCCCGAAGATCTCCTCCTGCGCGATCCGGTAGCTCTGCGCGACGTTCGTGAAGACCGTCGGGACGAACCAGTAGCCCTTCTCCGGAAGCGTGCAGGGCGGCTGGTAGATCTCCGCGCCCTCGTCCTTGCCCGCGGCGACGAGCTCCTCGATCTTGTCGAGCTGCATCCGCGAGTTGATCGCGCCGACGTCGGTGTTCTTGTCGAGCGGATCGCCGACGCGCAACGTCGTCAGCCGCCGCTTCAGCTTGCCGATCAGCTGCTCGTAGATCGACTCCTGCACCAGCAGCCGCGAGCCCGCGCAACACACGTGACCCTGGTTGAAGTAGATGCCGTTCACGATTCCCTCGACCGCCTGATCCAGCGCTGCGTCGTCGAAGATGACGTTCGCGGCCTTGCCGCCGAGCTCGAGCGTCAGCTTCTTGCCGGTGCCGGCGAGCTCGCGCTGGATTGCCTTGCCGACCTCGGTCGACCCGGTGAACGCGATCTTGTCGACGCCCTCGTGCGTGACGAGCGCGCCGCCGGTGCGGCCGTCGCCCGTGACGATGTTCACGACGCCCGGCGGAAGCTCCGCCTGCTGCACGACGTCGCAGAAGAGGAGCGCGCTGAGCGGCGTCGTCTCCGCCGGCTTGAGCACGACAGTGTTCCCGCACGCGAGCGCAGGAGCGATCTTCCACGCGAGCATGAGCAGCGGGAAGTTCCACGGGATGATCTGACCGGCGACGCCGACCGGCTGCGGGCGGCGGTTCGGGAACGCGTACTCGAGCTTGTCCGCCCAGCCCGCGTAGTAGAAGAAGTGCGCCGCGGCGAGCGGAAGGTCGACGTCGCGCGACTCCTTGATCGGCTTGCCGCCGTTCAGCGACTCGAGCACGGCGAACTCGCGCGAGCGCTCCTGCAGGATCCGCGCGATGCGGAACAGGTACTTCGCGCGCTCGGAGCCCGGCAGCGCCGACCAGCCGTTCGAGAAAGCGTCGCGCGCGGCGCCGACGGCCGCATTCACTTCATCGGGCGTCGCCTGCCCCACCTCGCCGAGCGTCTCCTCCGTGGCGGGCGAGATCGTCGTGTACGTCTCCTGCGGCTCGACCCACTCGTCCGCCGATGAAGTGGCCGTAGCGCTCGCGCAGCGTGACGACCTCGCGTGACTCCGGCGCGGGCGCGTAGTCCCAGCTCGTCGGCGCCGGCGCTGCACTCTTGCGAGGCTCGATCTCAGTCAATGGTGAACTCGTCCGGGCTTCGATAGACGCCGGTGCGTTCCTTGCGGATCTGCATGAGCACGTCGTTCAGGAGCGACGAGGCGCCCTGCCGGTAGAGATCCGGCGTGAGCCAGTCGGTGCCGAGCGTCTCGTGCACGAGGACGAGATGCTGGATCGACTGCTTTGCGTTCCGAATCCCGCCGGCGGGCTTGAACCCGACGATGCGGCCCGTCTCCTCGTGAACGTCACGGATCGCCTCGAGCATCACGAGCGCGACGGGGAGGGTCGCGGCGCTCGGGAGCTTGCCGGTCGACGTCTTGATGAAGTCGGCGCCGGCCGCCATCGCGAGCAGGCTCGCGCGGCGGACGTTGTCGTACGTGCCGAGCTCGCCGGTCTCGAGGATCACCTTCAGGTGCGCCTCGCCGCACGCCTCCTTCACCCGCACGATCTCGTCGTAGACCTTCGCGTACCGGCCGGAGAGGAACGCGCCGCGGTCGATCACCATGTCGACCTCGTCCGCGCCCTGGCCGACGACCCAGCGCACCTCGTCGAGCTTCGCCTCGAGCGGCGACTGGCCCGACGGGAACGCGGTCGCCACCGACGCGACCTTCACGCCCGTACCGCGCAGCCGCTCGAGCGCGGTCGGCACCAGGTTCGGGTAGACGCAGACGGCAGCGACCGAAGGGATGTGGCGATCCGTCGGGTCGGGACGCACCGCCTTCGAGCAGAGCGCGGCGACCTTGCCCGGGGTGTCCGCTCCCTCGAGCGTCGTCAGATCCATGCAGCGAATCGCGAGCTCGAGAGCGAAGAGCTTCGCGTCGCGCTTGATCGACCGCTTCGCGAGCTCGCCGGCGCGCGCCTCCACCGCGACCTGGTCGACAGAGCCGATTCGCGGGAGCCTGGGCTCGAGGGGCAGCTCGAACCCGCGCGGCAGTGCGGGCGCCTGCGCCATGGGCTCAGTGTACGCGCCCGCCGCTAGCGTTCCCGCGGTGAAGAACGCGCTGCTGCGGCTGCTGCGCCGCGCGGGACTCCTCGCGCCTGCCTACCGGACATACGAGCGGATCCGTGCCGCCGCGGCTGCCGGGCCGGGTCTCCGCGCCGCGGGCGGCGGACGGCCTGCCGGTGCCGCCGGCGCGCCTGATCATGCGCGTCGCCGGGACGCCCGACGTCGACGTGGTTCCTCGAAAGCGGACGCCTTGCTGCGGAGTCGATCCACGACGCCCTCGAGCGTGCCGAGACGCCGCTCGACACCGTCGCGTCGATCCTCGACTTCGGCTGCGGCTGCGGCCGCGTGATCCGCAACTGGGCGAAGCTCGACGCCCGCGTCGCGGGCAGCGATCTCTCGGGCGGCGCGATCGACTGGTGCCGCACGAACCTTCCGTTCGCGCGTTTCGAGACGAACGGGCTCGCTCCGCCGCTCGCGTTCGATCGGGCGTCGTTCGAGCTCGCATACGCGCTGTCGGTCCTCACGCATCTGCCGGAGCCGATCCAGCACGACTGGATGGACGAGCTCGCGCGCGTCGTCCGGCCCCGCGGCTTCCTGCTGCTGACGACGCACGGCGAGCGCTACCTCGAGCGACTCGACGCGAGCGAGCGGAGGCGCTTTCGCGCCGGCGAGCTCGTCGTGCGGTGGGGCGAGGTTGCCCGGCTCGAATCTCTGCACCACGTTCCACCCGTCGTCGTGGGTGCGCGAGCGTCTGCTGCCGCACGGGTTCGAGGAGCTCGAGTACCTGCCCGAGGGCGCGACCGGCAACCCGCACCAGGATCTCTTCCTGCTCCAGCGCGTCGGCTAGGCTAGATCCCGAGCCGCTCGAGCAGCGAGTCGTCGCGACGCCAGCGCGGCCGCACCTTCACGCGAAGATCGAGGAAGACGTGACGGCCGAGCAGCTGCTCGATCTCGGGACGCGCCCGCGTGCCGATCTCCCTGACCATCGCGCCGCCGCGCCCGACGACGATCTGCTTCTGCGACTCCGTCTCGACGAGGATGCTCGCGCGGATCGATTTCTCCTCGATCGCCTCGACCTCGACGGTGATCGCGTGCGGCACCTCGTCGCGTGTGAGGATGAGCGCCTTCTCGCGGATCAGCTCGGCCACCTGGTCCTCCACGCTCAGGTCGGTCCGCTGCTCCTGCGGGAAGTAGAGCGGCCCTTCCGGCAGCAGGGCGACCAGCTCCTGCCGGAGCTCGCCGATGCCGTCGCCGGTCTTGGCGCTGACCGGGTGGAGCGCGTGGAAGGCGCCGAGGCGCGCGCCGGTCGCCATCTGCGTGGCGATGTGGCCGGGCTTGAGCCGGTCGACCTTGTTGAGCGCGATCACGACCGGAACGCCGAGCTCGAACACGCGCCTGGCGACGAACCGGTCGCCCGCGCCGATCCGCTCGCGTGCGCTCAGGACGAGGAGGACGCCGTCGACGTCCTCGAACGAGCTTTCGACCGTGCGCTGCATGTGCTCGGTGAGCGCGTCGCGCGGCCGCTGGAAGCCGGGCAGGTCGGCGAGGATCAGCTGGTGGTCGTCGCCGTTCGCGATCCCGAAGATGCGGCGGCGCGTCGTCTGCGGCTTGTCCGAGACGATTGCGACCTTGCCTCCGGCGAGCGCATTGACGAGCGTCGACTTGCCGACGTTCGGCCGGCCCGCGACGGCGACGAAGCCGCTCTTCATCGCGTGGCCGCCGCGGCAACGCTCGAACGCGCGTGGGCGAAAGCGCACCTCGACCGATCGCGGGCGGGGAATTGCGGGCGCGAGGTACACCCACCGAAAACGAACCCCACCCAACTAAGGGTGGGGGGACCTACCCGCCACCCGCTACTGCGAGCGTACCCAGGCGGGGCGCACGTGTCCGTGCCAATTCCGTGCCGATTCGTCACGCGTCGAGCTCCCAGGTGTCCGGCAAGAGCGCCGCCGGCGTGTACGTGACCACGTCGCCGTCGCGGTTCGGGAACGTCACGCGGTCGACGCGAAACTCGTAGAGCCATTGCCGGCAGCCGCCGCACGGCGACGCGGTGATCCCGATCGCCTCGAGGTCACCGGGGCCGCAGCCGCCGACGACGGCCTGCGCGATCGCCGTCTTCTCGGCGCAGATCCCGAGCGGGTACGCCGCGTTCTCGACGTTCACTCCTTCGAAGACGCGGCCGTCGCGCGCAATGACCACTGCACCGACGAGGTACTGCGAGTACGGCGCGTACGCCCGCGCCGCCACGGCACGCGCCCGCTCGACGAGCTCCTGCGCGCCGCTCATGCGAACGCCTGGAAGAGCACCAGCGTCACGAGCGCGCCCAGCAGTCCTCCGTACGCCACCTCGAGCGTCGAGTGGACGCCCGCCTCGACACGCGTCTGCGCCACGAGCAGCGCCATGATGAACGTCAGCGTCGAGATCAAGAACCGATGCTCGTTGTCGCTGAGGACGTACGTCGCAGCCATCCAGCCTGCGAACGCGATCGCGGCGTGACCCGACGGCAGCCCACCGCGCAGAGGCGTGCCCCGACCGCTCACCGCCTTCGTCGCGATGACGATGATGATCACGATCACGAGGGAGATCGAGCGTCAGCTTCGCCGGCGCGTCGCGCAGCTTGTCGAGCAGGCGCTCGCTGCGATTCGCCACCTGGCCGGAGAACACGAGGTAGCCGACGGCGATCGCGTTCACCGTGGCGATCAGCACCGCGCCGGCCGCGATGTCCTTCGCCAGCTTCGCCATCGGATCGAAGGACGTCGTCGCAACGTCGATCGCGCCCTCGATCGCCGTGTTCAGCATCTCGGCGATCAGCACGAACGAGATCGCGAGCAGCAGCGCGATCAGCTCGAGGCGCGATACGTCGACGGCGAGACCCGCGATCAGCACGGCCACCGCGACGCCGAAGTGGATCCGCATGTTCCGCTGCGTGCGGAGGACGTGAATGATCCCCTCGAACGCGAAGTTGAAGCTCTCGATGATCGACGGCGCGCGGCGCTGCGGCTTCGTCATGCGAGCTCTTTCTCGCGCGCAGTCATCTCGGCGCCGTGGTCGTACCCGAGCACGTGCAACAGTCCGTGCACCAGGGGCTCGCGCCACCGGTCGCCGACGACCTGCGGGCACAGCACGACGTCGCCGAGAGCGCGCGGCACGCCCTCCGGCACGGGATCCTTGCCGTCGATCGGGAACGAGAGCACGTCCGTCGGCTCGTCGATTCCCAGATGCTCCCGCTTCAACTGCCGGATCTCGTCCGGCCCGACGAACGCCAGGCCCAGCTCGCCGTCGTGGACGCCCTCGGATGCGAGGACGCCGCGCGCGAGCTCGACCGCCTCCTCCTCGTCGACGCTCACACCGCTTCGATTCGAGACCTCGACCGCGACCATTCAGCGCGAGCGCGTCGTGCCGGTCTGCTCCGCGTGCTGCCGGTATGCCTCGACGATCCGCTGGACCAGCTTGTGGCGAACGACGTCCTTGTTGCTGAAGCGGACGAAGCCGATCCCGTCGACGCCCTGGAGGATGTCCTGCACCTGGATCAGCCCCGACGCCTGCTCGCGCGGAAGGTCGACCTGCGTGATGTCGCCGGTGACGACGACCTTCGAGCCGAACCCGAGGCGGGTCAGGAACATCTGCATCTGCTCGGGGCTCGTGTTCTGCGCCTCGTCGAGGATGATGAAGGAGTCGTTGAGCGTGCGGCCGCGCATGAACGCGAGCGGCGCGACCTCGACGACGCCCCGGTCGAGATACGCCTGCATCCGCTCGGCCTCGAGCATGTCGTAGAGCGCGTCGAAGAGCGGCCGGAGGTAGGGATCGACCTTCGCGAGCATGTCGCCGGGGAGGAAGCCCAGCCGCTCGCCCGCCTCGACCGCCGGCCGCGTCAGGATGATCCGGCTCACCTCGCGGTCCTGGAGCGCCGCGACGGCCAGGGCGACCGCGAGATACGTCTTGCCCGTGCCCGCAGGGCCGATGCCGAACGTCACGGTGGAGCGGCGGATCGCGTCGACGTACTGCTTCTGCATCACCGTCTTGGGCGCGATCTTCTTGCCGCGATGTCGCCAGACGACGTCGTCGAACACCGCGCGGATGTCCTGCGCCTCGTCCAGCGCGCCGAGCACGGCGTCGACGGTGGACGGGCCGATCTCGTGGCCTCCCTCGACCAGCTCGACGAGCTCCTCGACGACCGCGCGCGCTTCCGCGACCTTCGGCTGCTCTCCCTCGATGGTCAGCTGGTTCCCGCGCAGGCGCAGCGTGCAGTCGAGCCGGTCGCGCAGGGAATCGAGGACTCCGTCCCCGACGCCCGCGAGCTCGGCCGCGACCTCGTTGGGGACGTCGAGTACTTCCTGCACGTGCCCCAGTGTAGGCCGCAACACGGGTCGCGGCTCCCGCGCGGGCCGCCGCTTCGGCCGGTTATGCGAGCTTCTCGCGGACGAGCTGGCTGACGCTCGAGCCGTCGGCACGGCCGGCGACCTGGGGCATGACGTCGGCCATCACGCGCCCGAGCTGCCTCAGGCTCGTCGCGCCGACCTCGGCGATCACGTCGTCGATGATCTCCTCGAGCTCCTCCTCGGAGAGCTGGGCCGGCATGAACTCCTGGAGCACGGCCAGCTCGCGCTCCTCCTTCTCGGCCTGCTCCACGCGGCCGGCGGCGCGGAACGCCTCCGCCGCCTCGATCCGGCGCTTGCGCTCGCGCTGCAGCACCTGCAGCTCCTCGTCGTCGGCGAGCGGACGCTGCAGCTCCTTCTCGGCGGAACGCAGGCTCGCGAGCAGGAGCCGCAGCGCGTCGCGGCGCTCGGCCTCCTTGTCGAGCATCGCCTGCTTCAGCTCCTGCTCCATGCGGTCGATCAGGCTCATGCGAGTCCGCGAATCCTCCCACCGAGGACGTGCCAGTGCAGGTGGAAGATCGTCTGCCCCGCACCCGCGCCGACGTTGACGACGACTTTGTAGTCCTCGAGCCCCGCGAGACGCGCCGTCTCGGCGACGAACTCGAGCATCGCCCGCGCCTGCTCGGGCGCGAACCGATCGACGTCGCGGAACGTCTCGACGTGCTGCTCGGGGATCACCAGCAGGTGCGTGTCGGCCTGCGGGTTGACGTCGCGGAGCGCGACGAACCCGTCGGCCTTGTGCACGTGCTCGCCGTCGCGGTAGAGCCGGCAGAAGAGGCAGTCGTCAGGCAGCGAGGATCCCCTCCTCTGTGACGGCGGCCGCCCGGACGCGCACGAGGTCGCCGACCTCGCCGCGCACGAGCCAGGGCGAGTAGTCGTCGCCGTAGCCGCGGCCCGGCCGGTCGACGAGGACGACGTCGGCTTGCGCCGAGCTTCGCGCGCCAGTGCTCGACACACGCGGCGCCGGGACTGCTCGCGCAGGCGCGCGCTCCGCTCCTTCTTCACCGCGGCGGGCACGGCGTCGGCGTCGGCCGTCTTCGTGCCCGGTCGCGGCGAATACGGGAAGACGTGCAGCTTCGTCAGCCGGGCCCGGGCGACGACGCGCGACGTGTTCGCGAACGCGGCCTCGTCCTCCGCCGGGAAGCCGACGATGACGTCGGCGGTGAGGTTGAAGTCCTCCAGCGGCTCGAGCTTGCGCAGGTACGTGGCGACGGTGTAGCGGCGACCCATCGCACGGAGCACCCCGTCGTCGCCCGACTGGAGCGGCACGTGCAGATGGCGCGCCACGACGCGGCGTCTCGCGCAACGCTGCGACGAGGTCGTCGTTCACGTGGTTCGCCTCGATCGACGAGAGACGGAGCCGTGCGAGCCCCGGGATCTCGCCCGCCTCGCGGACGAGTCGCGCGAGCGTGTAGCCGGCGTCGCGGTCGCGGAAGCAGCCGAGGTTGACTCCCGGTGAGGACGATCTCGCGGTGACCCTGCGCGACGCGGCGCCGGATCTCGTCGAGCACGGCGTGCGCGCGGCGGCTGCGCGTGCCGCCGCGGACGAGCGGGATCACGCAGAAGTTGCACGAGAAGCTGCACCCGTCCTGGATCTTCACGAACGCGCGAACGCGCTCGAGGCGCGCATCGTCGCGCACGCAGCCGAGCGCACCGAGGTCGTCGGCGACGGCCGCCGGCGTCTCCTCGCTGCGGCGGCGAACGACGACGACGTTCCCGGGCAGACCGGACGAACGCGTCTCCCTCGAGGTTCGCGGCGCAGCCGGTGACGTAGACGCGGCCGTGCGTGCGCGCGGCGCGCGCGGCGGCCTGACGCGACTTGGACAGCGCCTCGTTCGTGACGCAGCACGTGTTGACGACCGCGACGTCCGCTTCGCCGCGACGTTCGACGTGGCCGTCGGCGAGCAGTCGCTCGCGCACCTCTTGCGCGTCGAGGTGCGACACCTTGCAGCCCAGGAAGCGGACGTTGAACGTCGCCACGTCGGCGGGACTCTACTGCGTGCGCTCGAGCACGTCCGCCGCCCAGCCCTCGAGCGTCCGGCGCTCTCGGACGCCGTACGAACGCGCGCCCGGCTCGTCGCGCTCGAGGTATCCGGACGCGACGACGAGCGGCGCGTCGACGCGCGCGAGGGTCGTCTCCACGAGAGGAGAGCGAGATGTTCGCGACGACCACGTCGGCGCGGGGAATCGGATCCTTCGCCAGGTCGAGCTCCCGCACGTCGAGGCGCACGTCGTTCGCGGCGGCGTTGCGCAGGGTCGCATCGACGGCAGCAGGGTCGACGTCGCGGCGACGACCGGCGCGTGGCCGAGCAGAGCCGCGGCGATGGCGAGGACGCCGGAGCCGCAGCCGAGGTCGAGCAGCGATCCGCGACCGAGCTCCGCGAGGAGCTCCACGCAGAGGCGCGTGGTCGGGATGCGCGCCGGTGCCGAACGCGCGGCCCGGGTCGATGACGATCGGCACGGCGTCCCGCGGGGCGCTCTCCCACGGCGGCCCGATCCAGAACGGCCCCGCCCGCACCGGCCGGTGGAACTCGCGCCAGCGGTCCTCCCAGCCGGGTTCGACGTGCTCGACGTGAGACCCGGGCGGCGGCTCGTCGTCCGTGTACGCGGCCAGCTCCAGCTCGCCGTCGGCCTCGCGCTCCTCGAAGCCCTCGGGAAAGCGCTGCAGCCACTCGGCTCGTGCCTCCTCCGCGCGGTCGAGCGAGACGCGGATCGAGACGCGGTTCAGCGGAACGCGCTCTTCAGCTTGTCGAAGAAGCTCTCGTGCTGCGCGTACGTCTCGTCGCTCGACAGGCGCTCGAACTCCTCGAGCAACCGCCGCTGCTCGTCCGTCAGCCGATGCGGCACTGCGACGTTGACGAGCACACGATGGTCGCCGCGGCCGAAGCCCTGCAGCACCGGCATGCCGCGGCCGGAGAGGACGCGGATCTCGCCCGGCTGTGTGCCGGCGGCGAACTCGAGCTCGCGCGGGCCGTCGAGCGTCTCGACGGTGACGTTCGTCCCGAGCGCGGCCTGGACGATGTTCAGGTCGACCGTCGAGAAGACGTCGTCGCCCTCGCGCACGAAGCGCGGGTCCGGCTTGACGCGGACGCGGACGTAGACATCGCCCGCGCGTCCGCCCAGCTGGCCGGCGTGGCCCTCGCCGCTGATCCGGATCTGCTGGCCGTCGTGGATCCCCTGCGGGATCTTCACGTCGATGCCGACGCTCCTCCACCGTCCGGCCCGAGCCCTCGCACGCGGTGCACGGGGTGGTCACGATCTTGCCTCCGCCTCCGCAGCGGGGACACGCCTGCGACCGGACGAACTCGCCGAAGACGCTGCGGCTGACCTGCTGGACGCGTCCCGCTCCCCCGCACGTCGGGCAGTCGATCAGGCTCGTTCCCGGCTCCGCGCCGGTGGCGTCGCAGCGTGCGCACGCAACCGTGACGCCGAAAGGCACCTCGCGCGTCGCCCCGCGCGCAGCCTCGACGAGCTCGATCTCGACCTCGGCGGCGATGTCAGCTCCGCGGGCGCGCCTACCGGCCGCGGCGCCGAACAGGTTGTCGCCGAAGAAGGCGGAGAAGATGTCGGAGATGCTCCCGAAGTCGAAGTTGCCGGGCGTGAAGCCGCCGCCGCGCAGGCCGGCATGCCCGTAGCGGTCGTAGAGCTCGCGCGTCTCCGAGTTGGACAGCACCTCATAGGCCTCGGCGACCTCGCGGAACCGCGTCTCCGCGTCCGGTTCGCTCGAGACGTCGGGGTGCAGCTCGCGCGCGAGCTTCCGGAACGCGCTCTTGATGTCCTGCTCGGACGCGCCGCGCGGAACCTGGAGCAGCTCGTAGTAGTCGCGCTCGGTCGTGGCCATCGCCCTAGCCTTCCTCGTAGACGTCTTCGACGAAACGGGAGAGCGCGGCGGCCGCGGAATGGACGGAGCGGATCGCCTTGTCGTAGTCCATCCGCACCGGCCCGAGCAGGCTCACGGTGCCGAGCGATCGGTGTGCGAGCCCGTACGCGGCTCCGACGAGCGCGACGTTCGAGAGCTCGGGAAGCTCGAGGTCGGCGCCGACCCGCACGAACGGGCGGCGTGGGTCGAGCGAACCACGGAGCAGCGCGAGCAGCGCCGCCCGCTGCTCGAGGATCTCCAGCAGCCGTCGGTACGACTCGTACTCCTCGTCGCGGACGTCTTCGAAGAGCCCGGCGGCGCCGCCGACGTACAGACGCTGCTCGTCCTGCGCGGCACCGCTGAAGGCCGGCGACAGCGTGGCGAGGAACTCGCGCTCCTGCGGGGCGAGCTCCGGATCGGCCAGTCGCTTGCGCAGCAGGCCGGAGCCGATCGTCAGGCCGGCGACGCGGTCGTTCAGGTACTCGCCCGCCCACGCCGCGAGGCCGGGATCGACTGGGTGGTCGAAGGCGACGACGTGCTTCGTCACTCCGCCCGTGGACGTGATGACGACGATCATCACGACGTCCGGCTGGAGGAGCAGCACCTCGATTCGGCGGACCGTCGTCGTCTCGAGCGGCGGTGCGGACACGAGCGCGAGCAGGCGCGTGACCCGCGAGAGCATCTCCGTCGTCGCCTGCAGCGCGGCGTCGACCTCGCGGCGAACCGTGGTGAGGTCGAGCGGAAAGGCGCCCGGCCGCACCTCGAGCCTGTCGAGCACGCTGCCGGCGTACAGCCGGTAGCCGCGCTCGGTCGGCAGACGTCCCGCGGACGTGTGCGGGTGCGTGAGCAGGCCGAGGGCCTCGAGCGCGGCGAACTCGTTCCGCACCGTCGACGGTGACACGTCCATGCCCGCGCGCTCGACGAGCGCCTTCGACCCGACCGGCTCTCCGGTCGTCACGTACTTCTCCACGACCAGGCGGAGGATGCGCTGCTGGCGGTCGGTGAGATCCGGCTGCAGTTCCTTGCATTTGCAGGAAGAGCGTAGCCTCCGCGCAGGACCGTCAGGCCAGCAGCTCGGCCGTCACGCCGCCGCCGAGAAAGCGGCCGCGCGTGGTCAGCTCGAGCGTTCGTGAGGGCGCGCGGCCGGTGACCGCCGCGAGCCCGAGGACGCTCGAGCCGTCGGAGCGCGTCATCGTCGACTTCGCCGTCGAGACCGGCGAGCGCGAGCGGCTCGTCGAGCCGGAGGCCGAGCATGATCCGCTCGCGCCGACGGGTCTCCGCGTCGAGCTCCTCGAGCTCGCGCGGCGGCGACTCACCGGCTTCGAGCGCGGCCATGTAGCGCGGGAGCGCTGGTAGGTTCCGTCGACGCGTCGGCGCCGAGCGTCGAGACGGCGCCGACGCCGAGGCCGAGGTAGTCGCGGCCGAGCCAGTAGGCGAGGTTGTGGCGGGAGCGGAAGTCGGGCGCGCGTTCCGGCGCCCCCGTCCGGCAGAAGTTCGCCGTCTCGTACCAGCGGTAGCCGGCTGCCGTCAGCCGCTCGACGACCTGCTCGAAGTAGCCCTCCATCGCCTCTGCCTGGCGCTCGAGCTCATCCCCGAAGGTATGGGTGAAGCGGGTCCCCGGCTTCGCTTCGAGCTCGTAGCACGAGAGGTGATCCGGCCCGAGCTCGAGCGCCTCGTCGAGGTCGCGGTCGAGGTCGGCGGCGCTCTGGCCGGGAATCCCGTAGATGAGATCGAGCGAGATGTTGTCAAAGCCGACATCACGAAAAGCGTAGAACGCAGCGCGGACGTCGTCGGGCCGCGCCGCGCGCTCGAGCACTCCGAGCAGCCGCGGCGTGAAGCTCTGCGCGCCGAGCGACACACGCGTGACGCCGCCTTCTCGGAGCAGAGCCGCGAGCTCCGGCGTCACCGTCTCGGGATTCGCCTCGACGGTCACCTCCTGCGCGGGCGGCAGCGCATCGAGGAGACGCGCGAGCGCGCCGGGCTCGAGCAGTGTCGGCGTGCCGCCGCCGAGGAAGACCGTCTCGACGTCCGCCGCGAGCACGCCGCGCTCGAGCTCGAGCTCGCGGAGCAGCCCGTCGACATAGCGGTCGTGCTCGCCGTCGCGGCCGACGACCGTGACGAAGTCGCAGTACCCGCACCGGTGCCGGCAGAACGGCAGGTGCACGTAGAGATGGCGCACGCTCATCGCACCGTGTCTCCGAGATTGAGGACGGCGAGGAAGGCCTCCTGCGGAACCTCGACCGCGCCGACCTGCTTCATGCGCTTCTTGCCGGCCTTCTGCTTCTCGAGCAGCTTCCGCTTGCGTGTGATGTCGCCGCCGTAGCACTTCGCGAGCACGTCCTTGCGACGTGCCTTCACCGTCTCGCGCGCGATGATCCGCGCGCCGATCGCCGCCTGGATCGCAACGTCGAACATCTGACGCGGGATCTCCTCGCGCAGCCGCTCGACGAGAGCCTTGCCGCGACCGTACGCGAAGTCCTTGTGCACGACGAGCGAGAGCGCGTCGACCGGCTCGCCGCCGACGAGCACGTCCACGCGCACGAGCTCGCCCTCGCGGAACCCGGAGAGGTCGTAGTCGAAGCTCGCGTAGCCGCGCGTCCGCGACTTGAGCTGGTCGTAGTAGTCGAGCACGATCTCGGCGAGCGGCAGCTCGTAGATGAGGTGCACGCGGTCCTCGGAGAGGTACTCGAGATGATCGAAGCGTCCGCGCCGGTCGTTGTTCAGCTCCATGACCTGGCCGACGTACTCCTTGGGCACGATGATCGACGCCCGGATGTACGGCTCTTCGACCGCCTCGAGCTCGCGCGGCATCTCCGCCGGGTTGTGCACCTCGACCCATTCGCCGATTCGGGTCTGCACGCGGTAGGCGACGTTCGGCGCGGTGACGAGGAGGTCCAGGTCGAACTCGCGCTCGAGCCGCTCGCGGACGATCTCCATGTGCAGCAGGCCGAGGAAGCCGCAGCGGAACCCGAAGCCGAGCGCGTTCGACGTCTCCGGCTCGTAGAAGAGCGCCGCGTCGTTCAGCTTGAGTCGCTCGAGTGCGTCGCGGAGCTCGGGATACGCGTCGGAGTCGGTGGGAAACAGCCCGGCGAACACCATCGGCTTCACTTCCTTGTAGCCCGGCACCGGCTCCTGCGCGGATCGCCGCTCGGACGTGATCGTGTCGCCGACGCGCAGCTCCGAGACGTCCTTCAGCCCGGTGATCACGTAGCCCACCTCGCCGGCAGAGAGCGCGTCCGCGGGCTGCATCGTCGGAGAGAAGAAGCCGAGCTCCTGCGCCTCGAAGCGGGTGCCGAGCGCCATCGCCCGGAGCTCCTCCCGCTTCGCGAACGACCCGTCGACGACGCGCACGAACGCGACCACGCCCCGGTACTGGTCGTACGACGAGTCGAAGATGAGCGCGCGCGCGGGCGCGTCCGCTTCACCGGCGGGCGCCGGGATGCGCTCGATCACGGCGTCGAGGACGTCGTCGACGCCGATGCCTGTCTTCGCGGAGATCCGCAGCACGCTCTCGGGGTCGACGCCGAGGAGGTCGGCGAGTTGCATCGCAACCCCGTCCGGGTCCGCCTGCGGCAGGTCGATCTTGTTGACGACGGGAACGATCTCGAGGTCGTTCTCGATCGCGAGGTATGCATTCGCCAGGGTCTGCGCCTCGATTCCCTGTGCAGCGTCGACGACGAGCAGGGCTCCCTCGCACGCCTGGAGCGATCGCGAGACCTCGTACGTGAAGTCGACGTGCCCGGGCGTGTCGATGAGGTTGAGCTGATGCCCCTTCCAGTTGACGCGAACGGCCTGCGCCTTGATGGTGATGCCACGTTCGCGCTCGAGGTCCATGGAGTCGAGCACCTGCGCGCGCATGTCACGACTCGACACGGCGTGCGTGAGCTCGAGGATGCGGTCCGCGAGCGTCGACTTGCCATGGTCGATGTGCGCGATGATCGAGAAGTTTCGGATGCGGTTCTGAGGCATGGCTAGACGCGCCTGAAGCGCGTCCGCAACGCTAGCAACGCCTCCAGCTCGTGCACGTTCAGCGCCTTGCACGCCAGGAGGTAGGCGACGCTGCCTGCCGCGAGCGCCGTCCCGAGCGACAGGATCTGCGCACCGACGGAGCGGCCCAGCAGGGCGTCCAGCGCATCCCAGAGCGGCCAGGCGACGACTGCGAGCGCAACGGAGGCAAGCGTGACGAGCACGACGGTGCGTGCCGTGGTCGCCGCGTCGATCCGGGTGATGCGCCGTCGCAAGAGCAGAAGAAGCGCTGCGGTGCCGGCGATGTTGACGAGCGAGGTCGCGAGCGGGATCCCCCACACTCCGAACGAGTAGAAGAGCGCGTCGAGGACGGCGTTCAGCGCGAGGTTGCCGAGCGCCACGACTGTCGGCAGCCAGTTCGACTGCAGGCTGAAGAACGCGCGGTTCAGCATGAGCATCGCGCCGTTGAAGGCGAGTCCCAGGCTGAACGCCGCGAGTGCATCCGCGACGACGGTCGTCTGATCAGGCGTGAATTCTCCGCGCTCGTAGATCAGTCGGACGATCGGCTCGGCGAGGATCGCGAACGCGAAACTCGCCGGCACGAGCAGGAAGGCGATCTGGCGCAGACCGAGGCCGACCGTCCGACGGAACCCGTCGATGTCGCGCCGGGCCGCGAGGCGCGACATCGACGGGAAGAGCACGGTCGCGACGGCGACCGAGAACATCGCCCTGCGGCAGCATGTAGATCCGGAACGCCTTGTCGATCGCGCTCGGGGCGAGCGCCGGATCGATCAGGCGAGAGGCGAACAGCGTGTCGATCACCGCGTTGACGTTGATCAGCCCGAGCCCGAGGGTGACCGGCACCATCAACTTGAACGTCTGGGCGACCGCAGGGTCGCGCCAGTCGATGACCAGTCGCAGACGATCGTCGCGGCCGCGCAGCCAGGGGAGCGGTAACAGCACCTGGATGACTGTCCCGATGAGGATCGAAACGGCGTAGACGTAGAGCTTCCCGTCCGTCGTGTCCGCGCGGGGGACGCCGAGCACGAGGCCGAGGATGATCGCGAGGTTCCACGCGACCGGTGTGAGCGCCGGGATCGGCGAACTCGTCGTAGCTGTTCAGGATGCCGACCACGATCCCGGACACACCGAGCAGCGCGACCACGGGGAACAGCACCCGCGAGAGGCCGACGGTGAGGTCGAGGTCGACCGGATGAAACGGGCGCATCAGGAGCGGCGCGATGACGATGAACAGCGCCGTCAGACCGCCGAGCCCCAGCAGCATCAGCCAGAGAAGGCTCGAGGCGACCCGCCAGGCGCGCTTCCGTTCGCCCTTCTCGAGGAGCTCGCTGAAGACCGGGACGAACGCCGACGAGAGCGCTGCGTCGGCGACCAGGGCGCGGATGAGGTTCGGCAGCTGGAACGCGACCGTGAAGGAGTTGATCTTCCCGGCCGCTCCGAAGTAGTACGCGGCGACCATCTCGCGGACGAGGCCGAGGACGCGCGAGAGACCGGTGGCGAGCGAGAAGATCGCGGTCGACCACGCGAGCCGGCTGCGCGTGGCCCGCTGCTCCACGCGCCGAGTATAGGGAGGCGACTGGTCGGTTCTTGCGGCGCGGTGGTCGCCGCGCTGCGGCGCGAAATCGGCACAGCTGGCGTGCGTTTTCGGCGACTACGATCGCCGCTGGGTGGTGGGTTAGGGGTGCCCCATGAGCCGTTGCGCTTCTGAGGAAAAGCCGAGTCGCTCTGCTACCATCGCTGCCGCCCGCGGCTCCGCGGGCGTCCTCGTCAGATGCCGAACATCAAACAGCAGAAGAAGCGCGTGCGGACCGCCGCCGACGAGCGGCTCCAGAACCTCCGCTTCCGCTCGACCGCGAAGACTCTCGCCCGGCGGCTGAATGCTGCCGTCGAGGAGGGCGACGAGAGCCGCGTCGCCGAAGAGCACAAGAAGCTGATCGCCTGGCTCGACCGCGCCGCGGCGCGAGGCGCGCTGCACAAGAACACGGCGGCGCGGCGCAAGTCGCAGGCCGACCGGCTCGCCTCCCGCAGCCGCTCCTAGCGCGCCGGGCTCCGTCACCTCGACGAGCGCCCGCTCGAGCTCGAGCTCGCCGGACAGCCGGCTTCCGCCCTTCAGCGCCAGATCGAGCTCCGCGAGTCGGATGGTCGCGCTCGCCAGTTCTTCCGCCGCGAAGTTCCCGGCGTGGGCGAACGCCTTCTCGGCCGCGAACGGATGCAGCTTCAGCCTCGACGCCGCATCACGTGCGGTTAGGCCCTCCTCCGAGAGCGACTGACACGCGCGCACGCGCGCGACGTGACTCGCGAGCATGGCTACGAGGCGCGGAAGCTCGCGCGTGCCCGATCGTTCGAGGAGCGATTCCACCGCCGCGAGAGCGGACGCGGTGTCGCGCTTGCCCCACGCGTCCGTCAGCGCGAACACCGTCGTCTCGGCGGAGAGCGAGGTCAGCAGCCGGACGTCCGCTTCGGTCACCTGCTCTCCTCCCGACCACGTCGCGAGCTTCTCGATCTCGGTGCGCAGCCGGTCTGGATCCTCGCCGACGAGCTCCACGAGGAGCCGGCACGCATCACGGTCGGCACTCGCGCCGAGCTGCTCGAACTGAGTGGCGACCCAGGACGGCAGCTCGCGCCTTCTCGGCGCGTCGTACATGAGCAGCTTGCCGTGCTTCGCGCAGGTTTTCGCGAGCGCGGCGTCCTTCTTCATCTCGGACGCGACGAGCGCGAGGACGGTCTCGGGCGCCGGGCTCTTCAGATACTCGGCGACGGTCTTGGCGTCGGCCGCTTTCCAGTCCTCGACGCCCTCTACGATGACGAGTCGCCCTTCGCCGCCGAAGAGGCCCAGCGCGTTGCAGGCTGCCACGGCATCGTCGGCCGAATGCTCTCCGGCCGCCAGAACTTCGACGCCTCCGTCCTCGAAGCGGTTGCGAAGCCGCTCGACCGCTGTGCGGATCTTCGGGCGGTCGCTGCCGGAGATCAGGTAGACCGGCTCGAGCTCGGGCATCGCCGCCAAGCATAGGCCGCGCCCACGACGGCAGCCGTACCGACGGCCAACCCGCCTCGGTCGGAGCTCACCTGCGCGAACGGCAGCGAGCCGACGGTTCGCGCGCACAGCGCCAGCCAGGCCGCGCACCAGCCGGCGAGGCCGGTCAGGATCGCCGCGACGCCCGGTGCGATCGGGTCGACGAGCGAGGCAAGCAGCGCCAGAGCGAGCAGCGGTGCCATCGCGGGCGCGGCAAGGGCGTTCGCGGGGACGGCGAGCAGTGGCACCGCGTGGAACTGCAACCAGAGCACCGGCGCCGTCGCCGCGGCGCAGACCGTCGAGACGGCGATCGTCTCGGCGAGCTTGCCCGGGAGCGGGTAGCCCTCGAGGACGCGAAGCAGCGGCGCCACGCCGACGAAGATCGCGGCGACCGCGGCGAACGACAGCTGAAAACCGGCGTCGAGCAGCGTGTAGGGATTCCAGCCGAGCAGGACGACCGCGGCGAGCAGCAGAACGTGCCAGCGGTCGCGCTGCCGCGCTGCGATCCAGGCGAGCGAGCCGAGCGCACCGACCACTCCCGCGCGGATCACGGACGGCTGCGGACCGACGGCGAGGACGTACGCAGCGATTCCCGCCAGAGCGCCGACCTCGCCGAGCAACCTGGGCACCTCGAGCAGCCACGCGAGCATGAGCGCGCCGACGGCGACCAGCGTCACGTTCTCTCCCGATACAGCGAGGAGGTGGTAAAGACCCGATCTTCGGAATCGGTCGCGCAGGTGATCGGAAACCGCCTGGTCGTCGCCGAGAACGACGCCGGCGAGAACGGCGCGCCGCTCGCCCGACGTGCCGCGGACGATCGGGCGTTCGACTCGCGCGCGCAGCTGATCCGCCAGGCCGCCGAGCCCGCCGCGGCGTCCGGCACCCGCGCCATGTGTCGGCGCGCAGGACGACATGGACGCCTTTGCGCCCGAGCCACTGCCGTTCGTCGAAGCCGTGGTCGGGACCGCGCGGCTCGTCGACGGTGACGATCGACGACACGATCGCGCCCTGGGGCGGCGCGCGGCCGGGCGGGAGCTGCAACAGCGCCGGCTCGCGAACCGCGCCGAGCGCCGAAGCGCACGACGACGACCGGCACGCGCACGTGGTAGCGGCTCCGTCGCGCGGACGCCGTCACCTCGAGCCGCGCCCGCTCCGCCGTGCCGACCTCCGCCGCGAGGACGCTCCGGTCCAGGGAAGTGAGCCGGACGCTGCCCCACCACCAACCCGCGAGCGCGAGCGCGACGGCGAGGGCGACGACCCGCCGCTCGCCGGCGACGAGGGTCGCGGCCGCGACGAGCGCGACCGCGCCGAACGCGAGCGCCGGCGCGGTGAGCCGGGCGGCGTTCGCCGATGCAATGCCGATGCAGAGCGCAGCGGCAAGCGAGTGCGGCGGCCGCACCGTCACGGGGCGACCAGGTCGCGAAGCTCCGCGAGGCGCTTCGGTCCGATACCGGGGATCGCGTCGAGCTCGTCGACGCTCGCGAACGCGCCGTGCTCTGTGCGGTAGTCGAGGATCTTCTGTGCAGTGACAGGACCGACCCCGGCGAGCGCGTCGAGCTCCTCGAGCGTTGCCGTGTTCAGGTGCACCGGCCCGGCAGGTTCGGTCGGGGCGGTCTCGCCGACGCCGCCGGATCCCGCACGCACGGGAGGCGCACGTGCAGGCACGACGATCTGCGTTCCGTCGGCAAGCGGTGCGGCGAGATTCACCAGCTCGACCGCGGCCTTCCTCGTCGGGCCGCCGGCGCGGGTGACTGCGTCGTTGATGCGCGAGCCCTGCGGCAGCCGGTAGAGGCCCGGATTCCGAACGGCCCCGACGACGTGCACGACGAGCAGCGGCGTTGCGGGAGTGGCCGCGCGCGCCTGAACTGCGCTCGAAGCGGACCCGTCGTACGCCGTTCCTGCCGTCCGCAGGAGCCGATTGGCGAGCCCCAGCGCGAGCGCGAGAGCAAGAGCGCCGAGCACAACGGCACGCCGCGAGACCTGGATGTCCGGCATCGCGGGCATCGTCGCCGGACAATCGTCACGTGTCTGTCACGATGGGGTGGCGAAAGTGGTTGCTCTCGCCTCAGCCCTCGCTCTCCTCCTCGGAACTCTGCACGGACAGGTGATGCGCGGCCCGACCACACCGGTCTGCCGCGTCGGCCAGCCCTGCGATGCGCCGGCCGCGGGCCTCCGGCTCTCGTTCACGCGCGCCGGGAAGACGACGAACGTCCTCACCGACGCGAAAGGCTTCTACCGCCTCCGTCTCGCAGCCGGCGCCTACACCGTGCGCACCAACCAGCGCCCGTTCGGCACGAGACCCGACCCCGAGCGCGTGCGGGTCGTCGCAGGGCAGTCCCGCCGTGTCGACTTCCACGTCGACACCGGAATCCGCTAGAGCACGTATCCCACGCCTGAAGCTAGGACTTCGCCGATCTCTTCGCGGCGCTCCGCGCTAACCGATGACGAGATTGACGAGCTTCCGCGGGACGACGATGGTCTTCCGGACCTGCTTGCCGTTCAGGTGCGCGCGCACCTTCTCCGACTGGAGCGCGCGCTCGACGAGCTCGTTCTCCGCCAGCGCGGCGTCGACTTCCAGGCGGTCGCGTACGCGGCCGTTGACCTGGACGACGAGCTCGAACGTGTCGCGCTGCAGCAGCCGCGGGTCCGCCTCGGGCCACGGCTGCTCCCAGAGACGCTCCTTCCCCAGTCGCTGCCACAGCTCCTCGGCCAGATGTGGCGCATACGGCTGGATCAGGCTCACCGCGGTCTCGGCCGCAAAGCGCGCGTCCGGAGCGGCCGTGTCCTTCGACAGCTCGTTCACCAACTCCATCACCGCGGCGATCGGTGTGTTGAAGTGGAAGCGCTCGACGTCGCGGGACACGCGGACGATCGTCTCGTGCGCCTTCCGCGCGAGCGCGGTGTCGCCGGGACCCTCGACGGGCGCCGACTCGCGCGCCTCCAGCACGGTCCGCCAGAGGCGGCGGACGAAGCGGGACATGCCCTCGATGCCGGCGTCGGTCCACTCCATGTCCTGATCGGCCGGGCCCATGAAGAGGATGTTCAGGCGCACCGCGTCGGCGCCGTACGCCTCGACGATCCCGTCCGGGCCGGTGACGTTTCCGCGCGTCTTCGACATCTTCGAGCCCGCCCTGCTGCACCCAGCCCTGATGGAACAGGCGCGCGAACGGCTCGCGGAAGCCGACGAGGCCGTGGTCGTTCATCGCCTTGACGAAGAAGCGCGAGTAGAGCAGGTGACCGGTCGCGTGGTCGATGCCGCCGATGTACTGCGACACCGGCAGCCAGTAGTCGACGAGCGCGCGGTCGAACGGCGCCTCGTCGTTGTGCGGGTCGACGTAGCGCAGGAAGTACCACGAGGAGTCGACGAAGGTGTCCATCGTGTCGGCCTCGCGACGCCCCTCCTTGCCGCAGCGGGGGCAGGCTGTGCGGATCCAGTCCTCGTTGGCCGCCAGCGGCGGCTTCCCCTTCGGCGTGTAGTCGTCGACCTCGGGCAGCAGCAAGGGCAACTCGTCGTCCGGGCACCGCCACCGGCCCGCACTCGTCGCAGTGGACGATCGGGATCGGGCAACCCCAGTAGCGCTGCCGCGAGAAGCTCCAGTCGCGGAGGCGGTACGAGACGGCCGGCGCGCCGGTCCCGCGCTCGCGCAGCCAGGTCGACGATCGCCTGCTTCGCCTCGGGCGACGGCAGGCCGGTGAACTCGCCGGAGTTGACGAGCACCTCGTTGTCCGAGTGCGCGGAGAACGCGCCCTCGTCGGGCACGTCGCCGCCGGCCGGGGCCACCACCGTCCGAACGGGTACGTCGAACGCCTGCGCGAACTCGTAGTCCCGTTCGTCGTGCGCGGGCACGCCCATGATCGCGCCGGTGCCGTAGTCCATCAGCACGTAGTCGGCGACGTAGATCGGCAGCCGCTCGCCGTTCACCGGATTCGTCGCGTGATATCCGGTGAACACGCCGGTCTTCGTCTCGGCAGCCGCGCGGTCCTCCGCGCGCCGCGCGCCGGCGCGACGTGCGTACGCGCGCACCTCGTCGTTGCCGAAGCGCTCGACGAACGAGTGCTCGGGCGCGATGACGAAGAACGTCGCGCCGAACAACGTGTCGGGGCGCGTCGTGAAGACCGGCAGATCGACGTCCAGCTCCTCGACGCGGAAGATGATGTCGGCCCCTTCACTGCGTCCGATCCAGTTGCGCTGGATCGTCTTCGTGCGTTCGGGCCACTCGCCGCCCGACGGCAGCTCGAACTCGCGCAGCTCGTCGGCGTACGCGGTGACCTTGAAGAACCACTGCGTCATGTTCCGCAGCTCGACCTCCGCGCCGCAGCGCTCGCACCGGCCGTCGACGACGTACTCGTTGGCGATCACCGTCTGGTCGTTCGGGCACCAGTTGACCGGCGCCTCCTTGCGGTACGCGAGCCCGGCCTCGAAGAACCGCAGGAACAGCCACTGCGTCCAGCGGTAGAAGGCCGGATCGGCCGTCGAGACCTCGCGCTCCCAGTCGATCGCCCAGCCGATCCGCTGCATCTGCTCGCGGATGTTCGCGATGTTGCGCTCGGTGATCTCGCGCGGGTGACCGCCCTCGCGGATCGCTGCGTTCTCTGCCGGCAGGCCGAAGGCGTCCCAGCCCATCGGGCGCAGGACCGTCGATCCCTTGCGACGGCGGTAGTGCGTGACGACGTCCCCCATCGTGTAGTTGAGGACATGTCCCATGTGCATGCTGGTGCCCGAGGGATACGGCAGCATCTCGAGCTGGTACCAGTGGCGCTCGTCGGCGGCGCCCGGGTCGGGGTCGGGGGTCTGGAACGCCCGCGCGTCCTCCCAGACGCGCTGCCATTTCGCCTCGATCTGCTTTGGCTCGTATCTGTCCATGGCTACAAAAAAGCCTCTCATCCGAGAGGCCGTGGGAAGCTCGCCGCGGCCTGCGCCGCTCGGGGCTTCCTTTCGTTAGTGGAGGAGCTCCTGCCGGTTCATCGTGGGCCGATCCTAGCAACGGAGTACGGTTCGTGCATGTCCGCGTACACCGTGAAAAACCTCAAGGAAGTTGACAATCAGGGCGTGCATTTCGGGCTCGATCCGAGCGAGCTCGAGCTGCGGATGGCCCGCGTCCCGCTCGAGTGCGAGAACTCCGGAGTCAGCTACCTGAAGCTCGGTCCCGGCTTTCGCTCGACCTACGGTCACACCCATAACGTGCAGGAGGAGATCTTCGTCCTCGTCGCCGGCAGCGGGCGGATGAAGCTCGACGACGACATCGTCGAGCTGACGCCGTGGACAGCTGTGCGGGTCGCTCCGACGACGATGCGCGCCCTCGAGGCCGGGCCGGACGGCGCGGAGCTGATCGCGATCGGCGCGCCGAACACCGGCCCCGGCGACGGCAACAACACGGTCGGCTGGTGGCAGGATTGACGGACTTCGCTCGAGCTCTTCCCCGACACCGCTGACGTCGACGACGGCGAGCTGACGCTCGGCGGCGTCCGCGCGTCCGCGCTCGCGGACGAGTTCGGGACGCCGCTCGTCGTCTACTGCGAGGAGACGATCCGAGCGCGAGCGCGGGCATATCGCGCGGCCGCGCCCGATGCGCTCGTCGTCTACGGCACGAAGGCGTTCCCGAACGTGGCCGATCCTGCGGCTCCTCGCGCGAGGAGGGGATCGGGGCGGATGTCTCGACGCTCGGCGAGCTTCGCTTCGCGCGGCGGGCCGGGCTCGACGCCGACCGGATCGTCGTGCACGGGAACAACAAGTCGGACGCGGAGCTCGCCGCAGCCGCGGAAGCGGGAGTTGCGTACGTCGTCCTCGACTCGGTCGAGGAGCTCGAGCGCGCGCGTAAGGTCGGCATCGAGCGGATGCTCGTCCGCGTCACGCCGGGAATCGAGGCGGACACGCACGAGTCGATCCGAACCGGCCACGTCGGCTCGAAGTTCGGCGTCACGCCGGAGGAGGCGCTCGAGCTCGCGCCACATGTCGACGGCCTGCACGTTCACGTCGGATCTCAGCTCCTCGGCACGGCTTCGGCCCGCGAGACGATCGCCTGGCTCAACGGGTTCCTCGAGCAGGCCGGCTGGACACCTGATGTCGTCGACCTCGGCGGCGGGCTCGGAGTTCCGACGCTTCCCGGCGAGACGGCGCCCTCGATCGACGAGTACGTGGGGACTCTGCTCGGCGCGCTCGCCGTGCGATGCGCGCGTGATCCTCGAGCCGGGGCGCTCGCTCGTGGGAACGGCGGGCGTGACGCTCTATCGCGCGGGCGCGGTGAAGCAATCCGGCGACGTGAGGTGGGTCGCCATCGACGGCGGCGTCTCGGACAACCCTCGGCCGCAGCTCTACGACGCGCGTTACACGGCGGTCGTCGCATCCCGCGTGGGCGCGTCGCCCACCGGAACCTTCGCGATTGCCGGAAAGCACTGCGAATCCGGCGACGTGCTCATCGCCGCCGTGGAGCTCCCCGCGCCGCTCCGTGACGACGTGATCGCCGTCCCGTCGACGGGCGCGTACACGCTCTCGATGGCATCGGCGTACAA
Organism: uncultured Actinomycetes bacterium; assembly: GCA_963708685.1. Lineage (GTDB taxonomy): Bacteria > Actinomycetota > Thermoleophilia > Gaiellales > Gaiellaceae > DASVFB01. Next base: position 135,844 of record CAVPTP010000001.1, read on the forward strand.
CGCCGTGCCGCGGCCGGCCGCCGTGCTCGTCGCGGGCGGCGACGCGCGTGTGATTCGCCGACGCGAGACGGTCGACGACCTGCTCGCGGTCGAGTCGCCGTAGCGCGAAGTCGACACGGAGTTGGCTCAGTTCGGCGCGTCGTCGCCGGCTAAAGTCGCCCCCGCCCTTTGATGGGTGGGGGGTGGGTTCGTGGGAAACGCCGCGGCGCCCCGCACGACCCGCGACTCGCAAGGCGCCGCGCCAGAGGTACGCTCGCCGGAATGGCGCGGCGGCTGCCTCACCATCCCCGGAATCGTCCTCATCGCCCTCGCCGCCACGTTGTGGGGAACCGATGCACTGTTCCGACGCCCCCTCGCGCAGTCGACCTCGGCGACGACGATCGTCTTCGGCGAGCACGTGCTGCTCGTCGCGCTCACGCTGCCGTTCCTGATCCCGGCGCTCCGCGGGCTGATCGGCGCGGGCTGGCGCTACATCGCGGCGGGAATCGCCGTGGGCGCCGGCGCCTCGGCCGTCGCGACGATCCTCTTCACGCAGGCGTTCGTGCACGGCGATCCGATCACGCCCGTCGTCCTGCAGAAGGTTCAGCCGCTGATCGCGGTGCTGGGCGCGCGGGTGTTCCTCGGCGAGCAGCCGCGGCCACGCTTCGCCTGGTTCCTGATCCCGGCCCTCGTCGGGGTCTGGCTCATCGCGTTCCCCGACCCGACCGACGTTCACGCCGGCGGCCTCGCGCCGATCGCAATGGCGCTCGCCGCCGCGGTGCTCTGGGGCCTCGGCACGGTCTTCGGACGTTTCCTCTCGCGCCGCCTCGCGTTCGAGCACGTCATGACCGTGCGGTTCGCGTTCGGCTTCGCGGCAAGCGCGATCGCGCTGCCGATCGTCGGCGCGGCGGCGTACGCGGGATTGCACGACAGCGTCTGGATCGCGTACCTCGCGCTCGTCACCGGCGCGGCGGCGCATGACGCTCTACTACTACGGCCTGCGGCGGACGCCCGCCACGCTCGCGTCACTGGGCGAGCTCGCCTACCCCGTCACCGCCGGGATCGTCGGCTATGTCGCCTTCGGCGCGTCACTGCGCTGGTCGCAGTGGCTCGGCGTGCTGATCACGATCGTCGTCGTCGCCCTGCTGCCGCTCCGTCGACGCGAGATCGTCGACGTCCCGCCGCGCGACGCGCGCCTCGCCCCCGCACCCGCGTCGGCTTAGGCCTCAGCCGCGTCGGACGAGGCCGTTCTTCCACAGGCCCTCCAGCCGCCCGGGCAGTCCAGCCGCTCCTCCGGGCAGCAGGAACATCACGAGGACGAGCGCCACGCCGAACACGACGGTGGGCACACCGGGCGACTTCGAGAGCTCGGGTGCCCACACCTGCACGTATTCGACGAACGCCGCGCCGACGAGCAACCCCCAGAGCGAGCCGCCCGAGACCGGACACGGCCAACCCGACGACGAGGTAGATCGAGAGCTGGATCGGGAAGCTCCCCGGGTTCGCGCCGAAGGAGAGGATGACGAGCAGCGCGCCGGCAACGCCCGCGTACAGCGCCGAAATGCCGAACGCCAACGTCTTGTAGAGCGGCGAGATCGATCCCCATGGATGCGGCGGCAATCTCGCTGTCGCGGATCGCACGCCACGCGCGGCTGAACTTCGTCTCGAGCAGCAGCCAGCCGAGCACGAACAGGATGGCGGCCGTGATCCAGGTCACGGTGTAGTACCAGCGGTTCGTGTGGAAGACGTTCACGAGTAGGCCGCTCGAGCCGCCGGTCTCGCTCTCCCACTTCTTGATGATCGAGGGCATCGAGACCGCCAGCGAGAAGGTCGCGAGCGCGAGGTAGAGCCCGCTCAGGCGCAGCGCGGGGATCCCGAACAGGAGCCCGGCGACGCCGGCGACCAGGCCGGCGACGGGGATCGTGGCGAGGTCGCTCCAGCCGTGGTGGACGATGAGGATCGCGCTCGTGTAGCCGCCGATCGCCATGAACGCGCCGTGGCCGAGCGAGATCTGGCCGCTGTAGCCGGTGAGGAAGTTCAGCCCGAGGATGGCGATGAAGTAGATCCCGACGGTCGCGAACTGGACGAGCCTGAAGTCGCTGACGACGCGCGGCAGCAGCAAGCCGACGCCGATGAGAACCGCGAGCAGCGCGAGGCGAGACGCGTATCTCATACCTTGCGCACGCTCCGGCGGCCGAACATGCCCGTCGGCCGGACGAGGAGCACGACGAGGATGACCGCCAGTCCGAACGGCAGCTTGAGCGCGCCGCCGACGAAGCCCCAGTACGCGCTCACGAGGTTCAGCAGTACGCCGAAGACGCAGGCCGCCGACGACGGCTCCGACGGGACTGTCGAGACCGCCGAGGATCGCCGCCGCGAATGCGTAGAGCAGGATCGGCACCATCATGTTCGGGTCGAGGAAGACGATCGGCGCAGCCATCATCCCGCTCACCGCGCCGAGCACGGCCGCGAGCCCCCAGCCCAGCGCGAGCATCCAACCGACGCGGATCCCGACGAGGCGGCTCTCCTCCGGGTTGACCGCCGACGCGCGCAGAGCGAGCCCGACCTTCGTGAACCTGAAGAGCAGCGCGAGCAGCCCGACGAGCACGAAGCACACGACGATGATCCCGATGTCCTGGATCGAGAAGGCGACGCCGCCGACATGGATCGGCCGCGTCGAGAACGGCGACTCGAACGACCGCACCTGCGCGCCCCAGATCCACGCCGAGGCGCCGTTGAAGATGAGCGCGAGGCCGAGGGTCACGATCACGATCGTCAGCACGGGTGCGTCCTCGAAGGGCCGGATCACCGTCCGTTGCGAGCGCGACGCCGCCGACGAACGCGATTCCGCACGTGAGCACGAAGGCGGGCCAGTACGCCATGTGGTTCATCAGCGACCACGCGATGAACGTCGTGAACGTCGCGATCTCCCCCTGCGCGAAGTTCACGACTCCCGTCGAGCGGTAGATGATCACGAGCGCGAGGGCGAGGCTCGCGTAGACGCCGCCCGTCGAGAGCCCGCTGACGACCTGCTGCGCGAAGTCGGACCACGTGAACGCGAGCAGCGCCATTCAGTAGCCGAGGTAGGAGCGGCGAATCGACTCGTCGGCGCGCAGCTCGGCGCTCGTACCCGCGAGGGCCACGCGCCCCGCCTCGAGCACGTAGCCCGCGTGCGAGCTGTCGAGCGCGACGACGGCGTTCTGCTCGACGACGAGCACGGTCAGGCCGCGTTCCTCGTTCAGGCGCCGCACGATGCCGAAGATCTCGCGGACGACGAGCGGCGCGAGACCGAGTGACGGCTCGTCCAGGAGCAGGAGGCGTGGCCGCGCGACGAGCGCCCGCGCGAGCGCGAGCATCTGCTGCTCGCCGCCGCTCAGCGTTCCCGCTTGCTGCTGCCGCCGCTCGGCGAGCCACGGGAAGTACGCAAGCGCGTCGTCGAAGTCCGGCTCGCCGAACGGTGTAGGCGCCGAGCCGCAGGTTCTCCCAGACGCTCAGCTCCGTGAAGGTGCCGCGACCCTCGGGGACGTGCGCGATCCCCGCACGCGCCGCGCCCTCGGGCGAGCGTCCGATCCGCTTGCCGGCGTAGACGATCGAGCCGCTCGTGCGGACGGTGCCGGAGACGGCCCGCAACGTCGTCGTCTTGCCGGCGCCGTTCGGCGCCGAGGACGCTGACGATCTGCCCCTCCTCGACCGCCAGCGACACGCCGTGGAGCGCGCGGACCTCGCCGTAGCGGGCGTGCACCTGCTCGAGCTCGAGCAGCGGAGCGCTCAGGCGGGCGCTCCGAGGTACGCCTCGACGACGGCAGGGTTCTCCTGCACCTCGCGCGGAGTTCCGGAGGCGATCGTCCGACCGAAGTCGAGGACGTGCACGCGGTCGGCGAGCCCCATCACGAGCGCCATGTGGTGCTCCACGAGCAGGATCGTCAGGTCGAACTCCTGGTGCAGGTTCCGGATGAACGTCGGCGAGCTCCGTCACCTCCTCGTGGTTCAGGCCGCCGGCCGGCTCGTCGAGGAGAAGCAGGCGCGGGCCCGACGCGAGCGCCCGCGCAAGCTCGACGCGCTTCAGCGTCCCGAACGGAAGCCCCCGGACCCGCCGGCGCAGCGACGGATGCGAGGCCGACGTACTCGAGGATCTCGACGGTGCCGCGCTCGCCGCGGCGCGCGTGCGAGCCGACGAGGACGTTCTCGCGGACGGTCATCGTCGGGAAGAGCTCGACGTTCTGAAACGTGCGCGCGATCCCGAGCGAGACGATGCGGTGCGCCCGAGTCCGGAGGAGCGAATGCCCGTCGAAGACGATGTCACCCGCGTCCGGCCGGTAGAGGCGCGTGATGACGTTGAACGCGGTCGTCTTCCCCGCCCCGTTCGGCCCGATCAGGCCGACGATCTCGCCGGCGTCGACGTCCAGGGAGAGGCTGTCGAGCGCGAGGATTCCGCCGAACCGGCGGTCGACGTCTCTGAGCTCGAGGAGCGGCATGGCGCAGTACCTTAGGCCTCGTTCGAACGGCGGGGTTGCGCAGCCCTGCCTGTCGCCGCCAAGATGGAGTCCCACCGATCACTTGCGCACACAAGGAGGAAGAGGATGGCTCTTCAGCTAGGCGACGTCGCACCAGACTTCAAGGCGGACACGACCGAAGGCCCGATCCAGTTCCACGAATGGATCGGCGATTCCTGGGCCGTCCTCTTCTCGCATCCGAAGGACTTCACGCCGGTCTGCACGACTGAGCTGGGCTACATGGCGAAGGCGAAGCCCGAGTTCGACCGCCGGAACACGAAGATCATCGGCCTCTCGGTCGACCGCACCGGGCGACCATGCCAGGTGGGCCGAGGACATCCGCGAGACGCAGGGAGAGGCGCCGAACTACCCGATCATCGGCGACCACGACTTCGCCATCTCGAAGCTGTACGGGATGCTCGGCTCCGATGTCTCGGGCGACCCGACCGACCGGACGGCCGCCGACAACCAGACGGTGCGCAACGTCTTCGTCATCGGCCCCGACAAGAAGGTCAAGCTCATCTTCGTCTACCCGATGACGACGGGCCGCAACTTCGACGAGGTGCTCCGCGTGATCGACTCGCTGCAGCTCACGTCCAAGCACAAGGTCTCGACGCCCGTGAACTGGAAGAAGGGCGAGGACGTGATCATCGCCGGGTCGGTGTCGAACGACGAGGCGAAGGAGCTCTTCGGCGAGTGGGAAGAGCCGAAGCCCTACATCAGGATCGTGCCGCAGCCGCAGGAGTCCTGAGCGGCTCGAGCAGCGCGGCGTCGGTGACGGGCGCGCGGCAGGCGAAGTTCTCGCAGACGTAGACCGTCGGCCTGCCGTCGACCCGATCCTTTCCCTCGAGCAGCGGCACGCCGTCCGCCGGGCCGAACGCGACGACGGCGTTCGGTTGCCACGGCGTCAATGCTGCGCGCGCGATCTCGTCGCCGGGGTCGGCGAGGATGGCGATCTCGCGCGGCGGCGAGAAGTGGAGGTCGAGCGCGCAGAGCGTCCAGCCGAAGGCAGAGGGCGCGCTGCGTATGCCGTTCAGCGTCAGGCGAAAGACGCCGACCGCGCGGCGCTCGAGCTCGACGTCGCCGTAGATGCGCGCCAGGCGGAGCAGCACGTACGCGAGCATCGAGTTGCCGGAGGGAGTCGGATGGTCGTCGAAGTCCTTCTTCCGGGCGACGAGCGCCTCGCCGTCGTGCGGCGTCAGGAAGAAGCCGCCGCGCTGCTCGTCGCCGAACAGCTCGACAGCGAGCAGCGCGAGGCGGCGCGACTCCTCGAGCCAGCGCGGCTCGCCGGTCGCGACGTGCAGCTCGTACAGGCCGTGCGCGACATCTGCGTAGTCCTCGAGAAAGCCGGTGTTCTTGGCGACACCGTTGCGATACGTGCGGTACAGGCGGCCGCCGGCTGTCGAGAGCGGGCCGAGCAGGAACTCGCCGAGCGCGTCGTGCAGCGGCCAGCCAGTCGGTGCGCTCGAGCCGGCGCCCGGACTCGGCGAGCGCGGCGAGCGCGAGTCCGTTCCACGCGGCGATGGCCTTGTCGTCGCGCTGCGGCTTCGGCCGCTGCTCGCGGCGCTCGAGCAGCTCGGCCTTCAGCTCCGGCGGCAGCTCGCCGCGCAGGATGCTCCGGCCGTGCTCGAAGGGCTCGAGGAGCTCTTCCGGCACGCCTTCGTCCGGCGTCCACGTGAAGGTCAGGCCTTCGACGCCGTTCGTGTCCGCGTCCTGCGCCGACGCGAAGCCGCCTTCCGGGAGCGCGAGCTCGCGCAGCATGTACGTCACCGTCTCCTCGACGATCTCGCGGTAGCGCGCCTTGCCGGTCGCGAGCCAGCCGTGGAGGTAGGCCGGGACGAGCAGGGCGTTGTCGTAGAGCATCTTCTCGAAGTGCGGGACGAGCCAGCGCTCGTCGACCGAGTAGCGATGGAACCCGCCGCCGAGCAGGTCGTACATGCCGCCGAGCGCCATCCCGTCGAGCGTCGTCGTCGCGGGCTCGAGCTCGCCGCGACGCAGCAGGAACTCGATCAGTCGACGCTTGCGGGAACTTCGGCGCGCGGCCCCAGCCGCCGTGGCGCGCGTCGAAGCCCGACCGGAGGCCGCGCACCGCCTCGTGGAGCAGCGAATCCGTCAACGGCTCGCGCGAGGCCTCGACGCGAGCCGACGCGCGAACGGCGTCGGTTAGCGCCTTCGCCTGGCGAACGACGTCGCCGTGCCGCTCGCGATACGTGTCCGCCACCGACCTCAGCACCTGCCGGAAGCTCGGCAGCCCGTGCCTCGGCTCCGGCGGGAAGTACGTGCCGCCGAGGAATGGCTCTCCCTCCGGGCGTCAGGAACACCGTCATCGGCCAGCCGCCGCCGCCCGTGAGCGCCACGACGACGTCCATGTAGAGCGAGTCGACGTCCGGGCGCTCCTCGCGGTCGACCTTCACGTTGACGAAGAGCTCGTTCATCAGCGCCGCCGTCTCCGGATCCTCGAACGACTCGTGCGCCATGACGTGGCACCAGTGACAGGCGGCGTAGCCGATCGAGAGCAGAATCGGCCGGTCCTCCGGCACGCGCCTTCGCGAACGCCTCGTCGCCCCACGCGTACCAGTCGACGGGGTTGTCCGCGTGCTGGAGCAGGTACGGGCTCGTCTCCTGGGCGAGGCGGTTCACGAGGCGACGGCCGGCGGCCAGGGGCCTGCGCGGTAGACGTAGCCGTCGAGCCGCCGGCCGAGCACGCCCTCGAGCCATTCGGACACGGCCACGAGGGCGTCGAGGTCGATTCCGGTCGCGACTCCTTCGCCCTCGAGCAGATAGACGAGGTCCTCGGTGGCGATGTTCCCGGTGGCCCTTGGCGCGTAGGGACACCCGCCGAGGCCGCCGACGGACGCGTCGAGGACGGTCGCACCGGAATCCAGCGCTGCGACTGCGTTCACGTAACCGGTGTTGCGCGTGTTGTGTAGATGTACACCTACATCACCACTCCCCATCTGGACACGTTCGACCAGGCGCTTGACCTGCGTGGGCGTGGCAACCCCGATCGTGTCCGCAAGGACGATCTCGTCCGCGCGCAGCCGCGTCGCAGAGCTCGGCGACACGGCCCGGATCGACGCGGCCTTCGAAGGGACAGCCGAAGGCGACGCTGACCGTGACGGTCGTGGGCAGGTCGGCCACGCCGAGGATCGCCTGTACCTGCGTCAGCGCCTGATCGAACGACATGTTGCCGTTCCGCTGGTTGAACGCCTCGGTCGCCGCGAGCGTGCAGTTGACGCGTCCGAGCCTCGTTGCCCGGAGCCGCTCGTAGCCCTTGAGGTTCAGGACGAGCCCCGCGTACTCCGTGCCCTCGCGCGGCTCGATCGCCGCCCGCGACCTCCTCCGCACCCGCCATCTGCGGCACGCGATCGTCCCGCACGAACGACGCCGCCTCGACCCGCGGCACGCCCGCCGCTGCGAGCCGGTTGACGAGCTCGGCGCGGACAGCCGGAGCGAGCACGTCCGGCTCGTTCTGGAGCCCATCGCGAGGCCCGACGTCACAGACCGTTACGCGCATGCCTCTAGCCTTACCGATCCCGATAACCGCCGGCGGCGCGGCAAAGCCGCGCCGCTCACAACGGTCGGGACGAAGCAGCGCGCGCTGGAGGTACAACCGATGTGAGCACGCGAGAGCGTGCGAGCCCCGAGCGGAAAGCGAAGCGGGCGAGGGACCAGCTCAGCCGATTGCAACCATGCGGTCGATCGCGCCGCGGGCGCGAGCGGCGATCTCGGGCTCGACGGTCACCTCGTACTTCCAGTCCCGGAGCGAATCGCGCAGCTTCTCGAGCGTGATCATCTTCATGTACTTGCAGACGGCGTTCTTGTTGACGGGCTCGAAGCGCTTGCGCGGGCGCCTCCTTCTCGAGCCGGTGGATGATCCCGATCTCGGTCGCGACGAGCATCCGCGGCTTGGGCGACGTCTTTGCGAAGTTGATCATCCCCTCGGTCGAGAGGATGTGCGTGCGCTCGTTGCCGAACGCCATCGCCTGCGACGCACAGCCGCACTCGGGATGGACGAGCAGCTCGGCGTCCGGGGCCTCGGTCCTGCCAGCGCTCGATGTCGGCAGGACGGATGCCCGGCGTGCACGTGGCATTCGCCGAGCCAGATGTTCAGCTTGCGCCCGGTCACCTTCTCCAGCCACAAGCCGAGGTACATGTCGGGCAGGAACAGGATCTCGCGGTCGCGCGGGATCGCCTCGATCACCGCCTTCGCGTTCCCGGAGGTGCAGCAGTAGTCGGTCTCGGCCTTCACCTCGGCGGTCGTATTGACGTACGACACGACGACCGCGCCGGGATTCTCCGCCTTCCACTGCCTGAGCTGCTCGGCCGTGATCGACGCGGCGAGCGAGCAGCCGGCGTCCGGATCGGGGATCAGCACGGTCTTCTCGGGCGAGAGGATCTTCGCCGTCTCGGCCATGAAGTGGACGCCGCAGAAGACGATCGCGTCCGCGCTCGGTCGCAGCCGCCTCGCGCGAAAGGCCGAGCGAGTCGCCGACGTAGTCCGCCACGTCCTGCACCTCGGGCACCTGGTAGTTGTGCGCGAGGATCACCGCATCGCGCTCGCGCGCGAGCGCCTTCACCTCGTCGTGCATCGTTGCGATCTCCGCAGTGGTCATCGCACCTCCAGCGAGACGTCGAGCGAGCGGGCGGAATGCGTGAGCGCGCCGACGCTGATGAAGTCGACGCCGGTCTCGGCGATCGCTCGGACGGTCTCGAGCGTGACGCCGCCCGACGCTTCGGTCTTCGCGCGCCCGGCGACCTCGCGCACCGCCTCGCGCAACTGGTCCAGGGTCATGTTGTCGAGCAGGATCGATGTCGGCGCCGGCCGCGAGCGCCTCGCGCACCTCGTCGAGCGTCTCGCACTCGACCTCGACGGCGAGCCCGGTCTCCCTCGCGCTGCGGATCGACGCGCGCGATCCCGCCGCCGAGGCGGAGGTGGTTGTCCTTGATGAGGACGCCGTCATGGAGGCCGAAGCGGTGGTTCGTCCCGCCGCCGGCGCGCACCGCGAGCTTCTCGAGGGCACGAAGGCCGGGCGTCGTCTTGCGCGTGTCGAGGATCGTCGCGCCCGTCGCCTCGACCGCCTCGACGTAGCGAGCGGTGAGCGTGGCGATCCCGCTCAGCCGGCCGAGCAGGTTCAGCGCAGTCCGCTCGCCCGTCAGCAGCGCGCGCGCGTCACCTGCGACCCGGGCGACCTCGCCCTGCACGACGTCGCCGTCATGCGCGAGGTAATCGAATTCGACGTCGGAATCGAGCTCTCGGAAGACTGCCTCGGCGATCTCGAGGCCGGCGACGACGCCGCGCTCCTTCAGCAGCAGCGTCGCTGCGAGTCGCGCTCCCGCGGGCACGACCGATTCGGTCGTCACGTCACCGTCGCCGACGTCCTCGGCGAGGAACGAGCGCACGTCGAAGCCGGTCAGTTCCACGGCTCGAGCTCCGGCTCGTGCCCGGGCCGCAGGACGGTGTGCAGCCCGTCGAGCGCCCGGCTCTCGTCGGCAAAGTCGACGCGAAAGTGACCGCCGCGACTCTCCTCGCGTTCGAGCGCGCTCCGCGCCACGAGCGACGTGAGGAGATGCGGCGACGACACGAGACGCGCGAGCCCGTCGGCGTCGCGAACCAGTCCACCGTGCTCCCAGAGCGCCTCACGAAGCTCGGGTGTCACGGGCGCTTCCGGCTCGGCCTCATGGCACTCCGTGACGACGCCGGTAACGCTCGGCTCCTCGAGGGCGGCGAGCGCGGCTCGACGGCCGAAGACGAGGCACTCGAGCATCGAGTTCGACGCCAGACGGTTCGCGCCGTGAACGCCGGTACACGCGCACTCGCCGGCCGCATACAAGCCCGGGACGTCGGTGGCGCCGCGCAGGTCGGTCACGATCCCGCCCATCGTGTAGTGCGCCGCCGGCGCAACGGGGACGGGCTCGGCCTCCGGATGGAAGCCGGCGTCGGCGAGCCTGTCCATCAGCGCCGGGAAGCGCGAGCGGTCGACAGGGCGGAGGTCGAGCATCGCCGTACCGCGCGCGTCGATCGCGCGCGCGACGACGTCACGCGGCGCGAGCTCCTCGACGAACCTGTCGCCGTGATCGTCGAGCAGGAGCGCGCCGTCACCGCGCAGCGCCTCCGACAGGAGCAACGACGACCCGACGAGCGCAGTCGGGTGGAACTGCACGAACTCGAGATCGGCGACCGCGGCGCCGGCGCGATACGCCATCGAGATGCCCTCGCCGACCGAGCCCGGAGGATTCGTGGTGCGGCCCCAGAGCGCCGAGTAGCCGCCGGTCGCAAGCAGCACGGCCCGGGCGTGGAAATCGTGCGCGTATCCGTGACGAGCCCCACGCACCGCCCTTCCGCCGACGTCAGCACCTCGCGTGCCTGCTCGCGCTCGCTCACGTCGATGCGCGGGTGCGCGAGCACGGCCCGCGCGAGCACCTCCGAGATCGCCTGCCCCGTCTGCGCCCCGCCGACACTGTGCACGCGTCGCCGAGCGTGTCCGCCCTCCAGGCCCAGCCCGGCGTCGAAGCGGACGCCGAGGTCCTGAAGATCGACGATCCGCGCCGGTGCCTCCTCGGTCAGCGCGCGCACCGCGCTCTCGCGGCACAGCCCCCGCCCGGCGACGAGCGTGTCGAGGGCGTGCAGCTCCGGCGAGTCGTCGGAGGCGGTCGCGGCCGCGACTCCGCCCTGCGCGAGCCAGCTCGACGACGTGAGTACGGACCCCTTCGAGACGATCAGCACCCGGCGCCTCACCAGCCGCGCAAAGGGCTCCGTAGAGCCCCGCGACGCCGCTGCCGACGATGACCAGGTCGTACGAGGGTGTAAGTTTGCGACTCACAGTTGAAAACCTCCGGCCATTCTACCCACGTTGCCCTCGCCGTCGTGCTCCAGGTGCGCGACGAGCGACCTCCAGGTGCTGCTCTGGCAGCGCGCGAGGGAGCCCGATCGCGGCGCGTGGGCGCTGCCCGGCGGCTATCTCGAGCCGGCCGAGACCCTGGAGCGGTCGATTCGCCGGCACCTCGCCGCCAAGGTCGACGTGCGCGAGTTGTCGCATCTGGAGCAGCTCGGCACCTGGAGCGATCCCGACCGGCATTCCGACGAATGGCAGCTCGCCACGTCCTACCTCGGGCTCGTGCCCCGCGACGTCGACCCGGCGATTCCCGGGGACACGGCGTGGCATCGCGTCGATGAGCTGCCCCGCATGGCGTTCGACCACGCCGAGATCGTCCTCGCCGGCCGCGAGCGCCTGCGCGGAAAGCTCTCGTACACGAACCTCGGCTTTGCGCTGGCTCCCCCCACGTTCACGATCTCCGAGCTGCGCGACCTCTACACCGTCGCGCTCGGCCACGAGGTCTCGGCGACGAACCTCCAGCGCGTGCTCGTCCGCCGGGAGTTGCTCGAGGACACCGGCGAGCGGCGCCTGCCCGGGCCGAACGGCGGACGTCCGGCCACCGTCTTCCGCTTCCGCTCGGAGGAGCTTGCGATTACCGATCAGTTCGCAGTGCTCCGACCGCCTACCCTTTCGGCATGAAGCGGCTCGTCGTCGTTCTGGCCCTGCTGGCGGCGCTCGCGCCCTCGGCCGCGGCGCAGGAGAAGCGCCCCTGGCTCTGGCAGTGCGAGCAGATCGGACGGCTCGACGCGCAGTGGAATTGCTACGTCCGCGTGCTGCTCGAGGACATCGACCGCTCCGGCAACCCCGCGCGCGAGCTCCCGCGCATCGACCGCCGAGCCCGAGCCGCCGATACGTCGCTCACCGGCAACTGCCACGCGCTCATGCACGAGGTCGGGCGCCGGTACGGCGCCGAGCATCACGTGACGCTCGGCGACCTGATGCGCTTCATACCGCAGTCGAACGACCCGACGTGCTCGGCCGGCTTCGGGATGGGCCTCGTGATGTACCTCGGCCCGCAGATCATCGTGAGCGGCGGGCGCTCGGCGCTCTCGCAGTGCATGCGCCTGCCGACCCGCTACCGCTCGTACACGTGCGTGCACGGCATCGGCCACGCGCTCATGCGCGCCTACCACGGGCACCTGCGCCAGACCGTCGTCGCGTGCCGGAAGCTCGGAGCGCAGGCGCCCGACTGCGCACAGGGCGCGTTTCACGACTACTGGATCTCTCTCCGCGGCGCCGACGGCACGACGCTGCGCGCGAACGGCGCGAAGCCGCAGTTCCTCTGCAACGGCCACCTCTGGTACGTGCGACCGTGCTGGTACCGCTACTTCGTCGAGCAGACGGGCGGAACGGTCATCGACAGCGCCGTCGGCAGTGCGCGCCGCGTGCAGGGGTCTTCGCTCGCTCCAGCGCTACGGCTGCATCAGCGGCGCCGCGCTGTCCATCCCCGCGGGCCCGCTCGAGCAGACGCGGATCTGTGCGCGCCTGGCCGCGCCCGACGCGGCCGCCTGCCTGCGCGGGGTCGCGGTGCAGGCGTTCGAGCGAAACGCCAAAGGGCAGCGCGCGCTCTTCGCGCTCTGTGGCCGGATGGTGACGAGCGAGCGGCCGGATTGCAGGCGCTGGTTCGGCCGCACGCTGGCGCTCGTGACCGACGGACGGTTCCGCTGCCCCGACCGCGCGTGCAGCGAGGGCGCGGCGCTGCTGCGCGAGCCGCTCGTGACTTTCTCCTGATCCTCCTGTATCCTCCGGCGAGGTTCCAGCGACGGAAGGAGGTGCTGTTCAAATGACGACTGTTCTTGCCGGCACCTCCGTGCGCTCCTAGCGCCCACTTCCCGGAACCCAAGCCTTCAGGAGGAACACACGTTGGATCTCGAGTCCCTGGGCTGGGACGCGTCGCTCGCCGAGGCGTTCCACCCGTATGAACAGCACGGCTTCGTGCCCGCGCGCGCGGCCGTCGAGCACCGAATCGAGTACGTCGTCTACAGCGCCCTCGGCGAGTTGCGCGCCGAGCTCGCCGGCCGCCTGCGCCACGACGAAGAGCATCCGGCCGTCGGCGACTGGCTGGCCGTCGCCGCGCGGCCGGACGAGGGTCGCGCGACGATCAACGCGATCCTGCCGCGGCGAAGCGCGTTCGTCCGCAAGGTGGCGTGGGCCGAGACGAAGCCGCAGGTCGTCGCGGCGAACGTCGACGTCGTCTTCGTCGTCTGCGGTCTCGACGCTGAACTTCAACATCCGCCGGATCGAGCGGTTCCTCACGCTCGCGTGGGAGAGCGGCGCGCAGCCGGTCGTCCTGCTGACGAAGGCCGATCTCTGCGACGACGTCGAGGCGTACGTGCTCGAGGTGGAGTCGATCGCGTTCGGCGTTCCCGTCCACGCGGTGAGCGCGCCGCACGGCGACGGCGTCGAGACCGTGCGTTCGTACATCCCCCACGGCCGGACGGCTGCACTTCTCGGATCTTCCGGCGTGGGCAAGTCGACGCTCGTCAACGCACTCGTCGGCGAGGAGGTGCTCGCCACGAACGACGTGCGCGAGGACGGGCGCGGCCGGCACACGACCTCGCACCGCGAGCTCGTTCCGCTGCCCGAGGGCGGCGTCGTGCTCGACACGCCGGGCATGCGCGAGCTCCAACTCTGGGACGCGGCGAGCGGTCTCGAGTCGGCGTTCCAGGATCTCGACGCGCTCGTCGGGCAGTGCCGTTTCGCGGACTGCGCTCACGGTCGCGAGCCGGGGTGTGCGGTGCGGGCTGCGCTCGTCGGACGGGACGCTCGATGCTCGAGCGCTTCGAGAGCTGGCTCAAGCTCCAGCGTGAGCTGGAGCGACTCGCCCGCAAGCAGGACGCTCGTGCCCGTTCCGACGCGCGCAAGGAACGCGCCCGCTTCGCTCGCGCGCAGAGGAACACCGTCTACTGAGGCAGATCGGTTCCAGCCACCGCGACTAGCGAAAAGCGAACGTGCCGACCGTCGAGACGCTCGTCGACCCGTCGAGCGCGCGCTCGACGGCAATGAGCTGAACCTTCTCGTTCCGCTTGAACTTCGCAGGGTCGAGGAACGCCCGGTACGGCGGCGTGTCGTCGATCGCCAGGCGCTGCCACTTCCCCTTCGGGCGCTTGATGCCGAACGCGACGCTGACGGGCGCGGTGCCCTTCACGGTCGCGGCGACCCGCCACATGCTCGAGAGGTCGTCGGCGGTCACCCGCAGCGTCGGCCGCTGCGCAGGCGCGACGGGAATGTCCGAGTTCGCCCGGAGCGAGAGCGGCCGACAGCGGCGGCAGGGCGATCGCCAGCGAGCCGCTCGCGTCGGTCGTTCCGCTGGTCGAGCCGAGGAGCGCCGACCACGTCGACGACGGTGTCGAGGTGGGGACGATGACCGCTTCGGTCGTCGTTCCCGCGTTCAGCGCCACGACGTACTCGCGCTTCGCAGCGGCGTCGACACGGCTGACGACGAGCACGCGCCCGCTTGCGTAGCGCACGATCGACGCCCCGGTCGAGAGCGCGGGATGCGCGTCCCGCAACGTCCCGAGCCTTTTCAACTCGGCCTCGATGGGATGTGTCGTGACGTCGAACGACGAGCCGGTGCCGATCGGCGCCGCGCCGACGCGGTCCTCCGTCTGCCACTCCTGCACCTGCGTCGGGAACATGTCCTGGCGCGCGGCCTGGTCGCCGCCCCGTCCCATCATCCCGACCTCGTCGCCGTAGTAGACCGTCGGCGCGCCGCGCATGAGGTACATCAGGTCGTACCCGAGCAGCACGCGCCGAAGGAGCGTCTCGCCGCTGCCACCGCCGTGCTGCGCGATCTCATATGCGGCGCGACCCATGTCGTGGTTGCCGAGGAACGTCGGCGGCGTCGGCGCGAGGCCGCTCGGCGTGCGCCAGTAGTCGTCGTCGTCCAGCCGGTCCCGCAACGCGCGCGCGTTCGTCGTGCCTGCCGCGTATCCGGCGGCGACGTCCTGGAACGGGAAGTCGAGCGTGAACGGCAGGCCGCGGTCGCGGACGAATTCCGAGACGTAGGTGTCGTCGGTTGAGAAGACCTCGCCGAAGATCGGGAAGTCCGTGATGCCCGACGCTGCGCGCGGAGGCGAGGATCCGCGGCGTCCAGAGGCGGAAGAACGCCGCGTTCACGTGGCGCGCGGTGTCGACGCGGAAGCCGTCGACCTTGTACTTGCGAACCCAGCCGCCGAACACCGAGGCAAGGCCCTTCATCACGACCGGCTTCTCCGTGAACAGGTCGTCGAGCCCGAAGAAGTCGCCCTGCTCGAAGCACACCTGGCTGCACGAGTTGAAGTCGATGTTGCCGCGGTCGTGGTAGTTCGTCACGTTGTTCAGCCATGCCGGCTTCTTCACGCTGCGCTGCGGGGGCAGGACGTACGTGCTCAACGGCATGTTCTTCGCCGTCAGGCACGGAAACGTCCTCGTCACGTAGAGCGCGGGATTGAATTTCCTGCCCCGGCAGTTCCGATATGCCTTCTGGGCCGGCGAGACGAACGAGGTGCCGCCGAGCTGGACGATGTCGCCGGTGTGGTTCACGACGACGTCGAGGTAGACCTTCAGGCCGAGCGAGTGCGCACAGGTCACGAACGCGGCGAAGTCGGCGTCGGTGCCGAGATGCGGATCGACGCGCGTGAAGTCGAGGCCCCAGTAACCGTGGTAGCCGGCACTCGATCCGGTGTAGACCTGGTTCTTCACCGGCGGCGTGACCCAGATCGCCGTGAACCCGAGCGCCTTCAAACGCGCCAGCCGCTGGGTCGGTGCAGTTGCCCGTCAGCCCCTTGTAGTCGCCGCCGTGCCAGAAGCCGGGATCCGCCGGCTCGAAACCGGTCGCGCGGCTGTTCCCGCTCAACCCGCCGCGGTCGTTCGACGTGTCGCCGTTCGCGTACCGGTCAGGCAGCACGAAGTAGATGCGCTGCGACGCCAGCGACGAGTAACGCGGAGGCTGTGACAGAGCGGCGAGCGCTGCACCGGTCGGCGGCGCCCACGCGGCACCGGACGCTCCGGCAGGGACCAGGACAACGCAGAGGAGTGCAACCGCGGACGCGATCGCCCGGACGTGACTCCTCATCCCATGGAAAGGCGAGGTACCGCGCGCGGAGGCGAGACCGCGCTCTCGCCGGAGCGCAAGCGCGGCCGACATGCCCAGGCGAAAGAGGGTGCTCGCGGGGGAACCTTGGGTTCCCCCGCGCTAGCGGAGCGGGTCACCGGTGTCGTGATCGAAGACGTGGGCGTTGGCCGTGTTGATCGCGATCGCGACGTCCTGCTCGAGCCGCAGGCCCAGGGCCTGAGCCGCGGGGAACGACGCGACGACGTTCGGACGCGCCGCCGTCACGCCCTCTGCGTCACCCTCGGCCTCGGCCTCGTGCTCGACACCGCCCGCGCCCGCACGAATGGCCTGAGCGTCGATCTTGAAGTACGCCATCGTGTGCGAGCCGAGTGCCTCGAGCAGCTGCAACGAGGCGTGGATCGTCGGGAGGTCGGGGCGCTCCTCCGCCAGGAACAGATCCTCGCTCCGCACGCCGAAGACGACGCTGCGCCCTTCGTAGCCGCGCGTCCCCGGGTACCTCTTCAACACCGCGTCCGAGAGCTCGACGCGCTGGCCCGCCAGCGTCACCGAGACCGTTCCGTTCTGCGTCGAGACGTCCGCCTGGATCAGGTTCATCGGCGGCGTGCCGATGAAGCCGGCGACGAACAGGTTCGCCGGCGTCTCGTACAGACGCTGCGGGGTGTCCACCTGCTGGAGCAAGCCCAGGCTCATCACCGCGACGCGGTCTCCCATCGTCATTGCCTCGACCTGGTCGTGCGTGACGTAGATCGTCGTCGTGCCGAGGTCGTGCTGGAGCTTCGCGATGTCGGCGCGCATCTGGACACGCAGCTTCGCGTCGAGGTTCGACAGCGGCTCGTCCATGAGGAAGACCTGCGGGTGGCGGACGATCGCGCGGCCCATCGCGACGCGCTGCCGCTGCCCCCCCGACAGCTCCTTCGGCCGCCGCGCGAGGTACGGCGTCAGGTCGAGCATCTTCGACGCCCATTCGACGCGCTTCTCGATCTCGGCCTTCGGCGTCTTGCGCAGGCGCAGCCCGAACGCGATGTTCTCGGCGACCGAGAGGTGCGGATAGAGCGCGTAGTTCTGGAAGACCATCGCGATGTCCCGCTCCTTCGGCGAGAGGCTGTTCACGACGCGATTGCCGATCGAGATCGTCCCGTCGGAGATGTCCTCGAGCCCGGCGACCATGCGCAGGGCGGTCGTCTTGCCGCAGCCGGAGGGACCGACCAGCACGAGGAACTCGCCGTCACGTGCCTCGAGCGTGAGGTCCTGGACGGCGTGCACGCCGCCCTCGTAGACCTTGTCGACCTCGTTGAACGTGACCTCAGCCATTGATCCTCCAGACATGGAAAGACGGGCCGCCGTCGGGCAGGACACCGTCGGCGGCGTCGTCGCCGTACAGCGTCTCGAGTGAAGGGAAGGGCACGCGGATCGCTTCGTGCGGCGCGCGCGACGCGAGGCAGAGCAGCGCCTCGTCGCGCGTCTGACGGAGGTACGCGATCGCGTCGGGCGACACGTGGACGTAGCGGATTCCACCGCTCGCCAGGGCGGGACGCGAACGGCGCAGCGCGATCAGCCGCCGGTACGCGTCGAGCAGTGTCTCGTCCCAGGAGTCGCGGCGGCTCCACGGCATCGTGCGTCGCCCGTCCTCGCCCCACTTGCCCTCGAGGCCGAGCTCGTCGCCGGCGAAGATCATCGGCACGCCCGGGCGTCGTCATCTGCAGGCCGACGCCGACGAGCTGCTTCTCGCGCGTCTTCGCCACCGTCCGGAAGCGCGGCGAGTCGTGGCTGTCGAGGAGCGTCCACGAGTGCAGAGTCGACTGCCACGGAACCCCCGCGCGGAAGGCTCGCATCGACGCGACGGACTGCTCGCCGGAGAAGAGCGGCGCCGCGAAGTCCCAGCGGAACGGGTCGCGCGCGAACTCTTCGTCGCGCAGCCACCACCAGACGGGCCGCAGGAAGCCGGCGTAGTTCATCGCGCCGTGCCAGCCGTCGCCGGCGAGGTCGTGGCGAAAGTCGTGACCGTGCTCCGCCACGATGACGGCGTCGCCGGCGGCCTCGCGAACCTCGCGCGCAGCGGCGTGCGCGACGTCGATCGTCGCCGTGACGGCCGGTCATGTTCGCGACGTCGATCCGCCAGCCGTCGAGGCCGAAGTCGAGCCACTTCCGGACGACGCGCACCATCTCCGCGCGGAGCTCGGCGCTCTCCCAGTTCAGCTTCGGCAGCGTGGGCACGCCCATCCACGCGGCGTACTCGTCGCCGTCGACGTAGAAGAAGTCGGGATGCTTCGCGAACCAGTCGTGCCCGATGCCGACGTGGTTCGTGGTCAGGTCGCCGATGACGCGGATGTCGCGCGCGTGCGCCGCCTCGAGCAGCGACCTCAGCGCCTCGTCGCCGCCGAGCAGCGGATCGACGTGCTCGAACGACGTCGCGTCGTAGCGGTGCACGCTGCCGGCAGGGAAGAACGGCGTGAGGTAGAGCGCGTTCGCGCCGAGCGACGCGACGTGATCCAGGTGCTGCTCGACACCGCGCAGGTCGCCGCCGAACAGCTCGTACTGCGACTTCATGCCGACCTCCTGGAGCGGCAGCTCGTCCCAGCTCGCGGCGCACCGCCCAGTCGGGAGCGTCGACGCCGAGCCCGCTCGACGCGAACCGGTCGGGGAAGATCTCGTAGACCACCGACTCGAGGTGCCATGCGGGCCCGTCGCGGTCGGCCGGGATCAGCACGAAGTCGTCGTCGTCCGGAACGTCGTGCGTGACGATGCCCGTGCCGTTCACCCACGCCCAGCCGATCTCGCCGCCGGCGAGCAGCCACCTATAGCGGGTCGCAGGGTTTGGCGGACGGAACGTGGCGCGCCAGAGCGTCTCGCCGTCCGACTCGCCGTCGGACGACCGCCTGGACGATCCGCGGCTCGCCGTCGTCGACGTAGCGGAGCGCAACACTGTCGGCCGACGACGCGCGCGGCACCCGCAGCTGCACGACGGCCCTGTCGCCGAGCTTCGCGGGCCGCTCGAGGACGCAGGCGTCCGAGCCGTCGTGATACGGCTCGTCGAGCGCGGCCGCGATATCGAGCTCGGTGGCACGGTCATCCCTTGACGACGCCCTGCGTCGAGACCGCCGATGATGAACTTCTGCAGCGAGAGGAACAGGATGACGACGGGAATCGCGGCGAGGATGACGCCTGCGCGAACGGGCCCCAGCTCTGCGCGTACTGCGCGCTGACGAAGTTGAACATACCCGACCGGCAGCGTCTGGTGCTTCGACGTCTGCAGCAGCACGCTCGGCGATGACGAACTCGTTGATCGTGACGATGAACGAGAGCAACGCGACGACGGCCAGCATCGGCGCGGCGAGCGGCAGCACGACGCCCCAGTAGACCTGCGCCGGCGTCGCTCCGTCGACGCGCGCAGACTCGTCGAGCTCCGAGGGGATCGTGTCGAAGAAGCCCTTCATGAGCCACGTGTTCACGCCCATGACTCCGCCGAGGTGGACGAGGATCAGACCGGTCAGCGTGTTCAGCCCGATGACGTGGAAGACGTCCGCCGAGGTTGAAGACGATCAGGTAGATCGCGACGACGAGGAGCACCTGAGGAAACATCTGGATCAGAAGCAGGAAGATCATCCCGATGCGCCGGCCCTTGAAGCGGAAGCGGCTGAACGCGTAGGCGCCAAGCGCGCCGAGCAGCACGGTGAGGAACGCAGTCGCGGCGGCCACGATCAACGTGTTCGAGGTACCACGCAGGGATAGTCGGCGCGCGCTCGCGATGTGCTTCGTCGCCTCACCGGACGCGAACAGCGTCTTGAAGTTGTCGAACGTCACCTGCGCGCGGAATGAGGCTGGCTCCGCTCAGCGACGAGTCCGCGTTGAAAGCCGCCGAGACGACGTACGCGACCGGGAAGAGTGCGTAGAGCGCGGCAAGGATCCCGACGACGTGGCGCCACCAGTTGCTCGCCGAGGCGGCGCGGCGGGCCGCTCAGTTCCTCGACGTCTCGGGACGACGACGCCTGCAGTGTCTTCGATCGTGCTCACGCGAGGTTCTCCAGGGCTTTCGTCCGGCTGAAGAGCGAATCGCCGAGATCGTCGCGACGATGAAGAAGATGATCATCGACACCGCGGTGGCGAGGCCGAAGTCCTGGCCCAACCCGGCCCCGAACGCGATCTTGTACGTGTACGTGATGAGGATGTCGGTCGCGCCGGCGATCGTGTTGTCGCCGACGGAGGGCCCGCCTCCCGTCAGCAGGTAGATCTTTCCGAAGTCGTTGAAGTTGAACGCGAACGACGCGATCATCAGCGGTGCGACTGCGACGAGCAGCAGCGGCAGCGTCACTCGTCGAAAGACCTGCCACGCGCTGCCGCCGTCGACGCGCGCGGCCTCGATGAGCTCGGCGGGAATCGACTGCAGCGCACCGAGCGAGATGAGGAAGAAGTAGGGCACCGTCAGCCAGGTGCTGACGATCAGGATCGCGACCATCGCCCAGTTCCCGTGCAGGAGGTACCAGTGCGGGTTCCCGTCGAACAGCCACGGGATGTGGATCCCGATGTGGCCGAGCAGATGGTTCACGACGCCGAAATCGTCGTTGAGGAGCCCGCGCCAGACGAGCAGCGACAGGAACGGAGGGATCGCGAACGGCAGGATCAACGCGGATCGGTAGACGCCGCGGAGTCGCAGCCCCGGCTTGTCGAGCGTGATCGCGAGGAAGAGCCCGATGGCGAACGACAGGAGGACGGTCAGAGCGGCGTAGGCGATGGTCCACACGAACACGCGGAGGAACGGCTGGCGCAGGGTTCGGTTGTGGATCAGGCGCGAGAAGTTGTGCAGCCCGACGTTGACTTTCCATCCGGGCAGCAGCTGCTCGTCCTTGGCGACCGACGAACGAGCCGCGGCCGTTGTCGCGGAAGACCGTGCCGTCGCTGATCCGCACGAAGACGTCGCGCTTCGCGTCGTAGCGCAGCGTCGGGTGCAACTCGACGGCCGTCGAGAGCCCCTCGGCGCGGATGCCGTTCTGCCCGCCGCTCGGCACGATCAGCTTGCCGAGGTTCGCGCTCGCGTCGATCAGCGCCTGACCTGTCAAGCACCTCGTAGCCGTTCGCCTTCGTGATCGATCCGTTGGCGACGGTGAACGTCCACCTTCGGCACCTCCTTCAGCTCGTCTTGCGTGCCGACGAAGGTCTTGCCGTTCGTGTCGTCGACGAGCAGCAGGACGAGGTTCCCCTTCGAATCGTCGGCGGGGGTCATCGTGAACGTCTTGCCGCTTCCCGTCTCCGCGAGCGTCACTTGCTCGATCTGCTTGATCGCCGCGGCCTTGCTCGACGACGTGGCCCGTCGAGTAGTTCGTGAGCGCGACGTCGACCGTGTAGAGGATCGGGATCACCTGGAACGCGATCAGGAAGAACGTGCCCGGGAGCAGGAACTTCGCCGGGTACGCGCGCGGCAGCATGTAGATGACGTCGATGATCGCCGTCACCAGCGAGCGTGACGGCAGCCGCGACCCATTGATGGCGGTGGGCGAGGATGATGAGAGCCCAGACGCCGATCGCGTTGACGACCGCGAGGATCGCGATCTTCGTGCCGGTTCCGACCGGCCCCGAGAAGAAGGCGACCGCCCGCGAGGGAGCCGACCACGCGGCCGCGCGCATGCCTGCGACCTCCGGGGGCGTCGAGACTGCGGGTGTGGTCACGGAGCCGTCAACCTAAAGCAATGCGGGCGCTCCGCCTAGTGGTGGAGCGCCCGCATCCCATCGAGAGTGGCTAGCCGATCTTGTTGGCGATGCTGCGCGCCGCGACCGAGAAGGCGACCCGCGCCTTCGTCGCTCCGGTGCCCTTCGTCGACTTGACCCACGCCTGGCCGAAGTCCGTCCAGACGCTCCCCATCTGCGGGATGTTCGGCATCGGCACGCCGCCGACGCCGGCCTTGCCGAACTGCGACTGGATCGGATCCTTGTACTTCGCAGCCGCCTGCAGGTTCGCCGGCGTGCGCGCGTTCGAGTTCGCGAGGTCGAGCTGTGCCCCGGACGTCATCATGTAGCTCGCGACGAAGTCCTTGGCGAGCGTGTCGAGTCCGTGCTCCGTCGAGTACTTCGTGACCATCATCCCCTGTACGCCGAGGAACGGCACCGACCGGAACTTGAGCTTCGGCATCTGGATGATCTTGAACTTGAGCCCGCTCGACTTGAGCGTGTCCGACTCCCACGGGCCGGTGATCCAGAACGCGGCCTGCTTCTTCAGGAACGCGTTCTTCGCCGTGTTGTAGTCGACCTTCGAGTTGATCAGGCCTTCCTTGTTCCACCTGTCGATCGTGGTGGCGTTCTTCAGGAAGACCTTGTTCGCGATGCCGATGTCGGACGGGTCGAGCAGGCCGGCCTTGTTCGTGCCGAAGACGTAGCCGCCGAGACCCGAGAAGAAGGAGTACATGTGGTACGGGTCGCCTCCGGAGCCCTGCGGCACGGCGATGGCGAGGTTGCCGCTCTTCTTCTTCTTGAACTTCAGAGCCGACGCCTCGAGCTGCGCAAACGTCGTCGGCACCTTGACCAGGCCCGTGTTGACGACCAGGCCGACGTTCTCGAGCGCGTACGGCGAGCCGTAGAGCTTCTTCACCGCGGTGCCGTACGAGAACGCATTCAGTGCGTACTTCGGAAACTGCTTCTTCGTCGCCGCGCTCGGGTAGAGCGGCAGGATCAGGCCGTTCGTGGCGAGGTCGCCGACCCAGTCGTGCGGGCCGATGATGATGTCCGGCGCGTTCTCCGGCTTGACCGTCTTCAGATCGTCGCGGATCGCGCCGAACGTGTGGACCTGAACGGTGACCGGCGCCTTGCCCCAGGCCTTGGCGCTCTTCTCGATCGACGACTTCTGCGGTGCGTCGACCCAAACCACGAGGTTCGTCGCCTTCGTCGTGCGGTGGGCTGCCGTGACGGGAGAGACGACGAGCAGGGCGACGGCGGCAATCGCGAGCATGAGAATGCCGACGCGCCCGATGCGCTTGCTCAACATGTGCGTACTTCCTTCTTGAGAGAGGGGCGTTGGGTGGTCCCTGCCTGGCCCCCAGAACAGAGCCACGTCGAGCTTACTTTGCAATTCGAAACCGGGCAACGGAAATCGTTAAGTATGCGCTGTGCGGGCGTGTGGATCCTGTAAGAATCTTCCGCCGGATATTCACCTTTCTAAGCGACCCTTGTGTTTCCGGAGCAGCGCACTAAACTCCCCTCGGGGCTTGATCTACGGCCGAGCCTGCCGAGCGACGAAAGAGCATTTTGGGGGGAGAGGGAGAGGTTGCGCGGGTGCGCGACTGGGCGACGGCCGGACACGGCGTCGAATCGACGGGGACGTCCCACGCCGACCGGGCGCACGTCAGTGTGTCGCGGCCTGCCGTTCGCGGCAAGTTCCTCTGCGTCGGGGACGAGAAGCTGCTCGTCCGCGGCGTCAGCTACGGCGCGTTCGAGCCGGACGCCGACGGGCACGAGTACCACGACGTTGCGACGATCGAGCGCGACTTCGCGCTCATGGCCGACAACGGGATCAACGTCGTCCGCGTCCCACACACCGTCCCGCCGGTGCACCTGCTCGACGTCGCCGAGCAGCACCGGCTCCGGGTCATGGTCGGGCTGTCGGCGGAGCAATACGTCGGCTACCTGATCGACCGCGACGGCGCGCCGGACGTCCGCGACATCGTCCGTCGCAAGGTTCGCTCCGTCGCGGGGCATCCCGCGCTGCTCTGCTACGGGCTCGGAAACGAGATCCCGGCGCCACTCGCGCGGTGGATCGGACGCCGAGAGATCGAGCGCTACCTCGCGAGCCTGTACCACGCCGTGAAGGACGAGGATCCGGACGGGCTCGTCACGTACGTCAACTATCCGTCGACGGAGTACCTCCAGCTTCCCTTCCTCGACTTCGTCTCGTTCAACGTCTACCTCGAGACACGCGAGCAGCTCACCTCGTACCTCCCGCGGCTGCACAACCTCGCCGGCGACCGCCCGCTGCTGATGAGCGAGGTCGGGCTCGACGCCTTCCGGAACGGCGAGAGCAAGCAGGCCGAGGTGCTCCGCTGGCAGATCGAGGAGTCGTTCGAGGCGGGCTGCGCCGGGACCGTGGTCTTCTCGTGGACCGACGAGTGGTACCGCGGCGGCGCCGACGTCGACGACTGGGAGTTCGGACTGACGCGGCGCGATCGGTCCGCGAAGCCCGCCCTGGCCGCTGTTCGCGACGTGTACGGCGACGTCGGCGCGCCGCCGGCCGCGCCGCCGCGCATCTCGGTCGTCGTCTGCACGTACAACGGCGGCCGGACGATCGACGAGTGCCTGCTGGCGCTGGCCCGACTCGACTATCCCGACTACGAAGTGATCGTCGTCGACGACGGATCGACCGACGGCTGCGCAGCCCACGCGCTGGATCACGGCTTCCGGCTCGTCACGACCGCGAACGGCGGCCTCAGCAACGCGCGCAACCTCGGCCTCGAGCGCGCAACGGGAGAGGTCGTCGCGTATATCGACGACGACGCGTATCCGGAGCCCGACTGGCTGACGCATCTCGCGCTCGCGTTCGGTCGCACGAGCCACGTCGCGATCGGCGGGCCGAACATCCCACCCGAGGGCGACGGGCCGATCGCGGAGTGCATCGCACAGCGCGCCCGGCGGCCCGGTGCACGTCCTCGTGTCGGATGAGGAGGCCGAGCACATCCCCGGCTGCAACATGGCCTTCCGGAGGGACGCGCTCCAAGCCGTCGGCGGTTTCGACCCGCAGTTCCGGATCGCCGGCGACGACGTCGACCTCTGCTGGAGGCTGCAGGAGCGCGGCTGGACGCTCGGCTTCAGCCCCGCGGCGGTGGTCTGGCATCACCGGCGGAACTCCGTCCGCGCCTATCTGCGGCAGCAACGGAACTACGGGCGCGCCGAGGCTCTCCTGGAACGGAAGTGGCCGGACAAGTACAACGCGCTCGGCCACGTTCGTTGGCACGGGCGCGTCTACGGCAACGGCTTCCTGCGCAGCCTCCGAACCGCCCGGGTCTACCACGGCTCGTGGGGCTCGGCGCCGTTCCAGAGCCTCTACACGCCGTCGGCGGGGACACTCGGATCGCTGCCGGCGATGCCCGAGTGGTACCTCGCACTGACTGCGCTCACGGCACTGTCCGCCCTCGCGCCGCTCTGGGCGCCGTTGCTCGCGGCGCTGCCGCTGCTCGCCGTCATGGTGCTCGTGTCGATCGCGTACGTCGTGCCGTCGGTGCGGGGACCGCGCTTCCGGTCACGGTCGGCAGTGAGGCGCCGCTCGCAACGCGTGCTGACGGCGCTGCTCTGTCTCGCGCAGCCCGCAGTGAGGCTCAGCGGCAGGCTCAGTCGCGGCCTGACTCCCTGGCGCCGCCGCGCGCCGATGAGCTTCCGGGTTCCGCGAACCCGCTCGTCGGCGGTGTGGTGCGAGGAATGGATCGCGCCCGAGGAGCGGCTCTCGCGGCTCGAGCAGGAGTTGCTCCGGGCGGGGCAAGCGGTCGTGCACGGCGGGCCTTTCGACCGCTGGGACCTCGAGGTGCGGGTGGGGATCCTCGGCGGAGCGCGGCTCAGGATGGCGGTCGAGGATCACGGCTCGGGGACCCAGTTCGTGCGCATCGAGGCGCGCCCGCGGTGGTCGACGAGCGCGCTCGCGGTCATCGTGATCCTGGGCGCGCTGGCCGCCGGCGCCGCGCTGTCGGGGGAATGGCTCGTCTTCGCCCTGCTGGCGGCGAGTGCCGCCGCGCTCGGCGCCGGAGCGGTTCTCGAGCCGACCGCGGCCGTCGCCATCGCCTCGAGCATCGCGGAGCGGCCGCGTCCGATCGACGCTCCGCGCTGGAACGGCCACTCTCCCGCTCTCGCACGCGTCACGCACGAGGAGTAGAGGGATGGCTCCCGCTCCGCCCGCGACACCTCAGATGGCTCGCGTCCTCTGGCGACTCGCCGTCGAGGCGCGTAGCCAGGCGCTTTCGCTGACCCTACTCGGCCTCGTGACCCTCCTGGCGACGCCGCTCGCGCTGCTCACACCGCTGCCGCTGAAAGTCGCGATCGACAGCGTCCTCGGCAGCGAGCCGCTGCCCGGATTCCTCCCGAGCGCATTCTCTGCGTCGACGACCTCTGTACTCCTCGTCGCGGGCGCCCTCGTCGTCCTCATCGCTCTCCTGACGCAGATCCAGCTGGTCGTGGCGAGCGTCCTGACCACCTCCGCGGGCGAGCGGCTGTTGATGCGCTTTCGCGCGCGGCTGTTCGGTCACGCGCAGCGACTGTCGCTCACGTACCACGACACGAAGGGGACCGCAGACACGACCTACCGCGTTCAGGCCGACGCGAACGCTCTGCAGTACCTGTGGGTCTACGGGATCGCGCCCTTGCTCTCGGCCGGCTTCATGCTCTGTGGGATGTTCTACGTCGCCGCGCGCATCGACTGGCAGCTCGCGCTCGTCGCCATCGCCATCACGCCCGTTCTGCTCGTGGTGATCGTCGGCTACCGCGACCGGTTGCGCACGCGCTGGCGCGAGGCGCAGGTGCTCGAGTCGTCGTCGCTCGCGGTCGTCCACGAGTCGCTGACGAGCCTGCGCGTCGTGAAAGCATTCGGGCAGGAGAGGCGTGAGCACGCCCGCTACCTCCACCGCGCCGAGCAGAACGTCGCGGCGCGGGTACGCGTCGCGTTGATGCAGGGCAGCTTCGAGCTGCTGATCGGCACCGTGCTCGCCCTTGGAACCGCGACCGTCCTCGTCGTGGGTGTCCTGCACGTGAAGCACGGAGCGCTGACGCTCGGAAGCCTGGTGCTCGTACTCGGTTACCTCGCGCTGCTCTACCAGCCGCTGCGAACCGTCGCCGGCAGCATCGTCACGTTGCAGGCGTCGCTCGCGAGCGGCGAGCGCGTCCTCGCTGTCCTCGACGAAGCCCCGGACGTTCCCGAGGCTCCGCACCCGATTCCGCTGCGCCGCGCGCGAGGCGGAATCGAGTTCCGCAACGTCTCCTTCGGCTACGGCGGCGAACGGCAAGTCCTCACGAACGTGTCGTTCGAGGTGGCGGCCGGCGAGTCGCTCGGCATCGCCGGCCAGACTGGATCGGGAAAGACGACGATCCTCAATCTGCTGGCGCGGTGCTACGACCCCGGCGCCGGGACGATTCTCCTCGACGGCGTCGACCTGCGCGAATATGCACTCGCCGACCTGCGCAACCAGTTCGCGATCGTGCTGCAGGAGCCGGTGCTCTTCTCGACGACGATCGCGGAGAACATCGCCTACGGACGTGTCGATGCAGCCGACCTCGAGGTCATCGCCGCCGCGAAGGCTGCACATGCGCACGATTTCGTCCGCCGCCTTCCCGACGGCTACAACACGCTCGTCGGCGAACGGGGAATGTCGCTGTCGGGCGGCGAGCGCCAACGCATCTCACTCGCCCGCGCGATCCTGAAGGACGCGCCGGTATTGCTTCTGGACGAGCCGACGAGCTCGGTGGACATCGGCAGCGAAGCGATCATCATGGACGCAATGACTCGCCTCATGCGTGGCCGGACCACGCTGATGATCGCGCACCGGTTGAGCACCTTGGCCGGGTGCGACACGGTCATCGAGGTCGCCGACGGCCGGGTCGCAGAACATGCGTCCTCGCCCGTTCTCCGGACGGTCGCCCGGTGACTCGCGCCTCGGGCCGGCTCGCCGGCGACACGGCTCTCGCCCCGCCGATCGACGACGTCCTCTGATCGGGGGCGCACACGTGAACTCGCAACTCCGCATCGTCGTCACCGGCCTCATCGCCCAGCACCCCCGTCTCGGCGGCGTCGCCTGGGACTACCTCCAGTATCTGCTCGGCCTCGCGCGCCTCGGGCACGACGTCTACTACCTGGAGGACTCCGGTGAGTGGCCCTACACCGCCGTGGGAGGCGACGACGCGGAGAGCTGGATCGCTCACGACCCCACCCCGAACGTCGAGCATCTTGCGCACACGATGGCGCGGTTCGGTTTCGCCGACCGGTGGATGTACCGCTTCCCGATCGAGCCCCGCTGGTACGGGCTGTCAGACGTCAGGCGCCGCGAGGTTCTCGGCACCGCCGATCTGCTCGTCAACGTGTCGGGAACCCTCGAGCGGCCGGCCGAGTACGGGACGATCCCGAGGCTCGCCTACATCGACTCGGACCCGGTGTTCACGCAGGTGAAGCTCGCCCTCCAGCGCGGCCAGAGCGCCTTCAAGAAACGGGTCGCCCTCCACAACGTGTTCTTCAGCTTCGGCGAGCGGATCGCGTCGACCGAGTACGCAAACGGCGTCGACTGGCGCGCGACACGCCAGCCGATCGTGCTCTCCGAATGGCGCCCGCAGGAGCCGACGCGCGACGTGCTCACGACGGTGATGAGCTGGACCAGCTACGAGCCGCTCAGCTTCCAGGGGCAGCTCTACGGCCAGAAGGACGTCGAGCTTCTCCGGTTCCTCGACCTTCCCGCCGCGGTCGCGCCTGCGCGGCTCGAGGTCGCCCTCGGCGGCGCGCATCACGCCGACTGGGAGACCGGCCGGGGTCGTGCGGATGGCGCCCGCACTCCGGCGCAGATCCTTGACGCGGCCGGCTGGGATGTCGCCGACGCCGCGACCGTCGCGGCGACGCTCGACGGGTACCGCAGCTATGTGCGCTCGTCGAGAGGCGAGCTCAGCGTCGCGAAGCACGGGTATGTCGTCGGCGCTGCCGGCTGGTTCAGCTGTCGCTCCGCCTGTTACCTCGCAGCGGGACGTCCGACGATCGTCCAGGAGACCGGCTTCAGCGAAGTCCTTCCCGTCGGCGAGGGAATCGTCCCGTTCGCCACGCCCGATGAAGCTGCCGAAGCCGTGCGTGCGGTGACGGCTGACTATGCACGACACTCCCGGGCCGCGAGTGACCTGGCGGCGGAGTACTTCGACTCGGACCGCGTCCTCGGCGACCTCGTCGAAGCGGCGCTGGCGGCCGATGTCTAGCCGCGCCGCGCACGGCGACCCGCTGCGGATCGTGGTCCTCGGGTATCTCGTGCGAGGGCCGCTCGGCGGGATGGCCTGGAGCGACCTGCACTACGTCCTCGGCCTGCGGAGCCTCGGTCACGACGTGTGGTTCCTCGAGGACAGCGACGACTATCCCTCATGTGTCGACCCCATCCGGCGGACGATCGACACGAACCCCGCGTACGGCCTCCGATTCGCCTCCTCGCTGTTCGAGCGACTCGATTTCGGCGAACGCTGGGCGTATCACGACGCACACACCGGAACCTGGCACGGCGGGGCCGCCGACCGGATCCGCGCCGTCTCCGCGCACGCGGACCTCGTGCTGAACCTCGCCGGCGTCAACCCGCTTCGCCCGTGGCTTCTCGACGCACCTCATCGTGTACTCGTGGACAAGGACCCCGTCTTCACGCAGATCCGCCATGGCGACGACCCAGCGGCAGCACGGCGAGCCGCGATGCACACTGCGTTCTTCACGTTCGCGGAGAACGTCGGGCGAGAGGGAACCGTGCTCCCCGACGACGGGATCGACTGGCAGCCGACGCGGCACCCGATCTGGCTCGATTCGTGGCCTGTTGCTCCGCCCTCGCCGGACGCGCGATTCACCACGGTCATGCAGTGGGAGAGCTATCCGGCCCGCGAGCACAACGGCATCCGCTACGGAACCAAGGCCGAGTCGTTCGCACCCGTATCTCGACCTCCCGAGGCACACCGGGCCGGTCTTCGAGCTCGTGGTCGGCGGTCGTGGCGTGGACCGCACTCGCCTCAGCGAGCACGGCTGGAAGACGCGAGATCCGCTCGACACCGTCGCCGATCCCTGGGCGTATCGCGCCTACATCCAACGGTCGGCGGCAGAGTTCAGCGTCGCGAAGCAGGCATATGTCGCCAGCCGAAGCGGGTGGTTCAGCGAGCGCAGCGCCGCATATCTCGCGAGCGGCCGCCCCGTCGTCACCCAGGAGACGGGCTTTTCGACGTGGCTGCCAAGCGTGGAAGGCGTCGTCTCGTTCTCGACCCCCGACGAGGCTGTCGCGGCCGTCGGAGACGTGCGCGGGCGATACGACGTCCATGCTCGACGCGCCCGCGAGGTCGCGGAGGAGTACTTCGACTCGCGAACCGTCCTCACGAGCCTCGTCGACCGCGCTCTCTCCTCGACAACGGCGCGGTCCGAACCCCCGGCGGTAACCGCATGACGGCGCCGCCCGCCGACCGCCTGCGGATCGTCGTCGTCGGCTACATCGTCCGATGCCCGCTCGGCGGACTGGCCTGGCACCACCTGCAGTACGTCCTCGGACTCGTACGACTGGGGCATCGCGTGACCTTCGTCGAGGACAGCGACGATGTCTCCTGGTCGTGCTACGACCCGGCGCGCGGCGTCAACGACGAGGATCCGACGTACGGGCTCCGCTTCACGACACGGGTCATGCGCCAGATCGGCGTCCCTCGCTGGGCTTACCACGACGCGCACGGAAAGCAGTGGCACGGCCCTGCCGGTGGCGACGTCGACAGGGAGTGTGCGGAGGCGGACGTCCTGCTCGATCTGAGCCTCGTGAACCCGCTCCGTCCGTGGACGGATCAGATTCCTCTGGGCATCGCCGTCGACACCGACCCGGTCTTCACGCAGATCCGGAACCTCACCGATGGAGTCCACCGCGCGCGAGCCGAACGGCACGACGTGCATTACACCTTCGCCGAGGGCGTCCGATCGTTCGCGTCGCTGCCGGACGACGGCCTGGACTGGAAGCCGACGCGGCAGCCGGTGGTCCTGGACATGTGGCCGTTCGTTCCCGCCGAACCGTCGGCCGCCTTCACGACGGTCATGCAGTGGGACAGCTATCCGGCGCTCGAGCACGGCGGCGAACGCTTCGCCATGAAATCGGAGTCGTTCCGACGGTTCGCAGATCTTCCGGGGTGCACGCGCGTCCCGCTCGAGGTGGCGCTCGGCGGCGGCGCTTCGGCGCCTCGGCCCGAACTCGAGGCCGCCGGCTGGCGTCTCCGTAATCCGCTCGTGCCCACGGCGAACCCGTGGACCTACAGACGCTACATCCGAGGCTCGCTCGGAGAATTCACCGTCGCGAAGCACGGCTACGTCATCGCCCGCACAGGGTGGTTCAGCGAGCGGAGCGCCAACTACCTCGCGAGCGGTCGCCCGGTCGTCTCCCAAGACACCGGCTTCTCGGACGTGCTGCCGACCGGCGACGGCTTGCTCGCATTCTCGACGCTCGACGAGGCAGTCGACGCCGTCGAACGCGTCGCCGCCGACCCAACACGCCACAGCCGTAGCGCGCGTGCGCTCGCGCGCGAGCACTTCGACGCGAACAAGGTGCTCACGCGCCTGCTGGAAGACGCTTTCGCCGCGCGCGCGCGCCCACCACGAGAGGCGGTCGGATGACGTCCGCCGAGCACGACGACTACACCGCGGAGTTCTTCGCGCGACAGCGCGAGCAGGCCAGGCGCTCGGCCGAAGTCGTGGTGCCGCTCGTTCTCGAGCTCACGAGCCCAGCGAGCATCGTGGACGTGGGCTGCGGCACCGGAACGTGGCTCACCGTCTTCAGCGAGCTCGGGATCGATGACGCGACCGGGATCGACGGCGAGTACGTCGACGAACGTACGCTCGACATTCCGCGGGAGCGATTCCTCGCACGCGACCTCGCCGCGCCGCTCGCGGTTCGGAGGCGTTTCGACCTGGTCCTGTCGCTCGAGGTCGCGGAGCATCTTCCTCGACGCAGCGCCGCGACCTTCGTCGAGGGGCTGACGAGGCTCGGCCCGATCGTTCTGTTCTCCGCCGCCATACCGGGACAGGGCGGGACGAAGCATCTCAACGAGCAATGGCCGTCTTACTGGGCGGAGCTGTTCGGCAAGCACGACTACGTGCACGTCGACTGTCTCCGCCGAAGGCTCTGGAACGACGCGTCGGTCGCTCCGTGGTACGCGCAGAACATGCTGTTCTACGTCTCGCGCCCCGACCTGCCGCAATTCACCGACCTTGCGCGACTTTACGATCCGTCGGAGGAGAGGCCGCTCGATCTCGTTCATCCGACGCGATACCTGGAGTGGGTCGAGTGGGCACGACTGCATGAGTGCCGCTAGCGCGATGACGGGTCCGCGGGCCGGTTCGGTGTGCCTGTTCCTGCACATCCCGAAGACGGCCGGCACCACGCTCAAGGCCTGCATCTACGAGCACTACGCGGTTCCGGCGCCCGGCGGTGGCTGGTTTCGCGACGGAATCTACTACTTCCCGTACGGCTTTCACAAGGCGCAGCGACCGCGGTTCACGCCGCGCGTGCGCGCGGCGCTCGAACGCGACGACCTACGCGCCGCGGTCGGTCACTTCTGGTTCGGCGCGCACGAGCTCATCCCGCGACCCGCGTTCTACGTGACGCTCCTGCGCGAGCCGGTCGACCGGGTCGTATCGCTGTACCACCACATCCTCGGGAAGGAGGACGAGCTGTATCACGACGCGATCGCCTCCCGGGGCGCATCGCTCGAGGAGTTCGTCGTCGAGTTCGGCTGCCGCGAGGTCGACAACGACCAGACGCGGCGGATCGCCGGAATGGAGCCGGCGTACGGCAAGTGCACACCTCGGACGCTCGAGCGGGCAAAGCGCAACCTGCGCGAGCGCTTCGCATTCGTGGGCGTGACCGAGCGCTTCGACGAGTCGGTGATCGCGCTGCAGCGGCTGCTGGGGTGGCCCTACCTCTTCTACTTCCCCGAGCTCGTCAGCCGAACCCGGCCGCCGAGGAGCGCGCTCGCGCCCGCGACGGTCGCACTCATCTCGGAGCGCAACGAATACGACCTGGCGCTGTACGAGTACGCCCACCGCCTGCTCGACGAGCGGATCGAATCCGAGGGTGACTCGTTCCACGACGCCGTCGCGAGCTTCCGAGCGGAGAACGACGCGTACATCGATCGGTACCGGCCGCACGACCGCGTCGTCTGACGCCGTTCACGGATGCTCGGCGTGCACCCAGTGCGGTCCGCCCCACGACAGGTCGTACGGATAGTGGTGAATGACGTGAGCCCAGATCGTCCATGCGATCCAGCGGCTCGTGCCGTAGAAGAAGGCGGCCCGGTAGAGGACGAGCAGGGCGGCCAGCGGGACGGCCCGGTTCGCGAATGACCACGACCGGTCGGCGCTGTAGACGTGGCGCTCGAAGTAGGAACGGGTGAGCACGCGCCAGCTGAACAGCCCGTAGACGATCCAGACGAGGTCCCACATCCCGCCGAGGCCGCTGAAGTACGCCGCGGCATCCGTCATCCGGCCCGTCTGGCCCGCGTACGCCCACGCGCCGAAGTGGAAGTGGAACGTCCACGGGAAGAGCAGCATCGTCCCGACCGTGTCGCCCGTATCGGTGAGCGCGTGCGCCCACTCGCCGATCATGAAGCTGATCCCCCAGAGCTTGCTGCCGAACCCCTTCCAGAAGACGAGGCCGATCGACGACGCCGTAGATGAGGGAGTGCGTGAAGCCGAAGCCCGGCCAGCCGCGATGGAACTGCGCCGGATTGCTGGCCTTGAGGTCCCAGGGCCCGAGATGGATCCCGTAGACGAACCACTTGGTCATCATGTCCGGCGCGTACGAGCCGAGGAGGAGCGGGACGAACGCGATCTTCCAGCGCGTGTGCCGCTGGATCGCGTACGGCTCGAGGTCGTGAGCGGCCCAGCTCACAGGAGCCGCCGGACGACGAGCGGCACGAGCCAGGCGACGATGAGCAGGTAGCCCATCGCGACGAAGACCGACAGGAGGAAGTCGGTGACCGCGACGCCGATCAGGACATAGAGGGCCCCGGCCGCGACGTAACCGGACGCGACGACCAGCTCGCGGCCTCTCGGCCGCCGGAAGCGGGCGTCGTCGGCCTCGGTCACGGCGACTCGTCGACGCAGTCGCAGGTGCGCTCGCCGAGCACGAGCGTCCGCGCGCAGGTCAGGCACTCGCGCAGAGCGCGCCGCCGGTTGCGGCGCGAGCGCCGCAGCTCGGGAGTCCAGCCACGACCGCGAAGGCGAGCGCTCCGAGGATCGCGGCGACTTCCGGGTCGAGCGGCACGGCGGCATCCTGACCGATCCCGGCCCGGGAGGAATTGACGAGCGGCGCCCGGAGCGGCAGCATGCCGCCGTGACCGAACGCCGCTTCCTCTCGCCCGACACCCTCCCGGCGCCGTTCGGATACAGCCACGTCGTCGAGGTGCGCGCGCGGCGGCTCGTCTACGTCTCCGGACAGGTTCCGCTCGACACCGAGGGACGCCTCGTCGGGGCCGGCGACTTCGAGGCTCAGACGCGCCAGGTGTTCGCGAACCTCGAGGCCGCGCTCGAGGCCGCCGACGCATCGTGGAGCGACGTCGTGAAGGTGACGTACTTCGTGCGTGACGTCAGCAACATCGTTGCGCTGCGCTCGATCCGCGACGAGTACCTCGACACGGAGCATCCGCCTGCGAGCACGCTCGTGGAGGTGAGCGGGCTCTTCCGCGACGACGTCCTCATCGAGATCGAAGCCGTCGCGGCTGCCGACTGAGACGGGTCAGAGCTCGCCCAGCGCCGCGTCGAACTCGCCGAAGGCGTCGCGGGCGAACAGGACGAACGTGACCTGCTCGATCGCGGCCGCGCGTCGAGCTCAGCGGCCGTCGTTCCGATCGCGATGCGTGCAGCGCGGTCGACGGGAAAGCCGTAGATCCCGGTCGAGATCGCGGGAACGCGACGGTGCGGCAGTCGAGCTCGGCCGCGACCTCGAGCGACCGGCGGTGGCACGACGCGAGCAGCTCGTCCTCGCCGTGGCCGCCGCCCCGCCACACGGGGCCGACGGTGTGGATCACGAACCTCGCGGAAGCTCGCCCGCGCCGGTCGCCTTCGCGTCTCCGGTGTCGCAGCCGCCGAGCCGCCGGCACTCCTCGAGAATCGCGGGCCGCCCGCACGGTGGATCGCGCCGTCGACGCCGCCGCCGCCGAGCAGCGACGAGTTCGCCGCGTTGACGATCGCGTCGACGCGCTGAGCGGTGATGTCGCCTTCGACGAGCAGGATCCGGTCGGTCGTGGCACGAACGGAACGCTAGCCGCGCCGTTCGTCGACAATGCGCGGGTGAAGACGTACGTCGCGCTGCTCCGTGCGATCAACATCGGCGCGCGGAACAAGATCCCGATGGGCGGCCTGAAGGCGCTCTTCGCCGACCTGGGACACGAGGACGTGGCGACCTACGTGCAGAGCGGCAACGTCGTCTTCAGGAGCCGCTCCGGAACCGAGAGCCGCGTCGCGGCGGCGATCGAGCAGGCGATCACGAAGGAGTTCGGTCACGACGTCGCGGTCCTGCTCCGCACGCCCGCAGAGCTCGCGAAGATCGTGAAGGGCAACCCGTTCCTCGAAGGTGAGACCGACCACAAGAAGCTGCACGTCATGTTCCTCGACAAACGTCCGGCCGCGAAGTCGGTCGCCGCGCTCGATCCCGAGCGCTCGCCGCCCGACGCGTTCAGCGTCAGCGGCCGCGACATCTACCTCCACTTCCCGACGAGAGGCTCCGGCCGGTCGAAGCTCACGATCGGCTACTTCGAAGGCCGTCTCGGAGTGCGTGGCACCGCGCGGAACTGGAGGACCGTCACGACTCTCCTCGAGCTCGCGCGTCAGGCGGACGGCAGCTCGAAGTAGAACGTCGAGCCGTTGCCCGGCCGCGACTTGACGCCGATCTCGCCGCCCATTCGCTGGACGAGCTCGCGGCAGATGTAGAGCCCGAGACCTGTACCCGGCGGGAGCCTGATCAGCTGCGGATCGCTGCGATAGAACTTCTCGAACACGCGCGCGTGCTCGGGCTCGGCGATGCCGATGCCCTTGTCCTTGACGCTCACGCGCACCCGGTCGGCGAGCCGCTTCGTCGAGACGACCACGGGCCCGGCCTCGTTCGAGTACTTGATCGCGTTGTCGATGAGGTTGACGAGAACCTGCTGCACGCGATCGCGGTCGGCGCTCGCGGCGCCGGCGGATCCGGCGCGAAGGGAGAGCGCCATCGTCGCCGGGCACACGCGGGCGCATCGTCTCGACCGTCTCGGCCGCGAGCACGTCGATGTCGATGCTGCGGGATTCGAGCGAAAGATCGCCCTGATCCAGGCTCGCGGCGAGCAGCAGCTCGTCCGTCAGATCGCTCAGCCGAGTGGCTTGAGTCGCGATCATCTCGAGCAGCTGCCGCGTCACGTCGGGCGTGAGCGCGACGTCGTCGCGGAGCAGCGTCCGCGCCGCTCCGAGAACACCCGTCAGCGGCGTGCGCAGCTCGTGCGAGACGGTCGCGATGAACTCGCTCTTGCTCTCGTCGACGCGGTGCTCGAGCGTGAGGTCGCGGAACGCGTACACGATCCCTTTCGGGCTGAGTACCGCGACGATCGACAGCCAGAGCTCCCGCCCGTGGATGTCGACCGGGACGGTGACCGGACGCGCGCTCGCGCCTTCGACCGCGACGGCGACCTCCGCGGCTACGAGCGGCCAGCCGGGAAAGACGTCCGTGACCGGCGCGCCGAGCACGCGCTCGCTGTCGAAACCGGTTATCCCCTCCGCGGCGCCGTTCCAGAAACGGATGACGCCGCCGTCGTCGAGCAGGAAGATGCCGTCGCCGATCGCCTCGAGCACCTGCGCTGCGTGCTCGCGCTCGGCCGCGACCGCACGCGCAGCAGCCTCCGCTTCGGCGAGCTGCTCGCGTTCCATCTCGGCGCGAACGCGTGCCGCGGTCTCGGCCTGGGTCGCTTCGTGCAGCCGCGCGTTTCGCACCGCGGCGCCGAGCTGGCTGACCAGCCCTTCGACGAGATGCAGGTCCTCCTGGCTGTAGGCCTGGCGCTCGCTCATCACCTGCACGACGCCGACGACCCCACCCTCGTGCTTGACCGGGACCATCATCGCCGCCTGCGTCGCGGCCGGGCCGGAGTCGGGCAACTTCCGGACGTTCCCCGAGCCGTCGACGTCGTAGTACGTCCCGGTCGGGTCGGCAACCCGCTCGCGCACGTTGTTCTCGAGCAGCGGCTGTCCCGTCCTGATCACCTGCGTCTGCATCCCGCTGCCGTCCGGCCGGTACGCCAGCGGCGGCAGCGTTGCCGGATCGATGTGACTCCCGTCCACGAACGCGTAGTCGCAACGGATCACTCGCTCGCCCGCGTCGAACGACGAGACGACGACGCCGTCGCAGTCGACTGCCTCCCCGAGGATCTCGCGAAAGCGCTCGTACACGCGCTGGGGGTCCAGCGTCTCGCCGAGATAGCGCGCTGCATCCAACAACAGCCTCGCCGTCTTGGCATCGCCGACGAGCTCCCCCCGAAGCATGCTTATCGCTCGACCCTACCACGGAGCAGTTCCGGCGCCCAACACGTCGTGTAACACCCGAGGGCGCCCGCACGATTCACTTCTGGATGCGCGATGACCAAGCCGGCCGCATTTCGATGAGGAGCGACGCAGACCTTCTCGCAGCCGCGCGGACCGAGCCGTCGGCCTTCCGCGAGCTCTACGAACGACACGCCGCCTCGATCCACGCGTTCCATCTGAGCCGCTGCGGCGACCGCGATGCCGCGTACGACCTGACGGCGGAGACGTTCGCGCAGGCATGGCTCTCGCGGATCAGGTTCCGTGACCGGGCCGGCGGCTCGGCGAAGCCCTGGCTCTTCACGATCGCACGGAACGTGCTCGTCTCCTCGGTTCGCCGCAAGACCCTCGAGGTTAGCGCGTGCGAGCGTCTGGGCCTGGCCGAGTGGCTCGGCCGGGCCCCGGAGCCGAGCGAGCCGGACGAGTCGTGGCTCGACGGCCTCGACGAGGCCTTCGCGAGCCTGCCCGCGAACCAGCGAGACGCGATCCAGCTTCGCGTGGTCGACGAGCTCCCGTACCGCGAGGTCGCAGTGCTGCTCGGGACGAGCACCCAGGCCGCGCGCGTCCGGGTCCATCGCGGCCTCGCAGATCTGCGCAGTCGATTCGGCAACCGATCGGAGGAGGGACGATGAACGGCCTCACCCCAGAGCTCGACCGGCTCGGCGACGCGCTCGAGCGTGCCGCCGAGCGAGACGTCACCGGTGCGCGGACACAGCGGCGGCGCAGGTCGCGGCGACTTGCGCTCGCCGCCGTCGCGGTCGCCGTCGCGATCCCCGGTCTCGCGTTCGCCGCCGACCGGCTGATCGGCGGAGCCGACGTCGCGCGCAGCCTGCCCGCCGGCACGCACGCGCTCGCCGGGACGAATCCCTCGTGCACCGCCGTCGTCCAGGACGTCGAGTACCACTGCGTCCTCGAGCGGCCGCCGGCTCCGGAGGTCTCGGACTGGAAAGGCACGGTCGAGCCGACCGTCGACGCGACGAAGCACGTCAACGGCGGCTGCCGCTCGCTGACGAGCGACGGCCTCGAGTGGCAGTGCTACATCGGCCGCGCCGCGGTCGACCAGCAGATCGTCGGCGAGGGGTTCCTCGGCGAGTACGCGCCCTCTCCGGGAGTCGGCTGAGCCGGGAGACCTAGAGCCGGTCGAGGATCTCGCGCACGCGGCGCAGCAACTCGGCCGGCTCGAACGGCTTGGCGAGAAAGTCCTCGCCGGCCACGGCGCTGTCGCTGTAGCCGGAGATCTGCAGCACGCGAATGTCGGGACGCTTGACGCGCAGCCGCTCCAGGAGCTCTCGTCCGCCGAGGCGCGGCATGACGGAGTCGGTGACGACGAGTCCGATCGAAGACTCGTTGCCGCTCACGCGTGCGAGCGCGTCCTCGCCGTCGAGCGCGCTCAGGACCGTGTAGCCCGCCTCCGTGAGCACGAGCTCGATGAACATCCGCAGCGCTTCTTCGTCCTCGACGAGCAGGATCGTCTCGTTGCCGCCCCGCTCGCCCGCGAGCGAGCCCGCGTCGGCCTCGGCTTCGTGCGCGACGGGCTCGTCGGCCAGCGACGGCAGGTAGACGGTGAAGCGCGCACCGTGGCCCGGCTCGCTGTCGACGACGACGGTGCCGCCGAGCCGGTCGACGATGCCGTAGACCGCCGAGAGCCCGAGGCCCGTCCCCTCCCCCTGCTCCTTCGTGGTGAAGAACGGGTCGAAGACACGCGCGCGTGCGTCCGGCCCGATCCCCGCGCCGGTGTCGCAGACCGAGAGCGTGACGTAGGAGCCGCGCTCGAGCTGCGCCGCCGGCGCCGAGCCCGACGGCACCTCGACCTGATGCGTGGCGATCTCGATGCATCCGCCGGGGCTCGTGGCGTCGCTCGCGTTCACCACGAGGTTCAGGATCACGCGCTCCAGCTGGGCACGGCCGACCTCGACCGGGGGAAGATCGTCGGTCGAGCGAGAGCGCGAGGTCGACGCCCTGCTGGATCAGCGCGCGGAGCATCGGCTCGAGCGCCCTGACGACGTCGTTCACGTCGAGGACGGTGGGCTCCGACACCTCGTCGCGGCTGAAGGTGACGAGCTGTCGCGAGATCTCGCCTGCGCGATCGGCCGCATCGAGGATCTCCGTGAGATCGCGCCGGAGCGAGTCGGAATGCGCCTCGTCGAGCGCATGCCTGCGCGAAGCCGCCGATCACGGCGAGCAGACTGTTGAACTCGTGAGCGACCCCGCCCGCGAGCCGGCCGACCGCCTCGAGCCGCTCCGCCTGGCGAAGCCGTTCCTCGGCCCGCTTTCGCTCCGAGATGTCCTCGGCCTGGCCGAGGAGATGCGTCAGGTTCCCCTCGCTGTCGCGGATCGCCGAGACGGTGAAGCGGACCCACACGAAGTGCCCGAGCTTGTGCCGGTAGCGAACCTCGTGCTCGTACGACTCGATCTCGCCCGCGCGTAGGCGACGGACCTCGTTTCGGTGGTAATCGAGCTCCTCGTCGGGGACGATCTCCTGGAACATCAGGCCGAGCAGCTCGTTCTCGTCGTAGCCGCCGATCCGGCAGAGCGCCGGGTTGACGCGCAGGAAGCGCCCGTCCAGGGTGACGAGCCCCATTCCGATCGGCGAATACTCGAACGCCCCGCGGAAGCGCTCCTCGCTCGCGCGCAGCGCTTCGGCGGAGCCCGGCGATGCGCTCAGCTGCGGCCTCTCATCCATTGATTGTGTGCGCGAAGCGCCGTCACGACAAGTCGTCGAGCTCGGCGGCGGCCGCGTCGGCTTCGGCGCGTGCCTCCTCCGCGGCCTCACGCGCTTCTGTCGCCGCCTTCTCGGCACGCTGCGCCTCCCGCTCGGCCTCGGAAGCCCGGCGTTCGAGCTCGCGGACCCTCTCCTGCAGCTCGCGCTTGCGTCGCTTCGCGCTCCTCCTTCTGCCGTCGCCGCGCGGCCAGCTCGTCTCCCGCCGCCGGAGCAGGCTGCCGAGTGGGAATGCTGAACCCGGCGAGCGAGTCGAATCCTGCGGGCTCGAGCTCGGTCGCGAGCCGTCCCGCTTTCAGCAGCGGCCGGCTCTCCTCGTCGAGCGCCGCCGCCTCGAGCGTGCGCGCGATGCGCTCGAGCACCGCCTGCGTCGGCGGATGGTTCGAGGAATCGAGCAGCGTCCTCGCACGGTCGCCGAGGTCGCGCACCGCGTCGCGTTGCTTCGCCTGTGCGGTTCTCAGCGCGTCGGAACCCCCGCGTCCCGCCAGCGCGCGCTCCTGCGCCTTGCGCAGCGCCGCGCCTGAGCGAGAGCAGCGACCGGATCGCCGCCGGCTCGCTTCGCGCGAGCTGGTTGATCGCCCACACGGGAACGGTCGGCTTCGCCAGCCCGCGCACCTGGTCCGCCGCTTCCGCGTCACCGTCCTGCTTCAGCCGGCGCGCGAGCGCATTGCGCCCGGCGGTGAACTCGTCGAGCGGCAGGGCGAAGAGCCCGTCGATCTCGCGCTCTGTGCGTGTGGACACCCGGTCCGGCGGAGCTAGGCCGCGCGCCGCGTCTGCGTCCGCTTCTTCGCCTGCGTGCGCTTCCGCGTCTGCGTCCGCTTGCCGCGCTTGGCGGCACCGCTCGACCGCTCGACGCTCTCGCGCAGCGCCGTCAGCAGGTCGGGCGCCTCTTCCTTCTCTTCGGCCTCTGTCGCCGACATGAACTTCCTTGCCCTTCTGCTTGGCCTCGATCACCTTCATCAGCTCGTCACGGTAGGTGTCCTTGTACTGCTTCGGATCCCATTCGCTCTTGAACGACTCGATCAGACGGAGCGCCATGTCGAGCTCGCGCTTGTCGACCTGGCGCTTGGGCGGCTTGATCTCCTTGACCGGACGGATCTCGTCGGCGAAGTAGAGCTGCTCGAGCGTGATGACTCCTTCGCGCACGCGCAACACGCCGAGGTGCTGCTTGTCGCGCATCACGAACTTCGCGACGCCGGCGAGGCCCGACTCCTCCATCGCGCGCCCGAGCAGCACGTAGACGTGCTCGGCTCCCTCCTCGGGGCCGACGTAGTACGTCTTCGCAAAGAAGATCGGGTCGACGTCCTCGTACGGGACGAAGTCGGTGATGTCGATCGTCTTGTAGCCCTCGACGCGCGCAGCCTCGAAGTCCTCGTCCTCCATGTACACGTACTTGCCCTTGTCGTACTCGAACGCCTTGACGATCTCGTCGTCGGCGACGGGCTTTTCCTCCTTCTTGCAGATCTTCTGGTACCCGATCGGGCTGTCGTCCTTCGTGTGCAGGAAGTGGAAGTGGAGCTTGTGCTCCTCGATCGCGCTGTAGATGCGAACCGGAGCGTTGACGAGCCCGAAGACGATCGAGCCGGACCACAGCGACCGGGGCATGGCGGAGACGTAGCCGGG
Source organism: uncultured Actinomycetes bacterium (assembly GCA_963708685.1). Lineage (GTDB taxonomy): Bacteria > Actinomycetota > Thermoleophilia > Gaiellales > Gaiellaceae > DASVFB01. The sequence goes on from CAVPTP010000001.1 coordinate 177,827, forward strand.
ACGCGGCATGTCTAAACGCTCGTCGAGTGGAACCGCGAGAGCCGCAGGAAGTCGATGTCGTGCCGCGTCGTGCCGGTCAGCGCCAGGTCGGCGGCGATCTCGCCGACCACGGAGCAGAACTTGAACCCGTGCCCGGAGAAGCCGGCGGCGACCACCGCCTGCGGGCACTCCGGGTGCAGATCGAGCAGGAAGTGCTCGTCCGGGCTGTTCTCGAAGAGGCACGTCGCGAGCGCGGCCGTCGGCCCGGCGCCGGCCGGGAAGTACCGCTGGACGAACGTCCGCAGCAGCTCCTCGTCCTCTCGTTGGGGCGCGCGCTCGAAGTCATCCGGATCGACGACCTCATTCCTGTGGTGGTACCGCCCGATCTTGAAGCCCGGAACGCCGAAGACCGGGAACCCGTACCAGCGCCCCTCCGGTACGACGAGGTTGAAGACCGGGAACCGCTGCGGCTCGAACAGCTCGGGCTCGAGCGGCTCGAACCAGCCGAGCACCTGTCGTTCCGCCTCGACGAAACCCGGCGGCAGCCGGGCGACCGCCTCCGACCACGCGCCTGCGCAGAGCACGAGCCGCTCTGCCTCGTAGATGCCGCGCTCGCTCGTCACGCGAACGCCGTCCCCGCTCGGCTCCCAGTCGACGACGCGCTCGTCGGTGCGCACGTGCGCACCGAGTGCCTCCGCCTCGCGCGCGTGCGCGACGATGCAGCGCTCGGGCAGCAGGAAGCCGCCGTCGGGTTGGAGCAGAACGTTGGTGTCGTCGGGCAGGTGGTACGCCGGGTAGCGGCGGCGCAACTCGGTTGCCGTCAGCACCTCGTGCGGCAGGTCGTGCTCCTCGCAGGACTGGAGCGAGCCCTCGAATACCTCAGGCCCCGCGTCGATCGAGGCAGTGATGTGCAGAAGCCGCTCGCCGGTGCGTTCCTCCAGCTCGCGCCACAGCTCGTACGAGCGCCTGAGCAGCGGCACGTACGCCGGATCCTCGTAGTACGCGAGGCGGATGATCCGCGTCACGCCGTGGGAGGACCCGAGGTCGTGCGGTATGCCGAAGCGCTCGAGCCCGAGGACGCGGTGGCCGCGGCGAGCCAGGTGCGCGAGCGCGGCGCTGCCCATGCCTCCGACGCCGACGACGATCGAGTCGAAGCGCTCGACGGCCACCGGCCCACCCTAATCGCGCCGCAGCAGATCCCTACGCCACGGCGCCGCGGCCGGGAGCGCACTCGGGCGCTAGCCGCAGCCCGGCTGCGACGAGCAGGCCGCCCACGCGCCTGCGCGTGCGGCCGGCCCTTCGGAGCGCGGGCCGGGCGTCCCGCTCGAGGGCCGTCGTACCGCTCGTGGGCGAGGAGCCTCCTGCCGGATACGTCCATCGGGTGCATGCTTCTCCTTCCCTTGACGCTCACTATCTCGAAGTCGAGATACTAGCGCTGACGCTCTCTTGACGTCAAGAAGAAATGTGTCACACTGATCAGGCGATGGAATCGACCACCGAGGAACGCGATCACATCGACGGCTTCCTCGAGACGATCCACCTCGTCCTCCCGGACCTCGATCTCGAGGTCGAAGGGATCGTCGACCGGATCGGCGGTCTGAGCCGCCGTCTCCACCGCACGCTGGACGAGACGCTCGCCGAGTTCGGTCTCGACTCGGGCGAGTACAAGGCGCTCTGCACCCTTGCCCAGTCCGGAGAGCCGTTCTGCAGCACGCCCGGCAGGCTCGGCAAGCACATGGAGCTCTCGAGCGGTGCGATGACGAACCGCATCGACCGGCTCGAACAGGCCGGTCTCGTGCGCCGTCGACCCGATCCGAACGACCGCCGCGGCGTCCTGGTCGAGATGACCGAAAAGGGCCGCGAGACGTACGAGCGCGCGGTCGGCGTGCAGGCGAAGAAGGAGGAGCTCGTCACCTCCGCGCTCGACAACGCCGAGAAGAAGCAGCTCAACGACCTCCTCAGGCGGTTGATGCTGGAGTTCGAGCGTCGCGAGCAGGCCGGTCCCACAGCCAAAGCGAGTTAGGGCCTTCCGCATGACCGCGGACGACGCTCGCCGGCTGCTCGAAGCCTACGACGCGCAGCTGCGCGCGCACGTGCACGACCGGCTTCCCGATTCGGTGACGGTCGAATACGACGGCCCGCTGGTTCGGACGCTCGGCTTCGGCAATCGAGGTTTCGTCGAGTATCGCGACCTCGCCGGCCTCGACGGCGCCGAGCTCGACGGGCTGATCGCGCGACAGATCCGCGCCTTCACCGAGCGCGGCGAGCCTTTCGAGTGGAAGCTCCACGGGCACGATCGTCCCGCCGACCTCCCCGACCGGCTGCGCGCGGCGGGCTTCGTTCCCGAGGAGGCCGAGACGGTGGTGATCGGCCGAGTGGAGGCGGTGGCCGCCGAGCCGCGCTTGCCCGACGGAGTCGTGATCCAGGAGGTGAGCGAGCGAGCCGACTTCGCGCCGATCGCGCAGCTCGAAGAGTCGGTCTGGGACGAGGAGCACAAATGGGTGGACCACCTCGCCGACGAGCGTGAGGCCGACCCGCAGGGCCTGCGCGTCTTCGTCGCGCGCGCAGGAGATCTCACGGTCAGCGCCGGCTGGGTTCGGTTCCCGTCGGACACGGAGTTCGCGACGTTCTGGGGCGGAGCGACGCTCCCGGCCTGGCGCGGCCGCGGAATCTACCGCGCGCTCGTCGCGCGGCGGGCACAGCTCGCCGCCGAGCGCGGCCGCCGCTACATCGAGGTGGACGCCTCGGACGACAGCCGCCCGATTCTCGAACGCCTCGGTTTCGTCCCCGTGACGACCACGACCCCGTACGTCTGGTCGCCGCCGTTCACGACCTGAGCTCCGCTGTTCCGACGACGATGGAGCTAGCCGGACTCGAACCGGCGACCTCCTGGGTGCGATCCAGGCGCTCTCCCAACTGAGCTATAGCCCCGAAGGAGGAACAGTCTAGCCGCGTCTACGCGGTGCCCTGGCTCAGCGGCGTCTTGCCGTGCATCTCGTCGAGCTTTCCTGCGCGGATCGCCGCTTCCATCGCCTTCGACTCCTCGCGATACCACGTGCCGTCGTCGAACTCGATCGCAGGATACTTGCGGTCGCCCGTGTGCTCGACCTGCTCGGGGCGACCGCCCCGCCACGGGCCCGGCGCGAGCTCGTATTCGATCCCCATGTCGACGAGCGCCTTCTCGACGCGCCAGCACGGATGGCCGCCCAGCTTCACCCATTCGTTGCCGCATCTGTGGAGTTTTATCGCCATGTAAATCCTCCTCGTCGTGGGTTGTCGAACCCTATGCCTCTGGCACAATGGGCGCGGGGTCGGAGAAGAAAATTTCGACCAATCTTCCGAGGTAGGAGAAAGGCTCACATGAGACTGCGTGTCTTCGTAACGTTGCTCGCAGCGGCTGCGGCTCTCGCCGTTGTGCCGATCGCCTCGCCCAGCGAGTCCGCCGCGCGCGCGACCACCGTCAAGGTCACCGCGAAGGAGTTCAAGTTCACGCTGAGCAAGGCGAAGGTTCCCCACGGGGCGGTCGTCTTCGTCGTGACGAACCGCGGCAAGCTCGGGCACGACTTCAAGATCGGCACGAAGAAGACGCCGATGCTGAAGCCCGGCAAGTCGTCGACCATCCGCGTCACGCTCGCGAAAGGTGGAAAGAAGTACCTCTGCACCGTTCCCGGTCATGCCGCTGCCGGCATGAAGGGCACGCTGAAGGCCACCTAGGCATGACGCAATCGACGAACCACCGCAGTGGAGCTCGGCGGGCGGCCGCAGGAGTCGCGGCACTCGGCGTCGCCGCGGCCTGCGCGCTGGCCGGCTCCGCATCGGCACCCGCCTCGAGCGAGGCCAGCCGCCTCGTGACCATCACGTTCAACGACAGCGGCAAGGGCCGGTGGAGCACGACAGGCGACACCGACCGCGGCTCGATGGCGATGAACTACAGCTGGAAGGGCACCGCGAAGTTCCGCGTCCCGACCACTGCACTGAAGAACCCGAGCAAGGCGAAGTTCAGCGTCCGCGGCACCGGGAGCCTGTCCGGAAGCTGGCTCGGCGACTTCGCCGGAACTCAGTTCGGCACCGCGTCCGCGGGGCCGTACCACTGCACGTACAAGGGCGCGCTCGTCAAGACGACCGTAGACGCGCAGCTGAAGAACGGCCCGAAGAAGGGCAGGCTTCAGATCGTGCTGTTCGCACGGAGCTACGAGACCGGGATCTACTTCTTCCCCACGAAGGGCGCCGGCGTCACGCAGGACTGCGCCAACGCGACCGGAGCAGGTGGTCCGGCGCACTTCTCGCCCGCCGCGCTCTTCAGGGACTCGTTCAACGTCGGCGGACAATTGACGACGCAGACTGCGATCATCGACGTCCCGTCGACGCTGCTGCCTCGCGGCAACGTGAAGGTCACGTTCCCGAAGGAGGTCGGCAACGTCGACTCGCCGTTGCGCCCGAAGCTCGTGTGGCGCAACGTCGGCACGCTCTCCCTCAAGGCGCGCTGAGCTAACGCGCTAGGGACCGAAGGCTACGAGCTCGGGCACGGAAGCGCGCCCGAGCCGTACGCCTGCGCCGACGAGCAGCAGGTCGCCGGCGAGCGACGGGCAGCCGTTGATTCCGGCGCGCATCTTCCCGCGCCACAGCGCCTCGCCGTCGTCTGCGCCGAGCGCGTAGACCGTGCCGTCGTAGGTGGAGGTGAAGACGACGTCGTTCTCGGTTGCGGCGCAGCCGAAGTTCGACCGACGGGAGGCGCTTCTCCCAGAGCCTTGCCGCCGGTCGCTGCGTCGAGCGCGACGAGCCGGCCGGCGCCTCGGTTCGGGTCGACCTCGTTCACCGGCAGCGAGCCGATCGAGTTGCCGCGCACGCAGACGTCGACGACCGGAACGAACACGCGACCGTCGGCGTAGGCGAGCGGAGTCTCGACGCCGCCGAACAATCCCGGGCAGACGGTCTGCTTCGCGCGCGTCAGCGGCCCGGTGTCGTGGAGATGGAGCCCGACCGCCGTGTCCCAGAGCCGGCTCTGCTCTTCTCGATCCCACGCGATCACGTGCCCGGCCTTGCCGGCGCCGATCACGAGCTGCTTCCCGTCGCTGCTCGACGAGCACGGGAGTCGCCTCGAAGTCGTAGTCGCGGATGTCGTGCGGCGTCACCTGGTCGTGCCAGAGCAAGCGCCCGCTCCGGGCGTCGAGCACGAGCAGCGAATCGGTGTAGAGGACAGGCCCGGGATACGACCCGCCGTTCGGGTGCTCCGGCGTGCCTCCCCACGGCGCCGGATTCGAGTTGCCGCCGTACAGGCGTCCGTCGCCGTCGATCGAGACGGGATACCAGAGCCCGCCGCCGCCGGCCTCGAGGGGGAACCGCCACGGATCCTTGATCGTGTCGAAGCGCCAGCGGACTTTTCCCGTCGCTGCGTCGAGGCCGTACATCGCGCCGCGTCCGCCACGCGGATAGCCGATCGTGCTGACGAAGACGAAGCCCTCCCACGGCACGGGTGCGATGTCGACGAACTGCTCGGTGGGACGGGTCAGATGGCGATGCCAGAGCTCGCGGCCCGTCGAAGCATCGAGTGCGAACGCATCGCTGTCGGTCGCGCCGTAGACGCGCCCGTCCGCGACCGCGAGCCCGTTCGGCCCGTCGTTCCGCGCGAAGAAGATCTTCGACCAGCGCAGCTTGCCCGTGTCGCGGTCGAGGGCGAACACGTTGCTGCGGAGATCCTGGATGTAGACCGTGTCGCCGACGACGACGGGCGTCGAGGCGAAGATTCCGGCGAAGCTCGGCTTCGCGGTCAGGCGGAAGCGCCAGCGGACGTGGAGCTTCGACGCGTTACGCGAGTCGATCGACCCCGTCCCGGCGCGCGTCCCTTCGAGGTCGGCGGCCGGTAACGGCCAGTCCGACGATGCGCCTTTGCCGCCGCCGCAGCTCGTGAAGAGCAGTGCGACGGCGGCAACGGCAACGACTTGCGCCGCAGCGCGGCTGACGGTCAGTTCACCGTGAACTTGCCGTGCATGCCCGGCTTCGACCGATCCGCCCTCGCGAGGCTGCGATAGACGAACGATGCCGCGGGCGTCCATGAAGACCGAGATCACCGACGTCTTGCCCGGCTTGAGCAGCGGCGTGCTGAAGCCCTGCCGGTCGAGCGAGATGATCACGGGACTCGCGGCGAGCAGGGCGAAGCTGTGGTTCTTCTTGCCTGCGTTCCGGATCCTGAAGTCGACGCCCTCACCTCGCTCCGCCGACTTGTCGCTCAGGACGATCTTCGTGTCGGTGAGCGTCACGTCGACCATCTCGAAGACCTCGGGCTCGGTCGTCCGAACCCCGCTGTGCGCGGCCGGGACGACGAGGATGACGGACGCCGCTACTGCGATGAGAACGAGAGAACGGAGCTTCACGTGTAGATGCCTCCCTTGGTTCTGACCGGGGCCGGCAGGGACACCCGCGAACGAGTGTCTACCTGCCGGGCCCGGTCGATCCCGCGGCGGTTCGTCAAGTGACGACCAGCGTGCCCTTCATGCCCGCAGCGGCGTGCCCCGTGATGGAGCACACGTACTTGCGCTTGCCCTTCGCCAGAGTGACGTTGATGGTGCCGGTCTGCCCGGGCTTGAGGATCGTCGTCTGCCCGGTTCCGATGACGAAGTTGTGGGCGATCTTGCCGGTGTTCTTGACCACGAACCTGACGAGCCCGTGCTTCACCGGTTTCTGCACCAAGACCGTCTTGAACCTCTTCACCCGCTTGCCCTTCACGCGCGTGAAGTACGCCACGCGCTTCTTGACGCTCGGCAGGATGATCTTGAACTCCTTCTCGCTGACCGGCACCGTGGCGACCGGCTTCGGCGCCGTCGTCGACTGCGTCTGAGTCGCAGTCGTCGTGATCGTCGTTCCGTTCGTCGTGATCACCTGCGTCGTCGTCTGGACCTGACCCGTGACGGCCAGCGCGCCGAACATGCCGAAGCTCGCGTGCTCGCCGATCGTGCAGGCGTAGTTGTACGACTGGCCGCCCTGCAGCGTGACCGTGAGAGTCGCCGAGCTGCCGGGGAAGAGCGTCGGCGTCTTCTGGCCGGCGATCTGGAAGTCGTGCTCGATCGACCCGTTGTTCTTGACGTGGAAGTTCACGACTCCGGCCGGTACCGAGTTGACCGCGTTGCCGCTCGAGTCCGTGAAGGCGAAGGCGTATTCGGACGCCGCGACGTTGACGTCCGTCACGGCGAGCTTCTGAGCGGTCTTCGGGCCGACCACCCCTGCGAACGAGAAACCTGCCACGGCCGTGCCCGCAACGGCCAGACAAACAACAACAGCAAGGACAAAACGACGCATGTGTAAGGACCCCTTATTCGCTGGTAGGCAAAGAGTCGGTGATATACAAAACCGTTCCCAGAGTACCAGCGTCCAAACGACCGAGGGCGGCCCTGGGGCCGCCCTCGGAAGTTCTTACGTGTCGCCTTACTTCTGGGTTACGACAACGCCCAGACGTAGAGGCTGTCGCCGTGGGTGTTCGGAGCTGCGGTGGTGTTCCGTCCGCCCGCGTACATCGCGACGTACTGCTTGCCGTTGACGCTGTAGGTCATCGGCCCGGCTTCCGACGCTGCGTCGGTCGCGGCAGACCAGACCTGCTGACCCGTGGTGGCGTTGAACGCGCTGATGCCCCACGAGACGCCGCCCGGAGTGCCGATGAAGGTGAGGTTCCCCGCCGTCGTCATCGTGCCGGTCTGCGAGCTGGCGAGCCAGCTCGTCTGTTCCGGCGGGCGGCGTGTAGTTCTGGCGCCACGCCTTCTTGTTCGTGGTCGCGTTGAAGGCGACGAGCTGACCGCTCGTGACCGCGGTCGGGAGGGCGCCTGCGCCCTGGAACCCGGTGAATCCGCGGCCGTTGCGGTACAGGCTCGAGGCGTTCGGGATCGCCTTGAAGGCGGTGCGGCCGTTCGCCGACAGCGCGTAGATGAGCCCGGTGTTCGGGTTGTAGCTGCTCGTCGCGACGACCGTGCCACCGCCTGCGCCCGGCTGAACCGCGACGAACTGCTGGTCGTCGTACGGCGTCCAGATGCAGCCGATGATGAACGGCTTGCCGTCAGGCGCGGTCGCCGGGAAATCCGACTGATGGGCACACTGATCCATCGTCGGGTCGCCCGCCGGAATCGGCTGCGTCGTGGCGGAGTTGTTGAAGCCGTTCTGCGGAACTGCCTTCTCGTCGATCTGCGTGACCGGGTTACCGGTCGTGCGGTCGAGCTCGTAGATCCAGCCCGTCTTGCACGACTCGCCGACCACCGGAACCGCCTTGCCGCCGATTGTCGTGTTGAACATGAACGTCGGCGACGGGCAGTCGTAGTCCCACAGGTCGTGGTGCACGACCTGGAAGTGCCACTTGTAGTCGCCGCTGATCGGATCGAGGGCGACGATCGAGGCCGAGAACAGGTTGTCCCCGGGGCCGCGACCCGACCACGGATCGGGATTCGCAGTCGAGTACGTCAGGACGTTGTTGACCGGGTCGATCGCCGGGTTGTTCCAGAGCGTCGCTCCGCCGGTCTGCCACTCGCTGTTGTTCGTCCACGTGCCCGAGCCGACGTCGCCGGGCGTCGGGACGTTGTAGAAGCGCCAGACGCGGCGGCCGGTGACGGCGTCGTACGCCGTCTCGGAACCGCGGGCGCCCTGCTCGGAACCGGAGACGCCCACGATCACGAGGCCCTTGTAGTACACAGGCGCCATCGTCATCGTGTAGCCCTCCTGGAAGCGACCGTTCGTCGCCGCCCAGAGCACACCGCCGGTCGTCTGGTCGAGTGCCAGGAGCTTGCCGTCGAGCTGCGCGACGAAGACGCGGTGGTCGCCGATCGCGACTCCGCGGTTGTCCCATCCACAGCAGATGTTGGTCAGGTTCGGCGCCATGCTGGACAGATGCGTCCAGAGGATCTTCCCGGTCGTGGCGTCGATCGCCCAGACGTCGTCGTTGCCGTTCGCCATGTACATGACGCCGCCGTAGACGATGGGCGTCGCCTCACCGCGGTAGCACGTTGTGTTGTTCGCGCTCCCACAGTGCCCGTTGGGGAGGTGGATGTGCCACGCCTCCTTCAGCGAGGCGACGTTGCCCACGTTCACCTGGTTCAGCGTGGAATAGCGGTCGTTCATGTAGCTCCCGCCGACGACCGGCCAGTCCGTCGCGGCGGATTGGGACCACTCGGTACTGGCGTCGGCCGGGGCAAGCGGAATGTCCGCGGCCTTCACCTTCAGGGCGGCCGAACCGGCACCGCCAGGCATCGCCATCGCCGACGTCGTGAGAACCAGAGCAGCCCCCACTACGACAGCGAGGAGATGCAGTCGAGCAAATCGCATGAGCCCTCCTCGAGTGAATGATCTAACGCGTTAGTACGGCGGCAACTATCCCATCAGATTGCCCGGACGTCAAATGAAATTCGATACCGGATCGCGCTCGATCGCAACAAAGTCGGGTTCTTGCTTGGAAATAAGGGCTTTCCGCGACTGCGGACGTTAAAAGGTCCGGGGACGTCAGACCGCTCGACGCGGGAGCCGCCGACGAGCGCGTCGACGCCGTCCTCGAAGCGAACCCACGCCTTGCCCTTGCCGTCGTAGTCGGGCGACCAGACGACGAGCCGGGCGTCGCGGCCGCCGACGCGGCAGGGCGTCGTTCCCTCGGGATCGGCCCCGCGCCACACCCGCACGAACGGATTCGACTCCCATTCGCGGCCGATCGTCGTCTCGTCCGTGTGGCCGGGCAGAACGCGCCGCTCGTGCGGCATCGCCATGAACACGTCCATCACGACATGCTTGATCGCGGCGAAGTCGCCCCCGCCGACGGCGTCCTTGAAGAGGGAGTCGCCCGAGAAGACGAGCTCGTCGTTGACGACGAAGCAGACCATGTCGTCGGAATGTCCGGGCGTCGGGATCGCCTCGATCTCGAGGTCGCCCGTCCTGAGCCCGCCGGTCACGACGGGCAATGACAGCTCGGACTCGTGGGCGACGTGATCGCCGTGGGCGTGCGTGCGCAGGACGTGCGTCGGCGTGACCCGCCACTCCTCCACCTTGGCGAGCAGCGGCTCGAGCGGCGCGCCGCTGTCGACGAAGACCGCCGTCCCTCCAGGCTCGTCGGCGACGACGTACGCGTTCGACAGCCAACCGGGATCCATGCTCCGCGTGACCAGCACCCTCGGGCTAGGCTACTCGGAGCCAACCGCGCGAGGAGGACGGAGGAGGACCAATGGCCGGCCTGTGGGACCGATTCAGAGCGATTTTCGGGGCGAAGGTGTCGAAGGCACTCGACCGGGCCGAGAACCCGAACGAGACGCTCGACTATTCATACGAGCAGCAGCTCTCGCTCCTCCAGAACGTGAAGCGCGGCATCGCCGACGTGGTGACGGCGAAGAAGCGGCTGCAGATGCAGCAGACGCAGCTCGAGCAGAGCGTCGTCACGCTCGAGCGGCAGGCCCGCCAGGCGCTCGCGGGCGGGCGCGAGGATCTGGCACGGCAGGCGCTCGAGCGCAAGTCGGCCGTGCAGCAGCAGCTCCAGGGCCTCGACGGGCAGGTGCAGCAGCTCGAGGATCAGCAGCAGCGGCTCAGCGCGAACGAGAAGGAGCTGTCGGCGCGCATCGAGTCGTTCCGCTCGCAGAAGGAAGTGATGAAGGCGCAGTACTCGGCGGCGGAGGCGCAGGTGCGCATCAACGAGGCGGCGACCGGCCTCGGCGGGAAGATGGCGGACGCCGGCGCCGCGATCGAGCGCGCGCGCACGAAGACCGAGGAGATGCAGGCACGCGCGTCGGCCATGGACGAGCTGATGGAGGCCGGCACGCTCGAGGACTTCACCTCCGACAAGACACAGCTCGACCGAGAGCTCGCGCAGATGGCGTCGCAGTCGCAGGTCGAGTCCGACCTGGCGAAGCTGAAGCAGGAACTCGGCGCAGGCGACGACGCGAAGGCGCTCGAGACCGGCGACGCGGACGGTTCGCCGGCGGAACCGGCCGAGGAGAAGCAGCAGAGCTAGTCGCGGGCGGATCGCCTAGATCGGCGCGTCGTACAGGGCGAGCCACCTCGTCAGGTCCTGCTCGATCGGCAGCTCCTTCTCGAGCTTCGCCTTCAGCTCGAGCTCCTGCGCGTTGTCGCGCTCCTGGCCGTCGCCCATCGGGATGAAGGGCCAGAACGACTGGGTCTTGAAGCCGTAGACGAAGTAGACAGGATGCTCGGCGCCCGAGAAGCGAAAGGCCGCCGCGAGGAGCTGCGGACCGAAGCCGGCGTCGGAGAGCTCCGAGGCCACGAGGTTCGCGGTCGGTGATCAGGTCCTCGAGGTCTTCGTCGTGGACGATGAGCCACTCGAAGCCGAACGAGTCGTTCTTGCGCTCGATCTTCGATCCCGCTTCGGCCGCGACGGAATCGAGCAGCTGCTCGAGATCGCTCGCCGCCCGCGTGAACTCTCCTGCCGACATCGGCTTGAAGATCACGGCCGCGACGCCTGCGGTCTTCAACCCGAGCTCGACCTCGAGCGTGACGCGCGCCGTCGACAGCGCGAACAGCCGGTCGCGCGCTACGGCGGTCGAGCGCTTGCGACCGCGGAGGACGTCCTTGAGGCCCAACCTGGCCGCTAGACCGGACGGCCCATCTCGCGCGCGATCTCGGCGAGCGCGGCGAGCCGCTTCTCGAGCGGCGGGTGCGACATGAACAGCTGCGACGCGGCGTCCTTGACGTTGGTGGGGATGATGAAGAACGCGTTCATCCCCTGCACCTCGCGCAGGTCGCGCTGCGGGATCCTCGACATCTGGCTCGAGATCTTCTGCAGGGCGCTCATCAGATACTCGGGCGCACCGGTGATCACCGCCGCGCCACGGTCCGCGGCGAACTCGCGGTAGCGCGAGATCATCTGGATCAGGACGAAGCTGATGATGTAGGTGATCCAGGAGACGAGCAGCAGGATCAGCCAGATCGGCGGCCCGTTGCTGTCGCGGTCGCGTCCGCCGCCGAAGAGGCTGCCGTAGAAGGCGAAGCGCGTGATCAGCGCGGCGAGGCTCGCGAAGAAGCTGGCGAGGGTCATCGTCCTGACGTCGCGGTTCTTGACGTGCGACAGCTCGTGCGCGAGCACTGCCTCGATCTCGGGCTGGTCGAGACGCCGCATCAGCCCGCTCGTCACCGCGACGACTGCGTTCTTCGGGTTCCGTCCGGTGGCGAAGGCGTTGGGGACGTCGGTGTCGACGATTGCGACGCGCGGCATCGGCAGCTCGGCCATCGCGGCGAGCCGCTCGACCGTGTCGAACAGCTGGGGCGCCTGGTCGCGCTGGATCACCTTCGCGCCGGCCGCACGCAGAGCGAGCTTGTCGGACGTGAAGTACTGGAAGAACGCCATTCCGGCGACGATCACGAGCATCGGCACGAGCCCGACGTTCAGGACCTGGAACAGGATCGACCGCGAACGTGACGTAGAGCAGACCGAGCGCGCCACTCGTGAGGAACATCCTCAGCGTCAGCCCGCGGTCGCGTCCGTATGCCTTGCGTTTCATCGAGAATCGCTCTCCTTGAAGGGGTTGTCCGCAATTGTACTTTTGCCACTACTCCTCGCTAGGCGCGCTTAACGGGAGCGCAACGGCGGCGGTCGGCCTGCGCGCTCCGGACTTCGTGCGGATCGAGCTGCCGGGTCCGCGTGGGCTGCTCATCGATCCGAACACACGCGTTCCGGGGCTCGTGGCGGAGAAGACGCCGACGTCCGAGCTGACGGTCCGGCCGGACGCGCACGCCGAGGCTCACGTCGCCGCGCTGAAGGCGCGGATCATCAGCGTGAACCACGCGCACGCGCGGACGAACGTCGCCGTCGGCGTCATCCTCGGCCTCCTCGCGCTGCTCGGTGTCCTCTCGCGATCGGGGCTCGTCGCGCGCGCCTCTGTGCTCTACGGGCCGATGGCTCTCGGCCTCGGTCTCGCGTGGCGGTCCGCGCTCGCGATCGGCTTCGGCGCGCTCGCAATCGCGTTTGCGGCAGCGATTCCGCGACGCCTGTTCATCCCGCTGCTCTTCGGCGTGCTCGCCGGCGCGCTGCTCGTGCTGTGGCAGTGGCCGCTGACGGCGTCCTTCGCGACGATCGGGCCTGCGCACCACGGCCGCTTCTACGGGATGACGAACCAGGTCGAGACGATGCTGCTCGGTCCCGCACTCGCGGCCGGCCTCTACGCCGCGCCGCTTGCGCTCGTCACCGTCGCCTGGAGCAAGGCGGGAGCCGACGGCGGAGGAGCAGTCACGTATCTCGCCGGCTACGCGACGCTCGCGCTGCGCTCGTACGGCCGCGTCACGCTGCGTCGCGGCGCGGTCGCGGCGGTTGCGGTGGTCGCGCGTCGCGTTCGCCGTCGTCGGCGTCGACGCTGCGACCGGAGGGTCGAGTCACGTCACGCGATCCCTCGGGGGCGGCCTTCCGGGCGATCTCGCGCACCGCTGGCGTCTCTCCTACGACAACGCGACGAACAACGTCGGTCTGATCATCATGTTCGTCTCGGGCATCTCGCTGCTCGTCTGCGTGGCGCTCGCGCGGCCGCGGCCGGCCGTGGTCGACGCGATGCTCGTGGCCCTCGTCGTCTCGTTCGTCGTCAACGACACTCCCGAGGACGTCGCGCTCTGGGGCGCACTGGGCGCGATCGCCCTGCTCGGCTGGGCGCGGTCGCGCGTGGGTTAGACTCGCGCCGCCCATGCGCCGCCTCATTCCTCTCGCCGCGCTCGCGCTGGGGCTCGCCGGTTGCGGCGGCGGCAAGGTCACCCAGCCCTTCCCGCAGACCGTCATCGGGACGACGCCGCAGGCGGCGTCGGGCAGCGCGGCGGGGAAGGCGCTGTTCGCCTCGAACGGCTGCGGCAGCTGTCACACGTACAAGCCCGCGGGAAGCAACGGCATGGTCGGCCCAGATCTCGACAAGCTCGCCGCCGACGCGAAGAAGGCGCACAAGGGCGCGCTCGACGAGTACACGAAGGAGTCGATCGAGAACCCGGACGCGTACGTCGTCCCTGGATTCCAGAAGGGCGTGATGCCGTCCTTCGAGGGCAAGCTCACCGATTCGCAGATCAACGATCTCGTCAAGTTCCTGACGAACCCCTGAGGCTTCCGGACGACTTTCCGCGGGAGGTCGCCGCGCTCGCCTGCGACCTCGACCGAACGCTGATCGCAGAGGACTTCGTCCTGCGGCCGCGCACGCGGGCGGCACTCGAAGCGGCGCGCGCGCAGGGCATCGATGTCGTCGTCGTGACCGGGCGGATGTTCCAGGCGGTGCGGCCGTACCTGACCGGCCCCGAGCCGGTCGTCTGCTACCAGGGCGCCGCCGTCGTCGATCCGGCGAGCGGGGAGTTCCTGCGTCACGTACGCATCCCCCTCGGGCTTGCGCGCGAGGCGATCGGCGCGATCGTCGAGTCCGGGCACGGGCTCAACTGCTACGTCGACGACGAGCTCTACGTCGCGCGCGTGACGCCCGAGGCCGAGTCGTACGCGACGTTCCAGCACATCGAGCTCCACGTCGTGGGGCCGCTGCTGGACTGGCTCGACCGCGAGCCGACGAAGCTCGTGGTCGTCGGCGTGCCGGAGGAGCTCGACCGGCTCGGCGATCGACGCTGCGCGCGCGCTTCGAGGGGCGACTGTTCATCGCGAAGTCGCTGCCGTTCTTCCTCGAGCTCGCGCACCCGGACGTCTCGAAGGGCTCGGGACTCCAGTTCGTCGCCAGACCGTCTCGGCTTCACCCGCGCGGGGACGGTCGCGTTCGGCGACGGAGAGAACGACATCGAGCTCGTCGAGTGGGCGGGGTTCGCGGTCGCCGTCGGAAATGCGCACCCGGCGGTGAAGGAGCGTGCGGACCTCGTCTGTCCCTCGGCCGAGGAGGAAGGTGTCGCGCAGGTGATTGAGGCATTCTTGGCGCGATGATCGACGTCCGCGCGGCACGCAACGATCCGGACCGCTTCCGCAGGGCACTCGCGCGCAAGGGGGCCGCAGACGCCTTCGACGAGTTGATCGCAGTCGACGCGCGGTGGCGCGAGCTCGAGACGCGCGTCACCGATCTGCGCGCGAAGACGAAGCTGAAGGGCAAGCCGTCGCCGGAACAGCTCGAGGAGCTCGCGCGCGTCAAGGAGGATCTGAAGGGCGTCGAGGACGAGCACGCAACCGTCGAGGGACGGCGACGCGAGCTGCTGACCCTCCTCCCCAACCCGCCGGCGGACGACACGCCCGACGGCTTCACCGACGACGACGCCGAGGTCGTGCGGGAGGTCGGCGCGCTGCCCGAGCACGCATTCACGCCGCGCGATCATCTCGAGCTCGCGCAGGCGCACGGCTGGATCGACGCGGAGCGCGCGGCGCGCATCTCCGGCTCGCGCTTCGTCTACCGGGTCGGAGACGTCGCGCTGCTCGAGCTCGCGCTCTACCGCTTCGCGCTCGACCGGCTCGTCGCGAAAGGGCTTCGTCCCGATGCTGCCGCCGGTGCTCGTTCGCGACGAGGCGATGTACGGCACCGGCTTCTTCCCGACGGACGAGATGAACATCTACGCGGTCGAGCGCGACGAGCTGTACCTCACGGGCACGTCCGAGGTGGCGCTGGCGTCGTTCCATCTGGGCGAGAAGCTCGAGGTGGAGGAGCTGCCGCTGCGCTACGCGGCGTTCTCGACGTGCTTCAGGCGCGAGGCGGGCGCTGCCGGCAGGGACACGCGCGGGATGTTCCGCGTGCACCAGTTCGACAAGGTGGAGATGTTCGTGTTCACGACTCCCGAGGAGTCACGCGACGAGCACGAGCGCCTGCTCGCGATCGAGGAGGAGCTCGTGGGCGAGCTCGGCCTGCCGTACCGCGTCGTCAACGTCGCGGCGGGCGATCTCGGCGCGCCCGCGGTGAAGAAGTACGACATCGAGGCGTGGTTCCCCGGCGCAGCAGCGCTACCGCGAGATCACGTCGGCGTCGAACACGACCGACTACCAGGCGCGGCGGCTCGACATCCGCTTCCGCCGCGAGGGCAAGCTCGAGTTCGTGCACACGCTGAACGGCACCGCGGTCACCGCGCGGGCAGGGATCGCGCTGATGGAGAACTTCCAGGAGGAGGACGGCTCGATCGTCGTGCCCGAGCCGCTGTGGGAGCTCGGCGCGCCGCAGCGGATGGGCGCGGACCGCTCGCGCGGCTGACGTGACCGCGCGCGGCCGCGGCGTCTGGATCGGCTTCAATGAGGCCTACGGCGGGGTGCCGGAGCGGCCGAACGGTGCGGTCTTGAAAACCGTTGAGGGGCAACCCTCCGTGGGTTCGAATCCCACCCCCGCCGCCATTTCGGGTGCCGCGACCGACGAACGCGAGGGCGGGATCCTCGGCGAGCCCGTCGTGATCGAGCATCGGCCGCGTCACCCGTTCGACACGCGGACCTCCTTCGCTCTCGGCCGTTGATCAGGTCGACTGTCGCACGCATCGAAGCCGCGCGGCGGCGGCTGCCCGAGAACGTCCGCATCCTCGGCTGGGTCTCGCTCGCCAACGACGCGGCGAGCGAGCTGGCGTACCCGATCGTGCCGCTGTTTCTCACGATCACGCTCGGAGCGCCGGTCGCCGCCGTCGGGATCGTCGAGGGAATCGCGGAAGCAATCGCGACAGGCGTGCGGCTGCTCTCTGGCTGGCTGTCGGATCGCATGGGCGACCGCCGCCGGCCCTGGATCGTCGGCGGCTATGCGGCCTCGACGGCGGCTCGCGCTCTGCTCGCCGCGGCGCCCGCGTGGGGCTGGGTGCTCGGCGCGCGGGTCGTCGACCGCCTCGGCAAGGGAGCACGCAGCACGCCGCGCGACGCGCTGATCCGCGACTCGACGCCGCGGGAGATGTACGGGACGAGCTTCGGGTACCACCGCGCGATGGACACGGCCGGCGCGATCGTCGGCCCTCTGCTCGCCGTGATCATGCTCGCGGCCGCGGTCTCGCTGCGGACGATCCTGTGGGTGGCGTTCGCGGTCGGCCTCCTCGTCCTCGTCGTGCTGCGGCGGATCCAGGAAGCGCCGGTCACGGCGCGGCAGGCGTCGGGAGTGGCGCTTCGGCGCGAGCCGCTGTCGACCGGCTTCTGGGCTGCCCTCTCGGTCTGGGTCGTCTTCTCGCTCGGAAACTCGAGCGACGCCTTCCTGATCCTCCGCGCGCGCGACCTCGGGCTCGCGGTGCTGCTCGTCGTGCTCGCCTACGCGATCTACAACGTCGTCTACGCATCGCTCTCCTGGCCGCTCGGCGCGCTGTCGGATCGCCGGAGGCGCGGCCTCGTGATCGGCGGCGGTTTGTTCGTCTTCGCGCTCGTCTACCTCGGGTTCGCAGTGGCCGATGCCTCGTGGGCGGTGTGGCCGCTGTTTGCGTTCTACGGCATCTATATCGCAGCGACCGAGGGAGTCGCGCGCGCGTGGGTCGCCGATCAACTCAACGATCGCTCGGCCGTCGGCACGGCGTACGGGATCTTCTTCGCGGCAACTGCGGCGGCGGCGCTCGCGGCGAGCGTCGTTGCCGGTGTCCTCTGGACGTACGTCAGCCCGCGCGCACCGTTCTACCTCGGAGCGGCTACGGCGGCCGCCGCGCTCGTTCTCCTGCTCGCGTACTCGGCCTACGCGGCATCCGAAGCTCGGATCGTCAGGGCACTGCTCGCCGGCGGCGCAATCCTCTGCGTCGCCGGCGCGATTGCTGCTGCCGTCGAGCACGGGCGAATCGCCGACGCCTTCCGAACGACGCAGGCCGAAGCCCTGCCCGCTGCGCTCGTCCGCGGTTGCGCCGCAGAACCTACGGCACGGCTACCACGCGCCGCTCTCCCCTCGGCGTTCCCGAAACCGATCGGCGTGGTCTACGCAGCTCAGCGTCGAGCCGGGCCGACGACGATCGTCAGCGGCTTCTTCCGCGGCGGCGTCGCTGCGGCAAAGCGCGACTACGTGGAGCGGTTCCCGTCGGCCGGGTACGACGTGCTGCGGAGCGAGCTCGATCCCGCCGACGCGGAGGTCGCCTTTTCCGGCCACGGCACGACGGGCCAGGTGAAGCTCACCCAGGAATGCCGCGACCGCACCCACGTTGCGATCACCGTGCGTCCGGCGTAATCACTTGCACGTCTGGACGAGCGACCACCCTCGCGGACGGTCGCTCCTCCAGCCAAAGAACCGCTACGCGTCGTACGCGCCGCCGAGCCCCGCCGCCTGCGGCCTGCCCTTGTGGCCGGCCTCCTGCATGATCGGCGGCACCTCCGGGTCGGACACGAAGCTCTGCCAGCCGTCGGCGTCCCAGTCGAAGAGCACCCACACGCGGTCGGCCTCGTTGGGGTCGCGGAAGACGGTCGCGCCCTTCGACCCGTGCTGCCTGCGCTTCTCGGCGCCCTTGGTCGAGAAGATGCCCAGGAAGCGGTCGAAGTCCTCGACCTGTGTCGTTGCCAGGATCATGCTGTCCTCCCTTTCGCCGCTCGGCATCTCGGGTCGACGCCGATGTGCAGCGAGTGTGCGCGCCGAGGCGTCGCAAGGGAATGGGGCGAACGCCCTATCCGGCTCGAACGAGGTCGTGCTCGAAGGCCCACAGCGTCGCCGCGGCGCGGCTGCGGACGCCGGCCTTCTCGTAGACGTGCTCGACGTGATGGCCGACGGTCTTGGCCGAGATGTTGAGATCGTCGGCGATCTCCTGGTTCGACTTGCCGCGCACGAGCACGAGGAGGATCTCCAGCTCGCGCTGCGTCAAGCCCGACGGAAGCTCGCGTGGTCGCTGCTGCACGCGGTGGCCGGCCGCCCCCAGCACGGCGTCGACCGCCTCGGCGTCGAGCCGGTGCTCGCTCGCCTCTCGCAGCAGCTCGGTCTCTGCAGCGCCGGCGTCGAGGGCCGGCCTGTACGGCCGCGACTCGCGCATCGCGCCGTAGCAGTCGGCGGCCGCGAGGATCCGCGTCGCCTGGTCGAGTCCAGCCGCACCCGTGCCGCGGTGGTAGCCGGAGCCGTCGAGCCGCTCGTGGTGCGAGCCGGCCAGCACCCCGATCGAGGCGAGCTCTTGCGACTGGGCGAACGCGCGCTCCGTGAAATGAGGATGGAGTCGCACGCGCTCCCACTCGCCGAACCCGAGCGGGCCGGGCTTCTCCCAGATCGCATTCGAGACGCCGACCCGGCCGAGGTCGTGCGCCAGTGCCGCCCGCCGAACGAAGGTCACCGACGCCGCCGGCAGCCCCAGTCGCCAGGCGGCCGCCTCGGCGAGCTCGGCCACCGCTGTCGAGTGCTCCCGATGCCACGGCGACTTGAGACCCGTGAGCGCCGCGATCGCCATGAAGGCGGCGTCGACGCGCTCGTCCCCGATCCAGAGCTGCGGGAACGGCTCGACCTCCAGCGCCTGCTCCCACATGCGCGCGTCGTCGAGCTCCGCGAGCAGCTCGTCGAGGTTCCGCAGCGCAATTGCCGCGAGCCGAGGCTCGTACGCGGTTCCGGTTCGACGCTCGAGCACACCGCGCGCCTCGTCGGGCCCCGCAGCAGACAGGAAGAGCGAGATGTCGCGCCCCACGTGCAGGAGACGCATCGGCAGCGGAATCGCGTCGCCCGCTGCATTCGGGAAGCCGCGTCCGTCCCAGCGGGCGAAGACGTACTCGAGCGCCGACTCGATGCTCGTGCCGAGCTCGAGCCACCCCGCGAACCGCTGCGCGATCTCGCACATCGTCGCGAATGCGTCGCGCGCACGAGGGCCGGCGTTCGCGATCGCGTCCTCGATGAGCGCACTTCGAACCTCCGGCGGGCGGCCCGCCCCGACGTGCGCCCGGTAGAACGCCAGCACCTCGTCGGGCTCGGTCGTGTCGATGAGGTAGAACGCGGCTCGGTGCGCGATGTCGTCGCCGTAGAGCAGCGCCGCCTCGTGCCCGTTCGACGTGCAGCCCGACGCGTGGAGGAGCGCGACGTAGTACGTGTCGACGAGCTCCTTCGCCGATGCTCCCGCGAGCTCGCCGAGCCGGACGGCGAGCACGGCCGTCCGCAGCGCGTGCTCGAGCGGCTGGCCGGTCCCGAGGTCGGTCGCGAGCGAGAGAGCGCCGACCACCTCGGCGGCGCGGATCGGCCGCTCTCCGCGTGCCGGCGCTGCGCTGTCTGCCGGATCCGCCGCCGCCACACGACGATCCTACGCTCGGCCTGCCGCTACGTCTCCGCGGGCGGCGTCGCTTCCGTCCGGCGCAGCGCTCCACCGAGGGCGAGGATGATGAAGCCGACGCCTGCGAGGATCAGCGCGATCCCGACGACGAGCCCGAAGTTGCCGAGCTGATCCGCCATGTAGGCGGTGTTGAGCGCCGTCGAGAGCGCGGTCTCGGTCACCCAGAGGTCGCGAGTGGAGTTCGAGACCGGCTGGCCGTTCGCGTCGAGTTGCGCCTGCGCCGCGTCATTCGTCCCCTTGCCGTCTTCGGTGGCGAAGCGCGGCAGCTCCGCATACGTCTTGCCGCCGCTCGCCTCGAGCGCGTGGATGCGCATGTAGCTCGCGAAGCAGCGCGCCTCGCCGCCGGTGTCGACCGGCTCGTCCGCCACCGAACAGTCGGGCAGGTCGACGTCGGTGAGCCCCGCCTCCTTCGCTTCGCCGGCGATCGCGTCCGGAGTCATGTCGGGCGAGCCGACGATCTTCTCCAGCTTCAGGCTGTCCTTGACGGTCGACTTGCCCTGCGCCGACAGCACGAGCGAACCGATGCCGAAGGCGATCAGGACGGCGCCGGCGGCAATCCCGCCGATCTCCAGGAAACGTCTCATTCGCTGCTCCTTCGCGGGTCCGGGGAACGAGTGCAGCGCGCCCGGCGCGCGCCGGAAGGAGCCGCGACGGCGACTGCGTCACGGAGTATGACGCCCGCGAAAAACGACGCCGGCGGCTTCGTCAGCGCCCGGGCAGGACGTAGAACGCGATCGCCGCGTACTGCAGACCCGACCGCGAGCGTGACGAGCACGTGGAAGACCTCGTGGTACCCGAACATGCGCGGCGACGGGTTCGGGCGCCGGATCGCGTAGACGATCCCGCCGGCGGTGTAGAGCAGCCCGCCTGCGGCGACGAGGAGCAGGCCCCGAGTCCCGATCGAGTCGGCGATTCTCGGCATCGCGGCGACACTGACCCAGCCGAGCGCCAGCGCGATCCCCGCGGACAGCTTCTTCGGCGCGTTCACCCAGAACAGCTTCAGCAGGATCGCGACGCCGGCTCCGGTCCACACGACTGCGAGGATCGTCACGCGCCAGGCTCCGTCCAGCACGAGCAGGCCGAACGGCGCGTACGTCGCCGCGATCAGCCCGTAGAGCGCCGCGTGATCGAGCCGCGCCAGCCAGCTGCGGACGCGCGGCCTCCAGGTGACGACGTGGTAGAAGCCGCTCGCGGCGAACATCGCCGTCACCCCCACGCCGAAGGTGATCGCGGCCACGCGAGCGGTGCCCGTGCGGCCGGCGAACGCGAGCGGCACCGCGAACGCCGCAGCGACGGGGAACATCGAGAGATGGATGATGCCTCGGAGGCGAGGCCGTGACGCCGGGGACTGGGGCATCGACCTGACGATACTCCCATTTCGTTAGCGTCCTCGCGTGGCGCTCGCGCTCGTGGCCGCCTGGTGCTTCGTCGTTGCGGTCGCGGGCGGAGCGGTCGGGCTCGTCCTCGGCAACATCCGTCTTCCCGTCGTCGTCTTCGCGGCCACGAGCCCGGCGGCCGGCGCCGGCGCGAACATCGGCATCTCCGGCGTCGCGGCGCTGACGGCCGCGATCGCCCACATCCGCGCCGGACGCGTCGACTGGAGACTCTTCGCCTGGCTGACGCCGCCTTCGATCGTCGGAGCGCTCGCGGGCGGCTACCTGTCGTCGAAGGTGCCGCAGGACGCCTTCCTCGCGACGATCGGCGTCGTTCTGCTGCTGATGGCGATCGACCTGCTTCGCCGCCGCCCGCCGGTCGAGCCGAGGGAACCGACGCCGGTCGAGACGGTGCTGACCGGAGGCGGGATCGGACTGCTCGGCGGCTTCGTCGGGCTGATCCTCGGATCGCTCCGACTGCCGGCGCTCCTGCGCATGGGTGAGCCGCTCATGACGGCGATCGGGACGAACGTCGCGGTCGGGTTCTTCGTCGGCGGTGCCGGCGTGGTCGGTCACCTGCCCGGCGGTGTGGACTGGAAGCTGCTCGGCGTCGGCGCGGCCGCGTCGGTTCCCGGAGCACTGCTCGGAGCGCGGCTGACCGGACGATTGCCCGAGGCTCAGTTGAAGCGGACGATCGCGGCGATCCTGGTCGTCGCCGGAGTCGCCACGCTGGTGCAGGCGTTCGCCTGACTACCGTGCCGTTCGTGCCGACCGGCGACGAACTGCGTTCGCTCATGCGCCTGTTACCCGGCGGGCGTGTGCGTCGTGGGCGCGGACGCGGACGGCGACCGCCTCGCGGTGACCGTCGGCTCGCTCGTCTCGCTGTCGCTCGAGCCTCCGCTGGTCGGGATCTCGATCGGCCGGGCGAACGCGCTGCACGAGCTGCTGCGGAGGGCCGGCGCGTTCGGCGTCTCGATCCTTCGCGGCGACCAGGCCGCGGTCGCGGCTCATTTCGCGCGCGGCGTTCCGCCGATCGCGCTGTGGGAGGGTTACGCGACCCGGACGGGCGTCACCGGAGCGCCGCTGCTCGTGGACGCGCTCGGAGCGATCGAGTGCCGAATCGCCGACGAGCACGCAACCGGCGACCACACGTTCTTCGTCGGAGAGATCGTCGCGCTCGAGGGCGGCGAGCGCGGGCCGGGCCTCGTCTATCGCGAGCACCGGTACCACGCCGTCTGATGACGCGACCCGCGAGCATCGAGGCGATCGTCTTCGACATGGACGGCGTGCTCGTCGACTCCGAGCACCTCTGGGACGAGATCCGCGAGCAGCTCGCGCGCGAGCGCGGCGGCCGCTGGCACGACCGCGCGCAGCGCGACATGATGGGAATGAGTTCGCCCGAGTGGTCCGTGTACATGCACGACGTGATCGGCCTGGCCGAGTCGCCCGCGGAGATCAACGCGGAGGTCGTGCGGCAGCTCCTCGCGCGGTACCGGGAGGCGCTGCCCTTGCTCCCCGGCGCGGTCGAGGCGGTCGAGCGCCTGTCCGAGCGATGGCTGCTCGGCCTCGCGTCGTCCTCGAACCGTGAGGTGATCGACGCCGTGCTGGCGGCCGCCGGCATCGCCGGCCGCTTTCGCGCGACGGTCTCGTCGGAGGAGGTCGCGCGCGGGAAGCCCGCGCCCGACGTCTACCTCGAGGCGGCGCGGCGGCTCGGCGTCGACTCCCGCCGGTGCGCCGCCGTCGAGGACTCGCGCAACGGCATCCGCTCGGCGAAGGCGGCCGACATGCGCGTCGTGGCGATCCCGAACCCGCGCTATCCGCCGGGAGAGGACGCGCTCGCCGACGCCGATCTCGTCCTGCGCTCGCTCGACGAGCTGACGCTCGAGCGCGTCAGCGCTTTCTGATCAGCAGGATCCCGTCTCGCACGGTGAGCAGCACGCACTCGACGCGCGGATCGTTCCGGACGAAGTCGTTGAACTTCCCCATCGGCTCGTCGGCGTCGTCGTCCAGGACGCGGCCGGCGCGGAAGGCGTTGTCCGCGAGGATCAGCCCGTTGTCGGCGAGCTTCGGCAGCACCGCCTCGTAGTAGTTGAGGTAGTTCGGCTTGTCGGCGTCGATGAAGACGAGCTCGAACGGCCCGTCGACCTCTGCGAGCGTCTCGAGGGCGGGGCCGATGCGGTACTCGATCCGGTCCG
Source organism: uncultured Actinomycetes bacterium (assembly GCA_963708685.1). GTDB lineage: Bacteria > Actinomycetota > Thermoleophilia > Gaiellales > Gaiellaceae > DASVFB01. The sequence goes on from CAVPTP010000001.1 coordinate 201,435, forward strand.
CGAGGCCCGCCTCCTCCGCATAGCGGCGGGCGACCGCCGTCGTCGTCTCGTTCATGTCGATCGAGATGACGCGGCCGCCTTCGGGCAGTCCGCGCGCCATCGAGAGCGACGAGTAGCCGGTGAACGTGCCGAGCTCGAGCACACGCCGCGCGCCGCTCAGGCGCACGAGGAACTCGAGGAAGCGTCCTTCGACCTCGCCGACCATCATCTCGGGCCAGTCGGTGGTCTCCCGGGTCTCCGCCGCGAGCCGCTCGTACAGCTCGCCGCTCGGGGTCGTGTGCGCCTCCGCGTAGGCGTCGACGGCGGGATCGATGAGGTTCATCCGTCGTACCTTCCCACGAGCACGCAGCCGTTGTGGCCGCCCAGCCCCATCGCGTTCGAGAGCGCGACGTCGGCCTGCGTGCGGCGCGCCTCGTTCGGCACGTAGTCGAGGTCGCAGTCGGGATCGGGGTTTCGCAGGTTCATCGTCGGCGGCAACACGCCCTCCTTCAGCGCGAGGACGCACATCATCGCCTCGATCGCACCCGCGGCGCCGAAGCAGTGTCCCATCACCGACTTGGTGGACGAGACCGCGAGCTCGTACGCGTGGTCGCCGAAGACCTCCTTGATCGCGCGCGTCTCGGCGGCGTCGCCGAGCGGCGTCGAGGTGCCGTGCGCGTTGATGTAGCCGACGCGCGCCGGATCGACGTCGGCGCGGCGCAGAGCCGCCTTCATCATCTCGGCGACTCCGACCGAATCGGGGTCCGGCTGCGCCATGTGGTGGGCGTCGTTCGAGGCGCCGTAGCCGAGCACCTCGGCGTAGATCTGTCGCGCCGCGCTCACGCGCGGAATCCAGGTCCTCGAGGAGCAGGACGCACGCGCCCTCGCCCATGACGAAGCCGGCGCGCGTCGCGTCGAAGGGACGTGAGGCGTTCGGCGGATGCTCGTCCTCGACCGCGAGCCCGCGCATGGCGCAGAAGCCGGCGAGGATCAGCGGGTGCATGCACGCCTCCGTCCCGCCGGCGAGCACGACGTCCGCGTCCCCGCGCTTGATCAGCTCGGCCGCCTCGCCGATCGCGTGCGATCCCGTCGCGCAGGCCGAGACGATCGCGTAGTTCGGGCCGCGGATGCCGAGCGTGATCGCCACCTGGCCGCTCGCCGAGTCGACGAGCACGTTCGGAAGGAAGAACGGCGAGACCCGGTCCGCCCCGCGCTCGCGCAGCACGTCGGATTGCTCGAGCAGACCGACGGCGCCGCCGATCGCCGAACCGAGGACGATCCCCGTCCTCGTCGGGTCGAACCCGTTCAGGCCGGCGTCGCCGACGGCCTCCCTGGCCGCGGCGACGGCGAAGAGGACGTTCCGCTCGAGCCTGCGCGCCTCCTTCGGCGGCACGACGCCCGCCGGGTCGAACTCCTTGACCTCGGCGGCCACGCGCACCGGGAACTCCGACGCGTCGAACGAGCGGATCCAGTCGATGCCGCTGCGCCCGTCGACCGCTGCGCGCCACGTCGACGGGGCATCGTTGCCGAGCGGCGTGACCGCTCCGAGTCCGGTGACGACCACTCTGCGCACGCGTTGCGAGCTTAGACGCGGCCCGACGACGCCCGGTTACCGCTGCGACGTTTCCTTAGGAATTGCAACGGGTATTGAGCGCACGTTGACTTTTACGGGTTCCGCAGCAAAGGGGGTAGCGCATGGCGACAGCCGCCGCGTCTGTACGCGTCGGCTCGAAGCCCGGACTGGTGTTCTTCCACTCGGGCGTGTCGGGCGCGTGTCGACGGGCCGAAGGGTTCCTGGCTCAGGTTCTGCAGCGACGGCGGAATCATGAGACGTTCAATCTGTATCGCGTCGCCCAGGAAGAGCGACCGGACCTCGTGAGGCAATTCGGGATCACGACGATGCCGACGCTCGTGGTAGTCGAGGAAAAGACCGTGCGGGCGAAGCTCGAACGGCCGCGGGGCTGCCGCGAGATCGAAGCGTTCCTCGCTCCCTGGCTGAACTGAATCTGACAGCGGCCGCCGGGACCCCGCGGGCCGCGATCCTCACCGTTCGGAGATCCTCTCGAGGTCGAAGAGGGCGAACTCCCTGCCCCTGAACGTTGCGCGACCCCGCGCCGTGTCCTCGTCCACCAGCTCGAGCACGTCCACGAAGCCTCTGAACGGCGCGCGGTAGTGGAGCTCGGTGCCGCGCACCTCGAACGGCATCCCGACCGGCCCGACCAGCGTCTCGCCGCGGGTCCCGGAGATGCGCTTGCGGACTCCGATCATCGGCGGCAGCACTCCGCTGCGCCGGTGAACCTGCCACGTCCCGTCGAGAGCCGCCACAGCGATACGGTTCCGCGAAGTGCCAGGCCAAAACGTCCCGTTCCCGCCGATGGAAGCTCAGCTCGTCCGGTCGCTGCCCGAGGGCGAGGGCTGGCAGTACGAGCCGAAGTGGGACGGCTTTCGCGGGGTGCTGGAGAACGACGGCGACGAGCTCGCACTCTGGTCGCGGAACGAACGGCCGCTGCTGCGCTACTTCCCCGAGCTGCGCCCGCTGGGCGACCTGCTCCCTCCCCACTCGGCGCTCGACGGCGAGATCGTGATCGCGCGCGACGGCGCCCTCGACTTCGACTCGATGCAGACGCGGCTGCACCCGGCCGAGTCGCGGATCCGCAGGCTCTCGGCCGAGATTCCCGCCCAGCTCGTCGTCTTCGACATGCTGCTCTGGGACGGCGAGCCCGTCTGGAAGCTGCCGCTCGAGGAACGGCGCAAACGCGTCGAGGCTCTCGACGGATTCCGGATCTCGCCGTGCACGAGCGACGCCGACGACGCCCGCGGCTGGCTCGCGACGTTCGAGACGATGGGCCTCGACGGTGTCGTCGCGAAGCGGCTCGGGCTGCCCTACCTCCCCGGCTCGCGCGAGGGCGTCGTGAAGGTGAAGGAGGAGAAGACCGCGGACGTCGTCGTCGTCGGGCTCCGCTGGAAGGGCGACAAGGGGGAGACAGCAGAGGGAAGATCGCGACGCTGCTGCTGGGTCTCTACCGCGACGACGGCGGCCTCGACTACGTCGGCTCGTGCGCGGTGGCGGCGCGCGCACACGACGAGATCGCCGAGCGCGTCCGGCCGCTGCTCCAGGACGCGCCGGACCGCCGCTTCTCGGAGCCGAACCGCTGGGGCACCGGCGAGCTCGAGGAGGCGGCGCTCCGGCCCGAGCTCGTCGCCGAGGTGCGCTACGACAAGGTGCAGGGCAACCGGTTCCGCCACGGAACGAAGTTCCTGCGCTGGCGGCCCGACAAGGATCCCGCCGATTGCACGTGGGAGCAGGCGCGCCCGCCGCGCCGGCCCGGCGACCCGACGATCGACTCCTTGCTGGCGAACTGAGCCTGTTCAAGAACGGAAAAGGCGTCTAGGGTGTCGCCGGGGATGAGGCGCCTGGGCCTACTCGTTGCGGTGTTCCTGCTCGCGGGCGCGACGACGGCGAGCGCCACGCACACGGCGACCCCGACGAGCGTCACGATCGCCGGCAGCCTCCAGAGCGAGCTCGGCTGCGGCGGCGACTGGGACCCCGGCTGCGCCGCGACCCACCTCGGCTACGACGCGAACGACGACGTGTGGCAGGGCGTCTTCAGCGTTCCCGCCGGGAGCTGGGAGTACAAGGCGCCGCTGAACAACACCTGGGACGAGAACTACGGGCTGCACGCGCAGCCGAACGGCGCGAACGTCCCGCTGAACCTCGGCGCCGCCAGGAACGTCAAGTTCTACTACGACCACAAGAGCCACTGGGTGACGGACAACGTCGGCTCGGTGATCGCCGTCGCGCCCGGAAGCTTCCAGTCGGAGCTCGGCTGCTCGGGCGACTGGGATCCGGGCTGCCTGCGTTCGTGGCTCCAGGATCCCGACGGCGACGGGACGTACACGTTCGCGACGACCGCGATTCCGCCCGGCTCGTACGAGACGAAGGTGGCGCTCGACGAGTCGTGGGACGTGAACTACGGCGCCGGCGGGGTCGCGGGCGGAGCGAACATTCCGTTCACGATCTCGGCCGCGGGCTCGACGACGACGTTCTCGTACAACTCGGCCTCCCACGTCCTGACCGTCAACGTCCAGGCGCCGCAAAGCAGCCACGACGACAACGTCGAGTGGGACGGCCTCCGCCACGACTCGCGCGATCTGCTCTACCGCACGCCGGGCGGCGCGGTTACGGCCGGCTCGTCGGTGTCGGTCCGCTTCCGCACGTTCCACGACGACGTCACGTCGGTGAAGCTGCGCCTGTACGACCTGAACACGGCGTCGCAGCAGCTCGTGCCGATGACGATCGCTGCTTCGGACGTCTCGTGCTATCAGCCCGGCGTCACGCACACCTGCGACTTCTGGCAGGCGACGGTCACGCGCGACAAGCCGGACAACCTCTGGTACCGGTTCCTCGTCACCGACGGCACGACGACCGCCTACTACGCGGACGACACGGCCGCGCTCGACGGCGGTGTCGGCGCGCCGACCGGCGATCCCGTCGACCAGAGCTACGCGCTGATGTTCTACGCGGACGGCTTCGTCGCGCCCGACTGGGTGAAGCATGCGGTGATCTACCAGATCTTCCCGGACCGCTTCCGGAACGGCGACAGGAAGAACGATCCGAAGACCGGCGACGTCCGCTACGACGACCCCGTGCTCGCGCTGCCGTGGAACACGAAGCCCGAGGGCTACTGCCGCTCGTACGAAGACGCGCAGACCGGCTGCCCATGGCGCTTCGACCTCCACCCGCCCGCGTCCAGCCCTACCGTCGAGAGCCCACGCGGGCGCGACTACATGGGCGGCGATCTCGCGGGCGTGACCGACAAGCTCGACTACCTGAAGAGCCTCGGCGTCAACACCATCTACTTCAACCCGATCTTCTGGGCGAAGTCGAATCACCGCTACGACACCGCGGACTACAAGAAGATCGATCCGTATCTCGGGACGCAGGACGACTTCGAGAAGCTGACGCGCGAGGCGGGCAAGCGCGGAATGCACGTCATCCTCGACGGCGTCTTCAACCACATGTCGTCGGACAGCGCGTTCTTCGACCGGTACCACCATTACAAGGAGGTCGGGGCGCTGCGAGTCGGCGGCGTCGCAGTGGCGCTCCTGGTTCACGTTCACGACCCAGAACGTCCCGTGCGGAAGCGCCGACTACGTCGGCTGGTTCGGATTCGACTCGATTCCGGTTCTCACGAAGACGCTCCCGGCGGTCCAGGACTACTTCATCCGCGGCAAGAAGAGCATCGCGCTGCAATGGCTCGACGCCGGCGACGCGAAGGGCCCGGTCGACGGTGCGACCGGCTGGCGCCTCGACGTGATGGGTGACGCGTCGTTCCCCGACGGCTACTGGGAGCAGTTCCGCCAGAACGTCAAGACGTTCAATCCGAACACGGTGATCGTCGGCGAGCTGTGGCAGAAGGATTCGACGCTGCTGCGCTACCTGCGCGGCGACCGCGCGGACACGACGATGAACTATCGCCTGCGTGACGCCGTGCTCGGGCTGCTCGCGCCCGGGCCGTTCGACGCCAAGGGCTTCGGCGACAGCGGACACGAGATCTCGCCGTCGCAGGCAGCCGCCCGCCTCGCATCGATCTGGGAGGACTACCCGCGCGCGGCCGGCTACTCGCTGATGGACTTGCTCGACAGCCACGACACCGCGCGGCTGCTCTGGGTGCTCACGCCCGGGGCGGCGACGACGGCGGCGAAGGAGGGCGACGCGGCCAACGTCGCTGCGGGCAAGGCGCGGCTGAAGCTCGCGTCGTTGCTCCAGTTCGCCGTACCCGGCGCGCCGACGATCTACTACGGCGACGAGGTCGGCGTCACCGGCGCCGACGATCCGGACGACCGGCGCACGTATCCGTGGGCCGACACCGGCGGCACCCCGGACACCGCGCTGGCCGACCACTACCGCTCGCTCGCGGCGCTGCGGCAGGACGTGCCTGCTCTGACGGACGGAGACTTCCGCGTCCTGCTCGCGGACGACCCTGCCGGCACGCTCGCGCTCGAGCGGCAGACCGCGCACAACGCGGCGATCGTCGCGGTCAACCGCAGCGCGTCGACGCGCTCGCTCGACATACCCGTGAGCCCGTACATCCCCGACGGCACGTCGTTCGCGTGGCGGTACGGCGGCAGCGGCGACGTCGTGGTCTCCGGCGGCGCGCTCCACGTCACGCTCGGTCCACTCGCGGGCGGGTTGCTCGCGACGGGCAGCGCAGTGGACCTCGAGGCGCCGGCGGCGCCTACGGGCCTCCACGTCACGGCCGAGGGCGACGGAACGGTGTCGCTGGGCTGGAACGCCGTCACCGGCGCGTCCTCGTACGCCGTCTACCGCAGTCCGCTCAGCGGCGGCGGCTACGTGAAGGTCGGCGGCGGGAACGGGACGACCTTCGACGATTCGGGGCTCCGCAACGCGCGCACCTATTACTACGTCGTCCGCGCACTCGACTCGGTCGGCAACGAGAGCGGCGACTCGGACGAGCAGCACGCGTTGCCGCACCTCACGATCGGCTGGGCGAACCTCCAGTGGCCGCCGTCGATGAACCACACGATCAGCGTCGTCGATCGCACCGACAACGCGTACGGCCAGGTGTGGATCGACGGCAAGACGAGCGCTCCGGGCGCGACCGAGACACTGCGCGCGCAACTCGGATTCGGGCCGCACGGCTCGAATCCGGCGGGCAACTCGGCGTGGACGTGGGTCGACGCCGGCTTCAACACCGACGCCGGGAGCAACGACGAGTTCGTCGGGAGCATGCTCCCCGAAGCCGTCGGAACGTTCGACTACGTCTACCGCTACTCCACGACGAACGGGCGCGACTGGCTTTACGCAGATCTGAACGGGCCCGTGGCCGCCGGCGCCGCGCCGACAGGCCCGGGCGTGCTGACCGTCAACTCGAGCGGCGATACGGCGCCTCCCGCGACGCCGACCGGGCTGCACGCCGTGTCGGTGTCCCCGGCCGCGATCGCGATCGCGTGGAATGCGGTGTCGGGCGATCCGACTCTCTACGGGTACGAGGTGCTCCGCGACGGCAGGCAAATCGCGCGTGTCACGTCGACGGACTATGTCGATAGCGACGTCGCGGAGGGGACGACGTATGGGTACGCCGTGCGCGCGCTGGACAACTCGTTCAACCGCTCGACCCCGACCGCGGCGATCTCCGCGACTGCGCAGCAGCGACTCGTGCACGTGACGTTCAGCGTGACCGTTCCTGCGAGCACCGATGCGACGGGTCGGACGCCGCACATCGCCGGAACGCTCAGCCGGCTGCAGGGCGGTCTGCCGGACTGGGATCCGGGTGCGGTAGCGCTCACCCGCGTCGATGCGACGCACTGGCAGTTCGCGGCCGACGGGTACGAGGGAACGCAGCTCGAGTACAAGTACACGCTCGGCGACTGGGATCACGTCGAGAAGGACGGCGGCTGTGGCGAGATCGCGAACCGCACGCTCACACTCGCCTACGGCGCGACGGGCAACCAGACCGCAAGCGACACCGTGCAGAACTGGCGCAACGTCGCGCCCTGCGGCAACTAGCCACCCGCGGCATGTCTCAACGAGACACGCCCCTTGGTCAGACCAAGGTGTCGCGGGTGCAACGGATTCGTCACGATTTGCGCACGACGGTCACGCCAACCGCGTAACTGCGCCGCAAGGTGGCCCGAACGTCGACGTCCCTCCGGGCGTCGTCCTTTGGTCAGACCAACGTGTCGAATTACGCAGGCGGCTCGAGCCCGAGCCGCGCGAAGCGCGAGAGCAGCGAGGGACGCCGGCGCCACATGCCGTTCATCGGATCGCCGGCGCCCGCGATCCGCTCACGCATCGTCTCGAGCGTGAACGCCTCCGGCTCGACGCCCGCAACCTCGTCCCACGCGAGCGGCGCCGACACGCGCGCGTCCGGCGTCGGACGCACCGAATAGGCGCACGCGATCGTCCGGTCGCGCGCGTTCTGGCCGAAGTCCACGAAGACGCCGCGTCGATCCGCCACGCGCCACGTCGTCGTTGCCACATCCTGGTCGCCGACCCGCCGCTCGACCTCCTCCGCGAGCGCCTTGGCAAAGCGCCGCACCTCCGGAAACGGAAGGTCAGCCTTGATCGGCGCCACGATGTGCAGTCCCGTCGCGCCGGACGTCTTCGGATACGACGCGAGGCCGAGCTCGTCCATCACGTCCTTCACGACCAGCGCGATCTCGCGCACGAACGGCCACTGCCCGTCGAACGTCGGGTCGAGGTCGATCAGCAGGTAGTCCGGCTTCTCGATGTCGTCGACGCGCGAGTGCCACGTGTGCAGCTCGATGCAGCCGAGGTTGATCACCCACGCAAGCGCAGCCGCGTTGTCGACCACCGCGAAGACCGTGGTGTGCCCGCTCGGAAACCGGACGAACTGCTCGTCGACGAAGTCCGGATGCGGCGGCACGCGCTTCTGGTGGAAGAACTCGCCCTGGACCCCGTTCGGGAAGCGCTTCATGTGGAACGGCCGGCGCCGCAGGTGCGGGAGGACGCACGCCGCAAGGTCGACGTAGTACGCAACGAGCTCGCCCTTGGTGAGGCCGCGCTCGGGGAAGAAGAGCTTGTCCGGATTCGAGATTCGGACGTCGTGGCGGCCGATCTGCACCGTGCTAGTTTGTCGCCTCCAATGGGCCGGATCGTCGCAGTCGTCATCGTCGCGCTCGCCGCAGCGCTCTCGGCGACGCTCGCGTTCGGTCACGGGACCGCGCCGGCACTCCCCACCGGGTGCGCCGACCTCGTCATCAACGAGGGCACGCTCACCGTCGGGACGGACAACCCCGCGTACACGCCCTGGTACGCCGGCGGCGCGCCGAAGGGCTCGCAGTGGAAGCTCAACGACCCGTCGAACGGCAAGGGCTTCGAGTCGGCGGTGGTCTACGCGGTGGCCCAGCAGCTCGGGTTCCAGCGTTCCGCCGTCAAGTGGGTCTACGTGCCGTTCGCCAAGGCGTACGCACCCGGCAAGAAGCCGTTCGACTTCGACATCAACCAGATCTCGTACACGCCAGCGCGGGCGAAGGTCGTGACCTTCAGCTCGTCGTACTTCAACGTGAACCAGGCGATCGTCGTCAACAAAGGGACGCCGATCGCAAAGGTGCACTCGATCGCCGGTCTCCGCAACTACAAGCTCGGCGCGCAGCTCGGCACGACGAGCTACGGGTACATCGTCTCGAAGATCAAGCCGTCGAAGCAGCCGGCCGTCTACCAGAAGAACGACGCCGCGGTGTTCGCGCTGAAGGCGAAGCAGATCGACGGCCTGGTCGTCGACCTGCCGACCGCGTTCTACGTCACGGCCGTGCAGATTCCGACTTCGAAGATCCTCGGGCAGTTCCCGTCGCCGAAGGGCGGCGAGCACTTCGGGATGGTCTTCCAGAAGGGCAATCACCTTGCGGGTTGCGTCAACGGCGCGCTGTCGACGCTGCGGAAGAACGGAACGCTGAAGCGCATTCAGCAGACGTGGCTGGCGAAGGCGACCGGCGCGCCGGTCCTCCGCTAGAGCCGGCTTCCAGCCGCGGCTCGCGGATCCTCGACCTCGGCGACGGACGCGGCGGCGTCGCGCTCGCGCTGCTCAGCACCGTCGTCGTCTTCGGACTGATCGCGCTCGCGATCACGCACGCGCCGGGCTGGCCCGAGGTGCGGCGGACGTTCTTCGACTGGGACGAGTACAAGGCGTCGTTCCCCGAGATCGCGCGCGCCTTCAAGCTCAACGTGAAGATCTTCTGTATCGCGGAGGTCTTCATCCTCGTGTTCGCGCTCGTGATCGCGGTGCTCCGCAGCCTCCCCGGTCCAGTGTTCTTTCCGCTCCGCCTGATCGCGATCACGTATGCGGATTTCTTTCGAGGCGTGCCGACGATTCTCGTGATCGCGCTGCTCGGCTTCGGAGCTCCGGCGCTGCAGCTCACCGGCATACCGACCTCGACGACGTTCTGGGGAATCGTCGCGCTCGTGCTCGTCTACACCGCGTACGTGTCGGAGGTCTACCGGGCTGGCATCGACTCCGTGCACCCGAGCCAGGAAGCGGCGGCACGCTCGCTCGGGCTGACGCGCTTCCAGGGTCTGCGCCACGTGATCCTCCCCCAGGCCGTGCGGCGCGTCATCCCGCCGCTCCTCAACGACTTCATCGGCCTGCAGAAGGACACGGCTCTCGTCGGCTTCCTCGGCGCGATCGAGGCGTTCAACCAGTCGCAGATCGACACGGCTGCGACGTTCAACTACACGCCGTACCTCGCCGCGGCGACGCTGTTCGTCGCGATCACCATCCCGCTCGCGCGCTTCACCGACTGGCTGATCCTGCGCGACCGGCGCCGGCGGCAGGCGTCCGGCGTGACGGCGTGAGCGACGCCCTCGTCCTCGAGAACGTGCGCAAGTCGTTCGGGCGGAACGAGGTTCTCCGCGGCATCGATCTCGCGGTCGCCGAGCACGAGGTCGTGTGCCTGATCGGCGCATCCGGCTCGGGGAAGTCGACCCTCCTTCGGTGCGTGAACCTGATCGAGCCGATCGACGCGGGCCGCATCGTCGTCGAGGGCGAGGAGATCAGCGCACGCGGCGTGGACGTGAACCGGATCAGGCGCCGGATCGGAATCGTCTACCAGGCCTTCAATCTCTTCCCGCACATGTCGGTGCTGCGCAATGTGACGCTCGCGCCGCGGAAGGTGCTGAAGGTCTCGCGAGCCGAAGCCGACGCGCGCGCGCTCGAGCTGCTCGAGCGCTTCGGTCTCGGCGACCGGGCGCAGGACTTCCCGGATCGGCTCTCGGGAGGCCAGCAGCAGCGCGTGGCGATCGTGCGCGCGCTCGCGATGCAGCCCGACCTGATGCTGCTCGACGAGGTAACGAGCGCGCTCGATCCCGAGCTCGTCGCGGAGGTGCTCGAGGTGATCCGCGAGCTCGCGGCCGAGGGGATGACGATGCTGATCGCCACGCACGAGATGTCGTTCGCGCGCGACATCGCCGATCGGATCTGCTTTCTCGACGAGGGGGTCGTTCTCGAGCAGGGGCCGCCGGCCGAGCTGCTCAGCCGACCGCAGGAGGCGCGAACCCGGCAGTTTCTCCAGCGCATCATCGAGGCCGGACGCCTTTAACCTGTGGGCATGCTCGAAGGCCCGCAGCGGATCGACCTCTCGTTGGAGCCGCTCGACGACTACCTCGTCGTGCAGCCGTCCGACGAAGAGTCCGAGACGAACCTCGGCCTGATCATCCCGGCGAGCCACGAGACCGACTGCGTCACCGGTGTCGTGACCGCGGTCGGCGCCGAGGTGGGCGGCATCGAGCCGGGCGACAAGGTGCTGTTCCCGCGCGAGGCCGGCTATGACGTCCGGCTCGCCGGCGCCGCCGTGAAGCTCCTGCGCCGCGGCGAGCTGCTCGCCCGCGTCCACGACTGAATCGGCCCGGAAAAGGGGCAGGGCTCGCGCCGGAAGGGGGTCCGTAGCGCGAGCCCTGGGGGATTTGGGTTGCCGGGAGGGGTTAGGGGCCGGCACTCACGATCTTGGCGCGGGCCCGGGCGCCGGTCATCCTCCGGGTGGGGGATTCCGTGCGCAGGCATCGGATACCCTGTAGCCGCAAAACCGGGAGAAGTGGCCGAGTGGCTGAAGGCAGCGCCCTGCTAAGGCGTTAAGGGGGTTCATACCTCCTTCGAGGGTTCGAATCCCTCCTTCTCCGCCTCTGGCCCCTTCGGGGCCGGCATCGGAGGGGTGGCAGAGCGGTCGAATGCGGCGGTCTCGAAAACCGTTTCGGGCGGTTACGTCCGACGAGGGTTCAAATCCCTCCCCCTCCGCTCACTGAGCCGAATCCCGCATCTGATGCGGGGTTCCGGCCTGGGCAGACTGAATCGCTGTACCGCGGAGAGCGGCCTGAACGGCCTGGCTGAGCCGAAAGTTGAGCCAGCAGACGATCGCGCAACGATCGCGCGGCACGCCGCCACGGACTTGCATCGATGCCCCGATCAGAACTAACGAGGCGAGCATGGAAGCGAACCCAGGCGCACGGGCCCAGCCGAGGAAGAAGCGGAAGTCCCGCTCCGAAGGGGAACGTGTTGCGCCACGCCCGAGCCTGTGCGATCAACAAGCCGGACGCGTCCCCCCTGGAGCGTCCAGGTGAGATGACGTGCCTGCTGGGTGACCCAGGGACCACAGGATCTTCTTCACGGTCGTGGCGGACACCGCGAGGCCGAGGCCCTTGAGCTCCCCGACGATCCGCTGGTAGCCCCAACGCGGATTCTCGCGCGCGAAGCGCAGCACCAGCTCGCGGATCTCGCCGCCGATCGGCGGCCGGCCGCTTCGACCGACGTACGTCCAACGGCGACGCGACCAGCCGGCGGTGTCAGCGCAACAGCGTGGTTGGCGTGACCAGAAACGACTTCCAGCGCGACCGCGGCAACAGCGGACTCGCCCCAGCCAGGAAGACCCGATCGGTCATCGTTAGCTGCGGACGCCTCGTCCGACTCAAGACCACCAGCGATAAGTGCGTCTGTAGATCGACGCCCGAGCCCGAGGCTGCAGGCAGACCTACAGCCCCCGGCAGCCTCCGGCGGCCAACCTCTCGGGCTGACCGACCGGAGGCCGTCCAGCGATCCTTTCGAGCGCGGCGCGCGATAGCGGTTCCGCAGCGCCTCCACCGATGCTGGATCGACGCGAGGAAGGCGACTTAGCTGGCCTTCTGGTAGAAGAAGTAGTCGGCCGTGTAAGGCACAAACGCCTGATTCCCGACGTCTGTTAGCGAGCTACAGCCCGTCTTCGGTGCGAGCCCTCCAGCGGTGTTCAGCCGCTGGACGAAGGTGGTCTTCGTCAGCGTGTCGCCACCGGTCGGTCCCTTCTGGACTCCAACCTCGTCGAGCAGGAGCCAGGCAACCGCCCTCTCGTCGACGGTGACCGATCCACTGCCGTCCCGGCCAGATTGGTGCAGCTTGGCCCAGATGATGCTCGAGTCCCGGTGCTGCCACGTGACGCGGATCGCGCCATTGGCCACCACCTTTGGATCAGTATTAGGGTCAGCCGGGTTGGTATCGAGGTTGGGACTGAAGTAGTGGGTGATGACTTGCCCACCGTCCTCGCTGAACAGGGTGGCCTGCGGCGTGAAGAGCACGTAGGCGACGCCAGCGCCTGAGGGCCGGCAGACGTAGTTCTGGGTGCCGACACCGTGAGTTCCCAGGAACAGCGTGTTCCCCGCTGGCACCGGCGCCATGCCGTCGGGCAGGGGTGGCGGTGTTATACCGCCGGGCTTGGCCGCCTGCGACGACGAGGCAGTGAAAGCCGCAATAGTGGCGACTCCCGCCAACACCATGCCTGCTACGGCCAAAGCTCCGATCGTTCCGAACAACTTTGACTTCGAAGTCCTATACGACATTTTGATTCCTCCTTATTCGCCTTGTGGGGCCTGATCCAGAGATCGAGGCGCGTGCGGGACGGTTGTGCTCATCAGATGCTCCTCCAAGCGGCCCGAGTGAGCGGCGGGCGGGTCAGGAATTTGGTTGTCTTGGCGACTGTGGAGACGGCGGACGCGCGTTCGCACCGTGGCGACCCCCCTGTCTTTTCCGCTCGTTTCCCCGCCGGTAGGCGTCCCGTTGGTGGTGCCTTAGAGCGGCGAGCGCGCGCGACGCTGATCGCCCAATCGTTGCTCGCCGTCGGGCAGTTCGGCCCCGCCGCCTCGTCCTGGTGCCCCCGCGGTCGCGTCAGCGCACGGCGTCCACTTGGTCTGAAACGCCTTTCCAGCGCTCACTTGATGAGCGACCGTCGTAGGGTCACGAGTTCAGCGATCGGACGGTGCGACAGCGGTGACTTTCCGGGCGTTGGGGAGTACGCTCAAGGCATATGAAAGTGGCCGCGGCCACCGCACCGCTGCTCGAGCGGAGCGAGGGGCTCGCGCGGATCGAGTCAGCGCTGCGGGTCTACACCGTCCACCGCGTCGGACCGACCGGCGCCAAACATGTGCGCGCGAGCCCCGCCGCCGCAGGCGTCGAAAATGGACTCAAGATCGCTCGCGGCCGCAACACCAATGAGTTCCTCGACGAAATCTGCGCCTTCCCCCACGCCGCCCACGACGACTGTGTCGACGCACTCGCCTGAGCCCACGACGCTGCTTCTACGCCTCTTCTACGCTCCCAAAGCCAGCGCGACAGTCGCACACTCGATCGCGCACCACTCGATTCGCCCAGGGAACAGCCTGCAACAAGAAGGCCACTTCCACCACTAACCTCGTCTTGTCTCGAAAACCGTTTCGGGCGGTTACGTCCGACGACGAGATCGTCGAGACGACGCGCTACGTCGAGAACGCGAAGCGGATCGAGGGCCGCTCGGGCCCCCGATCCGCTCGACTCCTTCGACTCGCGTGACTCAGTCCTGGATCACGATGTTGTTGCCTGCGCCTCCGTCGAGCGTGTCGATGCCCGGCCCGCCGAGGAGCACGTCGTCGCCCGCGCCGCCGAGGAGCATGTCGGCACCGGCACCGCCGATCAGGACGTCGTCGCCGTCGCCGCCGTCCTCGGTGAGGCGAATCGCGGCGGCCGTGAGCGCCGACGCTTCGACAACGTCGTCGCCGGCCCCGGCCTGCACGGTCAGCCGATCGTTGGCCGCCTCCGCGCCGGTGACGTTCACCACTGCGGCAAGCCCGAACAGAGCGGTGCCGGACGCGTCGCCGGCAACCTGAATCACGTCGTCGCCGCTCGAGCCGTTGACGATCACGTTGTCGGATGCACCGTCTCCGGCGCCGCCGTTCGCGGCGAGGTCGGTGTTCACCTCGGTGAGGTTCGTCCCGCTGACGTCGTCGACGGTGAGCGTGTCGGCGCCGCCGAGCGCCGGGACGTCGATGCCCTCGATGCCGTTCAGATCCATGGTGATCGTCGCGACGTCGCGTGTGAACCGGACTCGCGAGCCGTTGGCCGACACCTCGAAGCGCTCGTTGATATTCGCACCGTTGAACTTCATCGTGTCCGCGCCGTCCTGCCCCTCGACGACGTCGCTGCCGTCGCCCGGATCCCACTGGAAGACGTCGTCGCCGGCGCCGAGGAATGCGCTGTCGCTGCCCTGGTTGCCGTCGACGAAGTCGTTGCCGTCTCCGCCGAGCAGCCTGTCGGCCCCGTTGCTGCCGACGAGCCTGTCGTTGCCCGTCCCGCCGTCCACCGTGATCGCGATGAGCGTGGCCAGATTCCCCGTCGCGGAGAACGTGTCGTCGCCGCCGTTGGCGTTGAGGACCAGCTTCTCCGACGTGCCGATGTCGAGCGAGAACGGCGCCGGGGTCACGCGGTCGAAGCGGACGCGCGTGCCGTTGGCCGTGGTCGTGAACTGCTCGCTGCCGTTCCCGCCGTTGACCTCGACGGAGTCGGTGCCGTCTCCACCTTCGTTGAGGTCTGTGTCGTCACCGGGGTTCCAGATCATCCGGTCGTCCCCGGCCTGGCCGAAGACCTGGTCGTCGGCGTCGCCGCCGGTGAGCGTGTCGTCGGCGGCGCCCCCGAACAGGAGGTCGTTGCCTCCCTTGCCGAGCAACGTGTCGTTGCCGGCCTGGCCGAACAGCTGGTCGCCGCCCGAGCCGCCGGTCAGCACGTCGTTGTCGAGGCCGCCGAACAGGTTCGCCTTCGGCAGCGCGCCGTTGGCCTCGTCGAGAGTGAGCGTGTCGTTGCCCGTCAGGCCGAAGACCTGGATCAGCGACGTGTTCGCCACGGTCGCCGTGCCTCCGCGGACGGTCACCGCGCCGCCGTTGACCAGGATCCTTCCCGCCGCGTCGCGGCTGATGGTGATCGTGTTGGCGGCCGCGTCGCCGAAGACGCTCAGCGTCCCGCTCGCGAACGTCGCCGTTACCGCCGCGCTCGCGGGCACGGCCGTCGCGGCAAACAGCCCGACCGCGAGCGCGATACCCACGAGCAGACGGCGCGCCCTCCGTACCGTGGTGTTGACGACCCCTGTTGTCGATGTCGACATGGTCCCCCCTCCGGTTGAGTTCATGTGGTGAATGGAGAGACACCGGAGGGCCGCATCTATTCCCACGAGTGTTCGAACGCTCCCCCGTCTCTCACGTCGAACCGCATGGCGATTGCGGTTTCTCGGCCGTCCGCGTCGGCAGACTCGACGACCCGCTGATCTACGGGTCAGAGAACGGGTGGCGCGCAGCGGGAACGCGTTCGTTCGTCAACCGTGCCAACGCAAACGCGCCGACGCACGGCCAACGCAATCGAACTCGCGTTGGCCGTGCGCGCAAAGAACTGCTCAAGAGCGGAAGCGGCTCGCTCTTTCCTCGTCGTCCACGAGCGATTCGGGTCGCCTCGCCTCGGCGTTGCCGCCGTCGTCTGGGCGAGCGATCCGCGGGCCGCCCGGTGTACGTGAGATCGCCTCGACCACCTCGCCGGTCGTCTTCGCCTTTTCGGCATTTGCCACATCGGCTTGCGCGAGCATGCCGACCAACTCATTCTCGCGAACGACGATCGGCACCCGTCGCACTTGCTCCCGCGCCATCAGCCTCAGCGCGTCGTCAAGGTCATGGTCCGGGGTCAGTGCAATGACGTCCCGCGAGGCCACGTCGCCGACCACGGTTGTGTCCGAGTCGAGCCCGCGACCGACAACACGCACAGCGACGTCACGGTCGGTGACGATTCCGATCAGATGCGCCTGGTCGTCGACGACCGGGAGCGACCCCACGTCCTCCTCGTCCATCAGCCGCGCCGCCTCACGCACCGTCGTCTGGGCTGTTACAGCCCGCGGACGTTGTGTCATCACTTCCGCGATCTTCGTCCCCATCGTCGCCCCTTTCTCCGATTTGGATGCTCTAACTCCGCTCTCCGCTGCGGCCGCAAGGCAAACCGCGTAGAAGCGGCCGCGGGCCGCCGTGCCCGTACGAGCGAGCTACGGGTCGTCGTGATGCGCCGCGCAGTAGGAGTCGCGTTTCGCGCCGGCTGACGAGAGCGGTGGATACTGGGTGGCGAGCGTGATCTCCGCGGCCGTCGTCGCCGCATTGCTCTCGATCTGCCATGCGACGAGGTCGCGTGCCGCAGCCGTCGGCGCAGCGGCGAGCGCCTCGGCGTTCCGCCACGCGGCCTCGCGCCAGGCGACCAGAAGCTGGAAGATCGTGAAGTCGTCGACCGGCCCAGGCAGGTTCGTGTCGTCGATCGTGGGGTCGAAGCGGCGCGCAATCTCGGCGACGACGTCGTCGGTGACCCGGTTCAGGATCTCGTCGACGCGGTCGTGATCCGGTTTGCGGCTCGAGCCGTCGGGAGCGACGAGCCCGATGCTGTAGAGCACGAAAGGGAGGTCGCGCTGGACGTGCGCGTTGATGCCGAGCAGCAGGTCGCCGATCGCCGAGACGCGGCGGTCGCGCGCAGCGTCGAACGCGATCCGCCACGCGCGGGGAACGTCTGCTCTCTGCCCGCTCGCCCACGCGTCGTACGCGTCGAAGTAGTCGTGGGCGAAGATGCCGTCCTCGTAGTTGACGAACGACGTGTCGTCGAAGAACGGTGCGTCGATCGTTCGGCGGTATTCCTCGGTGACGCGTAGGTAGACGAGTGCGAAGATCGCATTGTGGTCGCACGAAGACGCGAGCGGGTCGAATCGCTTCGTCATCTCCCGGATCGTCTTGTCGACGCATTGCGCACGGCCCGCAATGCAGTCGTCGGGACTCGTCACGTCGTACGGGATCGAGAGCGCCGGTAGCAACGCTGACCAGCCGACGAACGGTGGATCATCCGCACTTGCAGCGGTCGGCCACGCGCACGCGACGAGGGCCACGACCGCCGAGATCCCGACCTTCAGGTTCACATGACCGTAAACGCTTCCGCGTGCCTTCGAGTTTCGCTCAGTCGCCGATCGGCGATAGGTCCAGCGTTCAGCGAATGCATTCGACAGCGACACACGACGCTCTCAATACGAGGCTGGCTCTTGCGGGCGCCGGCCACACCGACGACGAACGCGATTCCTTCGGAGCCGTCGCGCAGGCCGTGGAGGCGCTCGGCAGCGACCCCGGCCTCGTACTGATCTTTCCCACCGGGGTCCTCGACCCCGCGGACGCGGCGGAGCAGGCGCAGGCAGCGGCCGGCGACGCGCACGTGGTCGGAATGACCGGAACAGGTGCGATCACCGCCGAGGGTGCGATCGCCACCGGTTGCTCCGCGATCGCGTTCAGCCCGTCGCTCGCGGTCGGGGTCGGCGTCGGCACCGCGCTCGAACCGCGCGCGCGAGGACGGCAAGCAGCCGAGGAAGCCCTCGGGTTCGTCGATCCCAAGAGCGGCCATTCCCTGCTGTTGCTGTTCGTCGATTCCGATGCCGGCGACCAGGGTGAGATCGTCGCCGGCGCATACGAGATCGCCGGCGGCCCCGTCCCGCTCGCCGGAGGAGCCGCGGGCGGAGCGGTGAGAGCCCAGATCGCGGGCGGCCGGGCGCTCTCCGGCAGCGTCGTCGCGGTCGCCATCGTGGCAAGCGCTCCCGTCGGTGTCGGGATGGCTCACGGGTGTGTCCCGCGCGGCAGACCCTCGATCGTGACGAAGTCCGACGGCCCGACCGTGCTCGAGCTCGACGGCCGCAGGGCCGAGACGGTTTACCTGGAGAAGCTCGGACTCGCCGACGTGCAACTGAGCGAGGCCGACTTCGATGCGCTGGCCATGAACCATCCGCTCGCCGAGCCGAAACTGCGCGGCGACGTCGAGCCGCATTACGTGCGCACGCGCGCACCCGACGGCGGGCTCGTCTGCGCCACCCGCATCGAGCGGAACGCGGCGGTGGACATCTGCGACCAGACACCCGAAGCCATCGTGAAGAGCGCGCAGGTTGCCGTCGCCGATGCATGCCGGCAGCTGCCGAACCCCGCTGAGGCCGCATTGATCTTCGACTGCGCTGCACGAACTGCGCAGTTCGGGAACCGGCTCGCCGTGCCGGAGATCGAGTCGTTGATCTCGACGTTCGGACCGCGTCCGCCGTGCATCGCGGGGGTCTTCACCCGCGGGGAGATCGGGAGGACGCGCGGCGCCAGGGGAGCTCGCAACTATGGCCTCGTCGTCGTTGCCTTCAGCTCCGCAGATTGAGCGCCGAGACGAGTTGCTTCGGCGCTTCGTCGAGGCCTCGCTTCGAGCCAGGATCGTCTCGATCGTCAACCGCGCCGAGTCCGAGCGGGAGCTCGGCGACGTGATCACGGCGGAGTTGTGCGAGGCGTTCGAGGCAGAGATCGCATTCATCGTCACGGCGAGCGAGGACGGAGCGCGCGACCTCGTCGGCGCCTACGGCCTCCAGCCGAGAGAGCGTCTCGCTCTTCTCGATGACGAGCTCTGCAGTGGTTTGCTGGCAGCCGCCGACCCCGAGCTCCATCGCGGGGACGGCTTGCTGGGCCTGGGGATTCGCAACCTCGTCGTCGTGCCGTTCGGCTCCGGGATGGGCGGGGTCGGTGTCGCACGGCTGTACGACGAGCGTTTCGACGAGGCGGAGGTCGCTCTCCTCGAAGCCCTCGCGGAGAGCACCCGGCAAGCGCTCGAGCGGATTCGCCTGGCTGACGAGCGCGACCGGCTCTATCGCGAGGCGGACGAGCGCGGGCGGGCCGCCCGCGTCCTGGGCTCCGTCGCGGACGGTGTCTTCCTCGTCGACTCGACAGGGATCATCCAGCTCTGGAACCGAGCCGCCGAAACGATTACCCGACTCCCCGCCGAGGAGGTGCTCGGGCGCTCGGCGAAGGACGCGATTCCGGGCTGGGAGGCCTTCGCCAAGTTGATCGTCGTGGCGAGCGCGCCCGCCGAATCGGGCGGCCGGGCGACGACGGTCCCGGTCGAGATCGACGGCCGGGAGCTCTGGCTCTCGATTGCCGGCGTCGGCTTCGACGACGGCACCGTCTACGCATTCCGCGACCTCACGGAGGAGCGACATCTCGAGCAGCTGAAGACCGACTTCATCGCGACCGTCTCGCACGAGCTGCGCACTCCGATTGCCGCCGTCAGCGGCGCCGCGAAGACGCTCGAACGTCGCGACGTCCTGCTGTCGGAGGAATCACGCCGCGATCTGCTCGCGATCGTCTCCCAGCAGTCCGACCGCCTGGTCGCGATCGTGAACGACATCCTCCTTGCAAGCCAGGTGGACGATCAACGGCTGAGTTTCACCACCGAGCGCGTAGACGTCGCCGAGCTCGCACGCCGCGCAATCGCCGCCGCACGGACACACGCCCCGAAGGGCGTCACGCTCGAGGTGGTCGCACCGCCCGCGCTTCCGGCCGCCGCAGCCGACGCCGACAAGCTGGCGCAAGTACTCGCCAATCTCGTCGGGAACGCGGTCAAATACTCGCCGGAAGGCGGCAAGATCCAGCTTGGCCTCGAGCGGCGCCAGCAGGACCTCTGCGTAACCGTGCGCGACGAGGGCCTCGGCATCGCCGAACCCGAGCTCGACCGCATCTTCGAGAAGTTCTATCGCGTCGACCCGCACATGACCCGCGGCGTGAGCGGCAGCGGCCTCGGCCTCTACATCTGCCGGGAGCTCATCCGACGCATGGGCGGGAGCATCTGGGTCGAATCGGAGGTCGGCAAGGGATCGACGTTCTTCGTCCTCCTCCCGCTGGCACCGTCGGATCCGACGCCCTGAAAGGGATGGGGCGAGATCGCGCGTGCGTCGTGACGGGAAACCGCCGCGCAGGCGGCGGAACGCCTCCCCG
Source organism: uncultured Actinomycetes bacterium (assembly GCA_963708685.1). Taxonomy (GTDB): domain Bacteria; phylum Actinomycetota; class Thermoleophilia; order Gaiellales; family Gaiellaceae; genus DASVFB01. The sequence continues at coordinate 222,010 of CAVPTP010000001.1, forward strand.
CGCTTAGCCGGGGCGCCACCTCGCGGAGCGCCTTGTCCAGACGCATTGTCTGCGACATCGGATGTACAGGCGACCTCGGCATCCAACTCGCCGACGGCTGACGGAGAAACGAAAGGAGCACGACGTGCCGAAGCAGAACCCCAACACGATCCTCCGCTCATACGCAAAGAGACTCGTGGCGATCGGTCCAGGACGGCAGGCGCTGATCGGACTGTTCGTTGTCGTGGCGCTCGCACTGCCGACGTATGCAACGGCAGGTGACCAGATGCCGTTGCACGGATCAGAGAACGGAACGTTCCAGCTGCTCGGCCCGTGCGAGACAGGCGGGATCGCTCTCCACGTGAACGGCACGGGTCATGCCACGTTCCTCGGGAGTTACAGCGGTGACTACCGCGAGTGCTTCGACCCGGCTACGGGCGCAGTTACGAACGGCACGTTCACGCTGACGACGGCGAACGGCGACAAGCTGTACGGCACCTACGCGGGCCAGGCCGTCGCCGCAGGCGCGAACGTCGTATACGACGATCCCGGCACGATCACAGGTGGAACCGGCCGCTTCGCAGGCGCCACCGGCATCGTAAACACGCGCGGCGTCGCGAACCTGTCGACCGGCGAATACAACGGGACGCTCTCCGGCAGCGTCTCGACGCCGGCGTCCCGGTAAGCGCACGAAGACGCGGGCGCCTGAAAACTCCGCGGCTCGTCGCGGAGCCGAGATGCGCGAGGGCTATCGCCCCCGCGCATCTCGGGCGAACGCAGCGAGGCTGCCCCTAGTCCGGCGGAACCGACAACACCGGAACGCGTGAGTGGAAGTGGACGTAGCCGTTGACGCTGCCGAGCAGGCCTTCGCTCGCCGGGCCGCGACCGCGCGAGCCGAGGACGACGAGGTCGTAATGGCCTCGTTTGAGCTCCCTCACGATCTCCGCGCCCACGTGGCCGCTGCGGCGAAGGGTGTGCGCAACTACGTCACCCGGCAACGACGCTGCGGCCTCGGCGACGTTGAGGTCGGCCCACTGCTCGAGCTCGGCAGTCATCTGCTCGCGGCTGACACCGCCGAGGGTCACGTAGGACGAGACGGACGGGGCGACGCTCATCAGCGTCAAGTTCGAGTTCTGCGCGCGCGCGAGATCTACAGCCTGCTCGAGCGCCTTCTGGGCCGACGGCGAGCGATCGACGCACACGAGGATGTTGAGGAACACCCTGACACGCTACTTTCGGATCCCGCTGCGCGGCCCGCGACCCGAGTGCCGTGAGCAGGCAGTGCCGCTACCGCGTCTTCGTGAACCGGTGGACCGCCTCGAGCAGCTCGTCGGCCTTCGCCTTCGCTTCCGTCTCGTCGCCGGAGGCGAGCGCGCCGGCGACGCAATGGTTGACGTGCTCGTCGAGGATCTTGAAGCCGAGGCTCTCGAGCGCGGTGGTGACGGCGCCGATCTGGGTGAGGATGTCGATGCAGTAACGGTCGTCGGCGACCATGCGTTCGATTCCGCGCACCTGGCCCTCGATCCGGTGCAAGCGCTTGATCAACGCGTCCTTCTGGCCGTGGTAGCCGTGGTGGTGAACGGCCTGCTCGTCTGTCGTGGTGCTCATGCGACTCCCTCCCTGCTGCTGCGGAAGCGACGCAGCCGCAAGCTGTTCGTGACGACGAAGATGCTCGAGGCTGCCATCGCGGCGGCGGCAATGATCGGGTTGAGCAGGCCGGCGACAGCGAGCGGGATCGCGGCGACGTTGTAGGCGAAGGCCCAGAAGAGGTTGCCCTTGATCGTCGTCAGAGTCTGCCGTGCGAGGCGGATCGCGTCGCCCGCCGCGCGCAGGTCGCCGGAGACGAGCGTCAGGTCGCTCGCTTCGATCGCGACATCCGTTCCCGTTCCGATCGCAAGGCCGAGGTCGGCCTGGGCGAGCGCGGGCGCGTCGTTCACACCGTCGCCGACCATCGCGACCGTTTCGCCGTCCTGCTGGAGCCGCTCGACCTCGGCTGCCTTGTCGGAAGGCATCACCTCGGCGCGAACCTGCTCGATCCCCACCTGCGCTGCGATCGCGTTCGCCGCGCGCCCGTTGTCGCCGGTGAGCAGAACCGGCGTCAGGCCGAGCCTGCGCAATTCGTCGATTGCCTGCCGTGACGAGGGCTTGAGCGTGTCGGCGAGCGCGAGCAGGCCGTGCAGCCGGCCGTCCCACGACGCGGCCACGACCGTCTGCCCCTGCGCCTCGGCTTCCTCGAACCACCTGCGCGCGTCCGGCGTCAGACCGACCTCGTGGAACGAAGGGCGGCCGACGCGCACGGTGTGGCCGTCGACGACCGCTTCGACGCCGAGCCCAGCGTGGTTGCGGAACTCGCTCACCCTGGCCGGCTCGGGCGCGGCCGCGGCGATCGCCTGCGCGAGCGGATGCTCGGAAGCGGACTCGGCAGCGCCGGCGAGCCGCAGCAGCTCCTCGCGCGTCGAGTCGATCGGAAGCGCGGCGACGAGCCGCATCCGCCCTTCCGTGAGCGTGCCCGTCTTGTCGAGCACGATCGTCGTCACCCGGCGCGTCTGCTCGAGCACCTCCGGCCCCTTGATCAGGATCCCCAGTTGCGCGCCTCGGCCGGTTCCGACCATCAGGGCCGTCGGCGTCGCGAGGCCCATCGCGCACGGGCAGGCGATGATCAACACGGCGACAGCCGCGGTGAACGCCGCGGACGCTCCCGCACCGGAAAGCAGCCAGCCGGCGAGCGTGGCGAGGGCGATCGCCATGACGATGGGAACGAAGATCGCCGAGACGCGGTCTGCGAGCCGCTGCACGGAGGCTTTTCCGGCCTGCGCCTGCTCGACCATCCGGGCGATCTGAGCGAGCGCCGTGTCGGCGCCGACCTTCGTCGCGCGGACGACGAGCCGTCCCGAGGAGTTGATGGTCGCGCCCGCTACCTCGGCGCCCACCGTTACCTCGACCGGCACCGGCTCGCCGGTCAGCATCGACTGGTCGACCGCGGAAGCGCCCTCCACGACGACCCCGTCGGTCGCGATTTTCTCGCCCGGTCGGACGACGAACGCGTCCCCGACCTCGAGCTGCTCGACCGGGACGAGCACCTCCGCACCGTCGCGGAGCACGCGCGCTTCCCTGGCGCCCAACGCGAGCAAGGCGCGGATCGCAGCACCCGAGCGCCGCTTCGCCCGCGTCTCGAAGAAGCGCCCGAGCAGGATCAGCGCGGTGATCACAGCCGACACCTCGAAGTACAGCTCGGCGTCGAGTCCGCCGAGCAATACGACCGTCGACCACGTCCAGGCAGCGAGCGTGCCGACCGACACCAGCGTGTCCATCGTCGCTGCTCCGTGCCGAGCGTTCAGCAGCGCGGCGCGATGGAACTGCGCGCCCGACCAGAACACGACAGGCGTCGCCAGCGCGAGCGAGACCCACTCCCAGCCCGTGAACTGCAGCGGCGGGATCATCGCCATCAGCACGAGCGGAGCCGCGAGGATCAGCGCGACTGCCAGGCGTGCCGGCGGCGCCTCGTGCTCGTGCGCGTGTCCGGCTTGCTCGTCCTGCCTGGTTCGCGCGTGGTAGCCGATCCTCTCGACCGCGCCGACGAGCTCGTCGGGTGCGACGCGCTGCGGGTTGTAGGCGACGGCAGCCGTCTCGGTGGCGAAGTTGACGGTCGCCTCGACGCTGTCGAGCTTGTTCAGAGAGCGCTCGATGCGCGCTGCGCAGGAAGCGCAGGTCATCCCTTCCAGCGCGAGCGTCGTGTGCTCACGCTCAGCCGTGCGGGGCTCGGCGACGCGCAGCCATCGTCAGGCCGCAACCTCGTAGCCTGCCTCGTCGATCGCGGCCACGATTGCCCGCTCCTCGAGCGACTCGCCGCTGACGGTGACCGTTTTGGCGTCGATGTCGACGTCGACGCGCTCGACTCCGGCGATCGTCAGTACCTCGGTCGCGATCGCCTGCACGCAGTGGCTGCAGGAGATGTCCGGGACGCTGTACGAGAAGGTTTGGATCGTCGCTCCTGTTCTGCGTATACCCCGTGAGGGTATCAGTAGACTTGGCCGGAGCAGCCGTTCCGCTACGGGGAAGGAGAGGCCGATGGCGCACGAGCACGACGGCGGCGGTGACGAGCCGGTCGCGCTGACCCGCAGCGCCGTCCAGGCAACGCTGCACTGCCTCACGGGCTGCGCGATCGGCGAAGTTCTCGGGATGGTTCTCGCGACGGCACTCGGTTGGGGCAACACCGCCTCGATCGCGGTCTCGGTCGCCCTCGCGTTCTTCTTCGGCTATGCGCTCACGTTCGGTCCCGTCCTCCGCGCAGGCGTCGGCTTCCGCCGCGCCGTCGGCGTCGCGTTCGCCTCCGACACCGTCTCCATCACGACGATGGAGATCGTCGACAACGCCTTCATCCTCATCGTGCCCGGCGCGATCGCCGCCGGCCTCACCGACGCTCTCTTCTGGTGGAGCCTCGGCCTCAGCCTCGTCATCGCCTTCGTCCTCACCGTGCCCGTCAACCGCTGGCTGATCGCGCGCGGCCGCGGCCACGCCGTCATGCACGAGCTGCACGCGCGCTAGCCGGCATCCACCGCACCCGCGCTCTGCATCCGCAGCGCTCCGCACGGAGCGTCGGTAACCGCCCGCATTCATTTGCGGGACGCCGCGATCGGAGCGCCGCCGGTGCGCGCTAACGTCGTGATGCGTGCAGCACGTGGTGATCCTCGGTGCGGGTTTCGCGGGCCTCGAACTGGCAACGCGCCTCTCCGAGACGCTCGCGGGCGAGGTTCGCACCACGCTGATCGACCAGAACGACGCATTCAGCTTCGGCTTCTCGAAGCTCGACGTCGCGTTCGGACGGAAGACGAAAGAGGAGGTGCTGCTGCACTACCGCGACATCGCCAAAGAGGGAGTCGAGTTCCGGCGCGAACGTGTCACCTCGATCGAACCCGAGACGCGACACGTGACGACGGACCGCGGCTCGTACGACGCCGACGTCCTGGTCGTCGCGCTGGGAGCCGACTACGACTTCGCGGCCACACCCGGACTCGAAGACGGCGGCGTCCAGTACTACTCGGTCGCCGGAGCCGAGCGGATGCGCGACGTTCTCTCGGACTTCAGTTCCGGGAAGATCCTGCTCGGGATCCTCGGGCACCCTTTCAAGTGCCCACCGGCGCCGTTCGAGGGTGCGCTGCTGCTTCACGACCACTTCGTCGAGCGCGGCATCAGGGACTCGATCGAGATCCGGACGATCGGGCCGATGGCGGCCCCCGTGCCGATCACGAAAGAGCTCTCGCAGACGTTCCTCGACGCCTTGACCGAGCGCGACATCGAGTACGTCCCCAACCAGCACATCGTCGAGCTCGACACCGACAACAAGAGGGCGCTGCTTGCCGGTGGCGGGAGCGTCTCCTACGACCTCTTCGTCGGAATTCCCGTGCACCGGGCACCCGATGTTCTCGGGCGGTGCGGGCTCGCAATTGACGGCTGGGTGCCGGTGGAGCGGACGAACCTGACGACGCGCTTCCCGAACGTCTACGCCCTCGGCGACGTGACCGCTCTGCCGATCGCGAAGGCGGGCGTGTTCGCCGAAGCCGCGGCCCGCGTAGTGGCCGACGACATCGCCGCGCGCCTCCACGGGAACACGCTCCGGCAACCGTACGGCGGCGCCGGCAACTGCTACCTCGAGTTCGGCGCGGGAATGGTCGGCATGGTCGAGGTCGACTTCTTCGGCGGGCCGACACCGACGGCGCGCCTCGTGGGGCCGTCCCGGGAGCTCGCCGCGCACAAGGCGGCATTCGCAGCGACCCGGCGAGAGCGCTGGTTCGGGTCGTAGCGGGCTCGTACCCGCCCCTCGTGGGCGACGTCAGAGCCGTCCCAGCGCGCGCTCGTCCGCGACGTCGAAGAGGTAGACCCAGCCGCGGCGCAACCCGAACCGCAGGGCTTCGCCGGGCTCCGCGCGAACGATGCCCTCCGCCTCGACGACGAAGCGCGCATCTCCCGGCGCGGCCACGCCGATCAGCGTCTCGCGGCCGAGCGACTCCACGTACTCGACGCGCCCGTCGATCGGCCCGACGAGACCGGGCTCCGACTCCCAGAGCCGCGTGTGCTCCGGGCGCACGCCCACGATCACCTCGGGCGGGACGTCGGCCGCCGCGTCGACCACGAGCTGCTCCCCGCCGAGCAGCAGGCGCGCGTCGCCGTTTCGCTGCTCGAAGCCGACGCGCGCGAGGCTCATCGCAGGGCTTCCGATGAAGCTCGCCACGAACGTGTTCGCCGGCTGCTCGTAGACCGAGTCGGGGTCGCCGACCTGCTCGAGTACCCCGTCGCGCATCGTCGCGAGCCGGTCCCCCATCGTCATCGCCTCGACCTGGTCGTGCGTCACGTAAACCGTCGTCGTCCCGACCTCGCGCTGGATGCGGCGGATCTCGGACCGCGTTTGCGCACGCAGCTTCGCGTCGAGATTCGAGAGCGGCTCGTCCATCAGGAACACCTGCGGCTCGCGCACGAGCGCGCGACCGAGGGCAACTCGCTGGCGCTGTCCGCCGGAGAGCGCGCGCGGCTTTCGCTCGAGGAGCGCCTCGATTCCGAGCAGCCCGGCCGTCTCGTCCACGCGGCGACGGATCTCCGCGCGGTTGAGCTTGCGGATCTTGAGCCCGAAAGCGAGGTTCTGCCGCACGCTCATCTGCGGATACAACGCGTAGTCCTGGAACACCATCGCGATGTCACGCTCCCGCGGCGCGACGTTGTCGACGACACGCTCGCCGATCCGGATCGTTCCGGAGGTCAGCGCCTCGAGTCCGGCGAGCAGGCGCAGCGCCGTCGTCTTGCCCGAGCCAGAAGGCCCGACCAGGACCATGAACTCGCCGTCCTCGATCGCCAGCGAGAGGTCGGCGACCGCGGTCGTCTCGCCGAACCGCTTCGTGACGTGCTCGAACGCGACGGGCGCCATCAGCCCTTGACGGCGCCGGTGAGCATGCCGCGGATGAAGTGCCGCTGGAGGAACACGTAGACGATCACGACCGGTGTCGCGACGATCACGGCTCCGGCGGCGAGCAGCGTCAGGTCGGAGGTGTGCTGCCCCTGGAAGAACGCGAGCCCGAGCGGTGCCGTGCGGAGGTTCTCGTTCGACACCATCACGAGCGCGAGAAGGAACTCGTTCCACGTCCACATGAAGACGAGCACCATCATCGTGAGGATCGCCGGCCGGCCGAAGGGAACCAGCACGCGCCACAGGGTCGTCCAGCTCGACGCGCCGTCGATGCGCGCGGCCTCGAGCAGCGAGCGCGGTGTCGAGACGAAGAACGCGCGCATCCAGAACGTGCCGAACGCGACCGAGAGCGCGACCTGCGGCAGGATCAAAGCCCAGTAGGTGTCCGTCAGGTTGAGGTCGCGGAGGTCGAAGTACAGCGGCACGATCAGCGCCTCCTCCGGGACCATCAACCCGAGCAGGAGCACGTAGAAGAGCACCGTCGCGCCGCGGAAGCGCATGAGACCGAAGGCGTAGCCCGAGAGGATCGAGAGCACGGTCGAGATCGCGACGACGCTCACGGCGACGATCGCGCTCGAGCGGAGGTACGACGAGAAGTGGCCCTGCGTCCACGCGTCCGAGAAGTTCGAGAAGTGCAGCCCCGACGGAAGGTGGAACCCGGCCGTGTCGCCGGGCGCGCTCAGAGCCGTCGAGAGGATCCCGAGCACGGGGTACAGCGCGACGAGCGAGAAGAACCCGAGGATCACGTAGTTGAGGACCTGCTCGCGCCGCGCGATCACGCTTGCCCCCGATCCGCGATGCGCGTGATCGCGAAGGCGAGCACGAAGATGACGCACGCGAGCGTGAAGCCGATCGCCGCTGCCGATCCGATCTCGCCGAGCTGGAACGCGCGGTTGTAGACCTGGAACGCGGGCACCGACGTGCTGTTGCCGGGGCCGCCCTGCGTCGTGATGTAGACGAGGTCGAAGTTGCGGAGCGCGGCGATCGTCGTCAGCGTGAGCGCGACGGCGATCTCGCCGCGCAGGTTCGGCAGCGTCACCGCGAAGAACTCGCGCAGCGCTCCGGCCCCGTCGACGCGCGCGGCGTCGTACAGGCTCTGCGGGATCTTCTGCACGCCGGCCATGAAGAGCACGAGCGCGAGCCCGCACATCACCCAAGTCCCGACGATGCCGACCGCCGGCAGCGCAAGGCCGAAGTCACCGAGCCACGGGCGGGCGAGCGAGTCGAGCCCGGCCCCCCGCAGAGCGCGGTTGAGCGGTCCGTCGGAAGGCGCGTAGATCATCCGCCAGATCACGGCGACGACGACCATCGGGATGACCTGCGGCAGGAAGAGCAACGTCCGGAAGCCCGCCTGGCCGCGGACGCTCCCGCGAGAGAGCGCGCCGACGAGCACGAGCGCGAGCGTGACCGGGATCACCGCGTAGAAGAGGATCAGGACGAACGAGTGCTCGAACGCCGAGCGAAGCTCGCCGTCGTGGAGGATCTCGCGGTAGTTGTCGAGGCCGACCCACGTGGCCGGCGTCAGCCCGTCCCACTGGTGCAGGGAGAGCCAGATGGTGTGCCCGAGCGGCGCAAGCACGAAGGCGGCGTAAACGGCGAGCGCCGGCAGGAGGTAGAGGTAGCCGACGCGCCCCGGCGCGCCCGGGGGCTCGACGCGCGCCGCTCCGACGTCACCGCCGCGGAGCCGTGCCGGCCTCCGCAGCCCTCGGGGCGCGGAGACCGGCTCGGTTCCCTGCTCGGCGAGCCGACTCAGCTCTAGTGGAACTTCGCGTAGTCGGACTGGACCGTCTTGGCGAAGGACGACGGGCTGTCCTTGCCCGCCATCAGCTTCTGAATCGCCGCCGTGACCGTGTCGTACATCGTCGGCGTCGCCCAGTCGAGGTAGGGAACGATCGCGTCCTTCGCGTTCGCCTTCGTCCACGCGCGGTAGACCTCGGTGTCGAGGCCGGACGGAACGCGCACCTTCGCCTTCGAGGCGGTGAGCTGGCCGTTGTTGGCGACCACCTGCATCGAGGCGTTGCTCGTGATGAAGTTGAGGTACGTCGCCGCCGCGTCGGCGTTATCGGACTTCGAGCTGATCGCCCAGGGCAGCCCCTCGCCGCCGAGCGTGGCCAGCGGCTTGCCCTTGGGCGGCGGCAGGAGGAAGAAGCCCACGTTCTTGCCGAGCGCCTTCTTCAGGTCGGCCGTCAGCCAGCTGCCGCTGATCAGGAACACGCCCGTGCCCTTCCCGAACGCCTGCCACGACGGGTCGTAGCCGAGGCCCTCGTAGCCGTCGGTGAAGGCACCGGCCTTCGCCCAGGACTGCAGCTTCGCTGCGGCCGCGACCGAACCCTTCGAGTCGAAGTGCGTCTTCCCGCCGCCGGTGCCGAAGATGAAGCTCCGCGCGTACGACCTGCTCACCGACTGGAGCATCAACTCCTCGTACTCGTGGATGCCGGGCCACTTGTCGAGGTTGCCGAACTGGATCGGCGTCTCGCCCGCGGCCCTCGCCTTGTTCACCGCCTGCTCGAACGCGGCGAACGTCGTCGGCATCCGCAGACCGAGCTTGCGCAGCTTCGACTTGTTGTAGTAGACGCCGACGACCTCGCCGGTCATCGGCAGGCCGTAGAGGTTGCCCGTGCCGAAGTTCTTCGCGTCGGCGCTGAACTGGTTCATCCTCAGGATCCCGGCGGAGTAGCGCGAGCGCCAGCCGTACTTGCCCGCGTACTTGTTGAGCGCGAGGAGCAGGTTCGCCTTCACGAGCGGGCCCATCGCCGAGTAGCCGTTGTTCGCCTCGATGACGTCCGGCGGGTTCGGGCCCGAGGCGGCGAGCTTCAGCGTCGCTTGCAGGTCGGTGAACGACTTCGCCACGCGATTGATCTTGATGTCCGGATACTTCTTCTGGAACGCGGCGTTCAGCTGCGGTGATCGCTGCGTTCTGGCCGCCGCGGACCTCCTGGTCCCAGACGAGCAGCGTGACCGTCGCCCGCTTCGACGCGTTCGCGCCCGCCGCGAGCGCGAGCAAGGTGACTCCGGCCGCAAGACCCAACGCGACCTTCGTGACTTTCATCCGGTTCATGCACTCTCCTTTGCCGATGCCGATTGCAGGATCGCCGGGTCGAGCTCGGCGACTGCGCGCTCGAGCTCGTCGAGGGTAGCCGCGCTCGCGGCCCCGGTGGCCGTCCGCACGGAGAGGGCGGCATACACGACCGCCCGCCGCAGCCGCTCGACGAGCGGCAGCCCTTCCAGATCCCCCCACACGTAGGCGGCGACGAGCAGGTCGCCCGCGCCGGTGGTGTCCCGTGCCGCGACGAGCGGGGCCGGCGCGTGCACGAGCTCGCCCTCCGAGGCGGCGACCGCGCCCTCGGCGCCGCAGGTGACGACTGCGGTCGGGACGCGCTCGGCGAGTGCGAGCGCCGCCGCTTCGGGATCGCTCGTCCCGGCCAGCCGCGCGGCCTCGGCGCGGTTCGCGAACAGCGCCCGCGCGCGCCCGAGCGCCGCCGGCAGCGCGCCGGCGTAACGCTCGGACTGTCGGTCGCCGACGGTGACGTACGCGAGCGCGCCGGCCGGCACGAGGTCGAGCTCGTCGATCCCGACGACGACGGCGCGGGGCCGGAGCCGATCGGGGACGTTCGCGTCGAGGCGTGCCGGAGGCTCGTACGTGACGAACGCGCGCTCGCCGCCGATGGGGATCACAGCGGTGACCGGCGTGCGCGCGGCGTTGGGCCCGACGCACGCGACGCCCTCGTCCTCGAGCAGCCGGCGCAGCGTCACCCCGGCGACGTCGCCGCCGAGCGGCCCCGCGACCGCGGCCCGCAGGCCGAGGCGCGCCAGGCCGACTGCGGTGATCGCCGCTCCTCCGGGCGTCTCGTGCAGGTCGCTCGCGAAGCGCTCGCGGCCGGCCTCCGGCAGCCCTTCGAGCCCCTCGAACGTCAAGTCGAGGAACACGGGTCCCGTGCAGACGACGTCGACGTTCAGTGGAAGAGCTCCGCGAGCTCGGGCTGCCGCGCGACGTACGCCTCGAAGATCCGGCGCGCGACGTTGACCGACGGGACGAGGGGGTGCAGGGCGAGCGCCTTCACCGCGAGCTCGCTCGACCGCGAGAGCGCCGCGCGGATCGTCAGTCGCTCGACCTCCTTGACCGATTCGACGAGCGCGCGGGCGTGCCCGGGCACGTCGCCGACCGCGAGCGGCTGCGCGCCGGCCCTCCCGACCACGCACGGCACCTCGACCACCGCCCCGGCGTCGAGGAACGGGAGGCTGCTCCGGTTTGCCGTGTTCAGGATCTGCACGCGCCGCCGGTCCAGCGCGATCGCCTCGACGACCGCGAGCGCCTCGCCCTCGTAGCCGCCGACGTCCTCCCAACTCTCCTCGGCCGTGAGGCCCGCGGCCGCGTGCGCCTCGGCGAAGTACGTCTCTTCGCGCTCGCGTCGCGTCACTCTCCAGGCGTCGAGCGCCGCGTCGGGCGAGCGGCTGTTCTCGCCGTAGAACGCTCCCTGCTGCTCGAGGAGGAACTCGGCCCGCGACCGGAGCCCCGAGCGCAGCGCGTCCACGGTGTCGGCGGCGAAGTAGTAGAAGAAGAGGTACTCGTTCGGGATCATCCCGAGCGCGCGCAGCCAGTCGCCGCCGAAGAGCCGTCCCTCCTCGAAGCTCGACAGGCGCTGGTCGTCCGCGAGCAGCTCGGGGAGCAGGTCGTGGGTGCCGTCGCGCACCGCACGCAGCCAGCCGAGGTGGTTCAGGCCGAAGTAGTCGAACCAGAGCTCGTCCGGCCGCCGGCCGAGCGCGGCCGCGACGCGGCGGCAGAGGCCCGACGGCGAGTCGCAGACGCCGATCGCCCGGTCGCCGAGCTCCGCGCGGATCGCCTCGGTGACGAGGCCCGCCGGATTCGTGAAGTTGACGAACCACGCCTGCGGCGCGCGCTCTGCGACGCGTCGCGCGAGCTCGACCATCACCGGGACGGTTCGCAGCGCGAAGCAGAGCCCGCCGGGGCCGGTCGTCTCCTGGCCGACGACGCCCTCGTCGAGCGGGACGCGCTCGTCCACGACGCGGCCCTCGAGCCTGCCGACGCGGATCGCGCAGAAGACGAAGTCGGCGCCGTCGATCGCGTCGTCGAGCCGCGTCGTCGTCGCAAATTCGAGCCGCGCGCCGCGCTCCCGCTCGAGCCCCTTCAGCACGGCCTCGATCTGGGCGAGCCGCCACTCGTCGACGTCGTGGAGCGAGACCTGCTCGACGCCGAGGCGCTCGGCGCGCGCGAGCAGCGCCCCGTACACCATCGGCACGCGGAAGCCGCCCCCGCCGAGGATCGCGATCTTCATTGCGTCTCGCGTGGCTCCACGGTTCAGGCGACGCTAACGCAGCCGGCGGCCATTGGGAAGACGAGGCGACCGCCTTGACTTTCAACGCCCACCCTCCTAGCGTCTTCGCGGCGCGGGTGCCGGAGGGGTCGCACCTGCTTGGGTCAACCCGATCTCACGTCCGGAGGAGGAAGCGACTTGCGCTCGATCAAGCGGTCTCTGAGGCGATACATGCTGGCTCTGGCGGCGGCGACGGCCGTCGCAATCGCGACCGTGCCGGGAAGCGCCGCGCGGCAGGCGGCGTTCTCGCTCGACAACCCTGTGAAGATCAACGTGATGGGCGAATGGGCCCATCCCGACGACGACACGAGCATCATCGGCCCGTGCGGCGTCTGGCACCAGCGCTACGGCATCCGCTGCGGGATCATCATGGTCACGCGCGGAGAGGGCGGCGGCAACGCCGTCGGCACCGAGATCGGGCCCGCGCTCGGGCTGCGGCGGGAGAACGAGGATCGCGCAGCGCACTACCGGTCGGGCACCGTCGACGTCTTCAACCTCGACCGCGTCGATTTCTTCTACAACCAGAGCGCGCCGTTGACCCAGTTCTTCTGGGGCCACGACGAGACGCTCCGCCGCGTCACGCGAGTGATCCGCATGACGCAGCCGGATATCTACATCGGCTTCACGCCGACGCTGGGAGCGGGCCACGGCAACCACCAGCAGGCCGGCCGATTCATCTGGGAGGGCATGCTCGCGGCGGCCAACCCGTCGATGTTCCCGGACCAGCTGACGGGACCGCACGCGCTCGGAACCTGGCAGGTGAAGAAGGTCTTCTCCGGCGGCAGCACCGCAGGAACCGGCGGCACGACCGCGTCGGCCGACTGCACCACGGGCTTCCTGCCGGCGGCCACGAACGTCGACACCGTCGCCGGCGTGTGGACCGGCTACGACTCGCCGTACCTGTGGCCGGCGGGCAATGTCCAGGGCAAGCCGGCGGGAACGCCGAAGATCTGGGCGCAGGTCGCGTCCGAGGGCGCCTCCGCCTATCCGACGCAGAGTCGGGTGATGCAGATGGGAACCATCGCGCCCGGCTGCTCGCGCTTCGGTCAGACCTGGGCGAACGTGCCGTTCCAGCCGAACGCGAACCCGGACGGGACAGTGAACCCGCTCGCGGGCAAGGACGACGCGATCCTCTACGGCGCCGTCGTGCAGGATCCGGGCGGGCTGCCGCTCGGGTCGTCCGAGTACATCACCTTCTCGCGCTTCCTCAACGTCGCCGGCGTGGCGTTCCAGGCGACCGTCCACCTCAAGGCCGGCGCGAACGCGATCCCGGCCGGAACCGTCGCGTTGACGGTGCCGAGCGGCTGGACGGTCGACGCCGCGAAGCCGGTCGGGCCGGTCGCGCCGAACTCGGAGGCGACCGTGAACTTCACCGTCACGCCCAGCGCGACCGCGGCCGTGAACACGAACTACCGGATCTCCGCCCTGTTCACGAGCGGCGCGATCACCGGCTACACGGACAATCCGGTGCGGGTCGTGCCCGCCGTCGAAGGACGGTTCCACCGCTGGGGCAACTGGGCGGAGTTCGACAGCTGGGTGCAGAACGTCGCTCCGCAGGCGCTTCGGCTCGGCCGTTCGGCCGCCATCCAGACGACCGGCGTCGGCGAGACCTTCACGCTGCCGGTCGACGTCCACAACTGGTCGGAGACCGCACAGTCGGGAACGGTCGCGCTGACGCTCCCGTCAGGTGTCACGGCGGACGCGACGAGCAAGCCGTACGGCCCGCTCGCGCCCGGCGGCGACACGACCGTGAGCTTCACGATCTCGAACTCGTTCACGAACGCGACCCTGCCCGTGAGCGCAGCGGCTCCGGACTCGCAAACGACGAACGTCACCGTGCGCATCACGACGACGTTCGGCGGAAGCAGCGGCTTCGAGGACCTGACGCTCGGCATCGTGCCGAAGACGGCGATCCCAGCCGCGGCGGGCGCTCCGACGGTCGACGCCGTCGAGGGCGCCGGCGAGTACACGGGCGAGGCGCTCGACGTCGGCCGCAAGTGGGAGCCCGGCGGCGCGACGCGCGACTGCGCGCCGGCCGGAGTCGACTGCGGCGACGCACCCGGCTCGACACCCGGCGACGCGAACAGCACGTGGGCGAAGGTGACGCGCTTCGGCGACGACCTCTACCTCTTCATCCACGTGCGCGACGACTTCCAGAGCTATGCGGTGACGCCGCAGGAGTGCGTCGCCCACTGGCTCGCGGACTCCGTCGAGATCCTGATCGATCCGCGCGGGAACGGCTCGCAGCAGTTGCTGGACACCGCGGCTGCGTTCAAGCTCGGTGTGTTCCCGTTCACCAACGACCCGTCGAACTCCAACGGCAACGGCGTGAACGGCCCGTGCTGGGAGCGCGACGCCGACAACCATCAGGGCTATGCAACGGGCCCGCTCGCCGCGACGGTCGACGGCGCGCCGAACGCACCCGGCGTGCAGGTCGCCTCGAACGCGACCTGGGTCGGCAGCAACGCGACGACCGTCGACCACGGCTACGGCGCGGCCGGCGGCTACAACCTCGAGGTCAAGATCCCGCTGGCCGACCTCCCCGCGGCCGTCGACCCGGACCACCTCGGCCTCAACATCACGCCGTACGACGAGGACAACACGGCGGCCGCCGGCACGACGACGCTGCGGCACATCGACCAGAGCACCCGGCTCGCCTGGTCGACGTTCGGCAGCGTCCAGTCCGACCCGTACCGCTGGGGCCACGCGACGCTCCCCGGGTACACGCCGCCGGCCGGCCGGTCGACGACGACAGCGCCGCCGAACGTCTCGCACCCGAACCTGGACGGCGTCCTCTCGCCGCAGACGATCTATCAGTCGGCGACGAACGGGGTGCCGATCTCGGGGCGGAACCCCGCGCCGCCGAACGACAGCATCGAGATCCGCAAGGTCAAGCTCACGCCCGGCAAGGCGGAGCTCGAGTTCGACGCGACGGGCCCGGGGACCATGCACGTGTTCCTCTGGAGCGGCGATCACGGCGCGATTCCCGTGTTCCTGACGAGTTGCGCGCTCGAGGCCGACCCGCCGCCCGACTACGGCTTCACCGCGTGCGCCGTCACCGACGGCGGGATCCCGCCCTGGTCGCCGGACATGAGCGGCCGCGTGGTCGCCGACGCGACGGCGACGGTCGACCAGCAGGGCAAGGAGAAGGTCCAGATCCGGATCGACGCCGCACAGTACGACCGGCTGGCGGCGAGCGGTTCGGCGCTGATCTCGTTCGAGACGCCGAACGACGAGGTCCAGGCGCTGTTCGTCCCGGACTTCGAGAAGACGAAGTAGCGGCGCTACGGCAGGCTCCGCTGAGGAGGGCCCGGCTCGCCGGGCCCTCCTTCGCGCTGCTGGCCCTCGCGGTGGTCCTCGCCGGCTGCGGGTCGAACGAGACGGCGACGACGACTGCCGCGCCTCCCGCCAACGCCGGTCATGCGGCGCCCGACCTCGAGGCACTCCTCCCGGACACGGTCGACGGAAGGCGGCTGCTCAAGGGCAGCACCACCGGGGCGGTGGTGTTCGGTGGCAACGCGTTCGGCCGTGTCATGACGAAGTTTCTCGTTGCGCACGGCAAGCGGCCGCAGGACCTCCGCTTCGCCAACGCCCGCTCGCGCGCGCCCGCGCTCGAAGTCGGCGCCTTCCAGGTCCGCGGCCTCGCCGCAACGGCCCTGCGCGGTGCGATCGTCGCCGCCTCGCGTCCGAACGCGCAGGGTCTCGAGGCGACGCCGGTGTCGCTGGCAGGAAGGCGCGCCACGAAGCTCGTCTACCCGGGAGGCGCGACGCTGTACCTCCACGCGGACGGCGACGGCGTCGTCTACGACGTCGGCACCCAGAACGAGGCGCTCGCGCGCCGGGTCCTCGCGCGCCTCCCCTGAAGCGCGAGATCATCGCGGAGCGGCCTGGCCGTTCGGGTAGGGCTGCGCGTCGCTCGACCCACCCGCAGAGGTGCGCGGCCTCCCCGCGAACTGCTCGAAGGGTGCGTAGCGGTCGCGGCGCGTGCGTTCCTACGATCGTCGTCGTGCTCGATCAACTGTCGGCTGCGGAACTCGACGGCGCCGGTGCCTTCCCGCGGGCGGCCGGCCCTGTCTTCGAGGCTGCCGTCGCCGACGGCGCGAATGCGGGCAAGCGCGGTCGCGGGCCGTTCGGAATCCACCGCGGGCGGAGTCGCACCGCAACCCCGGAACCCGTCTCCGGCTTTGCCGCCGAGCTCGCGCGGAGCCGCCGTTACGGCCGGCCACTCGCGCTCATCGGGATCGCCGCGGCGGACGAAACTCCCCAAACCGCCGCGGCGATCCGTCAGTTCGTGCGCGAAACCGACAGCGTCTGGACGTCGGCGGGTTGCCTGTTCGTCCTGCTTCCGGAGTCCGACGCCGGAGCCGCGGCCGTCGCACTCGCGAGGCTTCGCCGCGAGTGCGGACGCGCGCTGGCGGCAAATATCGCGGTCTTTCCGTCCGACGCGCTGACGGGGAGCGCGATACTCGAGATCGCCCGCGGCCGGAGGCCTCGTGTCGTCGTCGAGCCGCCGGCGTCGCATGCGAACGCGCTCGCGGCCGACCTCGCCGGCGGCCTCAAGGCGGCGGCGGGCGGCGCGTGAGCACGCGGGGCTCGCTCTACCGCCTGAGCAAGCGGGCGTTCGACCTGACGGCCTCGCTCGCGTTGCTGCCACTCGTGCTCCCGGTCCTAGCGCTCTGCTGGCTCGCAGTACGCCTCGAATCGCCGGGACCCGTCGTGTTCACGCAGCTCAGAACGGGGCTGCACGGCATGCGCTTCCGGATGTTCAAGCTCCGGACGATGGTGCAGAACGCCGAGGAGCTCAAGGCATCGCTCCAGCATCTGAACATCCTGCCGCCGCCCGACTTCAAGATCATCGACGACCCGCGCATCACGGGCGTGGGCAAGTTCCTTCGCAAGACGAGCCTCGACGAGCTGCCGCAGATCTTCAACGTCATCCGCGGAGACATGTCGCTCGTCGGGCCGCGTCCCACGTCCTTCGCCGCCAGCACCTACGAGCTGTGGCAGACCGAGCGGCTCGAGGTGAAGCCGGGCATCACCGGCCTCTGGCAAGTGAACGGGCGCAACAGCATGACCTTCGACGAGCGGCTGCGGCTCGACATCGAATACGTGCGGCACATGTCGTTCGCCCTCGATCTCAAGATCCTCACCCGGACCGTGGCCTCGGTCGTCGGCGGAGCGGGAGCGTGAGCCGCCGGCCGTCAGTCGACGGCGCGTGGAGCCGCCGGGGACCGCGGACGTCTTGCCGCTGCGTCCGCGGACCCGGGCGGCGGCGCTAGGTTGCCGCCCGGGGCGCGTCAGGCCGCGAGGAGACCGTGCACCTGCGCCCAGCGGCTCGCTTCCGTGCGATTCGTGACGCCGAGCTTCCTGTAGATGTTGGAGAGGTGGAACTTGATCGTCTGCTCGCTGACCCACAGCAGCCGGGCGAGCTGGACGTTCGTCAGGCCATCGGCCGTCAGTCGCAGGATCTCCTGCTCGCGCGGCGTCAGCCGGTCGAGCTTCGCCTCGTCCACCGGCTCGGCCGCCTCGTCCACCGGCTCAACCGCGCGCGTCGCTCGACTCGCCAGGAACGCTGCCGGCGCCATGAACACGGAGCCGTCGAACGTCTGTCGCACCGCGGCGAGCAGGTCTTCCTGGCGGGCCGTCTTCACGACGTACGCGCCGGCGCCTGCGAGCAGGACCTCGTGCACGGTCGCCCTGTCCGCGGCTGCGGCGAGGACGACGATCTTCGTCTCCGGCGAGCGCGCGAGCGCGTCGCGGATGTAGGCGGGCGCGTCGAGCTCGCCGCCGCGCGAGACCAGCTCTGTAACCAGGACGTCGGGGCGTATCTCCTCGAGCGCAGCGAGCGCGTCTGGACCAGGCGACGTCTTCGCGGCGACGCCGATGTCTCCGTCGCGCAGGAGGTCCCCGACCGCATCCAGCCACATTGGATGCGGATCCGCCAGTACTGCTTGCCACAGACCTCTCTTCACCTTTCTCTCCTTCTCGTGTCCGAGACTGCCCTTCGCGCTGCCCGCGACGATTCGACGTTCGGCGCCGGTCAGCAACTCGACCCCCTCTGCCGCCGCCGGAGCGCAACCTCGTCCGGTGTCGAACGGTGCCCGCTCGGGCCGTCACCCGCACCGGCGTGCGATGTGTTCGAGCGAGCCGCACGCGCGCGCGCGTCGATCGCCCGGACCGTTCCGTACGCGTCGTCGTAGAGCGCCGCCGCGTCTCGTCGCGACGGCACCCCGAGCTTGGCGAGGATGCTGTGCACGTGCCGCTTGACCGTGGCGTGCGAGATGAACAGAGACGCCGCAACCTGGCCGTTCGCGTAGCCCCGCGCGACGAGAGCCAGGACCTCGCGCTCACGTTCGGTGAGCACGGCGATCCTCCCGCGCGCGTCGCGTCGACGTGCCGCACGCTGCAGCTCGCGCGTGATCGCCGGCGACGACACGGGCGGCGCGGTTGTCTCGCCGCGGCTCGCGGCCTTGACCGCCTCGACGAGGATCGCGGGCGCAACCTTTCTCGGGAGGAACCCGCAGGCGTTCGCGCGAATCGCCTCGACGACGGTTCCGGGCGCGGGATCGGAGCTCCAGACGATCGCGCGGGTGGAGGAGCGCTCCGTCAGCGCAGCCACCGCCTCGATTCCGCCTCTAGGCGGAAGGTCGAGGTCGACGAGAGCGACGGCCGCGGCCGTCTCCTGCGCGACGGCGAGCAGCTCGTCGAGGCTCTGCGCCTGGACGACCTCGAACTCGCCGTACCGCTCGAGCACCGACCGGACGGCTTCGCTGAACATCGTCGTCCGCTCCGCGAGGACGAGCCGAAGAGTCGTCACGCGAAGTCTCCACGCGAGCCGCCGCAGTTGCCCGTGCCGGACATCTCTTCCACTGCCTGATCCCCCTAATCGTCGGGTCGCTCCGCCGCAACCCTGTAACGAACACCACAGTGAGTAACCCGCTGACCATGATTGCGCCGGCGCTTACGACCCGCAATAGGTCCGACGGCCCATTGATCTGACAGCACGCCTTTGCAGCGGCACGTGGAGCGAACCCGAGACCTCCGCTGGGCACCATTTTGCGCAGAATTCGACAGCCTTCCCTGCGCGTTTCTAAATGGACCGCGGTCACGACATCGGAACGGTCTCGGTGCGGCAATTCGTCAAGAACGTTGGCAAATCTGGCTCGCCTAGACGAACGGCCAGGTGCCGGGGAGGTCGTGCGCCGACCGGGGGAGTGCCCCCGTTGGGACGCCTCAACGCGGCTCGTTCAGAAATCGGGCAGTTCCTCGAGACGACGCACGGCCGCCGCGCGGTCGCGAAGGCGCAGCTTGGCCAGCATCGTCGCGACGTGTGTGCGGACGGTGACGGGCGTCACGCCGAGGAGTTCGGCGATCTCGGCTGTCGTCCGCCGGTCGCCCAGGAGGCGAAGCACCTCCCACTCGCGATTCGTGAGCCTCGTCTTCGCGTCGATCTCGAGGGCGCGACGACGGTTGTCGCGGCTCTCACCTGCCCGGAACTCGTCGATCACGCGGGCCACGAGGGTTCGCGGCAGCGCAGCCTCGCCGTTGAGGACGCCCTCGAGCGTCCGCACGAGCCGGTTCGGGTCGGTGTCCTTGAGCAGATATCCCGACGCACCCGCCTTCAGCGCCGCGAACAGGAAGGCGTCGTCGCGGACGATCGTCAACATGACGATCGTCGTCGTCGGCACCCGGCTGGAGATCTCCGCCGCCGCCGCGATTCCGCTGCCCGGCATCCTGACGTCGAGCAGGCAGATGTCCGGTCGCAGGGCCGTTGCCTTCTCGACCGCGGCGGCCGCGTCGTCGGCCTCCGCGACCACGTCGAACCCGCCACGCTGGAGGGCGAGCCGCACGCCGCGACGCATGGGCGCGTGATCGTCGGCGATCAGAACGGTCCGTCTCACGGCACGACCGCGCCGACGACCGTCCCTCGGCCGGGCGCGGACGTGACCTCAAAGGTCCCGCCGAGCTCCTCGATCCGCTCTCGGATGCTCGCGAGGCCGAAGCCCGTGCGTTCCGCGAGCGCCCGCTCGACGTCGAAGCCGCGGCCGTTGTCGCGGACGACGAGGCGGAGCCCGTCGGCTCCGGTCACCTCGATCGCCACGTCGGTGGCCGACCCGTGTCGCGCGGCGTTCGCGATCGCCTCGCGCACGACCCGGACGAGCGCCTCCGTCGCCCAGACGTCGGGATCCGCGTCGGACTCAACCGTGACGGACGTGCGGAGACCCGTGCGAGCGGAAGCATCCTCGGCGGCGGTCTCGAGCAGCTCCGCGAACGGCCTGTCGGTCTGAGAGAGGATCGTGATCGCCGAGCGGCTGAGGTCGAGCGCGCGCTCCGCGGTGTCGACGATCTCCTCGAGCCACGGCTCGGGCTCGTCGCTCGCGATAGCGGTCCGTGCGCGGAGCGCGATTGTGGCGACATCCTGCGTGAGGTCGTCGTGGAGCGCCCACGCGAAGCGGCGGCGTTCCGCGTCGAGCGCGGCCCGCGCCGCCTCGCGCCTGCGTCGCTCGAGGTCGAGCATCGCGCCGACGACGACGAGCGCAGGCGCGGAGAGCCTGAGGAGGTCGTTGCCGTAGATCCAGCTCCGGTAGGGCGACGTCAGCAGGATGTAGTCGAGCGGCGCGAACGCTGCCAGGACACAGGCTGCTGCAAGCCACGCCGCGAGTTCCTCCCTGTCGGTATCTGCTCGACGCACGAAGCCGAACGCGGCGAGCGCGAGGAGCAGGGCCAGGACGAACTCGCACACGAGCAGCGAGGGCGGGCCGACGACGGAAAGCCCGGCGAACGTCTCCTGCGTCGCGCCGTCCACGACGGGCCGCGGCAAACTTTCGCCGAGTCGCCACACGCCGACGTCGATCGCCGCCGTGGCGACGACTGCGGCCGTCACGAGCAGCGCGAAGACGGCGGCCGGCCGCCGCACACGTCTCGCCGGCGTGAAGGCCGCTGCCGCGAGCAGTGACGCGGCCACTAGCCAGAGCGCCAGCGGCGCCCACGCGACGAACCGGTCGGCCGGTACTGCCGCACGCGACGCCGAAGGAACGGCAAGCGTCAGGCCGGCCACGGCGAAGACGCCGAGCGCGACGGAAAGGAGCAGGTCGTCGAGCGCGGGCCGCAACCGGTGGCAGCGGTACACGAGGTACGCGGCGAGGAGCGCGACGAGGGCGCCGGCCGTCTCGAGCGCCGTCTGCAGCGTCCGGGCCTCGTAGCCGACCTTCAGCTCGCCGGCCGCGATCGCGCCTGCGGTAACGAGCACGCCGAGGCCGACGGCGCCGGCCGTCGGCCCTGCGAATCGTCTCCACCGACTTCGATCCGGACTGTCGAGAAGGTTCGTATCCGGAACGCGTGGGAGTCGACCAAGGTCCGGCGTCTCTTCACGAACTGACATTGCGTGCTCCCTTTTCTCGAAATCGCGCGGGAGCTTTTTTACGAAAGCGGGCGGAGTAAACGCGTCGGCGACGGGCGCCTCACGACTGTCGGTGCCGATTGACGAATCAATCAGGATTTTCCGCGGCCGATTAGCGTTTGACCGCGCTCGCTACACGGCAAATAGCCGCCGATGCCCCTCTACGTCGTGACCGGCGCGGCCGGCTTCATCGGCTCGCATCTCGCGCGCGAACTGGTCGATCGCGGCCATCGCGTGCGCGGGGTCGACTCGTTCACCGACTACTACGATCGCGCTCTGAAGGAGGCGAACCTCGGCGAGATCGGCGCGAGCGACGCTTTCACCTTCGTCGAAGCGGATCTCGCCGACACACCGGTCGCCCACCTGTTCGAAGGCGCGGACGGTGTCTTCCACCTCGCAGCGCAGGCAGGCGTGCGTGGGAGCTGGGGCGACACCTTCTCGCTCTACGCGCGGGACAACGTCGTCGTCACGCAGCGGATCTTCGAGGCGGCGGTGCCGCTCGAGCTTCGCGTCGTCTGGGCGTCGTCGTCGTCGGTCTACGGCAATGCGGAGACCTATCCGACCCGCGAGGACACGCGTCCGAGGCCGGTCTCCCCGTACGGCGTTACGAAGCTGTGCTGCGAGGAGCTCGCCGGAACGTACGTGGAGTCGCGCGGGCTGATCACGTCGCGCTCCGCTACTTCACCGTCTACGGGCCGCGGCAACGCCCCGACATGGCATTCACGCGAATTGTCCGCGCGCTCGCCGGCGGCGGGACGTTCACGGTGTTCGGCACGGGCGAGCAGAGCCGCGACGTCACCTACGTCGGCGACGCCGTCGCCGCGACGATCGCCGCAATGGACCGGGGCGTGAGCGGGGCCGTCTACAACGTCGGCGGCGGGAGCGAGACGTCGCTCGCCGAGGCTATTCGTATCGCCGAGCGGCTGAGCGGGCGCAGGCTCGACGTCCGCTTCGATCCGGTCGCCACGGGAGACGTCCGCCGCACTGCTGCGGACACGTCGCGTGCGCGCACCGAGCTCGAGTGGGAGCCGCGCGTCGCGATCGAGGACGGCCTACGCGCGCACCTCGCCTGGGGCGGCCTCGCTACGCGCGACAGGATCGCCGTCGGCGCCGACAACCTGCGCTGAGCCGCCGACTCGAGCCGGTTCGTCGGGGGCGCCCGGCGCGCGAGTACCCCGGCGCGAGCAGGAGGGGTCTGCTCACGAAGCGTCTGCGTGCGGTCGTCATCGTCCTCGTTCTCGTCGTCGCGGCGGTCGCCGTCGGCGTCGTCCTTCGCGCCGGTGCGTCGCCCGGGCTGGGGTCGCGCGACGCCGCGCCGGCGCCGTCCGCGCAGGAGTGCGCCCGGCCGTACGCCGACTGGAGCCCGTGGAACACCCCGCTCGTCGATCCGACCTACGACTCCTCGCTCGAGCGGCGGCTCGACGGCCTGCAGGACCCGTTGACGAGCGACCCGACGCAGTACACCTACCCCGTCTACACGGTGTCGACGTCGACGCCTCGTCGGAAGGTCCGGATCGACGGCACCTACTCGGACGTCGGGGACGGCGGCCGTTCTCTCCGAACTGCGGCACCCCGTGACCGTCACGCTCCCAGTGCCCCCGGACGCAGGGGCGGCCGCGGGGTCGGACGCGCAGATCATCCTCGTGGACGCGTCGACCGGCGACGAGTGGGGCGCGTGGCGGTTCGACGCGTCGGGCGGCACCGCGCAGGCGAGGAACGCCTACCACTACAACACCAACTGGAGCGGTGTTCCTCCGCACGCGGCCTCCGGCGATCCGTTCGGCTCGCGCGGAGCGCGGTGTGCCGTACCTCGCCGGCCTCGTCCGGCCCTGCGAGATCAGGAGCGGCTCGATTCCTCACGCGCTCGCATTCGCGTATCCGTATCCGTCCCGGGCACACGTCTATCCCGCGACGAAGTCCGACGGCATCGGGCCCGGCGACGCGCTGCCCGAGGGAACGCGTCTGCAGCTCGATCCGACGCTCACATCGGACAACCTGCGCCGGCTCGGTTGCAACGACGAATGCCTGACGATCGCGCGCGCCCTGCAGCGCTACGGCATGTACGTGATCGACAACGGCGGCCGGCCGAAGGTGATGATGGAGTACGAGCAGACCGCGCAGTGGGATGGCCTGGTCAGCGCCGACACGCCCAGTTCGATCCCGCTCGCGGACTTCGAGCCGGTCCTGAACACCGCGCCGTCCGTCCGGGCGCTGCCGGGCGCCGGCCGCCGCGGGCGGCCGATCGATCTCCGCTACACCGTCTTCGACGGAGGCGACGCGACGCGCGAGGCGCTCAGCATCGTCGTCTCCGGGAAGACCGTCGCGTCGTTCCGCCACCCGTTCCACGTGTCGAAGGCGCGGGCGCCGACGACGTTACGCGTGCGTGCGGCCGACGTCGACGGCACGGCGTCCTTCTGCGTGCGCGCGTGGGATCCGGCCGGGCACGCGAGCCGCCGGAGCTGCAGCGCTCTGCGGCTCCGCTGAGTGATCAGCCGCGACGGACCTTCGTCCACATGCCGGCTTCGCGGCCGTCGCGGCGGCCGAGAAACGCACGAAGGCCGGCGAGCGTGGCGACATTCATGCGGCAGAAGTAGTACGGCAGGAACAGCCATCGGTTCCGGCGGCCCGCGCGCTCGTTCCGGTATCCCGCGAGCGCAGCCGCGTAGAATGCGGCCTGCGCCGCGAGCACGACCTGCGGGATCCGCCGTCACGCGCAGCGACCGCGTTCGAGACCGCGGCCGTCACGAGCGCCGCGGGCACGATCGGTCGCAGCCCCTTGTGCGAGAGGACCTGCCAGCGCGAGCCGCGGGCCGCGCGCAGCCAACCGCGGCAGGAGGGCGACGAGCGCCTGCCAGCGGCCGGTCACGAGCCGCGCGCGGCGGATCGGCCTCGTCGCCGAGCGTGGCCGACGCGCGCTCGACCGAGCACGGCGTCGCGGGCGTACACGACGCGCCAGCCGTCGATGCGCGGCGAGCATCGCCTGGACGAAGTCCTCGCACGAGGAACCGCTGCTCCGTCACGCGGAACGCCTCGCGGCGGAACGCGATGATCTCTCCCGCGACAGCCGCGACCGAGCCCGTCGCCGTCTCCCACGTCTTGAGCGCCGACTCGTAGCGCCAGTACAGCCCTTCGGCGCGGTCGAGTGCCCGGCCGGTGCCGTCGTCGATGATCTTGCGGCCCGTGACGACGCCGACCGACGGATCGGCGAAGGGCGCGACGACGGCACGCAGCGTCTCCGGCGTGTACAGGTTGTTCGCGTCGGAGAAGACGAGGATGTCGCCGGTCGCCACGCCCGCGGCGTGAACCATCGCCGCGAGCTTCCCGCGCCTGACCGGGTCGTGGAGCGTCGCGACGCCGAAGCTGCGGGCGTGCTCGGCGGTCGCGTCGTCGGAGCCGTCTGCGACGACGATCAGCTCCAGCCGGTCGTCCGAGTAGTCGAGCGCCCGCGAGTTCCGCGAGCTTTTCGACGATCACGTCCTCCTCGTTGTAAGCGACGACGACGAGGCTCACGCTCGGCTCGTACGAGGGATCGACCAGCAGCGGCCGGCCCGGAGCTTCGCGAGCAGGCCGAGCGCGGCCGGGTAGCCGACGAACGTGTAGGCGACGAGGCCCAGCGATCCCCACAGAGCACGCTCGGCAAGCCTGCCGACTCGAGTCACGTCGGTACCTTTGCCCGATGCCGCCCGCCCGACACTTCGGCGCGGCATGAGGCTCGGGGTCTACTCCGATCTCGTCTACCGCACGGACGGGGAGCGCGACCTGGACGCATCCGCGCGTTCATCCGCTTCGTGACCGCGCTGCCGCCGCGTGTGAGCGAGGTGGTGCGTGTTCGGCCGGCTGCACCCCGAACGTGGCCGGAGCCACTACGCCCTTCCCGACGGCGTGCGGTTCGTGCCGCTGCCGCACTACGCGCGCGTGACGTCGGTCGGCGCGCAGCTGCGCGTGCTGCGCAGGACACAGGCGATCTTCGCGCGCGAGCTCGACCGGCTCGACGCGGTGTGGATCTTCGGCCCGCACCCGCTCGCCGTCGCGCTCGCCCTGACGGCGCGGAAGCGGCGGACACCCCTCGTTCTCGGGGTCCGCCAGGACTACCCGACGTACATCGCGAGCAGGCTGCCGAGCCGGAAGTGGGTCTGGGCGGTCGCGGTCGCCCACGGGCTCGAGACGATCTTCCGCCTCCTCGCCCGCGGGGCGCCGACGATCGCCGTCGGCGACGAGCTCGCGCGAAAATACGCGCGCGGCGGCGGTCCAGTCCTCGCCACAGGCTTCTCGCTCGTCGGCACGGACGACGTCGTCTCGGTCGACGCGGCGCTTGCGCGCGCTTCGACGCCGCCGGGGCGAATTCTCAGCGTCGGGCGGCTCGACCCCGAGAAGAACCCGCTGCTCCTGCTCGACGTCCTGAGCCGTCTCCGCGGACAGGACGAGCGCTGGCGCCTGACTATCGCCGGCGACGGCCCGCTCGTCCGAACGGTGGAGGAGCGGGCATCGCGAGCTCGGGCTCGGCGACGCGGTGCGCCTCGTGGGCTACGTCGCGCAGGGCGACGACCTGCGCGCCCTCTACCGGTCCCACGACGTCTTCCTGCACGTCTCGCTGACCGAGGGCTTTCCGCAGGTGCTCTTCGAGGCGCAGGCAGCCGGCACGCCGGTCGTCGCGACCGCGGTGGGCGGAGTCGCCGCGGCGGTCGAGCGGCATCGAAGCGCGGTCCTCATTCCGCCTGCGGACGCCGACAGCGCGGTCGCCGCAGTTGCCCGTGTGGCCCACGACGACGCGCTGCGACGCGACCTCGTCGCCGCTGGGCTCGAGAACGCGCGCGAGCAGACGATGGAGGCGCAGCTCGACCGGATCGTGGATTTCCTGCGGGCCGAGCTTCGGCGCTAGCCGAGCAGGCGCGCGATCAGCCAGCCGACCACGGCCGCCGCGGTGCAGAGCGCGACGAACGAGCCCGCGCGACGAACGAGCATCTGCCGCGGATCGGGCGCGAAGCGCGGCAGCGCCGCCGCCGGACGACGTCGGGTGGAGAGCGGAAGCCTTCCGCGCGCCGACTTCCGGGCCTCCTCCGCCTCCTGTCGCGCCGATTCGGCGATCTGCAGCGACTGGTCCAGGGCGTCCACCAGCTCTTCGGACGGATGCGGCGCCTCGCGCGGCCGGGACCTCCGGCGCCGCGGCTCCGTCCAGCCGCCGTCGCGCTTGCCGGCCGATTCGTCACCCTCGGCCCCGTCGTGCGACCTCATCGTCACGTCCCCTCGCGCCGTCTCGCTGCGGACTCTGCGCCACGAACGGTACAACCGGCACGGCGTCGCGGCCCTCGCTAACCTACGCGCCCGAGACGCCCGCGGCCGGCGTTTCAGGAGGAGCAGAGAGAGGCACAGGGGTCTGCGTGCACGACGAATCGGGGTCCCAATCGGCAACGCCAGGACGCGGTGACGCGTGGGCGCAGCCGCGGCGCATATTCCTGAAGCGGGCGCTGATCGGAGGCGCGTCGCTGGCGGGGATCGGGGCGTTCGCCGACTCCGACGCGCTCGGCTCGGACGGGCCGTCGGCGGCCCAGGACCGCCGGATCTTCGCGTTCGCCCTCGTGCTCGAAGACCTCAAGAGCGCGTTCTACGCGCAGGCGCTCGAACACGCCGCACTGCGCGGCGAGTTGCGCCGGTTTGCGAAGGTCGCGGGCGAGCACGAACGCGCCCATGCCGCCCTTCTTCGCCGGGCGCTCGGCCGCAGCGCACGGCCGACGCCGCAGTTCCGGTTCGGCCGATCGGTGCGAGAGCACGCCGCGTTCGTCACGACCGCCGCTCGGCTCGAGGAGCTCGCGGTCGCGGCCTACAACGGGCAGGCGGGCAACCTGACGAAGCAGGGGCTCTCCTCGGCGCTCGGGATCGTGTCGGTCGAGGCACGCCACGCGGCCTGGATCCGCGCGCTCGTCGACGAAGCTCCCGCGCC
Source organism: uncultured Actinomycetes bacterium (assembly GCA_963708685.1). Classification (GTDB taxonomy): domain Bacteria; phylum Actinomycetota; class Thermoleophilia; order Gaiellales; family Gaiellaceae; genus DASVFB01. The sequence goes on from CAVPTP010000001.1 coordinate 249,615, forward strand.
GCGCGCCGCCGATCCCGGCGAGGGCACAGCGGAGGTGGCGGCGGCGTTGAAGAGGCTGCACCTTCGATGAGCGACGATCCGCAGCTCGAGCTCGCGCGGACGCTCGCCGCGGTCGACCGCGACGGTGCGCTGGCCGAGACGGCAGCGGAAGCGTTCCCGGAGACGCGAGGGGGCTTCCTTCGCGCGCTCGCCGGGGCCGGCGCCGCAGCGGCAGGCCTCGCCGCGCCGGCGCGCGCGCTTGGCGCCCGTGGGTGGAACCGTGGTGACGTAGCGATCCTTCGCTTCGATCTCGCGCTCGAGTATCTGCAGGCGGCGCTCTACACCGAGGCCGAGCGGATCGGCGCGCTCACGCCGACGACACTCGGCTGGTCGCGTGTCGTCGGGGCGCACGAGCGCGCACACGCGCAGGCGATCAAGCAGCTCCTCGGACGCGATGCCGTTCCCTCGCCGGCGTTCGACTTCCACGGGGTCACCGAGCAGGAGAAGCCGTTCATCAGGACCGCGGTCGCCTTCGAGGTCGTATCGGGAATACGGACGCGCCGGAGGACATGCGCCTCAGGCCGAGCGGCGCTGCCAGACGGCACCGACCGTATTTCGCCTACTCTCTCAGCCGTTGACGAACGTGCGCTC
>CAVPTP010000002.1:0-228899 GCA_963708685.1 uncultured Actinomycetes bacterium
ACGGCTTCGGCCAGGCCGGTCGTGTCTCTCGGCAAGCTCACGACGAGCACTCCCGGCGGGGGGCGCCGACGCGTACGACCTCGAACCGGACGAATACCAGGCCCAGTCACCGGGGCGAAGGTAGCACCTTCTTCGCGCCGGTCAAGCAGCTGCGGCGGCCTTCTCGAGTTCGGCGACGTCGAGTTTGCGCATCTTCAGCATGGCCTGCATGGCGCGCTGCGCCTTCTCGGTGTCCGGGTCGCGCATGAGTTCGTACAGCCGCTCGGGCACCACTTGCCAGGAGACGCCGAAACGGTCCTTGACCCAACCGCATTGGCTTTCCTCGCCGCCGTCGCCGGTGAGGGCGTCCCAGTACCGGTCCACTTCCGCCTGATCCTTACAGAGGATCTCGAAAGAGATGGCCTCGTCGAACGTGAACTGCGGGCCGCCGTTGAGCGCGATGAACGGCTGCCCGTTGATCTCGAAGGACACCGTCAACACCGCCCCCTCCGGCCGGGAGTGTTCGGACCGTAGTGGGTGGCCTCCGTGATCCGCGAATTCGGAAACAGGGACGTGTAGAACTTCGCGGCCTCTTCACCTTCGGTGTCGAACCAAAGGCAGGGGGTGATGTCGTTCATGTCCCTTCCTTTCGTCATGTCACGTTGGCTCTGTCTTTTGAGACGACCGCGCAGCGGGAAACTCATCGCCGTCGAGCGCGTTGAGCCTCGCCGCCTGCGTCGTGAGGTAGTGCTGCTCGGGGAGGCTCGTCGTGCCGCGGGCGGCCGCGCGGTACTCGGCGATTGCGCCCTCGGTGTCGCCTGCCTGTTCGAGCAGGTGTGCGCGCACCGCGTGCAGGCGATGGTGGCCGTCCAGGCGCTCGCCGAGCGGCTCGAGCATGCGCGAGCCCGGCCTCGAACCCGCTGACCATCGCCGTCGCGACCGCGCGGTTCGAGGGAGACGAGCGGGTTTCCGGTCATGCGCTCCAGCACGCCGTACAGCTCCACGATCTCGCGCCAGTCCGTGTCCTCCGGCCGGGCGGCGCGGTCATGCGCCGCAGCGATCGCCGCCTGGACCCGATACTCGCCGAATGACCCCGTGCGTGGCGCCTCGGCGAGCAACGCCAGGCCTTCGGCGATCAGCTCCGCGTCCCAGAGCGTCCGATCCTGCTCGTCGAGCGTGATCAGCTCGCCGTGGACATCGGTTCGTGCGGGTCGGCGAGCCTCCGTGAGCAGCATCAGCGCGAGCAGCCCGGCCACCTCCGCTTCGTTCGGGAGCAGCCGCCGCAACATCGTCGCCAGTCGCAGCGCCTCGTTCGAGAGATCGACCCGCTGCAGCTCGGGACCTGAGCTGGCCACGTAGCCCTGGTTGAAAGATCAAGTAGAGCACCCGCCTTCACCGAGCCGAGGCGCGCCTGGGGGCCGGGGTGGGCGCCTCGAACGGCACGCCCGAGCTCTTGATGGTCTGCGTGCGCGGCTCAAGCGCTGCGCCATGGTCGCTTCGGGCACCAGGAACGCGCGGGCGATTTCCGCCGTGGTGAGCCCTCCGACGGCGCGCAGGGTGAGGGCGATCGCCGACGGGCCGGTGAGGCGAAAGGGGTGACAGCACATGAAAAGATATTCGAGGGTGTCGTCGTGCCCCGCCGCCAACGCGTCGTCGGCCGCCAGCGCCAGCTGCTCTTCGGGAGGCACCAGGCTGACCACGATCACTCCGCCACCGTCGCGCGGTCTCGGCGCGCACGTGATCGACCACCCGCCGAAAATCGCCACGCTGGTGAGCCACGCGCGCGGATCATCGGGGACTCCGCTCAGCGGCCACTGCCGGGAGGCGGCGAGCAGCGCCTCCTGCACTGCGTCTTCGCAGGCGCCGAGGTCCCGGTAGCGGCGCACGAGGCTGCTCAGCACCCGCGGCGCCAGCTCACGCAGCAGGTCCTGGGCAGCCCGTTCGATGCGGATCCTTTAGCCCTGGTCCGGAGAGGGGGCGCTCATCACCTGGCGCACCTCGATGTTCAGGTGCATCGGCGTGCCGCCCGGCCCCGGGGCCATCGAGGCCTCCCGCGGCGATTCGGTACGCGCGCTCGGCGCTCTCCACGTCGACCAGCCAGAACCCCGCGAGGAACTCCTTGGTCTCGGGGAACACGCCGTCGGTGACCACCGGCGCGACCCCGTCGTTGATCACTGTCCTCGCCGACTCGGCGAGGGCCAGCGCCTCGACCAGCTCGCCGCGCTCCGTGAGCTCGTCGTTCAGGCGGTACTGGAAGTCGATGTGCGCCTTCACGTCGTCCGGCGACCACGTGCTCATCGGCTCGACGCCCTCGACGAAGTAGTCCTGCAGCAACATGAATCTCATCTCGCTTCTCCTTGTTCGGTGCGCCCGAACCGGCGCGTTACCTGGTCGTCGGAGCCGCGAACACTTTCTCGACATCGTCTCCCGGGTCAGCCGAGAAGCGACGCCAGCCCGGCCACGCCGGTCGAGTCGAGAATCCTGTAGCGCCTCAGCCGCAGCGGGTCGGACGCGTGTTGCTCCTCGCCCGGATCGGTCGTGACGGCGAGAACGTAGCCGACCTTCCGGGCGAACGCGACGATCCGGTCGTCGGTCGCGCCGCCGGGATACGAGAGCCATTGCAACGGCATGTCGGAGCCGCTGCTCGAGCGCGCGCCGCGACACGCCGAGCTGGCTCATGGCCTGGAACTCGCTCAGCGACGGGAGGTCAGGATGGCTGACCGTGTGCGATCCGATCTCCACGCCGTGGCGCTCGAAGCCGCGCAGCATCCTCCACGTCACGAAGGCCGGATCATTGCCGGAGACGCGGTCCGTGATCACGTACGACGTTGCGTGCATGCCGAGGCTGGAAAGCGTCGGCATCGCGTTCTCGTAGACGTCGGCGTACCCGTCGTCGAACGTGATCAGCACCGGATGCTCGGGTAGCGGCGTTCCTGATCAAACCGTCGAAGAGCCGGCGCTGCGTGATCGTGTGCCACCCGTGGTGCGCGAGCCACAGCATCTGGCCCTTGAACGTCTGCGGATCGACGCTGAGGCTTCGCGTAATTTCCGGCAGCGTCGGGTCTGCGCGATCGATGCGGTGATACATCAGGATCGGAACATCCACCGTCCGCGACGGCAACGGCGTCGGGAGTTGAAGCGGGGGTTCCGCCCGCGGCGCAGCCGTCGCGGTGTGAGGCGCGCCTGCGCCCGCGAGCAGGAGCACGGCCACTGCGAGACCCGGCACGACCGACCTCACCGCGCAGACCCTATACCGGGAGCAGCCGTCTACCATCCGGGCGGTGTCCCGACTCGCTCGGCCTGCTGTTGTCGCAGCGCTCTTCGCTGCCGTCGGCTGCCTGCCGGCGGCGGGCACGGCTCGGCCGGGCTGCTGCTTGCAGGTTCCACCGAGCACGGGGTCGACGGGCTGCGCCTCGGCCGAACGCGAATGGCGATCCGGACGCGCGGCCTGATCGGGCAAATCCACCAGGGCTGCGAGCTCGCGTCACCGCGACCTACGGTTGGCTCGCTGCGGCCGCCACTCGTGGGGGCGGCGACGTTCGGCGGCTCGGGCCCGGGGAGCCGGCTGATGGCGCCTCGGTTCGCGCGGGGGCTGTGACCGATCACGGCATCGCCATCGGCTCGTCGGCCGACCAGGTTCTGCGCGCCTACCCGAACGCCCGGGTCAGGAACTCGGCGCCGTCGAGCCCGATCCAGTTCAACGCAGTCGTCGTGAAGCGGGCCGGTAAGCCGCGCATCTGGTTCATGCTCGACCACCGCGGCGGCCACGTGCGCTCGTTCGAGGTGCCGCAGCCCCAGATCTGCGAGTGAGCGGCAGCCGCACCGCCGCCGGTGGCCGCGCGCTAGACGTCCCCGTTCAGTAGCTCGCGCGCGATCCGCCACCGGCCGTCGTCTTCGCGGCGCCAGACCATGAGCAGACGTCGCTCGATCACGGCGCCGTCCGAGCCTCTGGGCCCACTCACCCACGTCGCACGACCGGTAGGTCGTTGCGAAGTGGCCGTCACCCAGCGTCGACTCCGCGGTGATCTCCATCGAGGAGATCGCCACATGGGGAGCCGCCGCGAGCATGCAGCCCGGCCCTCGATCGTCGGGGTGCCGGGCCCGGAAAAAATTGCATCTTCGGTATAGAAAGTCGACCCACGCGGTGGGATCGGATGCTTCGAAGGCCGCGGCGAGTGCCTGTTCGGCTGTCCGAATGGCGGTGACGTCAGCCGGTGAAAGGGCCATCGCGCGAGACGTTACTCCCGTGCACCGCGGTCCCCTAATACCCGAGGGCGCCGAACGCAGGTGGATAGATCACTCGACCCGCGAGCGCGTCGCTGTAACCCGGGAACCGTTTGACCATGAAAGCGTCGTCCGGAATCCTCGGATGCGGTGCGACGAAGCCCAGCGCGCTCGCCTGCTCGAAGCCGAAACGAGGGTAGTAAGCCGGAATGCCCTCGACCATGACCGCAGGCTCGCCGGCTGCTTCGGCGCGGCCGAGCAGGTCGTGGATCAGCCGCGTTCCGACGCCGGCAACGCCGACGGTCGGGTCGGACCGACATCGGTGTCAGGTTGAGGAGCCTGTCGCGCGATCGACTCGGAGCCCGACCCAGCTGAGCATCACGTGGCCGATGACGCCGGAGGAGTCCTCGGCAACCAACGCCAGCTCCGGAACGAAATGCTCCGACGCGCGAATTCGCTCGACGAACGCCGCGACCTCGTCCGGGTGTGTCACGAAAGCCGCACGGACGACATCCGCGATCGCGGGTCGATCCGCGACTCGCTCAGGCCGAATGATCAGATCCTCGACCACGCGCGGCGCGCTCAGCGAAGAGCCTCCTCGAACCGCGGGTCGTTGCGTACGGCGGCGAAGTCGTCGTCTCTGCGCGCGTCCTCGCGGAACCGCGGGAGCAATTCTCGATGGATCCGCCGGAGGTGGAGGAACGTTTCGTCGCCGGTCTCGCCCGCGAGGGTTGCGAAGCACGCGTAGTTGTAATGCAACCCCGCGTGGTCCGGCATACGCTGCAGCCCCCGCGGACCGCGTCGACCGCGTCGGCGTACCGCCCTTCGCCGTAGGCCGTCATGGAGTCCCTGTGGAACGACCACGCCTCACCCCAGTCGATCCCTTGGTCGCCTCGCCGCGGGCCGCCAGCCAGGACGGTTCCTTCCCCGGTCGCTTTCCGCCGCGACTGCGGCGCGACGAAAACGAACGTTCCCGGTAGCGCGTCGACGACCTCGCCGTCGATCTCGAAGGTCGCCTTCCCGTCGAGCACGATGTACAGCTCCTCCTGGCCCGACCCGGCCTCGTCGTGCTCGTTGATCAGCGTGCCGTCCTCGCCCGGCGTGTAGGCGTTGATTCCGAAAGCGTGGATCCCGAGGTGCTCGCGCACCGGGATGTCTCTGCCGCGCGGCTCGATGTCGTCGAGGCGCGCGACCTTCCAGTTCGGCTTGTCGTTCATCCGATGTGCCTCCGTAGAACGCGGATTGATGCGGATCGTCGATCGTAACGGCCTCCAACTTGGCGAACGTCCCCTGACCGCGCGTGCGATCGTGAGCGGATGGAAATGGCCGGCGGCAAGGCGGGTGACGTCGAGGAGATTGACGCGCGGACGGCATCGGATCGCCTACTCGGACGCTTCCACACGGTCGAGCTCGCGTGTCATCACGAGCTCCATCCCGAAGAGCCTGTTCGCAGCCGCGAGGAGGCGATCGCGTTCTACCGGCACCGGCCGACGACGCACGCCAGCTGCCACTGGCTCGCAGAAGGGGGCGCTGCCTCGCTCTACGTGCACGGACCGAGGGCGGCCCTCCTGCACCTCCTCGTCGAGCCTCGCCGTCGGCGGCGCGGCATCGGGACGCTCCTGCTCGACGAGGTGCTCCGAAGAGCGCGCGAACTCGAGGTGGAGGCACTGAGCAGCAGCTACACGAACGCCCGCCGGTGCCGCCTTCGCCACGCGATTCGGTTTCGCGGCGGAGGGGCGCGTCGTGCAGTCGGTACTCGACCTTCGCGCGGCGGAGCTCCCGCAGACCGATCTACCGGCGGGCTTTCGTCTCCTCACGTGGCTCGGGCGCGTTCCCGACGAATACCTCACGAGCTTCGTCGCGGCACGCGCGGCGATGGACGACGCGCCTCAACCCGACGGAATGAACTTGCCGGCCTGGACTGCTCGGCACGTGCGCGCGTCGGAGGAATCGCTCGCGCAGCGGCATCGGGAGATGCGTCTGACGGTCGCGATCGACGAGAGCGCGTCGATTCGAGCCTTCACCGAGCTCCGCGTGTCACGCGGCTCGACCCTCGGCTTCACCGACGACACCGGAACCGTCGCGACGCACCGGCAGAAGGGCCTGGCTCGCGCGGTCAAGATCGAGTCGTTGAGACGGCTGCGCGCTGACCACCCGGGGGTCGAGATCGTCTCGACGTCGAACGCCGAGGAGAACGCCGTGATGCGGCACCTCAACGAATCGATCGGGTTTCGACCGACCGCCGTCGTCACCTCGGCCGTTCTGGACCTTGCTGATCCCTAGTCGCCGGCCGCGGCGAACGATGATTTGTGCCCCGGTTGCGAGTCTGAGAAGCACACACCTACACCCTGACTCCGGGAGGCAACATGAGGCTTCTTCTTACTTCCGCCGGGATCAAGAACCCGAGCATCCACGAGGCGCTGGTCGACCTCCTGGGCAAACCGATCGCCGAGTCGAACGCCCTCTGCATTCCCACCGGCGGGGTACGGGAGTCCTACGGCAGTCCAGGCGGGATATGGCGTTTCATCTGCGGCCAGTCCGACCAGCCCATGTGCGAGCTGGGTTGGAAGTCCCTGGGAGTGCTGGAGCTCACCGCGCTGCCCAGCATCGACGAAGAACGCTGGGTCCCGTGGGTCCGACGAGACGGACGTCCTGCTGGTGAACGGCGGCGACGCCCTCTACCTGGGCCACTGGATGCAGCAGTCCGGACTGGCGGACCTCCTGCCGTCGCTGAGCGACACGGTCTACGTGGGGTTCAGCGCCGGGAGCATGGTGCTGACCCCCCGGATCGGGGAGGACTTCGTCGGCTGGAAGCCGCCCACCGGTGACGACAGCACGCTCGGGATCGTCGACTTCTCGATCTTCCCGCACGTGGATCACCCCGATCTGCCGGAGAACACTATGGCCGAAGCAGAAAGATGGGCCGCGGCGTTGCCGGGGCCGGCGTACGCGATCGACGACGACACGGCCATCAAGGTGACCGACGGCACCGTCGAGCTCGTCTCCGAGGGGCACTGGAGACTGTTCGCCGTCTAGGTCGCAGTCGGATACCGCGGGCGTCCGGTCGGCCGGTAGATCTGGAGCGTCACGCCCTTGGAGTCGACTCGCGAGTCCGACCAGTTCGAGCGCAATGTCCGGGCCGGCGTCCGCGAACAGCCGCGTGCCCTGGCCGAGGACGACGGGGACGATGAGCAGGTTCAGCTCGTCGACGAGGTCGTGCTCGAGTAGCCAGCGGATCAGGGTGCCGCTGTCCGTGCACCTGCAGTTCACCTCCCGGCTTCGCTTTCGAGCTCGCCGATGGCCGCCGCGACGTCGCCGGAGAGGACGGTCGTGTTCGCCCACCGCGGTTCGGTGATCGTGTTCGACACGAGGTACTTGGGCTTCGTGTTCAGGGCATCCGTGATCGGGTGGCTGCCGGGATCTTCCGCCGCGGCGCGAGCCCGCTCGTCTGCGCCCCAGTAGCCGGCGAAGGCTCGTAGGTCCGCCGGCCGAACAGGAACGCGTCCGCGCGCTGGTACGTCTGGTTGATGAGCGTCATCGTCTCGCTGTCGCCCGCCCCCAGTGCCCAGCCGCCGCGCTCGAATCCGTTCCTGCGGTCCTCATCCGACGCGCCGCCGTTTCCCTGCATCACGCCGTCGACGGTGACCTGCGTCATCGTGGTCAGTTTCATGGTGGAAGTCCCTTCTCGGGCGGTTCTCGTCGTCACTGGATTCGACCGGACCGCGGCGCGGATCTCATCGGTCGCTCAGTCGAGGCGCAGGATCGTTTCCTCGATCTCCTCACCGCGACCGACTGCGAAGTCGCGGTTGACGCCGACGCGTCGGAACCCAGCTTTCTCCGTACTCGAAGCGAACCGACGTTGTCCGAGGCCGCTCGGCGTACAGCGGACGTTCAGGCGGCCACTCGGATCCTTCCGGATCCGTCAGTTGCTGATAGATCGCGTCGAGATCCGGTCCTCAGCGGCCTCAGCGAGACGTTCTCTAGCCGATCTGCTCGGCGAGCCCGATGAGGATCCCTTCGGGCCCTCGGACGTAACAGAGCCGATACACGTCCTCGTACTGGACCACTTCACCGACCAGCTCGGCGCCGTGCTTGCGGAGCCGAGCGAGCGTATCGTCAATGTCGTCCACGGCGAACATGACGCGGAGGTAGCCGAGAGCGTTCACCGGAGCGTTCCGGTGATCGGCGACCGGCTGGGGCGTGAGAAATCGCGAGAGCTCGAGCCGGCTGTGGCCGTCCGGCGTGCGCATCATGGCGATCTCGACGCGCATGGTCGCGCAGTCCGGTGACGCGCCCTGCCCAGTCTCCTTCGATCGTGGCGCGCCCTTCGAGCTCGAGGCCGAGCTCGGCGAAAAAGAGATCGCGGCATCGAGGGATTCCACGACGATGCCGACGTTGTCCATCCGTTGAAGCGTCACGCGGCCGCACTCTAGTCCCGTTGTCGCTTCGACACGCCCACCGCCGGAGCGCACCCCGGCTGACCGCCATCTGCAAGGGTGGAGGATCCCCGCCCTGGAGGATTCGATGAGCCTCGTAGTCCGTTTCTCGCCTGAATCTCTGACGTCCGATCAGTACGACCGCGTTGTACGCAGGCTCGACGAGGAGAACATCTCTCCCGCCGACGGTCTGGACTACGAAGTGTGCTTCGGCTCCGGCGACAAGATGAAGGTGAGCCTGGTTTGGGACTCGAAGGAGCAATTCGAGGCGTTCGCTGCACGCCTCATGCCGATTCTCGCCGAGGTCGGCGTCGACCCCGGTGAGCCAGAAGTGCTCGAAGTTCACAACATCATCAAGCGCTAGTAGCCGCCCGTACCGCTGATCGGCTGGACAATGGCGACGATCGGCTGGACAACTCCGCGACGCGGACAAGCTGACCTGCGCCGGTGCGCGCGATGACCCCGACGCGGAGGGCAACGTGGATTCGTCGCAGGATCGCGCGCGTGGCACGCATCATCGCGGCAGCCGGCGTTGGCGTCGCTCGTGGCTTCGACGAGCGTACACCGACAGGTCGCTGATACCCATCAGCACCGACGTCAACAGGACTACCGCGCGCCTGTGCCTCACCGAGGCGACCGCGTCAGCGACTGCAAGCCAGCGCCGCGGCGGCGGCCTCCTCGTCAGAGATCGCGCCAAGAGCCTTCGCGAGCGGCAAGCGCCGCGCCCGCGATGTCGACGCCCATCCCACGCCCGGCACCCGTGATGAACCAAACGTCGTTGTCAGCATTGACCCAGGATACGAGAGCCTCGCTTGCCCGAGCGTCCCGTCGAGAGAGCGCCGGCGTACGTGAAACGCCGCAACGCCGCTACGTGGGAGTTCTCGCCGGGAGCAGCGCGCGCAGGTCGTCGATCGTGTCGGCGTCCTGCGCGTTCTTGTCCGGGCGGTAGCGCTTGACGCGTGCGAAGCGCAGCGCGACGCCGCCCGCGTACCGCGTCGACGACTGGACGCCGTCCAGCGCGATCTCGACGACGAGGTCCGGACGCGTGACGACGGCGATGCCCTGCCGATCGACCGCGCGCGCGAGCAGCTCCTTCGTCTGCCATTCGAGGAGCTCGTCGGTCAGCCCCTTGAAGCACTTGCCCGACCATGACGAACTCGCTCGGCTCGGCGCCGCGCGCACCGAGGTGAAGGTTCGACAGCCAGCCGCTCCGTCGCCCGTGGCCCCACTCCGCGCCGAGCACGACGAGGTCGTACGTCCGCACGGGCTTCACCTTCCGCCAGGCCTTGCCGCGACGGCCGGCGCCGTACAGCGACGCCGCGTCCTTGACGACGACCCCCTCGTGCCCGGCTGCGAGCGCCTCGTCGAGCACGCGCTGTCCCTCCTCGGGATCGGACGTGATCACTCCGGGAACCCTGAGCTGCGGCGCGATCGCCTCGAGCCTCGCCGCGCGCTGCTCGAGCGGCACGTCGAGGAGGTCGTCCCCGTCGACGTGCAGCAGGTCGAAGAGAAAGGTCTGGATCCCCTCGGGCCGCGCGTCGTTGTCGATGCGCGAGACCGTGTCCTGGAACGCAGCCGGGCCGTCGTCGCCCATCCACAAAGCCTCGCCGTCGAGCACTGCCTGCTGCACGGGAAGTCCTCGCACCGCTTCGACGATCCCCGGCAACGCGTGGGTGATCTCGTTGAGGTTGCGCGTGTAGATGCGAACCTCGTCGCCGCGGCGATGGATCTGGATGCGGATCCCGTCGAGCTTCCACTCCACCGACGCGCGCTCGAAACCCGCGACCGCGTCGGCGACGCTCTCGGCGGTCGAGGCGAGCATCGGGAAGATCGGCCGGAAGAGCTCGAACCCGACGGCACGCAGACCCTCCTCGCCTTCTGTCATCGCGATCTCGGCGGTTCGCGTCAGATCGCCCGAGAGCATGAGCGCGCGCCGCGCGACCTCGCCGGAAACGCCGGCCGCCTTGGCGATCGCGTCCACCATCAGCCCCGCGAGCGCGCCCTGCCTCAGCCCGCCGGTGAAGAGACGTCTGACGAAGTCGGCCTCCTGCTCGGTCGCACGGCTGAAGATCTCGGCGAGGAGCTCGCGGCGCGCGGCGGACGAACCGCTGCCGGTCGTCTCCTGCACCGCAGCGATCGCGCGGTCGAGGTCGGCGATGGTCGAGCGACGGCTCCGCGGCCGGCGCGTGCTGCAGCGCGCTCAGCGCCGAATAGCCGATCCCGATGCGGCCCTGCCTCGGCGAACCTGCGAGGAAGCCGACGGCGACCGGCACCTCGTCGCGCTCGAGCCGCGCCAGGAGCCCGGCGAGGATCGCGATCTTCGCGGGAGCGCGCGCTCGTCTCGGCGACTTCCGTCGACGCGGCGACGACGTCGGCGAGCAACGTCATGGCGCGGCCTCGGCCTCGGCGTACGCCTCGGCGACGCGCTTCGGGACGCACCACGCCCACGCGTCGACGACGAGCTCCCGCATCTCGACGGCGTCGATCGCCTCCAGCCGGACGACGACCCAGTTGTAACGGAGGTCCGACGCGCGCGGCAGGAGGAACTTGTCCGGCTCCGACTCGACGAGCGCCTCGCGAAACTCCTTCGGAAACGCGAAGCCGAGCAGCGTCTCGTCACGCGAGAACGCGAGGTAGACGATCCGGCCGATGTAGAACTTCCGCCGGCCGCGGACGAACCCCTCTCTCGAGCGCGGCAGCTCGAGCGCGACCGCGCGGACGTCCTCCGCCGTGACCACGCGCCTCACCGTACCGAACCGTCGCGTGCGAAACCGAGCGCCGCCGCGGACGCGCGAACCTGTGAAACTTCGCCCCCGTTCGTTCGCCGTCCAGAAGGGGGAAAAATGAGCAGCGAACCGGGAGGCGCGCCGCGTCGCGCCGTCCTTCTTGCAGCCGCGGTGGTCGGGCTGGCGCTGGCCCCGGGAGCGTTGGGAAAGACGTTCGCGGGACCGCCGGCCGCGTCCGGGAACGGAGGACTGCCGCAGATCGTCGTCCTGTCCAACCGCGCCGACCTCGTCTCCGGAGGGGACGCGCTCGTTCAGATCGTCTTGCCCGGCCCGCGTCGATCCGGCGACCGTGCGAGTGAGCCTCGACGGCAACGACGTCACGTCGGCGTTCGCCGTCCGCCCGGACGGGCGCTACGAGGGTCTGGTCACCGGCCTCGCCGTCGGTGCGAACGACCTGATGGCGACGATGCGGCAGGGCCCCACCGTCCACCTCACGATCACGAATCATCCGAGCGGCGGGCCGATCTTCGCCGGACCGCAGGTCCAGCCGTGGGTCTGCAGGACGATCGCCGGCTTCGGCGCACCGGCCGACGCGCAGTGCAACACCGCGCCCGCGTACTCGTACGTGTACCGCGACGCAGCCACGCAGACGTTCAAGGCGTACGACCCGGCCGCGCCGCCGCCGGCCGCGGCGATCGCGACGACCACGACCGACCGCGGGACGACCGTTCCCTACATCGTCCGCCTCGAGAAAGGGGCGATGGATCGCGGCCTCTACGACGTCGCCGTCCTCGACGATCCGTCGTCCGGTTGGGCGCCGTGGGCGTCGCAGCCGGGCTGGAACCACAAGGTGCTCTACCAGTTCGGCGGCGGGACCGCGCCGTGGCACACGAACGGCGCGCCGCAGAACGACGTCGTCGACATGGCGCTCTCGCGCGGGTTCCTCGTCGCGAACAACAACCTCAACATCAGAGGCGACGACGCGAACGACGTCGTGTCGGCCGAGGCGCTGATGATGCTCAAGGAGCACATCGCCGAGACGTACGGCCCGATCCGCTACACGATCGGCACCGGCTGCTCGGGCGGCTCGATCCAGCAGCACCAGATCGCCGCGAACTATCCCGGCCTGCTCGACGGGATCCAGCCGAACTGCAGCTTCCAGGACAGCTGGACGACTGCGAACGAGGTCAACGACTGCCACCTGCTGCGGCACTACTTCAACACCGTCGCGCCGGGGACGTTCACCGCGGCGCAGCAGGCGGCGGTGGCGGACACGCAGGACACGTCGGTGTGCGCGGCCTGGGATGCAAGCTTCGCGCCGGTCGGCATCCCGTCTCGCGTCCAGAACTGCAACCTGCAGGGGACGCCGTTCGCGTCGCTCGTCTACGACCCGATCGCCAACCCGACCGGCGTGCGCTGCACCGTTCAGGACTACCAGTCCGCGATCTGGGGCTTCCGTCCTCAGGACGGCTTCGCGCGGAGCCCGTACGCGAACGTCGGCGTCCAGTACGGGCTGTCGGCCCTCAATGCGGGAACGATCACGCCGGAGCAGTTCGTCGCGCTGAACGCCGGCGTCGGCGGAACCGACATCGATCTCAACTTCATCGCGGCGCGCTCGGAGCCGGACCTCGTCGCACAGTCGATCGCCTACCGAACCGGCCAGGTCACGAACGCGCGCGAGCTCGCGAACGTCCCGATCATCGACCTCCGCGGCTCGCACAACTTCAACGACATCCACACCGACTACCACTCGTGGGTGCTGCGGGCCCGGCTCGACGCCGCGAACGGCGGCCACGCGAACCAGCTGATCTGGACGTGGAACGCGCTGTTCTTCAGCATCGTGCCGCCGCCGGCGATCGCGCTGCAGTCGTTCCTCGTGATGGACAGCTGGCTGTCGAACATCGAGAGCGACGCGAGAGACGTTCCGCTCTCGCAGAAGGTGCTCGACGACAAGCCGTCGGGCGCGACGGACAAGTGCTTCCTCGGCCCGACGTTCGTCGAGACGACCGACGCGTCGACGTGCGCGAGCACGTACCCCTACTACGGCGACGCGCGGCTCGTGGCGGGAGAGCCGCTCGTCGACAACGCGATGCAGTGCTCGCTGAAGCCGCTGAACGCCGCGGATTACGCGGCGACCTTCACCGCCGATCAGTGGGCGCGGCTGCAGCAGGCGTTCCCCGCCGGTGTGTGCGACTGGGGCGCGCCGCCCGTCGGATTCCAGCCGTCGATCCCGTGGCTGACCTATGCAGGAGGCCCCGGCGGCGACGCCGATCGGCCCGGCGCCCGACTCGCATCCGGGCCCGCCGAAGCAGTGAACGCACGCGACTGCCGCCGCGCCTTTCCGGGGCGCGGCGGCAGGCTCGCGTCACGCCACGAGGTGAGGCCGGTGGCGCTCGACGATCGCAGCGGCGTCGACGCGCGGCGGGAGCGTCCCGTACGCGAGCCCTCCGTCGCCTGCCGAGCCGCGACGCGCAGAACGCGTCGGCAACCGCCGGGTCGCCGTGACGCACGAGCAGGGACGCCTGGAGCGCGAGGCGCCATCCGCTCGACGAGCCGGCGCGCGCCGGCCTCGGCTCGTCCGCCGGATCGCGCAGCTCGCGCTCGAGCGACGACGAGCCACACGTCGAGCCGCGGCTCGGCGCCTGCGGCCTCGCGGCACTCGTCCACGAATGCATCGACGGTCTCGGGGTTGCGGCGTAGCGCGCGCAGCACGTCGAGGCAGATGACGTTGCCGGAGCCTTCCCAGATCGACTGCAGCGGCTGCTGCCGGTAGACGCGCGGCAGCACGGACTCCTCGACGTAGCCGTTCCCGCCGAGGCACTCGAGCGCCTCGGCCGCGTGGCGCCGGGCCGCGCTTGCAGACCCAGTACTTCGCCACCGCCGTGGCGACTCGCGCGAACGCGTCCTCGCCGCGGTCGTACGCGCGCGCGAGCCGCATCGCCGTCAGCGTCGCCGCCTCCGACTCGACGCACAGGTCGGCGAGCACGTTGCGCATCAGCGGCTGGTCGACGAGCAGCTTGCCGAACGCCGAGCGATGGGCGGCGTGATGCGTCGCCTGCTCGACCGCCACGCGCATCGCGGCAGCCGTGCCCGACCACGCAGTCGAGCCGCGTGTGGTTGACCATCTCGATGATCGTCGGCACGCCGCGTCCCTCGTCGCCGACGAGGCACGCCCACGCGGCGTCCAGCTCGATCTCGCTCGACGCGTTCGAACGATCGCCGAGCTTGTCCTTGAGCCGCTGGATGAGGAAGCCGTTGCGCGTCCCGTCCGGCAGCACGCGCGGGACGAGGAAGCACGACAGCCCGCCGTCGGCCTGAGCGAGCACGAGAAACGCGTCGCACATCGGCGCCGAGCAGAACCACTTGTGACCGGTCAGCTCGTACTCGCCGTCGCCCAGCGCCCGCGCGGTCGTCACGTTGGCGCGGACGTCCGACCCGCCCTGGCGCTCGGTCATCGCCATGCCGCACAGCGCGCCGCGCTTCTCGGCGGCCGGCTTCAGTCCCGGGTCGTAGACGAACGACGTGAGCAGCGGCTCCCACTCCGACGTCGAGCTCGCGCTGCGCGCGAAGCGCCGGGACGGCCGCGTGCGTCATCGAGATCGGACAGCCGTGCCCGGCCTCGACCTGCGCCATGAGATAGAAGAGCGTCGCCCGCGCGACGTGCGCGCCGGCGCGCGACTCGCGCCACGAGAGGGCGTGCAGCCCGTGCTCGACGCTCGTCTTCAGCAAGCGCGTGCCAGGACGGGTGGAACTCGACCTCGTCGATCCGGTTCCCGAACCGGTCGTGCGTGCGCAGCCGCGGCGGATTCTCGTTCGCCTGCCGGCCCCACTCGAGCGGCTCGCCGCTCAGGAACCGCCCGAACGTGCTCGCCTCGTCGGCCGCCCAGCCGCCGCCTTCGCGCTCGAGCGCCTCGACGAGCGGCCGGTTCTCGCGGAAGAGGTCGTATCCCTCGAGCGGCGGCGGCTGGTTCGCGCCTTCGAGCGGACGCGATCGTGGAGACGGCGGTCACGCGCGGCATGCTAAGCGGCGCGCGTGACCGCCGACGCAGTGCTCAGACCCAGGCGGCGACCTCGCGCACCTGCGTGACCCGGACGTAGTTGCCCGACGGGTCGCGGAACGCCGAGTCGATCCCGTACGGACGGCTCCTCCGGCTCCTCGGTGAACTCGACGCCGCGGCCCTTGAGCTCCTCGTACGACGCATGGCAGTCGTCGGTCGCAAGGAAGATCGTCCCGGCGAAGCCCTTCCCCATCAGCGTCCGCACCTGCTCGGCCGTCTCGGCGTCCATCACCGGCTCGCCCGGGATGGCCATCAGCACGATCGCGACGTCCTCCTGCCCGGGCGGCGCCACGGTCAGCCAGCGGAAGTTGCCCAGCTCGGGGACGGTGACGTCGACCCGCACTTCCAGGCCGACCTTCTCGGTGTAGAAGGCGAGCGCCTCGTCCTGGTCGTGGACCCACAGTTGCGCGTTGGCGATCTTGATCATCGGTTCTCTCCTTGCTCGGGGATCGGGGTCGAAGGCGCAAGCTAGCCACGCGTTCGAGCGGTGTCTTCTCGAAACGTGCGGTGTTGCGGACGGCCGTACGCGCGCCGCACGCACGCCGGGATCGAGCGCGTAGTGCGACGGCCGGCGGAAACGCCGCGCGGTAGCCGGTCGGCGACACGCCGTAGGTGCGCGTGAAGCTCGTCGTGAAGGAGCCGACGCTCCTGAGGCCGACGTCGAAGCAGATCTCGGCGACGGAGCGGTCCGTCGTGCGCAGCAGAGATGCGGCGCGTTCGAGGCGGCGGGTCAGCAGGTACGCGTGCGGCGACTCGCCGAAGGTGCGGCGGAACTCGCGGCTGAAGTGAGCGCGCGAGAGGCCGGCGGCGCGGGCGAGGTCGTCGACGTCCAGCGGCTCGACGTAGCGGGCGTCGGCGAGATCCCTGGCCCGCAGGAGGTGGCGCGCAGGCGGAACGAAGGCCATCACCACCAGAGACCGCCCCGGGCGCCGGAACTCATCGGTCGGCGCCGCGAACCTGTGCGATGTAGCCGCGCACGTCGGCCGCGGGCTCCGAGTACGCCTCGCCGAGCGCGGACTCCATCGCGGCCCTGTAGTCCTTCGCCCAGGCCGGGAAGTCGTAGTCGATCGCGTTCAGGAACTCGAGCGTCGCGGCAAGGCGAATGTCGGCGATCGAGGGGGAGTCGCCGCCGATGAACCGCTTGCCGTCCATGAAGAAGTCGTGGAAGACCTCGAGCGGCTCGGCGAGCGCGGCCTCGGCGTCCTGCTGCGCCTTCGCCTTCATGCGCGTCGTCGGCCTCGGAGGTCCCGACCTCGCCCGGATACTGGCCGAAGCCGAGCGCCGGATACGTCGCGCGCGTGAGCAGCGGATAGAAGGTGCCGATCAAGTAGAACATCGCGTTGTCGACCATCGCGCGCTCGCCGGGCTCCGTCGGATAGAAGCGGTCGAGCCCGTGCTTGTTGCAGAGGTACTGCATGATCGCGCAGCTCTCGCCGAGCGCGCCGCGCGGCAGGCCTTCCGTCTCGATCATCGGCGTGAGGTGCGCGGGATACTTCGCGAGGTACTCGGGGCTCGTCGTGCTCCCCCACACGTCGACCTCTTCGAAGTCGAGGTCCGCGGCGCGCACGAAGACGCGCACTGTCATGTTGTTGACGCTCGGCTTGAGGATGTTGAGCGTGATCTCGGCCATGGTGTGCCTCCTAGCGTTCGACGAGAGTTGACTTGTACTCGCTCCGCCGCAGGCTTCCCCACGGCACGAGCTCGATGCGGGTCTGGACGACGAGGACGTTGCGCAATCTGTCACGGATCGCCTCGGCGAGCGCCTCTTCGGCCGCGGTGTCGCGCGCGAGCTCCACGCTCACCGGCAGCGGCGGTTCCTGCCTGACGCCCGGCGCCTGGGGCCTGACGAGGATCTGGCCGCTGACCTCCGGTGCGAACGCGCTCACGACCTCGCGCACCGCCGACGGGAAGACGTTGACGCCGCGCACGATGAGCATGTCGTCGGTCCGTCCGAGGCAGCGGATGCGCGGGCTCGTGCGACCGCACCGGCACGGGCTCGTGCGCACCTCGACGTGATCTCGCGTGCGGAAGCGAAGCAGCGGCGCCGCGCGGTGCCGGAGGTGCGTCAGGACGAGCTCGCCGGCCGCACCGTCGTCCGAGCTCGACGGCGTCGCCGGTCTCGGGATCGATCAGCTCGGGGTGCACGAAGCCGCGCGCGCCGAGGTGCATCCCGTCCTGCTCCTCGCACTCGCCCCAGAGCGACACGCCGATGTCGCCGATGCCCATCGCCTCGGTGACCTTCGCGCCCCAGCCTTCCTCGAGCTGCGCGCGGAACGCCGGTTCGCCGCCGCCGGGCTCGCCGGCGACGAGCACGCGCTCGACGGACGATCCCGCGAGGTCGACGCCTCGCTCGGCCGCCGACTCGACGAGGTAGGCGGCGTACGACGGAGTGAGCACCGCGGCTTCGGGTGCCAGGCGCTCGATCGCCAGCAGCAGCCGCTCGGTGTTCCCGGTGCCGACCGGGATGTGGCACAGGCCGATCCGGTCGAAGGACGCGAGCGCGGCTCCGGCGACGAAGGGCCCGGCGTTGTAGGTCGAGACGATGCGCTGGCCGGCCTCGACGCCGGACGCCGCGTAGCTCCGCGCCGAACCCGTCACCCAGTTGTCGAGGTCGGTCGCCGTGAGCGGGATGTAGCTCGGCGTGCCCGTCGTGCCGCTCGTCGAGTAGATGCGCACGATCTCGTCCCGGTCCGCGCAGAGGTGCGCGCCGAACGGGTTCTCCGCGCGTCGTCGTCTGCTCTGAGCTCGCGCTTGTCCGTGAGCGGAAGCCGCGCGATCTCGTCGAGCCCGCCTGCCTCACGCGCCGAGGCGACTCCCGCGTCGGCCGAGCTTCGCGCGGTAGAAGGCCGAACGCTCGAACAGGTAGGCGAGCTGCTCGCGGTAGCTCGCGTCGTCGACGCTCGAGCTGCTCGGCCCACGGACGAGCCTCGACCCCGGGCTCGAGCATCACGACCGCGGCGGCTCGTACTCGACGGCCTCCTCTGCCTTCGCCGCCATGAGGAAGCCGAGCGGTTGCTGCTGCTCCTCGGCGAGGTGCGCGAGCAGGCTCGCGGTACGCGCGAGGATCGGCACGGCCTTCACCGCGGCGGACGGGAAGCCGAGGTCGAGCAGGACGGCCGCGATCGGCATCGCCACGTTCATCGTGAGCGGCTTGCCCCAGACGTCGGCCGCCGCGGCACGGAACGAGCGCGCGAGCAGGACGTGCGGCCCGCTCACGCCCCGCTCGTCGGCGAGCTCGAGGATCCGCTCCGCCCGCGGGTCGAGCGGACGGTGCACCGGATGGCCGAAGCCCGGTAGCCGCGCGCCCGACGCGTGAATCGCCCGCGCTATCTCCCCGGCGACCGCGGCAGGCTCGCCGCCCGCGACGACCTGCTCCTGCGCCGCTCGAGCAGGCGCGCGCACTCCTCCGACGTCCCGAGGAGAACCGGCCCCGCGCCCAGGATCCCCGCCGCAACGGCGCCCTGCAGCGAGCCGGGATCGGCCGCGAGCGTCATCCGTGCCGCGACGTTGGTCGGCATCAGCCCGTGCTCCGCGATGCTGACGAGCAGCAGGTCGAGGAAGAAACGCTGGTCGTCCGTCGGCTCGTGCCCGGTGAGCAGCAGGTGGAAGTACTCGGTGAAGCTCACCCGGCCCATCAGGTCGCCGGCGAGGTCGCGGCCGCGCACCTCGACCCGGTCGGGATACGCCTGCGAGATGTGAGTGACGGGAGCCCGTGCCTCGCTCCGCGGCATCCCGGCGACGCTACGCATCACGCTTGCGAGCGTCAAGTACCCTCGACGAGTGGCCCGCCGCGACGACATCCGCAACATCGCGATCGTCGCGCACGTCGATCACGGCAAGACGACGCTCGTCGACGCGATGCTCTGGCAGTCGGGCTCGTTCCGCGAGAACCAGGAGGTCGCCGAGCGCGTGCTCGACTCGATGGACCTCGAGCGCGAGAAGGGCATCACGATCCTCGCCAAGAACACGGCCGTCCGGCACGGCGACGTGAAGATCAACATCGTCGACACGCCCGGGCACGCCGACTTCGGCGGCGAGGTCGAGCGCGGACTGACGATGGTCGACGGCGTGCTCCTGCTCGTCGACGCGAGCGAGGGACCGCTGCCGCAGACGCGCTTCGTGCTGCGCAAGGCGCTCGAGGCGCGGCTGCCGCTGATCCTCGTCGTCAACAAGGTCGACCGCCCGGACGCGCGGATCTCCGAGGTCGTCGACGAGGTCTACGAGCTCTTCCTCGACCTCGACGCGAGCGAGGAACAGATCGAGTTCCCGATCGTCTACTGCAACGCGCGCGCCGGCCACGCGGGCCTCTCGCCGGACGAGCTCGCGGACGATCTCGAGCCGCTCTTCCAGATGCTGCTCGAGCGGATCCCCGCGCCGGAGTACGACGAGGACCATCCGCTGCAGGCGCACGTCACGAACCTCGACGCGTCTCCTTACGTCGGACGGCTTGCGCTCTGCCGCGTCCACCACGGGACGATCCGCAAGGGCCAGCAGGTCGCGTGGTGCCGCGCGAACGGCGACGTCGAGCGCGCGAAGGTGACGGAGCTGTACGTGACCGAGGCCCTCGACCGCGTCGACGCCGAGGAGGCCGGCCCGGGCGAGCTGATCGCCGTCGCCGGCATCGCGGAGGTGACGATCGGCGAGACGCTCGCCGACCCGGTCGACCCGCGCCCGCTGCCGGTGATCGGCATCGACGAGCCGAGCCTCGCGATGACGGTCGGGATCAACACGTCTCCTCTCTCCGGCCAGGACGGCGACAAGCTGACCGCCGCGAACGTGAAGCAGCGCCTCGACCAGGAGCTCGTCGGCAACGTCTCGCTGCGCGTGCTCCCGACCGAGCGGCCCGAGGTGTGGGAGGTGCAGGGTCGCGGCGAGCTCCAGCTCGCGGTGCTGGTCGAGCTGATGCGCCGCGAAGGCTTCGAGCTGACCGTGGGCAAGCCGCAGGTCGTGACGCGCGAGGTCGACGGCAAGGTGCACGAGCCCGTCGAGCGGCTCGCGATCGACGTTCCCGAGGAGTACATCGGCGTCGTCACGCAGCTGCTCGCACTGCGCAAGGGCCGGCTCGAGCAGATGGTCAACCACGGCACCGGCTGGGCGCGGATGGACTACCGCGTGCCGGCCCGCGGGCTGATCGGCTTCCGGACGGAGTTCCTCACCGAGACGCGCGGCACCGGGATCCTCCACCACGTCTTCGACGGCTACGAGCCGTGGCACGGCGAGCTGCGCACGCGACCGACCGGCAGCCTGATCGCCGACCGCCGCGGGAGCGCGACCTCGTTCGCGCTGCTGAACCTCCAGGAGCGCGGCCAGCTGTTCATCGGCCCCGGCGTCGAGGTCTACGAGGGGATGATCGTCGGGCGAGAACGCGCGCGCCGACGACCTCGACGTCAACCCGACGAAGGAGAAGAAGCTGACGAACATGCGCTCGTCGACCGCCGACGAGCTCGTGCGGCTGATCCCGCCGCGCCCGCTCTCGCTCGAGCAGGCGCTCGAGCTGATCCGCGACGACGAGGCCGTCGAGGTGACGCCGAACCACGTCCGCCTGCGCAAGGCGGAGCTTTCGGCGCAGAAGCGGCAGACGAGCACCTCGCGCGCGAAGCGCGGTCTCGCAGCCGTTTGACGCCGGTCGAGATCGACACGCCGCACGGTCCGGCGCGCGCACACGTCCAGGCGGCCGAGGAGCCGAAAGGCGCGCTGATCCTCGGTCACGGCGCAGGTGGAGGAGTCACCTCGCGGGACCTCGTCACGGCGGCCGACGTCGCCGCGTCGGAGGGGTTCAGCGTCGCGCTCGTCGAGCAGCCGTACCGCGTGGCCGGCCGGCGGAGCCCCGCTCCGGCACACCAGCTCGACGCTGCGTGGACGGCTGTGGTCGAGCACTTGCGCGCGCGACGAGCTGCGCGGCCTGCCCCTGATCGTCGGCGGCCGCTCGTCCGGCGCACGCGTCGCCTGCCGCACGGCGGGCGCGCTCGGAGCGGCGGCGTGCTGTGCCTCGCGTTCCCGCTGCAGCCGCCGCGCCGCCGCTCGGGCGCCGAGTCTCCGAGCCGCCTCGACGAGCTCGACGCCGTGACCGTCCCGATGCTGATCGTGCAGGGCTCACGCGATCGGTTCGGCATCCCGCCTGCGACGTCGACTCGCACCGTGGTGCAGGTGTCGTCCGACCACAGCCTGAGAAGCGATCTGCAAGCCGTGGCCGCCGCTGTGCGGGAGTGGCTTCGAGAGAGGAGCGTGCCGTGGCAATCGTGATCGCAGGGATGACCGTCTCGCTCGACGGATTCGTCGCAGACGCGAACGGCAGCGCGAGCCCGCTCTACACCGATCTCGACGACTGGCGCCGGACCGACCACATGAAGGCCCTGATCGACGCGACCGGTGCCGTGCTCATGGGCAGGCGGTCGTTCGAGATGGGCGATCCCGACTCGTACGTCGGCAACTACGAGTTCCAGGTGCCGATCTTCGTGCTGACGCACCATCCACCCGAGACTCCACCGAAGCAGGACGAACATCTCACGTTCACGTTCGTCACCGACGGCGTCGAGTCGGCGGCAGAGCAGGCGAAGGCGGCGGCGGGCGAGCAGGCGGTGCAGGTCATCGGCGGCGCGAGCGTCGTGCAGCAACTGCTCCGCGCCGGCCTCGTGGACGAGCTGCACGTCGACGTGATGCCGGTGCTCCTCGGCGCCGGCCTTCGGCTGTTCGAGAACGTCGATGCGGAGCGCGTGAAGCTCGAGAAGAAGGACGTGCAGGAGATCGGGCCGAGGACGAGCCTCGAGTTCCGCGTCCTCCGTCGCTAGCCGAGCCGCTCCGCGATCCGGTCGAAGAAGATCGACCACCCCTGCGCGGCACCTTCGTACTCCTCCTGCGAAAGATCGCCGCCGCGCTGCTCGAAGACCATCTCGGTGCGTCCGTCGCCGAGGTCGGTGAGGACGACGGTGACGACCGCGTACGCGTCGTCGGCGGGCTGGTCGGTGATCGTGAACACGAGCCGCTCCGGCTCGGAGACCTCGCGGTACTCGCCCTTCCAGTTGATCTCGCGCCGCTCGGGCCCGCCGAGCATCGTCGCCCGCCACGAGCCTCCCGGCCGGACGTCCATCGAGACCGTGCTCAGCGGGATCTCCCAGTCGGGGCCGCCGAACCAGTCGGCGAAGGGCTCCGGCTCGGTCCACTCCCTCCACACCCGCTCGCGCGGCGCGTCGAAGACCCGGGTCGATCGTGATGCCGGGCCGTTCAGTCATCTGCAAGTCGCTCGTCGAGGCGGTCGAAGCTTCCCTGCCAGAAGGCGCGGTACGTCTCGAGCCAGTCGACCGCCTCCTTGAGCGGCGCCGCCTCCAGGCGGGACGGGCCGAAGCTGCGCCGAGCGACCGCGCGTGATCAGGCCGGCGCGCTCGAGCACCTTCAGGTGCTTGGAGACCGCCTGGACGCTGACCGGAAACGGCTCGGCGAGCTCGTTCACCGTCGCCTCGCCCTCGGCGAGGCGCGCCAGGATCGCGCGCCGCGTCGGGATCGGCGAGCGCGGCGAAGGTGTGCGTGAGCTGGTCGACGGCCATGCTGTAATCATCTAATCGGTTTAGCAACTGCGAAGTTGATTATGGTACCCGCGTAACCGGATGAAGGAGGAGCGAATGGGCAGGATCATCGTCACGGAGTTCGCCTCGCTCGACGGCGTCGTCGAGGACCCGGGCGGAGCGGAGAGACTTCAAGTACGGAGGCTGGAGCTTCGAGATCAGCCGAGGCGACGAGGGCGACAGGTTCAAGCTCGACGAGACGATGGGCTCCGAGGCGCTGCTGCTCGGGCGCATGACGTACGAGGGCTTCGCCGACGCCTGGCCGAAGCGAGACGGCGAGTTCGCGGACAAGTTCAACAACATGCCGAAGTACGTCGTCTCCTCGACGCTCGACAACCCCGAGTGGACGAACACGACGGTTCTCAAGGGCGACGTCGCCGACGAGGTCGCGAAGCTGAAGCGGGAGCAGGACGGCGACATCGTCGTGCACGGGAGCGTGCAGCTGGCGCAGACGCTGCTCGAGCACGATCTCGTCGACGAGCTGAGGCTGATGGTCTTCCCGGTCGTGCTCGGATCCGGCAAGCGCCTCTTCGGCGAAACGAGCGACAAGAAGCCGCTGAAGCTCGTCGACTCGAAGGTCGTCGGCGACGGTGTGGCGATCCTCGTCTACCAGCCGGTCAGGCAGCTGAAGCGTTCGGCTTCGTCGGAGCCGCCGGTCGCGTCGCCCTCGCTGTACGAGTGGGCGCCCGCGCCGGCGAGCTTCCCGGCGTCGACGATCAGGTACTCCTCGCGGATCGGTCGCCCGTCGAGCCAGCACTCGAGGATCTCGCGCGTCCCGGCCGCGTAGCGCGCCTGCGCCGACAGGCTCGTGCCCGACGTGTGCGGGGTCATCCCGTGGTGAGGCATCGTCCGCCACGGATGATCCTGCGGCGCCGGCTGCGGGAACCAGACGTCGCCTGCGTAGCCGGCGAGCTGACCCGACTCGAGCGCACGGGCAACGGCATCGCGGTCGCAGATCTTTCCGCGCGCGGTGTTGACGAGGTACGCGCCGCGCTTCATCTGCGCGATCAGCCCGTCGTCGAACAGGTGCTCCGTCTCGGGATGCAGCGGCGCGTTGATCGTGACGACGTCGCACACGCGCACGAGCGACTCGACATCGTCGTGGAACGTGACGCCGAGCCTCTCCTCTTCCTCCGCCGGAAGCCGGTGGCGATCGGTGTAGTGCAGGCCGACCTCGAACGGCTGGAGCCTGCGCAGCACGGCCGAGCCGATCCGCCCCGCGCCGACGGTCCCGACCTGCATGCCCTCGAGGTCGTACGAGCGCGACACGCAGTCGGCGATGTTCCAGCCGCCGTCCACGACCACCTTGTACGACGGGATGTAGTTGCGGACGAGCGCGAGGATCATCATCACGACGTGCTCCGACACGCTGATGCTGTTGGAGTACGTGACCTCGGCAACCGTCACGCCGCGGTCGATCGCCGCCTGGAGGTCGACGTGGTCGGAGCCGATGCCCGCGGTGATCGCGAGCTTCAGCTTCGGAGCCTTCGCGATCCGTTCGGCGGTGAGGTAGGCGGGCCAGAACGGCTGCGAGATGACGACGTCGGCGTCGGGCAGCTCGCGCTCGAACTCGGAGCCCTCGCCGTCCTTGTCCGAGGTGACGACGAAACGGTGGCCGGCTTCCTCGAGGAACGCGCGCAGCCCCAGCCCGCCCGAGACGCTGCCGAGCAGCTCGCCCGGCGTGAAGTCGATGCGCTCGGGCGACGGCGTCGACTGGCCCGCCGTAGTAGCTCTCGATCCTCGGGACGTCGTCGCGCGCGTACGACGTCGGGATAGCCGTCGACAGGATCGTCGTAGAGAACGCAGAGGATCGTCGCCACGACGCGATTCTCTGCACGCGACGCCTGCCGCGTCAATGCGTTGAAGTTCGCGCGCAACCTGCCTAGCATGGGTGGCTCGTGCCGCAAAGCGAAGAAGCGCTCCCGGGGGGGCGCAGCGAGACATCGGCTGTCAGCGACCCTGGCTGCGCTGGGCGTCGTCGCCTGCGTGCTCGGCGTGAGCGCAGGATCGGCCACGTTCGCCGCCGCGACGAGCGCACCCGTGTGCACGGCGACCGGCGTCTGCGCGACCGTCTCCGACCGGCCCGACGCCGTGTCGGCTTCGACCGTCGGCGAAGCCTCGACACGTCGCTCTGGACACGTCGCTCGCGAACGACTCCGGCAACAAGCTGAGCCTCGTCGAGTTCGTCGAGACGATCCCCGCCGGGTTCACCTTCGTCAGCGACGCGCTCGGCGCGTGCACTGCGGCCTCCGCGACGGTCACGTGTCTCCACGACCTGGTCGTGGACGGCCAGACGGTGTCGAACACACTCGTGTTCCAGACTCCGGTGCTCGCTGCGGGGACCGAGCAGGCAAGCACGTTCGCAGGGACGTGGTGCTGGGCCGGATGCCAGTCGCACGCCCCGGGAGCGAACAGGGTCGACTCGATCGACGTCTCCGAGGCGACGACGGTGCGCGCCAAGAGCGGCTTCGACGCGACCTTCCTTCCCGCAGGCACCGCCGCCGATCTCGCCACGGGAGCCGCCGTCAGCGACACCGACCGGCTCGCGGGCACGTGGTCCGTCCCGGGTCAGGCGACGGCTCTCGCCGCAACCGCGACCGAGAAGCCGAATCCGCCGGGCTTCCAGCCGTGTCCCGCCGACGGACAGCTCTGCCGGACGGGCAACTGGTTCGCCGCGCTGAGCCCGGGCACGACGTCGTTCGCGCCGTACTCGACGGTCGTGTACACGCAGTACAAGAGCCTGATCCCCGCCGGCACGAATGCTTCGAACTACACGGTCGTCTACACGCACTGCCTTCCCGGCGACGATCCCGCACATCCCGCCGGCTGTCCGCTGGAGCGGCTCGCGCGCTGCACGTCCGCGAGCGAGTTGCGCTGTACCGAGTTCGTGACGAAGCTGCCCGGCGGGAGCTACCGCGTCGGCGTTCGTATCGGCTCGCAGAACGGCTACATGCAGTAGCGGGTCGCGAGCCTCTTCAAGCCTCGATCTGTTAGGCCCGCGTCGGGTGCGCGTAAGGAATTTGCTGGTCTGCGAGCGTTCCGCGGCGAGACGGGTACGGACCTCTTGAAAACCATCAAGAGGGGGTCTTGCGAATGCGAAAGATGCTGATGACGACCGTTGCCGTGGCGGTGCTCGCCGGCGGCTCCAGCGCGGTCGCCCGCACCGACGGGGTCGAGATCACGAAGAGCGGGTTCAACGCCGGCGCGCTCACGATCGACGCCGGCGACTCGGTGAGCTGGAAGAACTCCGACACCGTCGCGCACGAAGTGACCGTCGACAACACGACGTGCAAGCTCAGCCTCGAGCCGGGTCAGAGCTCGTCGTGCACGTTCGCCACCGCGGGGACGTTCACGTACAAGGATCCGACGATGCAGGGCAACGCCTTCCAGGGCAAGCTGACCGTCGCGCAGAACACGCGCTCGGTCTCGCTCGCCAGCAACCGTGCGCGCGTCATTCTCGGCGACGCGGTGACGCTCTCGGGAACGGTGTCGAGCAAGCAGGCCGGTGAGACGGTGACGATCGTCGCCAAGGGCTCCGGCCAGCCGACGACTTCCACGCAGGTGACCACGACGACCGGCGGCAACTGGACGCTGCAGGTGCAGCCGCAGGCGAACACGACCTTCCAGGCGCAGTACGAGGGCGCGACGAGCGGGTCCTCGGCGGTCAGCATCAGGCCGCGGATCACGCTGGAGAAGGTCGGCCGCGACCGGTTCCTCGCCGTCGTGATCGCCGCGAGGTCGATGGCCGGCAAGACCGTCGACCTCACGCGGCTCGAGTCGGGCCGCTGGGTCACGATCGCCCAGCAACCGCTGCAGAGCATCGCGCGCACGAACACCACGGTCGTGGCGACGTTCGCGTCGGGTGTCCCCGACCGGACGAAGCTGCGGATCTTCATGCCGTCCACCCAGACGAGCCCCGACTACCTCGACGGGCACAGCAACTTCGTCGTCAAGTAACACGGCGCTTCCCGGGTGCGGCCTCGCCGCGCGAGGCCGCACCCGGCCCAGCTACTACGCGCGAGTCGCGGCGCCGGCGAGCGCTTCGAGCCGAAGCCGCGCCTCGCGGGCGCCGACGACGTTCTCCTTGCGCTCGAGCAGGTGCACGGCCTCCTCGAGCGCGACGCGAGCGTCCGCCGGTCGGTCGCCGACCGACAACACGTCGGCCAGGTCGACGAGCGCGCGGGCGAGCGTGACCAGCGCGTCCGTCTGCCGGAGCAGCTCGACGGCTGCCTCCGCGAGCGGCACCGCCTCCTCGAGCCGGTCCCGGCGCGCCAGCACTTTCGCGCGCACCGACCGCCAGAACGCCTGCGACGTGACGTCGTCTTCGGCGGCAAGCTCCTCGGCGATCCGGCTCAGCTCGAGCGCCTCGTCGTACCGGCCCTGCACGTAGACCGCCTGCGCGAGATCGCCGGCGACGGTGGACCGAAGGTACGTCTCACCGATCGCCGCAGCGCGTCGTAGTCGCGCCGGAGGTCGCGCTCGGCCGACGCCGGCTCACCGGCGAGCATCTCGATCTGCGACGAGACCTGTGACGCGGCGCGCGACGCCTGCTCCCAGGTCGACGAGGATCGCCCGGCCGCGCTCGGCGAGCGAGCGGGCGACGTCGAAGTCGCCGCGCATCGCCTCGAGCCAGCCGACGATGCTCGTGACGAGGCCCTCGGAGCGGCGGTCTCCCGCCGCGTCGTCCACGATCCGGCGACAGTGGTCGATCGCCTCCGACACGGGAGTCGGCCCGAGCAGGGCCGAGAGCGCGTAGAGCGTCGCCGCGCGCGCGTGCTGGCGCTCGTCGCCGGCGAGGTCGGCGTGCTCGATCGCGCGCTCGGCGGCCTCCGCCGCCTCGCCGTACCTCCCGGCAGTTCCGTGTGCCCACGCCAGCATCCGGAACGCCGTCGCGACGCCCGTGTGGTTTCCCGCCTGCTCGAACACCGCGCTCGCACGTTCCGCCTCTCGCACGACCGGGTCGGGCCCCGCGGCTCCCGACGATGCCTCGACCAGCGCCCGGATCAACCGAGCCGCGGCCGCGAGGGACGCGTCGTCTCGTTCGGCGGCGGCCGCGATCGCCTCGTCGAGGACGGTTCTCGCGGCGGCGAAGTCGCCGGTCTCGTGCAGCGCCTCGCCGATCGTCGGAAGAAGCGCGAGGCGGTCGGGATCGTCGGCCGTCATCAGCGCGGCGGCGCGCGTGAGCAGACCGGCCGCGACGGCCATGTCGCCGCGGCCGAACGCCCGCCGGCCCGCGGAGGCCAGATGGCCGGCGGCTTCCCCGCCGACCGAGCGACTGTGATCGTCCGGCGGCCCGATCTCTGCTTCGGTAGCGCACCGCCTGCTCGAGGTGGTGACCGAGGATCTCCTCGTACTGCCCGACCTGCTCGCCGACCGCTCGCTCGAGCCAGCCGGCGAGACGCTCGTGCAGCTCGGCCCGCGACCGCTTCGGCACCGACTCGTAGACGGCGTCGCGGATCAGGCCGCTGTGGAAGCGGAGCGCATCTCCGCCCGGGATGCTCGAACGGCACGGCTCGACGAGCTGCTTGCGGACGAGCTCGCGCAGGTTCTCGCCGAGCGCATCCCCGCTTCCGTTCGAGGAGAGCTCGGCGAGGGCGGGCGGCCAGAACTCCTTGCCCATGATCGACGCGCGCTCGAGCAGGCGGTGCTGCTCGGGCTCGAGCCGATCGAGCCGGGCGGCGAGCAGCGCCTGGATCGTCGGCGGGATCGACGGCGCCGACCGCGTCGTCGGCGGTGTGCATCGCGAGCAGCTGCTCGAGAAAGAACGGGTTGCCGCCGGCCGCTTCGCGGATTCCGGCGCGACGCGCCGGAGCAAGCGTGGAGTCGGCGAGCAGCCCGTCGATCAGCGCGTCCGACGTCGCCGTCGGAGAGCGGCTTCAGCAGCACCGACGAGATGTTCCGCTTGCCTCCTGCCCACGCCGGCCGCTCGTCCAGGAGCTCGGGCCGCGCGAGACCGAGCAGGAGGATCGGCGCGTCGAACGCCCAGTCGAGGACGTACTCGACGAGATCGAGGAACGTCGGGTCGGCCCAGTGGAGGTCGTCGAACGCGACGACGAGCGGGCGATCCGCAGCGAGCGCCTCGAGCAGCTTGCGCACCGCCCAGAACGTCGTGTCGGTCTGGCCTCCGCTCTCGGACAGCCCGATCGCCGCGGCGATGCGCTCCGCGATGACGTCACGATCCTCGTCGCCCGCCACGACCTCGCGGATCCCCTCGACCGGCACTGTCACCTGCAACCTGGCGAACGATCTCCGCGAGCGGCGCGAACGTGCTTCCCTCTCCGTACGTCGGGCAGCGACCCGACACGCACGCGGCACTCGTCGCCGAGCTCGTCGACGAAGGCACGCGCCAGATGAGACTTCCCGATTCCCGCAGGACCGAGCACGGTGACGAGCGCCGGCGCGCGCTCGCGCCGGACCAGCTCGAACGCGCGCCGCAGCGCGTCGAGCTCCTCGCCGCGTCCCACCGTGAGGGAGGAGGAAAGCCGGCGTTCGATCCCTGCCGGTCCGACGAGGAGCTTGAGCAGGTGCCAGCTCGCTGCGGCACCGGGCGGCCCGTGGACGGGTGCGGCCGCGATCGCCGCTTCGACGAGCGTCCTCGTCGTGTCCGCGATGAAGATCTCGCCGATCGGCGCCGCGCGTCCCAGTCGCGCGGCGACGCTCGAGGCCCCGCCCATCGCGGGTGAGGCGAACGCCACTCCCGCGACCACCTCGCCGGTGTTGACGCCGATGCGCACGTCGACCTGCACGCCGAAGTCCGCCTCGAGACCGGCGCTCAGCGAGGCGACCGCCTCGCGAAGCTCGACCGCCGCGCGAACGGCTCTCAGGGCGTCGTCCTCGTGCACGCGCGGAATGCCGAAGACGGCGACGATCTCGATCTCGCTCGACCAGTGAGTCGACCCGCCGTGCTTCTCGACGACGCCGGCCAGGCCCTCGCCGAGCCGGGAGAAGACGGGCTCCAGGGTCTCGGGCTCGATTGTCGGCGAGCGCGTCGGCGTGAGGAGGAAGTCGGCGAAGAGCACCGTGACCGTCTTTCGCGTCGGCTGACTCGCAGGCGCGGCAGGCTCGTCGGGCTCGGGCGCTTCGCCTCGCACCGGCAAGGTCCAGCGCCGGATCCTGGTTGAGAATCGCCCGCTCGAGCCGCTGAAGCTCGGGGCTCGGCTCGATGCCGAGCTCGTCGACGAGCCGCTTCCGCAGCCGGCTGTAGACCTCGAGCGCCTCGGCCTGGCGCCGCGACCGGTAGAGCGCGAGCATGAGCTGGCCGCCGAGTCGTTCCCGCTCGGGATTCGCGGCGACGAGCGCCTCGAGCTCGCCGGCGAGCGTCGCGTGGCGACCGAGCCCGAGCGAGGCCTCGATCCGTTCCTCGATCGCGAGCAGCCGCAGCTCGTCGAGGCGGTCGCTCTCGGCGCGCGCGAAGTCCTCGAAGGCGAGGTCGGCGAACGCCGGACCGCGCCAGAGGGCGAGCGCCTCGCCCCAGCGTCGCCAGGGCCGCTTCGGCCTTGCCCGTCGCGAGCGCCGCAATCCCTTCGTTGACCAGGCGCTCGAACCGGACGCTGTCGAGCTGGGCCGGATCGACGCACAGCATGTAGCCGGGCGCGCGCGTGATCAGGACCTCCGGCGCTCCGCTCCCGCGCTCGGGCTCGAGCAGCTTCCGGAGCTGGGAGACGTAGACCTGCAGCAGGTTGGTGGCCGTTTCGGGCGGGCTCTCGTGCCAGAGGTCGTCGATCAGCCGGTCGCTCGAGACGACCTCGTTCGCGTGCAGGAGGAGAAGTGCGAGCAGAGCCCGCTGCTTCGCGCTGCGGAGCACGAGCGGGCGACCTTCGCGAGCGGATCTCGAAGGGCCCGAGGACGAGGAACTCGAGCTCCCGCCTCGTCGGGATTTCCCGTTCCATCAGGCTCCAACCGTACAACGGTGCGCTCGCCGCGTCAGCCTCGCCGCCGGTCTTCAGGACGCTTAAGCGCCGCTACAGCGCCGCGTTCAGGCCGCCTCTCCAGAGTTGGTTCAGCAACGGCCACCAAAAGAGAAAAGGACCGGGTGATGAGCATGAACGGGCAATCGATGCAGATCTGGGGCGGGATCGATTCAGTTCCGCTGCGCGGCGGCGCGCCGATGCGCGCCACGGCGACCGAACGAAACGGAGACGAGCGGGCGTCCCGGCCCGACCTCGAGACGGAGAACGCGCGACTCCGGAGACTCGTGAAGCTCCAGGCCGAGCTCGTCGCCTCGATCGCGCACGACCTGCGAACGCCGCTGACGAGCGTCCTCGGCTTCACCGAGCTTCTGCTGAAGCGGGACTTCGAGACGGCGGCGCGCGAGCGCTACCTCCGGATCGTCAACGGCGAGATGCGGCGCTTCGCCAACCTGATCGACGACCTGTTCGACGCGCAGCGGCTCGCCGAGGGACGCAGCGTGCTCTCGTTCGAGCACTTCGACCTCACCGAGCTCCTCCAGGAGCAGGTGGACATCTACGCCGGCCAGAGCGAATCGCACACGATCCAGCTCTCGCTCCCGGCTGAGCCCCTCACAGTGCGGGCGGACCGGGAGCGCATCGCCCGCGTGATCGCGAACCTGCTCTCGAACGCCGTCAAGTACTCGCCCGCCGGCGGAACGATCACCGTGCGCGCCAGGACACACGACGGCTCGGCGCGCGTCTGCGTGAGCGACAACGGCCTCGGCATCCCGCCCGAGCAGCAGCATCTCGTGTTCGGCGAAGTTCTTCCGTGCCGACGGATCCAGCACGGGGATCAAGGGCGCCGGCCTGGGGCTCGCGCTCTGCCGCGAGATCGTCCAGTCGCACGGCGGCGCGCTCGGGTTCGACAGCACGTTCGGTCAGGGGTCGACCTTCTGGTTCGAGCTCCGCGACGACGCCGGGGCCGATTCGGCGGCGTAGGATCGCGCCGGGGTGCGCATGTGAACCCGTCCGCGCGGTTGCCGCAGCCGCCCGCTCCCGAGGACGTGGCTCCCGAGGAGCTGGCCGACCACGAGCATGTCGTCGAGCGCACCGGCCGCGTCCACGGATCCGACAGTCCGGCAGCGCAGTACTTCGGGGCGCTGCTGAACTCCCCGCCCCTCGCCGCGGCGCTCACGCGCCTCGGCACGGAGGTGAGGAAAGGCGGGCTGCGCGGGACATACACCGACGCCGACCGCGAGCTGATGGACATCGCGCTCGCCGTCGCGCTCGGCAGCAACGCGATCCTCCCGATCCACGTCCCGGATGCGCTCGCAGTAGGCGTTCGACCCGAAGCGATCGAGGCGCTGCTCGAGCGTCGCGACGACGAGCTGACCGACGACGAACGGCAGCTCGTGACCTACGCACGCGATTTCGTCGCCGGCACGCTGGACGACGAGACCTACGCGGGACTTCGCGGGCGGTTCGGCGAGCGCGGCGCCGTGGAGTTCACGGTGCTGGTCGGCTTCCTGCTGATGACGATCCGCCTCTGGCAGGCGTTCGGCTTGCCCGAGCCGACCGACGCGGAGATGCTCGTGCTCCTCCGCGAGCTGCGTGACGGCACGGCACCGGTGCCCGATGCGCAGGCGCGGATCGGTTAGACGATGACCGAGAGCGCGCAGACGTGGCACTACGGGCTCGTAGCGAAGTGGTGGGCCGAGTTCAACAACGAAGGCCCTGAGATCGACTTCTTTCGCCGCTTCGTCGAGGAGGGTCAGCCCGCGCTCGACATCGCCTGCGGGACCGGGCGGCTTCTCCTGCCGTATCTTCGTGCGGGCCTGGACGTCGACGGCTGCGACATTTCGCCCGACATGCTGGCCCTCTGCCGCGCGCGCGCCGAGCAGGAGGGTCTGGCCCCGAACCTCTACGCCCAGGCGCTGCACGAGCTCGAGCTGCCCCGACGCTATCGCACGATCCTCGTCTGCGGAGGCTTCGGCCTCGGCGGACACCGCGAGCACGACGTCGAGGCGCTGCGTCGAATCCACGACCATCTCGAGCCCGGCGGCACGGTCGCCCTCGACAACGAAGTCCCGTATTCGTACACAGGACCGTGGAAGTACTGGCCGAAGGACAAGCGCCGCGAGCTGCCTCGCCCGGAACGGCCGTCGGCTCCCGAGAACAGAAGGCGCGGCTCCGACGGCGCCGACTACGAGCTGCGATCGCGGCTCGTCGATCTCGACCCGCTCTCGCAGCAGATCACGTTCGAGATGTGCGCCGAGCAATGGCGCGAGGACGTGCTCGTGGCGCAGGAGAAGCACCTGCTGAAGATGACGCTGTACTTCACGCACGAGATCGTGCTGATGCTCGAGCGCGCGGGCTTCGTCGACATCGAAGTCGAGGCCGGTTACACCGGTGCCGAGCCGACGAGCGACGACGATTTCGTCGTTCTCGTCGCGAAGAAGCGCGGCTAACCGGCCAGCACGCCCGTGACATACATCACGACGATCCCGGCGAAGAAGCCGCCGAGGACCCACGGTGACGTGAGGCCGCCTTCGACCTTGCGCGCGACGTAGCGCGCCACCTCCGCGACGACCTGGAAGGCGGCGCCCGCTGCGACCGCGAAGAACAGCACGCCGAGCAGGTCGTTCGTCAGGAACCCGCCGAGCCACGCGCCGACGATCGTCGGTCCGCCGGCGACGATCACAAGCCCGGCGAGGCGCGCGGGGCCGGCGGCGTTCTTCCCCTCGGCGATCGGCGCGGCGATGCCGAGGCCTTCCGTCACGTTGTGGACCATGAAGCCGATGATCAGGAAGGTCCCGAGGGCCAGCTCGCCGAGCGCGAACGAGGAGCCGATCGCGAGCCCTTCGCCGAGGTTGTGCAGACCGATTCCGATCGCTACGAGCGTCGCGAGCGCGATCCCGCCGAGCGCACCGCTGCTGCCGCCCCCGCGACGCGAGAAGCGGTGCGAGATCAGGGTGAGCATCACCCAGCTCGTCGCGACTCCGAGCAGGACGAGGCCCGCGCCGCCGAGGGCGCTCGGGAGGGCGCGCTGGCGGTCGAACGCCTCCGAGAGGGCCTCGACGGCGAGGAACGTGAGCAGACCGGCTGTCAAAGCCATGAACGCCGCGAGCCAGCGCTGCGAGGCGCGCCGCAGCGACGGGAGCCAGAGCAGGCCGAGCGCGATCGGCAGGAGGCCGACGAGCGCTCCGACAGCCGCGTAGCCGAACGCGCCCTTGATGGACGGGCCGGGAGTCTCGACGGCGGCCGCGATCCCCTGCACCGTCTCGATTCCGGTCGAGCTCGTGACGCCGACGGCGATCGGCTCGTCCACGATCCAGTCGAAGGGGACGACGATGGTGCTCGAGCGGAGACGACCGAGCGTCGCCGGCCCGTCGACCTGGAACGGCACGATCGCGTCGTCGACCGTGATCGACGCGATGGTGAGGTCGTCCTGCTGCGGGTTCGTGACCCGGATCTTGATCTCGCCGGGGTGGAACTCGACGCGGCGGATGTCGAACTGGTCCGCCGGTGGCGGCGTGCGTCCGAGGAGATCGGTGACCGACGAGCCGTAGGCGGCAAACGCTGCAACGACCGCAACGAGCAGCAAGACCGGCGCAAATGCCCAGAGCCGCCACCGCGACGAGGTCGGAGATGTCTCGGCGCCGGCGACCATCAGTCCGTCACGTCGAAGAAGCCCATCCAGCCGAGCTCTGCGAACTCCGACTGATGTGCGTGGAACATGAACGCGCCGGTGTTCGAGAACTCGACCTCGATCACGCCTCGCTGGCCCTGACACTGGACGACCGTGTCGGTGTACTCCCAGTGCTCGCCCGTGCCTGTCGGCTGGTACCGAAAGAACTCTCCGTGGAGATGGAACGAATTGATGAGGTCGAACTCGGTGAGGTTCGCGAGGTAGATGCGAACGAGCTCGGACCGCTTCACGCTGATCGGGTACTTCGCGTAGTAGAACGTGCGCCCGTTGACGGTGTAGAAATTGTTGCCGCCGTCGCCGTCCGTGTCGTAGCCGTTCATCACCATCACGAGCTCGCGCGCAGGCTTCCGCGGCTCCTTCGGGTCGATGATGAAGGCGCCGTAGAGCCCCTTGTGGATGTGCTTCTTCAGGGGCGTCGCGTGGCAGTGGTAGAGCTGAAGGCCGGCGGGCTTCGCGGGAAATTCGTACGTGAGCTCACCGCCCGGGGCGACGATCTCGAACACGCCGTCCATGTTCGAGGGGTGGATGCCGTGGAAGTGGATCGTGTGCGGATGACTGCCCGCGTTCACGAAGCGCACGCGGAGAAGGTCGTCCTCCGTGGCGCGGATCACTGGGCCCGGCACCGTTCCGTTGTACGTCCACGCCGGGTAGAAGACACCCGGCGCGACCTCGATCTCGGTGTCGATCGCCGTCAGCAGGTGCTCGCGCACGCGACCGGGTCGGTGCGCCAGCGGCGGCGGCGGGTAAAGGAGCCCGTCCAGATCGTGCGGACCTCCGGCGGCCGGCGCCTCGGCGCCGATCATGGCTGCGTGCCCGAGGCCCGGCTGCATGTGACCCGCGTGGGATGCCACGTCGTGTGCCGGGTCGTTCCCGTCGGCGAAGGCGAGCTTGGCGAGCGGCCCCGCCGCGACGAGCGGCGCGGCGCTCGCGATCAACCGACGGCGCGTGAATCGATTAGCCAACTCTAAACCCGAAGTCGATAGTAGGCTAAGCTCAACCCGGGCGCAAACGTGACGGAGCAACTGAGCGACGCGATCCAGGACTACCTGCGCGAGATCTACAAGCTCGAGGCGAGCGGCGCGCGCGCGACGACGACGAGCGTCGCCGAAGCGCTGTCGGTGACCGCTCCCTCGGCGAGCGTGATGCTGAAGCGGCTGGCGACGCTCGGCCTCGTGGAGCACGAGGCGTATCGCGGCGTGACGCTCACCGACGCCGGACGGCGCGTGGCGCTCGAGGTTATCCGCCACCACCGCCTGCTCGAGCAGTACCTCGCGGAGACGCTGGGCGTGCCGCTCGACGAGGTCCACGGGGAGGCAGACCGGCTCGAGCACGCGCTCTCGGAGGAGCTCGAGAAGCGGATCGACGCGCTGCTCGGACATCCGACGCACGACCCGCACGGCCACCCGATTCCCGACGCCGATCTGAACGTGGGCGCCGTCGGCGCACGGACGCTGCTCGAGCTGTCGCCGGGCGAGCGTGCGACCGTCGCGCACGTTCCCGACGGCAACGTCGACCTCCTGCGCTACCTCAGCGGGCTCGAGCTCGTGCCGGGTCGCGAGGTGGAACTGAGGGAACTGGCGCCGTTCGGCGGTCCGGTGACTCTGCGCTCGGGGAACGGCCAGCATGCGATCTCGCGCGAGATCGCCGGCGCCATCGGCGTGACGTAGCCCGTCATTCGCAGCCCCAGCCGTCTCCGTCGCCGTCGAGGCGGTGCGGATCGCTCCCGACGACGCGGACGGGCGCGATGCCGAGAGCGCGAATGTCGGCGCAGTCGAGGTCGGGCGGGTACGGCGGGACGCAGCCGCCGGCGTAGTTCGGGTCGCACGTGCCGCCGGCGACCGGCCTGCTCGCCGTCGGGCCGCTCAGGCCCGTGTCGACCGCGCGCGTCGGGGCAAGGGCCGTCGAGGGACACGCCTTCCAGAGCCCGCGCCTCCCAGCCTTCGCGTCGCAACGCGGCCGCAAGCAGCTCCGGCGCATAGCGACCGCGGTCGCCGCGGTAGAAGTACGGCGCGGCCGCGCCCTCCCGAACGAGCTCGAGGTTCACGTTCACTCCGGCGCGGCGGACGTAGCGGAGCAGCCGGCCGTATCGGTCGACCCGGTCGAGAGCCGGGTCGATCTCGAGCGTGATCGTCGCGCCGAGGGGCACGAGGCGGACGAGCGCGCTCCGCGCCGCCCGGGAGTAGCAC
Organism: uncultured Actinomycetes bacterium; assembly: GCA_963708685.1. GTDB lineage: Bacteria > Actinomycetota > Thermoleophilia > Gaiellales > Gaiellaceae > DASVFB01. Next base: position 36,767 of record CAVPTP010000002.1, read on the forward strand.
TCACCGGAGCCGAGCTCCGGCGTGTCGATCTGAAGCAGCCGGACGCGACGGCCGTCGCGAAGCGTCAGGGTGTCGCCGTCGTAGACGGACGCGACCACCTCGCCGCCCGAGGACCGCGGAACCGGGGTCGCGCCGCCGAGCGACACCGGAGATCGCGAGTGCGCTCGCGAGCGCGACGACGAGAACAAGAACCCGCACGATCCCATCTTGCGCCTGCAGGGCCAGAAGGGCCAGGCCCCGAACGGGTCATTCGCGACTCAGCCGGCCTGGACGACGACCGTCAGCGTGAGCGTGTTCGCCTCGCCCAGCGTGACGAGGCCGCGCTCCTCCGGCGTCTGCACGTTCGTCGCCGTCAACCGGTAGACACCGGCCTTGCGGAACGTGATCGTCCGCGCGCTGCCCGCGTACGTGCGCGCGTCCCCGAGCGCCAGGCGCGGCCCCTTCGTCTGGGCGAAGTCGAAGTCCATCGGGCAGTCCGAGCGGATGACGACGCGCGCTCCCGGCTTGACCGTGATCTTCGTCGAGGCGCCGAGCGTCTTCGTCGACGTCTTCCAGACATGACAGTGCGCGGCGACGTGCGCGATCGCGAGGCGAACGGTTGCCGACGCGGCCGATCCGCCCGCGGGCGCAGCGACGAAGAGGACGACCGCGGTCGCGGCGACAACGAGCTGCTTACGCCTCATCGAGCGCCTCTTCGAGCCGGGCAGCGCGACGGCGCAACCGGATGCGCGACGGCAGCCACCAGTTCCAGCTGCCCATGATCGCCATGAGCGACGGCACGAGCAGCGCGCGGACGAGTGTCGCGTCGATCAGGACCGCGAGCGCGAGGCCGAGCCCGAACTGCTGGAGCCCCGGGACGCTGCCGACGACGAAACCGGCGAAAGAGACGGCCATCACCGCTGCGGCAGCCGTGATCAACGCGCCGGTGCGCTCGAGCCCGAAGGCGACGGCCTCGACGTTGTCGTGGTGCCGGTCCCACGACTCGCGCATCCTCGACACGAGGAAGACCTCGTAGTCCATCGACAGGCCGAAGAGCGTCGCGAACAGGAAGACCGGGATCCAGCCTTCGATCTGCGCGGAGCGCTGGACGCCGAGCAGGTCGGCGCCGACGCCGAAGCGGAAGATCGCGACGAGCAGCCCGTAGCTCGCCGCGACGGACAGGAGATTCAGGAGCACCGCCTTGAGCGGCAGCAGCAGAGAGCGGAATGCACGCGCGAGCACGAGGTACGTCAGTGCGAGCGCCATCAGCACGAGCCACGGGAAGAACCGATACGTGCGCGTCAGGAAGTCGACGCCCTTGGGAGCGGCTCCTCCGATCGAGACGTGTACGTCTTCGGGGAAGCGCGAGGCCACGACGATGTTGCCGCGCAAACGGTCCACGAGACGCCGCGACTCGGGTGCCCCGTACTCGTGCCGGCCGACGACGATGACGCGCGCGTAGCGCCCGCTGCGCGAGACGTACGGCTGGTCCGCCCCGCTCGCGACGACGTACACCTCCGGGTCGCGGAACAGCCCGTTCGACAGACGCTTGACCGCGGCCCGCACGTCGGGCCGTTGCGCCCCGGCGCCGGAGCCGGCGTCCACGACGACCTGAGTCGGCGTCAGCGCGCCGGGCCCGAAGGCGTTCGTGAGTGCGGCAAGACCCTGCGCCGACTCGGTCGTCTGCGGCAGGCTCGCGAACGATCCGGGGCTGAGCCGGAGGAAGAGAACGGGCGCGGCGGCGGCGAGCAGCACCGCCGTCGTCGGCACGAGGACGAGCAGCGGCCGGCGCATGATCGTCCGCGCGAGTGCCGCCCACGGCTCGCGGCGACGAGCCGGCCGCGGCAGACGAAGTCCCGTCAGCGCGCGCCGCCCGTAGAGCGAGAGCAGCGCCGGTTGAAGAGTCAGCGCGCCGACGATCGAGACGAGCGGGATCAGCAGGCCGGCCAGTCCCATCGTTCCGATGAACGGGACGGGCACGAACAGCAGGAGCGCGAGCCCGATCGCGACCGCGACGCCCGAGAAGAGGACGGCCCGACCCGCGGTCGCCATCGTCTGCACGATCGCCTGCTCGCGCGACACGTCGTCCCTCGCGAGCTCTTCCCGGTAGCGGCAGACGATCAGCAGCGAGTAGTCAACCGCGAGCCCCAGCCCCACGAGCTCGACGAGGTTCGTCGCGTAGGAGGTGACCGACAGCAGCTGCGCGACCCAGTAGAGGACGACCAGCGTCCCCGCGATCGTGCACGCGGCGAAGACGAACGGGATCGCAAGCGCGAACGAGAGACCGAGCACGAGCGCGAGCACGAGCAACGCGAGCGGGACCGCGAGGGCCTCGCCGCGCCGCAGGTCCGATGCGAGCCGCGGGTCGAGGTCGTGCTGAATCGCCGGCTGGCCCGTGACGAGGGCGCCCGGGCCTGCGGCGGCCCGCACGCGTTCGGTGTACGCCTTTGCGCGCTGGAGGCTCAGGCTCGTGCCGAGCTCGCCGTAGACGACGCCACCACCTGCGCGAAACGTGACGAGCCGTCCGCCGGGCAGGGCACGCGCCGCGCGTTCGAGGCGCGCGTGCACCCGCGCCTGCACCGTCCTGTCCAGCGAGTGGCGGACTGCGAAGACGACGGTGAACGTCCCCTCCGGGCTGTCGCCGAACTCGCGCGCGAGCACAGCCTGCGCCCGCTGCGAGCCCGTCCCGGGAACGGCGAAGGAGTTCGCCAGGTGCGCGGGCAGCCTGACCGACGCGAAAGCGCCGCCCACGAGCACGACCAGCCAGCACGCGAGCACGAGCCAGCGGAACCGCAGCACGAGCGCCGTCCACCGCTCGAGCAGGGACGAAGAGGAGCGGGCCGCGACACCCCCAGGCCCGCGACCCGCTCGGCGCCGTTGCAAGAACTCGAAGAGCACCATTCGGCTCTCGCGGGCGCTCCCCGCCGGGAGAGGGCAGGGCCACGCCCTCCCCGGCGGAGACCTGCCTGCTACTTGACGACCTGGATGGCCATGCGGATCGCGGGCAGCTGATAGCCGAGCGCGAGACCCGGCACGTCCCGCGCGTAGGTCAGCACGGGCACCATCCCGTACGGCGTGTTCGCGTACGACGGCTGCTGCGTGTAGAGCAGCGGGTACATGTCGATCAGGTGCGTACCCGGCACGCCGGTGGCGACGAGGTTGAGGACGACGTCGCCGTTGGAGTTGAATCCGCAGCCGTAGCCGATGTAGCTGTTGTCGTAGTCGACCGCGATCGTGTTGTCGAGCTGCGTCCAGCCGACGCCCTTGAGGTGGATCGTGAAGGGCTGGCCGGCCTTGAGCCTGAGCGACGAGATCCCGGCGATGCTGCGCTTCACGAAGAACGGCACCTGGGCCTTCACGTCGCCGCCCTGGAGGAGCTGGATCACGTGCCAGCCTCCCAGGCCGTCGGGAACCTGAACCGTGCTCTTGAGGGATCCGTCGGTGGCTGCCGTCCCGTTGCCGAGCGGCACAGAGACGAACGTCCAGCACGTGCCCGTGCAGTTGACGCGGTTGCCGACGACGGTCGACCACACGACGCTGACGGGCGCTCCCGCAGTCAGACCGCTCGCCGAGACGTCGACCTTCGAGAGCACCGGGCCGGACGTGGCGCTGAGCGTCGCCGCCGCCTTGCCGGCGGTGCCGCCGATCGCGGCGAGCGTGGTCTTCGCGTCGATCGTCGGCGCGACCGAGACCGGCCAGTCGATCCGCTGCTTCGGAAGGCCGGCGTCCTTCGTGACCGTGAACGCGAACCTGTGCCCTGTCGCCCACGGAATCGGCGACTGCGGAATATTGAGGTAGTCGAAGCTGATCGCGTCGGCGACCTCGATCGTGTGACGGCCGACCGGCCCGGATGCGCGGAACTGCACGGTCGCGACTCCGCGAGTCCAGTTCGCCATCAGAGCGCCCATGTAGTGGTTGTCGTACTGCATCGATGCGCCACCCTCGTACAGCGACGAGCCGAGGCCCGTGTAGGTGAGCGTGACCATCGTTCCGATCGGGCCCTTCTTCGGCGTCATCGTTGCGTTGCGCGCCACGAGGAAGCCGCCCTTCGAGACCTGCACGCCGTCGACGACTGCGTAGATGTCGTGGATGCCGCCGAAATCCTTCGGCGCGCGCAGGTTGATCCGGAACGCGCCCTGCGCATCGGTCTTCGCCTGCGCGAGGACGACGCTGATCTTGTCCGCCCTGCGGCCGAGGTAGTCCACGCTGTCGGGCCGCGCGTCGACGACCCACGTCACGTTCGCCGTGTTCCAGACGATGCTCACGTCCTTGTTCGCCGGCAGACCCACGCCCGAGATGCCGAAGGTCGTGCCGGGAAGCCCGACGTCGGGTGTGGTCTTGAGCAGGCCGAGGTTCGTCGAGGTCGTTGCCGTCGCGGCGATCGGCCCGGGCAGCGCAGCCACTCCGGGAATCGCCGGCGCCGTCAGCGGGCCGGGCGCTGCGACGGCGGACGCCGACAGGAGCAGTGCTCCCGCCAGCGTCGCGCCGATGATCGTCAATGTCGTCCTGGTGCTCATGGTGTGCTCTCGCTTTCGCGTGGGGGTGGCGTTGCGCTAGGGGGTGATGACGATCGGGTAGTCGAGGACCGCGGTCTTCCCGCTCGTGAGCGTGAAGTTGATGTGCACGGTCGTGTTCCCGAGCGCGTAGTCGGCCGGGATCTGCCAGGCATTCGTCCAGAAGAAGACCTTGGCGGTGCCGTGCGAGCCCCAGTTCAGGGTCACGTTCGGCAAGCCCGGGACCGTGAAGTGCGCCTCGGTGACGTTGTCGAGCGAGAGCACCGCGCCCGTCGCGAGGTCGAAGCCCCACGTCCGGAGCACGAACTGCTCGCCGCGCTTGAACACGTTCGTCTGCGTGCAGCCGATCGGCCTTGCCGCTGCAGCTGCGGGACGCGTCCCGTTCACGCTGTCCGCGAAGACGACGGTGGTCACCGCGCCGGTCGGCGGTGCAACGCCTCCCGGCCCGGCAGCGGCAGCGGCCGGCGGCGTCGCGGAGATCGTCAGCATCGAGGACGCGACCGGCATCTGGACGAACGAGCCGCGCCGCTTCGTCTTCGACTGGACCAGCACCTTGAATGCGACCGTGCCGATCGGATACGTGCTCGGCACCGTCCACGTTCCCGTCCACGCGTACTCGCCGTTCGCGGCCGGCGCCTTCGCGTCGTACGTCAGCTTGACGTTCGCCTGGTTCGGGATCGTGACGTAGAAGTACTTGACGTCCTTCGCGAGGAGGACGTGGTGGCTCTTGCCGTCGACCGCGTAGGCACGGAAGACGACGCTGCTCCCGGGGGCGAAGTAGTCGTGCATCGCTCCCGTCGGCGTCGTGACCTGTGCGATCACGAACACGTCGCCGGTGTGGACGGCAGGGAACGGCGTGTCTGCCGCGACGCTGCCCTTTGCGAGGGAGAGCGCAGCTACGACCACCAACGCCCCCGTGAGGATTTTCTTCATCGTTGTTCGCCTCTCTTCATGTCTTCGGGCTGCGTCAGTAGGTCAGGCGGCCGGTGAGCTTCACGACGAACGTTCCGCCCTTGCGGTCGTACTTGCCGCTGAAGTGCAACGAGCCCTTGGCGCGCTTGAACTTCAGCGTTCCGCCGTTGACCTTGGCGTCGCCCGAGACCGTGATGTCGTTCTGGTCCTCCTCGGAAGCGGCGCAGCCGCGCGAGGTCGTCGCCAGCGTGACCTTCAGCTTGCCCAGCTTGGAGGTGATGGTGCCCGGGCCGTTCAGCGGCGAGCAGGGGGGATTCGCCGTCGTAGCGCCGACCAGTCCGGTCAGCGTGCTCTTGCCCAGGTGGAGTTTGCCCAGGACGGGACTGCCGGTGCCGGCGGCTGCGGCCTTGACCGACTGGCCGTCGACCTGTTCGGTCACCTTGCCGGCGAACGTGCCTGTGAACGCGGCGCTCTGCGCCGCAAGCGCGGTTCCGGCCGCGGCCACGGCCAGCGCGAGCGCGGCAGCCAGTGGAAGTGCGCGATAGTGCTTCATCGGGTGCTCCTTTCGCTTTCCTCGGGAGGCGCCTTGACCTCTCTCGCGGATCGTCGTGACCTGCGCGTCGGCGGCCATCGTGGGAAACGCGCTTACCGCCTTCGGCAAAGCCGCAGGGTCACTACGCGTCCGCGTCCCCGGCAAGGCCCTCGGAACGACGAAGGCCGCCGAAGCGGCCTCCGCACGAGAGTTGCGCTCGCCGTTACGCGAACGCCTTGACGAAGACGTCGACCTCCTCGGCCGGGAACGTCTCTGTCTGGACGACCTCGAGCAGCCCGATCTTCGCGAGCACCCTGAACGCGGTCTCGGTGGTGGGGTACTTCACGATCGCGAAGAAGTCCCAGGGACCCATGATCGCGTAGACGGTCTCCAGGTGACCGCCCTCGGCCTCGATGATCGTCCTGATCTTCTCGAGGTAGACCGGCGTCTGGGCGAGGTTCTCCCTGCCCTCCGCCGTGAGCCTGATCAACCCGACGTACGTGAACATCGTGCCTCCCTTGATGTTGGCGTAGACCCAACATCTGATCCTCCGCGTGCGGCACCTGCTGCACATCGGGGATAGGCCGAGTCGCGTTGCCGGAAACTACGAACCGTCGAAACCGGTAAGCGGCGGCGACGGCGCGGCCGTCGTCCGACGTTCCGGCGCTGGCTGCCGCACATGGGACATCGGACGGTGCGGTGGACGCCGCGCGCTCCTTACCGACCAGGGTGAGCCGGCTATTGCCGGACGATCGCTCCCGTTCCGGTGACGTCCCGGTTGACGCTGCCCGGGTCGCCGCTGTAGAAGATCGCGCCGGTACCGCTCACGATCGCGTCGAGCGACTCGGTCGCGTGAACCTGAAGCCGTCCGGAGCCCGAGACCGTCGCCGTCACTTCGCCGGCAACGAGATCCTGGAGCTGGACGTCGCCCGAGCCCGCCAGGCCCGCGTCGAGCCGATCGGCCGTCCCTCTGGCCACGAGCACGCCGACGCCCGGCACGCGGACGTCGAGACTGGCTGCGTGGACGCCTTCGGCGGTCACGATCCCGCTGCCGCTGAGCGCGAGTGCGTCGAGCTTCGGCGCCGTGACTTCGACGGTCATCGGGGTCTTGGGCCTGAACTCGCCACTGTTGTCGACCACGAGGCGGCCGCGGCGAACGTCCGTCGTCACGAGGTCGATCAGGTTGTCGTCGGCGTGAACGACCACCTTCTGGTCGCCGCCGACGCGGATGTCGATCCTGCTGGTGCCGGCCATCTCGACCGACGTGAACGAAGGGACGTGGCGCGTCTGCGTGGCCGGGAGTCCCCGAGCCCTGAGTGCCCGAAGAGGTGCTCGAGTCGCCCCGGCGATCGTGCTGCGCGACCGCCGCGATGCCCGCCCCCAGCAGGAGGAAGAGCGCGGCGTAGAGCACGAGGAAAAGACGCGACGGCGGCCCGCGACGGATGTCTGTACCGACGGTTGTCATCACCGCTCCTTGTCTGCTCCGCGGAGCGTCGCACGGCGGGAGCCGCGCTGTCATCGGCGCCCGGCCGCACGCGGGCTGCGGCCAAGTACCGACGACGAAGCGGCGAATCCTGATGACGCCAGGCCTCGAAGCCTGGACGCTGACGTCATGACGGGCGCTGTCGCACTCGTCTTCGCCGCCGCGCTCGCGACCGCCGTCGCGACGGGGCTCGGCGCGCTGCCGTTCGCGGTCGAGCGCTGGAACGTGGGGCGTTGGCTGGGACCGGCGAATGCCGTCGCTTCCGGGGTGATGCTCGGCGCCAGCGCGAGCCTGCTGTTCGAAGGCGTCGGACGCAGCGGCGGACGCACGATCGTCGGTGCGCATGGCCGGCGCGGCGTTTGTCCACGTCGCCTATCGGGTTGCCGGCGACCGCCACACGCTGACGCTCGGCGCGCTTCGCGGTGCCGAGGCGACGAAGGCGCTGCTGATCGTGGGCGTCATGACAGCGCACTCGGCCGCGGAGGGAATCGGCGTCGGCGCATCGTTCGGCGACGGTCATGCGTTCGGCCTGCTCATCGCAGCGGCGATCGCCGTCCAGAACGTGCCGGAGGGCCTGGCGATCAGCCTCGTGCTGGTGCCGCTCGGGACGCGCGTGCGGACCGCGGCCGCGTGGAGCATCTTCTCGAGCCTGCCGCAGGCGCTGCTGGCCGTGCCGGCGTTTCTGTTCGTCGAGCAATCGCAGGCCGTCCTGCCGGTCGGGCTCGGCTTCGCCGCCGGGGCGATGATCTGGATGGTCGGCCGCGAGCTTGCTGCCCGAGGCGCTCGAGCAAGGGCCGCGAACGGCGGTCGTCGTCGACGCCGTCGTGTCATTCGGGCTGATGCTCGGCCTCCAGTTGCTGCTCGCGGGGTGACATAGACCGGTCGTCGGGTTTCCCGCATCGCGATCAGCGGCGGCACCGATGGCCGTCGGCGCGCGGCCGCGGATCATGTGTCGCGCAAGGCCCTTCAGGAGGTGCGAACTGGCTGTCTCGGAGGTCGCCCGCAGCGTCCCGCGCGAACCCGCGCGGCCATAAGGTCGAGCCGGTGAACGTCGAGACTCGGTGGGCCTCGTCCGCAGAGCCGCTGATCGCCGTGGAGACGCTCAGAGCGCACTGGCGAGCGGCGTTCGACGCTGCCGAGTCCGCGCTTCGCTGCGCCGACGGCTACCTTCCGCCGGAAGAGGTCCGCGAGGAGGCGCAACGGCTCGACGCCGAGCGCGAGCCGACGACGACGCTCCTTCGCGGGCTGGCGCGCGATCGTCACGCACACGTGCAGGTCGCGCCGCTGACGGGCGTCGTCGTGGAGCGCACGGCAGCTGCTCGGCCTTCCGACCGGCGTGACGGCGCTCGTCCTCACCCTCGACGGCGTGCTGATCGGCAGCGCCGAGATCCACGCCGCGGCATGGAAGGAGACGTTCGACGAGTTCATCGCGAGGCGCGTCGAGCGCACCCACGGTCTCTTCGCACCGTTCAGCCGACGCGTCGACTACCCGGAGCACATGCACGCGAAGCCGCGGCTCGACGGCGTGCGCGCGTTCCTCGCCAGCCGCGGGATCAGCCTGCCCGAGGGCGACCCTTCCGATCCACCCGGGGCCGAGACGGTGCACGGGCTCGCGAATCGCAAGAACCAGGCGCTCCTGCGCCGGCTCGACGAGCAGGGCGTGAATGCGTTCGCGGGCTCGCGCCGCTACCTCGAGATCGCGCACGATGCGGGTCTGGACTGTGCAGTCGTGTCGGCAAGCGCGAACACCCGAACCATCCTCGAGCGGTCCGGTCTCGTCGACGTGGTCGATCGCCGGGTGGACGGGGAGACGATCGCCGCCGAAGGGCTGCGCGCCAAGCCCGCGCCCGACACGCTGCTCGAGGCGTGCCGGCAGCTCGGGGTCGAACCGGGCCGCGCAGCGGCCTTCGAAACGACCCCCGCTGGCATTGCCGCCGCGCGAGCGGCAGGATTCACGTTCGTGATCGGCGTGAGCAGCAGCGGACAGGCGGACGCGCTCCGCATCGAGGCTCCCGACCTCGTCGTCACCGGCCTGGCCGAGCTCCTCGACCGCAGACGCGCGGCTTGACGCGCCGAGCGCGCGCACACGACGCTCGGCCTGCCCGCGACCATTCGCGCGTGCCTGTTCGACCTCGACGGCGTTCTGACCAAGACGGCGACGGTTCACGCAGCAGCATGGAAGGAGATGTTCGACGGGTTCCTGCGCGACGCGCGCGAAGCACGAGGGCAACGACTTCGTGCCGTTCGACTCGGCCCGCGACTACGACGAGTACGTCGACGGCAAGCAGCGCGCCGACGGCGTCCGTTCGTTCCTCGCCTCGCGCGGCATCGAGCTTCCCGACGGAACGCCCGACGACCCGCCCGAGGCGGAGACGGTGGCCGGGCTCGGCAACCGCAAGAACGTGCTCGTCCTGGAGATGATCCACACGCGCGGGGTCGAGGTCTACGACGGCTCCGTCGACTTCGTCCGCGCTGCCCGCGACGCGGGCCTGCGGCGCGCAGTCGTCTCGTCCAGCGCGAACTGCGCGCGAGGTCCTCGAGGCGGCCGGCATCGCCGACCTGTTCGAGCTTCGGGTCGACGGGATCGTCGCAGCGGAAGAGCACCTGCGCGGCAAGCCGGAGCCCGACACGTTCCTCGCCGCTGCGCGCAAGCTCGGCGTCGAGCCCGGCGAGGCCGCCGTGTTCGAGGACGCGCTCGCAGGCGTGGCCGCCGGTGCGGCGGGCAAGTTCGGCATCGTCGTCGGCGTCGACCGCGACCGGTCAGGCCGATGCGCTGCGCGACCACGGCGCCGACGTCGTCGTCTCGGACCTCGCCGAGCTGCTCGCGCACGCGTGATCGCGCAGGCAGCCTTCGCGGTCGAGCCCTGGTGTATCCGCGAGACGCGCGCTCGACCTCGATCTGCTCGCACAGACCGAGTCGGTCTTCGCCCTCTCGAACGGACACATCGGCCTGCGCGGGAACCTGGACGAGGGCGAGCCGTTCGGCATGCCCGGGACGTACCTGAACTCGTTCTACGAGCTGCGGCCGCTGCCGCACGCCGAGGGCGGCTACGGCTATCCGGAATCGGGGCAGACGATCGTCAACGTCACGGACGGCAAGATCATGCGCCTGCTCGTCGACGACGAGCCGTTCGACGTCCGCTACGGGAAGCTGCTCTCGCACGAGCGCGTGCTCGACCTGCGCGCGGGCGTGCTGCGCCGGACCGTCGACTGGATCTCTCCTGCAGGCGGCACCGTGCGCGTGTGCTCGACCAGGCTCGTCTCGTTCGCGCAGCGCGCGGTCGTGGGGATCCTCTACGAGGTCGAGGCGATCGGCGACCCGCTGCGCGTCGTCGTGCAGTCGGAGCTCCTCGCGAACGAGCCGGGCGCCGCGCCGACCTCCGATCCGCGCGCCGCCGCCGTGCTCGAGTCGCCGCTGCACCCGGAGGACTGGTTCAACCGCGACCGCCGGAGCGGTGCTGCTCCACTCGACCAAGCAGAGCCACGTGCGGATGGGCGCGGCGATGGATCACGTGATCGACGGGCCGGACGGCACCGACGTCCTCTCCGAGAGCAGCCCGGACGTCGGCCGCGTGACGGTCACGGCGAACCTCGAAGAAACGGGCGCGCGCCTCCAGGTGGTGAAGTTCCTCGCCTACGGCTGGTCGAGCGAACGCTCGATTCCGGCGATCCGCGACCAGGTCGTCGCCGCACTCTCCGAGGCGCGACACACCGGTTGGGACGGGCTCGTCTCCCTTCAGCGCGCGTACCTCGACGAGTTCTGGAAGAACGCCGACGTCGAGCTCGAGGGCGACACGGAGCTCCAGCAGGCCGTGCGCTTCGGTCTCTTCCACACGCTGCAGGCCGGGGCGCGCGCGGAGCAGCGCGCGATTCCGGCGAAGGGCCTGACGGGGCCCGGCTACGACGGCCACACGTTCTGGGATTCCGAGCGCTTCGTCCTGCCGGTCCTGACCTACACGGCACCCGAGGCCGTCGCCGACGCGCTCCGCTGGCGGCACTCGACTCTGCCGCTGGCGAAGGAGCGCGCGCGGCAGCTCGGGCTCGCGGGAGCGGCGTTCCCGTGGCGAACGATTCGCGGCCAGGAGTGCTCCGCCTACTGGCCGGCGGGCACGGCGGGCTTTCACGTCGGCGCGAACATCGCGGACGCCGTCGTCCGCTACATGGCCGCCACCGAAGACCGCGCGTTCGAGCTCGAGGCCGGGCTCGAGTTGCTCGTCGAGACCGCGAGGTTCTGGCGCTCGCTCGGGCATCACGACCCAGAGGGCCGCTTCCGCATCGACGGCGTCACCGGCCCGGACGAGTACAGCGCGATCGCCGACAACAACGTCTACACGAACCTGCTCGCGCAGCGAAACCTGCGCGCCGCCGCCGATGCCGTCGCCCGCCATCCCCGCCACGCTGCCGTGTTCGGCGCGGACTTCGAGGAAGCCGCCGCCTGGCGCGACGCGGCGGAGACGATGGTCATCCCGTGGGACGAGACGCTCGGCGTGCACCCGCAGTCCGAGGGCTTCACGAGACACCAGCGGTGGGACTTCGAGCACACCGAGCCCGGGCAGTATCCGCTGCTCCTGCACTTCCCGTACTTCGACCTCTACCGCAAGCAGGTCGTCAAGCAGGCCGATCTCGTCCTCGCACTGCACGTGTGCGGCGACTCGTTCACCGACGAGGAGAAGGCGCGCGACTTCGCCTACTACGAGGCGTTGACCGTGCGCGACTCGTCGCTCTCGGCGTGCACGCAGGCCGTCGTCGCCGCCGAGGTCGGCCATCTCGAGCTCGCATACGACTACTTCGGCGAGGCGGCGCTGATGGACCTCCGCGACCTGGAGCACAACACGCGCGACGGCGTGCACATCGCCTCTCTCGCCGGCGCGTGGATCGCCGCGGTCGCGGGTTTCGGAGGCATGCGCGAGCACGGCGGCAACCTGACGTTCGCGCCGCGTCTTCCGGCGAGGCTGCAGCGTCTCACGTTCCGCCTGCTCTTCCGCGGCCGCTCGCTCAAGATCGACGCATCGCGAACGCACGCGACGTACATCCTGCGCGAAGGGGAGCCGCTCGAGATCGGCCACCACGGGAGGACGATCACCGTGACGACGGACGAGCCGGTCATCGAGGCGATCCCGCCGCTCGTCGAGCGCCCGGCTCCGATGCAGCCGCACGGTCGCGCGCCGGCACGCCGCGGCGTCGACGGCGACTAGGGGACCCGCGGAGGACCCAGATCGGTTGTAGGGTCCGGCTCGTGCGGCGTGGTGCTTTCCGCGCCAGGGGGCGGTCACGGCCGCTCGGGGGAATTCGAAAGGAGAAAACGTGACGAAGGGTCACTGGTTTGCACTCGTCGGAGTGCTGATGCTCGTCGTGCTGCCGGCCACTGCGTCGGGCGGCGAGAAGACGAAGCAGGTTCGCGAGTACGTCGTGCTCTACGGTCACGGCGTCTCGCTCGCAGACGCGCGTCAGGCCGTCGCCGCGGCGGGCGGTCAGATCGTGCAGGAGAACAGGACCATCGGAGTGGCGACCGTCTCGTCGACGAGGGCGGGCTTCCTCGAGAACGTGGCGTCGAAGGCGGCGCTCGCAGGCGCGGCGAGGAACGTTCCGGTCGGCACGCAGGCTCCGCTCCGGAGCGCGAAGCCCGACGGCGCAGCGCTGTCGGCGGCCGAACGCGCGCTGGCGAAGCAGAAGCCGACGAAACCGGGCGAGCCGGCGAAGAAGACCAAGCCGGCGAAGCCGAAGAAGGGCGGCGCCACCGCGGTGGCCGCAGAGCCGCTGGCCGGCCTGCAGTGGGACATGGCGATGATCCACGCGACGGCCGCAGGCTCGTACGCGAAGCAACCGGGGAGCAAGGGCGTCCTCGTCGGGATCATCGACACCGGCGTCGACGGGACGCACCCGGACATCGCGCCGAACTTCGACGCGGCGCTGTCGCGGAACTTCACGACCGACATCCCGTCGATCGACGGCGCGTGCGAGCACGCGACCTGCGTCGATCCGGCGAACGAGGACGACAACGGGCACGGCACGCACACCGCGGGCAGCGTCGGCGCAGCGTTGAACGGCCTCGGCATCGCGGGCGTCGCGCCCAACGTGACGATCGTGAACCTCCGCGCGGGGCAGGACTCGGGCTACTTCTTCCTGCAGCCGTCGGTCGATGCGCTCACGTTCGCGGCAGACCACGGAATCGACGTCGTGAACATGAGCTTCTACATCGACCCGTGGCTCTACAACTGCTCGGCGAACGCGGCCGACTCGCCGACGCAGCAGATGGAGCAGCGGACGGTGATCGAGGCCACGGACCGCGCGCTCGACTACGCCTACAAGCACGGCGTCACGCTGATCGCGTCGGAGGGCAACGAGCACACCGACCTCGGCAACCCGACGTCGGACGCGTCGAGCCCCGACTACCCCGCCGGCACGGCCGCACGCGCGGACGGTCGACAACTCGTGCCCGTCGAGCCGACCGAGGGCCATCACGTCATCTCCGTCGGCGCCGTCGGACCGTCGACGATCAAGGCCGACTACTCGAACTGGGGCGTCGAGCAGACGCAGGTCACGGCACCCGGCGGCTACTTCCGCGACGGCTTCGGAACGCCGCAGCTACCGGACGAACGAGAACGAGATCCTGTCCTCCTACCCGAAGTCGCTCGCGATCGCGAACGGGCCAGCTGAACCCCGACGGCTCGCCGAACACGGCGACCGTCGTCCGCGACTGCCAGGGCGGCACCTGCGCGTACTACCAGTGGCTGCAGGGAACGTCGATGGCGTCGCCGCACGCGGTCGGCGTCGCCGCGCTGATCGTCAGCGAGTGGGGCCATCCCGACCACGGCAAGAAGTCGGGCCAGCTCACGATGAAGCCGAAGGACGTGGAGAAGATCCTCGAGGCGACGGCCACGGATCACGCGTGCCCGAATCCGCCGACGATCGACTACACGATCGTCGGCCGGACGCCGGACTTCAACGCCACGTGCACCGGCACGCCGGACTTCAACTCGATCTGGGGCGAGGGCATCGTCGACGCCTTGGCCGCGGTGACGAGCAAGAAGTAGAACCACGTGACGGCCGGGCCTGCACCGCGCAGGTCCGGCCGTCACGGATCACGGATCGGTCGGCAGGCGCGACCAGAGCTCGACGTCGTCGCGTACGCCGGGCTTGACGTACACCGAGCGCAGGACGCCCTCGAGCACGTAGCCGCAGCGCTCGGCGACGCGGCGCGAGGCCGGATTGTCGATGCTGATGATGAGCTCGATCCGCTCGGCGGCCAGCTCTTCGAAGGCCCAGGCCGTGAGCAGGCGGAGCGCTTCCGTAGCGATGCCGCGGCCGCGCGCCGCGGGAGCGACGAGGTACCCGAGCTCGACCTCGGCGGCGTCGCGCTCGATGCGCACCGCGAGAGCGAGGCCGAGAAACGTGCCGCCGTCGTCGAGGATCGCGAAGCCTTCGCGCGTTCCCTCGCGCCGTCCGCGGTCGTACGCGTCGATCCACGTGCGCGCGAAGTCGCGCGGCACCGGCACCGGGATGCGCGTGAAGCGCTGGACGTCGGGGTCCTCGACGACCGGCGCCAACGCCGCCTCGTGGCTCTCGCCGAGGTGCTCCAGCCGGATCCCCGTCACCGCGTCAACCGTAGTCAGCCGGCGAGGAACCGCAGCAGCTGATCCGCATCGGCGTCGAGCGCGGCGGCGTCGGCGCGGCCCAGTTTCGCGAACGGCTCGAGCTCGATGCGTCCGGCGGCGAGCTTCCAAACGGCGACGGCGCGGCCGCGCACGAGCGCGAACGGCCGGAACAGACCGCCGCTGACGAGCAGGCTCTCGTGTCGGCCGACGAGCGGCTCGCGCGAGCGCCAGCCGAGCAGGACCGGCTCGAACTGTCCGAGCAGCCGGGGAGGCGGCAGCTCGTGCACGCGCGTCCTGCGCCGGAGGTCGACGAGCCGGTCCGCGCGCTCCACCAGCTCGTCGCCGATCGCGGCGAGGCCCGCGCGCGCGTCGCGCAGCGGCAGGCCCGCCCATCTCGCGAGATCGCGATCGTCCGCCGGCCCGTGCCCCGCGAGGTAGCGCCGCGCGAGCTCCGCCAGCGCGCGCTCGCGCTCGACCGGCGGTTGCTCGCCGAGCCAGTCGCGCACGAGGACGTACGCGTGCTGCTTGCCCACCATCGGCCCGCGCACTGTCAGCCCGCGGAGGCTCGCGAGCATCAGGAGGTGGACGAGCGCCTGCCGTTCGGTGCGCACGCCCACCGCGTCCACACGGCGGCGCAGCTGCTCGCGCGTCAGCGGTCCCTCGTCGGCGAGCGCCCGCACGATCGCCTCCACCCCGCGCTCCGCGTCGTCCGGCGACACGCCCTCCTGCGCGAGCCGGCGCGCGTTGCCGGTGAAGAGCGGCGGCGTCGTCAGCGCCTGCAGCCACGGGTAGTCCTCGGCGCGGACGAGGTGCAGCGTTCCGCGGTTGAGCCACGTGACGACGAGCGACCGCTCCTGCGTCAGCGCGCGGTCGACGTCTGCCGACGGTCAGTCCTTTCGTGCGCGCCCTGACGGCGAGCCGCGCGCCGCGCGGGTCCTGCGCCTGCACGGCCAGCAGGCGTTCGGCGACGGCAACGGGATCGCGGGCCGGCGGGCCGGCGAGGAGCTGCGCGCTGAGACGCTCGCGGAGCATCGGCTGCGATCATGGCGGCCTGAGCGAGCCGCCGGAGCTGATCGTTCTCGACGCCGCGGCGTGGCGGCGCTGGCTCGCCTCGAATCACGACCGAGCAGGGCGGCGTCTGGCTCGTGCTCGCCAAGAAGGGCACGCGCGAGCCGACGAGCCTGACGTACGACGAGGCGCTCGAGGAGGCGCTCTGCCACGGCTGGATCGACGGCCAGGTGCGCCGCCGCGACGACTCCACGTACCGGCAGCGCTTCACGCCGCGCCGCAAGCGGAGCCCGTGGTCGCAGCGCAACACGGGGATCGCCGAGCGGCTGATCGCCGAGGGGCGGATGCACGCGGCAGGCGTCGCAGAGGTGGAGCGCGCGAAGGAGGACGGCCGCTGGACGGCCGCGTACGCCGGCCCGGCGGCGATGGAGGTTCCGGACGACCTCGCTGCCGCGCTCGCCGCCGATCCGAAGGCCCAGGCGATGTTCGGGACGCTGAGCAGCCAGAACCGTTACGCCGTGCTGTCCGGGTCACGTCTGCGAAGCGAGCGGACACGCGCGCGCGGCGGATCGAGAACTTCGTGGCGATGCTCGCGCGCGGCGAGACGATCTATCCGCAGAAGCGCCTGTAGCGGCTGCGATCATTCCCGGCATGGACGAGGTGCGGATCGACAAGTGGCTCTGGGCCGCCCGCTTCTTCAAGACGCGCAGCATGGCGACCGACGCCGTCGTCGGCGGCCGCGTTCACCTGAACGACGAGCGCGTCAAGCCGTCGAAGGCCGTCCATGTCGGCGACACGCTCGTCGTGACGATCGGGACGCTGCGCCGTACCGTCGTCGTCACGGCGCTGGGCGACCGTCGAGGATCCGCGACTGCGGCGGCGGCGCTGTACGAAGAGACGCCCGAATCGGCCGCGGCGCGGGAGCAGCACGTGCTCGAACGGCGGCTCGCCCGTCCTCTCGGCGCCGACCTCGGCGTGCGCCCGACGAAGCAGTCGCGGCGCCGGCTCGACGCATTGCGCCGAGCACAGCGCCGCCCGCGCTGAGACAGCGCCTAGCCCAGCAGCGCTGAAGCGCCGGCCTGAAGGACGCCGCTTCGAGCTTGGCGATCTCGAGTGGCCGGAGTGTCCCGCCGGTACGTCCGACGAGGAACGACGGAGTGCTGCTGACCCCGTCGGCCGTCGCGTTGTGCGCGTCGCGCGCGATCGTGTCGGTGACACTTGCATCGCCGGTCCGCGAGTCGAGCCGTGCGACGTCGATTCCCGGAACCGCGCCGGCGACCGACCGGAGATACGTGTCGTTGACCCAGCCCGTGTTCTCCGGGCCCTGGTTCGAGTACATGAGGTGAGCGACGTTCCAGAGGCGGTTCTGCTCGCCGGCAGCGACGACCGTGCGCAGCGCGGTCTCCGACTCGGGACCGACGAACGCGAGCCCGCGGAACACGAGCTTCACCTTTCCGGTGCGGACGTAATCGTTGACCAGCGACGGAAGCGCGTTGCGAGCGAACTCGCCGCAGTACGGGCACTGGAGATCCGCGTACTCGACGAGCGTCACGGGTGCCTTCGGCGAGCCGAGGACGTTTCCATGCTGAGGAATCCCTTCGAACAGGGCCGTGTTGTCGGCGACGCCGAAGAGGCTCATCGTCTTGGTGGACGACGAGTCGCCGCCTCCTGCGAACTGTGTTGCGATCACCACGCCGCCTGCCACGAACGCGGCAACGACGACGGCGATCGAGACGAGCCACGCGCGCGCGAGCCTCGGCGCCTTCGGTGCTTTCGGCCGCTTCGGCGCAGACGCGCGTCGCTTCGGATATTTGACCTGCGTCGATGTCTGTGTCATGAGCCGAATCCTTGTCGCGGACCGGCGGCACGACGTCCGGTGACGACCGCACGCCTGCCTGCGGGAAAGTACGGAACCCGGCGCTACCAGCTCTTCGTGCGCTGCGCCGCTGCGGGACGCTGCAGACGCACGCGCGCGTCGACCGCGACGCAACCGGTTTCGAGCGCGAGCACCGGATTGAGGTCGAGCTCGGCGACCTCGGGCACGTCCTCGGCCAACCGTGCGAGCCGGTGGACGAGATCGAGCAGCGCTCCGGTGTCGGCCGGTGGAGCGCCGCGGAAGCCGCGCACGAGCCGACCGGCCTTGCCGCCGAGGACGAGCTCCTCCGCGTCGACGTCGGTGAGCGGCGCGATGCGGAAGCCCGCGTCGCCGATCAGCTCGGCGAGCACACCGCCCGGCCCGAAAGCCACGAGCGGCCCGAAGACCGGATCCTGCACGACCCCCGCGAGCAGCTCGACGCCGTGCGGGATCATCGGCTGCAGGAGCACCGGCGGCGCGATCCGCTGGACCGCGGCGCGCACCTCGTCGGCGCTCGCCAGGCCGAGGGCGATGCCGCCGCTCTCCGTCTTGTGCGCGCCCGCCGCCGCGGTCTTCACCACGACGGGATAACCGAGCTCGTCGGCCGCGGCAACCGCCTCCGCGACGGTCTCGGCGACCCGCTCGGCGACGAGCGGGATCCCGAACGCGCCGAGCAGCGCGGCGACCGTCGCCGGCTCGAGCCAGACGTCGTCCGCGTCGGCGAGCGCAGCGGCCGCGACCTCCCGCGCGCGAGGCAGGTCGATCCCGTCGAGCACAGGAGTCGCCCCGGCCGGACGGCGCAGCCATTCCGCGCGCTTGACCGCGAGCCCGAGCGCGTGCGCCGCGGACTCCGGATACGGGAACGAAGCGACCGGACAGCCCTCGTCGCGCAGGGCCGCCGGCGTTCCCTCGGCGCTGACGACGACGGCCAGCACCGGCTTGTCGAGCGGAGCCTCCGCCTCGACGGCAGCGCGGATCGCGGCGGCGACCTCGTCGGCGCCCGCGACGACCGGCGGGACGAAGAGCACGATCAATGCGTCGAGCGCCGGGTCGCGAAGCAGGTGCGGAAGAGCTTCCGCATACGTGCTCGCCGTCGCCGAGCCGAGCAGGTCGACCGGGTTCGCCGCGCTCGCCTCGACCGGGAGCAGCTCCGCGAGCGCCGCCTGCGTGTCGGCGCCGAGCTCCGGCAGGGACAACCCGGCCGCCTCGCACGCATCGGCGCAGAGGATCCCGAGACCGCCGGCGTTCGTGACCACGCCGACGCGCGATCCGGCGGGGAGCGGCTGGCGCGAAAGCAGCGTCGCCGCGTCGATCAGCTCCTCGAGCGTTCCCGCGCGGAGCACGCCGGCCTGCCGGAAGAGCGCCTCGACGGCCGTTTCCGAGCCGGCGAGGGCGGCGGTGTGCGAGCCGGCGGCGCGCGCACCTGCGCCGGTCTTTCCCGACTTGATCGCGAGGATCGGCTTCTGCCGCGCGACGCGCGCAGCGAGCCGGGCGAACTTGCGCGGGTTGCCGAACGACTCGAGGTAGAGCAGGACGAGGTTCGTCGCGTCGTCCTCCTCCCACCACTCGAGCAGGTCGTTCGACGAGACGTCGGCCTTGTTGCCGACCGACACGAAGCCCGAGAAGCCGAGGTTCCGCTCTGCAGCCTTCTCCAGCAACGCGAGCCCGAGCGCCCCGCTTTGCGACGAGAACCCGATCGAGCCGGGCGGAAGCTGACGCGGCGCGAACGTCGCGTTCAGCCCGATCGGCGGGACGGCGATGCCGAGACAGTTCGGGCCGACGAGGCGGGCGCCGTGCGCGCGGGCGAGCGTGAGCAGCCGCCGCTGCCGCTCGACGCCCTCGGGCCCGACCTCGGCGAAGCCGGACGAGATGACGCAGAGGGCGCGGGCGCCGGCGGCGAGCGCCTCCTCCGCGGCGTCGAGGACCAGCCCTCCCGGGACGGAGATGACGACGAGATCGACCGGCTCGGGCAGCGCGCCGACGGTCGAGTAGCCGCGCACGCCCGCGACCGGCTCGCCGCGGCGGTTGACCGGGATACGCGGCGCCGACGAAGTCCGCGGCGAGGATGTTGCGGAACAGCTCGCCGCCGATCGAGCCGCGGCGCGTCGACGCGCCGACGACCGCGACGGTGGACGGAGCGAAGAACGGCCGCAGCGACGCGACGACGGCGAGGTGGTCGCGCTCGTCGACGCGCGCGCGGAAGTGCTCGGTCGGCGCGATCGGGAAGCGCACCTCGATCTCGCCGCCTTCGAGCTGACGCGACACCTCGAAGCCCGCGTCGCGGAACACCGCGAGCATCGGCGCGTTCTCCGGCAGCACCTCGGCGACGAAGCGCTCCACCCCTGCCTCGGACGCGCGCGCGCGCGAGCCGCTCGAGCAGCCTCGTCCCGACCCCGCGTCCCTGCAGGTCGTCGGCGACGGCGAAAGCGACCTCGGCCGACGTCGGGTCGCGCAGGCGCGCGAACTCGGCGACAGCGACGATTCGCTCCGCGCCCGGCTCGGCGGCCAGCGCACCGACGAGCGTGCCGCGGTCGTCCCAGTCGGGCGAGAGAAAGTGCTCGACGAGCGCACGATCGACGCGAGCGGTCCCGTGGAAGCGCAGGTAGCGGCTCTGCTCGGAGAGGGCGCCGAAGAACGCGACGAGGGCGTCCGCGTCGCTCGATGCGGGCGCCCTCAGTCGCAGCGTGGTGCCGTCGCGGAGGATGACGTCGACGGCCTCCTCCGCGACGGCGGTGGTGCTAGCCGACGACGGCAAGCGCCTCCTCGTCACGGACCGGCGCACCGGCGATCGGCTCGGCCTCGAGCACGACCTTGAGCGCGTGCGTCGACGCAGCGTCGGCGAACGTGTCGTAGGCCGCCATCGTCTCGCCGAGCGGGAAGCGATGGGTGGCGAACGGCGTCCCGTCGAGGCGCCCCTCGGCGATCAGCTTCAGCAAGCGCGGCGTCGAGAACGTGTCGACGAGTCCCGTCGTCATCGTCACGTCGCGGATCCAGAGCTTCTCGAGATGGAGCGTCACCGGATGTCCGTGCACGCCGACGTTCGCAACCCGGCCTCCCGGCCGGACGATGTCGGTGCAGAGCTCGAACGTCGCGGGAACGCCGACCGCCTCGACGGCGACGTCCGCACCGAGCCCGTCCGTGAGCTCGAGGATGCGTGCGAGCGCGTCCTCGGTGCCGTTGTTGATCGTCACGTCGGCTCCGAACTCGCGTGCCTGCTCGAGCCGCGAGTCTGCGAGGTCGATCGCCACGATGCGACCCGGCGTGTACAGCTTCGCCGTGAGGATCGTCGCCAGGCCGATCGGGCCGCAACCGACGACCGCGATCGTGTCGCCGGGCTCGACGCCGCCGTTCAGCACGCCGACCTCGTAGGCGGTCGGCAGGATGTCGGCGAGGAAGAGCACCTGCTCGTCCGACAGCTCGTCCGGCACCTTGTAGACGGAGGTGTCGGCGAACGGCACCCGCGCGAACTCGGCCTGCAACCCGTCGATGAGGTGGCCGAAGATCCAGCCGCCCCCGCCGGTGCAGAGGCCGTAGTGACCCTCCTTGCAGAAGCGGCAGCGTCCGCACGAGGTGATGCACGACACCAGCACGCGATCGCCGGGCTCGACCGTCGTCACGGCGCTGCCGATCTCGACGATGGTGCCGACGGCTTCGTGGCCGAGGATCGTCCCCGGCTTCACCGTTGGCACGTCGCCCTTGAGGATGTGGAGGTCGGTCCCGCAGATCGTCGACGAGTCGATCCTGACGATGACGTCGGTCGGCTCCTCGAGCACGGGATCCGGCACCTCTTCCCAGGCACGCTGGCCCGGGCCGTGGTACACGAGCGCTTTCATCTGGTTCCTCCTTTCGCTCGTTCCCACTCTCGGGCCGACCGGGGCGACGCGGCATCGGAGGTGCCACGGATCGAGCTTACGGCTTTTCCGCAGCGGAATCGGCCCGCGCTACGCTCGCGCCGTGAAGACGGAACGCTCGAGCGAAGCCCGCCTGCGCGCACTGCTCGAGACGGGCATCGCTCTGACGTCAGAGCTGTCGCTCGATTCGCTGCTCCAGACGCTCGTCGAAGCATCCGCCTCGCTGACGGGCGCGCGCTACGCCGCGCTCGGCGTGATCAACGAGACGGCCACCGGGCTCGAACGTTTCGTGACGACCGGCATCGACGCCGAGGCGCACGCCGCCATCGGCGATCTTCCGCGCGGCCGCGGGATCCTCGGTGTCCTGATCCGCGAGGCGGAGCCTCTGCGCCTGCACGACATCGCCGACGATCCCCGTTCGGTCGGGTTCCCGCCGAATCACCCGCCGATGCGCACGTTCCTGGGCGTGCCGGTCCTGTTGCGCGGGGTCGCCTACGGCAACCTCTATCTCACCGAGAAGGAAGGCGGAGAGGACTTCACGGAAGAGGACGAGGAGCTCGTCTCGCTCCTCGCAGCCCAGGCCGCCGTGGCGATCGAGAACGCGCGCCTCTACGAGGCGACGACGCGGTGGTCGCGGCAGCTCGAGGCGCTGCACGAGGTCGTCCGGTCGCTCGCGGGCGAGACGGATCTCGACCGGCTGCTCGATCTCGTCTGCCGGCGGGTGCGCGAGCTGATCGGCGCGCGCGTCGCGTTGATCGCGCTGCCCCACCCCGACGGCGAGCTACGGATCGCCGCGATCGACGGCGAGGGTGAGGCGGCCTACGGATTGCTCGGCCACAGCCTGCACCGCAGCCGCTCCAAGGCGGGCCGCGTGCTCGAGCGCAGGCAGAGCGCCCGCGTCGACTCCGTTCTCGACGACCCCGAGGTCGACCAGGAGGAGGCGCGCCGGATGGGCGTTCGCACGGGGCTGTACGTCCCGCTCGTCGCGGAAGACCGCGCAATCGGGATCGTGGCCGTCCACGACAAGCTCGGCGCCGACGAGCGCTTCTCGGACGGCGACCTGCGCCTGGCGGAGATCTTCGCCGCGCGCGCGGCGGTCGCGGTCGAGCTGTCGGAGCGCGTCGCACGCGACACCGTGCGACGCGTGATCGATGCGCAAGAGCTGGAGCGCCGGCGCCTCGCGCGCGAGCTGCACGACGAGACGGGCCAGGCGCTGACGTCGATCCTGCTCGGGCTGAAGGGGATCCGGGCGGCGCGCAGCGCGGACGAGGCGCAGCGCGCGGAGGCGGAGCTGCGAGAGCTCGTCGTCCGCGCGCTCCAGGACGTGCGCAGCCTCGCAGTCGAGCTCCGGCCGACGGCGCTCGACGACTTCGGGCTCGCGGCCGCGCTCGAGCGGCTGACCGAGACGTTCGCCGAGCGCAGCGGCATCGCGACGGCGCTCGAGGCCAACCTCGGCGACGAGCGCCTGCCGCCGGAGGTCGAGACGGCGCTCTACCGGCTCGTGCAGGAGGCGCTGACCAACGTCGTCAAGCACGCTGCCGCGGAGAACGTGAGCGTGGTCGTCACGCGCCGCGGCGGTGGTGTCGGCGCAGTTGTCGAGGACGACGGACGCGGGTTTACCGAAGCGGATGTGCGCGACGACGCGCTCGGTATCGTCGGCATGCGCGAGCGCCTCGCCCTGCTCGGCGGGACGCTTACATTCGAGTCGAGTCCGGGCGGCGGCACAGCCCTCGTGGCCTATATCCCGTCCGGGGCCACGACGGCGGCGAGCGCCGGGTAAGCAACGCGTGCTGCGAGCTCGTGGAGCGCACCGGCTCCTTCGAGGCTCGCGATGCGGATCCGCGAGCCCGACCTGGGCGTGAGCGCAAGGACGGGGAGGCCGCGCAGCCGGTCGGCCTCCCCACGCGAGATCGCCGCTCCCGTGAGGTCGGCGAAGAGGATCGAGAGCCGGCTCTCGCGCCCGTGGAGCGCGAGACCGTCGCGGAGCACCTCGAGGCGACCCGACTCCGTGGTCTGATCGTCGCTCCAGACCACGGCGTAGCTGCGCTTTGCGTTCCGCGGCATCTCAGTGGGTCATCGTTCCGCCGACGTTTCCGACGTTGAGCAGGCCGACCTGGCCCTGATCGACGGCCGCGAACGCGTGCGACACGAAGGGATAGAGGCCGGGCTGGTCGATCTTCACGTCGAACACGCCACCGCCGCCGGCGGGGACGGTCACCGTCTGGACTCCGTGCAGAGCGTCCGCCGGGCGCATGTCGCCGAACGGGTAGACCGTGTTGAAGATCGTCCCGACGATGTGGAAGTCGGTGTCGAGCGAGGGGCCGGCGTCGACGACCCAGAAGCGGACGAGCTCTCCGGGCTTCGCCGTCAGCGGATGCTTCACGTACTGCCCGGAATACCCGTTGAACGTCATCCAGTCGGGAGTCCGTGCATGCGCCTTGGCCATGTCGAACTGCGCGGGCTGCTTCAGGCCGTCGGACGAGAGGTACCACTCGCTCGCCACGAGCACGTAGTCCTTGTCGGCCTTGGGCAGGACTCCCGGAGACGGCTCGACGACGATCGCGCCGTACATGCCGTTCGCGATGTGCATCAGCACGGGCTTGGTGCCGCAGTGGTACATGAAGACGCCCGGATCGTTGGCGCGGAACGTGTAGCTGACGGACTTGCCCGGCATCACGTCGCCGAACGCCTTGTCGGGAGCGATCCGGGCCGCGTGGAAGTCGACCGAGTGCGGGATCGCGCCCTCGTTCGTGAGCGTGATCTTCACCTGCTGGCCCTGGCGCACGTGGATCACCGGTCCCGGGGCGCCGCCCGCCCACGCCCAGGCCGCGTACTTGATGCCGGGAGCGATCTCGACGGTGACGTCCTTCAGCACGAGGTTCACCTTCGCGACCGGTCCCGCCGGTGCCGCCGGCAGCGCCGCCGGGAACGGCTCGTGGGCCGTCGCGAGCGCATCGGCGTTCGCGGGTGCCGCTCCGGCGAAGCTCGACGTCGCGCCGGCGCTGGACGTCGCGGCGTGATCCATCGCGGGAGCGCCCGCGGTGACCTTCGCAGCCGCCGCCCGGGCGTCGTCCCGCGCGTTCTGCGCGGACGAGGCCATCCAGATCCCGATCGGGATCAGGGCGCCGAGCGCGAGTCCGGCGAAGACGGCGAAGAGCTTCAGGCCGACGCCCGACTCGCGGTCGGGGTCGCGTCTTCCCGAGAATTTGCGTGTCGCCGGATGCTGCGTTGTCGCTGAGCTTGCCATCGTGGTCTCACTCCCTCGTTGGTGGTTACACGGCAACGTAGGAGGCATGAGCTCGAGCGACGTCGTGGCCCGGCCGCACATCCGGTGCGGCTTTCCACGGATCGCGCCGCGCACCGCTGTAACGTCTCCGGCGTGGCAGACCCGATTCGAGTGCTTGATCGTCGACGACCACGCCGTCGTCCGCTCCGGCATCCGGCTGCTGCTCGCCCGGGAGCCGGACATCGAGCCCGTCGGCGAGGCCGGCACCGGCCGCGAGGCGGTCTTCGAGGCGCGGGCGCTGAAGCCCGACCTGATCCTGATGGATGTCGTGATGCCCGATCAGACGGGGCTCGACGTCCTGCCGACGCTGATCCACGAGCATCCCGACGTGAAAGTGCTGCTCCTCTCGATGCAGGACGACCCGCGCTACATCCGCGAGGCATTCGCCGCGGGAGCGAGCGGCTACGTGCTCAAGGAGGCCGCGGACGCCGAGGTCGTCGCCGCGGTTCGCGAAGTCGCCCGCGGCGGTCGCTACGTCAATCCCGAGCTCGGCGCGCGGCTCGTCACGGCGGAAGCCGAGGCAGGCCGCCGCGCAGAGGACGATCCGCTGTCAGAGCGCGAACGAGAGGTCCTGCGCCTCCTCGCGCTCGGGCACACGAACCAGGAGATCGCGAAGCAGCTCTACATCTCGGTGCGCACGGCCGAGACGCACCGCGCGCACATCATGCAGAAGCTCCGGCTGACGAGCCGCGCCGAGCTCGTCCGCTACGCGCTCGCCCAGGGGCTCCTGGAGGAGTAGCCGCAACACCGCGAGGGCCGCCTTGCGGCGGCCCTTGTTCGCGGCGGTGGAGTGGACCGCTTATGCAGCCGGCGCAGCCTCGGTCTTCGCCGTCCGCTTGTTGATGAACTCGAAGCCGGTCTCCCTACTGCGAAGCGCTCCGCCGATCGCCAGGATCGCGAACCCGATGCCCGAGAGGAGCAGGGCGATGCCGGTCACGATCCCGAACAGCGCCACTCGCTCTGCCATGTAGGCCGTGTTCAGCGCGGTCGTCAATGCGGTCTCCGTGACCCAGAGGTCACGGGCAGGGTTCGCCACCGGACCGCCCTTCGTGTCCGTGACGGCGTACATCGGATCGTTCGTCCCGCCCTGACCGTCCGTCGCCTTTGCGGGCGCGTCGGACTTCGCGGTGTAACGCCCCATCTGCGAGTAGGTGAGGCCCTGCGATGCCTCGAGCGTGTGCTTGCGCATCATCTGCGCGAAAGCCCTCGCCTTGTCGCCGGTATTCACGAGCTGCCCGGAGTACTTCGCCGGCACCGTCGCGTCCTTCGACGCGTCGCCGAACGTGATCTGCTCCTGGGCCAGGTTGCTCTGCACGGTGCTCCGGCCGTTGATGCCCATCGCAATCGCACCGATCCCGAATGCGATCAGGACGACCGCTGCAACGATTCCGCCGATTTCGAATGCCTTGCGCATGTCCACTCCTTCGGTTGCGGCCGGCGCGTCGTGTTTTCGCGCTCTCGACCTTGCGCCAAGTCTCGGCTCGAGGGGAGCGAACGCCATCCGGGCGGGCGCTGAAGCCCGATGCGGAGACTTCCGGTGAGGTTTGCGGCTTTTCCGTAGGCGATGGGCGGGGGGCGGGGCGGGCGACGCCCACCGCCTACGGATCGAGCCGTCGAGCGGCCACGTCAGGCCGCGACGGGAGCGGTCTTCGCGCGTACCGTGACGTTCGGAACGACGAGCACCGGCCGGCGCGCCTCGTGCAGCACCGCGTGCGAGACGCTGCCGAGCAGCGCGCTCGCGATCGCGCCGTGCCCACGGGAGCCGATCACGATCAGGTCGACGTCGTTCGAGTCCGCGAAGGCCACGATCTCGTCGGCGGGATTGCCGACCAGGAGCTCCGTGCTCGCGGAAACGCCGTAGTCCGAGGCCACCTTCAGCGCCTCGACGAGCGGAGCGCGATCGTGGTCCGTCAGCCGGTGCGGAATCGCGGACTTGACGCCGTACGCGTGCACGGGGAGAACGTCGTACCCCGGCGCAACGTGCACGAAGATCGCCTCGGCGTCGTCCTCCACGACGAGCTCCAGGCCGAACTGGACGGCATCCCTCGATGCCGGCGAGCCGTCGGTTGCGATCAGGATCTTCTTCATGGTGTCCTCCTTCTTGCTTCCTGTCTCTTCGCGTTACGGCGTGGGCCAGGTCACGCGCGAGCGGATGCCGACCACGCCGGGAACACGCTCCACGAACCGGACCAGCAGGTCGGCGGACTCCTCGTCCGCGACCTCGCCCTCGATCGTCACTTCGCCGGAGTCGACGCCGACGCTCGAACCGCTCGGGGACGTTCCAGAGCGTCCGCAGGATCACGTCCTCACGGATCTCCCGCTCGATCACGTCGTCCTCGCGCACGAACGCGCGCACCAGGTCGGCGCGCGTCACGATGCCGAGCAGCGCGCCGTGCTTGTCGACGACCGGCAACCGGTTCACGCAGCGGTCGAGCATCAGCGCGGCCGCCTCGGAGACCGCGCGATCCGGCCTGATCGTCACCGCCGGCGACGTCATCGCGTTCGCCGCGTCCTGCGCGTCGTGCTTCACGCCCTCGGTGCCGTCGACCTCGAGCAGGTGATCGAAAAGCGACACGCTCCCCGACCTGCCCCCGCTCCTTGACGAGAATGTCCCCTTCGGAGACGACGCCGATCACGGTGCCGTCCTCGTCGACGACCGGCAGACCCGAGAGGCGGCGTTCCACCATCAGACGGGCGACCTCCCTCAACGGCGTCCACGGCTCGACCGTGACGACGTCCTTCGTCATGACGTCCTTGACCTTCATCACGACCTCCTTTCCTTCCGCGCGACGCCGGTTCGGATCGCCGCTTCGGAGACGGCGTGGGCCACGGCGGGCGCGACCTCCTTGTTGAAGACACTCGGGATGACGTAGTCGGCGGCGAGGTGCTCGGGGCCGACGACCGCCGCGATCGCCTGCGCGGCCGCGAGCTCCATCTCTTCGTTGATCGTCGAGGCGCGCACGTCGAGCGCACCTCGGAAGATGCCGGGGAACGCGAGCACGTTGTTGATCTGATTCGGGTAGTCGGAGCGGCCGGTCGCGATGACCGCGACGTCGCCTTCGATCTCCTCCGGCAGCACCTCCGGCGTGGGATTCGCCATCGCGAACACCACGGCGTCGGGCGCCATCGTGCGGATCGCGCCTGCGCTGACGGCGCCGGGACCGGCGAGGCCGATGAACACGTCGGCGCCTGCGAGTGCCTCGTCGGCCGTTCCGGTCAGGCCGCGCGGATTCGTCAGAGTCGCGTACTCGCGCTTGACGTCGTCGAGGTCGTCGCGCGCTTCGTGCACGACGCCGTGCCGGTCGCAGCCGACGACGTCGCGCGCGCCGGCGGCGAGGAGCGTCTTCGTGACCGCGATGCCGGCGGCGCCGACGCCGACGACGACGACACGCACGTCCTCGATCGGCTTCCTGACCACGCGCAGCGCGTTGAGCAACCCGGCGAGCACGACGATCGCGGTGCCGTGCTGGTCGTCGTGGAAGATCGGGATGTCCAGCGTCTCGCGCAGCCGGCGCTCGATCTCGAAGCAGCGCGGCGAGGCGATGTCCTCGAGGTTGACGCCGCCGAAGACCGGCGCGATCGCGGTCACGATCCGGACGATCTCGTCGGCGTCCTGCGTGTCGACGCAGATCGGAAAGGCGTCGACGCCGCCGAACTCCTTGAAGAGGACGGCCTTGCCCTCCATCACGGGCAGCGCGGCCTCGGGGCCGACGTCGCCGAGCCCGAGCACGGCGCTGCCGTCGCTCACGACGGCGACCGTGTTCTGCTTGATCGTCAGCGCCCACGCCTTTGCGGGATCGTCGGCGATCGCCTGCGACACGCGCGCGACGCCGGGCGTGTAGGCCATCGACAGGTCGTCGCGCGTCTTCAGCGGCGTCCTCGGGACGACCTCCAGCTTGCCGCCGAGGTGGAGCAGGAACGTCCGGTCGGAGACGTGCTCGACGACGACGCCGTCGAGCGCCGGACGGCCGCGACGATGCGGTCGATGTGCTCCGCGTCCGTCGCGAGGACGGTGACGTCGCGGGTCTTCGTGCCCGCGTCCGCGCGCACGAGATCGATCGCGTCGAGCAGGCCGTTCTCCTCCGCGACCGCGGCCGCGAGCGCGGCGAACGCGCCGGGGCGGTCGACGAGGTGAACGCGAAGCGTCGCGCTGAATTGCGCCGATTGGTGCGCCATGGTCACCACAATCCCACAGTCCTTCCGTCGTCGTCGATGTCGATGTGTGCCGCGGCCGGGTCGCCCGGCAGGCCGGGCATCGTCAGCACGTCGCCGCAGAACGCGACGAGCCAGCCCGCGCCGGTGTACGCGCGCAGGCCGCGGATCGGAAGCGTGAAGCCGCTCGGAACGTCCGGCCAGCGTCGGGATCGTGCGACAGCGAGAGCGGCGTCTTCGCCATGCAGATCGGCAGGGTGTCGAGACCGCGGGCGACGAGCGCGGCGATGTCTCGCTGCGCCTGTGTCGAGAGCTCGATGCCGTCCGCGCCGTACGCGCCCTGCGCGATCGAGGCGAGCTTCTGCTCGATCGGCGCGTCGAGGGCGTAGAGCGGAAGCGGCGGTTGCGGCTGGATCGCCGCGTCGCGAGCACCGCCTCCGCGAGCGCCAGCGCGCCGATCCCGCCCTGGCGGAAGCCGTCGCAGATCTCGGCCGCCTCGGCTCCGGCGGCGAGCGCCAGCTGGCGAACGCGATGGAGGTCGACCGGGTCGTCGTCGTCGAACGCGTTCACTGCGACGACCGGCAGCCAGCCGAGCCGGCGCACGATCCGGATGTGGTGGGCGAGGTTCGCGGCACCGGCGTCGAGCGAGCCGCCGCCGTGGTGGCGCAGAGCCTTCACCGTCGCGACGATCACGACGGCGGCAGGCTCGAGACCGCCGTTCCTGCACGCGATGTCCGCGAACTTCTCGAAGCCCATGTCGGCGCCGAAGCCGCTCTCGGTGACGACGAAGTCGGCGAGCGCGAGACCGAGGCGATCGCCGACGAGCGAGCTCGTCCCGAGGGCGATGTTCGCGAACGGACCGCAGTGCACGAGCGCCGGGCGTCCCTCGAGCGTCTGAACGAGGTTCGGCTTCAGCGCGTCCTTCAGGAGCACGGTCATCGCACCGGCCGCGTCGAGGTCGTCGGCTGTCACCGGCCGCCCGTCGTGCGTCTGCGCCGACGGTGATCGCGCCGAGACGCCTGCGCAGGTCCATGAGGTCGCGGCGACGGAGAGCACGGCCATGACCTCGGAAGCGGCAGTGATGTCGAATCCGGTCTCGCGCGGAACTCGCCGTTCTTCGCGCCGCCGAGCCCGACGACGATCGAGCGAAGCGCGCGGTCGTCCATGTCGACGCAGCGTCTCCACGTGATCGTCGCAGCGTCGATGTTCAGCTCGTTCCCGTGCAGCAGGTGCGAGTCGAGCATCGCGGCGAGCAGGTTGTTCGCGGCGCCGATCGCGTGGATGTCGCCGGTGAAGTGGAGGTTGATCTCCTCCATCGGCACGAGCTGCGCGCGACCGCCTCCGGCCGCGCCGCCCTTGGCGCCGAAGACCGGCCCCAGCGACGGCTCGCGCAGACAGAGCACGGCGCGCTCGCCGAGTTCGCCAGAGCGCGTCGGTGAGCCCGATCGCCGTGGTCGTCTTGCCTTCGCCTGCGGCGTCGGCGTGATCGCCGTGACGCAGACGAGCCTTCCTTGCGCCACGCCGACCCGAGAGCTCGAGCGCACCGAGCGGAATCTTCGCCTTGAAGCGGCCGTACGGCTCGAGCTCGTCGGGCGCGAGACCGAGGTCGGCGGCGACGTCCACGATGTCGCGAGGCTCTGCGGCCTGCGCGATCGCGAGGCTCGTCGCGTGGATGTCGTGTGAAGTCGCCATGCAGCGAACGTAGGAGGCGGCCCGACGCCGAGCATCGGGGCGGGCGCGTACCCATCGCTGCGGCATTACCGCAGTGGGCAGGGGGCGCGCCCCTGATGGCGCTCGAAGAGCCCGACGATCCGACACTCCGGGGGTGGCCGTCGCGGACGTCTACGCCGAGCTCGTACCCCCACTCGCCGAAGCCCAGGCGCTGCTCGAAGCCGATGCCTGCCTCGAGTGCGGCGGCCCGTACGCGCCCGCGCCGTGCGCAGCGGCGTGCCCGGCGAGCATCGACGTGCCCGGCTTCGTCGGCGCGATCGCGAACGGCGATCCCGAGGGCGCGGCGGAGCTGATCTTCGCCGAGAACCTGCTCGGCGGCACCTGCGCACGGGTCTGTCCCGTCGAGACTCTTTGTGAGGGCGCGTGCGTGCTCGCGCACGAGGGCCGCGCGCCGATCGCGATCGGCGCGCTCCAGCGCTATGCGACCGACGTCGCGTTCGAACGCGGAGCTTCGTCCGCGCGCGCGGCGCGCGCGCGACCGGCAAGCGCGTCGCCGTCCTCGGCGCCGGGCCTGCCGGGCTCGCGTGCGCCGGGGAGCTCGCGCTGCTCGGCCACGACGTCACGATCTACGACGCGCGCGCGGAGGTCGGCGGCCTCGTGCGCTTCGCCATCGCCCCGTATCGCCAGCTGCGCGAGCCGCTGCCGGCCGAGGCCGCCGCGATCGCGCGCCTCGGCGTCGAGTTCCGCCTCGGACACGCCGATCGAATCCGCCGAGGCGCTGGACCGGCTCGAGGACGAGCACGACGCATGCGTCCTCGCGGTCGGGCTCGGCGACGATCTCGACGTCCGGCTACCCCGGCGACGAGCTCGACGGCGTCTGGAACTCGCTTCCGTTCATCGAGGCGATCAAGACCGGGCAGCCCGCCGGCGGTCGGACGGCGCGTAGCCGTGATCGGCGGCGGCAACACGGCGATCGACGTCGTTCGCGAGGCGAAGCGCCTCGGCGCCCGGGAGGTCACGCTCGTCTACCGCCGCACCGAGGCCGAGATGCCCGCCTACGCGCACGAGGTCGAGGAGGCGCGCGAGGAGGGAATCGACTTCCTCTGGCTCACCGTTCCCGTCCGCTTCGTTCCGAGCGAGGCGTGGCCCGGGACGGTCGGCGGCGTCGAGTGCCGGCGGATGCAACTCGGCGCGCCCGACGCAAGCGGCAGGCCGCGGCCCGAGCCGGTTCCGGGAAGCGAGTTCGTCCTCCCGGTCGACACCGTGGTGAAGGCGATCGGCCAGCGAGCCGCGCAGCGAGCTCTTCGGCTGGATCGACGGCGTCGAGCTTCGCGGCGGCCGCATCGCGGTCGACGAGAGCGGCCGCACCGGCAACCCGCGCTGGTTCGCCGCCGGCGACGCGGTGAACGGCGGCGCGACCGTCGTCGAGGCGGTGCGCGAGGCCAAGCTCGCAGCGAAGGGCGTCGACGCGTTCCTCGAGGTGACCCGATGAAGGAGATCCGCTGGCACGCGCGCGCGGGGCAGGGAGCGAAGACCGCGTCGCAGCTGCTCGCCGTCGCGCTGCTCGAGTCGGGCAAGAGCGTGCAGGCGTTCCCCGAGTACGGGCCCGAGCGCCGCGGCGCGCCGCTGCGCGCGTTCACGCGCTACGACGACAGGCCGATCCGCCGCCACGACTCGATCACCACGCCCGACGTGGTCGTCGTGCTCGAGCCGTCGCTACGGCACGAGCCTTACGTGACGGCGGGGTTGAAGCCGGGCGGGCTCGTCCTCGACGCAGCGGAGCTCGGCGCTCCGCGCGAGTCCACGAACCTGTTCATGGTCGGCGCGGTTGCCGGCGCGCTCGGCGAGCCGCCGCTCGCCACGCTTCAGGATGCGGCGGTCAAGCTGCTCGGGCGGAAGGTCGACCCCGAGTCGATCCGGCGGCAGTCGCCGCCGGCCACGCCGAGGCGCGGCGATGAGTCATCCCGGCGGAATCGTCGTCCGCGACGAGGCCGAGCAGCCCGAGACCGGCGGCTGGCGCACGGGCGTGCGGCCCGAGGTCGACCTCTCGAAGTGCGTGAACTGCCTTCTCTGCTGGCTCTACTGCCCCGACTCCGCGATTTCGCTCGACGGCGCGACGTTCGACGGCTTCGACCTCCGCTACTGCAAGGGCTGCGAGCTCTGCGCGGAGGTCTGCCCGACAGGCGCGATCGCGATGATCGAGGAGGACACCGGTGCCTGAGCTCGCAGAGCTCCAGGTGCTCACCGGCGGCGAGGCGGTCGCCCACGCGATGCGGCAGATCGACCCCGACGTCGTGCCGGTCTACCCGATCACGCCGCAGACGCCGATCATCCAGGGCTTCGCGAAGTTCGTCGCCGACGGACGCGCGACCGGTGAGATCGTCAACGTCGAGTCGGAGCACTCCGCGATGAGCGCGGCCGTCGGCGCGGCGCTCGCGGGCGCGCGCACGATGACGGCGACGTCGTCGCAGGGAATGGCGCTGATGGCCGAGGTCGTCTACATCGCAGCCGCGATGCGCGCGCCGATCGTGATGGCCGTCGGCAACCGCGCGCTCTCCGGCCCGATCAACATCCACGCAGACCACTCCGACTCGATGCTGGTGCGCGATTCCGGGCGCGATCCAGCTGTTCGCCGAGAACGCGCAGGAGGCGTACGACTTCACCGTCATGGCGCCGCGGATCGCGGAGCACCCCGACGTGCTCCTCCCCGTGCTCGTCGGCCAGGACGGCTTCACGATCACGCACTCGGCCGAGCCGGTCAGGCTGCTGGACGACGACGACGTGAAGGCGTTCGTCGGCGAGTACGCGGTGCCGTTCCCGCTTCTGGATCTCGGACGCGTGACGAGCCAGGGCCCGTTCGCGATGCCCGACTCGTACTTCGAGCTGCGGCACGACCTCGTCCGCGCGCAGCAGGCCGCATTGCGCGTGATCGACGAGGTGGCGGCCGAGTTCGCCGAGCTGAGCGGCCGGCACACCGGCGGCCTCGAGGCATACGCGCTCGAGGATGCGCAGCGCGCGCTCGTCGTGATGGGCTCGAGCGCCGGCACGGCGAAGGACGTCGTGGACGAGCTTCGCGCCGAGGGCGAGCGCGGTCGGTCTGCTCCAGATCCGCTCATTCCGGCCCTTCCCCGACGCGCAGTGCGCGCCGCGCTGCGCTACGCGACGAGCGTCGCCGTCCTCGACCGCGCCGACTCGCCCGGAGGACGGCCGCCGCTCTTCGCCGAGGTCGCCGCCGCCGTCTACGGCGGCCCGCCGGTCGTGCGCAGCTTCGTCTACGGGCTCGGCGGCCGCGACCTGCACCCGGAGGACATCCGAGACGTGTTCGCGCACGTAGAGGACGTCACGCGGAGCACGCAGTACGTCGGACTGAGGAGCGAGAGATGAGCCGGCTCAAGACGATGGTGCGGAACGAGCGCGGCACGCCGCCGCTGCGGGGCGGTCACTCGCTCTGCCAGGGCTGCGGGATCCCGCTCGTCGTGCGAACGGTGCTCGACTCGATCGAGACGCCGAAGGTCGTCGTCTCGGCGACCGGCTGCCTCGAGGTGGCCACGACTCGGTATCCGACGACTGCGTGGAACGTTCCGTGGCTGCATGTCGCGTTCGAGAACGCGGCTGCGACGGCGAGCGGAATCGAGAGCGCATACCGCGTGCTGCGCAGGCGCGGCGGCCTTCCGCAGGACGAGCCGCTCACGTTCGTCGTGTTCGCCGGCGACGGCGGCACGTACGACATCGGCCTGCAGGCGCTCTCGGGCGCGCTCGAGCGCGGCCATCGCTTCGTCTTCGTCTGCTACGACAACCAGGCGTACATGAACACCGGCGTCCAGCGCTCCGGCGCGACGCCGTTCGGCGCGAGCACGACGACGAGCCCTGCCGGGGTCGAAAGCCTCGGCAAGGCGCAGCAGCGCAAGGACATGACGGCGATCGCCGTCGCGCACCACATCCCGTACGTCGCGCAGGCCGCTGCCGTGCACTGGGACGACTTCAGCCGCAAGGCCGAGCGCGCCGCGAAGGCAGACGGTCCCGCGTTCCTCAACGTGCTCACCGACTGCCCGCTCGGCTGGGGACACGAGCCGCGCGAGTCGCTGCGCGTTCTGCGGGCCGCAGTCGAGACGTGCTTCTGGCCGCTCTTCGACGTGGTCGAGGGCGAATGGCGTCTCAGCTACGAGCCGAAGCACGAGCTTCCGATCGAGGAATGGCTGCGCGGGCAGACCCGCTTCGCCCACCTCCTGCGCCCGGAGTCGAAGGAGATCGTCGCGGCGATCCAGCAACGGGTCGACGCGGAGTGGGCCGCGCTGGTCGCCCGCTGTGGCGGCGCCGGCGGAACCGTGAAGCAGTGAACACCATGACGGTGTCGGCGCAGGCGGCGCTCATGATGATGATCGCCCTCGCGATGGTCGCCGCTGGACTGGGCAAGAAGCGCCTCGAGTGGCGCGGCCGGAAGACCCGCCACTGGTTGCCCAGGCGCTTCTTCCGCCGCCACGACGAGAAGCCGTCGTAGCGAGCGCGGTCTACGCGCCGGGAAGCCGGCGCTGAAGGTCGGCCACGAGATCCTCGAGACGCGCGACGCGCTGCTCGAGCGACTCGCTGGGCGGCTCCGGCTCGGCAGGCGCAGCCTCCTCAGGAAGTCCGAGCAGGTGCAGGTACCGGTCGTCGCGCTCCCCCGGGCGCCGCGGCTTCCGCATCGCCAGCTCCCGCTCGGCGAGTGCGTCGAGCGTCCGCGCCACGTCGTCGAGCGACGGGAAGTAGTGCATCCGCTCGGTTCGCTGCTTGAGCTCGCCCAGAGTCTGCGGGCCACGGAGCATGAGGACGGCGAGCACTGCGACCTCCGCTCGGTCGACGCCGACCGCCTCGTCGAAGAGCTGACGGTATTTCGCGGTGCGGCTGCCGGCGCCGCTGGCAAGCCGCGTCCAGCCTCGTCGCGCGAGCCCGTCGAGCGCTTTCCGGATCGTCGAGCTCGTCGTAGTCCACGACCGGATCGCGGCTCGTCGACTGGTTGCAGGCAAGCCGCAGCGCGTTCAGTGACAGCGGGTACGCGTCAGGCGTCGTGCGCTGCTTTTCGAGCAGGCAGCCGAGGACGCGAACCTCGACGGCGTCCAGATCCACGCGGGCGAGTCTAGAGCGCCTCGGGGCTACGCTTGCGCGCTGTGACCCGGGCGATCGACATGCCGACGCTGCACGGTGACCTCGTCGTCCTCCGGCCGCTGCGCGTGGAAGACGTCGAGCGCGTGGCCGCGATCCAGACCCAGCCCGCCGTCGCGCGCTGGTGGGGCCCGCCGGACCTCGACGACCTCCTGCGAAAAGCGGAGGGCCGCGACGAGGCGGTGGGACTGGCGATCGAGCACGACGGCGCCCTCGTCGGCTTCATCCAGTTCGAGGAGGTGAACGACCCCGAGTACCGCCAGGCGTGCGATCGACCTGTTCCTCGCCGAGGACGCTCAGCGGCCGCGGCCTCGGACCCGATGCCCTGCGCACGCTGGCGCGCCACCTCGTCGACGAGCGCGGACATCACCGCCTGTCGATCGATCCGGCCACAGAGAACGCCGCAGCGATCCGTGCTTACGAGAAGGTCGGCTTCCGACCCGTTGGCGTCATGCGCGAGTACTGGCGCCTGCCGGACGGCGAGTGGCGCGACGGCCTGCTGATGGACCTGCTCGCGCGCGAGCTGTGCTGACGTTCGCCGCCGGTGACGCGTCGCTCGACGCGTTCCTCTCCGTCTCGGCCGACTCGCCGTACCAGCCGCAGCTGGAGGAGTACCTCCGCCGGCTGATCGACCAGGGCGCGGTGAGGCCGGAGTGGTGCCTCGTCGGCTTCGACTCCGGACGGCCGGTCGCGCGGGCGGCGCTCTGGGCGCTGCCGGGCGGCACCTCGCCGACGGACATCGTCCTGATCGAGTGCGACTGGAACGAGGACGCACCTCGGCTCGGGACGCGCGCTCCTGACGCAGCTGCACGAGCGCGCACGCGGGCTCGGATCCGACGCGCTCAGCCACCACGTCGACACCCCGCCCGGCCCGCCGCAGTACCAGGAGAACGACGACGCACGCGTGCGCCTGCTCGAGGACGCGGGCTACGAGTTGCTGCGCGACGGGTTGCGCTGGCACGTCGTCTCGCCTCCGGCAGGCGCCGCCGGCGGCGGACGCGCTGGTGTTTCGCTCCGTCCAGGAGGTCGGCGAGGACGCGTTCGTCGACGCGATCGCCAGGACCTATCACGGAACGCGCGACGCCTGGCTCACGCGGAACGTCGAGCAGCTCGGGCCCGCCAGGGCGGCGCGCGAGGACTTCGACGACGCCAAGGCGCTCGAGTACGAGCCCGGCTGGTGGGAGCTCGCCTACACGGCCGACGGCGAGCTCGCCGGCGTGATCATGGCGGCGTGCAATCCCGGCGCGGCCGTCGTCTACTACGTCGGCGTTGCACCGGAGCAGCGCGGCCGCGGCATCGCTGCGCAGCTCGTGCGGCGCGGCACCGCCCACCTCGCCGCCGCCGGCGCCGAGGAGATCCGCGGCGGACTGCGACCTCGGCAACGTCGCGATGGTCAAGGCGTTCGAGCGCGCAGGCTACGAGCGCTTCGCGAGGCGCCGCAGCTTCCGCGTCGCGCTCGACGCTTAGTCGGGGAACGACTCCGACGCTCTCGACGCAGCTGCGCGAACAGCTCGTCGTCGATGTTCCGGCCGGTGACGACGAGGACGATCGGGCCTTCGACGTCGGCGAGCTCGGGAAGCGCGGCGAGCGTCGCGGCCGCGGCGCCCTCGGCACGGATTCCGGCAGCCGCGAACGCGGCCGACCGCCCGCGCGAGCTCGCGCTCGCTCACCTCGAGCATCCGGTCGACGACCTCGTCCAGCTCGGCGACCGCACGCGGCACGGCGACTCTCGTCGCCAGGCCGTCGGCGAAGGTCGCGCACCGGTCGCACTCGACGGGCCGCCGCGCGCGCCACGACAGCGCCATCACCGGCGCCTCCTTCGCGACCACGCCGATGCAGAGCGATCCGGGAGAGCGCTCGGCGAGCGCGCGGCCGATGCCCGCGATCAGCGCGCCGTTCCCGACCGGAACGACGACAGCACGAGGCTCCACGCGGCGCCTGGTCGAGGATCTCGTGGCCGATCGCCGCGTAACCCGCGTATTGCGCCGGCTCGGCCCCGTCCTCGAAGAACGGCAGCCCGCGCGCGTCCGCGAAGGAACGCGCCTCGTCCTTCGCCTCGTCCAGATCGGCGCCGACGAGACGCAACGTGCCGCCGAGCCGCTCGACGTGAGCGAGCTTCATCGGGCTCGCTTCGAGCGGCGCGAAGACGAACGCGGTGAGGCCGAGCCGCCCGGCCGCCCACGCGGTCGCGGCGCCGTGATTTCCCGTCGACGCGGTGACGACGGCGTCCGCGCCGCGCTCGCGGAAGCTTTCGAGCGCCGGCAGCGCTCCGCGCCACTTGAACGCGCCGAGCTCGTGCACGTCCTCGCGCTTGAGCCACACCTCGCCGGCCGACGCGAGCGCGGGAGGCGCGGCCTCGAGCGGCGTCGGCAACTTCATCACGGCGCGCTCGAAGAGCGTGACGCGCACTCCCCCGCCGACGACGCGCTCGCCGACCTCGGCGAACCCTTCGCGCGCGTAGAGCGCCTTCGCGGGCTCGTTCGCAGCACCGGTCTGCACGACCCACCGCCGCGCCGTGGCCTCCACCGCGAGAACAGCAGCGGACGAGTGTCCGCGCCGATGCCTCGCCGAAAGAACGCCGGATCGACGGCAAGGCGGTGGATGTCGACCGTCTCGCCGTCGAACTTCCAGGACGCGAAGCCGGCGAGACGGTCGCCGTCGAAGGCGCCGAGGAAGGTCTCGCCGCACGCTCGCAGGTCGTCGACGTCTTCCCGGAGCGGCGGGATCGCATCGGTGCCGATCAGGTCCGCCTCGATCCGGTACGAACGGCGCTGGACCTCGAGCACCTCGGCCGCGACGTTCGCGTCCGCGATGTCGAGCGCTAGGAGCACAGCGCCGACAGCACGAGTTCGAGACCGGCGTCGCCGTCGGCAGCCTCGCGAGGCGCTCGCCGGTAGATCTCCGCGGCTGCGCGGTGAAAGCCGTCCGGCAGACCCGCCGCAGCGAACGTCTCGGCGATCTCGTCCATCTCTCCGACCCACCGCCAGCCCTTGCCGAGCGCGGAGCGTGCCGCAGCGACCGACCGATCCGAAAGCTGCGGCAGCGACGTGCTCCATTCGTCCAGCAGCGCCTGCTCGACTCCGTCCGCGCGGGCGACTGCGCGCACCGCGAGCAGCAGGGCCGCGGTGCCCTTTGTCCACGCGGCGTACGCCATCTTGAGCGCCGACGCCGCCGTCGGATCCGCCGAGAGGACGGGCGCGTCGACGATCGTCTCGGCGAAGAGATCCGCGACGAGCGCCGCCTCCGGCCCCGACAGGTAGAGGCGCGTCTGCCCCGGCTCGCGGGGCGGCGGCCCGATGACGCCGCCGTCGACGTAGCGGTCGACCACCCCCGCCAGCGTGCGCGCCGTCGCGGGCGAGACCGCGTTCGCGTCGACGTAGACGCCGGCGAACGAGGCCAGC
The DNA here is from genome assembly GCA_963708685.1 of uncultured Actinomycetes bacterium. Lineage (GTDB taxonomy): Bacteria > Actinomycetota > Thermoleophilia > Gaiellales > Gaiellaceae > DASVFB01. Next base: position 76,145 of record CAVPTP010000002.1, read on the forward strand.
GAGTGCGCGACCTCGACCGCCGCGTGCGGCGGGCACAGGCAGACGATCACGTCGCTCCGCCGGCCGAGCTCCGCGACGGTGCCGACGTCCTCGAGCCCCGCCTCCTTCGCCCGCGCGACGGTCGCTCGCGCTGCGACCGTCCGACGCCCACAGAACGGTGTGCCCAGCCGCTCCGCAAGGCCGCGCCGACCGCCGCTCCCATCTCGCCCGGATGAACGAGCCCGATCGTCACGGGCGTTAGTCTCGCCGATTCCTACGCCGTCTCGGCGAAGCGGGTGAGCGCGTTCATCAGCGAGCGAAGCGCGCGGCCGCGCTCGCTGAGGCGGTACTCCGTGCGCGGCGGCCGCGAGTCGATCACGACCCGCTCGAGCACGCCCGCCTGCTCGAGGTCGTTCAGCCGCTGCGCGAGCGTCGCGGGCGGGATCGACCCGAGCGCCTGCAGGAACTCGTTGAAGCGAACGGCTCCCTCGTGGGAGGCATAGAGGATCGAGACCGTCCAGCGCCGCTCGAGGAGGTTCGCCGCGCGGCGAACCTCCTCGGGAAGCGGAGCGCACTTACGACAGCGCATGTGCCGGCTGCTCCTCGAGCGCGAGCTCGAGCACCTCGTCGAGGCTCATCACCGGATGGAACGTCATCTCCTCGCGCACGTCCGCCGGGACGTCGTCGAGGTCGGCACGGTTGCGCTCGGGGATGATCACGTCGGTCAGCCCCGCCGCGTGCGCGGCCAGCGCCTTCTGCTTGAGCCCGCCGATCGGCAGCACGCGTCCCTGCAGCGTGACCTCGCCGGTCATGCCGATCGTGTGCTTCACCGGCCGGCCCGTCAGGAGCGACGCGAGCGCGGTCGTCATCGTGACGCCGGCACTCGGCCCGTCCTTCGGGATCGCGCCCGCGGGCACGTGGACGTGGAAGCTCGTGTCGTCGAACACGTGCTCGTCGAGACCGAGCCCCTCGGAGTGCGACCGGATGTAGGACAGCGCGATCCGCGCCGACTCCTTCATCACGTCCCCGAGCTGACCGGTCAGCACGAGCCCGTCCTTGCCGGCCATCTTCGTCGCCTCGACGAAGAGGACGTCGCCGCCGGTGCCGGTCACCGCGAGACCCGTCGCCACGCCCGGCACGGCGGTCCGCTCGGCGGACTCCTGGTAGAAGCGCTGCCGCCCGAGCGCATCGCGCACCGCAGCCTCGTCGATCACGATCGGCGGCTCCGCGGTTCCGGACGCGACGGTCGTCGCGGTCTTGCGCAGCACCTTGCCGAGCTCGCGCTCGAGCTGGCGCACGCCGGCCTCGCGCGTGTACTGACTGACGATCAGCTCGAGCGTCTCGTCGGTGACGACGACCTCGTCCTCGAGCAGGCCCGACCGCTCGCGCTGGCGCGGCCAGAGGTAGCCGCGTCCGATGGCGACCTTCTCGTCGACGGTGTAGCCGTCGAAGCGAATGACCTCCATGCGGTCGAGCAGCGGGCCGGGGATCGTCTCGGCGACGTTCGCCGTCGCGAGGAAGACGACCTCGGACAGATCGAGCTCGACGTCGAGGTAGTGGTCGCGGAACGAGTGGTTCTGCGCCGGGTCGAGCACCTCGAGCAACGCCGCCGACGGATCGCCGCGCCAGTCGGCGCCGACCTTGTCGACCTCGTCGAGCAGGATCACCGGGTTCATCGTCCCCGCGTCGCGGAGCGCGCGAACGAGCCGCCCCGGCAGGGCGCCGATGTAGGTGCGGCGGTGGCCGCGGATCTCCGCCTCGTCGCGCACGCCGCCGAGCGACATGCGCACGAACTCGCGGTTGAGCGCGCGGGCGATCGACTCGCCGACCGACGTCTTGCCGGTTCCGGGCGGGCCGATCAGCGTCAGGATCGCGCCGGAGCGCTTGTCCTCGGCGATGCCGCGCTCCTCGCGGAGCTTGCGCACCGCGAGGTACTCGACGATCCGCTCCTTCACGTCGTCGAGCCCGGCGTGGTCGGCATCGAGCACCTCTCGCGCGTGAACAGGATCGAGCCGCTCCTCGGAGCGCTTGCTCCACGGCACCGCGAGCAGCCAGTCGAGGTACGTCCGGATCATCGAGGACTCGCCGCTCTGCTCGCCCATCCGCTCGAGCCGGTCGAGCTCGCGCTCGGCCTGCTCGCGCACGGCCTCGGGCATCTCGGCCTCGGCGAAGCGGGTGCGGTAGTCGTCGGCGACCGACGCGTCGTCCTCGCCGAGCTCCTTGCGGATCGACTCCATCTGCTTGCGGAGGATGTACTCGCGCTGCTGGCGCTGTGCGCCCTCCTCGACGTCGTCGCGGATGCGCCGGCGCACCTGAAGCTCGGCGAGCCGCTCGCGCTGAAGCTGCACTGCGAGCTCGCAGCCGCTCGACGACGTCGACCTTCTCCAGCAGCTCGATCTTCTGCTCGAAGGTCGATCTCGGGCGCGTACGCGGCGGTGTCGGCCAGCGTGCCGGTCTCGCGAATCGAGCGGACGAACGACGCGATGCGGCCGTCGTCGCCGCGCAAGCTCGAGGATCTCCTCGACGATGGCGCGGTAGTCGCGCTCGAGCTCGCGCGTCTGGGTGCCCGGCGGCTCCTCGTCCGGCCGCTCGTCGACCTCGACGCGCAGCCGGCCCTGCGGATCGGTGTGCGCCGCGCCGGCGATCCCCCGGTGCAGGCCGTTGAGCGCCGCTGCTCGGACGCCGCCGGGCAGGCGCACGCGATCGGTGACCTCGGCCACGGTGCCGACCGAGGCGTATTCGCCGTCGTGCCGCGGCACGAGGAGCACGCGCTCCTCGTCGCCGACGTCGGCGGCGACGGTGACGTTCATGTTCGGAAAGACGACGATGTCGTCCAAGCGGAACGAGCAACAGCGTGCTCATCAAAGATCCTCACTCTCTTTCGTTAGCTACGAGAACCAGAGTAGCTACAAGAGATGAAGTTACGAGGGAATCGACGCAGCGGGCAGTTCGAACTCGACCGGCGGTGCCGCCTCGACGAGCCGCTCGAGCAGATCCCGGTCGCCCTCGACCGAGACGAGATCGAGCCGGCGGTCGACGAACATGTGGTAGATGCCCACCGGGTCGCCCTCGACGACGACGTCGGGATCGTCGACCGGCCCCGGCGCGCGCCGCTCCGTCCACGAGCGAAGCGACCTCTCCTCCGACCCGGAACTCGAAGCGTCCCGGCGGCGCGACCGGCGTGAGGATCGTGTCGAGCGCGTTCTCGAGCCAGCCGGGGAAGAGCTCGTCCTCCGCCGTCGGCGGCCCGAGCGAGCGGGCACCCCAGAGCGCGAGCTCCCGCATCACCGTCTTCAGGCTGCGCCCGTACTCCGTCAGCTCGTAGACGCGCGAGGCCGCCGGCGGCGGCAGCGTCCGCTTCGCGACCACGCCGCACGCCTCGAGGTCGCGGAGGCGCGAGGCGAGGATGTTCGTGCCGATCCCGGGCAGGTGCTCGGCGAGATCGGTGTAGCGCTTCGGACCGTGCATCAGCTCCCGGACGACGAGGAGCGCCCAGCGCTCGCCGACCAGATCGAGCGCGTGAGCGACCGGGCAGTACTGGTCGTAGCGCTTGGCCATGCGCGCATCATAGCGCGCCTACTCGCTGATTGTGAAGTGAATACTTGCAAAAAGAAAGTCTGCTCTGGTAGGTTGCAAGCCTTCGCTACCAAAGAGAAAGGAACGGGGGACGACATGGTGACTTCCGAAAGACGCAAATGGCTGGCGCTGGCGCTGCTCAGCGCGGTGCAGTTCATGGTCGTCCTGGACATCGCGATCGTGAACGTCGCGCTGCCCTCGATCAAGGTCGACCTCGGGTTCTCGCAGGAGGACCTCCAGTGGGTGATCAGCGCCTACGCGCTCGTGTTCGGCGGCTTCCTGCTTCTCGGCGGCCGCGCCGCGGACGTCCTCGGGCGCCGGCGGATCTTCCTCGCCGGGATCATCGTGTTCACGCTCTCCTCGCTCCTCGCGGGCCTCGCCTGGTCGGAGGCCTCGCTGATCGGGGCGCGCGCGTTCCAGGGGCTCGGCGCGGCGATCATCTCGCCCGCGGCGCTCTCGATCCTCTCGGTCACGTTCACCGAAGGACGCGAGCGCAACATCGCGCTCGGCGTGTGGGGCGCGGTCGGCGGCTTCGGCGCAGCGGCCGGCGTCCTGCTCGGCGGGATCCTCACCGACGCGCTGAGCTGGGAGTGGATCTTCTTCGTGAACATCCCGGTCGGCGTGACGGCCTTCATCCTGACGCCGTTCATGCTCACCGAGAGCCGCGACGCCCGTGTCAAGACGTTCGACTTCCCGGGTGCGATCCTCGTCACCGCCGGGCTGTCGTCGCTCGTCTACGCGATCACGCAGGCGGGCACGAAGGGCTGGCTCGCGGGCGAGACGATCGCCTTCTTCGTCGCGTCGGTGGCCCTGCTCGCCGGCTTCATCGTGTGGGAGCTCCGGCACCCCGAGCCGCTGATGCGCCTCGGCATCCTCCGGATCAAGACGGTCACCGGGGCGAACGTGGCCGGTTTCATCCTGGGCACCGCGCTGTTCGCGATGTTCCTGATGCTGACGCTCTACATGCAGCAGGTGCTCGGCTACTCGGCGATGAAGACGGGCGTCGCCTACCTCGCCGTCGCGGGTACGGCGATCCTCTGGTCGGCCGTCGCAGCGCAGCTCGTGACGCGGATCGGCGTGAAGCCCGTGCTCGTCACCGGGATGTCGTTCCTGACCGCGGGGCTCGTCTACTTCACGCAGGTCTCGGTCGGCGGCTCGTACCTCGGCGACCTGCTCCCGGGCTTCCTGCTGACGGGAGTCGGAATCGGTTTCGCGTTCGTGCCGATCTCGATCGCGGCGCTCGCCGGCGTCCAGGCGGCCGAGGCGGGGCTTGCGTCCGGGCTGATCAACACGTCGCAGCAGATCGGCGGCGCGCTCGGCATCGCTGCGCTGTCCACGATCGCGACCTCGCGCACCGAGGACGCCGTGGCCGGGGGAACGCGCAGTTCCGAACGCGCTCGTGGACGGCTTCACGTCGGCCTTCGTCGCCGGCGCGATCATCGCCGCGCTCGGAATCGTCGCGGCGCTGACGCTGATCCGGCGCGACGAGCTCGAGCAGGCGCCCGAAGCGGTGCCCGCGCTCGACCTCGCGTAGGACGACCACCGATCCGGCGGGGGGAGCCTTCGGGGCTCCCCCCGCTCCGCGGAAACATCCCGCCGTGGGATGACGCGCGGCGGATGATGTGCTAAAGAGGTATCTCTGTCGCGCCCTTCGGTCACGCCTCGCCCGTCTCTGTGGCCGCGTCTCGCGGTCGCAGCTCTGTGCGGGATCGCTGTCGGGGCCTCGATCGCGCTCCCGATCATGCTGCTCCAACAGCAGAATTCGGACGTCCGTCCCGTCGGGATCGAAGTTGCTTCGCCGCGCTACCGCGTCCACGGGGATGCAGAGCCGGCGCGGCGGCACGTTCGACCGACGCAGACGGCGAGAGGTCGCGCTTCCCTCTCCCACGGTTTCGCCGGCGGGTTCTCCGCGAGCCCCAGCGGCTTCGCTGCCGTGCAGGTGCCGGCGGCCCCCGCGACGGCCGATGCGGTTCCGGCGGTCGCTCCGGTGCAAGCCCCCGCTGTTGCAAAACGACCCGCCGTCGCCGCGCGGCCGAAGGCCCTCGCCGCGCGACCGAGAGCCGTCGCTACACCGCCGACCGCGGTCGCGCGGGAACTCACTGCGACCCCGCAAGCGAGCACGCAAGTGAAGAAGGCCGAGCGGACGAAAGCTGCGAAGAAGCACGTCAAGGCCGAGAAGCACGCGAAGCTTGCGAAGGTCGGCAAGGCGCAGAAGCACGCGAGAACCGCACACGTCAAGGCGGCGAAGCCGGCGAAGGTCGCGAAGCACGTCAACGCGGCGAAGGTCGCGAAGCACGTCAAGGCCGCGAAGGTCGAGCACGTCGAGGGCCGCGAAGCCGGCGAGAGTCGAGCACGCCAAGCCCGCAAAAGTCGCGAGGGTCGAGCACGCCAAGCCCGCAAAAGTCGCGAAGGTCGAGCACGTCAAGCCCGGCAAGGTCGAGCACGTCAAGGCCGCGAAGCCGGCGAAGGTCGAGCGTGCCGAGCCGGCGGAGCAGGTGCAAGAGGCGAAACCCGCGAAGGCCGAGCACGTGAAGCCTGCGAAGCCGGCGAAGGTCGAGCACGTGAAGACGGAGAAACCGGGCGAGCCAGGCAAGGCCGAGACGCCGGCAGAGCCCGACACGGGCGGAAAGGGCCACGGGAAGGACAAGCCGTAGCCGAGGCCGGGGCAGCGGGAGACCAGGGGTCCCTCGGGCGCAGGTCCGGCGCGTCGAGGACGCTCGGACTCCGGCTGGGGCTCGTCGGTGCGCTAGTCCTGCTCGTCCTGCCGCTGATCGCGGCCGCCTGGGCGTTCGGGAGCTACGCGGCCGATAACGAGCGCGCCCGCTCCGACACGCGACTGACCGGCTCGCTGCGTGCAGCGGTCAGCGAGTACGGCCGCATCGTCGAGGAGGGTCAGGTCCAGGCGCTGCGGCTCGCAGGCACGCGGTCGGTGCAGAACGCGTTGCGCACGAACGACCGGGCCGCGCTCGCGCGGCTCCACGCGGCTCATCCCGACGCGCAGTTCCTTCCCGGGCATACCCGCCCGGAGAAACCGCCGGGGACGGCGCAACGATCGGTCGAGGTCGTCGTCGGCACGAAGCCCGTCGGCAGCGTGGCCGTCGACGTCGTGCTCGACAACGCCGCCCTCGAGCGCCTCGCCGACGCCGCCGGGCTCATGACACTCAACGAGATCGCCGTCGCGGAGCGGACGGGCCGCATCGTCGCAGCGTCGAGCGTCGGTCGCCGGCCGGGCTCGCGCTCGGGAAGGGATCGTTACCCCGAACACTGGATTCCGGTGGCGTGCGCTACCGCGCGGTCGCATCCGAGATCGCGCCGGGCACGCGCCTCGCGGTCCTCGAGCCGACCGGGGCGGTCGACGCAACCGCGACCGAGATTCGCAACCGGATCCTGCTCATCGGCTTCATCGTCCTCGCGGCCGTGATGATCATGGCGTATGCCCTCGCGCCCGCACTCGGGCGCGCGCGCTTCGCGCAGCACCAGCGCGCGGTCGCCGAACGCGTGCTGGCGCACGTCGCCGACGGCGTGCTGCTCGTGGACAACCACGGCGTCGTCCGTTTCTGGAACAGCGCAGCCGAGCGCATCACGGGCCTCACGCGCGAACCGCGTGCTCGGAATGCGCGCAGACGCGACGATCCCCGGCTGGCGGGTCGCCGAGCGTCAGATCCCGGTGGGCGAAGCGGCAGAGCTCGACCGCAACGCCACGGCGACCACCGTCCCGCTCGAGGTCGAGGGCCGCGAGCTGTGGCTCGCCGCTTCCGGCGTTGCGTTCGCGGACGGCATCGTCTACTCGTTCCGCGACATCAGCGAGGACGAGCGGCTCGACCAGGCGAAGACCGACTTCGTCGCCACGGTCTCGCACGAGCTGCGCACCCCGCTGGCGTCGGTCTACGGAGCGGCACTCACCCTGCAACGCCACTTCGACAACCTGGAGGAGCCACAGCGAGAGCGGCTACTCAACCTCATCGCCGAGGAGGCCGACCGCCTCTCGGACATCATCGACGACATCCTGCTCGCGAGCCGGCTCGACTCCGGCCGGCTCCAGCTCGAGAGCGAGCGGTTCGACGCGCGGCAGGTGGCGCACGGCGTGGTGGAAGGCGCCCGCATGCGCGCGTCGGAGGGAATCGACTTCGCGCTCTCGGTGCCCGCGACGCTTCCGCAGGCGAGCGGCGACGGAGACAAGGTCCGCCAGGTGCTCTCGAACCTCGTCGAGAACGCCGTCAAGTACTCGCCGGGCGGAGGCCGCATCGAGGTCCGGCTCGAGCACGACGACGACCGAGTCCGCTTCGAGGTAGAGGACGAGGGCCTCGGGATCCCGCTCGACGAGCAGGACCGCATCTTCAAGAAGTTCTATCGGCTGGATCCCGAACTTGACGCTCGGCATCGGCGGGACCGGTCTCGGGCTGTACATCTCGCGCGAGCTCGTGCGGCGCATGGGCGGCGAGATCACCGTCTCTTCGATGCCCGGCCGCGGCTCGATCTTCGCGTTCGATCTGCCCGTCGCGCGGACCGCGGACCGCGTTGCCGAGCCGGTCGGCTCCGCATAGCTCTCGTTTGAGTCCAGACCCAGCGGATACATCGAACGCGTGGGCGACCGCTACACGAAGCTCAGCCTCAAGGACGACGTCGAGGATCAGGCGCCGAAGTTCGGCTTCTCGCCGCAGCTCGAGTTCCACGTGCCGGGCGAGCAACTCGAGGCCGAGAGCTCGGCGATCAGCTATCTCCGCGTCGCGCCAGGGTTCCGGCATGCCGTTCGGCCACACGCACGGGCAGCAGGAGGAGGTGTACGTCGTCGTCGACGGCAGCGCGAAGCTCAAGCTCGACGACGACGTGGTCGAGCTGAAGCGCTGGGACGCGGTGCGCATCGCGCCCGACACCGTGAGGAACGTCGAGGCCGGGGCGGACGGCGTGGAGCTGATCCTGATCGGCGCGCCGAAGACGATGCCGAACGATGCCGAGATGATCCAGAACTGGTGGCCGGACGAGTCCGGCTGACGGAGCGCCGCGCAGGGGCCGCGTTCCCTCGACAGGGTGATTGACGCCTTCCCCGTTCGGGGGTCGCGGCGGCCGCCTCCGCGGCCGCTAATTGGGGTATGGAATCCCTACTCGAAGAGGTCACCGCAGACGTCTACAACGAGGAGGAGGCGCTCGTGCTCGAGTGGCGTGTGGAGTCGCTCGTTCGCGCCGGCTTCGACTCGGAGTCGGCCTTCGACCTCGCCTTCAGCAAGCACGTCGATCTTCATGCGGCTCTGCGGCTCGTCGACGCCGGCTGTCCGGCCGAGACCGCCATGCGGATCCTCCTGTAGCGCTAAGCGGCGCGCTCCTCGAAGCGCCGAACGACCAGATCGCCCGCGCCCAGTACGTGGTCGACCATCCGACGGCGCGCCGCCTCGGCGTCGCGCCGCTCGATGGCGTCGAGCACGGCGGCGTGTTGCGCGACGTTCTGGTCGAGCAGGTGCGAGCTCTCGCCGAGGACGATCCACGTCAGGTCGCGGGGAAAGCTCCGGTGCAGGTCGGCGAGCGTCGACCGGAGCCGCTGGTTGGCCGCCGCGTCCTGGATGACGAGATGGAACAGGTCGTTGCCGCGGATCCAGTCGGCGTGAGCACGCGGCGGCGGCGCGCCCCCCGCCTTGCCCTGCTTCCAGTCGCGAAGACGCCGCGAGGACTCCTCGAAGAGAGCCTGCGCGTCGTGGAGGCGGACCAGGTCCTCGTCGCGGCACCGTGACGACGCGAGCGCGGCCGCGAGACCCTCGAGCTCGGCGCGCACCTCGTAGGCCTCACGCACCTCGCGGGCGCTCGGAATCCGGACCGTCGCGCCGCGGTTCGGCTCGACCTGGACGATCCCGGAAGCCTGGAGCTTGCGCAACGCTTCCCGCACCGGTGTCCGGGACACGCCGAACTCGCTCGCGAGCGACTCCTGGCGCAGGCGCGACCCCGAGGCGAACTCGCCGGAGAGCACACGAGCCTGGATCGTCGCCGCGAGGCGATCGACGAGGGCGGTATCGGACGCGGCGGCCATGCGACGCGGCCGACCTTAGCAGCTTGTGTATCCATTTCCCACCGAGTTGGATCCATTTGGTACGCTCGCGCCTTCTGCACATCGTCCCGGGAAACCGGGGGGCCGGCTCGGGAGAACATCCAACGGAAACCGCATCCAGAGCAGGGGGAATGCAATGACCGCTTCACGCGCGCGTAGCGCGCTCCTCGCACTGGCGGTCGGCGCCGTGTCGCTCACGGCCGTCGCCGCCGCCACCTCCGCAAGCCCGCCGCCGGCCCTGAAGAACGGCGGCACGCTCACGATCGGCCTCGCCGAGGATCCCGACGCCCTGGATCCGACGCTGGCGCGCACATTCGTCGGCCGAATGATCTTCATGCACATGTGCGAGAAGCTCTACGACATCGACTCGCACCTGAACATCGTCCCGCAGCTCGCCGCGTCGATGCCGAAGTTCTCCACGAACAAGCGCACGGTGACGATCAAGCTACGGACCGGTCTCAAGTTCAACGACGGCACGACGCTCGACGCGGCCGCGGTGAAGACGTCGCTCGACCGGCACAAGACCCTCGCCCGCTCGGCACGCGCGAGCGAGCTCTCACCCGTCACGTCGGTCGACACGCAGGGGAACAGCACGGTGATCCTGCACCTCTCGAACCGGTACGCGCCGATCACCGCTCAGCTCGCGGATCGCTCCGGGATGGTCATGTCGCCGAAGGCGCTCAACGACCTCGGCGCGAACTTTGCGTCGAACCCGGTCTGCGTCGGACCGTTCATGTTCAAAGACCGCAGGCCGGCGACCACATCACGCTCGTGAAGTCGCCCTACTACTACGGCAAGAAGAAGGTCCACCTCGACCAGATCATCTTCAGGATCATGACCGACCCCGCGGCTCGGTCTCAGAACCTGCGCTCGCACGACATCGACGTCGAGGACCGCATCCCGTCGACCGAGCTGCAGGGGATCATGCACGACTCGACTCTCCGCGTCTCAAGTCGATCTCGATCGGATACCAGGGCATCACGGTCAACATCGGGAACAAGAACGGCCTCAACAAGACCTACGAGAACATCGGCACGCAGTTCGCGAAGTCGGCCGCCCTCCGGCAGGCGTTCGAGCTGGCGCTCGACCGCAACGCGATCAACAAGGTCGTCTTCGGCGGAACGCAGAAGCCGAGCTGCTTCCCGTTCCCGGCGGCGAGCCCGTACTCAGCCGCTCAGAAAGGGATCCCGTGTCACCTGGCGGGGAGAGCGACCGCGGCCAAGGCGGCGTTCCAGCGTTCGGGCGCGTCGGCACCGGTGGACGTGCACCTGACGATCGGCACCGATCCGATCGCAGCGCGACTCGGTGCCGTCATCCAGGCGGCGGAGAAGCCGATCGGCTTCAACGTCATCCTCGAGCCGACGGAGTTCACGACGGCCCTCAACCGCGCCGACGCAGGCAAGTTCGACTCGTTCGCGGTGGGCTGGTCGGGGCGCGTCGACCCGGACGGCAACTTCTACCAATTCGTCAACACGAAGGGCTCGCAGAACGACAGCGGCTACTCCAACGCGGTCGTCGACAAGGCGACGAACCAGGGTCGCGCTGTCCTGAAGCTGAACAAGCGGATCGCCTTCTACCACACGGCTCTCGTCCAGGTGATGAAGGACTTGCCGCTGATCTACCTGTACAGCCCGATCAACCGGTTCGGCGTTGCGAAGACCGTCGGAGGCGTGCAGATCTACGGCGACGGCCTGATCCGCGCGCAGTTCGCCGGCTTCAAGAAGTCGGGCACGAAGTAAGGGACTGAGGCGATGGGCGGCTTCCTGCTGCGCAAGCTCGGAGCCGCCCTCGTCGTCCTTCTCCTCGCGAGCATCCTCGTCTTCCTGGGCGGCCGCGCGCTTCCCGGGCGACCCGGCGACCGCGCTCGGCGCGGAGAACCGCGACCCGGTCGGCGATGGCGGCGATCCGCCACCACTACGGCCTCGACCAGCCGCTGCCCATCCAGTACGTCAAGTGGCTCGGGCTCGCGCTGCAGGGAGACCTCGGACGCGACCAGCGCGAGCTGCCGGTGGCGCAAACGATCGTCGACCGGCTGCCGACGACGATCGAGCTCTCGCTTCTGGCGATCTTCGTCGGGATCGTGATCGGGATCCCGGCCGGCATCATCGCCGCGGTCCGGCAGCGCAAGACGGCGGACTACGTTGCGACGTCGGCGGCGCTCGTGGGCCTGAGCGTGCCGCACTTCTGGCTCGGCCTGATGATGATCAGCCTCTTCGCGGTCAACCTGCACTGGCTTCCGGCGAGCGGCTACGTGCCGTTCACCGAGGATCCGGTCGAGAACCTGCGGCACATGGTGATGCCGGCGATCGTGCTCGGCACCGGCCTCTCCGCGATCCTGATGCGCCAGATGCGCTCGTCGATGCTGACGTCGCTCGGCGCGGACTACGTGCGCACCGCGCGCGCCAAGGGACTGCCGGAGAACACGGTCGTCCTGAAGCACGCGCTGCGGAACTCGCTCATCACCGTGACGACGATCGTCGGCATCCAGCTCGGCGCGCTCATCTCGGGCGTCGTCGTCACCGAGTCGATCTTCGTCATCCCCGGCTTCGGCCGGCTCACGCTCGACGCGATCAGCCAGCGCGACTACGCGCTGCTCCAGGGAGTCGTGCTCGTCGCGGCGGCGGGGTACGTCCTCGTCAACCTGACGGTCGACGTCCTCTACTCCGTGCTCAACCCGCGCATCCGCGTGTCAGGAGCATCGCACGTGAGCTACGTCGAGCCGTCGGTCGCGATCGAGCTGACCGGACGCGCGCGTCGCCGGCGCCTGCTCCGCAAGCGCTTCCTGCGGCGGCCGTTCGCGGTGACCGGGCTCGTCGTCGCGATCGGGTTCGTCCTCGTCGCGATCTTCGCGCCGTGGATCGCGCCGTACGACCCGTCGGCCTCGGATTTCAACGCGATCCTCGCAGCATCACTCGAGCGAGCATCTGCTCGGCACCGACGAGCTCGGCCGCGACGTCTTCTCGCGCCTCGTCTGGGGATCGCGCGCGTCGATCGAGGCAGGCGTGCTCGCGACGCTGCTCGCGATGGTCATCGCGGTCCCGATCGGGCTCGTCGCCGGCTACTACCGCGGCTGGATCGACACCGTGATCGCCCGGCTCACCGACGTCTTGCTCGCGTTCCCGTTCCTCATCCTCGCGGTCGGCCTCGCCGCGATCCTCGGCCCTTCGCTCCGCAACGCGACGATCGCGCTCGGCATCGGAGCGGTGCCGGGGCTGATCCGCGTCTCGCGCGGCGAGGCGCTCTCGCTGTCGGAGGAGGACTACATCCGTGCTGCGATCGCGAACGGCGCCAGCGACGCGCGGATCCTCGGCAAGCACATCCTCCCGAACATGACCTCGACGCTGATCGTGCAGGCGACCGTCACGATCCCGGCCGCGATCATCGGCGAGGCCGTGCTGTCGTTCCTCGGGCTCGGCGTCCAGCCGCCGGCGACGTCGTGGGGCGTGATGCTCTCCGACGCGAAGGACTACCTCACGACCGCGCCGAGGCTCGCGGTCTATCCCGGCCTCGCGATCTTCTTCTGCTCGCTCTCGTTCAACCTCCTCGGAGACGGCCTGCGTGACGTCCTCGACCCGCGCACGACGCGTTAGCGCTTGACTGACTCCGGTTCTCGCGGTCGACGGACTGAGCGTCCAGTTCCACACCGACGACGGCGTCGTGCAGGCGGTCGACGACCTGTCGTTCGCGCTCGGCGAGCGCGAGGTGCTCGGCATCGTCGGCGAGTCGGGCTGCGGGAAGAGCGTCAGCCTGATGAGCCTGCTGCGGCTGCTCCCGCCGAGCGCGAAGGTCGACGGCACGGCGACGTTCGACGGTATCGAGCTGCTGTCGGCGTCATCGCGTCAGATCCGGAGGATCCGCGGGCGGCGAGATCGCGTTCGTGTTCCAGGAGCCGATGACGTCGCTCAACCCGGCGTTCCGCGTCGGGCGGCAGATCGCCGAGGTGCTGCAGCGGCATCTCGATCTCTCGCGCAAGGCGGCCGACCGCCGCGCGATGGAGCTGCTCGAGCTCGTCCGCATCCCGGCGCCCGAACGCCGCGTGCGCGAGTATCCGCACCAGCTTTCCGGCGGCATGCGCCAGCGCGTGATGATCGCGATGGCGCTGGCCTGCGACCCGAAGGTGCTCGTCGCGGACGAGCCGACGACGGCGCTCGACGTCACGATCCAGGCGGGCATCCTCGACCTGATGCGCGACATCCGCGAGCGGCTCGGCACGGCGATCGTCCTCATCACGCACAACCTCGGCGTCGTCGCCGACATCGCCGATCGCGTCCTCGTGATGTACGCGGGGCGGAAGGTCGAGGAGGCGCCGGTGCACGACCTGTTCGCGCGATCCGCAGCACCCGTACACGATCGGGCTGCTCGGCGCGATTCCGCGTCCGGGCACCGCCGACCGGGACGGCCGGCTGCGCGAGATCCCGGGACGCGTGCCCGTCGCTCACCGGCCCGTGGGAGGCGTGCGCGTTCGCCGACCGGTGCCCGCGCGCCGACGAGCTGCACGCATTCGCAGGTCCCGCTGCTCCGCGAGGTCGAGCGCGACCACCTCGTCGCGTGCTTCCATCCCGGGACCAGGTCCCTGGAGTGACAGCCACACCCGACCAGCCAGGTCCCGGGACCTGGTCCCGCGACGACGCCCCGACGCTCGAGGTCGAGAACCTCGTCAAGCACTTCCAGGTCGGCTCGCAGCTGCTCGGCGGCGGCGCGACGGTTCACGCGGTCGACGGCGTCTCGTTCTCGATCGCGCCGGGAGAGATGCTCGGGCTCGTCGGCGAGTCGGGCAGCGGCAAGTCGACGGTCGGCAACTGCGTGGTGCGGCTGCTCGAGCCGACGGAAGGAACGATCCGGCTCAAGGGCCGCGACATCACGCACGTGCGTCGCGTCGCGAGCTGCGGCCGCTCCGGCGCGAGATGCACATCGTCTTCCAGGATCCGTACTCGTCGCTCAACCCACGCATGACCTGCGGCGAGATCGTCGGCGAGCCGCTGCGCATCCAGGCCCGTTCGCGCGGCCGCGCGTTCGACGAGGACGTGAAGGAGCTGTTCGACAAGGTCGGGCTGCGAACGGAGTTGCGGCACCGGTATCCGCACGAGCTCTCCGGCGGGCAGCGCCAGCGCGTCGGCCTCGCGCGCGGGCTCTCGCTCTCGCCGTCGCTGCTCGTCGCGGACGAACCGGTGTCGGCGCTCGACGTCTCGGTGCAGGCGGCGATCCTCAACCTGATGCGCGACCTGCAGCGCGACATGGGCTTCTCGTGCCTCTTCATCACGCACGACCTGGCGACGGTCGAGTACCTCTGCGACCGCGTCGCCGTCATGTACCTCGGACAGATCGTGGAGACGACGCGCACCGCCGAGCTGTTCGCCGTCGCCGAAGCATCCGTACACGCAGGCGCTGCTGTCGGCAGCCGTGGTGCCGGATCCGGTCGTTCAGCGAACGCGCACGCGCGTGGTGCTCGAGGGCGACATCCCGTCGCCGGTCACGCCTCCTTCGGGTTGCCGCTTCCGCACGCGCTGTCCGCTCGAGCCGCAGTCGGCGCCGCGGTCGCACGACGAGCAGCCGCCGCTCGTCGACGTCGGCGACGGGCACTTCGTCGCGTGCCACCTCGTGACGCGCGCGCGCGAAGAAGCGAAGCTGATCGACGCCGCGGAGCTCAGGTCGTGATGCCGTTCACCACGCGGCCGGAGCTGCGGGGCAGCTTCGGTGCCGTCGCGTCGACACACTGGCTCGCGTCGAGCGTGGGCATGGCCGTCCTCGAGCGCGGCGGCAACGCCTTCGACGCGGCCGTGGCGGCGGGGTTCACGCTCCAGGTCGTCGAGCCGCATCTCAACGGACCGGGAGGAGACCTGCCGGCGGTCTTCTGGCCGGCGTCGCGTGGCGAGGCCGTCGTCCTCTGCGCGCAGGGCGTCGCTCCCGCGGACGCGACGATCGAGCGGGTTCGCGGGCTCGGCCACGAGCTGATGCCGGGAACGGGGCTGCTCGCCGCCTGCGTCCCGGGCGCATTCGGCGGCTGGCTCTTGCTGCTCGAGCAGTTCGGGACGTGGCGTCTCGAGGACGTGCTCGGCTTCGCGATCGGCTACGCGGAGCACGGGTACCCCGTCGTCGCCGGGATCACTGCGGTCATCGAGAGCGTCGAGCCGCTGTTGCGCGAATGGCCGGGCTCGGCCGACCTCTACCTTCCGGCCCCACGGCCCGGCACGACGTTTCGCAACCCGCAGCTCGCCGCCACGTGGACGCGCCTGCTCGACGAGGCGCGCGGCGGCTCGCGCGAGGAAGAGATCGAGCGCGCGCGCCGCGTCTTCTACGAGGGGTTCGTCGCAGAGGAGATCGACCGCTTCTCGCGCGAGGGCGGCGGCCTCCTGAACGGCGACGACCTGCGCGACTGGCGGGCGACGCTCGAGCCGCCGGTCACGTACGACTACCGCGGCCTCACCGTGTGCAAGACGGGGCCGTGGGGCCAGGGGCCGGTCGGCCTCCAGCAACTCGCGCTGCTCTCCGGCTTCGACGTCGCCGACCTGAGCGACGTCGAGCTCGTCCACGTCGTGACGGAGTGCGCCAAGCTCGCGTTCGCCGACCGCGACGCCGCGTACGGCGACGCGCTGCCCGTGCCGCTCGACGTGCTGCTCTCGGCCGATTACAACGACGAGCGCCGCAAGCTCGTGTCCGACGAGGCGTCGTCCGAGCTGCGGCCGGGTCTCGGCCGCCTCCCCACCCTTCGCACCCCGGGTGACACTTTGTCACTCGGCGTCGGCGAGCCGACGCGCGGCGACACCGTTCACCTGGACGTCGCCGACCGGTTCGGGAACGTCTTCTCGGCCACGCCTTCAGGCGGCTGGCTCCAGAGCTCGCCGACGATCCCCGCGCTCGGCTGGCCGCTCGGGTCGCGCGCGCAGATGTTCTGGCTCGAGGAGGGCCTCGCGTCGTCGCTCGTCCCGCGCACGCGGCCGCGCACCACGCTGTCGCCGGGGCTCGTCCTGCGCGGCGGCGAGCCGTGGCTCGCGTACGGCACGCCCGGCGGCGACCAGCAGGAGCAGTGGGCGCTGCACGTCCTCCTCAACCACGTCGACCGCGGGCTGAACCTGCAGGAGGCGATCGACGCGCCGGACTTCCACACGGAGCATCTGATCTCGTCGTTCTTCCCGCGCGAGCGTCGTCCCGCGCTCGCTGCTCGTCGAGGAGCGCTTCGGCGACGACGTGGTCGAGGGGCTTCGTGCCCGTGGCCACGACGTGACCGTGACGCCGCCGTGGTCGCTCGGCCGCGTCTCCGCCGTCGCGCGCGAGGATGGACAGCTGCGCGCCGCCGCGAACCCCCGCGGCATGCAGGGCTACGCGGTCGCTCGCTAGGCCGATTCTTCGGCGAGCACTTCGTGCTCGTCGACGGAGCCGGCGCTCGTCACGAGGGTCGGCTTCTGGCCCTTCGTGATCGTCTCCTTCGTGATCACGCACTTGGAGACGTCGCGACGCGACGGCAGCTCGAACATCACGTCGAGCAGCGCGGTCTCGATGATCGAGCGCAGGCCGCGCGCGCCGGTTTCGCGCTCGAGCGCCTTCTGCGAGATCTCCCAGAGCGCGTCCTCGGTGAAGACGAGCTCGATGTTGTCG
Organism: uncultured Actinomycetes bacterium; assembly: GCA_963708685.1. Taxonomy (GTDB): domain Bacteria; phylum Actinomycetota; class Thermoleophilia; order Gaiellales; family Gaiellaceae; genus DASVFB01. The sequence continues at coordinate 93,327 of CAVPTP010000002.1, forward strand.
TAGGCGAAGAAGCGCTGGAACTGGCGCGCGAGCGCGTTCTTCGGCTCGGTCAGGATCTGCACGAGATCCTCGCGCTGGAGCTGGTGCACCGCCGAGATCACCGGCAGGCGGCCGATGAACTCCGGGATCAGGCCGAAGTTGAGCAGGTCCTCGGGCATCACCTGCGTCAGGAGCTCCGACGCCTCGGACGAGTTCTTCGAGCGGATCTGCGCGCCGAAGCCGACGGCGTTCTTGCCGATGCGCTTGCCGATGATCTTGTCGAGGCCGGCGAACGCGCCGCCGCAGATGAAGAGGATGTTCGTCGTGTCGATCGAGAGGAACTCCTGGTGCGGATGCTTGCGCCCGCCCTGCGGCGGCACCGACGCCACCGTCCCCTCGAGGATCTTCAGCAGCGCCTGCTGCACGCCCTCGCCCGACACGTCGCGCGTGATCGACGGGTTGTCCGCCTTGCGCGCGATCTTGTCGACCTCGTCGATGTAGATGATCCCGGTCTCGGCCTTCTTGATGTCGAAGTCGGCGGCCTGGATGAGCTTCAGCAGGATGTTCTCGACGTCCTCGCCGACGTAGCCGGCCTCGGTGAGCGCGGTCGCGTCGGCGATCGCGAACGGGACGTTGAGGATGCGCGCGAGCGTCTGCGCGAGCAGCGTCTTGCCGCAGCCCGTCGGGCCGAGCAGGAGGATGTTCGACTTCTGGAGCTCGACGTCGCCGTCCTCCTGTCCCATCTGCACGCGCTTGTAGTGGTTGTAGACGGCGACCGAGAGCGTGCGCTTCGACTCCTCCTGCGAGACGACGTAGTCGTTGAGGACGACGTAGATGTCCTTCGGGCGCGGGAGGTTGTCGAGGTCGAGCTGCGCGGGAGTCGTGAGCTCCTCGTCGATGATCTCGTTGCAGAGATCGATGCACTCGTCGCAGATGTAGACGCCCGGGCCGGCGATGAGCTTCTTGACCTGACGCTGGCTCTTACCGCAGAAGCTGCAGAGAAGCTGCTCGTTGCCCTCGCTCGCGCGCGCCATCAACTCTCCTTTTACCCGGAAATGCCGCCGGCCGCTAGGCCGCCGCGGCCGCTTTCGTCGAATCGCGGCTCGAGACGACGGCGTCGATGACGCCGTACTCCTTCGCCTCCGAGACGTCATGTAGTAGTCGCGATCCATGTCCTTCTGGACCTTGTCGATCGGCTGTCCCGTGTGATTGCTCATGATCTCTTCCATCAACCGCTTGAGGCCGATGACCTCGCGTGCCTGGATCTCGATGTCCGTCGGCTGTCCGTGGAAGCCGGCCGACCCCTGGTGGATCAGGATCTTCGAGTTCGGCAGCGCCATCCGCTTCCCTTTCGTCCCGCCGGCGAGGATGACCGCGCCCATCGACATCGCCATCCCGACGCAGATCGTCGCGACGTCCGGCTTGATGAACTGCATCGTGTCGTAGATCGCGAGCCCCGCGTACACGACGCCGCCCGGCGAGTTGATGTAGATCGAGATGTCCTTGTCGGGATCCTCCGACTCGAGGTGGAGGAGCTGGGCGACGATCAGGTTCGCGATCTGGTCGTCGACGGGCGTGCCGAGGAAGATGATGCGCTCGTTGAGGAGGCGCGAGTAGATGTCGAACGCACGCTCGCCACGCGAGGTCTGCTCGATCACCATCGGTACTAGCGGGCTCATGCTGGCTCCTTGCTGCCGGGGGTCCACAGTTTCGCAGAGTTTTCGGGCTTCTCCTTCTCGGGCGTCCACAGCTTCTCGCGCGCTTCCGCGAGCTCGACGGGGATGCGCTTCACGTCGGCGGCGAGCCGGTCGAGCGCCGAACGCAGGCGCACGTCCTCGCGCAGGCGCTCGTACGCGCCGCTCTCGCGCAGCCGCGTCGACGGCATCCTCGAATCCGTCGTCCTGATCGTCGACCTGCTCGCGAAGCAGCTCGTCGACCTCCTCGTCGGAGACGACGATCGCAGCGCGGTCGGCGAGCGCCTCGAGCACGAGCTCGCGCGCGACCGACTGCGCCGCTTCCGCGCGCAGCGAGTCGACGAGCTGCTCGGGGCTGCGGCCGCTGAGGGAGAGGTACATGTCGAGTGACATTCCGCGGCGCTCGACGCTGCGGGCGAGCCCGTTCAGCAGCTCACGCGTCCGCGCCTCGACGAGCGGGCCGCCTGCCTCGACCTTCGCCGCGGAGACGAGCGCGTCGACGGCGTCGGTCCGGAACCGCCCCTCGAGCTCGGCCTCGATCTGCGCCCGGAGCTCCTGCGTGACGTCCGCGCGCAGCTCGTCGAGCGTGTCGAACTCGCTCACCTTGCGCGCGAGGTCGTCGTCGAGCGGCGGCAGGACCTTCTCGTGAATCTCCTTCAGCGTCACCTCGACGGGGCTCGTCTCGCTCTCGGAGATGGGAATCTCGACCGACGCGGTTGCCGCAGCGGCCATGCCGACGAGCGCCGTCTCGAGCTCGGGCGCGAGCCGGCCGCCGCCGAGCTCGACGGCGTAGTCGCGGCGTGCGTCGTCGGGCATGACGAGGTCGAGCACGAGCAGGTCGCCCGGCTGCGCCGCGCGATCGTCGACCGGCGAGAGATCGGCCGCGGTCTCCTGAAGCTGGTACAGCGCCTGGTCGACGAGCTCGTCGGGCACCTCGGGCTCCGCGAACGGGACCTCGAGCGCCGTCCAGTCCGGGAGATCGGGCTTCGGCTGCACCGCAACCGTCGCGGTGAACTCCCACGGGGAATCGGAATTGCTCGGGAGCGCGTAGCCGTACTCGGGCTGCTCGACCGGGCGGATCCGCGTCTGCGCGGCGGCGTTCCAGAACCAGTTGCCGATGTGGCTGTCGACGGCCTCCGCGTACAGGCGCTCCCTGCCGATGCGCTTGACGAGGACCGCCATCGGCACCTTGCCCTTGCGGAAGCCCGGAATCTTCGCGGTGTCGGCGAGGTCGGACGCGGCGTGCTCGACGGCGTGCTTCACGTCGGCGCCCGAGACCTCGACGGTGAGCCGAACCTTGCTGTCGCCGAGCTCTTCGACCTGCGCTTGCATGCGCGGCCATTAGAGCAAACGGGCTCGGGGCTGGGCCGCCTCCTCCGGCTCGTCGAGTGGTGCGCGCAGCTCGTCCGCCTGCCGGTCGCGCTCCTCGCGCTCGTCCTCGCGGGCCTCCTGGAACTTGTCCTCGTCGCTTTCCTGCGACTCCCGCTCGCGATCGGTTGGATCGGTCATGCACGAGACGTGCCCGACCGGCTCTATCCTGAATCCGCGCGGGCGTGGCGAAACTGGGAGACGCGCCAGGTTTAGGTCCTGGTGGGGCTTTGCCCCTTGGAGGTTCGAGTCCTCTCGCCCGCATCGCTCGCCGGCGTCGTCACGAGTTCGCCCAGAGCACGACGAGGCCGCCGGTGCCGACGACGGCCAGCGCCGCGACGAGGATCGCACGCAGCGTGTCCGTCGCCGGCGTCGTCGGGCTTGGCCGTGGCGACGGCTGCGGTCTTCGCTGCCGTTCGATAGACGTACACCGCCTTCGAGCGGCCGCGGACGTCGGGGTTGGCGAGATAGGTCGCGTACTGGAGCGAGCGGGCGACGGTGAGCCGCGCGAGCGAGACCTTCTCCAGCAGCGTCGCCGGGTCGACGAGGCCGCGTGCGCAGCGCTTCGGCCCAGGTCGCCGCGCCGCCGGGCGGCGTCAGCAGCCGCTCCGGCGCGACGGGCGTGACCGTCGAGCTGGAGCTTCGCGTCGGGCGGCGCGTCGGGAACGCTCAGCTCGAAGGCGAGCGGATCGCCGTCGCCGAGGCGGTAGGCGAATCGCTTTCCCGCGAGGTCGCCTCGCACCTCCAGCGGTGCCGAGATCTGCTCCTCTTGCGAGCCCGGACTCTTCGGCACGTCGACGAACAGATCGGGCGCGACGGCGCCGACGCGGAGGTTGCGGCGTGTCGCGTCGAGCGCGGCCGCCGCGGCGCGCGCCTGCACCGGCCCGACGAGCACCAGGCCCGACGCTCCCGTCACGTTCTCGCCGCGCACGACGAGCGCGTCGCTCGTGCGCGTCAGCGTCACGCGAAGCGGCAGCAGCGGCGCCGCGGGCTTCGACGCGCGCGGTGACGCGCGCCGCGAGCGTCTTGTGCCCGGGCGAGAAGCCGGCCCAGACGATCGCGTCGTGACGCAGGCCGGGCTCGGAATCCGATCCCGGCGCGGCTTCGACGTCGGCGATCGGCCCGGGCACCGCGAAGGTGTAGTCGCCGAGCTTCGACAGCCTCAGGCGCTGGACGACGACGACCGACACCGGCTTGCCGGTCGCGTCGACGCCGACGCGAACCTCCTCGGCGCTCGTCGTCCCCAGCGGAACCAGCGACTCGGACACGGCCGTGGTGGAGCCGACCAGCGGCGGCCCCGGCGACAGCGGCGTGCGGACGGACGGAAGCAGGATCGGCGCCGCGTCTGCGACCGCAGGCAGCGCCGCCGCGAGGAGCAGGCCCGCGATCGCTGCGCGCCGGATCACCGCGTCTGCTGGATCACCGGCAGCGTGGCCGACAGCGGATCGTCCTTGACCGGCTTGAACGTCATGTCCTCGAACCGCGCGAGGAAGACGTCGTCGTCGATGACGCCGTCGTGGTTGTGCTCGTTGAAGCCGCGTTCGTCGCCGTTCGCTCCGCGCGCGCTCACCTGCTCGAGGCCTTTCGAGAGATCGTTGTCGAAGCCGAACTGCCGGATCGCCTGCGCGAGGACGTTCATGCAGTCGTACGAGTACATCGCATAGTCCGGCGGCGCAACGACCGGCTTGCCGTCGCTCGTGCGCACGCCGACCTTCTGCGCGCCGTACGCCGACTCGAAGCGCGACTGGAACGCGTAGAAGAAGTCCGGGCCGAGCTCGGCGGTCATCCGTCCGGTCGCGAACGTCAGGCCGTCGAGCCATTCCGGCCGGTTCGCGAGCTGCTGGCGGAGCGCAGGATCCTCGGCGCTCGACGGCGCGAAGACGGGAACGTTCCAGCCCGCGCTGCGCGCGGCGATCAGCACCTCCGCGATCGTCGACGCCTGGCCCCAGACGAGGAGCGCAGTGGCGCCCGCGCGCCGTGCGCGCAGCACCTGCGGCGACAGGTCCGTCGCACCTGCCGGTACGGCGAGCTTCACCGCGACGGCCTCGGGGTTGCTGCCGAACGCCTGGTCGAGCGCGTGCGGCGCCTTCCTGTCCGTACGTCGTGTCGTCGTGCATGAGCGCCAGCTTCAGGCCCTTCGGGATGGTGTACTCGGCGAGCTTGAACGAGATCCCGCGATCGGTCGGCGCGATCCGGAAGACGTTCGGCCGCTGCTCGAGGTCGACGAGACCGTTCCCGCCGTCGTACGTGATGCAGATCGGCACCTTCGCCTTGTTCGCCACCTCCCACGACGCATCGACGCCGGTCCCGTCGTCGACGATCGCGACCGCGCCGTCGGCGATTGCGCGGCGCACGTTGCTCAGCGCCTTGCGCGGCGACAGCGCGTTGTCGTACCGCTTCACCTTCAGCGTGTAGAGCGCGTCGTTGGTTCCGAGACCCGCCTGGTTGATCTCGCTCACGGCCAGCTCGACTCCGCGCGCGATCGTCTGGCCGATGTACGGGCTGCGCGAGAACGGCGCGTCGACCGCGATCACGAGCTCCTTCTGCTGCTTGTCGGAGCCGCCGCATCCCGCGAGCACGACCGCAAGCGCAAGCGCGGCCGCTGCAAACGCAGGTCTCACAGCGTCCCGGTTCCGAGGTACGCCGCGCGCACGTCCGCGTTCGCGGCGACCGCGGCGGGCGAGCCGGATGCGATCACCGAGCCGGCGGCCATGACGACGATTCGATCGGCGACGGAGCGCACGAGCCGGAGATTGTGCTCGACGAGCAGAACCGCGACGCCGCGCTCCCGCAGGCGCCCGAGCAGCGCCGCCAGCTTGCGCGTGTCGTCGAGCGAGCCGCCGGCCGCCGGCTCGTCCAGGAGCAGCGCCCGCGGCCGGGTCGCGAGCGCGGCGGCGACCGCGAGCAGCCGCTGCTCGGGGCCTGCGAGCTCGCCCGCCGGGACGTCTGCCGCCCAGGCGAGGCCGACGTCGTCGAGAGCTGCGAGTGCCTCACGGCGCGTCGCTGCGTCCTCGGCGCGCGCGAGCGGCGTGGCCGCCGTCGTGCGCAGCCCGCCGCCGTAGCGACTCCGCAGCCGCGCGCCGACGAGGACGTTCTCGAGCGCGGACAGCTCGGCGAAGGCCGCCGCGCCCTGGAGCGTGCGCACGACCCCGTGCTTCGCGCGGTCGCGCGGCGGCGCCTGCGTGAGATCCGTTCCGTCGAGCAGCACGCGGCCTGCGTCCGGGGCGATCGCGCCGGCGAGCAGCCGGAGCACCGTCGTCTTGCCGGAGCCGTTCGGCCCGACCAGCGCGCAGACCTCGCCGCTGCGCACGTCGAGCGAGACGCCGTCGGCGGCCGCGAGGGCGCCGAACCGCTTCGTCAGGCCCTCCGCCGAGAGCAGCGTGCTCTCGGAAGCCGGCCGCGCGACGAGCGGAATCGACGGCGCCTCGCCCGCCGGCACGCGTCGATCGAGCGACGTGCGCTGCTCCTCGAAGCGCCGCCGCACGGCGGGGACGATTCCGACGCCGCCGAGCGCGAGCACCGCGAGCAGGAACAGCGCCGCGAGCATCGGATCGAACCGCTCCGACGCGACTCCCTCGAGCGATCCGAGCGCGCCCGCCGCCCCGGTGACGAGCGCGAGCGCTGCGACGCCGACCGCCGGCCCGAACGCGGACGCCAGCGCCGCCGATCAGCACCGCGACGAGGAGCTTGAACGAGAGGTACGGGCCGTACGCACCGGCGTCGGCGACACCGACGAGTTGCACCGACAGCGCGCCGGCGAGGCCGCCGATCGCGGCGGAAGAGACGAATGCGCCGAACCTGCGGCGTGCGGTCGCGACGCCGAGCGCCTCGACCGCGGACGGTCGTGACCGCGCCGCGCGAAGCTCGATCCCGACGCGGCCGCGCGCGAACGACGCGCACGCGAGCACCGCGAGGACGAGCAGCGCGAGGGCGAGCTCGTAGTGAGCCGTGACCGAGAGCGTGAGCGGGACGACGATGCCCTGCGCGCCGCCCGACACCGAGGGAAACGCGAGCAGGAAGATCACGACCGTCCAGGTGAGGATCCACGTCGTCACGGCGACGAACACCGGCCGCAGCCGCACGACGCCGACCGCAGTGACGACGCCTGCCGCGGCGGCGGCGGCGACGCCGACCAGCGTCGCAGGCAGCGCCGGCCACCCCGCCTTGGCGGTGAGCAGCGCGACCGAGAACGCGCCGATCGCCATGAAGGCTCCCTGCCCGAGCGACGGCATTCCCGCGAGCCCGACGGAGATCCAGAGTCCCGTCGCCGCGAGCGCGAGGTAGAGGCCGTCGGCGAGCGCGTCCACGTGCACCCATGACGGAGCCACGGCGGGAAGCAGCGCCGCGAGCGCGACGACCACCGCTGCGGCGGTGTACCACGGGCTCCACCCTTTCCGTGCCTCGGCGAGCGCCTCGGTGAGCGCGCGCCGCGTGCGCGTCGCGGCGACGACGCTCACTCGACCTCCTCGACGGCCTCGCGCTGCGGCCTCACCGCGACCAGCACGAGCACGAAGACGAGCGGAAGAACCTCGCTGTATGCGGGACCGAGCTCGAGGTCGCCGAGGTGCACGTTCGCGATCCCGGACTCGACGACGCCGAGCGCGAGCCCCGCGGCCATGGCGTAGAGCGGTGACCCGAAGCGGACGACGAGCGCGGCGACGAGTCCCTTGAGCCCGATCAGCGCACCCGTGTCGACGTCGACCGCTCCGCTCGGCGCGGCGACGATCGCGGCGATCGCGGCGATCCCTCCGGCGAGCCCGAACGCGAGCGCGACCATCACGTCCACGGGAACGCCGACGATGCGCGCTCCCTCCTGGTCCGAGGCGACGGCCTGAAGCCCGCGGCCGAAGCGCGTGTGCTCGAGCGTCCACCCCGCGAGGGCAGCGAGCGCGAGCGCGACGGCGATCACGAAGAAGGAGCGCACCTGCACGGTCGCTCCGCCGATCGTCACGAAGCCGTCGCGGCCGAGATGGCGGAAAGGCAGCGGGTCGGGAAAGACGTAGCTCGGCCGCGTGAAGACCGCGGACAGGACGGCGCGGATGGCGAATGCGATCGCCACGATCGCCGCGACCCAGCCGATGGTCGAACCGCGCGCGAGGTACGGCTGCACCGCGAAGAGGTAGCTCCCCGTGCCGGCGAGGACGCAGACGGCGACGCCGACGACGAGCGCGAGCAAGAAACGCGGACCGTTCGCCGTCGCCTGCGTCACCGGGCCGGTCCCCGCGACGACGAGCAGGGTCGTGAAGACGCCGAGGCCGACGAGCTCGCCGAAGGCGAAGTGCACGACCCCGGTCAACCGGTAGATGAGGGACTGCCCGACCGCGACGAGCCCGTAGACGCCGCCGGCCGCAAGTCCTGTGACGAGCACCTGGAGCGTCAGACTCACGTCGCGCAGGTTAGTGTCGAGGCGGCTTGGACGCGCACGAGATCCATCGGAACGCCGTCGTCGTCGACGCGCACAACGACCTGCCCGTCCTGCTGCTGCTGCGGAACCGCGAGCTGGGCGCGCAGAGCTCGGGGCGCTACTGGAGCGAGCGCTGGGTGCCGGAGGCTCGCGCCGGCGGCGTCGACGTGCAGGTGCTGCCGATCTACGTCGCGCCCGAGGTGGCGGAGGCGTCGCTGCGCTCGACGCTGCTCCAGATCGAGCTGCTCGAGCGCGAGGCCGCACAGACGCCGGAGGTGGCGCTCTGCCGGAGCGGCAGCGACATCGATGCAGCGTTGGGCGACGGCAAGATCGCGCTGATCGTCGCGCTCGAGGGCACGTCAGGCATCGGCATCGACGTCGAGTTGTTCGCGATCATGCATCGCCTCGGCGTCCGGATGGTGTCGTTCACGCACTGGTCTCGCGCGATGCTCGCCGAGGGCTCGGCGGACGAAGACACGCGGAGCCGCCTGCCCGCGAGCGGCGTGCGCGCGCTTGCGGAGCTCGAGCGGCTCGGGATCCTGCTCGACGTCTCGCACCTCGCGGCGCCTTCGGTCGACCACGTGCTCGAACTGGCGACACGCACAGTCGTCGCGACGCATTCGTGCGCCCGCGCGCTGCGCGACCACCATCGCAACCTGAGCGACGAGCACCTGCGCGGCATCGCCGCGACCGGCGGAGTGATCGGCATGAACGTCCTCCCCGCGTTCGTCGACGAGACCGACCCGACGCTCGACCGCGTCGTCGATCACATCGAGCACATCGCGGAGGTGGCCGGCATCGACCACGTCGGCCTCGGCCCGGACTTCCTGCGCGAGTACATGGACGCGCTCTATCCCCAGTACGAGCAGTTCATCGGGTTCGCCGACGTGGACATGAAGGCGATCGTCCCCGGCCTCGCCCGCGAGCGCGACCTGCCGAACCTGACGCAGCGCCTGGTCGAACGCGGCTGGGCCGAGCCGGACGTGCGGAAGGTGCTCGGCGAGAACTGGCTCCGCGTGTTTCGCGAGTCGCTCTAGCGCAAGGAGCTGAGGTCGGTGCCCGGCTCGATGTCGTAGGGCTCGCGCCCGCGCTCGAAGACGCGCCCACGCGTGACGCCGCCGAGTACCGCGCGGTCGTCGCGAACGTGGAGCCACGATCCCTCGCGCAGGCCGAGCACCGGCACGTCGTTCTCCTCGTGGAACTCGTGGATGCGATCGTCACGCGTTTCGCCCATGTGGGTGCTCTCCGGGTCCGGCTCGACGTAGTGCGGGTTGATCTGGAACGGGATCAGGCCCAGAGCCGCCAGCGAACCGACCTCGACGATCGGCATGTCGTTCGTCGTCTTGATCGTCGGGCACGCGACGTTCGACCCTGCGCTCGCGCCGAGATACGGCAGGCCGCTCGTCACGCGCTCGCGCACCGCCTCGAGCAGGCCGAACTCGCGAAGCGCGCGCAGCAGCCGGAACGTGTTGCCGCCGCCGACGAACACGGCGTCGACCTCGGCGAGATCCTCGAGCGCGCCGGCATCGGAACGCGCCTGAACGACGTCGACCCCGAGCGGCCGCAGGGCGTCTTGCATGACGGCCCTGTATCGCGCGGGATCGCCTGACGCGTAAGGCACGAAGAGCAGGCGGGACCGCGGCGGCACGATCTCCGCGATCCGGTCGAGCGCGTGCGCGAGGAACTTGCCTCCGGGCGCGGTCGAGTTCGAGAGCAGCAGCAATTCGGTCATTTCACGGGAGGCATGAGCTGTCGACAGAGGTCCGGACGGATATGGCTCCGGGTGGCTCGACCCGCCCGAACGCGCGGAGCGTCACGCTCGGCGGGCCAGCTACTTCCTCGAGCGCCGATCCGGGTGTCTAGCTAGTAGTACAGGAGAGATTGGCGAAATGAATCGAACGGCTCGGGTCAATCGAAGGAGCTCAGAGTTTGATCTTCCCGTCGCTGCCGGGGTTGCGGCCACTCGCCCTGATACTCATCGCCTCGGCTCGCGCGGCCTCTTCCTCTGGTGTACCGGCCTTGCTCCAGAACAAGTCGACTAGCCAGCGCCAGAGCCTCATTCAGAGAGTGTAAGCGAGCGATGCGCCTGAGTGGGAAAGCTCCTCTCCGTCCGGGCGCGCCACCCACGCCGCCGCCCGCGCTGGCCGACGCGAGCCCCTGGGCCTGGATCCGGGCGGAGGTACCACCGTCAAGCAACAACTGCACATCCATGCTGCTTGGCTCAACATGCGGTTTCGCGCCCCTGTGCAGTACTGAAATGGCCCCGGGTGGAATCGAACCACCGCACGCAGCTTCGAAGGCTGCCGCTCTGTCCGCTGAGCTACGGGGCCTTGGCTTGGAGAGGGTAGCGCTGGTCGGGAAGCTGGTTCGAGCGAGGGTCCGGAGCCTCCACTCGCTTGCGCACCAGAACGGCCGCGGCGACGGCAACGGCGGCGAAGCCGACCGGCAGAACAAGCGCGACGTCCACGATCGTGATGTCGACGAGCAACATGAACGTCGTCATGCAGGCCGCCATGGGCGTCCACCGGTTCCCGCTGGCGGTGGCTTCCACGCGGCGCATCGCCTTTCGCCGCCGCGGAACAGACAACGAGGGTGGCGAACGGGACTCGAACCCGCGACCACCGGGACCACAACCCGGGGCTCTACCAACTGAGCTACCGCCACCGTGCGCGGCACATCGTAGCCCGCTGTCAGCCGAGCGGCGTTTCGTCCAGGTGCTCGAGGAGCTGCGGGATCGACTCGAACACCGCCGAGGCGCCATGATCGCGGAGCTCCTGCTCCGACCAGCCGCCGGTGAGGACGCAGATCGTCGGGAGCCCCGCCTTCGCCGCCGACTCGATGTCCCAGCGCGAGTCCCCGAGCATCACGCCGTCGCCCGTGCCGGCCTTCTCGAGCGCCGCCTCGATCGGATCGGGATGCGGCTTCGTGCGCTCGACGTCGTCCTTGCTCGTCCACTCGTCGAGGAAGTCGCGCGCCTCGAGCTTGTCGACGAAGAAGTCGAGATCGTCCTCGCTCGACGAGCTCGCGATCACCACTCCGAGGCCGCGCTTCTTCAGCTCCGCGAGCAGGTCGCGGGCGCCTTCGAGCGGCTCGCATTCGTCGCGGAGCCGCTGGAACTCCTCGGCGTGCGCGTCGCGGAGGTCGTCGCCGAGCCGTCTCTCGACCTCGTCGCCGGCAACCGCCTTCACGTACTGGTCGCCGCCCATCCCGATGTGGCGGTGGAGGCGCCACACCGGGAGGACGATCTCGAACCTGCGAAACGCGCGAAACCACGCCAGCGCGTGCTGGTAGTTCGCGTCGACGAGCGTGCCGTCGAGGTCCAGCAGCGCCGCCCGCGCCACTAGCTCGCGGCGCCGATCTTCTCCGTGCGCCGGGAGTGCACGCCTTCCTGGAACTCCTCGACGAGCTTCGCGCAGAAGGCGGGCAGGTCGTCCGGCTTCCGCGACGTGACGAGCCCGTCATCGACCACGACCTCCTCGTCGACCCAGTTGCCGCCTGCGTTGCGGATGTCGGTCTCGAGCGTCGGCCACGACGTCAGCTTCCGGCCGCGCACGATGTCGGCCTCGACGAGCATCCACGGGCCGTGGCAGATCACCGCCATCGGCTTGCCCGACTCGTAGAACGAGCGGACGAACTCGACCGCGTCGTCGTCCCCGCGCATCGTGTCGGGATTGCCCACGCCGCCCGGAATGACGAGGCCGTCGTAGTCGTCGATGCGCGCCGACGAGACCTCCTTGTCGACCTTGTAGGTCTTCGACTTGTCGAAGTGGTTGAACGCCTGGATCTCGCCGCTCTCGAGCGAGAGAAGCTCGGGCTTGCCGCCGGCCTCCTCCACGGCCTTCCACGGCTCGGTGAGCTCCACCTCCTCGACCATGTCCGTCGCGAGAAACGCGATCCTCTTGCCGCTGAGCTGCTGCTCGGCCAATTCGACCCCCTTCGTCTCGTTTCAGTGGGCGTTCCAGACGCGGCCGAACGCGAAACGCCATGATCCGAAAAGCCCGCCGGACACGCTCAACGGAGTCCGTCCGGCGAAATGCGCAGCATTTGGCCCGAAGGTGCGCCGGGCAGGATTCGAACCTGCGACCCGCGGCTTAGAAGGCCGCCGCTCTGTCCACTGAGCTACCGGCGCCCGCGCGCATCGTAGAGCCAAACAGCTGCACCTCCGCAGAACCGGTCGAGCGCTGAATCAGCTGGGCCGGCACCGCAGTCGACCATCGTCAGGGCGTCTCCGTCCTCGACGAGGTCGCAGTTGGTGGACGCGTCCTCGACTCGGTGAATGCCCGGGGCAACGTCACGGGTGAACGTCCATCCGCCGGTACCCGGCCGCTGCGGCACGAATCATCGGCAGCCGCGCCGGCCCGTCAGGCGACGGTGGGCGTCTCGATCTTCCGCTCGCGACGCGCGCGCAGGAAGTCTTCGAGCAGAACCTGGATCGCGCCGGCGACGGGGATCGCGGCAAGAGCGCCCAGCACTCCCGCGACCTCCGCTCCGATGAGCACCGCGATCAGGATCGCGAGCGGCGAGAGCGCGACCGTCCGGTGGTAGATGACCGGCTGGAGAATGTGATTCTCGACCTGCTGGTAGATCACGAAGAAAGCGATGACGACGATCCCTGCGACGATCGAGTGCAGGAAGGCGACCGTCCCGATGATGATCGCCGCGATGGTCGCGCCAGCGAGGGGAATCAGGTCGAGCACGGCCACGATCAGCCCCAGCGCGACGGCGAACGGTACGCCGAGGACGAGCAGCACCAGGGTCGTGAGCGTGCCGGCGATGAGGCTGATGACGAGGTTGCCCGTCACGTAGCCGCCGATCTGCCGGTAGATGTCCGCGCCCACCTTCCGCCACCGCGGTTGCGCCTCCGGGGCGAGGAGGGCGTAGAAGCGCTCGACCCACACCGGGCCCTCGAGCAGCATGAAGAAGGTCAGGAAGATGATCGTGATCGCTCCGATGACGATGCTGATGATGCTCTTCGTGATCGAGACCGCCGCGCCCGAGAGCCCGAGCAGCTTCTTCGCTCCGCCGTTCTCCACCTGCTCGCGCACCTTCTCGACGACGTGGTACTTCGTCTCGAGGAATCCGAGCCGCCCCTTGCCTTTCGTCAGGTCGTCGACGTAGCCGGGCACGGCGTCGACGAACTTGTTCACGTTGTCGACGAGCGTCGGGATGAACAGCGCGCCGACGGCAGCTATTCCGAGCAGGACGAGCAGGACCGCGACACCCGTGGCGATGCCGCGACGGCGGAGGCCGCGCCGCTGCAGCAATTCGACGAGCGGGTTGATCGCGAGCGCGAGAAAGAGCGCGATGAGGACCCAGACGATCACCTGCCGTGCGATCGAGACGATGTGGAGCAGCGCCCAGGTCGCGATGGCGAGCCCGAAGATCATCAGGATCGTGCGAACGCGAATCCGAACGATGCGCTCGGTCATCGACGGGAGCATGGTCGAGGCACCGGACGTTTCCTTGTAGGCTTCCCGCCTTCAAATGAGCCGCGCGACCATCAACACCAATGTCGGCGACATCTCGATCGAGCTGTTCGACGACGACGCGCCGACGACGGTGTCCAACTTCAAGAAGCTCGCTGCCGACGGGTTCTACAACGGCGTGATCTTCCACCGCGTGATCCCCGACTTCATGATCCAGAGCGGAGATCCGACCGGGACCGGCTCGGGCGGGCCGGGCTACACGTTCGACGACGAGTCGAACGACCATCGGGTCGAGCGCGGCGCGCTGGCCATGGCGAACGCCGGCCCGAACACCAACGGCTCGCAGTTCTTCATCGTCACGGCGGACTCGTGCCCCTGGCTCGACGGCAAGCACACCGTGTTCGGCCGAGTCACGGCCGGGCTCGAAGTTGCCGACGCGATCTCGGAGGTCGACCGCGATGCGCGCGACCGGCCGAGGCAGGACGTGACGATCGAGCGCGTCGAGCTCGCCGACTGACCCGGCGTCAGAGCTCCTTCACGTACTGGACGTCGATCGGATTCGGCGGAAACGGCACGACGCGTGTCTCGGCGCTCAGCGTCCAGCCTCGTTTTTCGTAGAACCGCCGCCCAGGCACGTTCTCCTCGAGCGTCCAGAGCCGCGCGCGCTGCCGGCCACGGGCACGAAGACGCTCCAGCGCGTGGTCGTGCAGTGCCGAGCCGACACCGGCGCGCCAGTGCTTCGGCAGCACGTACAGCGTCCGCAGGAACTCGCCGCCGACGGACACCGAGCCCACGGGCTCGTCGTCGAGCTCTGCGACGTAGACCTCCACCTCCGGATCCGCGACCGCGACTCGCCAGGCAGTGCGCACCTCGTCGTCCGGATACGCCTGGCGCTCGGGCGGAAAGATGTGCGCGAACGCAGCGAGCGACGCCTCGCGCTGGATTGCGAGCAAGACATCCACCTCGTCGGGTCGCGCGCGACGGATTCGTGGCAGGACCGTTTTCACGACGGTAAACGTAGCGATGGCAGTGCGACGCTCTCGATGAAGCGGGCGGCGGGAATCGGACCCGCGTACCCAGGGTGGAAACCTGGTGCTTTGCCACTAAGCTACGCCCGCGCTGGGCGGATAGCGTAGCGCCCGTGGAACCGTACGCCTGGCCGGCCGCGTCGGACGCCTTTGCGCTCGTGCCGGCCCTCTCCGTCGCGTACTACCTCCTCGTGCGGCCATACGGTTTCGAGCGCCGCCGCGTCGCCTGCTTCGTCGTCGCGCTTCTGCTGCTGGTCGCTGTCTTCGCGACGCCGCTCGAGACGCTTGCGCTCAACCGTCTGCTCACCGCGCACTTCCTCCAGAACGTGACGGTCGCGGAGTGGGCGCCGGCGCTGCTCGTCCTGTCGCTCCCGCACGCGCTCGGTCGGCGCATCCACGTGCCGTTGCTGCCCGCGCTCGTCGCATGGCTCGGGACGTACTTCTTCTGGCACGTGCCGGCGGTGTACGACTTCGCGCTGCGTCATTCGCACTCGATCCTCCACCTCGAGCACGCGACGTACCTCGTGGCCGGGCTCGCACTCTGGTGGCCGGTCGTCCACGGTCGCGCCAACGCGATCACGAAGGCGGCCTACCTGTTCGCGGCGTTCGTCCTGGCCAGCCCGCTCGGCCTGCTGCTCGCGCTGGTTCCCGATCCGCTCTACGGCTTCTACGCGGCGAGGCCGACGGTCTGGGGATGGTCGCACCTGCTCGACCAGCAGATCGCCGGCACGACGATGGCCGTCGAGCAGGCGATCGTCTTCGTCGCCGGCTTCACCTTCTTCTTCCTGCGCTTCCTGAGGGAGGAGGAACTCGCAGGGGAGGCGCCGGCTCAGCGCGAGAGCCAGCCGCCCTCGAGCAGCGCACGCGCACCCTCGACGCCCCGCCAGACCTCGAGCACCTCCTCGTCCGGCCGCGCGTAGAGCCCGGCGAACGATCCGTCTCCGGCCGCCTCGCGGTGAGCCCGTACGCGAGCGCCGGCAGCACGGGAACGCCGAGCGGCGCGGCCGCCTCCGCGGCGATGCGCTCGGAAAGGATGTTGTCCGTCTCGAGCGAGAGGAACGCGTGCTGTTCCGTCGACCCGAGCGGCAGCACGATTCGGTCGTCGCGCTCGAGGTACTCCTCGAGCTGCATCCAGTTGAGGTCACGGACGCGCACGTCTGCGCGACCAGGCTACGGCGTGGTCGTGATCGCCGTCGTCGCGGTCTCGGTGGTCGTCGTGGTCTCCGACGTCGTGACCGTCAACGTCTGCGTGGATGCAGGCCCACCGGAAACGTTGAGGCGCACCTTCGAGCCTGCTGCCGCCTGCTCGTTCGCCGCGGGATCCTGCGCGATCACCGTGCCTTTCGCCTGCTGCGAGGGAACCTGGATCACCACGGGCACGAGCTGGGCGCGGACGATCGTCGGCACGGCCTCGTTCAGGTTCGTGCCCTCGACCGCAGGAACCTTGACCTGACCCGCGCCGTTCGAGACGCGGAGCGTCACGGTCGATCCCTTGGCGACCTTCGTCCCGTCCGTCGGGTCCTGTGCGACCACGAATCCCTTCGGCCGCGTCGACTGGACGTTCTCGTCCGTCGGCTGCAACCCGAGATCCGTCAGCAGCCGCTCGGCGGCCGACAACTGCGTACCGACGACACGCGGCACGGACACCTGCTGTTGACCGCTCGAGACGACCGCCATGACCTGCGCGCCCTTCTCGAGCTCCGCGCCCGCCTGCGGCGCCTGGTCGAACACGACGCCGGACGGTCGTGACGAAGCCTGGCGGATCGTCTCCAGCGAGAACCCTGCGGCCGACGCGCGATCCTGGGCCTCCGTCAACTGGAGACCGACGAAGCTCGGCACGTCCTTGCCGCTGTCGTCGCGCTCCATCAGCCACAGGACGGCGAAGACGATCGCAGCCGCGAGGCAGAGTCCGGCGACGACCCAGAGCCACCACGGGTACGGCCGAACGACCGGGCCCGCCTCCTCGTCGACGACGACCCGGCGAGCGGCGGGATCGACCAGCGTCCGGTCCGCTGCCGGCTCGACGAGCGTCGGATCGGTCGCGGGGTCGGGCGGCAGGTTGGGATCGCGCGGAGGCGGTGGTGGAGGAGACGTCACCGCTCTTGAACCTAACCGCTTCGCCTCGCTCGCAAACGACGCATCGGGACGGCGCGACTCGAACGCGCGGCCTCCGCCTCCCAAAGGCGGCGCTCTACCAGGCTGAGCTACGTCCCGTCCGGGCAGAGTCTAGGCGACGCTAGTCGGACTCCATGAGCGCGCGCAGCTCGCCGAGCTTCTCGCGCCGCAACTCGTCGCGCTCGCCGCGTGCGATCCTCGCGAGCAGCTCGCGGACGAGCGGCGCGAGCTCGAGCGGATTGAACGGCTTCGTCACGTAATCGACCCCGCCGATGTCGAGACCGCGCGCCCGATCGCGGAACTCGGCGCGCGCGGTGAGGAAGATCACGGGAATGTCATGCGTGGACTCGTCGTCGACGAGCTTCTCTGCGACGCGCCAGCCGTCGAGCGCGGGCATCATCACGTCGAGGAGGATGACGTCGGGCTTCTCG
This sequence comes from uncultured Actinomycetes bacterium, assembly GCA_963708685.1. GTDB lineage: Bacteria > Actinomycetota > Thermoleophilia > Gaiellales > Gaiellaceae > DASVFB01. The sequence goes on from CAVPTP010000002.1 coordinate 110,772, forward strand.
AGGCGCGCCCGCTCGAGACCGGACGGACCGTCGTTCGCCTCGATCACCTCCATCCCCTCGGCCTCGAGGTTCACACGGCAAAGGAGCCGGATCGGCGCCTCGTCGTCGATCACGAGCACGCGCGTCAAACGCGCCGCCGTTCCTCGTCGGAGACGGCTCCGGACGCGACCGGAAGCCGGAACGTGAACTGCGAGCCTTTCCCTTCTTCCGAACGCAACTCGATGTCGCCTCCCATCGCCGACACGAGACCTTTGGCGATGAACAGCCCAAGTCCTGTTCCCGTCGATCCGTCGCCGCCGCGGTAGAACTTTCTGAAGATCCGCTCCTGCTCGGATTGCGGGATGCCCACTCCTTCGTCTTCGATCGTGACCGCGACCGCGTCTCCTGTGCGCCGCGCTGCAACCGTGACCGTGCCGCCGTAGGGCGAGAACTTTACGGCGTTGTCTAGCAGGGCGGAGAGGATCTGGCTGAGCTTGTCGCGGTCGGCCTGAGCATTGAGCGGCGCCTCGGGCAGGTCGAGCACGAATCGGTGCCCGTTCGAGGTCGGATCGGTCACGCCTCCGACGACCTCGGACACGACCGCGCGCACGTCGGTCGGCGTCAGGTCGACCTGGAGGTCGCCGGAGTCGAGCCGCGCGACGTTGAGCAGCGCATCCACGATCGTCGTCAGCCTTTCCGACTCCGACGCGATGTAACGGAGGAACGTCTGACGCTCCTCCTCGCCGAAGAGCACGTCCTCGCGGAGGAGCGTCTCGGCAAAGCCGTAGATCGAGGTGAGCGGGCCGCGCAGCTCGTGCGAGACCGTGGCGACGAACTCGCTCTTCATCTCCTCGACCAGGCGGTCTGCGGAGATGTCGCGGAAGGCGAAGATGCGCCCGGCCACCGCGCCCGCGGGATCGCGCATGACCGCTTCGGTCACCGAGAGCCACACCTCCTCGGTGCCACGCTGGATGGCCACGAGCCGGCCGGGCTGGACGCCGACGGTGGAGAGGCTGCGCTGCAGGACGTCCTCGATCGTGCGCCCGAGCGCATCGCCGGCGGGAACGCCCGTGATGCGGTCTGCGGCAGCGTTCCAGAGGACGACGTTCGACTCGCGGTCGACGGCGACGATCCCGTCAGCGATGTTCGCAAGGATCGCGTAGCTCCGCTCGCGATCGACGGCGACCGACGTGAAGAGCTCGGCGTTCGAGAGCGCGGCCGACGTGTTCGCCGCAAGCGCCTCGAGCGCCTCGATCTCCTCGGCCCGCCACGTTCGCGGCCGCTCGGCGTACAGCGAGAGCACGCCGTGCACGGTGCCTTCGGGGCCTACGAGGGGAACGCCGAGGTACGCGCAAAAGCCCGCAGCGAGGACGGGGTCGACCTCGGCGTAGCGCGGGTCCTCGCGCGTGTCGGCGATTCCGGTCGACGTGCGCGACTGGAAGACGTCGCCCGACAGCAGGCCGGAAGTCGGGGAGCGGGTTCCGATCAGTTCCTCGACGCCCTTCCCGCCCGCGGCCGTGAGCAGAAGCTCGTCGGCGTCGAGCACGCGGATCGCGCAGGCCTCGGCACCGAGCAGCGGCGGCGCGTGCTGGACGACTTCCTCGAGCACCGTGTCCGGGTCGAGCTCCGTCGCGAGGAGGCTGCCCGTACGCGCGAGCTGCTGCGCGAGCGCGCGCGCGCTCCGCTCCGACTCGTAGAGCTCGCTGCGGCCGAGCGCGCCGCGCGCCGCCTGCGCGAGCTGCCCGGCCAGCTCGAGGTCGTCGTCGGTGAAGCGACGGGCGTCCTCGAAGAGCACGAGCACGATGCCGCAGCTGTCCTCCCGGACGGTCTCGAGCGGAACGGCCAGCAGCGCGATCACCCCTGCCCGGCGCGCCAGCTCCTTCCACTCCGCATCGAAGCGCGAGTCGGAAGCGATCGACGGAGCCGCGATCACGCGACGTTCTGCGGCACAGACGTTCAGGACCACGGCGGAGTCGGGCAGGCCCTCGGCGAGGGTCTCCGCCAGGCTCGCCGGCAGCTCGAACGAGCCTGCCAGCTCGAGCCCGGAATCCCTCCTCGGCATCAGCACGGCGGCGGACCGCCCACCCAGCGCTTCGGCCGCGGCCTGCGCGGCGGCGTCGAGCGTCTTGGTGAGGGAGATCGGCTGCCCGAGCACCGTGGCGATGCGCGAGAAGCCCCGCTGGACGCGTGCCTGGCGCGAGCGCTCCTCGTACATCTCCGCATTGCGCAGCGCGACGGCGGCAAGCGACGCGAAGGCGCCGATCCGGTCGAGGTCCCGCTCGTCGAACGTCCGCTCGCCTCGCGATCCCGCACCGAGGACTCCGCGCGTCTCGCCGGACCAGCCGATCGGCACCACGATCGCGCCTGTGAGGTCGTCATAGGCCGGATGCGGCAGCGGCGCCCTGAACGCGCGGTAGTCCGTCGCGATCGTGGGCGTCCCGAGCCGTACTGCCTCCGCGGCGAGGCCGAGGTCGTCGGGGAACTCGACGCCTACGAGATCATCCGGAAGGCCGTGCACGGCGGCGCAGCGGAGCACCCGCCGTCGCGCGTCGTGGAGATAGATGTCGGCCGCGCCGACGCCGAGCAGCGCGGCGAGCTCGTCCACGAGCCGCTGGAGCACGGCTTCCACCTCGAGCTCGGCCGTGACGTGCTGAGCTGCGCCGAAGAGGCTCCGCTGGAGGCGAAGCTGCTCCTCGTTCTCCGCGAGGAGCCGTGCGATGTGCAACGCGATGCCCGTCTCGCGGGCGACCGCCTCGGCGACGGCGATGTCGGATCTCGTCCAGGGCCCTGCGGTGGAGCGATGGAGCCCGAACACGCCCAACGTCTCGTCGAACAGGCCGATCGGCGCGGCCAGAGCCGCGCGGGTGCCGACCTCGCGGAGCGCGTCGACCGAGCCGAGCCGCGGATCGCGGATCGCGATGTCGAGCTCGATGTCTTCCACAGCGACCGTCCGCCGCTCCCTCAGCGCAAGGTTCGACACCGGTAGCCGCTTCGCATTCGCCCCCACGGGGTCGACCTCGGGCGAGTGCCACTCGAACGCGATCGGCGCAGCTTCGGCAACGTCGCCGAGCCGGATGAACGCACGTTGCGCTCCGAGCATCCGCGCCGTCTCCTCGACCGCGACGCGGAGCACGGAGTCGAGGTCGAGCTGCGTCCGGAACTTGGCCGCGATCCGGCCGATCAGGCGCTCCCGTTCCAGCGCGTCTGCAAGCGCGGACGCCGAGCGAAGGCGGCCGAGCGCGAGTGCGGCCTCGTTGCCGAGCGACTGCAAGAGCGCGAGCTCGTCGGGAGCGAACATCCGGCGGGCGGACGTGCTGACGACGACGAGGACTGCAAGGACGCGCCCCTCGGCCACGAGCGGAATGAAGGCGGCGCTCTTCGCACCGGTGCGCTCGACCATCCGCCGGTGGACGAGCGGCGACGCGTCGGCGTCGAAGACCGCGAGCGGGACGCCGCCGAAGACGGCGCTCGCCGCCCCGGACGCCTCGTCGCGAAGGTCGATCGCCGTGTCGGCGAACCAGTCGACGTCGCTGCCCTGCATGCGCGCGACGACGCCGACGGCGCGGTCGAGCTCCTCGCCGACGAGGACCAGGCCGCCGAACTCGACGCCGACGAGCTTCGCCGCCTCGTCGATCAGCGTGCGCCCGACCGTCTCGGCGCTGTCCGCGCGGACGAGCGCCGTCGAGAGCTCGGTCACGGCGGCCAGCTCGCGATCGAGCTCGCTCGTCCGCTCCTCGGCCTGGCGCATCCTGTCCTCGCCGCTGACGAGCCCGTCTCGCGCGATGCGCACGAGGAACAGCAGCGCCGGCAGGAGCGCCAGCACGAACAGGGCAAACGACATCCAGAGATGACCGTCGAACGGCGTCCCCCGCTCGGCGACGATGACGCCGAACAGCGCGGCCAGCACCGTGATGGTCGGCATGAGCGTCGCGAGCGCGACGTCGGACGCGGGCGCAGTCGCGCGTGCCCGCCAGATCGGCGGAACGATCAATACGGAAAGCGCGCCGTACGCGAGCGCTATCGCGAACAGCGGCGCCGCGTTGAAGAGCAGCGTTTTCGTCTCGATTGTCACTGGGGACCCGTCGGGATGATAGGTGTGGGGCCTCGGGGCGTCGAGAAGCGCCGAGCGAACGGCCAAAGGCGCATGGCAAAGCGGGATTCCGGCTTCAAAAGATAGGCCGTGCGGCCTATTCACAACGTCGATGCCAACGGTTACCTTGCTGTCACTGGGCGATGCGAACCGCGGCGCGTGTACCTGGCCTAGCCCGCGGTGAGCAACTTGGGAAAGGCCCGCGGCGCCGACCCCCCCGAGCCGCGGGCTTTTCTCATTCCCGCGCGGGTCGCGGCTACCATCCCTCCCGTGGTCAAGCGAGTCCTGCTCGCGTCGCCGCGCGGCTTTTGCGCCGGCGTCGAGCGCGCCGTCGAGACCGTAGAGCTCGCCCTCGAGCACTACAACGAACCGGTCTACGTCCGCCACCAGATCGTCCACAACGCGCACGTCGTTCGCGATCTCGAGGAACGCGGCGCGATCTTCGTCGAGAACGAGAACGAGGCGCCCGAGGGCTCGACGATCGTCTTCTCGGCGCACGGCGTCGCGCCGTCGGTGTTCGAGCGGTCGGCAGCACGAGGCCTGAACACGATCGACGCGACCTGCCCGCTCGTGACGAAGGTGCACGTCCAGGCGCGCCGCTATGCCGCCGAGGGCTACACCGTCGTGCTCATCGGCCACGCGGGACACGAGGAGGTCGTGGGGACGATGGGCGAGGCGCCCGAGTCGATCGTGCTCGTCGAGTCGGTCGAGGACGTCGGCAAGCTGCCGTTCGCGTCGGACGCGAAGCTCGCCTACATCACGCAGACGACGCTGTCGGTCGACGAGACGACGGTGATCATCGCGGCGCTCCGCGATCGCTTCCCGACGATCCGCGGTCCCCAGCGGGAGGACATCTGTTACGCGACGTCCAATCGCCAGTGGGCCGTGAAGGAGATGCTCCCGCACGTCGACGTGCTCCTCGTGATCGGCTCGAGGAACTCGTCGAACTCGAACCGGCTCGTCGAGGTCGCGCACGCCGCCGGCATCCCCGCGTATCTCATCGACGACGACTCGGACATCGACCCGAGCTGGTTCGACGGCCTGGATACAGCCGGAGTCACGAGCGGCGCGAGCGCACCGGAGCGGCTCGTCGAGCGCGTGTGCGCGTGGTTCCGTGCGAACGGCGTCGAGCAGATCGAGCCGTATCGGCTCATGGACGAGGACGTGACGTTCAGGCTGCCGGTCGAGCTGCGCCGCGAGCTGGCGCTCGCCGAATCACAGCGCTAGCAGGGGGCGTCAGGCCCGCTCGAGACGCAGGGCGCCGGACTCGACGCTCAGGGCCAGCGTCTCCTCCTTGATCCGGTCTGCGTACGCGAGCAGGTCCTCGTCCGGAATCCACACGCGGATCCGATCGGTGAGCTCGAGCCCCGCCTCGCGGCGCATCGCGTTCAGCGTGTGGACGAGGTCGAGGACGCGGCCCTCGCGGAGCAGCTCGTCGTCGAGGCCGGTGTCGAGCGCAACCGTGAGCCCGTCGTCGGCCGCCACGGCCCAGCCCTCGCGGCCGACGCGCTCGACCAGCACCTCGTCCGGCTCGAGCACGTGCCCGTCGACACGGAACCTGCCGCCCTCGAGAGGCTCGAAGCGGCCTTCCTGGAGGGCGGTCCGCACGTCGCGGAGCGTCGCGCCGAGCTTCGGCCCGAGCACGGGCAGGTTCGGCCGCACGCGAAGCTCGCTCGCCTCGACCTCGCCGAACTCGACGTCCTTCACGCGGAGCTCCTCGGCGATCTCGTCGATGTGCGGGCGCGCCGGCCCGGCTCCCGCGACCACGAGGCGGCGAAGCGGCTGGCGCAGCTTGAGTCCCGACGCCGCCCGCGCCTGCCGTCCGAGCTCGACGACGCGCCTGACCTCGGCCACCTCCGCGAGGAGCGTCTCGTCGACTCCGGTCGCCTCCGGCCACGGCGCGAGGAACACCGACTCCTCGTCCGAGACGAGGTCGCGCCAGAGGTGCTCGGCGATGAACGGCATCACCGGCGAGATGACCTGCAGCGCGGTCGTGAGCGCATCCCAGAGCACGCGAAGCGCGGTCTGGTCGCTTTCCCAGAAGCGCCGGCGCGAGCGCCTGATGTACCAGTTGGAAAGGTCGTCGACGAACCCGTCGAACGCCTGCACGACACCGGGCGTCCAGTAGCGGTCGTACTGCTCCGTCGCGTCGCGCACGAGCTGCGCGGTGCGCGCGACGAGCCAGCGGTCGAGCGGCTTCAGCTCGCCGGGCTCGGCCTGCGGATCGAAGCCGTCGACGTTCGCGTACGTGACGAAGAACGAGACGGAGTTCCAGAGCGTGAGCAGCTTCCGCTTGACCTCGTCGGCCGGCCGGTAGCCGAAGTTGATGTTCTGGTTGGGAGGGTGCGCGGCGAAGATCCAGCGCATCACGTCGGCGCCCATCAGCTCGAGCGCCTCGTTCGCGGCGATCGCGTTGCCCTTGGACTTGTGCATCTCCTCGCCGTGCTCGTCCCGCATCCGCTCGTACGCGAGCACCGAGCGGTACGGGCTGCGTCCCTCGAGCGTCACGGCCATGAAGCTCTGCGAGTAGAACCAGAGGCGGATCTGCTCGCGCGACTCCGTGACCCAGTCGGCCGGGAACCACTCTTCCCAGTAGGCGTGGTCGGGAAGGTCGGCGCCGGTGAGCCCGGCCGCGGCTCCCGTCGCGTTCCCGTCCTCGACCCACGTCTCGTTGTGCCAGCCGAGCGTGGAGAAGTGGACGATGCCGGCGTCGAGCCACGCGTCGCCGACCTCGGCGATGCGGCGAACGTCGTCCCGGCCGCAGGACTCGCAACGGATCGTGACGTCGTCGATCCACGGCCTGTGCAGCTCCTGAAGGCGGTCGAGGCCGGCCGTCGCGCGCTCCTCGAGGTCGGCGCGCGAGCCGATCACGTTCAGGTGCCCGCACCCGCACGGGTAGAACGGCAGCGGCAGCCCGAAGTAGCGCTTGCGCGAGATGTTCCAGTCGCCCATGTTGCGCAGCCAGTCGTCCATCCGCTTCGAATAGAAGGCCGGCGTCCACTCGACGGTCGCGTTCGCGTCGAGCATCAGCTGCCGGATCTCGTCGGCCGAGATGAACCAGTCGTCGACGACGCGGAAGACGAGCGGCGTCTTGCAGCGCCAGCAGATCGGATAGCGGTGCCGGATCGTGCCGACGTGGACGAGCAGCCCGCGCTCGTGCAGCGACTCGACGACCGGCTCGGCGACGGCCTCGGTCGTGCGGCCCTCGAGCTCCCCGTAGCCGGCGATCATCCGGCCGGATTCGTCGATCGGCGCCAGCACCGGCAGGTCGTGCACCCGCGAGAGCTCGAAGTCCTCGGCGCCGGCGCCCGGCGCGATGTGGACGATGCCGGTGCCCTCGTCGAGCGCGACGTCCTCCCACGGGATCACGCGGTGGACGACTCCCTCCTGGGCCGGCAGGAAATCGAAGGGCCCCTCGTACTGGAGACCGACGAGCTCCGACCCGCGCGCGCGCTCGACGAACTCGTCCTCCGGGTGGAGCGCGACCGCAACCCACTCGCCGTTCGGCCGCCGCCCGTACTCCGCCTCGGGATGAACGGCAGCGGCGACGTTCGCCGGCAGCGTCCAGGGCGTCGTCGTCCAGACGACCAGCGACTGCCCCGCGCGCTCCTTCAGCGGAAAGCGGACGAAGAGCGACGGATGCTCGAGCTCGACGTAGTTCTCCTCCCCGGCCTGCTCGTGCTTCGACAGCGAGGTGCCGCAGCGCGGGCACCACTGGGTCGAGCGGTGGCCCTTGTAGAGCCAGCCGCGCCGGTTCACCTCGGCGAGGAAGCGCCAGATGTACTCGATGTTCGTGTCGCTGAAGGTGAAGTACGAGTTGTCCCAGTCCATCCACATTCCCAGCCGCTTCGACTGCTCGGCGATCACCCCGGCGAAGTGCGCGACGCGCTCCTTGCAGCGCTCGGCGAACTCGGCGAGCCCGTACTCCTCGATGTCGCGCTTGGAGTCGAGCCCGAGCGACTTCTCGACTTCCACCTCGACGTGGAGGCCCTGGCAGTCGAATCCGTTCTGGTAGCGGAGGTCGTAGCCGCGCAGCGCCTTGTAGCGCTGGAAGACGTCCTTGATCGTGCGCCCCCACGCGTGGTGGACGCCCATCGGGTTGTTCGCGGTGATCGGGCCGTCCATGAACCCGAACCGCGGGCCGCCGCGGTTCCGGTCGCGCAGCTTGAAGAACGTCCCCTCGTCCTCCCAGCGTGCGAGGATCGCCCGCTCGAGCGCGGGATGATCGGGGACAGGCGGAAGCGGCGCGAAGGTCTTCGACACGTTTCACGATTCTAGAGCGGGAACAACAATCTCCCGGCCCGCGTTTCAGAGGGAGCAACCCCAGGGAAAGGAATGGAACGAATGGCAACAGAGGTAACGGAGACAACGTTCGACAACGAGGTCATCGAGGGCTCGAAGCAGACGCCGGTCCTCGTCGACTTCTGGGCGGAGTGGTGCGGCCCGTGCCACGCGGTCTCGCCCGTGCTCGAGCGGATCGTCGAGGAGCGCGCCGGCGAGCTGACGCTCGTCAAGGTGAACATCGACGAGAATCAGGGCCTCGCGGGACGCTACGGCGTCATGTCGATCCCGACGATGATCCTGTTCAAGGACGGCGAGCCCGCCGCCGCCGCGATCGGCGCGCGGCCCAAGGGCGATCTCGAGCGCCAGCTCGGTCTCGTCGAAGCGGCAGTCTAGGTTTTCGGAAGCGTCACGGCCGGGCTATGAACGCTCGGCCGTTTCCTTCTCCGCGTGCGGAAGCGGCGAGACGGCACGCGGGGCAGGCTCCTCGACGAGGTTGAGCACCCGCATTCCGTGGACGTAGACGATCGCGCCGCCGAGCCAGCCGCCGACGGTGAGCACGACGAAGCCGATGAGCGTCAGCACGAAGCCGTCGGCCTGCACGTTTCCGGCCAGGAACTCGTCGTGGCCGAAGAGCGCGGCAGCGGCGAAGAAAAGGGTCGCGGTGACCATCGCGATCATGTGCAAGGTGGCCGTCTTCCAGAGCTCGCTCCCCCAGTCGATCGTGAGCCAGTCGGCCAAGCCCGTCAGCGCGGTGAAGACCGTCGTGATCAGGCCGGCGATCAGGGCGAGCCACCAGCCCTGGGCACCGACGTTGTTCGTGATCCCGACGACGTCGCTGAACGCCGCGAGCATCGCGAACGTGTAGATGCCAATCGTCGCGTCGGTGAGCGGCGGATGCAGCGGGTGGCCCGGCAGTCCTCGAACGAGGTAGCTGAGCTTCACGCCGGGGTTGTTACCGCCCCGGCGCCGGGAAAACCTGGCTAGCTTTCGGTGGTCTCGAGGAAGCGGAGGAAGGCCGCGTGCTTGCCGAGGAGCTCCTCGATCTGCGCAACGCCGGCGCCCGCCCAGTCCTCGATCCACGAGTCCGCAAGGTCGTCCTCGATGTAATGAAGGCCGCGATCGTTCATACGGTAATGATCGACCATGAAACGCTCGGGTCAATGGGCCAGGCGGCTCATTTGCAGCGCGCGCACGGCCTACTGTTGATCAATCCGCGCTCGGGCAGCGGCCGCCCCGACGCCGACGAACTGGCCCGCGAGGCCGAGGCGCGCGGGGTCGAGGCGCACATCCTGCGGCAGGGAGAGGACGCCGGGGAGGCTCGCGCGCGCGGCGGGAGCCGTGGCGCTGGGGATGGCCGGAGGCGACGGCTCGCTCGGGCTCGTCGCCGGCGTCGCGCTCGAGCGGGATCTGCCGTTCGTCTGCGTGCCGTTCGGGACGCGGAACCACTTCGCGCGGGACATCGGGCTCGACCGCAACGATCCGTTGGCGGCACTGGCGGCGTTCGACTCGGGCCGCGAGCTGCGGATCGATGTCGGCCGCGTCGACGAGAGGATCTTCCTCAACAACGTGTCGTTCGGCATCTACGCGCGTCTCGTGCGGCGCCGCGAGGCACACCGGCAGCGGCGCGACGCGTTCGCGCGCCTGCGCGCGCTCTGGCTGACCGCGCAGCACCGTCACCCCGAGCCGCTGACGCTCAACGGCGAGCGGCTCGACGCCCGCATCGTCCTGATCGCCAACAACTCGTACGAGCTGGACGTCTTCGACCTCGGGGCCCGCGAGCAACTCGACGCCGGGGCGCTTCACGCGTACATCGCCCACGGCTGGTTCCCGCGCACCTGGGACGACCGCCGCGGCGACGCCTTCACCGTCGAGGGCGTGGGCAATCTGCGCGCGGCTGTCGACGGCGAGCCGGTCGAGCTGGGCCGGCGATCGGAACTGCGCATCGAACCGAGGGCGCTGCGCATACTTGTGCCGTGAGTCCGCGGCACGTACCCGCCACGCAGGCCGAGCTCTCCCGGATTGGGCTGCTCGCCGAGCTTCCGGGCGAGACGCTCGTCGCGCTCTCGAAGCGCATGCGCCGCGAGGAGATCGCCGGCGGTGAGGCGCCGGTCGTCGAGGGCGACGAGGGCGACCGGTTCTACGTCGTGCTGAACGGAATCTTCGCGGTGTCGAACTTCGGCACGATGCCCAGGCGGATGCTGAGGCCCGGCGACTACTTCGGCGAGGTGGCGCTGGCGATGAGTGTCCCGCGCACCGCGAGCGTCCGCGCGCTCACGTCTGCCGTCGTCGCGAGCTGCGACAAGCAGACGTTCGACGAGTTCCTGCGTCCGCTCTTCGCGGACGACGGGCCCGCGCGCCCGGCCTACGAGTAGAGCTAGACGAGGTTCGCCAGGAGCTCGCCGACCGCAGGCGCGAACTTGAAGCCATGCCCGCTGCACGCCGAGGCGATCACGTAGCGCCCGTCCCGCTCGCACACGAACCGCTCGTCGTCGATGTTCGTGTAGATGCAGGTCTCGGCGCCGAGCGGCGTCGGATCGACGTTCGGCAGCCGGCGCGAGACCCATTCGCTGACGGCGTCGACGATCCGCTCGTCCGGCTCGAGATCCTGGTCGTCATCCGGATCAGTGTCACGGCCGGCCTTGTGCCAGCCCGCCTTCACGCCCACGCCCGGGGCCGTCAGGGCGAAGAAGGGGCCTTCGCGCTCGTCGATGATCGACGCGACCGGCTCGCCGGCGAAGTACGCGACCGTCTCGCGCGTCGGCCGCGCCTCGAGCGTGAGGCCGCTTTTGCCGAGCAGCCCGGGCATCCAGCCGCCGGCCGCGATCACGACGCGGTCGCCCGGAACGTCGTCGAGCGACTCGACGCGCGTGTTCTCGCGGAGCTCGGCGCCTGCGGCACGCGCACCGTCCGCGAAAGCCTGAACCGTCGCGTCGGAAAGCGAGATGCCGGCGTCGCTCGTGAAGATCAGAGAGTCGACGTCGTCGTACGCGAAGCCGAAGCGCTCGCGCACCTGCGCCGGCGTGAGCTGCTCGAACGGAACACCGGCGGCCGCGAGGACGTCGGCGCGCAGCTGCGGATCGGGCTGGACGTCCACGAGGCCCACGAGGTCGAGCAACGTCCTTCCCGATTCCCGCTCGAGCTCGCGCCACAGGACGTACGCCCTCTGCGCGAGGCGGATCCAGTACTCCTCGGTGTAGGACAGCCGGAAGATCCGCGACGCGCCGTGGCTCGAGCCACGGGTGTGGCCGAGCTCGAACTGCTCGTACACGGCCACCTCGTGGCCGCGCTGCGCAATCGCGCGCGCCGCCGCGAGACCCATGACGCCGGCGCCGACGACCGCCACGTTCACGCCGCCTCCGCGAGGATCGCATCGGAGATCCGCGGCCACGCCTCGAGCGCCCACGTGTCGAACTCGCGGTCGGTGAGGCAGGCGCAGGCGAGCCCGGCTTCACCGTCGATCCAGAGAAAGGTGCCGCTGCCGCCGAAGTGGCCGAAGGTGCCGGGGGAATTGCGCGTCCCGGTCCAGTGCGGCTGCTTCGCGTCGCGGAGCTCGACGCCGAGGCCCCAGTCGTTCGGCTCGAAGCGGCCGACGTCCGGCAGGACGCCCGCCAGCCCCGGGAACTGGACCGACGTCATCTCGGCGAGCGTCTCCGGCGCGACGAGCGTCGGCGAGACGAGCTCGCGCGCGAACGCGATCAGGTCGTCGAGCGTGCCGTGGATCCCGGCCGCGGGCGACCCCTGGAGCTCGGCGGTCATCCCGAGGGGCTCGATCACGGCGGCGCGGAGGTAGTCGCCGAACGACATGTCGGCGGCGCGCTCGACGGTGGCCGCGAGCACCTCGATCCCGGTATTCGAGTAGATCCTGCGCCGTCCGGGCGGCCCGATCGGCTTGGTGCCGGTGAACGGCAGGCCCGAGGCATGCGCGAGCAGGTGGCGGATCGTCGAGCCCTCGGGCCCCGCGGGGTCGTCGAGGTCGATGACGCCTTCCTCGGCGGCGACGAGCGTCGCGAGCGCGGCGACCGGCTTCGAGATCGACGCCCAGCGCAGGGTGACGTCGCGCGGACCGCGCACGTCGAGAACCTCGCCGTCGCGCAGCACCGCCACCGCGGCGACTGCCGCTTCCCAGCCGTCGATCTGCCGCAGCGCCTCCACGCGGCGCGATACTACGCGGCGCATGGAGCGGCGGATCATCTCGTCGGGCTCGGCCTGGGAAGAGCGCTACGGCTACTCGCGCGCGATCGTCGCGGGCGGGCACGTCCACGTCAGCGGCACGGCGCCGCAGATGCCGGACGACGCCGATCCTCCGGCCGGCCCGTACGAGCAGGCGCGCCGTTGCCTCGAGATCGTTTCGAAAGCGCTGGCCGATGCCAGGCGCGACGCCTGCCGACGTGGTGCGCACGCGCGTCTTCGTGAGCGACCGCGCGCACATCGGCGAGGTCATGCGCGCGCACGGCGAGACGTTCGGCGAGGCGCGTCCGGCGTGCACCGCGGTCGTGGCAGACCTGCTCGATCCGCGCTGGCTCGTCGAGATCGAGGCCGACGCCATACTCCCGTCGTGAAACAGATCTATCCGGCCTCGATCACGAGCAAGAGCTTCGCCTCCGGCGGCAGCGTGCTCGACCACAAGTTCGGGAAGAGCGAGGCTTACACGCTCGGCGTCGAGGAGGAGTACATGCTCCTCGACCCGGAGACCTTCGACCTCGTGCAGCACGTCGACACGGTGCTCGGAGCGATCACCGGCAGCGAGTTCGAGGCGCACGTGCACCCGGAGCTGATGCAGTCGGTCCTCGAGGTGGCGACGCCCGGTTTGCCGAACGCCCGGCCGACGTCGAACGCGCGCTGCGGCAGCTGCGCGGATACGTGACGAAGATCGCACAGGAGCAGGGTCTGCGCGTCGGCTCGTCGGGGACGCACCCGTTCAGTCTGTTCGAGCGGCAGCGGATCACCGCGCGCGACCGCTACCGCAACCTCATCGACCAGATGCAGTACGTCGCGCGGCGCGAGCTGATCTTCGGCCTGCACGTGCACGTCGCCGTGGGCGATCCCGACACCGCGATCCAGGTCGTGAACGGCCTGCTCTCGCACCTCGCGTCGCTGTTGGCGCTCTCGGCCAGCTCGCCGTTCTGGCGCGGCGAGCCGACCGGACTCTCGTCGTCGCGGCAGATGGTGTTCGCAGCGTTCCCGCGCTCGGGCCCGCCGCCACGCTTCCGCGACTACGCCGAGTACGCGGAGGTCGTCGGCCAGCTCGAGAAGACGGGCTGCATCGCCGACTACACGCACATCTGGTGGGACATCCGGCCGCATCCGCGGCTCGGCACCGTCGAGGTGCGCATCTGCGACGCCGTGACCCGGCTCGAGGATGCCGTCGCCATCGCCGCGTACGTCCAGTCGCTCGTCAAGCACCTCGCCGAGAAGCACGAGTCGGGCGAGAAGATCCCGACGTACCACCGCATCCTCACGACGGAGAACAAGTGGCTCGCCGGCCGCTACGGCCTCGAGGCGCCGGTGATGGATCTCACGACGGGCAAGCGGAATCGCGTGCCCGTGGCGCAGCTGATCCGGCGGACGCTCAAGGAGCTCGAGCCGCACGCGCGGGAGCTCGGCGCCGACAGGCGAGCTCGAAGGCATTCGCAACATCCTCGCGCGGGGCAACGGCTCGGACCGGCAGCTGCGGATCTTCAACGCGAACCGCGACATCGTCGAGGTCGTGAGCGAGATCGCCGCCGCGACCGAGGTCGAATCCGTGGCGGCTTAGCGAATGCTGGAGATCGGCGACCGGGCTCCGGAGGCGATCGTCTACGGCGCGCCGGGCGAAGCGGTGAGACTGGCCGAGCTGCACGCCGACGGGCCCGGTCCTGCTCGTCTTCTACCTCTTCGACTGGTCGTCGACCTGAACGCACGAGCTCGAGCTCCTGCGTGACAGGAGCCGGAGCTGGAGACCGCCGGCGTGCGCGTGTTCGGCATCTCACGCGACTCGCCGTGGACGCACATCGCGTGGAGCCAGACGCTCGACCTGACGTTTCCGCTGCTCTCCGACTGGAACGCCGATGCCGTGCACGGCTTCGACATCGCGTTCGAGTTCCGCGGGCTGCGCGAGGTCGCGCGGCGGAGCGCGTTCCTCGTCGACCAGGGCGGTACGGTCCGCGGCGCATGGCGGTACGCGACGGACGAGGTTCCGGACTTCGACGAGTTGCTGAAGGCCGCACAGGCTTTGTCGCGCTAGCCGTCGCGCTGTACGCGGGCGCGAGCGTGCTTGCGACGTGGCCGGCGGTGACGCATCTCGGCTCGCGCTTCCTCGCCGAGAGCAGCTCGTCCTCCGGCGAGGCGACGCCGGGCGATCACCTGCAGACGGGCTGGGGACTCTGGCTCTTCGGCCACCAGCTCGGTCACGGAAGGGCGCCGTGGCGCGATCCGTACAGCTTCCAGCCGGAGCTCGCACCGCGGGTCAACTTCCAGGGGCTCGTCCTCGGGCTTCCGTACTGGCCGCTCTTCGCGCTCTTCGGCGCGGTGGTCGCCTGGAACCTTTTCACGCTGCTCGCGTACGTCGGCGCGGGAGGCGCCGCGTGCGCGTGGCTTCGCGCGCTCGGACTTCCACGGGCCGCCGCGCTGGCGGGCGGTCTCGCGTTCGCGCTCGCGCCGTACCGGGTGGCGCAGAGCACGGGGCACCTGCTCGGGCCGATCTCGCTCTTCCTTCCGCTGGCGCTGTTCTTCGTCGAGCGCCGGCGGACGCTGCTCGCCGCGGCGGCGATCACCGCGATCCCGCTCTCGGGACAGGTGAGCCTCGCCGTAGGCGCCGTTCCCTTCTTCATCGCGTACGCGTTCGTCCGCGGACGAGGTCTCCGCGATGCCCTGCCGGGAACCGTGGGCGCGGTCGTCGCAGGGGAGCTCGTGCAGCACTTCGTCATCAGCGGCTCGACTCACGAGGAGGGCCGGTCGCTGAGCGAGGTCGGCCGCTACTCGGCGGACTGGATCGGGTTTCTCTCGCGGCACGGTCACGGCGAGACGTTCGTCTTCTTCGGCTGGCTCACGCCGCTGCTCGCGCTCGTCGGCCTGGTCGTGCTCGTGCGCGTCGCGCCGCTGGGGGATCGCGTCGCTCCTCGCGGCCGGCGTCGTCGTTCCCGTCGTCGTCGCGCTCGGGACGCACCTCCCGACGTACAGGCTCGCGCGCCACGTGGTCCCGCAGCTCAAGGTCGCCCGCGTGCCCGAGCGGCTGCTTCCGATCGCCTGCCTCGCACTCGCCGCGCTGCTCGCGTTCGCCGTCGCCGCCTGGCCGCGAGGACGGACCGGAGTCGCCGCGACGGCGGTCCTGCTCGTGCTCGTCGCCGCAGACCTGCATGTGCGCCTCTACCACGCGGCCGCCGCGGACGAGGGCAACGCTGCCTATGCGGCACTGCCGGAGCGTCGGCGCCGGGCCGCCTGCTCGAGCTGCCCGTCCGCCTGCCTGACGACCAGCGCGGGAGCGCCTACCTCTACTACGACATGACGGCGCGGCGGCAGCGGCCCGCGGGGTACTCGACGACCGTGCCGCGGATCGCCGACACGACCGCGCGACGCCTGCGGAAGCTGAACTGCGGCGGCTGGTCGACGGACGTGGAGCGGCTCGGCATCCGCGTGATCACGCAGCACGGCGGCTATTACGACACAGGAGGGTGCCTGCTCCGCGCCGCTCGGACCCTGCGCCGTCACGGCTTCGGTCTCCGTGCGTCGGATGGAAAGATCGTCGCGTGGATCCGAAGCAGTTGAACCAGGCCCGTCGGTCCGCTTCACTGCCAGCATGACTCATCCGACTGCGGCGGGAACTCAGCCCGGGGAGCTCAAGACCAGGACGTTCTTCGAATGGCTCGGGATCATCGCGCCGATCGCCGGACTGGCAGTCCTCGTTCTCTTCCTCGCGAAGACGGGCTGGTACGACGTGTTCAAGGCGATCCACGTGCTCGCCGCGATCCTCTGGCTCGGCGGCGGCGCTCTCATCACGGTTCTCGCCTGGAGAGCGCAGCGCGCGAGGGACAACATCCAGCTGCTCCAGATCGCGAAGCAGGCCGAGTGGGCGAGCACGCGCATCTTCGTCCCGTCGTCGCTCGTGATCCTTGCGATGGGCATCGTGCTCATGCACAAGGGCCACTGGGACTACGGCGACTTCTGGCCGCTGTTCGGGCTCGTCGCCTGGGGCGTCTCGTTCCTCGTCGGCGCGGCCTTCCTCGGCCCTCAGGCGGGAAAGCTCGCAAAGCTGATCGAGGTGAAGGGCCCGAACGATCCGGACGTCGCGGCGCGGACGAGCCGGATCATCGCGGTGGCGCGCGCCGACGTCGTGCTCATCTTGCTCGTCGCGGCCGACATGGTCGCGAAGCCGTTCGTCAGCTAGCGCGGCGTTCCAGCAGGTCTTCCGGAAGCCACGCGCCGACGACCCAGTTCGGGGCGTCGACCACCTCGTGGATGCGCAGGTCGACCGCGACGCTCGCGAACGCGTAGGCCTCCGGCGCTTCGAACCCGTAGCGGTCGACCAGGTGCTGGATCATGGCGCGAACCGCCTGCCTCGCTGCCTCCATCAGGTCGGGCGAGACGCCTGTGCAGACGTGGTAAGGCGACGGTTCCGCACGCTCGGGCCGGGCGGGCACGTGGAGCTGCGGCGCGTCGATTCGCATGTCTCTGCGCACGT
This sequence comes from uncultured Actinomycetes bacterium, assembly GCA_963708685.1. GTDB lineage: Bacteria > Actinomycetota > Thermoleophilia > Gaiellales > Gaiellaceae > DASVFB01. Next base: position 127,781 of record CAVPTP010000002.1, read on the forward strand.
CGAGACGCAGCACGATGTCCATCGACGTCTCGATCGCCGTGCCGCAGACCTCGCCGTCGCCCTGCGCGGCATGCGTGTCGCCGACGGAGAAGAGCGCGCCGTCGACGCCGACCGGCAGGAAGAGCGTCGTTCCGCGCTCGAGGTGCTTGATGTCGAGGTTCCCGCCGAAGCGCGAAGGCGGCACGATCGAGTGGACGCCCGGCTCCGGCGGCGCGACGCCGATCGTTCCGGGGAACGGCCGGTAGGGAAGGAAGACGTCGTTCGAGAACTCGACACGGCCCTGCTCCGGGTCGACGCGCGAGATGCGAAGCCAGGGCTCCGGGTACTCCTCCGCGAGCAGGCCGAAGCCCGGGATGATCGCCGTCCAGCCCCACGTCGAGGGCCGGAATTCGACGATCTCGACGGCGAGGACGTCGCCGGGGCTCGCGCCTTTGACGTAGACGGGTCCGCTGACCGGATTGACGCGCGAGAAGTCGAGGCTCTCGACGGCGCCGACGTCCGAATCGGCGCGGATCTGCTCGTCCGAGGCGTCGCGCACGTGGAACTCCACCTCGGCGCCCGCCTCGATTTCGAGCGTCGGCTCGATCGAGTTGTCCCACGCGTAGTTGAACGCATCCTCGCGGACGCTGTGAATCGAGTGGGCCACGTCGCCGGAAGCTACACCCGCTCCCGCCGTCAGGTCGCTTCTTCAGCAACTCTGTACGTCGATGGCGAGGAGGGTGGAGACGTTCGACGGCTCGCGTTCGCGTCCGCGCTCGTGCTCACGGTTGCTTCTCGCGTCTGCGAGCGACAGCCGCCATCGCCCCGCGGATGACGGTCAAGGCGGCAGGCGGGCCCGTTCATGCGCTCGCCATGGACGGCGGCCGCGTCGCCTACGACGTCGGAAACAGCCGCATCGCGCAGCGGCGTCGGCAACAGGGTTCTCGTCTGGAACGTGCTCACGGGCAGGACGACCCAGGTGAGCGGCAAGCTGACGAGCGCCGCCGACGTCACGAGCACGGGCCGCGGCGTCCGTGAGCTTGCCATCGCCGGCGAGCGCGTCGCGTGGATCGTCAACCAGGGTGGGAACACGGAGAGCGATGACAGCCTGTACGCGTCATCCGTTACGACGCCGAGTGAGCGGAGGATCGCCACGGCCAGGCGGTCGGGTGAGGCATCGAGCGGCGACTTTCGGGGCAACTGGATCGGCGGCCTGGTCGGTTCGGGTGGACGGATCGCAGCGAATCGCTGGACGACTGACGCAACAGGGTCGGTCGCCAAAGGTCAGCTCGACCTGGTCGGCACGCGAAGCCTGACGCGCATCGCCTCCGGCACCGCCACGCTGGTCGCCGGTGCGGCCGACGCGGACCGGATCGCCGTCGCACGGTCTGACGGAACCGTCGGCCTCTATTCGACACGCGGCAGGCAGCTGCTGACCGTGACGCCGCCTTCGCCGGTCGAGGTCGCGCTCGCCGGGAACTATCTCCTCGTCCTCACGAAGACGCGAACGCTCGAGCTCTACGACGCGCGGACGGGTGCGCACCGGAAGACGCTGCCGGTCCGCGGCGGACGCGGGACGGCGCAGAACCTGGACCTGAAGGCGACGCTGGCCGTGTACACGGTCGGCCGAGAGCTCCACGTCGTGAACCTGGCGACCCGGAGAGACAGCGTGCTCGCGAGGATGAGCCGCGGGATCGAGTTCGCGCAGATCGAGGCACCGGGTGTGGTGTATGCCGGGAACGTCCCGAACGCGGGGGCGGGCACGGGAACGCTCGTCTACGTGCCGTTCGCGCGCGTGGCCGCAACCGTTTCCTGAGGACGCTCCCAGCCGGGAATAACGGCCGTCGCGCGGGGTCTTCAGCGGTAGGACGGGCCCAACGGGGGCGCGCAGTCAGAAGGAGATGACATGAACACGAATGCAGAACCCCGCGCCACGCGCGGACGGAGCTGGTCCCGGTCGAACCGCCTGCTGCTCGCGGGCATCGTGGCCGCCCTGGCGGCGGTCTCGCTGGTGGCGCAGGTCGCCCTGGCCGGACCTCCGAGCCCCACGGTCGACCCCAAGATCAGGGTTGGCGAAGGCAACAAGGTGTTCCTCGTCGGTCACGCCACCGGCGTCCAGATCTACACGTGCAACGGGACGGTGTGGAGCTCGGCCGTGCCGCGGGCGAGCCTGTACGGCGATAACGGCAAGCTGATCGTCAGCCACTTCGCCGGGCCGACGTGGCAGGCGAAGGACGGCAGCAAGGTCCTCGGCACGGTCGTGGACAAGGTCACCGTCGATCGCACCGCTATTCCGTGGGTGCTCCTTTCCGCAACCACGACTCCGGGGGCCGACGGTGACCGGCTCGTGGACACGACCTTCGTCCAGCGGATCAACACCGCGGGCGGCCTCACTCCCCCTGCCGCGGAGTGCAACGCCGCAACGGCAGGCAACGTCGTCGAGGTCCCGTACACCGCCGACTACTTCTTCTGGAAGCACACCGGCGCCTGATCTCACGAACGTCGGCGGGAGGCCGATCACGCGGCCTCCCGCCGACGGGTATCGCATCGTCGGATGGTCAGGGGCCTGCGAGCCCGTCCAGCACAGGTGACAGTCCCAGAGGGAAGGTCGGTCATCGCTCCAGATGATGAGCCATCCGTGCCGACCCGGCACGCCGATGACGACCGCCGACGCGGTCTCTACATGCCCATCGCGTGGTACCCGCCGTCGACGTACAGCGTCGTGCCGGTGATGTTGCGGGCGCCGTCGCCGAGGAGATACGCAGCGGCCGCGCCGACGTCGCTCGCGTCGATGTGACGATGGAGGGGCGCCCGCTCCTCGACGATCGCCTCCATCGTCGGGAAGCCCGCGATCGACCTCGCGGCGAGCGTGCGCACGGGCCCGGCGGAGATCGCGTTGACGCGGATGTTCTTCTGCCCCAGGTCCCAGGCGAGGTACTTGACCGACGAGTCGAGTGTCGCCTTCGCGACGCCCATCACGTTGTAGTGCGGCACCGCCCGCTCGCCGCCGAGGTAGGTCATCGTGACGATCGAGCCGCCGCCGCGCGCCTCCATCAACGGCTCCGCGGCGCGCGCGCACGCGACGAGCGAGTACGCGCTCACGTCGAGCGCCATCCAGAAGCGGTCGCGCGGCGTGTCGGTGAAGCGCCCCTCGAGATCCTCGGCCGCCGCGTAGGCGACCGAGTGGACGAGCAGATCGAGGCCGCCCCCGAACGTCTCGGACACCTCGCCGAAGACGCGTGCGATGTCCTCGTCGGAGCGGACGTCGCAGGCAGTGACGAGCGGACTGTCGACCTGGGCCGCGAGGTCGCGCACGTTCGACTCGATTCGCTCGCCCTGGTACGTGAAGGCGACGCTCGCTCCGCCTTCCGCCAGCCGCGCCGCGATCGCCCACGCGATCGAGCGTTTGTTGGCGACGCCGAGAACCAGTGCGGTTTTTCCCTCGAAAGGCACACGAGGACTTTATGGAAGTTCGGCTACCCTTCCCGCACTTGCGCCGCTCTCTCCTCCTCGCGTTGCTCGCGGCGCTTTCCTCGGTCCCCGTGTCCGCCGCCGCCTTCCAGCCGGTCCAGCGGAACTTCGGCGAGCTCACGTTTCCGCGAGTCCGCGCCGGCACGGTGACGATCCCGAAGCACCAGTCGTCGGGACGGATCCGCGTGATCGCCACGCTCAAGCTGCCGCCGCTCGCGCAGGCGTACGGTCGCGGGCTCTACGCGGCGGGCTCCGCGAACCGGCTGAACGTCCACTCCTCCGCGTCGAAGGCGTACCTCGCGCGCATCCAGGCCGAGCAGACGGCTGCGATCGCGAAGCTGCGGCAGGCGATCCCGTCCGCGCGGATCTCGTGGCGCTACCAGGTCATTCTCAACGGGATGACCGTGTCGATTCCGGCCGGGAAGCTGCCACAACTCTCGCGCCAGAGCTACATCGGCCGCGTGTGGCCGAGCATGACCTACCACCTTTCGCTGAACCGCAGCCCGGGCATCATCGGCGCGGACGTCTTTCACACCACGACCGGCCTGAACGGCGAGGGCGTGAAGATCGGAATCGTCGACGACGGAATCGACAACACGAATCCCTTCCTGAGCGGCGCCGGCTTCACTCCGCCCGCGGGCTTCCCGATGGGCGACACGAGGTACACGAACGGGAAGATCATCGTCGCCAAGGCCTTCCCCGGACCCGGCTCCGGGAACGAGGGCAAGCTGCCGCTCGACAGGAACGCCTCCTTCCACGGAACCCACGTGGCGGGGATCGCAGCCGGCAACGCAGGGACCTGCGCGCCGGCCGGCCGGGACCATCCCGCGACGTGCGGGCTCACCGGTGTGGCGCCGAAGGCTTTCCTCGGCAACTACCGGATCTTCAACGTCCCGACTCCGGTCGGGAACGTCGCCGAGTCGCCCGAGATGGCCGTGGCCTTCGAGCAGACCGTCAAGGACGGCATGGACATCCTCAACTGCTCGTGCGGCGGGCCCGAGTCGGAGCCGGTGAACGACATCCTGATCACCGCGGTGAACAACGTCGCCGCCGCAGGCGTGGTGCCGGTCCTCTCGGCCGGCAACGACAGGGACGACTTCGGATTCGGGACGACGGGATCGCCCGGCACGGCCGCGGACGGCATCTCGGTCGCAGCGGTGACCAACGACCAGACCTTCACGCCGTCGTTGACCGCATTCAACTCGGCCGGTCAGCAACTCCTCCACATTCCGATCGTGATCGGCGCGACGCCGGCCGCGTGGGAGACGACGAATCAGCTCGTCGTCGACGTCGGCGCGATCATCGGCCGCAACGGCCAGCCGGTCGACCGACGCCTGTGCGGGACGGACGGCGACCCGAACAGCGCCGACAACCAGCTTCCCGCGAACTCGCTGAACGGCGCGTTCGCGCTCGTCTCGCGTGGATCGTGCACGTTCTTCTCGAAGGGGGAGCGCGCCGCCCAGGCGGGCGCGATCGGAATCATCCTCGTCGACAACCGCGCCGGGGAGGCGAACGGCATCCCGGTCCAGCTTTCGGTGCCGGCCGGGATGATCGCCGACGTCGACGGCGCCGCGCTGCGGGCTGCAATGGGCTCGACCGGCCGCGTGTTCGCACGCATCAGCCGCAACATCGAGGACATCGTGACCAACCGCGGCGGTGTCGTGACGAGCTTCTCGTCGGCCGGTCCGACGCCGTTCGGGCACTTGCTCAAGCCCGACGTGGCGGCTCCGGGCCAGGACATCCTCTCGTCGACGCTTCCGGAGAACGCAGGCTCGCCGTTTGCCGTGTTCGACGGGACGAGCATGGCGGCGCCGCACGTCGCGGGCGCGGTCGCATTGCTCGTCCAGCGGCACCCGACGTGGTCGCCGCAGCAGGTCAAGTCCGCGTTGATGTCGAGCGCCGGCGCCGCCTGGGGCAACACCGAGCGCACGAAGGAGGCCGCGGTCACGCTCGAGGGCGCCGGCCTGATCAACATCCCGCGCGCCGACGACCCGCAGATCTTCACGAACCCGGCGTCGCTGTCCTACGGCTCGCTCGACGTGACCGCCGGAGCGGTGACCAGGACGATCATCGTCCACATCACCGACGCAGGCGGAGGCTCGGGCAACTGGTCGGCGACGATCCAGTCGCAGACGGCGACGCCCGGCGCGACCATCTCGGCGCCCGCGACGGTCGCGCTCGCGCCCGGCGGGTCGGTCGACCTGCCGGTGACGGCTCAGGTCGCGGCCGACGGCGTGACCGGTGACGACATGGGGTTCGTCGTCCTGACGAAGGGCGCCGTCACGCGCCGCGTCCCCTTCTACTTCGAGGCCACGAAGCCCGCGCTCGCGAACGTCCAGGCCGTCGACCTGAAGGGCGTCCAGAAGAACAACACGGTCTCGGGCCAGAACCGCGTCTCGCAGTACCGCTTCCCCTCGTGGCCGTTCGGCCCGCCGGCTTCCTATTCGGGCCCCGGAGTGAACGAGAACGGTGCCGAGCGGCTGTACTCGATGCAGGTTCCGGCTTCGGCGATCAACTTCGGGGTCTACGTGGAGACGCAGTCGGCGAACTCGGAGATCGACCCGTGGGTGCTCGGCTCGAAGGACGAGAACGACGTCCAGGGGCTCGCCGGCACGCCGATGAACGTGAACAGCCTCATGTACGACTTCCGCTCCGACAGCGAGGCAGCGGGCGCCGCTTACCCACTTCCGAAGCGGTACTACGTCGCGGTCGACGCCGGCAGCAACCCCTTCACGGGAGCGGCGCTTCCGGGCACCTACGTCCTGCGCAGCTGGATCAACGACCTGAAGCCGCCGACGCTCAAGCTCGTGACGACGCGGGTCGCGGCCGGGCGGCCCACGATCGTGATGACCGCGAAGGACGCGAAGTCCGGCGTCGACGCGCTCTCCCTCGTCTTCAACTACAACACCAACGTCCTGCTGGGGGCGGCGGGCTACGACCCCACGACGGGTCTCGTGCTCTTCCCGATCCCGACGTCCGCGCCCGCGATGAAGGCCGGCGCGAAGAAGCAGGTCGTGCTCATCGGTTCGGACTACCAGGAGACGAAGAACGTCAACCCGCCGGGCGGCGACGTGATGCCGAACACGAGTTTCCGGTCAGTCAAGCTCGACGTCGTGACGACGCCGACGGTCGCCTGGCTCGTGCCGCAGACGAACACGTGCCTGCGCAAGACGACGCGCCTCGCTGTCGTCGCGTCCTCGACGAAGAAGCTCAGGTCGGTGACGTTCTTCGACGGCAACAGGAACATCGGCGCGAAGAAGCCCGACTCCGCCGGGATTGCGTTCAAGGACTGGAATCCCAAGGCGGTCAAGAAGGGCAAGCACGTGTTGCGCGCGGTCGCGAAGGACGCGGCCGGTCGCACGATTACGCAGAGTCGTGTCGTGCGCGTGTGCAAGTAGCCGTCATAACGGGCGCCTCGAGCGGCATCGGCGCGGCTCTCGCGCGCGAGCTCGCACGGCGTGGCGACTGGCTCTGCGTGCTCCTCGCTCGCCGGGAGGAGCGGCTGCGCGCGCTCGCCGAAGAGGTGCGCGGCGAGCATGAGGTGTGCGACGTTTCGGACCGCGAGGCCGTCGACGCCGTGGCGGCCCGGGTGCGCGAGCGGCATCCGCTGGTGAAGCTGCTCGTGAACAACGCCGGCGTCGCGGCGCGTGCCGATTTCCTCACCGGCGACCCGGAGCGCATCGAGCGCGTGATCCGGACGAACTACCTCGGCTCGGTCTGGTGCCTGCGCGCGTTCCTGCCGGCGCTCGAGGCCGCACGGCCGGCCGACGTCGTGAACGTCGTGTCGGTCGCCGGGACGGTCGCGTTCCCGCCGGCCGGGCCGTACGCAGCGTCGAAGCACGCGCAGCTCGCGTTCTCCCGCGCGATGTCCGCGTCTCTGCGCACGCGCGGGATCCGGGTGCACACCGTGAATCCCGGCTTGGTCGAGACCGAGGGCTTCCCGCAGCGCTCGAGGCTGCGCGGCCCGCTGCTGCGCACCGTGATCGAGCCGGAGGACGTCGCCCGCCACATCGCCGGCCTCGTCGGCGGGCCGCCCGGCGAGACGTCGATCCCGCGCTGGTACCGCCTCCCGGGCCTCGTGCAGGCGCTCGCGCCGAACCTGGTCTCGCGCCTGGTCGCGCGGCGCCGCGGCGGAACCTGGTCCCTCTAGGGGCCTGGTCCCCCACCAGGGACCAGGCCCGACGGCCTCAGCGTTTCTCGCAGAGGTACCAGGCGCTCTGGGCGACGTAGTGGTCGCGGTCGCCGGGCGAGAGATCCTTCACGCGCTCGGCGTCGTCGCCCGTGCAGCCGGCGAGCCCGAGATAGAAGCTCAGCTCGCGTCGGTGCGTGAACTGCTCGCTGCGGACGAGCATGAGGCCGTTCGCCGCGAAGAGGTCACGGAGGTCTCCGTCGGACAGGGTGCGGTGGTGAGACGGGTCCCGCCGTCGCTCGAAGCGGTCGTGCTCGAACGCCTCGAGCGGATCCATCGGCGCGATCTGGTCGTCGACGAACACTCGTGCGCCCGGCTTCGCGACACGCGCCAGCTCGGCCACGGCGAGCTCGGGCCGACTGACGTGGTGGAGCGTTCGCCGCGAGCAGGCGAGGTCGAACGTGTAGCTCTCGAAGGGAAGCGCGGTGAGGTCGGCTTCGACGAACGTCGCATTCGGCGGCGCGTTGCGGCGCGCGGACTCGAGCAGCTCGGGCACGAGGTCGACGCCGACGACCTCGCCGACGAGCGGCGCCAGCGCGAGCGCGAGCGTCCCGGCTCCGGTTCCCGCGTCGAGCGCGCGCTCGTCGCCGCGAAGCGGAGCGAGGAACGTGCGCAACCGCTCTCGCACCTCGTCGATCTGTCCTTGCGCGTGGGCGGCCACCCCTTCGGCCGTCGCAGCGAAGCGCGCGCGCACGGCGTCGTCGTGGCTCACGCCTCGACCACGCTTCGCACCGCGCGCCGGGGATCGGAGTTGATGCCCGCGACGATCTCGTAGTTGATCGTGCCGGCGACCTGCGCGTGCGCCTCGGCGCGCACGCCCTCGCCGAGCAGCGTGACGGGAGCGCCGACCGGCAGCTCGCGGTCGAGCTCGACGGCGAACGAGTCCATCGAGATCGTGCCGAGGACCTTTCGCGGCTCCCCGTCGACACGCACCTCGGTGCCGGTCAGGTCGCGGCGGAAGCCGTCCGCGTACCCCACCGGGACGAGACCGATCCAGGTCGGCCGCTGCGCCACGAAGCGTCGACCGTAGCCCGTGCTCTCTCCCACCTGGAGCAGCTTCACCTGCGCGAGCCGGCTCGTCCAGTGGAGCACGGGCTCGAGGCCGTCCGCGGCGGGGTCTCGCGCGAAGGGCGACAGACCGTACAGCGCGATCCCGCAACGCGCCGCGTCGTAGCGGGCTTCCGGGATGCGGAGAGCCGCGGCACTGCTCGCGATGTGGCAGACGAGCCGGTCGCGGTACGGCGCCGTGAGCTCCGCAAAACGCTCGAGCTGCCGGTGCGCGAACTCGTCCGCGGTCGCGAGATGGCTCATCAGCCCGACCACCTCGCGCGTCGGCGACACGAGCTCGCCCAGGCCGAAGCGGCCCATGCCCGTGTCGAGCTTCAGGTGCACGCGCATCCCTTCGGGGATCTCGCCGCCTGCGACCGCGACCTCGACGTTCGCGTTGCGCACGGCGGCGAGCTCGCTCGTCTCCAGCGGCCCCATGCAGAGGATCCTTGCGTCCGGAAAGGCGCCCCGCAGCTCCAGCGCCTCCGCCGCCGTCACGACGCAGAGAGCGCGCGCGCCGGCCTCGAGCGCCGCGCGCGAGACGTCGAGGGCGCCGTGCCCGTACGCGTCCGCCTTCACGACCGCCCAGAGCTCGGCGCCGTCGAGCGTCCTTTGCAGGGTGACGACGTTCCGTCGCAGCGCGCCGAGATCGATCGTCAGCTCTGAGCGAGACACCCGGGCAGCGCTTCGATCACGTCGCTTGCGATCAGCCCGCGCTTCGGCCCGGCCGCCGCCGCGCGTCGCTGCGCGACGGTGGCGGCCGCGGCTGCCTCGCGTGCGCCCATTCCCTTGGCGAGGAACGCGGCGAGGATTCCCGTGAGGACGTCACCGCTGCCTGCCGTCGCGAGCGAGGGAGCATCGCCTCCGACGACCCACGTGCCCTCGCCGGGTGCTCCGATCAGCGTGTCCGCGCCCTTGAGCAGGACGACGCAGCGATAGCGCTCGACCGCACGGCGCACCGCCTCGAGCCGGTGCGCCTCGACCCACGCGGATTCGACGCCGAGCAGCCGCGAGAGCTCTCCGCTGTGCGGCGTGAGGACGGTCGCCGCCGACCGCTCGAACGGCTCCAGCTCGTGCAGCGCGTCGGCGTCGACGACGGCGGGAACGTCGGTCATCTGGAGCAGGCGCCGGACGAGAGCTTTCTGCTCGCGGCCGAGGCCGGGCCCGAGCGCGAGAGCCGACGCGCGCTCGGCCGCCATGAGCGCATCGTCCAGCGGGCGCTTGACCGCTTCGAGCACGAGCGTCTCGAGCGTCGGCAGGACCTCGACGGGCGCGGCGATCGCCACGTAACCGGCGTCCGCACGGAACGCCGCCCGCGCCGAGAGCGCTGCGGCGCCGCTCGTGCCGCGCGCCCCCCCGACGACGAGGACGGATCCGGCGGAGTACTTGTTGTCCTCGGGCCGCTTCGGAGGGACGAGCGAGAGGATCTCGGGCAGCACGCGGCGGCACGTCGTCTCGCCGGGCTCGAGGCCGATCTCCGCGACCACGACGTCTCCTGCGAAAAACGCGCCGGGCCCCACGGCGAGGCCCACCTTCGGCCCGTGCATCGTCACCGTCAGGTCGGCGCGCACCGCCGCGCCGGCGACCTCGCCCGTCGACGCGTCGACACCGGATGGGATGTCGACGGCGACCACGGGTGCAGCCGAGGCGTTGATCCGCTCGATCTCGCGCGCCGTCTCGTCGCGCGGCGCGCCGCGCATTCCGGTGCCGAGCAGCGCGTCGATCACGAGCTCGGCGTCCGCGTCGGCTTCGACCTGGCGCAGTCCTCGTTCCTCGAGGAGCCGCGCGGCGATCCTTCCGTCGCCGCCGTTCGCGCCCTTGCCCGCGTGAAGCACGAACGTGCGCGCCTCGGGAAACCGACGCAACGCCTCCTCCGCCACCGAAGTGCCGGCGCGGTGCATGAGCGTATCGACGTCGTGGCCCGCCTCGGCCGCCTTCATCTCCTCCGCGGTGTAGAGCGGCGCGAGCATCACGACTCTTCGATGACGGCGACGGCAACCGCGAGCTCGCGGGAGTGCGTCATCGAGAGGTCGATCGCGCCGGCATGCGACTGGCGCGCCCACGCACCGATGCGGCCGTGCAGCTTCACGCTCGGCTTCGGCCTGCCTACGATCTCGATCTCGCGCCACGCGAAGGCGCGCGCCACGCCGATCCCGAGCGCCTTGCCCACCGCCTCCTTGCCGGCGAAGCGCGCCGCGTACGATTCGGCAGGGTTCTTGCGCGAGTCGCAGTACGCGCGCTCGGGTGGCGTGAAGCACCGTTCGCGGAACGACGGGTAACGATCGAGCGCGCGCCGGATCCGCGCGATCTCGATCGCGTCGACGCCGACGGTTACCGGCACGTCTCGACGAGAATGCCTGCCATGCCCGGCGAGTCTATTCGCGTGACGCGGACCGTCGTCCTACCGCTCTCGGACGTCGAGTTCCGCACGTCACGATCCAGCGGGCCTGGCGGACAGCACGCGAACAAGACGGAGACGCGCGTCGAAGCGATGCTCGACGTCGAGGGCTCCGCTGCGTTGTCGGACGCGCAGAAGCGGCGCGTCGTGGCGCGCGCCGGACCGGTTCTGCGTGCGGTGGCACAGGACGAGCGAAGTCAGTCGCGAAACCGCGAGCTCGCCACCGAGCGCGTCGTGGCGCAACTGCGGGAGGCGCTACGCGTGCCGCGGAAACGACGGGCGACGAAGCCGACCAAGGCCGCCGTCGAACGGCGGCTCGACGAGAAGCGTCGCCGGTCGCAGGTCAAGCGCCTGCGCGGCTCGACCGACGACTGAGCGTCAGTCGCTCTGCGTTTGCGCAGTGAGGACTCCGCGCGCCGCGTCGAGGTCGTCGCGCCGGACCAGGATCTCGTGTGGGCCGCCGACGGCCATGCCGTCGAACGCGCCCGCTCCTCGATCGGTGACGCGGTACATCGCGTCGATGCCCGCGCTCCGGAGCAGGCCGCAGAGCATCTCGGCCTCCGACTGCGTCCCCACGACTTCCACGGGTGAAAGGTCGTCCACGGGCTAATCATGCCCGCCGCGCCTCAGTACACGCTGGCCCGCAGCGCGGTTCAGTCGCCCGGCAGCGACTCCTTGAGCTCCTGGAGCTTGCCCCGCAGCGACTTCCGCACGACGCCGACGAGCTCCGGGTCGCCCTTGGCCATCGCCTTCGCCATCTTCTCGGCCTGCTCCCAACGGATGTGCGGCGGCAGCGGCGGGATCTCCGGATCGACGCGCACCTCGAACACGACCGGACCGTTCGTCGCCAGCGCCTCGTCCCACGCGGCGCCGAGGGAGTTCGGGTCGTCGCAATAGATCCCCTTGAAGCCGACGAGCTCGGCATAGCGCGCGTACGGGAAGTCCGGGATCCACTGCGAGCCGGGGAACTTCGGATCGCCCGTGAGCGCGCGCTGCTCCCACGTCACCTGGTTCAGATCCTGGTTGTTGAACACGCACAGCACGAGCGCCGGCTTTCCCTCGAACCGGTCTGCGTAGCGGCGCATCGTGATCAACTCGTTCATGCCGTTCATCTGGAATGCGCCGTCGCCGACGATTGCGATCACCGGCCGCTCGGGATACGCGAGCTTCGCGGCGATCGCATACGGGGTCCCGGCACCCATCGTCGCGAGCGTCCCCGACAGCGAAGCAAGATTCCCCTGCTTCAGCTTCAGCATCCGGGCCCACCAGTTCGTCGTCGACCCGGAGTCCGCCGTGAGGATTGCGTCCTCCGGCAGGCGCCTGCTCAGCTCCCAGATCACGCGTTGCGGGTTCAGGGGATCGGCGTCGAGCATCGCAAGGTCCTCGACGACGCGCCACCACTCGGCGACCTGTTCCTCGATCCAGTTGCGCCACTCGCGGTCGTGCTTCGGCTCGAGCAGCGGGACCAGCGCGCGCAGGGTCTCCCGCGCGTCGCCGACGAGCGGCGCGTCCACCGGATACCGCATGCCGATCCGGCGACCATCGATGTCGATCTCCACGCACTTCGCCTGGCCCTCCTTCGGGAGCCACTCGGAGTACGGAAAGCTCGTGCCGACCATCAGCAGCGTGTCGCACTCCTCGATCATCTCGTAGCTCGCGCGCGAGCCCAGCAAGCCGATCGGGCCGGTCACGAACGGCAAGTCGTCCGGCAGAACGCTCCGGCCGAGCAGCGCTTTCGCCACGCCGGCGCCGAGCGTGTCTGCGCATTGGACCACCTCGTCCTCCGCGTGCCGTGCCCCCTGGCCCACGAGTATGGCGACCCTTTCACCCGCATTGAGAACCGCAGCCGCTCGGCTGAGGTCCGCGTTCTGGGGCAGGACGCGCGGCCGCGAGTAACCGACGCTCGAGTAGACCGACCCGTGCGCTCGCGGCGGCGACTCGACCGCCTTCTCCTCCTGGACGTCGTTCGGGAAGATGATCGTTGCGACGCCGCGACGGTCGAGGGCGTGACGCAGCGCGCTGTCTACGAGATGACGCGCCTGTGCGGGCTCCATGCAGCACTGCACGTACTCCGACACGTCCTTGAAGAGCGTCTGAAGGTCGACCTCCTGCTGGTACTCGGCGCCGAGCGAGACGCGCTTCTGCTGGCCGATCAGCGCGACGACCGGCGCGTGGTCGAGCTTGGCGTCGTACAGGCCGTTCAGGAGGTGAATCGCGCCCGGCCCCGATGTGGCCAGGCAGACGCCGACCTCCTCGGTGAACTTGGCGTGGCCGCACGCCATGAAAGCCGCCGTCTCCTCGTGGCGCGTCTGGACGAGCTCCGGATCGCCTTCCGCCCGGTCGAGCGCGCCGAGGAACCCGTTGATCCCGTCGCCGGGATAGCCGTAGATGCGGTGAACACCCCACTCGCGGAGACGGCGGAGGACGAAGTCGGCGACGAGGTCGGCCATGGCGGGCTCCTTTCCCGGGACTAGTCTTCGGGCGTGTCCCCCCGGCTCTGGCCAGGCAAACGCCTCGCGTTGACGTGCACGTTCGCGGCGCTCGCACTGAGTGCGACGGGCTCGGCGGCCGGGCCGAAGAAGGTTGCGATTGCCGGCCCGGAGGTGTTCAGCGGAAAGCGGGTCGCGCTCGCGCAGTACGGCGGGCGCGCGGTGTTCGTCAACGTCTGGGGCTCGTGGTGCGACGGCTGCAACACCGAGGCTCCCGTCCTCTCGCGCTTCGCGCGATCGAACGCGCGCCGGGTCGTGTTCCTCGGGATCGACACGATCGACTCGAAGCCTGGTGCGCGCAGGTTCTACAAGCGCTTCGACCTCGAGTACCCGTCGATCTGGGATCCGCGCGGCGTCATCGCGGGCGCGTGGTCACGCGGCGCGCCGACGACACTCGTGTTCGACAGCCGCCACCGCCTCGTCCAGCGGATCGAGGGCAGCGCCACGCTCGCGGAGCTGAACCGTGCGTTGCGCCGAGTCGCCCCGAAATAGATTCCGACGATGAGATCGCTGCTTCGGCATGGACTTCCCTTCGATTCCGATCGCACGGGCAAGCCAGGCGCCCACCAGCCATGACAGGGGCCAAACCCCTGTCATGGCCTACTCGACCGTGACCGTCTTGGCCAGATTGCGCGGCTGGTCGACGTTCAGGCCGCGCAGGCGCGCGATGCGGTAGGCGAGCAACTGAAGCGGGATGACGGCCAGCACGGCCTGGAGGAAGTTCGGCGTGCGCGGCACGTAGATGACGTCGTTCGCGTGATGCTGGATGTCCTCGTTGCCGTCGGTCGCGATCGCGATGACGTGGGCGCCACGCGCGCGCGTCTCCTGGATGTTCGAGACGATCTTGTCGTAGACGTGGATGTTCGTCGCGACGACGACGACCGGAGTCCCCTCCTCGAGCAGCGCGATCGGTCCGTGCTTCATCTCACCGGCCGAGTACGCCTCGGTCGGGATGTAGGAGATCTCCTTCAGCTTCAGCGCGCCCTCGAGCGCGACGGGCAGGCCGATGTGGCGGCCGAGGTAGAGGAAGAACGGCTGGTCGTAGAAGCGCTGGGCGATGTTCTCGATCGGATGGTCGCCGTCGAGGAAGTCGCGAATCTTGGCCGGGAGCTCGAACAGCTGCTCGACGATGAACGAGAGCTCCTGCTCGGGCATCGTCTTCCGTACCTTTGCGAGCTCGAGGGCGATCAGCGAGAGCAACGCGGCCTGCGCCGTGAACGTCTTCGAGGCGGCCACGCCGACCTCGAGACCGCAGCGCGTGTAGAGGACCGCGTCGGCCTCGCGCGTGATCTGCGTCCCCATCTGGTTCGTGATCGCCAGCGTCCGCGCGCCCTTGCTGCGCGCAAGCTTCATCGCGTTGATCGTGTCGCGGGTCTCCCCCGACTGCGAGATGCCGATGACGAGCGTGTCCTTCGACAGGACCGGATTGCGGTAGATCCACTCGCTGGCGATATCCGGCTCGACCGGGAGGCGCGCCCACTCCTCGATGATGTAGCGGCCGACGACGCCGGCGTGATACGCGGTGCCGCACGCGACGATCACGATACGGCGCAGGTTCTGGATCTCGAGCGGCGTCAGGCCGAGCCCTTCGAGGACGAGCGTCCCGTGGCGCGCGCGGTCGCCGATGGTTTCGCGCACCGCCTCGGCCTGCTCGTAGATCTCCTTGAGCATGAACGTCTCGTAGCCGCCCTTCTCCGCCGACTCGTCGTCCCAGTCGACCTCGAGCACGTCGGGCTCGACGATCTCGCCGTCGCGGTGGAAGACCGAGCCCTCGGGCGTGATCGCCACGACGTCGCCGTCGTCGATCAGCTGTACGCGGCGCGTCTCCGACAGGAAGGCCGCGATCGACGATGCGAGGAACATCTCGCCCTCGCCGATCCCGACGACGAGCGGCGTCTGGTACCGCGCTCCGACGAGCAGGTCGGGATGGTCGTGGTGGATGACGACGAACGAGAAGTGACCCTCGAGCTCGTCGTAGGCCTCTTGCACGGCAGCGACCAGATCGCCCGCGTAGTTGCGCTCGATGAGGTGCACGACCACCTCGGCGTCGGTCTCGGAGCTGAACACGTGGCCGTCGTCGAGCAGGGACTGCTTCAGCTCGCGGTAGTTCTCGACGATCCCGTTCAGGACGATCGCGAGCCGGCCTTCGTCGCAGCCGGTCAGCGGATGCGCGTTGAGCTCATTCACCGCGCCGTGCGTCGCCCAGCGCGTGTGCCCGAGCCCGTGCGACGAAAGCGAGCCGTTCGGCCCGGCCGCCGCCTTCAGCTCGGCGAGGTTGCCTACGGCGCGCACGTACTCGAGCTCGCCGTCCTCGCGCAGCGCGATGCCCGCGGAGTCATAGCCGCGGTACTCGAGCCGCTGAAGCCCCTGGATCAGCAGCGGCTTGGCGGTTCTGCTTCCGACGTATCCGATGATTCCGCACATGTGGTTATTGTCCCTAAAAAGGCGTGAAGCCCGGCTCTACGGGCTTCCCGGACGTCGGAAACCTCAGCCGAGCTCTCGTCGTACGAGCGTGGCGATCCTATCAAAGAGGCCCTCCGCCTCGGCCTGTGTCGGCGCCTCCGCGAGGAGCCGCACGAGCGGCTCGGTCCCCGACGCGACGCACGAGCACGCGCCCCCTCCCGTCGAGCTCGCCGTTGAGCCGTGAGACCTCGTCGAGGAGGGTCTCTGGCACGCTTTTTCCCCGCAAAGCGAGGTTTTCCTTCACCTGCGGGAAAGTCGGCATCTCGGCTGCTGCCTCGCTCAGCGTCCGACCGCGAATCGCGTTGCACAGAAGCAGCGCGGCAGCGAGACCGTCGCCGGTGACGTGATCGCGGAGGAAGATGATGTGGCCCGATTGCTCGCCGCCGAGCAGGCCGCCGTGCTCGCGCAGAGCCTCGAGGACGTGACGATCGCCGACCGGAGTCGTGACGACGCGAATGCCGTGCTCCTCCAGCAGCCTGTGCAGCCCGAGATTCGACATCACGGTCACCGCCACGAGATCGACGTCGAGCGCGAGCGCGAGGATCGCGACGATCTGATCGCCGTCCAGGGCAGCGCCGTTCTCGTCCACCGCGAGCATCCGATCGCCGTCTCCGTCGAACGCAACACCGAGGTCGAGGCCGTGCTCCTTCACGGTCTCCTGCAGCGCGCGGAGATCGGTCGCGCCGAAACCGAGGTTGATGTTCGTGCCGTCGGGCTCGACGCCGATGGCCGTCACCTCGGCACCGAGCTCCTCGAACGCGCGCGGCGCGATCGCGCTGTACGCACCGTTTGCGCAGTCCACTCCGACCTTCATGCCGCTGAGGTTCGAGCCGAAACGGCTCGACGATGTGCTCGAGGTAGCTGTCGTCCGCGACGCCGACGCGATCGATGGTGCCGCCGCCGCTCACATCCGCGTCGAGGAGCCCTTCGATCGCCTCCTCCGCGGAGTCGTCGAGCTTCTGGCCGTTGCCGTCGAAGAGCTTGACCCCGTTGTACTCCGGCGGGTTGTGAGACGCGGTGATCACCGCGCCGACGTCGAGCGCGAGCAAGGCGACAGCCGGACTCGGGAGCACGCCGCCCAGCACGGCAGAGCCGCCGGCGGAAGCGATCCCGCGAGCGAGCGCGAGCTCGAGCTCGACACCCGAAGCACGAGTGTCGCGGCCGACGAAGACGCGACCGCGTCCGGACCACAGAGCAACTGCCTTGCCGAGCTTCTCGATGAGCTCCGGCGTCAGCGATTCGCCGACGATCCCGCGCACACCATCGGTGCCGAAGTATCTCCGTGCCATGAGCGCCGCGGAGCTTACGCTCTCGACCTCGCGACGAGGTCCGGCGAGTGCACGGACGCAGGCATAAAGCGGGAAAAGCGGAAGCTTTTACCGCTTGGAGAACTGAGGCGCCTTGCGCGCCTTGTGCAGGCCGGCCTTCTTGCGCTCGACGATGCGCGCGTCGCGCGTCAGGAAGCCCGCGCGCTTGAGCGGCACGCGAAGCTCCGGGTCGAGCTCGACGAGCGCCCGTGCAACACCGTGCCGGACGGCGCCGGCCTGCCCGCTCGGACCGCCGCCGTGCACGCGCACGCGGATGTCGTAGCGACCCTCGAGCGACGCCACCTTCAGCGGCGCGAGCGCAAGCTGCCGGTGAACGGCGCGCGGGAAGTACTCCTCGATCGTCCGGCCGTTGAACCACGTCGCGCCGTCGCCCGGGCGCAGGATCACGCGCGCGACGGACGTCTTCCGCTTTCCGGTTCCCTGGTACTGCGCGATCGGCGTCGGCGGCAACTCAGTCCTCCAGCGGCAGCGGCTTGGGCGTCTGCGCCTCGTGGGGATGATCGGGGCCGGCGTAGATCTTGAGCTTCGTGATCTGAGCGCGCGCGAGGCGGTTCCGCGGCAGCATCCCCTTCACGGCCTTGCGCAGCACTTCGGTCGGGCGGCGCTGGAGCTGCTCGCGGAGCGGCCGCGAGCGGAGCCCGCCGGGATAGCCCGAATGGCGGTGGTAGAGCTTCTGGTCGAGCTTGTTGCCCGTGACGTGGATCTTCTCCGCGTTGACCACGACGACGAAGTCGCCGGTGTCGACGTGCGGCGTGTACTGCGGCTTGTTCTTGCCGCGCAGCGTGTCCGCGATCGTCGTCGCGAGGCGCCCGAGGGTCTTGCCGTCGGCGTCGACGACGTACCACTCGCGAGCGATCTCTCCGGGCTTGGCGTTGTAGGTCTTCACAGGCAAAGAAAAGGCGAACTCGTGGCGTCCGCCGGCGGGGAAGTGTAGCGAACTCAGGCTTCGACCGGAACCTCGCGGCGCCGGAGAATCCAGGGCGCAGGGACGGTGACGATGATGGCCGCGCCGACCGCCATTGCGGCTACGCCGAGCGTCTCGAGCGTCAGGCCGCCGAGGAGCGCGAGCGACGCGGCGAACAGCGCGGCCGCGAAATCGTTGAACCCGAAGAGGCGCCCACGCTCCGACGGCAGGGTGAGGTCGGCGAGCTGCGCTGCGGCCGCGACATACGAGATGTTCCACCCGATCCCGAGGACGAAGAGGAGAAAAGCCGTCGCCGGAACGCTCTCCGTCCAGCCGAGCGAAAGCGCAGCGACTCCCATGACGAGCAGGCCCGATGCCGAGCGCGGGCGTACGGCCGGCGCGATCGATCAGTGCGCCGATGACGAGGACGAGCGCGTACATCCCGAGGACGTGCGCGCCGATGATCGGAAAGACGTCGTGCTGCGCATGACCGTGCTTCTCGACGACGACATACCCGGTGAGGTTCATCACCGAGACCATCACGCCGAAGCTCGCGAACGAGGCGAGCATCGCCGGGATCATCCCCGGCCGCCGGATGATCTGTCCGAGCGGCGCTTTCACGGGTTGCTCGTCGGACGGATCCGTGGGTGTGATGAGCTCCGCGATCTTCTTCGTATCCGGGCGGACGAGGAAGACGATCGCGGCCGAGACCATGCTGATCCCGGCGGCGGCGAGCCAGGGAACCGTCAGCTCGCTCGCCTCGAGCTGCTTGCCCGCGAACAGCGGGCTGAAGACGGTCGGGCCCAGGATCGCGCCGAACACGGAGCCGAAGAGGACGAACGAGATGCCGCGGGCGCGCCGCTGCGGCGGGTACATGTCGCCTGCCGCAGTCCGGACGAGCAGCGACGTTGCGCTCGACGAGCCGGTGAGCGCGAAGCCGACGATGACGGCGATCGTCGACATGGCGTGCGTCCCGAGTGCGGTAAGTGCGCAGCCCGAGCCGCCCACGATGAAGCCGACGACCAGCACCGGCCTTCGTCCGAACCGGTCCATCGCGCGCCCGGCGACCGCGCCGGTGCACGCTGCGGCGACGAGGAAGATCGCGGGGCCGAGCCCGAGGAGTCCCTTGACGCCGGTGACGAGGACGAACGTCAGCGAGGACACGGCCGCGACGAGCTGCACGACGGCGGAGTTGACGGCGAGCGTCGCGGCGAGCAGGAACGTGTTGCGCCGGACGACGCGGTCGAGGTCTAGCGGAGGCACGCGGCAAGCGTCTCACGGAAGGCGGCCGCGCCGCCATGCGACGGATGGCGGACATAAGGCGCTTCGAGCGCGGCCTCGGCAATCCGGCCGACGGCGAGGACGCGGCGCCCGCGCGCGAGCTCGCGGGCGAAGGGCAGCGCGGCAGTGATCTCGAGTCGCGTCGGCGGCCGGTTCGACGTCGCGGTGCCGGGGTGCGTCGGGACGACGTTCCACAGCACGACGTGGTTCTCGAGCGCGAGCTCGGCGAGGACGCGGTGGACGATGGTTGCGCGTCGCCTCGCCCGGCCCGTCGCCGGTGAGCTGGCGCTCGGACGTGAAGGGGATGCCGGAGACCCGTGCGCCGCGGTAACCGGCCGCCTCGCCGACGAGCAGAATCGGCGCGTCGGCGCGTGCCTCCAGGTAGCGCGTGAGCCGCTCGGCGAGGCGCTCGTCCCGGTACTGGTTGAA
Source organism: uncultured Actinomycetes bacterium (assembly GCA_963708685.1). Taxonomy (GTDB): domain Bacteria; phylum Actinomycetota; class Thermoleophilia; order Gaiellales; family Gaiellaceae; genus DASVFB01. The sequence goes on from CAVPTP010000002.1 coordinate 147,759, forward strand.
CGTCGTGCCGATTCGCGCAGCAGCGAGGCGTTGCACGAGCGCTTCGGCCGATGGAGTGGGCGCCAACCGCGACTCACGCCGTTTCAGGTCTCGTGTGGCCGTGCCGATTCGTCTCATGCCACTTGGTCAGACCAACGTCACGAAACAGTCACGGCGTTGTGCCGCGGCACGCACGACGCGCGCAGCCGAGCCAAACGGACGCTGCGCACAGGCCATGTCCTTTGGTCAGACCAAGGTTTGGAAAATGTAAGGGCGGGGCGACGGTGCTACTCCCACTCGATCGTGGCAGGCGGCTTCGACGTCACGTCGAGGACGACGCGGTTGACGGTCGGGATCTCGTTGACGATCCGCGACGAGATCGTCTCGATCAGGTCGTGCGGCAGGCGCGCCCAGTCGGCAGTCATCGCGTCTTCGCTCGTCACCGCGCGGATCACGATCGGGTAGCCGTACGTGCGCGAGTCGCCCTGCACGCCGACCGAACGAATCGTCGGGAGGACGCAGAAGCTCTGCCAGAGATAGCGGTAGAGGCCGGCGCGCCTGATCTCCTCCTGGAGGATCGCGTCGGCCTCGCGCAGCGTCTCGAGCCGCTCGCCGGTGACGTCGCCGATGATCCGGATCGAGAGCCCGGGACCCGGAAACGGCTGACGCCACACCATGCGCTCCGGAAAGCCCAGCTCCTCTCCGACACGGCGCACCTCGTCCTTGAAGAGCAGCCGCAGCGGCTCGACCAGCTTCATGCTCATGTCCGCGGGCAGCCCGCCGACGTTGTGGTGCGACTTGATCAACTCGGCGTTGTCGGTTCCGCCCGACTCGATCACGTCCGAGTACAGCGTCCCCTGCACGAGGAAGCGCACGTCGCCGAGTCGCCGCGCCTCCTCCTCGAAGACGCGGATGAACTCCTCGCCGACGATCATGCGCTTCCGCTCGGGGTCGTCGACTCCGGCGAGCCGCTCGAGGAACCGCTCCTGCGCCTGCACGTGCACGAGCGGCACGTGGAAGTGCCCGTCGAACGTCGCGACGACCTCCTCGGCCTCGTTCTTGCGCAGCAGCCCGTGATCGACGAAGACGCACGTGAGCTGGTCGCCGACCGCCTTGTGCACGAGCAGCGCTGCGACGGCGGAATCGACACCGCCGCTGAGCGCACACAGCACTCGCTCGCTGCCGACGCGCTCGCGGATCCGCTCGACCTGCTCCTCGATCACCGCGGCAGGCGTCCACGCGGGCGGGGCCGCCGCGACGTTGTAGAGAAAGTTCTTGAGCAGATCCATCCCGTGCGGCGTGTGCGCGACCTCCGGGTGGAACTGAACGCCGTACACGCGCGCGTCACGATCCTCGAAGGCGGCGACCGGCGTCGAGGGCGAGCCCGCGACCACGCGTGCGCCGTCGGGAGGCGCGATCACCGAGTCGCGGTGGGACATCCAGACCGTCTGCGTCCCGGGCAGATCGTGGAAGAGCTCCGATTCCTCCGCGCGAAGGTCGGTCTTGCCGAACTCGGAGACGCCGGTGCGATCGACACGGCCGCCGAGCTCCTTCGCGAGCAGCTGCGCTCCGTAACAGATCCCGAGCGTCGGAACGCCCAGGCGGAAGAGACCCGGGTCGGCCCGCGGAGCACCTTCCGCATAGACGGACGCGGGCCCGCCGCTGAGGATGAGCGCGTGCGGGTTCAGCGCGCGCACCTCCTCGGGCGTCAGCGTGTGCGGAACGAGCTTCGAATAGACGCGGCACTCGCGCACGCGACGCGCGATCAGCTGGGAGTACTGCCCGCCGAAGTCGACGACGAGCACGGCACGTTCTTCGGCCCCGGTCTCGGGGAGCGGCAGGACCTCCGCCTCAGCGCCGGTAATTCGGCGCCTCCTTCGTGATCGTCACGTCGTGGGGATGAGACTCGCGCAGGCCGGCGGAGGTGATGCGCACGAACGTCGCGTCGTGCATCTCGTCGATCGTCGCCGCGCCGCAGTAGCCCATCGCCTGCCGAAGGCCGCCGACGAGCTGGTAGACGATCGGCGCCAGCGGCCCCTTGTACGGGACGCGGCCTTCGATGCCCTCCGGCACGAGCCGGTCGACGTCCTCGACGTCTCCCTGGAAGTAGCGGTCCTTCGAGAAGCCGGCGCGCATCGATCCGAGCGACGCCATGCCGCGGTACTCCTTGAACCGCTCGCCCTGGTAGAGGATCACGTCGCCCGGCGCCTCGTCGGTTCCGGCGAGCATCGAGCCGAGCATGACCGAGCTGGCGCCGGCCGCGATCGCCTTTGCGACATCGCCGGAGCTGGTCATCCCGCCGTCTGCGATCAGCGGCACGCCGTGCTTCTCCACCGCGGAGGCACAGTCGTAGATCGCGGTCACCTGCGGCACGCCGACGCCTGCGACGACGCGCGTCGTGCAGATCGAGCCCGGGCCGACACCGGACTTCACCGCATCGGCACCGGCGTCGACGAGCGCCTCGGCCGCCTCGACCGGTGGCCACGTTGCCGGCGATCAGCTCGATGTCCCACCGAGACTTGAGCTTGCGGACCATCTCGAGGACGCCGTGCGAGTGCCCGTGTGCCGTGTCGACGACCAGCACGTCGACGTCCGCGCCGATCAGCGCCTCTGCGCGCGCAAGCGCGTCCGACCCGACCCCGACCGCGGCGCCGACGCGGAGCCGGCCCCGCTCGTCCTTCGTCGCGTCGGGATACTGGATCTTCTTCTGGATGTCCTTGACGGTGATGAGCCCGCGCAGCCGGCCCTCGGCGTCGACGACCGGAAGCTTCTCGATCTTGTTGCGGTGGAGGATCTCCTCGGCCTCCGCCAGCGTCGTGCCGACCGGAGCGGTGACGAGGTTGCGCGCAGTCATGAGGGCGGAGACGGGCTGCGTCGTGTCGTTCTCGAAGCGCAGGTCGCGGTTGGTGAGGATGCCGACGAGGATCTCGCGGTCGTCGGTGATCGGCACGCCGCTGATGTGGAAATGCGCCATCAGCGCGAGGGCGTCCGAGACGAGGGCGTCCGGGCGGAGCGTCACGGGCTCGACGATCATTCCGGACTCGCTCCGCTTGACCTTGTCGACCTCGGCGACCTGCGCGTCGATCGGCAGGTTGCGCTGGACGATGCCGATGCCTCCCGCGCGGGCGAGCGCGATCGCGAGGCGCGCCTCGGTCACGGTGTCCATCGCCGCCGACACGATCGGTACCGCGAGCCGGATCGACCGCGTGAGCTGCGTTGCCGTCGAGACGTCGTTCGGGAGGACGCGCGACTCGGCCGGAACGAGGAGGACGTCGTCGAACGTGAGCCCTTCCTTGGCGAACTTCTGCTCGAACGAAAGGAGTCGCTCGAGCTGTGTTCCGGTCAGTTCGACGGCCATGATCGATCGTACCACCGGCCCCCGACGGCCTATTGCGCGCTCACCGGCTCGACCGCGCGCACCACGACAGTCGCGGCGAGACGCGCCACCTCGCGCGAGTCGAACCGCCCACCGCCGAGCTCGAGCGTCGCCGCCGCGCCCGTCGCGACCGCGCCGCGAAGCGACTGCTCGTGCGACTGCTCCGCGACGCGCGCCGCGAGGTAGCCGGCCAGCATCGCGTCTCCGGCGCCCGCGGGCGCTACCGGCTCGACCGGCGGGATCTGCGCCTCGAACCGCTGCGTCCTGCGCTCCTCGCGGATGAGCGCGAACGCGCCGCCCTCGTGGCCGATGAGGACGTTGCGGGCGCCGAGCTCGGCGATCGCGTCCAGCGCCATGAGGAAGTCCTCCTCGTCGTGAAACTCCTGCCCGACGAGCCCTTCGGCCTCGCGCTGATTCGGCGACACGAGCCACGGCTCGGCCTCGACGCCGCGGCGCAGCGGCTCCCCCTCGGCGTCGAGCACCACGCGCACGTGCCTGCGCGCGAGCTCGCGGATCGCCTCGGCGTAGAAGCCGGCGTCGACACCGCGCGGCAGCGACCCCGCGAACACGACGAGGTCGGCCGCGCGCGCGAGATACGCGATCTTCTCGAGGAGCATGTGCAGCTCGTCACGGCTCGCGACCGGTCCCCATTCGTAGATCTCGGTCGACGTTCCGCCGGTCGGGTCGACGACCATCGTCGAGGTCCGCGACTCGTCGCTGATGCGGACGAAGTCGTTGAGGATCGACTCCGCTGTGAGCTCCTCGACGATGCGCGTTCCGGTGCGGCCGCCCGCGAGCCCGCTCGCCACCACGGGCACGTCGAGGGCCTTCAGCGCACGCGCGATGTTGATCCCCTTGCCGCCCGCGAGCGTGAGGCCGGCGCTGGCGCGATGGCGATGCCCGCGCTGGAAGTTCGGGACCGTCAGCGTCCGGTCGACCGCGGCGTTGAGCGTGACGGTGATGATCACGACTTTGCAGCCGCCCGGCGGCCGGTGAACGCGGTCGGGCGGGTCACGAAAACCAGCCCAGGACGTGCTTCGCCGTGTGCCGCGCATAGAAACCGACCCGTGCCGCCAGATTCGGGCGCTCGACCGTCCGCGCAGCGACGAGCTTCCTCGTTCCGACGAGACGCTTGCCCTGGTACACGCGAACGACGCCGAGGCGGTCGCCGGCGTGAACGGGAAGCTCGACTGCCGCCGTGGCGACGACGTGCGCGACAAGCGGGCGGCCGACCCTCACCGCGTGTCGCGTCGGCGACGCTGCGACGAGCCGTAGAGGCGCCAGGCCATAGCCCGTCTGGGCGAGCGCGTACGTGCGGTCCGTCGCGATCACGCTCTTCAGACGGTACCGGGAGAGGCCCCACCTGAGGAGCGCGGCGAGCCCGGCGTTCCGCTCGTCGCGCGAGGGGCTGCCGAGGATCGTGGCGTAGATCGTGTAGCCACGGCCGCGTGCGGCCGCGACCTCGCACCAGCCGGCTTCGCCCGTGTGGCCCGTCTTGACGCCGTACAGGCCGGGGAACTCGCCGAGCAGATCGTTCCACGTGTGCAGCGTGCGGCCGCCGGCGATCGTCCCGCTGCGCCGGCGGACGACCTCGCGGATCTCCGGGTCGCGCATCGCGATACGCGCGAGCCGCGATACGTCGGCAGCGCTCGAGTACTCGCCGGGCGCGTCGAGCCCGTCGGGACGGACGAAATGCGAGTCGCGGAGGCGGAGCTTGCGCGCCTTCGCGTTCATCTCGCGCACGAACGCGCCGACGTCGCCGCCGCCGACGTACGCCGCGAGCGCGTAGGCCGCGTCGTTGGCGCTCTGGATCAGCGCCGCCTCGACGAGGTCGCCGACCGTCAGACGCTCGCCCGCGCGCAGGCCGATCGAGGACTCGCCCACGCCCGCCGCGACCGGTCGCACCGTCACCTCGTCGGAGAGCTTCGCGTGCTCGAGGGCGACGAGGACGGTCATCAGCTTGGTGATGCTCGCGATCGGCACGCGCTGGCGAGCCCCGCGCGCGGCCACCACCTCGCCCGTCTTGCCGTTGACGACGAGATAGTTCCGCGCGTTCACGGCCGGAGGACCGGCGGCGACGGCCGGCGCCGAGCACGCGAGCGCGGCGAGCACGACGAGGAGGAAACGTCTCAACGCGACGGCACTACCAGCCGGAGACGGCCCAGATCTCGTCTCGAAGGCGCGTCGCTTCGAGGCGCGCCGCCGTCCGCCAGTCTCCTCCGCGCACGCGGAAGGCGTAGTCGATCGAGCGCGACACCGCGACGAGCGCGCTGGCCGGCCCGCTCGTGAACGCGCGGGCGACGTCGGCGGGACCGGCGCCCTGGGCGCCGATGCCCGGGAGGAGGAAGACCTGCTGCGGGCAGAGCCGCCTGGCCTCGCCGACCGCGCGCGGATACGTCGCGCCGATCACGAGGCCGACGCTCGAGAGGCCGTGCTCGCCGACGTGATCCTCGCCCCACTCACGGGTGAGCCGTGCCACGTTCTGCCAGACGACCTCGCCGTCCCGCAGCCTCAGATCCTGGACGTCGGCGCTGCCGTCGTTCGACGTCTTTGCGAGCACGAAGAGGCCCGCGCCGTAGCGCTTGGCGGCGCCGAGGAACGGCTCGACGGACTCGCGCCCGAGGTACGGGTTGATCGTGATCGCGTCGGCAACCGGCGGCCCGCCGTCACGAGGCTCGACGTACGCGGCGGCGTAGGCGCGCGCGGTCGAGCCGATGTCGCCGCGCTTCGCATCCGCGATGACGAGCAGCCCCGCCTCGCGCGCGTACGCGCACGCGTCCTCGAAGGCGCGCATCCCGTGGTGGCCGAGCGTCTCGAAGAAGGCGAGCTGGGGCTTGACCGCGACGCAGACGGGAGCGGCAGCGTCGATCAGCCCGCGACAGAAGCGTGCGACCGCGTCGGCGCGCGCCTCCGGCACGTCACCCGCGTCGCCGTGGAGCTCGACCGGCAGCAACTCGACCACGGGATCGAGCCCGAGCACGAGCTGGCTGCGCCTGCGGTCGACGCGATCCACCAGCCGGTCCCCGAAGACGGTCGTGCCGGTCTCGACCTGCGTCATCGCGCCCACTCTAGGCGACGCGGCGGTCGATCTCGTCGAAGCTCAGCACGCGCAACTCGGGCGGCGGGCGCCGGAGGAACTGCGCGACCACGAGGAGCTCGTCTGCGTCCTCGGGAGCGAGCGAGGGCTCGACGCGGCGCGCCTCGGCCAGGCCGGCGTCGAGCTCGAGCCTCCGTCCCGGCGCGACCGTCCGCGCCGCGGCAACGCGGCCGCGCGCCACGAAGAACACGCGGCGGAAGCCGGGCTCCGCGGCCGGCGCCACGAGGCAGAGCTCCGTCGCGCGCAGGCGCTGCAGCCGCTCGAGCTCCGCCGCGACGGCTTCGACGGCAGCAACGCGGTCACGCAGCCGTGCGGCGTCCTCGTAGCGCAGCGCCTCCGCGTGCGTCGCGAGCTTGCGGCGCAGTCGCGGCAGCGCGCTGCGCGGGCGAGCGAGCTCGTCCGGTTCGAGCGCGCGAGCGACGAGCTCCGCGCGGCGCCGGCTCTTGAGCGGCCCGTTCGGCGTCGGCGTCTTCGTGACGACGACGCGGTCGCCGCGCGTGCCGAGGTAGACGTAGCGATCGGGCCGCGTCGAGCGCGCGTTCGCCGGCGGGCGCAGCTCACGAAGCAGCCGCAGCTCCTCGAGCGCCGCCTCGACCTCCGAGCCGAGGACGCGCCACTCGATCGACTCGACTGCCGCGAGCGCGGCCTCGACCGACGGACGCTGGCGCTCCGACCGGAAGTACGAGCGCAACCTCGCACGCAGGTCGCGCGCGCGGCCGACGTAGAGCACCTGGTCGTGCGCGTCGCGGAAGAGGTAGACGCCGGGGAGCGTCGGGGCGCCGAACGCGAGCGACCGCTTTCCGTAGACGCGGCGCCGGCGCGGCGCCGAGAGCTCGACGAGGTCGCCGACGCTGCGCGCGCCTCGCTCCTGTGCCAGGCCGATGAGCTGCAGCAGGATCTCGGCGGTGGCTTCCGCGTCGGGCAGCGCGCGGTGGCACGGCCGCGCGGCGGTGCCGAAGAAGTGCGAGAGCGAGGCGAGCCCGAAGCGCGAGCCGCGACCGGCGAGCAGCCGGCGCGCGAGCCAGACCGTGTCGACGACGGGCCCGGCAAGCCGCCGCCCCGCGAGGCGCAACACCGCGTGGTCGAGGAACGCCATGTCGAACCGCGCGTTGTGCGCCACGAGGACGGCCTCCCCCGAGAACGCCAGGAACCGCTTCGTCGCAAGACCCGAATCGGGCGCGCGACGGAGAGCCGCAGCATCGATGCCCGTCAGCGCCGCGATCTGGAGCGGCAGCCGCTCGCGCGGGTTGACGAGCGTCTGGAACCTTCCCGCGAGCTCGAGAGACTCGACCCGAACCGCACCGATCTCGCAGATCCGCGAGCGCGCCGGCGACAGACCCGTCGTCTCGAGGTCGACGACGCAGAAGGTCGCCTCCTCGAGCAGAACGCGCTCGGCGTCGGTGGTCTCGAGCGCGACGCAGCCGCCGCGCCAGGCGAGGCGGGCATCGCCGGCGACGACATCGTCGAGCAGCGAGCGGGCCATGCCCTCCGGCAGGTGGGCGAGCGCGAACAGCGCCCGCGCTGCGTCCTCGACGGGCACCGCGCCGCGCCGCTCCTCCACGAGCTCGACGAGCCGGTCGGCGGCATCCAGCCGGAGCTGCATGGCCGGATCCTAGGCGAACATATGTTCGTGTGCAACAGGAAAAGGAAGGCCGCTCCTCGGGCGGCCCTTCCTTCCGTCGCAGCGCTGCGCGGGCCCTTAGCCCTTGACCGCGCTCTTCAACTGGCTTCCGGCCGAGAACTTCGGCACGCGCGTCGCGGCGATCTGGACGCGCTCGCCGGTGCGCGGGTTCACGCCTTGACGCGCGGCGCGATCCGCCGCCGAGAACTTGCCGAATCCCGTGAAGCTCACGTCGCCGCCGTCTTTGAGCGTGTCGGTGATCGTGTCGAGAAAGGCGTCGACCGCCTTCTGTGCGTCCCGGGTGGCGAGCCCGCTGCGCTGGGAGACCGCTGCAATGAACTCCTGCTTGGTCACGAATCCTCCTTGTCTGGGTTGCCTGGTTCCGAAGCGTCCGGACCCTAACAACCCGTAGAACGGCTCAACCATGCCCTTTCGCCGCAGAAGCTTAGGGGGTGGACAGGACGTCAGAGGCGGTGAAGAGGCACCGGAGGCGGACGGCATGCCGCGCGAGGGAGTCGACGCCGCCCTCCTCGCGGTCGACGACGCACACCGCGGTGGCGCATTCGAGCCCTGCGTCGCGCAGCGCCTGGACCGCCGAGAGGGCGGCTCCGCCCGACGTCACGACGTCCTCCACGAGGCAGACGCGCTCCCCGGGCTCGAAGATCCCCTCGAGCCGTTTGTCCGTCCCGTAACCCTTCGCTTCCTTGCGGACGATGAGGAACGGCAGGCCCGAAGCGAGCGAGGTTGCGGCGGCAAGCGCGACGGCGCCGAGCTCCGGCCCGGCGATCTTCGTCGCGTCCGGCTCGTGCTCGCGCACCTCGGCCGCCAGACGCTCGCCGAGCGCGCGCAGCAACTGGGGCTGCGTCTCGAAGCGGTACTTGTCGAGGTAGTAGCGCGAGCGCCGGCCGCTCCTGAGGACGAAGTCGCCCTCGAGGTACGCATGCTCCTTCAGCGCGCGTCCCAGCTGCGCGTCCGTCATGGCCGGAGCCTGCGCGGCGTCCATCGCGCCGAAGATACTCCCTGCGTGGAGCGGCGGAAGCGCGCACTGGTCGCGAAGTTCTTCGCCGACCGCGGAACGCACCTCGCGGCGATGATCGCGTACTTCGCGCTGCTCTCGTTCGTACCCCTGACCTTCCTGGCGCTCGCGCTGCTCGGCTTCTCGGGACGCGCGGACGAATCGAGCTTCCTCGTCACCGAGCTCAAGCACGCCTTTCCCGAGGCGCCGGTCGGCGACATCGTCGCGCTCGTGCGCCAGGTGCAGGACAACGCGAGAACGCTCGGCATCGTCGGCGCGGCGTTCCTGCTCTGGACCGCGCTGTCCCTGTTCAGCGTGCTCGAGTCGGCGTTCAACATCGTCTACGGCCAGCCGAATCGCTCGTTCCTGCGCGGGAAGGCGATCGCGTCGGTGCTCATGCTCGGCTCGCTCGTGACGCTGTTCGTCGCCCTGCTCGTCGGCTCCCTCGGCGTCGCGTTCCTCCGGCGTTACACGCCGAACGCCGTCGACAACGAGGTGTCCGCGTACGTGCTCACGGTGCTCGTCTCGTCGCTCGGCGTGTTCGTCTTCGTGGTCTCCGTCTATTACCTGCTCACGAATGCGGAGGTGACCGTCCGCGGGGTGCTGCCGGGGGCGGCGCTGGCCACGATCGTGCTGACCGCCGGCTTCCAGGTCCTACCGGTCTACGTTCGCTACACGGATCTGAATCCGGTGCTGAAGACGTTCGGGCCGCCGGCGATCCTGCTCGTCTGGAACTACGTGATGGCGAACGTGCTCGTCTTCGGCGCCGAGCTCAACTGGTGGATCGAGCACCGGCATCCGCGTCCTGTCGAGGAGCAGCTCTCGGGACTCGCCTGACCCAGCCACTGAAAAGCCGAACCAACGCGATGTCAGTGCTCACGGCCGTCGAGCGCACGCAACAACGCCGCCGCGGCTCGGGCGCGGTGGGAGTTCAGCCGCTTCCATTCGTTCCCCAGCTCGGCGACCGTTCGCTCCTCGCCCTCAGGGACGAAGATCGGGTCGTAGCCGAACCCCTCGCTCCCGCGCGGCTCCCGGTCGATGCGCCCGCTCAAGACGCCCGTGCCGCGCACCTCCTCGCCGCCCGGCGCGAGCGCCACCAGCTCGCAGACGTAGCGCGCGCCGCGACCTGACCCGTCGACGCCGTCCAGCTCCCGCAGCAGCCGCTCCACCGGATCGTCACCGCCGAAGCGCGCGGAATGGACGCCGGGCCGCCCCTCGAGGCCGTCGACCTCCAGGCCCGAGTCCTCGCCGATCATCCAGGCGTCGCCCTCGCCGACGGCGCGCCCGAAGCGCGCCTTCCCGCGAGCGTTGTCCTCGTACGTGTCGCCGTCCTCAGGTGGATACGCGTCGGCGTCGAGCAGCTCGAGGTCCCACTTCGGGAGCGCCGCGCGCAGCTCCCGCAGCTTTCCCTCGTTCTTCGAGCAGAGCTTCGCTAGGCGCCCCAATTGATGCCCTGCACGAATTCGAGGTCGCCGATCTTCGCGAGCAGGTTCTCGGACGGCGTGTCGAGCGTGAGCGTGACCACGCGCCTATCGCGGTCGTCCTCGAGCTGGAAGTGCTCGATCTTCGCGCCCTGCTCCTCGAGCATCTCGAGGAGCTGCGCGACCTTCGCCTCCGGGCGCAGCTCGACCACGATGCTCCGTTCGTTCGGCCGGATCTCCTGCAAGACCCGGTACGCGAGGACGCGGATCGGCCAGAGTGCGAGCAGCGTGACGGCCGTTCCGAGCACGGCGCCCGGGTAATAGCCGGCCCCGGCCGCGATGCCGATCGCCGCCGAGACCCACAGCGTGGCGGCCGTCGTCAGCCCGCGGACCGAGACGCCCTGGCGGATGATCGCCCCGGCGCCGAGGAAGCCGATGCCGGTCACGATCTGCGCCGCGATCCGAGTCGGATCGGCGCGGACGACCTGATCCCCGCTCACGAGGAACTCGTGGAAGCCGTAGGCCGACACGATCGTGAACAACGCCGAGCCGAGGCACACGAGCATGTGCGTGCGAAGACCCGCCTCGCGGTCGCGCAACTCGCGCTCGAAGCCGATGACACCGCCGAGCGCCGCCGCGAGGGCCAGCCGAAAGAGGTTGGCGTCCCAGCCGAGCGTCGGGACGGCGCTAAGCAAGCACCGCCACCAGCGCCGCGCGCTGCGCCTCGGTGAACTCGTCGATCCCTTCGGCGGCGAGATCCAGAAGCGTGTCGAGCGAATCGCGGCTGAACGGCTCGCGCTCGGCCGTGGCCTGAACCTCGATGACCCGGCCGTCGCCGGTCATGACGACGTTCATGTCCACCTCGGCGTTCGAATCCTCGAGGTAGTCGAGATCGAGGAGCGCCGCGCCGTCGACGATGCCGACCGAGACCGCGGCGACCGAGCCCACGAGCGCCTTCGAGAGCCCGAAGCGGTCGAGCGCGCGCCTGGCGGCAACGTACGCGCCGCAGATCGCCGCGCAACGCGTGCCGCCGTCGGCCTGCAGGACGTCGCAGTCGAGGTACACGGTTCGCTCGCCCAGCGCTTTGAAGTCCATCACGGCGCGAACGGCGCGTCCGATCAGACGCTGGATCTCGATCGTCCGGCCGCCCTGACGTCCCTTGCTCGCCTCGCGGTCGGTGCGCTCGCCCGTGGACGCCGGCAGGAGCGAGTACTCCGCCGTCATCCAGCCGCGTCCCGAGTTGCGCAGCCAGCGCGGCACGCCGTCCTGGATCGACGCCGTGCAGAGCACCTTCGTCTTGCCCTGCGACCAGAGCACGGCGCCGTGCGGCTGCTCGAGGAAGTCGAGCTCGATCTCGAGCGGGCGGAGCTCGCCCGGCCGACGGCCTTCTCTCACGCGGCCGCCTCGAGCTCGCGCAGCGCGACGTGCTCGACGGTGTCGATCGGCAACTGGAGGAAGCGCGCTCCGGTCCGCCGAAATCCGTCGGGCTCGCCCGTTGTCAGGAAGCGGCAGCCGCCCTCGCGCGTCGCGTCGTTCTCGATGCGCTTTCGCGCCAGCGTCTCGGCCACCTCGCGGGCCGTCTCCTCGGCCGAGAAGACGAGCGTCACGTCGCGGCCGAAGACGCGCTGGAGAATCGGACGGATCAACGGATAGTGCGTGCAGCCGAGGATGACCGTGTCGACCCCGGCGGCCTTCAGCGGCTGCGCGTACTCGCGCACCGCCTCGACGGTTCGCGTCCCGTAGGGGTCGTCGCTCTCGATCAGCGGCACGAGCGCGGGGCACGCGACGGGGAAGACCTCGACGCCGGCGTCCAGCGTGCGGAGCAGCGAGACGTACCGTCCCGCAGCCACCGTGGCTTCGGTCGCGAGCAGGCCGATGCGACGGTTGCGCGTCGCCTGCACTGCGGCGTGCGCCTCCGGCGTGATCACGCCGACGACGGGAACCGCGAGCTGCGACTGGAGATCCGGCAGAGCGGCCGAGGTCGCCGCGTTGCAGGCGACGACGATCAGCTTGACGCCGCGTGCCTCGAGCCAGCCTCCGATCTCGAGCGCGAAGCGGCGAATGTCGGGCAGCGGGCGCGGGCCGTAGGGGAGGCGCGCGGCGTCGCCGAGGTAGAGGAAATCCTCGTGCGGCAGCGTCACGAGCAGCTCGTGCAGAACGGTCAGCCCGCCCATGCCCGAGTCGAAAACGCCGACCGGCCTCGAGTCCATCTGGCGCGATTCTATGGCTACCCTGTATTCCCTATGGGCCGGCGCTTCCTCGCTGTCGCGACCTGCGCGCTCGCCTGGCCCGGACTCGCCAACGCAGCGTGGACGAAGAGCGACCAGATGGTGCCCGCGAGCGACGGCACGCAGCTCGCGACGTCCCTCTACGTGCCCACGGGAGCACCACCGGCCGGCGGCCGTCCGGCGATCGTGATGTTCCACGGCATCGGCGGCACGCGTGCGTCGATGAACATGATCGCGGAGCAGACGTTCGCGAATCGGGGCTTCGTCGTCCTGACGGCCGACCACCGCGGCCACGGACAGTCCGGTGGGCTGTTCAACGTCAACGGGCCTTCCGAGATTCAGGACGCGCGCGACCTGTACGACTGGCTCGCCGCGCGACCCGGCGTCGACAGGGCGCACATCGGCGCGTTCGGCATCTCGCTCGGCGGCGGAGTGGTCTTCGGCGCACTCAGGGCCGGCGTCCCGTTCGCAGCCGCCGAGGTCCTCGAGACGTGGGTCGACCTCCCGAGGGCGCTCGCGCCCGGACGGCTGGCCAAGTCGGGGGCGATCTTCCAGTTCCTGAACTCCGTTGCTCCGGACCGCACCTCGCCGGAGCTGAACGGGCTCAAGAGCAGCTTCCTCACCAGCACGAGCTACGCAGCCATACGCTCGTACGGCGATGCCCGCTCGACGCTGAGCGCGCTGCCCCGGATCAAGACTCCGACGTTCGTCTTCCAGGGCCGCCGCGACTTCGCGTTCGGGCTCGAGCAGGGCTTCGCCGCGTACAGGAAGCTCGGCGGGCCGAAGCGCCTGTACATCGGAGACTTCGGCCACGCACCGTCGACGTTCCCGGGCCCTGACGCAAGCGTCGTGTTCGCCGAGGCATCGGCGTGGTTCGAGCGCTTCCTCCAGAACAAGCGGAACGGGATCGACACGCGCAAGCCGGTCGAGCTCGCGCCGGATCCGTACGTGAAGGGGAAGAACGTCTCGTACGCGAGCCTTCCCCCCACGACGAGCCTCAGGACGGCAACGGTGGCCTCGGGGAAGACCTTCCGGTCGCGCGGCAAGGTCGTGCTGTCGTTCAAGCTGCCGAAGAGGAAGCTCGAGGTCTTCGGCGCGCCCGTCGTGACGGTCAGGGCGTCCACGCGCTCCCAGGCGAAGCAGCTCACCGCCGTGGTCGAGGCGGTCGCGCCGGGCGGCGCGGCGACGATCGTCAGCGAGGGCGGCACGCTCTTGCCCACGCGGGGGAAGGCGTGGACGGTGTCGTTTCCGCTGATCTCCGACACGGCGCTCATCGCGCCCGGGTCGAAGCTCCGTGTGACGCTGTCGTGGACGACGACGGCGCAGAACCCGCTGAACCTGCTCTACCTGACCGGCGTACCCGACGGGTCGTCGCTGACGATCAAGTCGGCACGCATCACGCTGCCCGTGCTCAAGGCCGGGATCTCCGTATGAAGCTGCTCGCCGGGATCCTCTCGGTGCTCGTGCTCGCGACGTGCGCGTCCGCCGCGGTCCAGGCGGATCCGGGCGTGACGTCGACCTCGATCGTCCTCGGCGGCACCGCCGCGCTCAGCGGGCCCGAGAGCGCGTACTACGCGCCGGTCGCGAAGGGCGCACAGGCGTACTTCGCCTACGTCAACGCGCACGGCGGCGTGTACGGGCGCAAGATCGACTACAGGGTCGTCGACGACGCGTACGACCCGGCGCAGACGGTTCAGGCGACACGCCAGCTCGTGCAGGAGGATCACGTCTTCGCCATCTTCAACTCGATCGGCACCGAGCACATGCTCGCCGTGCGGCCCTTCCTGAACCAGGCGAAGGTGCCGCAGCTCTTCGTCGGCGCGGGCTCGCGTGCGTTCTTCAGCCAGGCGAAGCAGTACCCGTGGACGATGGGCTACCTGCCGAGCTTCTACGCCGAGGGAGCGCTCTACGGGCGGTACATCGCCTCGACGTCGCCGAAGGCCCGGATCGCCGTGCTCTACGAGAACGACGACTACGGCAAGGACATGCTGGACGGGCTGAAGAAGGGCCTTCACGGCAAGGCGAAGATCGTCGGCACCGCGAGCTACGAGCTGACCGACTCCGACATGTCGGCGCAGATCGCAGCGCTGAAGGCGACCCGCGCGGACACCCTCGCCCTCTTCGCGCTGCCGAAGCAGGTCATCCAGGCGTTCCTCGCTGCGCACAAGCTCGGCTGGAACGCCGCACTACTTTCTGAGCGGCGTCTCGATCGACCCGTTCGTGATGAACGTCGTCGCCGCGAGCACGAGCAAGAAGACGACGAACGGTGCGATCAGCGCCGCGTTCCTCAAGGTGGCGACCGATCCGCGGCTCGCCAAGGACAAGGGCGCGAAGCTCTACAAGGCGATCATGAAGAGCTACTGCTCCGGCTGCGACGTGAACGCACTGGCGCACGTCTACGGGATGGCGGCCGCATACACGATGGTCGACGCGCTGAAGCACGCGGGCAAGAACCCGACCGCGCGTTTCGCTCCAGCAGGCCGCGACGCATCTCAAGGAGACCGTCGAATCCCGTTCGTCCAGGCGGGTGTCGTGCTGAAGACGTCGCCGAGCGACTACATCCCGGTCGACCAGATGCGCATGTTCCGGTACTCCGGCGGCCGCTGGAACGCCTTCGGCGGCGTCGCAAACGTCAAGCCTTGACGCTGCGCTTCCTGCAAGGCTCCGCTCACCCAGTCGACGAAGAGAGGTCCGACACATGCGAACGATCCTGAGATTGCTCGTCCTCGGCTGCGTGGCGACGGGCTCGCTCGCGCTCGCGGGCACCGCACTCGCGAAGACGCCCCAGTTGCTCGTCAGCGGCTCGCAGGCCACGGCCGCGAGCGCGGAGACGGTCATCGAGGTGAAGGAGGCGAAGACCGACGCCGCGCCGTTGCGCGTCGCGATCTACCTCCCGATCGGCTACACGGCGAACATCACGCAGGCCGCCGGAACGCAGATCGGCACAGTGCACGCCGACCTCCAGGCGCTGTCGATCTCGCCGGACGCGATCATCCAGGCCGAGGGAACGGTGCTGACCGCGGCCCCCGCCGCCTACGTCGCCAACACGTGCGCGCCGGGCACACACGCCGCCGTGTGGCTCCTGCACGTGACCGTGAGCGGCCAGACGCTCGACGTGCCGGTGTACGTCGACCCGACGACGGGAGCCGAGGCGGCGTTCAGCTCGGCGAAGCTCGTGCTCTGCCTTCCGAATCCGTACGAGCAGGCTCAGCCTCCCGCGTCGCGCGCTGCCTTCGGCGCGAAGATCACCGACGCGAAGCTGACGATGGCCGCAGGCGTGATCACGAATCCCTCGGCTTCGGGCACGTATCTCTGGCGCACCGTGGTGACGCCGTGGACCGTGAACAGCGCGCTGCCGAATCAGGCGGGCACCGTCGAGGCGCAGGCGATCGTCAACCTGCCCGCGGCGGCGACGCTCAAGGCGAAGGTGACGACCGTGCGCAAGACGAAGCGGGTGCGCGGCAAGCGGCGCACCACGGTCAGGAACTCCGTCCTCCTGAGCGGCAGGCTGCTCGAGAAGCTCCAGGGCGTCGCAGGCGCCAGGGTCTCGTTCGTCGGCGGCGGCAAGCGCGTCGGCACGGCGACGACCGGAGCGACGGGCGCGTTCTCGAAGTCGTTCGCGCTGACGAAGAAGACGACCTACAGGGCGGCAGTCGTCGTACCGACCCGTGAGGTCGGTTGCGTGAGCGCGCTGCCGGCGAGCCTCGTCCCCGGCGGCTGCGTGTCCGCGACGCTCGCCGGCTACACGCTCACGACCACGGCTGTCACGGCGACACCGAGAAAGCGGTAGGCAACCCAGTCGGAGGGGCGGGCTCGCGTCCGCCCCTCCGTATCCTTCGCGGCGTGGCGACGGTGCGCATCGGCACGTGCAGCTGGGCCGACGAGGGGCTGGTCAAGCACTGGTACCCGCCGGGCGTGCGGACCGCGGAGACGCGGCTTCGGCACTACGCCGAGCGGTTCGACACCGTCGAGGTCGACTCGCCGTTCTACCGCCTGCCGGCGCGCGAGACGGCCGCGCGCTGGGCCGAGCGAACGCCCGCCGGCTTCGTCTTCCACGCGAAGGCCTCGAAGGCGATGACCGGTCACGAGGAGACGGATTCGGTCGAGCGGGAGTTCGCGGAGTTTCGCGACGCGCTCTCGCCGCTCGAGGAAGCCGGGAAGCTGCGCGGCGTCCTGCTCCAGTACCACCCGCGCGTGAAGAAGTCGGCAGAGGCGCTCGACGAGCTGCGCCGCGTGCCGGAGCTGCTCGCACCGCTCGTCCCGCTGATCGAGTTCCGTCACGAATCGTGGATGACCGAGGACGAACGCGCGGACACGCTCTCCTTCCTCGAGCGGCACGGGCTGGCCTACGTCTCGGTCGACTCTCCTCGCACGCGAGCCTCGAACGTCATGCCGCGGATCGCGGCGGCGACACACGAGGTCGCGTACATCCGCTTCCACGGCCGCAACTGGAAGACGTGGAACAAGAAGACGAAGACCTCCGGCGAGCGGTTCGACTGGCTCTACTCGCGCGAGGATCTCGAGGACTGGGTCGGCTCGATCGCGAAGCTCGCGGAGGAGGCCCACGAGGTGTACGCGCTGTTCAACAACAACCGCTACGACTACGCGCCGCGGAGCGCGCAGGTGCTGCGCGGGCTGCTCGACGAAGCGGGCGTCGCGGCAACCGGCGCGATCGAGCCGGCACAGGCGAACGCGACGCTCTTCTGATGCGGATCCTGTCGCTGACCCACGGCCCGCTGGTTCGCTCGGAGTTGTTCGCCGACGTCGCGCGCGACGACGGGCACACGCTCGAGGAGTGGTCGGTCGTCGACGACGCGGAGCCGCCGCGGCCGCTCGAGGCGTACGACGCGTTCTTCGTCTTCGGCGGGCACATGAACGTCGACCAGGAGGACGAGCATCCCTGGCTCGTCATGGAAGACGAGCTGATCCGTGAGCTCGTCGCCCGGCGGGCGCCGCTGTTCGGCGTCTGCCTCGGCGGCCAGCTGCTCGCGAAGGCCGCGGGCGCGCACGTCGGCCGGTCGCCCGAGCCGGAGTCGGGCTTCGTCCCGGTGACGCTGACGGACGAGGCTGCGGCGCGATCCGATCTTCGGCCGCGCTGCCGCGCGTCTTCGACGTGTTCGAGGTGCACGAGTACGCGTTCCAGGTTCCCGACGGAGCCGTCGAGCTCGCACGGTCGCGCGTGTGCTCGCAGGCGTTCCGGCTCGGCGACGCCGCCTGGGGAATCCAGTTCCATCCGGAGATTCGCCTCGAGCAGGTCGCGACCTGGCTGCGCGACGAGCGTGCATTCCCGAGGCGCGACGCCGTCCTCGCCGAGCTGCGGGACCGGATCGAAGAGTGGCAGGAGTTCGGCGCAGGTCTCTGCCGCTCGTTCCTCGCGGCGGCCCTGCGAACGGACGCCTCCGTTTCGGTGCCAGGCACCGCACCGACTTCGTAACGAGCCCTCCACAGACCGCCGCCGACGATCCGCGCGCGGCTCGGGCTTCATCCCCGAGGCGCGCTCGTCGAGGGCGAGCCCCGCGCGATCGTTCCCGAGCCACCGAGGTACAGCTCGGCCACCTGCGGGTCGCGGAGCAGGTCGCTGCCGCTGCCGTCGAGCGCATTCCGGCCCGCCTCGAGCACGTAGCCGCGGTGGGCGAGGGCGAGTGCGCGCCGCGCGTTCTGCTCGACCATCACGATGCCGATCCCGAGGGCGTTGATCTCGACGAGCTTGTCGAAGACTGCGTCCATCGCCGAGGGCGAAAGCCCCGCGGACGGCTCGTCGAGAAGCAGCAGTCTCGGCCGGGTAACGAGTGCTCGCGCAAGCGCAACGAGCTTGCGCTGTCCGCCGGAGAGCGTCCCTGCGCGTTGACGCGGACGCTCGGCGAGGATGGGGAACAGCTCGCCGACGCGCTCGATCGCGGAGCGGCGTTCGCCTTTCGGCAGGACGAGCGCGCTGACGTGCAGGTTCTCCGCGAGGCTCAGAGTCGGGAAGACGTTCTCCGTCTGCGGGACGAAGTTGAGCCCGCGCCGAGTCAGCCGATCGGCGCGCCACCCGGTGACGTCCTCGCCGTCGAAGCGCACCGACCCGCGCCACCGCCTGACGAGGCCGTACACAGCCTTCAGCATCGTCGACTTGCCGGCGCCGTTCGGTCCGATCACCGCGACGATCTCGTCGGCGCCTGCGTTGAGCGAGACGCCGCGCAGCACGAGCGCGTCGTCGTAGCCGGCCTCGAGCGCGTCCACCTCGAGCAGGCTCATGGGACGTCGTGGCGTTTGCCGAGGTACGCGTCGACCACGCGTTCGTCGACTCGCACCTCGTCAGGAGATCCCTGCGCGATCACGCGTCCGTCGTTCATCACGATCACGCGGTCGCTCGCGCGCATCACGAAGTCGAGGTCGTGCTCGACGATCAGGAGCGTTACGCCGTCGCGCTCGCGCAGAGCAAGGATGTGCTCGAGCAGCTCGACGCGCAGACGCGGACTCACCCCGGCCATCGGCTCGTCGAGCAGCAGGATCCGAGGCTCGACCATCAGCGCGCGCACGAGCTCGAGCAGCTTTCGCTGCCCACCCGAAAGGGTGCCGGCGAGTGCATCCGCGTGGCCGTCGAGCCGCACGAGCGCGAGCAGCTCGCCCGCGCGGGCCCGCGCCGAGCGCTCACGCCGCTGGGCACGCCGGCCGTATCCTCGGCCAAGCCTTTCGCCCTCGTTTCGCGGCGCCGCGAGCGCGACGTTCTCGAGCACGGTCATGCGGGTCAGCGCGCGTGGAGTCTGGAACGTCCGGACGAGTCCGGCGCGGGCGATCCGGTGCGGCGCGCGGCCGTCGATCCGCTTGCCGTCGAGGAGGACGCGGCCGGACTCGGGCCGAAGGAAGCCGGAGACGCAGTTGAAGAGCGTCGACTTGCCGGCGCCGTTCGGCCCGATCAGGCCGGTGATCGAGCCGGCGCCGACGTCGAGCGTCGCACCGTCGACCGCCCGCACGCCGTCGAACGCGCGCACGAGGTCGCGTATCTCGAGCCGGGCGCTCACTCGAGCACCATCTCGTCTCGCCTCCCGAGGATCCCCTGTGGCCGCACGAGCACCAGCCCGATGATCACGAGCCCGATGACGATCAGGCGCACGTAGGCGCGGTCGGCGCCGCTCAGATACGAGAGCGGCGGGAAGTCGAGGAAGCGCGTACCGGCGAACAGGAAGCCGAACACGGCGGCGCCGACGGGCACCGCCCAGATGCGGCCGAGCCCGCCGAGAATCACGATCATCCAGGCGAAGAAGGTGAGCAGCGGCTGAAAGTCGTCCGGGCTGAAGAACGAGAACTGCCACGCGTAGAAGCAGCCGGCGATCCCCGCCAGTCCGGAGCCGATCACGAGCGCCTGGAGCTTGTACGCGAGCACGTTCTTGCCGAGGGAGGCCGCCGCGTCCTCGTCCTCGCGGATGGCGCGGAGAACCCGGCCCCAGGGCGTTCGCACCGCCAGCCAGACCAGCACGAGCAGCACGATCGCCGTCGCCCAGACGATCACGAGCATCGCGACGTCTTTCGAGGAGACTCCGAGCCACCCCTGGACGCGCGACTGAAAACGTTCCCACTCGGCGTTGTACTGCGCGGCCCGCCCGACCGCGCCGAGCGCGATCGTCCCCTGCGAGCCGCCGGTGAGCGAGTCCTGGTTCGTCGCGACGTAGCGGACGATCTCGCTGAAGGCGATCGTGACGATCGCGAAGTAGTCCGCACGGAGGCGCAGCGCCGGCAGGCCGAGGAGCAGGCCCGCCGCGGCTGCGACGCCGACTCCGAGCGGCGCTGCGAGCCAGATGCTCCAGCCCTCCTTCACGACGAGGATCGCCATCGTGTACGCGCCGATCGCCATGAACGCCACCTGGCCGAAGTTCAGGAGTCCCGCGAAGCCGAACTGCAACTGCACGCCGAGCGCGAAGATCGTGTACACGCCGGCGACCACGGCGACGAAGGCCCAGAACTCGCCGCTCGCGAGCGCGCTCATACCACCCTCGCCCGGCCGAAGAGACCCTGCGGCCGAACCATCAGCGCGGCGATCAGCACGGTGAACGCGACCACGGGCTTGTAGACCGGATTGACGCCGCCGAGGAGCGACGGCCAGGTCGAGAGCTCCATCGCGACGCCGAGTGCGAGGCCCGCCTGCGAGGGCGCCGTAAGCGCTGCCGATCCCGCCGAGCACCACGGCGGCGAACACCGGCAGCAGAAGCGGGAAGCCGAAGTTCGGGTCGAACGACGTCTGGATGAGCCCGGCGAGGACCCCGGCGAGGCCGGCGAGCAGGCCGGACAGAATCCACGTGTAGACGATGACGCGGCCGACGCGTACGCCCGCGATCGCCGCTAGAGCGCGATCGTCTGCGAGTGCGCGCATCGTCCGGCCGATGGTCGAGCGTGACATGAAAAGGCCGATCATGACGATGGCAGCGGAGGCAACGAGGATGGTGATCAGCTGGGCCTCCGAGAGTCGCACGCTTCCGATCACGTAGACCTTGTACGGGTCGACCTCGTAGTGCTGCGGCTGGGGGCCGTAGGCGAGCAGCAGCACCTGGCGCAGGACGAGCGCCAGACCGATCGAGGCGAGGAAGAGGCTCATGAAGCCTGCGCGGCGCGCGCGCAGCGGCCGCCAGAGCGCTACGTCGAGCGCCACCGAGAGGGCGGCGGTGGCGAGCATCCCGAGCACGGCCGAGAGCACGATCCCGAGCCCGAGCGGACCGTTGCACGCGTACGCGGCGAGGGCGCCGAACGCCATGAAATCTCCGTACGCGAAGTTGACGAGTCGCAGGATCCCGTAGACGAGCGAGACCCCCACGGCGGCGATCGCGATCACCGATCCCGTCACGAGACCGTTCGCGAGCAACTGCCAGAACATCGGCGCTAGATCGACTGGGTCGCGGGCACCACCCGATTGTCGGCGAAGCGGGCGACGTGGAGGCCGTCGACCGTCTCGTCGCGCGGCCGTAGGAAGGACGGTCTTCCCGGAGGAGCTACTTGGGCACCACGCTCAGGCCGTTTGCACTGACGTGCCCGCGCGATGTCCAAGTGACGACAGAAGAGCTCGCTCGCACGTAGCGGCCGCGGCCCGTCTATTACATACGCGCAAGCCGCTCTGCGTCGTCGAGCCAGCCGGTTGCAGCGCGGATGACTTCCTCACGCGCAGGCATCCCACCGGGAAAAACCGCGTTCAGGAGGGCATCGCGGTCGATTGCGCCGTTCCCGTCAGCGGCCTTCGTGCGCGAACTCGTCGCTGCCGCGCGCGACTGCGCTGCGCGTCCGGTCGTGGCTGCGCTCGACCGAGCTGTCTGCGAGGTCGACGCTGCCGAGCCTTGCCGGGTCTTCCGACTCCTCCTTGCTTGCGCCGACTTGCCGGCAACGCCGTGTGCGCGGCTGCGATGCGCTCCAAGCGCAGCAGCCCGGGTGAACGTCCGGCCGCACTCCGGACAGGTGAACTCAGCGGTTGTCGTGGCCGCTCGTTTGCCAGTCGCGGTTCTCTTTGCTGCGCCTCGTTTGGAAGCAGTCGGTTGAGTTCTTGTTCTCGGCACTTCCGTGACCTCCTGGCTCGACATCTCGTTCGGTCGAGGCAGAGCATAGGCAAAAGCGCACTCACGACCGCTAACAGTTGCTGACGACGAAGTCGATCTTGCATGTGCATTGCCCTCTGTACGACTGACCTTTCACGAATTCGTCTCGTTGGCCGTGCGTGAGTGCGACTCCTCCGACAACTGCGACCGCAGTCGCCAGCGAGATCGAAGCGGCGTGTGAAGTCGCGCCTGTGCGCCGGGACACGAAGGGCGGGACTGATCATTGAGACGACGACACGCGCCGAGCAGCTCAGTGGTGGTGAGTCCGGCACTGTCAGTCCAAGCGCGACGCGGGTGTTACCCGCCGAGTAGCACGACCAGTCAGCGTGTTCTGCGGATCCTTTGTCAATGAGCAGATCCGCCACATCGTCTTTCCTCGCCCGGACGAGTCTCCTGAACGCCGACGTCAGCTCACCGGAGCCGTAGTAGTAGCGGCCTTCCGTCGATCGTCGACGTCGGTAGCTCTTCGCAGGTAGGCATTGGATCGCCGAGCACGTCGAGGCGCGCTGCTTCGCGATCATGGTCGACGACGAGGTGGTCGGCTACTACGTGACGTTCGTCTCCCGCACCTTGCCGGATGACGCCGTCGTGACCGAGCGGATTCTCTGACGCCAGGCACCGGCGTCGCTATGACTTTGCGCCGCGCAGGAATATGCTCGCAGGAACCGGAATCCGGCTGAGCCTCTGCGGACGTACTGCTCAGCGACTCCGGAAGTCAGCAGGCAACCCTGAAGGGAGATCTATGAGGGCAGTTCGAGTTTCTGTGCTCGTTGCGGTCGCTGCCGCGTTCCTCACCGTCGCGGCGGTCGCGTCGGCGAATCCGGGCCGGGTCATGGCCCAGGACGACTGCGACGCGGCGTCGTTCAACGCGGCGATCCCCGGCAACCCCCCGACGTGCGTCGGCAGCGGGAGGACGACGTTCGACAGCTTCATCGGCCAACTGGTCGACCACAAGTTCGCCGGCTCGTGGCACTTCGCTCCGGCGCAGGTCAACCTGAAGGTCGGCTCTTCGCTCGTCTTCGAGAACCGCGGCGGCGAGACGCACTCGCTCACCGAGGTGACGCAGTTCGGCGGCGGCGGCATCGTCCCGCCACTGAACCTGATCCTCTTCGGCACGACGACTCCGCCGACCTTCTTCTTCCCCCCGCTGAACATCGTTCCGGCAGGCGGGGCGCTCACCATTCCGGCGGCGACGCTGACGCCGGGCACGCACCTCTTCTTCTGCGCGATCCATCCGTGGATGGAGGAGACGGTTCGCGTCTCCTAGGCAGTTGCTTCCTCGCGGGAGCGCGATCTGCGCTCCCGCGGGCGAGCGTGGCAGAGCGACGTCACCGTCCGACGGTCAGGCGAAGGCCGGCGAAGGGGCCCGGTTCGTGGGCGAGCAGCGACTCTCGTTTTCCGCGCAGGGATCCGTCGAAGAAGGCGAGCAGGTAGGCGCGTTCGGCCGCGAGTGTCGCCGGCCCGTCGAGAGTCCCGACCTGAAGCCTGGCCGCTTGCCCCGCGGCGGGGTTCAACCGCGTCAGCTCCGGGACGAAGAAGACGAGATCGCTGAACGCGAAGTGGCGCGCGCCTCGTACGTCGACGGCGTAGCGGGGTCCGCGCAGGCTGTCCCAGAAGCCGGCCCGGTTGGGCTCGGCGGCGAAGCCGGGCTCGGCGTTCATCAGCATGAACGGCCGCGACAGCCCGGCGGTGCGGACGCGACCGAACAGCAGGCCGTCCAGGTCGGCGCCGGCGCGGATCCGCGGATCGACGAGCATCGTCGACGCGGCCGCCGCTCCACCGAGCGAATGTCCGAACATTCCGACGTGACCGAGGTCGAGCTTGCCTGCGAAGGGCCCTGAGCGATCGAGCCGGGCGAGTTGCGTGAGGACGAAGCGAGTGTCGGCAACGCGAACCGCCAGCGCCTCCGCAATGTCCATCTGCGAACGCGGAACGACGACGTGACCGTCGGGGAACTGGACGATGCTCGCGTCATGAGGATGTGCGATCGCGACGACGACGTAGCCGTGGCTTGCGAGATCCTCGACGAGGCCCGAGTAGAGCTCATGTTCGACTCCGAAGCCCGGTGAGAAGAGAACGACCGGCCAGCCGCCGCGCCGCCGCAGAGGCTGCGCGTCGGCCGTCGCGTCCAGCGTCACGGCTTCCAGCAGCGCCGGTGACAGCTCGGCGCTCGAGGCGATGAAACGCGCTACCGCCGGCGGCATGTACGGCGACCGCCCGCCTGTGACTGCAGCGGGATACCAGGCCTGGATCACGAGCGACCGCGGTTGCTCGGGCGCCTCGGGCTCGCGCCGCGCATGATCGGTCAGGGCGATCGAACGCGTGCCGACCTTGAACGGACCGGTCGGAGCGGGGACGCGGAGCGAGATCGCGGCCGGAGAAGACGCCCGGCCGGTGTTCGGCGGACCGCGACGATCGAGCCGGAGACGCGGATGGGCGGCCAGGACATCGTTCAGGCTCGGCCCACGCTCGACTCCTAGAGCAGGGGCGACGAACGCGGAGATCGTGTCGCCCGTCATCGCCGTCATGTCCGCGGCCGAGATCGAGCCGAACGTCGCGGCGCCGGCCAGGCGGCGGCCGAGGGAGGTCAGGTAGGCGGGGCCGTCGGTGAAGCTGACGTGGCTGCTGCCGCGGACGGTCACCAGCGCGCCGCGGTCACGGAGGCCGTCGAGGAATCGGTCTCGGCCGTTCGCGTACTCGGCAGTCGGCGCCGTGCCGGACTCGACCCAGAGGAACGGCCGGTCGAGCTGCGCGTCGGGCTGCGCGCCGAAGAGCTTGCCGTCCAGGTTGACGCCGACCTTGAAGCGCCGGTCGGCGGCCATGACCTGAACCGCGGTGGCGCCGCCGAGCGAGTGGCCTGCGATCCCGACGTGTGCAAGGTCGAGGTGCCCGGCCAGAGGCGAGCTCGGTTCGAGCTGCGAGAGGCGGCTCAGCTGGTCGAGCGCAAAGCGGGTGTCCGCGGTGCGGATGTCGATCAAGCGCTCGAGGGCCGGGTGCGGCGGCGGCCCCATCACGTCCGGGTGCGCGGTCTGGCCGACGACCCTTCCTCCGGCGAGGACCGAGACGCCGGACTCGTACGGCGCGCTCAGCGCGACGACGACATAGCCTCGGCTGGCGAGGTCGGCGCAGAGTGCCGTGTACATCTCGCGCGGCAGCGACAGGCCGGGTGAGAACAGCAGCACGGGCCAGGTCTTCCGGGTGGCGCTGACCGGAGTACCAAACGTGGCGTGGGTCTCGACGCCGCCGAACGAGCCGAACATGAACGACGGCATGCCGCCGATCGCGCCCGGCAGGCGGCCCTGAGCCTCGAAGTACGGAACCGAACGGCCGCTGCTGGTATCGCTCGGGTACCACGCCTGGGCGATGACCTGCCTGTGGTCGGACGGGTTCGGAGTCAGCGTCTCCGCACGTTCGCTGTCCGTCCAGCGGAAGATCTCGCTGCCGACCTCGTGCGGACCAGACGGCTCGGGCAGCGCGGGCACGAACGCCGTCAGGAGAACCACGGCTCCGACCGCGAGTGCGACGACGAGCAGGCTGCGTGCAATCACTCGCCGCCAGCGGCGGGAGCGGCCTGGTCGCCGGCGCCGGAGGGCGGCCGCGGCTGCGACCGCTACGGCGAGAACCTGCCACGGCACGAGTTGCCAGCGCACGCCCTCGAGCGCGAGCGTCAGGACCGCCAGCAACGGCGCAGCGAAGGAGAGCGCTTGCAGCACGGGAGGCCGCCGGTGCCTCGAGACCGCCCACCAGAGCGCGGCGGTGAGCGCGGTGACGATGGAGAGTGTGTCGAGGATGCTCATGTCTGCCTTTCCGGAGGGGTGCGCTGACGTGGACCCACGCTCGCACCCGGCCGGCCCGCGAGAAATGAGGCTCGCTCGCGGCCTCGGTGTGGCTGACCACACCGTTGCTTGCGCGAACGCTCGACCTAGGACCGCAGGAAGGCGACGACGGCCAGCACGCGCCGATGGGTATCGGCGGCGACGGGAAGGTGCAGCTTCTGGAAGATGCTCGTCACGTGCTTCTCGACGCCGCGCTCGGTCAGGAACACGCGCGCAGCGATCGCCGAGTTCGACAATCCCTCAGCCATCAGCTCGAGCACTTCACGCTCGCGGACGCTCAACGCGCCGATGGGATCGTCCTGGCGGCGCCGCCCCACGAGTTGCGAGACGACGCTGGGGTCGAGCGCGGAGCCGCCCCCGGCGACGCGCTTCACCGAGGCCACGAAGTCGGCCAGGTCGTACACCCGGTCCTTCAGCAAGTAGCCGACGCCTTCGGCGCTTTCCTGGAGCAGCTCCAGGGCGTAGCCCTGCTCCACGTACTGCGAGAGCACGAGCACGGCCGTGTCCGGGTGCTTCTCGCGGATCTCCTTCGCCGCACGGAGTCCCTCGTCGGTCTGGGTCGGCGGCATCTTGATGTCGACGATCGCGATGTCGGGCTTGTACGAGCGGACCTTCAGCAGTAGATCCTCCGCGGTGCCGCTCTGCCCGACGATCTCGAATCCCGCCTTCTCGAGCAGGCTCGCGATGCCCTCACGCAGCAGAATCGAGTCGTCGGCGAGGACGACGCGGATCCGCGCCGATTCGCCTTGCGCCTGTTCAGGGGATCCGGTCTCGACGCCGCCAGTTTCGCCGACAAGGCAGCCGCGCGCAGCCGATCAGCACACCGACGGCAGCAGCGCCTCGAGCGCAGACGCCGAAAGCTCAGCCTTCGGGACGAAGCCGAGCGCCGAGCTGTGTGTCACCAGAGCTCCGAAATCCGTGCCGTCGAGACTCGACGTCAGGACCACGCCGACCGGACGGTCGAGACGCGCGAGCCGCTCGGCGACCTCGAAGCCGTCGAGGTCGGGCAACTGGACGTCGAGAAGAACGAGATCGGGAAGGTGCTCCTCGGCCTTCGCGACGCCGCCCATGCCGGTTCCGGCTTCCGCCACGACGACGAAGCCATGACGTTCGAGCAGTTGACGGGCCGCCGACCGGAAGTCCGGGTTGTCGTCGATGACGAGGACACGACAGGGCATGAAGCGATCGTGCCAGCAGACCGGGCGATGCGCAGTGTGGCTGGCCCGACTCTTTTCTTCCAGGCGCTAGCGTGCCGACGTGGAGGCTGGCATCGACACGACCGAGATGACCAGCAGGGCGAATCGCCTGGCCCAGGAGCAGGCCGCGCTCCGTCGCGTCGCGACACTCGTCGCCGCTTCGGCGCAGCCAAAGCAGGTGTTCCAGGCAGTCGCCGAAGAGGCCGGACGGCTGCTGGAAGCAAGAACGGCTGCCACGATGCGTTTCGACCCGGAATCTGGAGTCATCGCCGGGAGCTGGAACGACGGCGAGGGTGCCGGCCTCGAGGTCGGAACCCTCTTCCCCTACAGCGATCCCGACTAGCCCGGCGTACCGCGCCTCGCACGAAGGCGGCCGCATCGACGACTACGCCGATATACCCGGCGAAGCCCCGCAGTTGACGCGTCAGGCCGGTTACAGATCTGCCGTGATCGCACCGATAACTGCAGGCGGCCGTCTCTGGGGCGCACTGTTCGTGTTCTCTGCAACGCCGAAGCCATTTCCCTGCCGGATGCGCAGCAACGGCTCTCGGACTTCACGAATCTCGTCGCACTCGCACTCGAGAGCGCCGAGGCACACGATCAGCTGACCGCGTCGCGCGCACGCATCGTCGAAGCGAGCGTGGCGGAGCGCCGAAGACTCGAACGCAACCTCCACGACGGCGCCCAGCAACGCCTCGTCACGCTCGCCGTCCACCTCCGGATCGCGCAGGAATCCCTACGCGAGGACCCGGCGGCTGCGGAGGCAATGCTCGCGGGCGTCGGCGAGGAGCTGAAGCTCGCGCTCGAGGAACTCCGCGAGCTCGCCCGGGGTCTTCATCCGGCCGTCCTCACGGACCGCGGGCTCGAACCGGCCCTCCAGTCGCTCGCGAACCGCGCCCCTTTCGCGGTCGAGATCGCCGGCGTTCCGCCACTGCGCCTCGACGAGGGCGTCGAAGCAGCCGTCTACTACGTGGTGGCCGAGAGCCTCACCAACGCGGCCAAGCACGCCGACGCGTCCGAGGCCAGCGGTCGAGATCGCAAGGACGAGCGAGGAAGTCGTCGTCGCGATTCACGACAACGGACGCGGCGGCGCGACCATGACCGGCGGCTCGGGGCTCCGTGGGCTCGCCGACCGCATCGAGGCCCTCGGTGGCCACCTCGAGCTGGAAAGTCCGCGCCGGGAACGGAACCGTCGTGCGAGCGACGCTTCCTCTCGGCTGACCGGCGCGCAAGCCCGAGCGCAGACCCTTCGCGGCAGGAGGTGTGGTCAGCAACACCCAAGCCGCGAGCGAGCCTCATTTCCGGCCGATCGCCGGAGTGCGAGCGTGAACTCGTACCCCGAAACCTCGAGAAGGAGCCGAAAATGAAGGCACCCGGCCGCACATTCCTGTCAGTCCTGAAGAGCACCGCGGCGAAGCATCACGGCACGAAGACCGTCGCTGCTGCGCCCACGACATCGCGCGCCGGCAAGAGCCGCGGCGTCCTCCTCCTCGTTCTGCTCGTCGCCCAGCTGATGGTCATCCTCGACATCACGGCCGTGAACATCGCGCTGCCGAGCCTCGCGAAGGACCTTCAGCTCACAGGCTCCAACATCAGCTGGACGATCACCAGCTACTCGCTCATCTTCGGAAGCCTGCTCCTCTTCGGCGGCCGGGCCGCCGATCTGCTCGGGCGTCGCCGCATGTTCTTGACCGGCCTCGGCATCTTCACCGCGTCGTCGCTCGCGTCAGCCGTCGCGAGCTCGGCGGCAACCCTCTTCGCAGCCCGCGCGGGCCAGGGCCTCGGAGCGGCAATGCTCTCGCCTGCGGCGCTCGCGATCATCATGACGGCGTTCCACGGAAACCAGCGCGCGAAGGCCCTCGCCGCGTGGGGAGCAGTCGGAGGCGCGGGCGCCGCGATCGGCGTCCTCGTCGGCGGCCTGCTCACCGAGTTCGCCGACTGGCGGATGATCTTCTACGTCAACCTGCCCATCGCAGCGGCACTGGCGATCGCCGCGACCAAGATCGTGCCCGCCGACACGCAGAAGCCGCGCTGGCGCGGGCTCGACCTCCGCGGAGCCGTGCTCGCGACAACCAGCCTCGGCAGCATCGTCTTCGCGATCACACAGGGACAGACCGCCGGCTGGACGTCGCTCCAGACTCTGCTCTTCGGTCTCGGCGGCCTCGCGGGCCTCGCCGCCTTCGCCGTCTTCGAGCGCCGCACCGACACACCGCTCCTGCGCATCGAGCGGCTCGCTGATCGCGCCGTCGGCGGCGGCCTCTTCCTCATGCTCGCCGCGGCCGGCTCGATCTTCGGCCTCTTCCTGCTCAGCTCGCTCTACCTGCAGAACGTCCTCCACATGGGGCCGCTCGCCACCGGCCTCGCCTTCATCCCCCTCGCACTGGCAGCGGGACTCGGCGCGCACGCGGCCGGTCACATCGTCAGCCGCCACGGCGTGCGTGGGCCGCTCACCGGTGCGTTCGTCGTCACGGCCGGCGGCATGACGCTGCTCGCGCAGGTCGGCGAGACCGGCAGCTACGTACGCGACGTCCTGCCCGGGATGCTGGTCGCGGGACTGGGCCTCGGCGTCGCCGTCGTCTCCGTCTCGATCGCGATCCTCACCGGCGCCAGCGAACAGGAAGCGGGAATGATCTCCGGCCTCAACGCCACCGGTCACGAGATCGGCGGCACGATCGGCATCGCGGTCTTCTCGACGATCGCGGCAGGCACCGGCGTCCTCGCCGGCCCACACGCCGCCGCGGGAATCTCCCACGCGTTCATCGCAGCCGCGCTCCTCGCGAGCGTCGCCAGCGTGGTCGCGCTCGCCGTCCTCCCGAGGGCACGCCACTTCGTTCCGAAGCTGCGACTGAACCCGCTGGCGATGCCGGCACACTGACCCGATGCGAAGGGCCCCGGAGACGGGGCCCTTCGCGTCACGATGTCGCGGCAGGCGGTCCGAACCAGGTCTCTAGCGCGTCGGCGAGCCCACGCCGGGTTCGGTCTCCCACCCAGGCCACGTATCCGTCGGGCCGAATCAACACGGCGGTCGGAGCAGTGACCGCGCCGAGGGCCGGAAGCTCCCACGCACCGACGTATTCCGCGTCCATCGACTGAACCCGATCCGCCCATGGAGCGATGTCGAAGCCGCCGGGCTCACCGAGGTTGAGGAGCACCGGCCGGGCATCGTGCAGCAGCGTGAAGACCCGCAGCGGGCCCTCGGCGGTGACCAGGTCGAGATCGGGCATCCGGCGTCCGAGCAGCGCGTGGCCCTCGCCGAGGTCGTAGTGGATGTCCAGACCGGACATCATCGCGGCGAATCGTCTACGCGGCTCGTCCATGCTCAGCAACTCGGACACGGTGTCGCGCAACGCTTCGATGCGATCGTCGGCGCGCATGAGCGCGACCTGCGCCATCGTGCTCCGCAGCACGCGGGCGGCGACCGGGTGGCGCTCGGCCTGGTAGGTATCCAGCAGGCTTTCGGGCGCTGTCTGGTTGACCACCTGGGCCAGCTTCCAGCCCAGATTCACGGCATCCTGCACACCGGTGTTGAGGCCCTGTCCGCCGACCGGGGAGTGCACGTGCGCCGCGTCGCCCGCCAGCAGGACGCGTCCCGCGCGATAGGCCGCGGCCTGCCGAGTCATGTCGGTGAACCTGGAGATCCAGGTGGGACTGTGGATCCCGTAATCGGTTCCGTACACGGCGACGAGCGCCTCGCTGAGATCGCGCAGGGTGGGTTCGGCCGTGGCACCGAGGTGCGCCTCGGTCAGCATGACCCCCACCGTCCCGCCTTCCTTGTAGACCACTTCGCCGTCGCGGATCTCGTAGTCCACCTTGCCCAGGGCATGCATGCCGGAGGCGTCGCGGCGGATGCCCAACTCGGGCTCCTCGGTCATCTCGACCTGCGCGATCAGGGCGCTCGTGGTCGCATCCCATCCGGGGAACTCGATGCCGGCTGCTTTACGGACCAGACTGCGTCCTCCGTCGCACCCGACGAGATACTTCGCCCGCAGCGACTCGCCGTCGGACAGCTCGACGTCGACGCCGGCATCGTCCTGCGCGAAGCCCGTCACTTCACGGCCGCGATAGATCGGCACCGCCAGCTCGCCGACCCAACCGGCGAGGATGCGCTCGATGTGGTTCTGCCACAGCCCGAGCCCGTAGGGATGCCGGGTCGGAAAATCGCTGATGTCCAAGCGGACGCTCGCGAACGCCGCGACCTGGGCCACCTGTCCCTCCGAGAGGAACCGATCGGCGATTCCGCGCTGATCGAGGACCTCGATCGTGCGTGAGTGCAGACCGCCTGCGCGCGAGCCGGGGAGGTCCTGGCTCGCGCGGCGCTCGACGATCGCCACGTCGACCCCCGCGAGCGCCAGCTCGCCCGCCAGCATCAGCCCGGTCGGGCCTCCTCCGGCGATCACGACCGCGTGCCCGGTCACAGCCACGCTCCGGCCGCCGGCAAGGATGAACCGTGTGTGGAGTGTCGGGCCGGCCGCACGCGTGTTCCATCATGATCGGGCGATCACCTTCACCGGCATCACGAGGGTTTCCCCGACCTCGGTTAACTTTCACCTAACGGAAAAGGAGGCCGTCACGGCGTCAATTTCGGAGCGAGAGAACCGCGAGATCGAGGCGGCCAACGCCTCGGGCGACACCCCTGTCGTCTTCATCCACGGCCTCTGGCTGCTGCCGAGCAGCTGGGCCGCCTGGGCGGACTTCTTCAAGCAGGCGGGCTACGCGCCGCTGACGCCGGACTGGCCAGACGATCCGGAAACGGTGGAAGAGGCCCGGGCGAACCCGGACGTCCTCGCCAAGAAGACCTTGAAGCAGGTCGCCGATCACACCACCGAGGTCATCACGGCCCTGGACAAGAAGCCAGTGGTGATGGGGCACTCGACCGGAGGCTTGCTGGCCCAGATGCTCGCCGGCCGGGGCCTCTCGGCCGCCACGGTGGCGATCGACCCCGGAGTCTTCCGCGGCGTTCTGCCTCTGCCGGCCTCGGTGCTCAAGGGGGTCGGCCCGTTCCTGGCCAACCCGCTCACGCGCGGCCGCGCGATCACGCTCACCTTCGACCAGTTCAGGTACGGCTGGGCGAACGCGCTGGACGAGAAGGAGGCCAGGGAGCTCTACGAGACGTTCCACGTCGCCTGCTCCGGGATCTCGCTCGTGCAGATGGGCAACGCGAACCTCAACCCCTGGACGGAAGCGAAGGTAGACACCAAGAACCCCGCGCGCGGCCCCCTGCTGATCATCGACGGCGAGAAGGACCACACGGTGCCGTGGGCGATCGCGAACGCCGCCTACAAGCGACAGAGGCGCAATCCCGCCGTGACCGAGATCGTGAAGATGCCGAACCGCGGCCACGCCCTCACGATCGACCACGGCTGGCGCGAGGTCGCCGAGACGGCACTCGCATTCATCAGAAGGTTCACCTAGCCACGTCTGATGCCCGCGGCAGCCTGAGGGGGCGCGCGTGCGCCCCCTCTCTACCCGTGTCAGGCCCTTCTCGAGTCGCCTCGCGGTCTACGCGTGGAGGCCGTGGCCGCGCCGGCCGGTCACGACGCGGTAGATCAGGAGCAGGACGATCGAGCCGATGATCGCCGTGAGCCACGTCGAGATGTCGAAGAACTCGTCCAGCGGGTGGGCGCCGAACAGGGCTGCGGCCAGGAAGCCGCCGGCCAGAGCGCCGACGATGCCGATGATCGCCGTGACGATGAAGCCGCCCGGGTCGTCGCCGGGGAGCAGCGCCTTGGCGATGGCTCCGGCGAGCAGGCCCAGAATGATGAACGCGATGATCCCCATGTGACCTCCGTTTCGAGTTTTACCGTGAGGGCTCAACGGCCTTTCACCTGCAGCGGTTACGGGGTGTTCCGCTCACGAAGCCGTCGCTGAGGTTCCGCCAAGGCTCGCGTTTTCGTCCGAGGGCAAACGGAGAGCGTTCCTCGAGTAGCACGAAACCGCGAGAAGGCGCAGCCCGCGGAGACGGCCGTGGGCGAGCCGGATTTGAGGAGGACTACATGTTCGGACGAAGCAAGTCGAACGGCGGCGTCGTCGACGCCGCGGAGACCGCGGCCGAGTACGGCGGCCACCTGGTTCAGGACGAGAAGGCGAGACAGCGGGCGCTGGCAGCGGTTGCGGCGGCGATCGCGGCGACGCGCCGGACGAAGCGCCAAAGAGGAAAGACGGGACTCGCGTACCGCCTGGCGACGGATCCAGTCCTGCGGATGCAGGTGATCGAGATGTACATGCAACTGGAGAAGGCGCGGCGACGCGTCGAGAAGCGACGCAGCCACAGGCTGCGGAACCTGCTTGTCGTCGGGGCGGGCTTCGCCGCGGTGACGGCGGCGCTCAAGGTGCCGAAAATCCGTGACGCGGCGGAGAAGCTGGTCGGGCGCAGCCGCGACGTCGGCGGAGCGGCTTTCGCCGGCGCCTCGGTAAAAACGATCAGCGAGGAGATCGACGTCGACGTGCCCGTGACCACCGCGTACAACCAGTGGACGCAGTTCGAGCAGTTCCCGGCGTTCATGGACGGCGTCGACGAGGTCCGTCAACTGGACGACACGCTTCTCCACTGGGCGGCCACGATCGCCGGCCGCCGTGCCGAGTGGGACGCGAAGATCCTCGAGCAGAAGCCCGACCGCCACATCACGTGGGAGTCCCAGGACGGGAAGTACACCCGCGGCAGCGTCTCCTTCCGCGAAGCCGGCCCGGGCAGTACCAAAGTTCGCCTGACGATGACCTACTCCGCCGAAGGGCCGGTCGAGCAACTCGGCTCCGCCGCCGGCCTCGACGGCCGCCGGATCCGCGGCGATCTCGAGAAGTTCAAGCAGCTGATCGAGAACCAGGGCTTCGAGAGCGGCGCCTGGCGCGGCGAGATCTACAGCGGGCAGGGGACGGGCTAAGAGCCGCACGCGGCTTTGGCGCCTATACGCGTCCGGGGCGGCCTCAGGCCGCCCCGGACGCTGCTCTCGAGGAGCGCTCCCCGCTAGGGAAGGGTGTACGCGTAGAGGCTGTCGCCGTGTGTCGCGGTCCCGGCGGTCGTGTCACGACCGCCCGCGTAGATGGCGATGTACTGCTTGCCGTTGACGGTGTAGGTGATCGGCGCAGCCTGGACACCCGCGTCGGTCGCGCCTGTCCACAGCTGCTGGCCGGTCGCAGCGTTGTACGCCGCGATCCCCCAGGCCACTCCGCCCGGGATGCCGATGAGCAGCAGACCGCCGGCCGTCGACAACGTTCCCGGCTGGGCGCCGTCGATGAAGCTGTTGCCGATCGCCGGGCTGAAGTTCTGCCGCCAGGCGATCTTGTTCGTCGTCACGTCGTAGGCGGCGAGGACTCCGGTGGTCTGGAAGCCCGGGGCCGTGCCGGCGCCCTGGCGGGCGGTGAACGAACGGCCGTTCCGGTAGAGGCTCGACGCGTTCGGAATCGCCTTCTCGCCCTGCCTGCTGTTCGCCCCGATCACGTAGAACAGCCCGGTGTTCGGGTTGAAGCTGCTCGTCGAGACGACGGCGCCGCCGGACGTGCCGGGCGCGGTCCCGACGAACTGTTGGTCGTCGTAAGGCGTCCAGATGCAGCCGATGATGAACGGCTTCCCGTCCGGCGCGGTCGCCGGGAAGTCGGTGGCCTTCGGGCACTGCTCCGAGAACGCGTCGCCCGCCGGAACCGGCTGTGTCGTCGCCGTGGCGTTGAAGCCGTTCTGCGGGACGGCCTTCTCGTCGATCTGCGTGATCGGGTTACCGGTCGTGCGGTCGAGCTCGTAGACCCAGCCCGTCTTGCACGGCTCGGCGACGACCTTCGTCATCTTGCCGGCGACCATCGCGTTGAACATGACCGTCGGCGACGGGCAGTCGTAGTCCCAGAGGTCGTGGTGGACCATCTGGAAGTGCCACTGGTAGTCGCCCGTCATCGCGTTGAGGGCGACCTCGCTCGCTGAAAAGAGGTTGTCGCCCGGACCGCGGCCCGACCATGGATCCGGGTTCGCGGTCGTGAACGTCAGCACGTTCGTCGCCGGGTCGACGGCCGGCGTGTTCCACACGGTCGCTCCGCCGGTCTGCCACTCGTTGTTGTTCGTCCACGTACCCGACCCGACGTCGCCCGGCGTCGGGACGGTGTAGAAGCGCCAGACACGCCGGCCGGTCACCGCGTCGTACGCCGTCACGGAACCGCGCGCGCCCTGCTCGGAGCCGGAGATGCCGACGATGACGAGGCCCTTGTAGTACAGAGGCGCCATCGTCATCGTGTAGCCCTCCTGGAAGCGACCGTTCGTCGCCGTCCACATCACGACCGCCGGTCGTCTGGTCGAGTGCCAGGAGCTTGCCGTCGAGCTGCGCGACGAAGACGCGATGATCGCCGATCGCCAGTCCGCGGGCGTCCCAGCCACAGCAGATGTTCGTGAGGTTCGGCGCCATGCTGGACAGATGCGTCCAGAGCCTCTGCCCGGTCGCGGCGTCGATTGCGAACACGTCGTCGTTGCCGGTGACCATGTACATGATCCCGCCGTACACGATCGGGTTCCCCTCGCCCCGGTAGGCCGTGCCCTTACCTGAGTTGAGGTGGATGTGCCACGCCTCCTTCAACTGCGAGACGTTCGCAGTCGTGACTTGGTTGAGCGCGGAGTACCGGTTCTGCAGGTAATTGCCGCCGACGACCGGCCAGTCGTCGGTCGACGGTTGATCCCACCCGGTCGGATCGGCCGGCGTGAGCGGGATCTCTGCAACCTTCGTGGATCCCGCAGCAGCGTTCCTGCCGTCGGGGTGCGCCAGCGCCGTCGCGGCGACGACCAAGAAAGCCGCCACCACGGCCGCGAGGAGATACAGTCGAGCGAATTGCATGGGCCCTCCTCGGGGAATTGTCCTAACGCGTTATCGCCGACTATTCCACCCCGCTGGCTCGATTTCAAATGACGTTTGGGGCAGGTCTCAGCCGGCGTCAGGCGGAGACGCCGACGGCGCGCAGCGACGCCGCGGCGGCCGCGTCGAACATGCGTGCGAGCGAGCTTGCGGCATTGCGCTCCTCGCCGAGGATCTTGTCGACCGTGCGCGCGGTTTCGGGGTCGCCGGCGGCATCCGCGACGCGCTTGAGTTGCTCGTAACGGCCGATCACCAGGTGCTCGAAGGCATAGGCGAACGCGACGAGCTTTCCCGGCGTGTCCGGGTGTCCCTGGAAGAACGAGGCCCAGTTCAGCGCGCCGAGCCGCATCGCAGCGTCCTTGAACGACGAGGAGTCGCCGCCCAGCGCCGTGAGGCGCGACTGGACGAGCTCGACGTGATCTCGCGTCTCAGCCAGGTGATCGTCGAACACCGCCTCCAGCTCACTGTCCTCCACGAGTTTGGGTGCGCGCTCGAGCAGCCCGATCGCCTGCTCCTCGATCGCGTGCGCATCAGCCAGGTAGTTCTTCACGAGCGTCGGCAGCTCGTCGCGCGGATGCGCTTCGAGCGCCGCGCCCACTGCGGCGTCGACGTGCGCCTCCAACGTCTCCATCATCGCCCGCTCCTCGCCCCCGATCCTGCGTGCCGCCTCGACGACGTCGTCGTCTCCCGCCCGCTCCGCCACGCGACGCAGGAGCTCGTACGACGCGAACTCCAGCCCCTCGTAGGAGAGCGCGTGCGCGAACAACTTTCCCGGCGTGTCCGGCTGCAGATGCGCGAACAGCAGGAAACCCTTGCCGCCGACGCCCATCACCACGTCCTTCCAACGACGACGCCAGCGTGGACGACGTC
Organism: uncultured Actinomycetes bacterium; assembly: GCA_963708685.1. GTDB lineage: Bacteria > Actinomycetota > Thermoleophilia > Gaiellales > Gaiellaceae > DASVFB01. The sequence continues at coordinate 184,777 of CAVPTP010000002.1, forward strand.
CTCGGGGGATCTGACGAGGATCGGGTCGCGACGAAGGACGGCGTCGCCGGCGACTTCGGCTCCGCCGGCTCGGGCGTCGACACGTGCTCGCTCGACGCGGGCGATCCGGTCGCGTCCTGCTAGATCCGAGCTCTGCCACCGGGTGCCGACCTTCGAGGGCGGCACCCGGACCGCTTTCGCGTCGTGGGTGACCGTCGCCGCAACGGCCACCCACGATCTGAAGCTCAGGCTTCACGCGATGACGTGGTCAGCCGATCGACGTGCGCGGCTCCAGCCGCTCGGTCACGGCCGTTTCGACGGCGGGATCGCGAACCAGCCGGTCCCACGAGATGTCGAGGACGAGCAGGATCAGATTGGCGCCGACGGCGGCTCCGGCGATCGTGCAAACGACCGCGAGGAGGCCGGCAGCCGCGTGGAACCCGAGCAAGGCGCCCAGGAGCGCGCCGGCGAGCGCGCCCGACAGACCGCCCCGGCGTGCCCTCGGCGGCCGGGTGCGGTTGGCCCAGGCGAGGTAGACGCCGAGGCCCGTCGGCACGCCGATGGAGACGACGGCGAGCAGCGCGCTGTCGAGCGGCAGCGCCGGGAAGGCGAACTGTGCGACCAGCAGGCCGGCGAACCAGCCCCCGAGCCCCAGGACGAGCGTGTAGAGGGAGCGCAGGAGGACGCTGGCCTTGCGGCCGAAGCGGCCGCGCCTGCGCACGCGGCGCCACATCAGCAGGAGCGAGACCGCGACGACGACCGGGAGTCCCAGGATCGTCCCCGCGAAGCCCTTCCCGAGCGCCGTCTGCGTCACCTCGGGCGTGAAGTCGACCTTCGCCGGCGTGTACAGCGACGTGTCGACCTTCCCGTTGTCCAGGAACGCGTTCAACATCCGCGCGTTGGCCTTCGGCTCGTAGGTCCAGAAGGAAACGGTGTGTCCGAGGCCGGCGAGCACGACCTGGTGTCCGTTCGGGAGGTGCGGCAGCAACTCGCGCCTCGCGACCTGCGGCGGCGTCGCGAAGTCCAGGGCTCCGCCCACGAGCAGCGTCTCGACGCGCGACGTGCGCACGCGGTCGTACTCGTCGTCCGTCGGGTTCGCCGGCCAGGCGCGCATCAGCCCGCCGCGGCCCATGATGAAGTCCGTGCCGGGGCTGCCGATGATCGAACGGGGGCCGTCGGCGCCGGAGGAGTAGTAGCGCGCCGAAGAGCGAGCATCTGCGCGGCCGACGGCCGCCATCTCGCCCCAGACGAACGATTCAGGCAGCGCGAACCGGGCCAGGAACGCCTCGAACCAGACCCCGCTCGCGTCGCCGTCCGCGGCCGCAAGCCAGGCGTCGATCGTCATCGGCCCGGAGAGCGGCGCTGCCTCCGGCGACGACTCCATCAGCCCGTAGAACGAGGCGATCCGCGCGCTGCTCTTCCGGATCGGCAGACCCCAGAAGCGGCCGGGAACGTCGGCCTGAGCCCGCCTCAGCGTCGCGGCGAGGTCGTCCGTCCGCTTGCTGCAGGACGGGTCGTGCGCACACAGGCGCGCGTAGCGGCGGATCTGCTCGTCCGTCGTCTTCGGGTACCACAGGAAGTGGCCGGGCGGGTTGACGCCGATCATCACCGACCGGTGGATGCTCCCCGGGTAGCGCCACGCGTAGATCAACGCGGTGCGGGTTCCGGCGCTCTCGCTGAGCAGGTCGATCTTGCTGTAACCGAGCGCCTGGCGCGCGGCCTCGAAATCGTCGACCTGCTGCGGCATTCCGTAGCCGGCGAGGTCGACGCCCTCGGTCGTCAGCCGCGCGGAGCACGCCCGGAGGGCGTCGCTCGTATGCGCGGTACGACGCCTGGCCGAGAAAGTCGACCGACCGCTTCAGCGCCGACTCGACCTCCGGGCAGTCGAGCCGAACGGAGCCGTCGACGCCGCGGTAGCCGACGAGGACGACGTCGTGATGGTCGGCGATCCGGCTCGCCTTCTTGAAGTGCATGTTGCTGATGCCCGGACCGCCCTCGAGCCGAAAGACCGGCAGACCGGCACGGGCCGACCGAGCGTGGATGCGGGTGACCGGCAGCGCGATCAGCCGCGACCCCCGCTTCGCGCGGTTCTCGGGGACGACGAGGGTCCCACAGTCGGCGGCGTAGTTTCCCTTCTCTGTCGCGTAGTGGCACGGATGGAGGATCAACTGCCCCGCCTTCGCGCCGGCGGGGACGGAGACCGCGCCGCCGCTCGGAGCGAACTTCAGATACGCGAGCCCGACCGCGACGAGCGCGATCAGTACGAGGCCGGTGATCCGCGCGAAGCCGATCCGGCGCTTCGGCTTCCGGGTGCGCGGCTCGTCGGGAGCAGGCTGGGGCTCCGGCGCCGACACGGGCTCCGGCTCGTACGGCTCGAGCCTGGGCAGCCACTCCAGCCACCTCGGCAGGTACCAGTTCGACTCGCCGAGCAGCTTCATCGTCGCCGGCAGGAGCACCGCGCGGACGATCGTGGCGTCGAGCAGGATCGCGGCGGCGAGCCCGACGCCGAACTGCTTGAAGAACGGCATCGAGAGCGTGCCGAAGATCGCGAAGACCGAGACCATGACGATCGCGGCGCTGGTGACGACGCCGGCGGTGGACTTGATCCCCTGCGCGACCGCCTCGTCCATGGTCGCGCCGCGATCGAACGCCTCGCGGATCCGGCTGATGATGAAGACGTGGTAGTCCATCGACAGGCCGAAGAGGATCACGAACAGGAGCAGCGGCACCACCGTTTCGATCCCGTCGGCGGAACTGACGCCGAGGAGACCCTTGCCGACGCCGTGCTGGAAGACGAGCACCAGCACGCCGTAGGCGGCGGCCACCGAGAGCAGGTTGAGCAGGATCGCCTTGACCGCGACCACGATCGAGCGAAACGCGACCAGCATCAGCACGAATGCGAAGAGCAGGACGAAAGCGACGACGGGCAGCAGGCTCGACTTCAGCGCGCCGGACTCGTCCTGCCATTTGGCCGTCTGCCCGGTGACGCCGGCTTCCGTGTCGGGAACGGCGCCGACCGTCGCGGGCACGATGCTCTCGCGCAACACGCGGAAGGACGCTTTCGACGCGGCGTCGGTTCCGTTGCCCGCGATCGGGATCGTGATGTTCGCGACCGTGGCGTCCTTGTTGACGTCGACGGTGATCGGCTCGAATGCGCGGCCGCTGGCAACCGCCCGCTGCTCGAGCCGGCCGATCGCTGCTTGCACCGCCGGCGCGCGCACGCTCGGCGCCTTGACGACGACGTTGGCCGGGAGCGCCGTGCCGGGGAACGCCTGTTGCATCCGGTCGTAGGTCTTGATCACCTCGAGCGACTTGGGGAACGACTCGGTGCCCTGAGCGGCAAGGTGCAGCTGGAGCGCCGGCGCCGCCAGCGCGAGCAGCAACCCGGCGGCGAGCACTGCCGAGAGCGCGGGCCGCCGCAGGACGCGGTCGACGATCGCGCCCCAGATCCGCCCCTCGCCGTCGTCGCGGCGCAGCCGGCCGACGAGCGGGACGCGCAGGCGGTCGACGTTGTCGCCGAGCCGCGAGAGCAAGGCGGGCAGCACCGTCAGCGAGCCGAGCACCGCGACGGCGACGACGAGGATCGTGGCGAGACCGAGCGATGCAAAGGTCGCGTCGCCGGTCAGGAACATGCCCGCCATCGCGACGATGACGGTGAAGCCGGAGATCAGCACCGAGCGACCGGAGGTGGCGGCGGCGGCTTCGAGTGCCGCGCGCTCGCTGCGCCCGGCGGCGCGCTCCTGGCGCTCGCGTCGCAAGTAGAACATCGAGTAGTCGACACCGACTGCGAGCCCGATCAGAAGCACCATCGCGGGCGCGGCCATCGCCACCGGCACGAGCTTGCTGGTGAGCGCGATCAGCCCGAACGTCGCGAAGACCGCGGTCAGCGCGAGCAGTAGCGGGATGCCTGCGGCAACGAGCGTGCCGAACGTGAGCACGAGGATGATCAGCGTGATCGGAAGCGACAGCGACCCGGCCTTCGCGAGGTCCTTGCCGAACGCCGTCTCGACCTCCTTCTGGGAGCTCGCGTCGCCGAACTCGCCGATGACGAAGCCGCGATGGGTGCGCTGCAGGGCGGCGACCTTCTTGACGACGGGCTCGATCTTGTCGACCGCTTTGTCCTTGTCGCCGCGGATGTCGAACTGGACGAGCGCGGCGTGCCCGTCCTTCGAGATCTCGCCTTTGCGCACGTGCTGCACGGCGGCGACCTTCGACACGCCCGCGACGACGTCCGCGACCGCAGTCGTGAACCTGGGATCGCCGGCCCGCACTGATCGGCTCTGGATCAGGACGCTCTCGCCGGCGGGCTGCTTGAACCCCGCCTCGAGAATCGTGTCCATCCGACCCGACTCGCCCGGTCCGGGCGCGTTCTCGTCGATGCTCTTCATGCCGGCCATGCCGAGGCCGAAGGCGACCAGGACGAGAGCGAGCCAGCCGAACGTCGCGGTCTTCCAGTGGTCGGCGCTCCAGCGGCCCATGCGAGCTGCGAGGTTGCGCGGCCGGCCCGATTCCTTGTTGCGAGACATGCTCGTTCCTCCTTAGGCGGCGTGGGCGAAGTCGTGGGACGGCAGGGCGCGCGGCGCGGTCACGGGATCTGGACCTCGCTCACGTTCGTTGCGGTGGTGCGGTCGCCGACATAGGCCGGCAACAGCGCGAGCGCGTCCTCTTCGCTCGCGGCCTCGACCGTCCACCAGATCGCGTGCCCGCCCGAGCGACACGACGCGAGGGTCGGCTGGTGGCGAAGCGGGCTGCGATGTCCTCTGAACGAGGCGAAGACGGCGCCGCACTCGTGCGGCTCGTGGCTGTGCTGGAGCAGGTAACAGGACATGAGTCGAGCCTGGCCTCATGCCGCCCGGCCAACATCAGGGGGCCACCCTGATCTTTCTCGCGCCGCGACCCTGATCTATCCTGGGCCGGAGGAGGGACGTGGCCCTGCACACCGAGCGCCTCGTCGGGCGCGCCAACGAGATGAGCTCGCTCGACGAGGTCCTGGCGGAGCTCGAACTGGGCCGCGCGGCGGCGCTCGAGCTGATCGGCGAGCCAGGCATCGGCAAGACGCGCCTGCTGGCCGAGCTCGCGGCTCGCGCGGATGCGCGCGGCATGCTCGTCCTCTCGGGCTCCGCCACCGAGCTCGAGCGCGACCTGCCGTTCTCGGTATTCGTCGACGCCCTGGACGAGTACGTCCGCGGGCTCGAGCGTACTCGGCTCAGCGGCCTCGACGACGACGTGCGCTCGGAGCTCGCGCACGTCTTCCCGTCCCTGACGGCGCTCGCAACGGACGGCGCGCTGGCACTCCAGCACGAGCGCTATCGCAGCCACCGTGCGGTGCGCGCGTTGCTCGAGCAACTCGCGAGGACGCAACCGCTCGTGCTCGTGCTCGACGACCTGCACTGGGCCGACGCGGCATCCATCGAGCTCGTCGGCGCGCTCCTGCGCCGCCCTCCCGCGGCTGCGGTACTCGTCGCGGTGGCCGTGCGTCCGCGCCAGTTGCCGGAGCGTCTGTCGGTGGCGCTGGATCGCGCCCACCGCACGCGCGAGTTGACCCGAATCGAGCTCGGCGCACTGGACCCCGACGAGGCTCGGCAGCTACTCGGCGCCGCGGTCGAGCGAGTCGACGCGACCTTCCTCTACGAGCAGAGCGGCGGCAACCCTTTCTACCTCGAGCAGCTCGCGCGGTCGCTCGACCGCGCCGAGGGGGCGGCGGCGGTTCGCGACGAGACGTCGCTGGCCGCCATCGGAGTCCCGTCGAGCGTCGGCGCAGCGATCAGCGACGAGCTCGCGCTGCTGTCCAACTCCGCACGCCTCGTCCTCGAAGGGGCGGCAGTGGCAGGAGACCCCTTCGAGCCCGAGCTGGCAGCGGCGGCGGCCCGGGTCCCCGAGAGCTCGGTGATGGACGCGGTCGACGAGCTCCTGCAACTCGACCTTCTCCGCCCCACCGACGTGCCACGGCGCTTCCGCTTTCGGCACCCCCTCGTGCGGCTCGCCGTCTACGAGGCGACGGCTGCCGGCTGGCGGCTGGGGGCGCACGAGCGCTGCGCCGACGCGCTCGCAGACCGAGGCGCCACGGCAGCGGCCCGCGCCCATCATGTCGAGCGCTCGGCGCGGGAGGGCGACGTGCGCGCGGCGGCCGTCCTGCGCGCGGCCGGAGACGAAGCGGTCCGGCTCGCGCCCGCAAGCGCCGCGCACTGGTTCGGCGAAGCGCTCCGCCTGCTCTCGGCGGCCGCGCCGGCGGGAGAGCGGATCGAGCTTCTCCTCGACCGCGCCGGCGCGCTCACCGCGGCCGGGCGATACACCGACAGCCACGCGACTCTGCTCGAGGCCGCCGCGATCGTGCCCGACGCGCCGGCGCTGCAGGCCAGAGTCGGCCGAGCCCGTGCGGCAATCGAGAGCCTCCTCGGACGGCAGGAGGACGCGCATCGCCACCTCGTAGGCGCCCTCGAAGGGCTGCCGGATCAGGAATCGGCGGAGGCGGCGAAGCTGATGATCGAGCTCGCAGTGAACGCGGTCTGGCGCGCGAGGTACGACGACGTCCATGAGTGGGCAGGGCGCGCGGTCGAGGTAGCGAGGCGTCTCGACGACAAGCCGCTTATCGCCGCGGCTCTCGCCGAGCTCGCCCTCGCCGACTCGATCATGGGGGCAGCCGAGCGAGCCGAGTCCGAACGCGCCGAGGCGGCCGCGCTCGTCGATGCCCTGTCCGACGACGCGCTCGCCGGATGCATCGAAGCCGCTGCCTGGCTCGGCGGCGTGGAGCTCTATCTCGACCGCTACGCCGAGGGCGACGCGCACGCCGATCGGGCGCTCGCCGTCGCGCGTGCCGCCGGCCAGGGGGAGCTCTTCCTCCTTCTGGTCGCGACCCTCGGCGGGCTCTGGCGCCAGCGGGGGAAGCTGGCGGAGGCCGGGGAGCTGCTCGACGCTGGGATCGAGGCGGCGCGCGTGCTGGGCAACACGCACGCGCTCGTCTGGACGCTCATGGGCCGCTCGTCCGCGGCGCTCCGGAGCGGCGATGTCGACCTCGCGCTCGCCACTTCACAGGAGAGCTTCGATCTCAGCCGCGAAGCCGACAGCGACTTCCATTCGGCCGAGGCCGCCGCCGACCTCGCCGCCGCACTGCTCGAGAGCGGCCGACCGGAACAGGCGGTCGAGCTCCTCATCGGCTCCGGCGGCGGTGAAGAGCTGACGCTCATCGCCGGCAGTCCGCGGGCTCGTTACCTGGAGGTGCTGGCGCGAAGCTGGCTGGCGCTCGACCGCCACGCGGAGGCGAAGCGGGCAGCCCTCGCCGCGGAGGCGTGGGCCGCGTCCGTGCGGCTACCGATGGCCGCAGCCTGGGCGGATCGAGCCGCCGCCGCGGTCGAGCTCGCCGCCGGCGATGCGGCGGCCGCTGCCGCGCGGGCACTCGCATCGGCCGCTGCCGCCGACGCCGTCGGGGCGCCCGTCGAGGCGGCGTTGTCGCGCACGCTCGCCGGCCGCGCCCTCGCCCACGCCGGGGACGTCGATCGCGCCGCAGTCGAGCTACAGCGCGCGGCGGGCGATTTCGAGGCCTGTGGCGCGCTTCGCAACCGGGACGAGGCCGAGCGCGAGCTGCGAAAGCTCGGCCACCACGTCCACCGTCGCACGCGCCCGGGCAAGGCCAACGGCACCGGCGTGGAGTCGATGACGGAACGCGAGGCGCAGGTCGCACGGCTTGTCGTCGACCGCAAGACGAATCCCGAGATCGCCGCGGAGTTGTTCCTCAGTCAGAAGACGGTGGAGACGCACCTGCGCAACATCTTCCGCAAGCTCGGCGTCGCGTCGCGCGTCGAACTGGCCCGCGCCGTCGAACGTGCGGATCGCGCCCTGTCGTAGCGCAGCTCGATGTCGATCGTGAGTGCCGACGTCGGGCCGGGCGCAGCGAACGCGGCGTACCCGTGCCAGAGTGGTGGGACACGAGTTTCGGCTCCCCCGTCCAGCCGGCGCCGGCGCTACCCGCGTCTTCGTCTGATCGGAGGCATCTCGTATGCGCGCAACAGTCATGTACGGAGCCGGTGATGTCCGTGTGGAGGACGTGCCGGATGCTCGTCTGGTCGAGCCGACGGACGCGCTCGTGCGCGTCACCCGCGCCGCGATCTGCGGCAGCGACCTGTGGCCGTACAAGTCGATGCCGCACGACGAGCAGGGCCGCCGGATGGGACACGAGTTCATCGGCGTCGTCGACGCCGTCGGCTCCGACGTCCAGACCGTCAAGCCTGGTGACCTCGCCCTCTCTCCGTTCCTCTGGTCGGATGGCAGCTGCGTCTTCTGCCGCGAGGGACTGCACACGAACTGCTTGCACGGCGGCAGGTACGGGTTCGCCGATGTCGACGGCGGCCAGGGCGAAGCGGTGCGTGTCCCGCAGGCGGACGGAACCCTGGTCGTTCTGCCTGTGGCGGAGGACGACGTGCTGATGCCGTCGCTGCTCGCGCTCACCGACGTGATGGGCACCGGCCACCATGCCGCGCTCACGGCGCAGGTCGGCCCCGGCAAGACCGTCGCAGTCGTCGGCGACGGGGCAGTCGGGCTGTGCGGCGTGATCGCGTCGAAGCGTCTCGGTGCCGAGCGGATCATCCTGCTCGGCAGCAACCCCGAGCGGATCGCACTGGGAGAGGAGTTCGGCGCCACCGACGTCGTGCGCGAGCGCGGCGAGGAGGGCGTCGAGCGTGTCCGTGAGCTGACGCACTATGGCGCGCATTCGGTGCTCGAGTGCGTCGGTCTCGAGCAGGCCGTCGAGACCGCGCTCGCAATCGCGCGCCCCGGCGGATCGATCGGTCGCGTCGGCGTGCCCGAGCACGACACGACCCCCACCGCCGTCGCGTTCTGGAACAACGCGACGATGGCCGGAGGCCCCGCGCCCGTGCGCGCCTACGTCGACGAACTGCTGCCCGACGTGCTCGAGGGCCGCATCCACCCGGGCCGGGTGTTCGACCGCATCGGCTCGATCGAGGACGCGCCCGACGGCTACCGCGCGATGAACGATCGCGAAGTCCTGAAGTTCCAGATCAAGCCCTAGGTACCCACGACCACAACGGATCGCCACTCTCATAGTGCGGCTAGCCGCACCCCAAGAAGCCGGGCAGCCGCATTTCGCGGCGCGCAAGCCGCTGCGATGCTCGCACCATGTTCGATCGCGACACCTGCCTTGCCCGCTCAGAGCTGGTCGCGCAGGTCCTCTGCGCCGCCACTCCCCACGGTGTCACGACTGCCGGGACTGTCGAGCTCCGCTCCGGTCCGGGGCAGCCGAGCAGGCGCGATCCTTTCGTGAGGTAGGGGCTCTCCCTCGGCTCCTGCCTCCTGCGTTCCCGGGATTGTCGCTTCCGGGAAACTGCGCGTAGGGTTCCACCGATGAGGGTTCTGGCCGGGCGTTACGAGCTGCTCGAGAAGGTCGGCGAAGGTGGAATGAGCGTCGTCTGGCGCGCGCGCGACACGCGGCTCGAACGTGACGTGGCCGTGAAGCTGTTGCGCTCGTTCGTCGCAATCGAGCCGGAGCAGCGACGGAGGTTCGCGCGTGAGGCGCGGACGCTTGCGGCGTTGTCGAACGATCACATCGTGCGGCTGTACGACTACGCGGAGGCCGGCGACGACGCGTTCCTCGTGATGGAGTTCGTCGAGGGCAGCAATCTCGCCGAGCGAACTTTCACCCGGCTCCCGCTGACGTGGAGCGAGGCGGCTGCTTACGCGAGACCTGTGTGTGCAGCACTTGCGTACGCGCACGCGAAGGACGTCGTCCATCGCGACCTGACGCCCGCGAACATCCTCATCGAGCGCGAGACCGGGCGGGTCGTCACGACCGACTTCGGCCTCGCGCGCATCGCGCGCAGCGGCGGCTCGCTCACCACCATCGGCACGTTGGTCGGGACGCCGGAGTACTGGTCTCCCGAGCAGGCGCTGGGCCGCGAGAGCGGTTCCTCGTCGGACATGTACGCGCTCGGCTGCATCCTCTACCTGCTCCTGAGCGGCCGTCTCCCGTTCGAGGGCGACGACCGGCTCGCACTCGGACTGCGCCGCGCTCACGAGGATCCGCTGTCGCTTCGCGAGTGCGCGCCGCATGTGCCGGAAGGCGCCGCCACTCTCGTCGACTCGCTGCTCCGCCGCGACCCGTCGCGGCGGCCGGACGCTCCCACTGCGGCGCTCGCGATGGTCGGAGGCTGCGCAACTCCGGACGATCCGCCTGGCGCGCGGAACGGCCACGAGAGAATCGGACGCTCCGACGGCTGTGCTCGCGTCGAAGGCCGCACCGGAGGAGCTCGGCCCGACCCTGCGCATCGCGCCGACGACGGTCGTGCGACCGCGGCGGCGACTATTGCTCCTCGCTGCGACCGGCGCGGCAGCGGCCGCGGCAATGGGCGTTCTCGCCGCGGCTCGATTCGAGGACCACGGCGTGCGCGCACCGAGCGTCGTTCGGTGGCGCGCAGACTGCAGCGCGGACGCGCATCCTCCGCACGATGCCGACCGCGACGGTCTCGGTCCTGCGCGTCTACAGCACGCGGGTCGAGCCGAACCGCGTGATCCGTCAGCAGCCCGCGCCCCGGGAGAGGATCGAGGACGGCGTGGCGGTGACGCTCACGGTCAGCAAGGGCTCGCCGTTCGCCGAGGTGCCGGCCGTCGCTGCCGGAACTCCCGCCGCCGCGGCCAAGACGGTTCTCCGACGGAACGGCTTCCGCGTCCGCTACCGCTACACGCCCTCGTGGTCGGTTCGGAAAGGGACGGTGATCGAGTTGCAGCCGGGGTCGGGCACGCGAGTCCGGCGGCCGGCGACGATGAGCGTCATCGTCTCGAGCGGCTTCCCGCGCGCCGTGGTACCGGACGTCCAGAACGTCGATCTCGAAACGGCGCAGGCGCAACTCGCGGCGAAGCACCTGCGCTACGCGGTCGTGTACCGCACCTCGCAGACGTCCCTGCCGAACCAGGTGGTCGAGCAGCACCCGTCGCCTCGCACGGTCGTCTACGAAGGCCGCCGTGTCTGGCTGGCCGTGACGCGCGTGCTGCGCTGGAGGAAGGTGTTCGCCGACTCCGGCACGGGTGCGTACGAGAGCGCTCCCTTCGCCGTGTCGCGGAGGTGGCGCATCCGGTACCGCCTCGACGGAGACGATTTCTGGGGCGTGACGACCGAGTTCGCGTGGGCGCGCGACGGCGATTTCTTCCGTGACGGCAGCTTCGTCGGCGCGACGCCGGGCTCGCTGCAGGTCCACGACGTGTCGGAAGGCGCGGGGACGTATCGGCTGATCGTGCGACCGTACCTCCGCGACACGTCGTGGTACGTCGAGGTCGACTCGCTCGAGTAGGGAGCAACGCTCAGCCGCCGCCGCGCTCGGCCTCGAAGGCTGCGAGCGCGCGGTTGACCGAAGGGTAGAAACGCTCGCGACCGATCTGCTCGACGAGATCTGCTGCCTCCAGGTCGGCGAGCATCCGCTGTCGCAGCCGCGCGACGACGAGCGTGATCCCTTCGCGGTCGAGCTCGCGCTGCAGGCGGCGAGCATGTCCATTCCACTCGAGTCGACGTGCGTGACCGCTTCGGCGTCGAACACGAGCCACGAGGTCTCGCTCGGGGCGGCACGGATCGCCTCGTGCACGCGCCCCTTGACGTAGGAGGCGTTGGCGAAGAAGAGCCGGTCGTCGAGCCGGTAGACGACCGCGCCCGGAGTCACCTCCGCCGTCGGGTGCAGCGCGACGTCGCGGTAACCGTCGAGCTCGGGCACCCAGCCGAGCACCGCGTCGTACGGACGGGCGCTTCGGCGCACGGTGTCGATGATCGAGAGGCCGACGGCGACGACGATCGCCTCGAGCACTCCGAAGAAGACGACGCACGCGACGGTGACCGCCGCGATCGCGACCTCGACCCTGTCGATCGCGAACAGCCCGCGCCAGGCAGGCATGTCGACGATGTTGATCGCGGCCGAGACGAGCACGGCGGCGAGAACGGCCGACGGCAGGTACTGCACCGGCTCGGTCGCGAACAGCAGCACGGCGACGACGGTCGCGACGGCGAAGAGGCCGGCGATCTGAGTGCGCGCGCCCATCGTCTCGTTCACGGCCGTGCGGGAACCGCTTGCGCCGACCGAGAACGCCTGCGTCAGCCCTGCCGCCGCGTTCGCCGCTCCCATGACGAGCAGCTCCTGCCCTGCGCGCACATGCTCGCCGCGCCTGCCGGCGAAGGCGCGTGCGGTGAGGATCTCGTCCGCGAACGAGACGAGGAAGACGGCGACCGCCGCCGGCGCCAGCTTCAGCAGGTCGGCGAGCTGCGGCGTCGGCAGACTCGGGCGCGGAAGGCCGGCCGGAACGGGGCCGACAGTGGCGATCCCGTGCCCCGCGAAGTCGAAGATCCAGGAGGCGGCGATCGCGCAGACGACGACGAGCAGCGCGCCGGGCAGGACCGGCAGGAAGCGCCGCAGGAGCAGCAGCGCGCTGAGCGAGACGACGCTCAGGAGCGACGGTGGCTCCGCTGACGTCGCCGAGCTCGCGGACCACCTCGGCCAGGCGCTGCAGCGGCTCGGTCGCCGCGATCTGGAGGCCGAGCAGCTTGCCCAGCTGGGAGATGACCAGGACGATCGCCACCCCGTGCAGGTAGCCGACCAGCACCGGCCGGGAGAGGTAGTCGGCGATCCAGCCGAGCCGTAGCAGGTACGCGAGCAGGAAGCAGGCGGCGACGAGCAGCGCGAGCGCGCCGGCCGCTTCGACCGCCGCGTCCGAGCCGGCGACCGCGAGCCCCAGCACCGACGCGGCGACGAGCGTCGAGACCGAGCCCTCCGGGCCGATCACGAGCCGGCGCGCCGAGCCGAGCAGCACGTAGGCGAGCGTGGGCGCGAGCAGCGCGTAGATGCCGTTCACCGGCGAGAGCCCGGCCAGCTCGCCGTAGGCCATCGCCGAGGGCAGCGCGAGCGCGGTCACGGTGATTCCGGCGAGCAGGTCGCGGCCGGCGCTTCCGAAGCGGTAGCGCGGCACCTCCTGCGCGACCGGGATCGTCCGGTAGAGGAGCGGCTCCCGCTTCGCCCGCCGAAACGGCGAAGCCTCCCCGTACGCGGATCTCCGGGTGCGCTCGTCGTCGCGCTTCATCGCCGGTTCACCCTCTCACGTCACCCGCCTTGAGCCCGGCGTTTCAGCGGGTACCGCTCGGGCAGCAGCAAGCGACGACGCGCGAGGACGCGTTGCACCGAGAGGAGGGGAGCGCATGGCGGACGGGGTTCCTGAGCAGCAGCAGCAGCCGCCGGGAGTGACGGCGTTGATGGAGCCGACGCCGGATCACGGCGAACAGAGCTACGTCGGCCACGGCCGTCTGACGGGCAAGAAGACGATCATCACGGGCGGCGACAGCGGCATCGGCCGCGCGGTCGCGATCGCTTTCGCGCGCGAGGGCGCGGACGTTCTGATCTCGTACCTCAACGAGCACGAAGACGCGCGCGAGACTGCGCGGTGGGTCGAGGAGGCGGGGCGCCAGGCCGTGCTCGTGCCGGGGGATCTCGCGGATCCGGAGCATTGTCGCGGAGTGATCGCCGACGCAGCGGACGAGTTCGAGCGCATCGACGTGCTCGTCAACAACGCGGCGTTCCAGCGGACGTACTCGGCGCTCGAGGACATCCCCGACGACGAGTGGGATCGGCACTTCCAGGTCAACATCACCGCGATGTTCCACCTCTGCAAGGCCGCAGTTCCTCGCATGCAGCGCGGAGCTTCGATCATCAACACCGCCTCCGTGAACGTGGACCAGCCGAAGCCGACGCTCCTTCCGTACGCGGCCACGAAGGGGGCGATCGTCAACTTCACCGCGGGGCTGGCGCAGCTGCTCGCCGAGCGCGGCATCCGCGTCAACTCGGTGCTGCCAGGCCCGATCTGGACACCGCTCATCCCGGCGACGATTCCCGCCGACCAGGTCGCCGAGTTCGGCAAGCAGGTTCCACTCGGCCGACCGGGCCAGCCTGCCGAGCTCGCGCCGCTCTACGTGTTGCTCGCGTCCGACGAAGCGAGCTACATGTCCGGCGGCGAATACCCGGTCACAGGCGGCAATCCCATCCTGTAGCGCCGAGCGGCAAGGTGAAGATGAGGCCGAGGACGGGGTCTCGGTCTCTCGCCTCCACCCAATCATCCTTGGCCTTGCCGACGGCGTGTCCCCGGCTCACGCGCGCAAACACGGCCGCGTTACCGGGGGTCGGTGCGCTTCCTGACGATCATGTAGCCGTTCTGATGGTGAACGATGTCTTCGAGCTCCGGGATGTCGTGACCGGGCAGGATCGCGTAGTGGCCCGAGCGCGAGTGGAGCGTCCGGAGGTCGGCCGCGCTCATCTCGAAGGTGACGTTGCAAAACGGGTTCGCGCACTCGCAGAGGAACGACGCCCCGTTCGAGGCGCGCTTGCGTGCGATCACCTCGTTGACGCTTCGGAAGAGCTCCTCCGTTTGGAGGATCCGCTCCTCGCGAGACATCACCTTGAAGATCTCGGGGTGGTTGCCGATCACGCGGATCACCGATTCCGGTGTCGCGAAAGAGCCAACCACTTCCTGCGCCACGGAGTGGAGCTTTCGCCGGTCCGAGCGCGCCGCCGCCCGCAGCAACTCGAACGCAGCGTCGATCGACAACCCGATCCGCTCGCGCAGCATCCCCTTTGCCTGCTCGATGACGACGCGAGAGTCGAGCGCCCCCTGAAGCTGCAAGGCGCGCTCACGCCAAGCATCGTCGGTCTGTGGCAGATCCGCCATCTGGTGCTCCCGTCAGTTCGCGTCGCAGGGTCTAGCCGGCCGCGACGAGGAGTTGAGCCGGTGGGCGGGTCTTGGCCACGCCTGCACAAGGGCTCGCAGAGGCACTATCGAGAGTAGCGCCGTTTGAGCCCGCGCGTGGGATCCGTGCGGTTATCCCGTTGCAGTAGTGCGCCTGCGCCAAAAACGACGGTTCCAGCCGCCCGCGGGAATACCGGCGACACCGCGGAGTCCTTCCTTGACACGGCAACCAACCACGCAGGGAGGACATAGACATGCATCGGTACAAGCATCTTCTGGTCGCAGCCGCGGTCGTGACCGTCGTGGCGACGATGACGGCGGCAGCGTTCGGCGCCACCCGCGGAACGAGCGAATCGCTCGTCCGCGCGCACAACGTGAAGCAGGCCGACGACGTGCAGCAAGTCGACCTCACGCCGTCGTCGGCACAACTGGCGGCCTGCATGCCCAACGCGCAGCTGGGCGTGAAGGTGGGGCTCACGACCGAGAAGCACGGCTTCGACCGGCTCGAGCTCGCAGCCCGCGGCCTGCCCTCGAACACCGACTTCGCCGTGTTCCTGCTCCAGCAGGCGGGTGCGCCGTTCGGAGCGGCGGAGTACATCGGCGACTTCAGCACGGACAACGAGGGGACCGCCCATCAGAGCCTGAGGCTGATCGTCCAGGAGGCGTTCTCGTCGACGGTCGTCAACGGCGTCCGGCAGCGCGTCGACCTGAACCGCATCGGCGTCTGGTTCGCAGACCACACTGCCGACGACTTCTGCCTCGGCGTCAACAGTCCGATCACCCCGTTCGACGGCGACAACGAGGCCGGCGTGCAGGCGTTCAACTCCGCGAACGCCGATCCGCTTCCCGCACCGTAGGAATCGTCTCGTCCACGGCGCCCCGTCGTTCCGGCGGGGCGCCTCCCGTTGCTACGCAGGATGTCTAGGCAGCAGCGCGGGCAAGCATCTGCGCGCGACGTCCACAGACGACCGAGGTCGCCACGCCGATGAGCGCAGCGGCGGCGGCGGAGCCGCACAGCAGCAGGCCCGACGCCATGCCGAAGTTGATCGCCTGCTCCTTGTGCACGCCGAGCGCGAGCAGCACCGCAGCGGTCGCGCTGACGTTGGCGATCGCGCCGCCGGAGGCGATCGGGAGGAGCGCGGCGGCGGCGGCGAGACAGAGGACGACGAGTGCCAGCGTCGGAGAGAAGCCGACGCCGAGCGCGGCGAGCAGCAGCGTGCTCCCGAGCGCGCGCGACGTCCAGCAGCCGCACAGAAAGAACCAGGCGACGATCTGCTCGCGCGTCGATCCCCTGGGGCGGTCGGCCACGCGGGCCACGAGCTTCGCGAGTCGCTCGCGTCGCGCGACGAACGGCACGCGCCCGAGGTGCGAGCCGCCGACGAGCAGGCCGCACGCGCCGAGCCCGAAGAGCACGACGAGAGTCAGCGGGAAGCGGAAGCTGGAGGAGGTCGTCGCGGTCGCCGAGATCGACAGCGGGAGGAACGCGATCGCGTCCACGAGGCCGAGCGAGATGATCGACAGAGCGATCGCCTCGAGCCCGAGCTTGACGCCGCGCATCCTGCGCAGCGTGCCGATCTTCACCAGGTAGTCGAGCCGGAAGGGCAGAACGGCGCCGCTCGCCGCGGACGCGCCGCAGGCAGCGAGGCACCGGGCGCGATCGGGACGCGAGGCGGCGGGAAAGAGCTTCTGCCAGCCGAGCGCGCGAAAGACGAAGCTCATGAAGTAGAGCGCGACCGCGGCGGCGACGAGACCGAGATGCGCGTGCTGCAGCGGCCAGCTCGTGTGCGTGAACCGCCTCCCGAGCAGCACGGTCGCGCCGATCGTCACGAGGGCAAAGGCGAACGAGCCGAGGAGGCGGACACGACCTGGCGCGGCTCTCATGTGAGTGTCATCGGCCGCGCGACGGCCGAGCATGAGCGCATAGATTCCACGCGTGAGCTTCTTTCGCGGGGCCGACGCGTACGACCGCTTCATGGGCAGGTACTCGGTGCCGCTCGCGCCCACGCTGGCCGACTTCGCGGCGGTGAGCCCCGGCCAGCGGGCGCTCGACGTCGGCTGCGGGCCCGGCGCGCTGACCTCCGAGCTGGTGCGGCGCCTGGGACCGGAAGCCGTGTCGGCCGTCGACCCGTCCGAGCCGTTCGTCGCGGCCGCGCAGGAGCGGCACCCCGGTGTGAGCGTGCAACGCGCCGCGGCCGAAGATCTGCCGTTCGAGGACGAGGCGTTCGACATCACGCTGGCGCAACTCGTCGTCCACTTCATGGCCGACCCGATCGCCGGGCTTCGCGAGATGGCGCGCGTGACACGCAACGGCGGCGTCGTGGCGGCGAGTGTCTGGGATCACTTCGGCGGTCGCGGGCCGCTGAGCCCGTACTGGGATGCTGCGCGCGAGCTCGATCCCAGCGTGCGACGACGAGTCGCAGCTTGCGGGCGCGCGCGAGGGCCACCTCGCCGAGCTGTTCGAGTCCGCGGGACTACGCGAGATCGAGGAGACCGCGCTCACGATTCGCGTCGAGCATCAGAGCTTCGAGGACTGGTGGGAGCCCTTCACGCTCGGCGTCGGCCCGGCCGGCGCGTACGTCGCCGGTCTCGACGAGACGCGCCGGGTGCAGCTTCGCGACCTCTGCCGCGAGCGGCTTCCTTCAGCGCCGTTCGTCCTCGAAGCTCGGGCCTGGGCTGCGCGCGGCCGCGCCGGTTAGCCCGCGCGCGGCTGCGGCAACGGGTGGTCGCGATCGATGTGCGTGTCTAGATGAGTAGTTCCACGGGTTCAGGCGGTGTAGTCGGCGAGCGCGCGTGGTGGGCGGCCGAGGCGGTGGTTGAGGCTGATCGCGGCGGCGAGGGCGAGGAAGCGCGTTCGGATGCGGGTGCCGAGGCCGTGCAGGGTGCGGGCGCCGTGGCGTTCGAGGGTGAGCAGGTCTTTGCAGGTCTGGAAGATCGATTCGATCCGTTGCCGGATCGGCGCGAGGTGGGGCCCGCCGGCGGGTTCGTCTTTGCGGCGGGGCCGGACGATCGTGGCGTCGAGCTCGGCGGCGCGGCGTTCGAACTCGCGGCCGGCGTAGCCCTTGTCGCCGATCACGAACAGGTGCCCGGCGCGCTGGCAGCGTTGCGAGCAGGCTGAGGCAGACCTCGCGTTCGGGCGTCTTGGGCGAGGTCGAGCAGCAGCGCGCGCGGGGTGCCGTCGAGCGCGAACAGGCCGTGCAGGCGGAAGCCCCAGAAGTAGCGGCTGTGGCTGGCGCAGTAGCCGTAGTCGGCGGCGTCGGCGAGCTGGCTGCGCCGGGTCGTCTCGACGCTGCGGGCGCACTCGACCGGGGTCGAGTCGACCAGCACCAGGTCGTCGTGGAAGCCGGGGCTGTCGCTCGCGAACACGCCGATCAGCGCACTCGATCGTGTCGCTCAGCCGCTGCCGGCGCTTCAGATAGCCCGGCCGGTTCGGCAGCAGCGGGAACAGGTGCGCGAGCTGCTTGCGCGCGGTCTTGAGGAAGCGCGCGTCGGAGGTGATCCCCATGATCGCCTGCGCGACGCAGAGCGTGACGACCTCCGCGTCGGTCAGGATCCGCCTGGCGTTCTTCGCCGGCTCGGGCAGGAGATCGTCAGCGGTGCAGAACACCGCAATCAGCAACAGGTCGAGGTCGGCGAGCATCGTGGCCCCCTTGGGTCGACGGCGCGAATAGGCACCGCCGACTTCGACCTGACTGCTGCCGGTCCCTACCGCCGAGCCGCCACCTCGGCCGTGGAACTACTCCTAGAGTCAACGCGTGCCCGGCTTCAGCCTCGCCGAGCTGCTCGCGGCGCGGGATCGCACCGACGTCGACCTGTGGGGACGCACGATCAACCCGCAGTTCTCGCGCGTCCTCAAGACGATCGGCTTCGACCGCGAGTGGTCGCGCGCCGAGGGCGCCTACCTGTGGGATTCCCGCGGCGAGAAGTACCTCGACATGCTCGGCGGCTTCGGGATGTTCAACGTCGGACGCAACAACCCGCGCGTCCGCGCCGCGCTCGTCGAGGCGCTCGAGCTCGACCTGCCCGGCTCGGTTCAGCTCGGCGCTTCGCCGCTCCCGCCGCTCCTCGCGCAGGAGCTCCTCCGCCGTACGCCCGCCCGCCTCGAGCGCGTGCTCTTCACGAGCTCCGGCACCGAGGCCGTCGAGGCGGCGCTGAAGCTCGGCCGCGCGGCCACCGGACGAAGCCGTGTCCTCTCCGCGCAGGAGGGCTTCCACGGGCTCACGCTCGGCTCGCTCTCCGCGAACGGCGACGGCGAGGTGACGGAGCGGTTCGGACCGCTGCTCGCAGGATTCGAGCAAGTGCCGTTCGGCGACCTCGACGCGCTCGAGCGCAGTCTCCGCACCGAGGACGTGGCTCTCTTCCTCGTCGAGCCCGTGCAGGGGAAGGGCGTCAACCTGCCGCCGCCCGGCTACCTCCGCGGAGCGCAGGAACTGTGTCGTCGCTACGGGACGCTCTTCTGCGTCGACGAGGTGCAGACGGGCCTCGGTCGCACGGGCAAGCTCTTCGCCTTCGAGCACTGGGAGCTCGAGCCCGATCTCGTGCCGATCGCGAAGTCGCTGTCGGGCGGCTACGTCCCCGTCGGCGCGCTGCTCATGTCGAGAGCCGTGCACGAGGCGGTGTTCGACTCGATGGAGCACGCCTTCTCGCACGGCTCGACGTTCGCGCCGAACGAGCTCGCAATGGCTGCCGGGCTTGCGACGCTCCACGAGCTGGACGAACAGCGTCTCGTCGCAGCGGAGCGCGCGGCTCGGCGAGCAACTGCTCGCGCTGACGCGGCCGCTGGTCGAGCGCTTCGACGTCGTGCGCGACGTTCGAGGCCTCGGACTGCTGTGGGCGATCGAGTTCGGCGAGCCGCCGTCGGGGCAGCGTTCGTACAGGCTCGTCGACCGCGTCCAGCCGGGCCTGTTCGCGCAGCTCGTGATCGGCCCGCTGTTCAAGGAGCACCGCATCCTCAGCCAGGTCGCGGGCCACAAGATCCCCGTGCTCAAGGGAATCCCGCCGCTCACGCTGTCCGAGGACGACGTCGAATGGTTCGCCGGTGCGCTCGACGAGACGATCGCGAAGGCGCAGCGCCTGCCGCGCGCGCTCGTCAGGTTCGCGCTGACCGCGGCGCGAATCGGCTAGCGCCTAGGACGAGCTGCCAGGCGTCGTCGCGGATGATCGGCACTGCCTCGCCGTCCGCGGTCAGCCCGTCGACCGCGACCTCGGGGCCGCCGATCATGAAGTCGGTGTGCACCGACGACTGGTTCACGCCCGCCTCTTGCTGTGCATCCGGATCGAGCTGCTCGGCGCCCTCGACGCAGTACGGGATCCCGCGTCCGTACGCGACGTGACACGTCGCGTTCTCGTCGAAGAGCGTGTTGAAGAAGATGTGGCCGATCTGCCCGACGCGCGAGGTGCCGTCCACGAGCGCGACCTCGCCGAGCCGCGCGGCGCCTTCGTCCGCAGCGACCTGCGCGCGGATGTAGTCCTCGCCCGCCGAGGCCTTGACGTCGACGATGCGACCGCCCTCGAAGGTGAGCTCGAGGTCGCGGATGATGCTCCCCGGAAGCGCGAGCGGCATCGTCGAGCGGACCGTGCCCTCCGCACGCCGCCAGTCCGGTGTCGTGAAGACTTCTTCGGTCGGGACGTTCGGCACGTGCCGCCGGCCCGAGCTCGTCTCCGACTGCGCCGACCGCCAGTAGCGACTTCGCGTTCAGCCCGATCGTCAGATCGGTGCCGGGACCGTGGAAACGGACCGCGTCGAAGTCGTGCTCGTTCAGCGACCGGCACCGCTCGCCGAGACGCTCGATGTGCTCGTTCCAGGCTGCGACCGGATCGGGCTCGTCGAGCCGGACCGAGCGCTCGACGTCCTTCCAGAGACGCTCGACGTCGGGCTCGCCGAAGATCGTCTCGGCCCAGCCCTCGTTCGGGTAGCTGACGATCGTCCAGTTGATCCGGCGGCGCATGACGTTGCGGAGGTGCGCTTCGGCGGACTTGACCTGGCGCGCCTTGCCGACACGCGCCTGGTCGAGGTCGCTCATGAGCTGCGGCTCGGGATCGCCGGTGATCGAGATCAGCGCGCCCTCTTCCTCGCCGAGGTCGTCGAGTCGCTTGACCGCCCACTCCGGCGTCCACTCGAGCACGTCGTCCGGGCCCTTCGCGATCATCGCGCGCCGCACGTGCTGGTCGACGTACGACACGTCGACGTAGCGCGCGCCGTTGTCGTAGGCGACGTCGGCGATCTCGCGCACGAGCGGCGCGTGCTCGACCAGGCCGACCACGAGCACGTACTGCCCGTCGCCGACGTTGGCGCCGACCTTCACCGCAAGCTCTGCTAGCGCGCGAACGCGATCCTCGACCACGCGCAGGACCCTACCGCCGCGACGGCGGGGTGCGCGGACCTACGGAGACTCGTGGCCGGGGCTCAGATCCCGGTCGTGACCTCGGACAGCGCTCGTCAGCGACTGGACTGTCGCATTGAACGTCGCGACGAGATCGTCGAAGCTCCGGGCGTTCGCGACGGCGAGCTTCGTCTGCTGCGCGAGGCCGCCGAGCATCCGCAGCGGAAGCTCGGCCGCGCCGGCCTCTGATG
Source organism: uncultured Actinomycetes bacterium (assembly GCA_963708685.1). Taxonomy (GTDB): domain Bacteria; phylum Actinomycetota; class Thermoleophilia; order Gaiellales; family Gaiellaceae; genus DASVFB01. The sequence continues at coordinate 206,042 of CAVPTP010000002.1, forward strand.
GAGCGACGAGGGCGGCGAGGCAAGCACGCTTTCCGTCGTCGAAGAGGAGCGGAGCGACGGCGTACGCACCGTCGCCTGCCTCGACGACGAACGGCTCCTCGTTGCCGCCGAGCCTCGCCGGTAGCTCGCGCGCAAGCGCCGTCGAATCGACCGGCTCGACGTCGCCGTACCCGTGCAACGCGCGCGGGACGAGACGACCGCCGGGCGCGTCCTCGATCCAGATCGAGGTGCGCTCGGCGCCGAGAATGTGCGCAGCCTGCTCGACCGTTCGCGAAAGGACTTCCTCGACTCCCTGCGCGGTTGCGAGCTCGCGTGCGAACTCGAGCAGTGTCCTCGCGGTCTCGGCCTCGCGGCGTTGCACCTCGTAGAGACGCGCGTTCTCCAGCGCCACCGACGCCTGTCCCGCAAGCACCTCGAGCAGGCGGAGGTCGTCTCCGTCGAACTGGTCGAAGCCGAGCTTCGAGATGACGATCGCGCCGATGGCGCGCGTGCCGAAGTGCATCGGCACCGCGAGCAGCGACTCGTCGATCACGTCCGTTCCCGGAATCGGCGCGGCGAACTCGCATTTGGCGGCGTCGCCGGAGAGGATGGGACGACCGGTCGCCACCACGTGCCCGGTGATGCCCTCGCCGATCGTCACCGTCAGCACGTCGATCGACGGGCTCGCGGGCGCAGTGAGCTCGCCGCGGAACGCGATCGGGACGATCGTCTCTCCCTCGACCACGAACACACGGCAGTTGTGGTAGTCGATCAGCGAGCGAAGCTCGTTCGCGATCGTCAGGCCGATCTCGCGGACGTCGTTGAGGCGGTTGAGCTTTCCCGAGAGGCTCTGCAGCAGATTGAGGTGCGCGATCGAGCGGCCGTCGCGCCCGGCGGTCACGGCCGCGTCGGGACGCTCGTGGTTCCCCTCGCCGAAGTGGACGATGCGGTTCTTGCCGGACGCCTTCGCGGTCATCATCGCCGCTTCGGCGCAAGCGACGAGCTCGCGCGGATTGCTCGCGTCCGCAGGACCTTCGGCGAAACCGATCGACACCGTTAGCTCTCCGAGGCCCGTCGACTGCCTGCGTCGCCATCCGCTGCCGCATCCGGATCGCGAGCTGCGACGCGCTGTTCGCGTCCGTCTCCGGCAGGATCACGGCGAACTCCTCGCCGCCGATCCGGCAGACGACGTCCGATCCGCGGGCGCTTCCACGCAGCGACTCGGCGAGCCTGACGAGCACCTCGTCTCCGGCTGCGTGCCCGTGGATGTCGTTGACGCGCTTGAAGTCGTCGATGTCGAGCATCAGCAATCCAAGCGGCAGGTGCGATCGGCTCGCGCGCTGCAGCTCGGCGCGAAGACGCTCGTGGAAGTAGCGGTGATTCAGCAGGCCGGTCAGCGCGTCGGTCTGAGCCTGGTGCTCGAGCTGGGCGCGGCTCTTGGCGTTGTCGAGCGCAAGCGCGGCCGCGTCGCCGAAGCGCTTCGCGAGCTCGAACTCGTCGGCGTCGAACTGGGCGTCGTCGCCGACGCGATAGATGTTCAGCGCGCCCTTCAGCTCGCCTCGCGCGATGAGCGGCACGACGATGAGCGCCTCGGGATCGACCGGCGTTCCCTGGACGATGCGAACGCGCGGGTCGAGGTGGGCCTCGTTCGTGTGGACGGGCTCGACGGTTCTCGACGGCCCAACCGGTGATGCCGACGCCGAAGGAAGCCTCATCGTCCACGATCTCCTGAGCCCATTTGCTGCGGACGAGCACGGGAACGAGCCTGCGGCGCGCGGCGTCCGCCTCGTAGATCACGAGCTCGTCGTACGGCACGAGGGCGCCGACGGTGTCCGCGATGCGCTCGAGCAGCGCGTCGAGGCTCTGCTCGGACAGCACCTCGCGAAAGACGTCGGCCAGCCCGCGATACGACTCGACGAGCGCGTCCGCGCGCGCGAGCGCGTCGGGCCGCGCGACCGCCGTCAGGCGGACCCGCGAGGACGTCGCGCTCTTTGCAGCGTGCTCGGTGCCACTCATCGATCCACCTACGTCCCTTCCGCAGTAAAGGCGCGCCGACCGTCGCCTGTAGAACATCGCACCTGCGCGGACATGTCCGAATCCCCCGTCCGGGGGAATGCTGCCCGGCAGCCGAGGGTACTGGACGAGCATCGTGCCCGATACGCTCGTGACGCTTCGGGAGGCAGCCGCCGACTGCCGCGCCTGTCCGCTCTGGAAGGTCGGGACGCAGACCGTGTTCGGCGAAGGCCCTCGAGCCGCGGATCTGATGCTCGTCGGCGAGCAGCCCGGGGACCGGGAGGACCGTGAGGGACGGCCGTTCGTCGGGCCGGCAGGACGGCTGCTCGACCAGGCGCTCGAGGAAGCCGGCATCGACCGCACGCGCGTCTACGTGACGAACGCGGTGAAGCACTTCAAGTGGACGGCGCGCGGCAAGCGGAGGATCCATGCGAAACCGAACCTGGTCGGAGGTCGCAGCCTGCCGCCCGTGGCTGGACTCGGAGTTGGAGGTCGTCCGGCCCGACGTCCTCGTCTGCCTCGGCGCGACCGCCGCGCAGGCGCTCCTCGGTCGAACCTTCCGCGTGACGAAGCAGCGTGGAGAGCCGGTCGAGTCCGATCTGGCGCCGCACGTGCTCGCGACGATCCATCCCTCGGCGATCCTCCGCGGAGATCCCGAGAGCCGGGAGAGCGAGCTGGCCGGATTCGTGAAGGACCTCGAGGTCGCCGCCTCTCTGCTTCCGGCATAGTCGCCGCATCGAATCGCTCCGATCGGCATCCAACTACGCGACGAGTGCGGCACGCCTCGTCGGTCGCAACCGCAAGCGCCCCTCGCTGCGCCGGGAGTCGCGCCTCGTCTTCGTGGTCGGCGCACCGCGCTCCGGGACGACGTTCCTCGCCGGCGCGCTCGGCGCGCAGCCGGGCCTCGTCGACCTCGGCGAGGTGAAGCCGATCAAGGCGGCGATCCCGGGGCTGGCGAAGGAGTCTCCACCGGAGGCCGCGAAGCGCTTCCGGCGCACTCTCGACGTGGTGCGAACGCTCGGCCTCGCCGGGCACCTGCGCGGCGTCGAGCAGACGCCGGAGACGAGCTTCGTGATCGAAGCGGCGCTGCTCGCGTACCCGGCCGCGCGCGCAGTGCACATCGTCCGGGACGGCCGCGACGTCGTGTGCTCGCTGCTCGAGCGGGGCTGGCTCGCCGCCGAGCGGACCGGCGGCGACGATGCCGGCCTCGCGTACGGCGCCCACGTCCGCTTCTGGGTCGAGCCCGAGCGCGCAGACGAGTTCCGCGCGTCGAGCGAGGCGCGCCGCGCCGCCTGGGCGTGGCGCCGCTACGTCACCGCCGCCCGGACGGCGAAAGAGCGGACGCACGAGCTCCGCTACGAGGAGCTGGTCAAGGATCCGTCGGCTGTCGCAGAAACGCTTGCCGCGTCCCTCGATCTGGAGCCGGAGCCCCTGGCAGCGTCCTTCTCGAGAGCCTTCGACCGCTCGGTGGGACGCTGGCAACGCGAGCTGTCCGCCGGCCAGGTCAAAGACGTCGAGGAAGAAGCGGGCGATCTACTGGAAGAGCTCGGCTACCTCTGATCGACGAGTCGCCGGCAGCGCGGCCCTGCCGCGCTGCACACCCACGTCCGCCCGAAGCGGTGCGCTACCAACAGCAGATTTTGAACCGGCGCGAAGTCCGCAGGACTTCGCGCTGCGACTAGTCGCCCCAGTCGAAGTCGCGCGACTCGCGACCCCAGAGGCTGTCCTCGAGCTCGGCGTGCGGGGAGCCGCCGTTCTCGTCTCTCGCCTTCTCCTCGCCGGGCCACGTCAATGTGTGCACGTGAGCCACCACGGCGGGCTCGCTGCCGTCGAGCGTCTCCTCGAGTCGGGCCTGTTCCTCGGTCTTGAAAAGCGGGTGGTTCTCGAACGGATCGTCGGACTTGTAGACGTCCAGAGGCATGTCCCGGTCGAGCGTCGCGTTCTGCTGTTTCAGCTCGAGATGGTGCTGGATTGCCTGCGCGAAAAACGAATTGGTTTCAACCGACATAAGCTCTCCTCCTGCTTCGGGGCCGCGTAAGCGCGGGAGTTTAGCCCCTTTTGACGAGCATTACGCACTTGACGCTAGCGCGTCACACGGACGGGAAACCTCCGCCGAAAGTGGTCTCCATCGGCAACAATGGGGGCGATGGCGAAGATCGGACGTCTCCCCCGCGGCGTCGGCCCCGTCGGTATCGCGCTGACGGCGTTCGACCTCTGGACGCGCTTGTCGCCCGCTCAGCGGCGACAGCTCATGCGCCTCACGCGGAAGCACGGCCCGACGGTCGCGCGGGCCGTCGCCAAGAGCGCGAGCGCCCGGCGCGCCAGGCCGAAGCCGTAATAAGCCTCTAGTCGAGCGCCTTGCGGACGATCCGGTCCTGCTCGCGCGCGTGCGCGGTCGGGTAGCCCTCCGACGTCGACGCGCGCCACGGACGCCCGACGTAGCGGAGCGGTACGCCGGCCGCGGCCTCCTCCAGGCGATGCCGGATCGCGCGCCACGGACCCATGTTCTGCGGCTCCTCCTGCGCCCAGACGACCTCGCGGAGGTTCGGATAGCCGCGGAGGAGCTCGGCCGCCTGCCCGACGGGGAACGGGTACAGCTGCTCGAGCCTCGCCACCGCCACCTCGTTTGCGCGGGCGAACGCCTCGTGGCCGACGATGTCGTAGTAGACCTTCCCCGCGCAGAGGACGAGCCTCGTGACCTCGTCACGACGCGGATCGGGATCGTCGAGCACCGGCCGGAACGACCCCTCGCTCAGCTCCGCGAGAGTCGACGACGCGCCCTTCAGCCGCAGCAGGCCCTTCGGTGTGAGCACGATCGAGCGGCCGCGCCGCCGGGATCAGCGCCTGCCGGCGCAACAGGTGGAAGTACTGCGCCGCCGTCGTGCAGTTGGCGATCCTGATGTTCGACTGCGCCGCGAGCTGGAGGAACCGCTCCGCGCGCGCGCTCGAGTGCTCGGGCCCGTTGCCCTCGTAGCCGTGCGGCAGCAAGAGCGTCAGCCGCGACGTTTCCTTCCACTTCGACAGGCCGCTCACGACGAACTGGTCGATCACGACCTGAGCGCCGTTGACGAAGTCGCCGAACTGCGCCTCCCACAGCACGAGCGCGTCCCGCGACGCGACGGAGTAGCCGTACTCGAAGCCGACGCACGCATATTCCGAGAGCGGCGAGTTGAAGACCTCGAACGACGCGGTCGCGTCGGCAAGCCGCTGGATCGGCGTCCAGCGCTGCCCGTTCACGGCGTCGTGGAGGACGAGGTGCCGGTGCGAGAACGTCCCGCGCTCGGTGTCCTGACCGGTCAGTCGCACCGGAATCCCCTCGACGAGCAGCGACGCGAAGGCGAGCCCCTCGGCTTGCCCCCAGTCGATGCCGCCTGCGTCGATCGTCTCCCGGCGCCGCTCGAGCTGGCGCAGAAGCTTCGGGTGGACCGTGAAGCCCTCCGGCACCTCGAGCAGCTGCTCGTTCAGCGCGCGCAGGCGGTCGGCGGCGACCGCGGTGACGACCTCTCCCGCCGCTTCGGCCGGCACGCGATCGTCCGCCGGCTTCGCCGGCGTGGACGACGCGCCGAACGACTCCTTCAGCCGCTCGTGCGCAGCGCGCATCACCGTCTGCATCTGCTGGACGAGGCCCTCCGACTCTTCCTCGGAGACGACGCCCTCTTCCTGGAGCCGCTGCGCGAACTGCCCACGCACGGGCGGGTGACCCGCGATCCGCTTCGCCATCAGGGGCTGTGTGTAGGCCGGCTCGTCCTGCTCGTTGTGCCCGTGGCGCCGGTAGCCGACGAGGTCGATCACGACGTCGTTGCAGAAGCGGCGGCGGAAGGCGAGCGCGAGCCGGATCGCCGAGATGGCGGCCTCGGGATCGTCGGCGTTCACGTGGATGATCGGAGCGTCGAAGCCCTTCGCGAGGTCGCTCGAGTAGCGGGTCGACCGTCCTTCCTCCGGCTCCGTCGTGAACCCGACCTGGTTGTTCGTGATCAGGTGCAGCGTCCCACCGGTCGCGTAGCCGTCGAGGTACGACAGGTTGAGCGTCTCGGCCACGACGCCCTGCGCCGGGAAGGCGGCGTCCCCGTGGATGAGGATCGGCAGCGCGACCGACGGGTCGTGGAGCCCCTCGCGCGTCGAGCGGTCGGTCTGGTCGGCGCGTGTGCGGCCTTCGACGACGGGGTTGACCGCCTCGAGGTGGCTCGGGTTCGCCGCGAGCGCGACGTTGATCTCGCCGCCGGGCGTCGACCGGCGTCCCTGCGCGCCGAGGTGGTACTTGACGTCGCCGCTCCCGCCCTCCGCCTCGGTGGCCACTGCCTCGAGCAGGCGCTCGCCCTCGAACTCGCGCAGGATCGTCTCGTACGGCCGACCGATCACGTGCGCGAGCACGTTGAGCCGACCGCGGTGAGCCATCCCCATCACGACCTCGTGGCCGCCGGCCTCGGCGGCGAGGCGGATCGCCTCGTCGAGCATCGGGACGAGCACGTCCACGCCCTCGATCGAGAACTGCTTCTGCCCGAGAAATCCCTTGCGGAGGTACGTCTCGAGTCCCTCCACCTCCGTCAGCCGCGCGAGCAGCGCACGCTTCTCGTCCTCGCCGAGCGGTGCGCGGTAGCGGCCGGACTCGATCGCCTCGCGCAGCCAGACGCGCTCCTCGTGGTCGGAGATGTGCTCGATCTCGTACGCGATCGTCCCGCAGTAGGTCTCGTTCAGGCGCGGCAGCGCCTCGACGAGCGTCTCGCCCTCGACGTACGTGCGCAGGAGCCGCGCCGGAATACGCGCCTGCAGCTCGGGCGTGAGCTGCGGGATCAGGGTGTCGGCCTCGAGCGAGGGGTCGCCGGGCGGCTCGGACCCGAGCGGGTCGAGTCGCGCTGCCAGGTGGCCGTGCGTCCGGTACGCCTTGACGAGCGCCATCGCCGCCGCGACTCCGCCGAGCAGCTCCTCGTCCGGCTCGGCCGCAGCGACGGCGGCACCTTGTGGCACTTCGTCACGTGGAAGTGTCGCCGCGCCGTTTCCGCCTCGCGTTTCGAGGAGGCGGACCAGGCCCGGCTGCGTCGCGAGCAACTCGGCGCCGTCGCCGTTCTCGAAGACGGAGCGCCACTCCGCGGGAACGGAGTCAGGGTTCTCGAGGTACTGCTCGAGCAGCTGACCCGCGAACCCCGCGTTCAGCGCATCGACGTGATGAGGCACGAGTCAGTTGTAGCAAGCGCCGCGGCGTCAGTAGATCGGATTGTCGGTGGCGACCGCGATCGTCAGTCCAACGACGAAGCAGATCGCTCCGACCGCGACCGCCGCCAGCGGCAGGCGCGCGTTCTTCGGCGACATCGCTGACGGCGATCAGCGCGAGCAGCACCGCGAAGGGGGTGAACCGCATCGGGTACCAGACGAGCCCGACGATGCTGGCGGCAATGGAGATCACCGACAGGAAGCCGGCGACGAGCTCGGCCGGGCGCGCGGAAGAAGAGGAGGCCTCGGTGCTCACCGGCGCCTAGGTTACGCGTGCCACGTCCGTGCTGCACGGGTGACGCGGCGGTCGGTCCATGCGGGCTCCGCGGGCCGCCGGGACGACGGCGCTGCGGCCGCCACGGGCAGCTGGGAGGCCCCGGCTCCTGCGCCTCGGCCAGTTTCACGGCGGGCTCGGGCGGATCCGGCGCCTTGCAGGCGTACCAGACGACGCCCGCCAGATACGCGATCGGCGCCTTCATGACCACCATCAGGAAAACGAACACCCACCAATCCCCCGACATGGCGGAAGATTCTAGACGGAGAGCCGCCGAAAGTCCTAACGATTTCCCAGGTTAGGACCGCGGGAGAATGGGAACCCGATGCGGGTGACGCGGGACGTGATCGTGAGCCTCCTGGCCCACAGCGAGGAAGAGGGCTGCATCTGTATGTCGGAGCTCGAGCGCCTGACGCAGGAGCACGAGCTCGACGACGACCAGGTGTCGGCGCTCTACCAGGAGATCGAGGAGCGCGGGCTGGAGATCACCGACGACTGTTGCAGGGAGGACGCGCCGGCAGCGACGTACGTGAACGGCGACCTCGTCCATGCGACCACCGACGCACTGCAGCTCTTCCTCAACGAGGCCGGCCGCTACAAGCTCCTCACCGCCGACGAGGAGGTCGCGCTCGCGAAGCGGATCGAACGGGGTGACAAGGAGGCGAAGGATCTGATGATCAATTCGAACCTCCGCCTCGTCGTCTCGATCGCCAAGCGGTATCAGGGACACGGGCTCTCGCTGCTCGACCTGATCCAGGAGGGGATCATCGGCCTCATCCGCGCAGTCGAGAAGTTCGACTGGCGGCGCGGCTACAAGTTCTCCACCTACGCGACCTGGTGGATCCGGCAGGCGGTGCAGCGTGGGGTCGCGAACAAGTCGCGCACGATTCGCATTCCCGTTCACATCCTCGAGCGCGAGACGAAGATCGCGCGTGCCGAACGCGAGCTGGTCGCGGAGCTCGAGCACCAGCCGACCGACGAGGAGCTTGCGAAGCGCGCGAAGCTTCCGGTGAAGCAAGTGCGTGAGGTACGGAAGGCGGCGCGCGCCGTGACGAGCCTCGACAAGTCTCTCGGCGACGAGAGCGAGTCGTCGCTCGGCGACATCGTCGCCACCACCGAGCACGACTTCGAGGAGGAGATCCACGTCGGCCTCACCGAGGAGACGCTCCGTCGCGCCGTGGAGAATCTGCCCGAGCGTGAGCAGCACGTCGTGCGCCTCCGTTACGGGATGGACGAGCGACCAGGAGCCGAAGTCGCTCGACGAGATCGGACGGCGGCTCGGACTGACGCGCGAGCGCGTTCGTCAGATCGAGGCACAGGCGCTCCAGCGGCTCGCGGTGAACCGCGAGATCGAGGCGCTCCGCTCCGCTGCGTGAGGGCAGCGGCGGGTTTCGCTCGCTACACTCAGCCGACGTAACACGAGAGCGAGTACCGGTAGTGCCGAGCACTCCCCTACCCGTTCGTGAACTGGCAGGGGAGGTGTTTTTTTATGGCAACTGGAACCGTTAAGTGGTTCAGCGACGCGAAGGGTTACGGGTTCATCACACCCGAGGACGGCGGCAAGGATCTGTTCGTTCACCATTCGCAGATCGCAGGCAATGGCTTCAAGACGCTCGCCGAAGGGGCGAAGGTCGAATTCGAGTCCCGCGAGGGCGAGAAGGGCCCCGAGGCGACGAACGTGAGCGTCGCAGCGTAGGACGAAGACCGACGATTCCGCCCGCGCCGCGTGCGCGGGCGGAACGTCATCAAGGGAGAGGAATGGCTGAAGGGAAAGAAGAGAAGATCGAGCTCGAGGGCGAAGTGATGGAGGCCTTCCGCAACGGCATGTATCGCATCGCGCTCGAGAACGGACACGAGACGCTCGGCTATACCGCGGGAAAGATGCGGCGCCACCGCATCCGCATCCTGCCCGGCGACAAGATCAAGGTCGAGCTCTCGGCGTACGACCTGAACCGCGGCCGCATCGTCTACCGCTACCGGTAGGCGGGAGGCCGCCTTCGCGGCCTCCCGCTCGACCCGGAGTCGTCAGTCGGCCGCGAGGCCGACCGCGCCTGCCGGCAGTCCGCCGGCCGCACCGAGAGAGGTGAGGCTGCCGTCGGCGGCGATCCGGAACGCGCCGACCTGGTGAAGCCCGTCGACGAGCACGTAGAGGAAGCGTCCGTTCTTGCTGACGGACTCGTCCAGCGGATGGCTGCCGGCGCCGAGGTTGCCGGTGACCCCGCTCGGGTCGAGCAGCGTCAGGGTGCCGTCGGGGCCGACGGAGAAGCCGGAGACCGTTCCGCTGCCGGCGTTCGCCGTGTACGCGTAGCGGCCGTCCTTGCTCGTGACGAGCCAGCAGGGAGCACCCTGGTGCGTCGCCACGGCCGGGCTGATCGGTGAGATCGAGCCGTCCTTCGCGACGGCGTACGACGATGCGCCGCCGGACGCTTCGGACACGAGCAGGTCGCCGCGGTTGTCGAAGTCGAACCCGAACGGCGTCGGCCCGGCCGACGGCCCGGTGCTGGGCGGGCCGGCGATGCCGCGCTCGACGACGAACGTGTCGATCGTGTGCGAGGCCTTCTCCGTCACCGCGAGGACCTTGCCGTTCGGCGAGAACGCGACCTCGGCCGGACCGCCGGTTCCGGCGCCGAGAGGGCGCGTCGAGCCGGCCAGCGGCGCCACGTCGTCGCCCTTCACCGTGAAGCCCGTGATGTTCGGAGTCCCGCCGGCGTTCAGCACGTACAGCACGTGGTCGTGAAGCGTGAGGCTGATCGGCGTGGTGCCGTTCGACGGCACGGTTGCCTGCCACTCCAGCCCGTCGTGCGTCACCTTGAAGTACGAGATCGAGTTGCTGCCGGCGTTGACCGCGAAGAGCTCGTTCCGGTTTTCGCCCAGAATGACCGCGCCCTGCGAGCCGAGGTTGGCTCCCGTCCCGAGTCCTCCCGTCGGGAACGTGCCGTTCGGCGTCAGCGTGCCGTCGTCGGCGCGCGCGAAGACCGCGACCGCGTTTCCGGCGGGTGAGTTGGTCAGCGTGTAGACGGCACCGTCGGGCCGGCCGCTGCCGGCCGCTCCCGCGGTCGCGGCGGCAAGCAAGACGGCGGACAGCGTGAGCAGCGCAAGTATCCATCGGCGCACGATGATTCCTCCTCTGAGAGATCGCGGGGGACGATTCCTCCGCGCCCCGCTCAGACTCGCGACGGCGGCAGGTGTTACACGAAGAGCGTGAGCTCGGGCTCCCGCTCCCCGCGCAGAAGCGCGAGATCGACCTCGGCGCACGGGATGCCGCGGCCCTCGGCCAGGACGAGCGCCTGCGGCTTGAAGTGCTGCGCCGCCAGGATGCCGCGCGTGTCGACCAGGGCAGGATCGAGCCGGATCCGCTCGAGGTAGCGGCAGAGCTGCTCGACGGCCTCGATCGTCCCGACCCGCTTGATCTCCACCGCAACCCAGGAATCGTCGGCGTCGCGGCACATCAGGTCGACGGGGCCGATATCGGTCGGCCACTCGCGCCGCACCAGCCGCAGCCCGTCCGCCAGCGTCTCCGGCCGGTCGGCCAGGAGCTCCTGAAGGTCCCGCTCGACGCCGTCCTTCTCGAGCCCAGCGGCCTCGCCCATGTCGTGCTCGACATCGCTCAGCACCTCGAGAAGCGTTATTTCGAGCCGATCTTCGCTCTTTCCCGCCCGCTTGCGGACGACCAGCGTGTCTCCCTCGTCCTCGAGCACCGTCGGCGGCGTCATCCAGTTCAGAGGCTTGTATCCGCCCGCATCTGCGTGGACGAGGACCGATCCGTCGGCCTTCAGCATCAGCAGGCGCGTGGACTCGGGTAGCACAGCGTTCAGCCGACCTGTATAACGTACGCGGCAGCGAGCGACGATCAGACGCACGGGGCCGGACCGTACAGCCTGTTTCGGACGTGGCCGAATGGCCACAAACAGCCGGAATACGAGGTCCGACTCGGGCGTTTCAACTAGCGATGCGTACTGCGCCGCACGGGGCGTGCGCGGGACGGATCCCTACCCGAAGGAGTGAACGGAGCTGAGCACCACGATGTTTCCTGCTGTGATCGAAAACCTATTGGATGACGCCGAGGAGCGGGGCACGATCGAAGAGTCGGCGCTGGAGGCACTCGCCGTCGAGCACGAGCTCGAGGACGAGGACCTGACGGCGCTGCGCGCGGAGCTTGCCTCCCGCGACATCGCGATCGTGACGCCCGAAGCCGACCGGCCCGAGGCCGAGGAGACGTTCGTCCTCCCCGGCTCCACCGATTCGCTGACCCTGTTCATGAACGAGGCCGGCAAGTACCGCCTGCTGACTGCGGCGGACGAGGTCGCCCTCGCGAAGCGCATCGAGCGCGGCGATCAGGCAGCGAAGGAGCTGATGATCAACTCGAACCTCCGCCTCGTGGTCTCGATCGCGAAGCGCTACCAGGGCCGCGACCTGCCCCTGGGCGATCTGATCCAGGAGGGCGTGATCGGCCTGAACCGCGCCGTCGAGAAGTTCGACTGGCGTCGCGGCTTCAAGTTCTCCACGTACGCCACATGGTGGATCCGCCAGGCCTGCCAGCGCGCGATCGCGAACCAGTCTTCGACGATCCGCGTTCCGGTGCACGTCAACGAGCGGCGCATCAAGCTGTCTCGCGCGGCCGGCCAGCTTCAGGCGAAGCTCGGTCACGAGCCGACCCGCGAGGAGCTGGCTGCCGCGACCGGCCTGTCCCTCCTCCACGTCGACGAGGCGCTGGACGCCGCGGAGGCGCCGGTCTCGCTGAACGCGAGCGTCGGCTCCGACGGTGACGGCGAGCTGGGCGATCTCTTCAGCGATCCGACCGCGGGCGATCCGTCGGAGGACGCGGCCGAGGCGCTGCGCCGCCAGACGGTGCAGCGGGCGCTGTCGCGGCTGCCCGAGCGGCAGCGGCGGATCGTCGAGCTCCGCTACGGCTTCGCCGGCGAGACGACCTCGCTCGAGAAGATCGGCGCCGAGCTCGGTCTCACGCGCGAGCGCGTACGCCAGCTCGAGCGCGACGCGCTCGACCGGCTCGAGCACGAGCTGGAGGGCGTCGTCGAGAGCGACGACCTGGCCAGCGCCGCCTAGAACGACGAAAGCCGCCCTACGGGGCGGCTTTCTTTAGGTGGAGCCGACGGGGCTCGAACCCGTGACCTTTTGGCTGCCAGCCAAACGCTCTCCCAGCTGAGCTACGGCCCCAGAAGCTCCAGTCTAGCCTCCAATTCGAGATCCCTCGCCCGGCCGATCGCGCCATGGCCGGGGTCAGACCCCTGTCATGGCCGTTTCGGCCGCTAGGCCGAGGCGGCTTCGAGCTCGATGCTCGGGACGTCGCCCCAGAGATCCTCGAGCCGGTAGTACGCGCGGAGCTCCGGCGTGAAGACGTGGAGCACGACGTCGAGGTAGTCGCCGACGATCCACGTCGACTCGCGCTCGCCGTCGGCAGCCCGCGGCAGCGTCCGATCCTCCCGCTTCAGCCGGTCGCGCACCTCGTCCCAGATCGACTTCACCTGGCGTGGGTTCCGGCCGGAGCAGACGACGAAGAAGTCGGTGTAGATGCAGACCGGCCGCATGTCGAGGATCACGACGTCTTCCGCCAGCTTGTCCTGGGCGATGCCGGCGATCCGGCGGGCCTGTTCGAGAGAGCTCAAGCGCGTTCAGCTTACCCCGAGCCGGCCGCGGTACAACCCCAGCCGAGCGATCTCGACGGCGACGCCTCCGGCACGAGGCCCTCGATCGGGCAGACCCTCGCGGAGCCGCTCGCGAATCTCGCTCGACGAGATCGGCACGGGCTCCAGATCGAAGAACTCCACGCGCTCCGGGCGCTCGAGCTGTGCGAGCACGCGCTCGAGCGCCTCGCGCGGATACCCGGGGCGCGTGGCGACGCCGAGCCGCACGTGCTCGAGGATCTCGCCCGGCGCGCGCCAGGTGAGGAAGTTCGCGAACTGATCAGCACCGACGAGGAAGATCGCGTCGTCTCCGTAGCCCGAAACGGTGTCGATCGAATACGGGTGCTCGTCCCGCACGACCTCCTCGTTCGGGAACGCGAGCCGGGCGAGGCCGAGGCGGACGTCCACCGGCGTCGAGACCTGCTTGTGCGGCGGGTCGGAGGAGACGAGCACGCGCAGCGGCTCGAGTTCGAAATGCCGTTTCGCCGTCTCGGCGAGCAGGACGTGACCCCGGTGTGGCGGATCGAAGGTCCCGCCGAGAAGGCCCGTGCAGGTCACGCGAGCTCGAACGTCTCGTCGCCGACCTCGATCTCGGAGCCGCGCCGCGCACCGGCGGCGCGAAGCGCCTCCTCGAGCTCGGAGCCGTCGGGAGGCGTCCCGGTCACGCGGAAGCCGCGATCCGTGCGGAAGATGCGAAAGGCTCGTTCGCGGCTCGGTCGCGGACGGTAGACGAGGAAATCCGCCAGCTCGTCGGAGTCGGCGGCCGGCGAGTCGTCCGGCTGCGGAACGAGGCGGAAGAGCGCGCGCCGGAACTCCGGGATCCCCTCCCCCGTCGCCGCCGAGACGCCGAACACCCCCGCGATGCGCTCGTCGTCGAGCTCGAACGCCGGCGGCGGGAGGAGGTCGACCTTGTTCAGGACGACGATCTGCGGGAGCAGGTCGAGGCCCGCCCCGTACCGTGCGAGCTCGCCGTCGATCGCGCGAAAGCTCGCCGCGACGTCCTCGGTCACGTCGATCACGTGCACGAGCAGGCGCGCGCGCTCGAGATGCGCGAGGAACTCGTGGCCGAGGCCGACGCCCTCGCTGGCCCCCTCGATCAACCCGGGAACGTCGGCAACGGTGAGCTGGCGTCCTTCGGGCGAGTCCACAGTGCCGAGCACCGGCGCAAGCGTCGTGAACGGGTAGTCGGCCACCTTCGGCTTCGCGTTCGAGATGCGACGGAGCAGCGACGACTTGCCCGCGTTCGGGAAGCCGACAAGTGCCGCGTCGGCGAGAAGCTTGAGCCGCAACTCGAGCCACAGCTCCTCTCCCGGAAGGCCGGTCTCGGCGAAGCGCGGCGCCTGCCTCGTCGGCGTTGCGAAGCGCTTGTTGCCGCGGCCGGGCCCGCCGCCGCGCGCGATCACGATGCGGGCACCGGGGTGCGCGAGGTCCGCGAGGAGGTTTTCCTGCTCGTCGAGCACCTGCGTCCCGATCGGGCACGCGCAGCTCGGCGGGCTCGCCGGAGGCGCCGTGCTTCAAGGCTCCGCGCCCGCTTCCACCCCGACCCGCCTCGATCTGCTGGTTGGGACGGAAGGGCGAAAGGTCGCGGAGATCGGCGTCGGCGACGAAGACGACGTCACCGCCGGGCCCGCCGTCGCCCCCGTCCGGTCCACCCTTGGGAACGTGCTTCTCGCGACGGAACGAGAGGCCGCCGTCGCCGCCGCGCCCCGCCTGCACGTGGATGCGGGCCCGGTCGTGGAACACGCCGGGGCTAGTCGACGATCGAGATCGTGCGGCGCTCGCCGCTCGAGTGGAACTCGACGCGGCCGTCGCGCGTGGCGAAGATCGTGTCGTCGCGGCCGATGCCCGTGCCCTCACCCGGGCGGAAGCGCGTGCCTCGCTGCCGCACGACGATCATCCCCGCCTTGACCGTCTGACCGTCGAACAGCTTGACGCCGAGGCGCTTGGCCTGCGAGTCGCGGCCGTTCTTCGAAGAACCGAGACCTTTCTTGTGTGCCATTAGCTCTCTTCCTTTGCAGCCAGGGCGGTCGCGATCGCAGCGAGCGCGCCCTTCCGGTTCGCGTGCTCCTGCTCGTACGTCTGAGCCGCCCGAAGTGTCGCATCGTCCCACTCCTTCGACGCCGAAGCGATCTCGGCGACGGTCAGGTCGGGGTAGCCCTCCGGCAGTCCCGTCGGCGGTGCGGGAGCCTCCTCGGCCTCCGGAGCGGCCGGCTCGGCGTCGGCCTTCGCGGCCGTCTTGCGCGCGCCGATGCCGGTGATCTCGATCCGCGTCAGCGACGACCGGAACCCGGTGTGCCGCTTGTAGCCGGACTTCGCCTTGTACTTCCCGATCCGGATCTTCGGCCCGCGCTCGTGACCGACGATGCGCGCCGTGACGGTCGCGCTCGGCGCGAGCTCGCCGCCGCCGTCGCCGCCGAGGAACAGGACATCCGGCTGGAACGACTTGCCTTCGTCGCGATCGAGATGGTCGACGAGCAGATGCTCGCCTTCCTTGACGACGTACTGCTTTCCGCCGACGCTGATGATCGCGTAGTTCGCCATAACAGTCGAAACGCGGGCTCGTGGCACCCGCGGAGCGGAAATTCTAGCTGCTGTCCGTTGTCTCGGCGGGTGCCGCGGCAGCGGCCTCCTCGGCCGTCGGCTCGGCGGCCGGCTTCTTGCGGCGGTTGCGGCCGCCGCGCGATCCGCGGCGCGTCTTCTTCTTCGCCGGAGGCTGTGCGCCGTTCTCGGACGTTGCCTCTGCTGTTCCGTTCTCGGGCTCGGCCTCGGCGACCACCGGCTCGGGCTCTGCCGCCTCGGTGGCAGCAGCGGGCTCCGCAACCGCTTCGGCCGCGGCCGTTCCGTCGAGCTCGCCTCCCGGCACGTGGATCGTGGGCGTCTTGCGCTTGCGACCCCCGCGCGAACCGCGCCTGGTCTTCTTGCGCGGCGTCGCCGCGCCGTCTGCCCGCCCCTCCGTGCCGTTCTCCGAATCCGCAGCCTCGACGTCGCTCTCGGCCTCCGCGCCGTTGATCAACTCGACCGCCGCCGGAGCCGCGGCGGGGCGGGACGGCTGCTTCCGCGCCGGCTTCGGCGTCGCCTCGGTCTCCGCCTCGGCCTTTACGGCTGTTTTGCGCGTCGGCTTCTCCGCCTCGCTCTCCGCGGTGATCGGGCTGGCAGCCGTCCTTGGCCGTCTTCACCATCGTCGCGTACGCCGTACCCGGCTGGATGCGCGCGATCTGCGCCTTCACCTTCTTGCCGACCAGCCGTGCGGCGCCGGCGATGACCACGTCGTACCCGTCCAGCTTCGCGACGGCGGCCTGCGAATCGTGCAGGCCGACCTCGACCGGCTGGAGCTCGACCGTCGCTCCCTCGGCGAACGGCGCATCCGGCGCGATCGTCTCGACCTTGCCCTGCTGGAGCACGACGAAGTGATCGACGTGGACGTTCTCCTTCGGCTCGAGGAAGAAGCGTCGCCTCGCCGCGGCTTCGATCTCCTGGAGCCGCGTCGCGCCCGGCCCGACGAGGAGCGCCGCGACCCGCGCATTCACCTCGACGCGGAACGCCTGAACTCTCGAGCCACGCGCCAGCGCACGAAGCCGGCGCTCGAGATCGATGGCGGCCGACTGCTCGGAGATGACGACGCCGTCGCCGGCGCAGATCGGACACTTGCGCGTGAGGATCTCGCGCGGGCCTTCGGTGACGTTCTGCCTGGTCATCTCCACGAGGCCCAGGGGCGAGATCTCGACGACGTACGTCTTCGTGCGGTCGCGCTCGAGCTCGGTGCGCAGTGCGTCCTCGACTGCCTCGCGGTTCTTCGGATTCGCCATGTCGATGAAGTCGATGACGATGATCCCGCCGATGTCACGCAGGCGAAGCTGCCTCACGACCTCCTTGACCGCCTCGAGGTTGTTCTTGGTGATCGTGTCCTCGAGCCGCGACGCCGACGTCTTCGACCGGGAACCGACGAAGCGCCCGGTGTTCACGTCGATGACGGTGAACGCCTCGGCGTAGTCGAAGACGAGGTAGCCGCCCGAGGGAAGATCGACGCGGCGGCTGAGCGTCGAGCGGATCTCGGCGTCGACGCCGTCGCGCTCGAGCAGCGGCTCCTTCTCCTTGTAGCGGACGACCCGATCGACCATGTGCGGCGAGGTCTTCTTCAGGTAGCCCGTGATCCGGCGAAAGGCCTTGTCGTCGTCGACGTACGCGCGCTCGAAGTTCTCCGTGAAGAGGTCGCGCGTGACGCGGAGCGGCAGCTCGGCCTCCTGGTAGATGAGCGCCGGCGCCTTCGTCTTCGTCGCCTGCGTCGAGATCGTCTTCCAGAGCTTCTGCAGGAAGACGAGGTCGCGCTCGATGTCCTCGGCGCTCGCTCCCTCGGCGGCCGTGCGGACGATCACGCCGCCCTTCTTCACGGCGAGGCGCTTGAGGATGTCCTTCAGCCGCGCGCGCTCGTCGTCCTCGAGGCGGCGCGAGACGCCGAGCCCCTCGCCGTTCGGGACGAACACGACGAAGCGGCCGGGCAGCGAGATCTCCATCGTCAGGCGGGCGCCCTTCGACTTCATGGGATCCTTGACGGCCTGCACGAGCACCTGCTCGCCACGGCTCAGGAGATCCTGGATCCGCTTTCCGTGGCGATGCCCTTCGAGCTCGGGGCGGACGATCTCGTCCACGTAGAGGAAGCCGTTCTTCTCGAGCCCGATCTCGACGAACGCGGCCTCCATACCGGGAAGAACGTTGTCGACGGTGCCGAGGTAGATGTTGCCCGCGATCGACCTCCGCTCCGGGCGCTCGAGGTAGACCTCGGCGACGCGGCCGTCCTCGAGGACGGCGACGCGCTGCTCGCTCACGTCGACCGAGACGAGCAACTCGCGCTTCGCGGCCGGCAGCGGCGCGCGGCGCGGCAGCTCGCGACGGCGGCGCTGGCCTCCGGCGCTTCGCTCCTTGCGCTGCTGTGCCCGCCGCTCTTCGGCCTGTGAACGGGCGGGCTGTCGCTCGGGTCTCTCGGGCTTTTCGCCGGACTCGGCTACGGCGGCGCCGGGCTTCTTGCGGCCCTTGCCGCCACGCGTGCCGCGCCGGCGCTTGGGCTTCGAGGTCGTATCGGCTCGCGGGTCGGCCGCCTCGGGGGCGGCGGTTGTCTCAGGTACTTCGGAAGGCGGAGCGGCGGCCTGAGTAGGCGCCTGCTCCCGCTCCGGCTTGCGCCGGCGGAACCACTTGAACGGCAAAGGAAATCCTCTCGTCGATTGCGCGCGGCTGCCCTATCGGGGCTGGCGCTGCGCTGGTTGTCACAAAAAACATCTGCGTGCAGGGTATCAGCCGATCCTGCCGCTCCCTTTTGGCGCCTGCTGCCGTCCGACGCGGGTCCTATCGTGGCCGCATTCCGACGGGGAGGTGACCGAGGTGCCTGCCAAGCACGACGCGTACGAGCTGCTGTTGATCGAGGAAGCCGATGCCTGGTTCGAGTACCTCGAGGCGACCACCGGACAGACGCGCCTACGCTACAAGGAGGTCGAGCCGTGGGCGTGGGCCCGGCTGTCGCAGCGGCTGCGCGCGATCAGGACGAAACGGGCGAAGCTGAAGCCCGCAGCGGCGGCCTAGCCACTCGCGTCTCGCAGTAGCGGACCGCGGCCTCGCCGATCGCCTTCGTGCCCGCGTACGCGACGCCGCCCTTGACCGCCCAGCGGCCGGTCGGGATGAAGGCGAGGAGCTCGCGCGCGAGGGTGCGCAGGCCGAGACCCGCCGCCGATCGTGGCGAGGATCTCCAGCGCCCGCTCGTGGTCGACCGCAAGTCCGTAGGAGGCGCAGATCCGCAGCACCATCCGGATCTGGTTCACGGTCAGCACCGGGAGGTCGGCGACCGGGAATGAAGACGGCGGCGCCGACGAGTCCGTTCTTACGCGAGAACATGTCGATCAGGTGCTGCACGACGGCCGGGCGCACGACGGGCAGCCGGCGGGCGAGGGTTGTCGCGTCCTCTCCGAGCTTCGCCGCGACCGCTCTGGTGATCGCGCTCGATGGGAAATGCCTTGCCCCGGCCTCGCGCGCACGACGTCCGTGGCGAGCACGAAGGGGATCGTGGCTCGGGGCTGTCCGTCCCGCCGCGACGACGATCGACGGGCACGCGGGCGCGATGCGCGCGCTTGAGGATCCGCTCGTCCTCCTCCGTCGCGCTGTCGCCGATCACGAGGAGCAGCGCGATCACGTGGTCGTCCGGCGCACCGCCGACGCGCACCGCCGCGGGATCGCCGCCGGCCGCGAGCTCGCGCGCCAGCTCGTCGGCGAGCATGCCGGCGACGAGCAGGGGTCGCCGGTCCTCCGTCTTGCCCAGTTCCCTCACGACGCCGAAGACGGCGCCGAGCCTGATCGGAAGTGCCACTAGCGGCGCCGGAAGGGTGTGCCGCGCGCATGGATCGAGAGGAGCACGCCCATGGCGGTCAGGTTCGCGATCATCGACGAGCCGCCGACGCTGACGAACGGAAGCGGGATTCCCGTGATCGGCGCGATGCCCATCGTCATGCCGACGTTCACGAAGATCTGGAAAAGAAACGCGATCACGATGCCGCCGGCGACGATCGCGGAGAAGAGGTCGCCTGCGACGGTGACGATCCGTAGGCCTCGCCAGACGACGAGCAGGTACAGCAGGAGCAGGATCGTCGCGCCGATGAACCCACGCTGCTCGGCGAACGACGCGAAGACGAAGTCGGTCGCGTGCTCGGGCAGGTACGAGAGGTTCGTCTGCGTCGCGCCGGCGACGCCGCGTCCGTCGAACCCGCCGGCGCCGACGGCGACCTTCGACTGCGTGATGTTGTACGTCGCTCCGGCGGGATCGGAGTCGGGGTGCAGGAAACCGGTCCAGCGCTGCACCTGGTACGGCTTGAGGACGTGCGTGCCCACCGCGGGCAGCAGCCAGAGGACGCACAGCGCTGTGATGAGCGTCAGCACGCCGAGCGCCGCGAGCGTGCAGCCAGCGCGTGCCGGCGACGAAGAGCACCGCTGCGAACGCGGCGCCGTAGACGAGCGCGGTGCCGAAGTCGGGCTGGATGAAGACGAGGCCGATCGGAAGCGCGGCCAGCATGAGCGCCGACGTCGTCGTGCGTGGATCGTCCATCCGCTTTGCGCGGTCGGCGAGGAAGCCGGCGAGCGCAAGGACGAAGAGCAGCTTGCCGAACTCCGACGGCTGGAAGCGGAACGAGCCGACGTCGAGCCAGCGCCGCGACCCGCGGGTCACGGGGCCGGCGGCGAAGACGAGCAGCATCGTCCCGACGGTGCCGATGTAGATCGGGCGCCACAGGCGCTGGAGGTGGGAGGGCTTGAGCGCGAGCGCGACGGAGAAGCCGACGAGCCCGGCCGCCACGAACGTGGCCTGACGGACGAGGAAGTAATGCGGGCTGCCGTCGACGTCGTGGTGCGTGATCCCGTCGATCGCCCAGAGCCCGTAGCCGACCAGCGCCGCAACGGCGCCCGCGAGCACCCAGTCGAGGCGGCGCAGGAACGAGAGCTCGTGCAGGCGCGCGGCGCGCCTCGCCCTCGTCCGCGCGCGCTCGGTCGCGGTCCTGCGTAATCGATCGCCATCAGCGATCACCGTCGCACGGTCGATCCTCCGCCCGCGAAAAGCAAGCGCTGCAGGACGCAGGGAGCGTTCGTAGCCGGAGGCTACGGGCGCGACTGAGGACGCGGCAGCGCGCCGCTTTGCAGCGACGCGGAGGTGGATGGCGGATGGGGCGCCGAGTCGTGACGGGCCGCACGGGCCCTTCTCGTGGAAGAACTGCTCGAACACCTTCAGCGCGGCGGGAGCCGCGACCGAGCCGCCGTGGCCGCCGTTCTCGATCAGCGCACAGACGACGAGCGTCGGCTTGTCGTACGGCCCGTAGCCGCACCACCACGACTGGTTGAACAGGCGCGCGATGCCGTCGCCCGGGTCGACCGCCTTCTCAGCGGTTCCGGTCTTGCCCGCCACGGCGACGGGGAAGCTGCCGAAGATCGCGGACGAGGTGCCGAACGACGCATGCGTCGCCTCGAGCAACCCGCGGCGCACGACGTCGAGCACCGCCGGGTCGATGTTGATCTGCTGCGCGGCGGGTGCTGCCGGGTGCGGCGCCGCGCCGCCCGATCCCGTCTGCTGGACGCCGAGGAGCAGGTGCGGCGTCACGAGCTTGCCGCCGTTCGCGATCAACGCGTAGAAGCGCGCCATCTGCATCGGCGTCACGAGCAGGTCCTTCTGCCCGATCGCGAGCTGGATCGAGTCGCCGGGCTTCCACAGCTTGTCGAGCGCCGTCTTGAAGTGCCGCTGCCGCCACTCGGGCGTCGGGCAGCAGGCCGCCGTACTCGGGCCCCACGTCGATGCCGGTCGGACGTCCGAAGCCGAGCCTGCTGGCCCACGCCTGAAGCGGGTGGCCGCGCTCGGGCGGCAAGTCGTAGAAGTCGTTGCCGAGTTGGTAGAAGTACGTGTCGCACGATTACGCGAGCGCCGTCGGCAGATCCATGCCTGGTTGACGTACGGGTCCCAGTTGGCGAAGACCTGGTGCCCCGGTCCGCGGGCGAGGTGTACGAGCCGGTGCAGGGCAGGAGCGTCGACGGCGACACGAGATGCTCCTGGAGCGCGGCGATCGCGGTGACCGGCTTGAACGTCGAGCCCGGCGGGTAGCCGGCGACGAGCGCCCGGTTCAGCGAGGGAAAGTTCTTCTCGCGCGCCGTGGCCGGTGTCAGCCCTTGCTCGGCAAGTGCCTTCGTCGTCACGTGTCCCGCGTAGACGCTCGGCTGGTACGTCGGCGAGGACGCCAGCGCCAGAACGGAGCCGTCGTGCGGGTCGAGAGCGACGATCGCGCCGCCGTTCGCGTCCCAGCAGCCGTAGCAGTTCGAGTCGCGCGCGCGCTGGATGCCGTAGGCGAGCGCCCGCTGCGCGGCTTTCTGAAGGCGGAGGTCGATCGTGAGCAGCACGTCGTTGCCGGGCCGTGGGACGCGAGACGGAGTGGGCTGTCCGCGCGGCGTGCCGAGCGCGTCCACCCTCAGCTGTTGCGCGCCCGCCTCGCCGCGGAGGTAGCCGTCGAACGCGGACTCGATGCCGGTCTGGCCGACCTTGTCTCCCGCCTTGATCCCGACCGGCTTGCGCTTCAGCTGCTGCGGCGAGACCTCGGTCACGTAGCCGAAGAGCTGCGCGGCGACCGAGCCCTGCGGGTACATGCGCACGTAGGAGTCGGCGATCCGCAGGCCCGGGAACCGGTCGCGGTGCTCGAGGAGGTAGTTGACCTCGTCGCGCCGCGCGCTCTCCTTGATCGTGACCGGCGTCAGCGGATCGGCCTTCCGCCTGGCGATCTCGGTCCGCATCTCCTTGACGGGCACGCCGAGCGCCCGGGAGAGGAGGCTGAGCTCGCGGAAGCGCGGGTACCACTTGTCGGGGAGATCGGAGGGCCAGAGCTGCACCGCGGTGCTCGGGCGGTTGCCGACGAGCAGCTTGCCGTTCCGGTCGCGGATCGCGCCGCGCGGCGCCTCGAGCCTCACCGTCCGGAGCTGGTTGTTCTGCGCGACCCGCAGGTACTGCTGGCCGGAGAGCACCTCGAGCGCCCAGAGCCGGAGGAACAGGGCCCCGAAGACGACGAGCGCGATCCCGCCGAGGATCGCGACGCGCAGCGCCGCCTGCGGCGTGAGCCGGAACGGCTCGTCGACCCTCGGGTCGGGCGGCAGGAACGTGCCGCGGCTGCCGCCGACGCTAGCCAAGGAGCCTCACGTCTCCGGCGCGCTCGCGCCAGTCGACCGGCGGGATGCTCTCCCG
>CAVPTP010000003.1:0-87424 GCA_963708685.1 uncultured Actinomycetes bacterium
TGTCGGCGACGAAGACCGTCCCGTCCGGGGCCAGCGCGATCCCGCGCGGACGGCTCAGGAACGCGGCCGTCGCGGGGCCGCCGTCGCCGAGCACGCTCGGGTCGCCGCCGCCGGCGATCGTCGTGATGATCCCGTTCGGCGCGACCTTGCGGATACGCGCGTTGCCGGTGTCCGAGATGTAGAGCGTGCCGTCGTCCGCGACCGCGACGTCGCTCGGCGAAGCGAGCGCCGCCTGCTTGGCCTGTAGACCGTCGCCGATCCCGTCCGCCGGTGATCCTCCTCCCGCGACCGTGGCAATCGTGCCGTCGGGCGTGACGCGCCTGATGACGTCGTTGTCGGTGTCCGCGATGTAGAAGCCGCCGTCGGGCGCCGCGGCGACTCCGCGCACGTAGCCGATGCTCGTCGAGAGGGCGTTACCGCCGCCGCCGGGGAAGAACGACGGGAACCCCGTGCCGGCGACGGTGTCGATCTGCGTCCGCACGGCCTCCGTCGTTCTCTGAGTGCCGTCGCCGAGGTAGAGGGTCTTCGCCTGCGGGTCGTAAGCGTGGTGCACGCTCAGCGTCCAGCCGCCGAGGCCGTCGGACGCCGTGCCGAGCGCGCCGAGGACCCGGTCCCACTGCTGCCACACCGTGAGCTGCTGTCGCGTTCGATCGCCCGTGACCGGCTTGCCGCCGTACTGGGCGAAGCTCCGCTCGAACTCGTCCGGCTCGAGGTAGACGGCCGGATAGGTGTAGCCGATCTCGACGTGTGCGACCTGCGCGCCGGCGACGTCGCGGCCGAACGCGTCCTTGCCGTCCCACGTGAACGTGTAGTTGAGGTTCGGCGCCGGGCCGAACGTCTGCGAGAACGTCTTCCCCGCGACGGTGATCTGCAGGTTGACGGCCGCGAGGTTCGGAGCGACGGACGCGCCCGTCATCGGCACCCGGACGGTGTAGGCCTCCTTGTAGGCGGGAGTCCTGTTGCTCACGTACGCAAGCTCGAACGGCGTGCCGACGATGCGAGCCGACTCTCCGAGCGTCTGGTTGAACGTGCCGACGATCGACCCGGCGCCCTGGCATTCGGGGCAGTACGGCGGAGGCGGAGGCGGCTCGTCGGGCGGCGGGCACTCTCCGAGCCGGCAGCCGTACGGCCAGTTCATGTCCCACGGCGTGAAGTGCGACACGGCGACACGCCAGAGGCTCGTGCCGACGGGATAGCGGCTGCCGAGCTGGGCCAGCTCGGCGGCGGTGATCCCCCAGTGGTCGAGCGCCGCACCGGTGTCGGCGACGTCGTCGCCGGTGACGTCGACCTCGGCCACGCCCGCCGGCTCGGCGACGATCTTGAGTACGACGCCGTTCGCGGACGGCACCCAGGCGCCCTTGGCCTCGTCGTAGTACGCCGCGGGGACGATCGTCCCGGCCGGGAAGTGCAGGAAGTTGTCGACGTACGTCACGACGGGCTTCGAGAAGACGACATCGGTCGCGCCGGCCTGCACGGCCTGGTCGACGCTGAGCTCGACGGCGTACGTGTACGCACTCGACGGCGGCAGCTCGCCGGGCATCGCCTGCTCGCCGTTCGGCCCGACGGTCAGCTCCGTCGCGCGGACGTTGAGGTCGCCGAGCGGCTGTGTCGACCCGTCGGGAAGGTGCATGACCGCGTCGGTTCCCTGCGAGAACATCAGGGTCGCCTGGCGCGTGCCGTCGGCGTCGGTGACGGGGTTCCCGCTCGCGACCTGGATCGGCGCGGTCGAGTCGTGGTCGATCGTCGTGACCTTCGAGTCGAACGCCGTGAGCATGACGTCGGGGACGTCGACGTACCGCTGCCACGGCACGTCCTCGGTCCGCTGCGCACCGACGAAGCCGTCGCGGTCGAGCGCGAGCGTGAGCGGCGCGCCGCCGTTGACGACGAGGTTGTACCTGCCGTCCGAGCTCGTGACCGTCGCGCCGAGCTCCGGGTGGTCGACGACGTCGACGTGAACGCCCGAGAGCCGTTCGCCGCGACGTCCAGCACGCGGCCGCGAAGGACGGCGACGCGCTCGGGGTCGATCGTCCCCTGCGCGACGCCCGTCTGCGGCGGGTTCGCGCCGGACCAGAGGAAGAGCGTCGCCGCGTAAAGGCTCGTCGTGTCTCCTTCGGCCGGTGGCGGGGGCGGCGGCGGCGGCGGCGGGGGTGGCGGAGGTGGCGGAGGCGGCGGCGGGGGCGGCGGGGGCGGCGGCGGCGGCGGAGGCGGAGGCGGCGGCGGACGGAGGCGGCGGCGGCGGAGGCGGCGGCGGCGGAGGCGGAGGCGGAGGCGGCGGCGGAGGCGGAGGCGGCGGCGGAGGAGGCGGAGGCGGCGGCGGAGGCGGAGGGCGGAGGCGGCGGAGGCGGAGGCGGCGGCGGACGGCGGAGGCGGCGGCGGCGGCGGAGGCGGCGGCGGAGGCGGCGGCGGAGGAGGCGGAGGCGGCTCCGGCGGCTGAGGGTCTTGAGCTGCTTGTTGAGGCTGTGAGCTTCGCCTGGAGGCTCTTGAGCGCTTTCTTCCTTGCGCTTCAGCCGCGCATTCTTCGTCGACGCGATCTGCGCCTTGAGCTTCTTGATCGACTTGTTCGTGGCGGCGATCTGCGCCCTGAGCTTCTTGATCTTCGCGTTCGAGCAGCGGTGCAGCGCATCGTCCGCAAGCGGGGAAGCCGCGTGGACGCCGCCCGCGTGCGCGGCGGCGGGCGCGACGACTGCAGCGCAGGAAGCGGCCGCGACGACGGCGGCCGCAAGATAGAAGGATCGTCGAACTGAAGCCTGCACGCGCGCCTCTCCCCCGATATTCCGGTGAGTCTCTCCCGCGGAGACCGCCAAAGTCAATGGAGCGCCGGCGTTGCTAGGTCACGACGGTACCCGCGCTCGGGCTCGGCATCGAGATGCACGCCGCACATCCTCGTCCCGACGTCGTTCTGACCTTTGGCCCGACGCTCGACCCGATCCGTCGCTAGAACCCCTCAAGCCATCGGACGACGTCGTCGACGCGCGGATAGATCTGAGCAGCCTCCTGCGTGTGGGCGCACGAATACAGGGTCATGCGGAGTGCTGCTCGACTGACCTGCCTCACCGATCAAGACGAGGAGCGCGGCCTTTCTTCCAATAGGCAACATCGCGAGACTGTTCAT
Source organism: uncultured Actinomycetes bacterium (assembly GCA_963708685.1). Taxonomy (GTDB): domain Bacteria; phylum Actinomycetota; class Thermoleophilia; order Gaiellales; family Gaiellaceae; genus DASVFB01. The sequence goes on from CAVPTP010000003.1 coordinate 3,113, forward strand.
TACAGAAAGGGCGCCTCACTGGGCGCCCTCGACGTTTCCAGCCTCTATGTCGGCAGTTCGCAGCTCCCCGGGTTGGACTCGAACCAACAACCCTCCGGTTAACAGCCGGATGCTCTGCCAATTGAGCTACCGGGGAACGGTGCTCAGACCGGCGGCCATTCTAGCCCGTCATCACGCGAATTCCCGGATGCGGTCGCGCACGCGCGCAAGCGCCTGCTGCAGGTCGGGCAGCCGGTCGCCTCCCGCCTCGGCGAGCTCGCGCTGCAGGCCGCGCTCGCGCAGGCGCAGCAGGAGCTGCTCGCCGGTCTGCTCGTCGATTCCTTCGGCGGCCGCGCGCGCGTCGAGCGCGGCGAGCAGGCGGGTCAGCTCGTCGTCGGCCTCCTCGACGCCGACGAGCACGCGCGACGGCTCGCCGGTTCAGCGGATCGTCGAAGTGCGTCGGCCCGAGCTCGGCGAGGATCCGCGCGAGCTTCGGGTGCGCGCGCACGCCGGCGAGCGCACTCAGCTCGAGCCGGTCGCTCGCCTCGAGCAGCCGCGGCGACACGGCGCCTCCGGCCATCGTCGCGCCGCCGGCCGCGCGAAGCTGCACCGTCAGCCCGAGCCGGTCGTTGCGCAGCCGCCACGCCTCCTGCCGCTCGGGCGACTCGGCGAGCGAGTCGAGCACGTCCTGCACGCGGAGGTACGCGTGCTGCCGGTCGCGCGCGCGGTCGAGACTCGAGCCGCACGCGATGCACGCGTACGGCTCGGCGTCGGCGAGTCGCGCCTCGAATCCCTGCGGGTCGTCGGCCGGATCCTTTCCCTTCGGCAGCGAGACGACCTTCACCTCGAAGCCGCGCTGCTGCGCGAGCTCCATGCCGCGCAGCGTCGCGTCCTCGCCGGCGGCGTCCGAGTCGAAGCAGAGGAAGAGCCGCTGCGTCAGCCGCGACGAGCTCCTTCAGCTGCTGCTCGGTGAGCGCCGTGCCCATCGACGCGACGACCGGCTCCAGACCGGCCTGCCGCAGCGCGATCACGTCGGTGTTCCCCTCGACCACGAGCGCGCGGTCCTGCTTCGCGATCGCCGCCCGCGCGAGGTGCAGCCCGTACAGGATCGCGGACTTGCGGAAGAGCTCGCCGTCGGGCGAGTTCACGTACTTGCCGCGGAGCGGGTCGTCCTCGCGGAGCTTGCGCGCCTGGAAGCCGATCACGTGGCCGCGCGGATCCGTGAGCGGGAACATCAGTCGGCCCTCGAAGTAGTCGCCGCCGCGACGACAGCGAGCCCGGCCGCCTTGAGCTCGGCCTGCGTGAACCCCTTCTCGCGCGCCTTGCGGAGCAGCGCACTGCCGCCGGGCGAGAGCCCGAGCCGGAACTCCCTGCAGATCGGCTCCTCGAGCCCACGCTGCGCGAGGTACGCGCGCACCGGCTCGCCCGCCGCGCTCTCCCAGAGGTAGCGCTCGTAGAACGCGGCCGCCTGCTCGAGCAGCGCGAGGAGGCGCTCGCGCGCTTGCGCGCGCGCGTCGGCCTCCGGTGACGACTCGTCGTACTCGAGCGGCACGTTGAAGCGGTCCGCGAGCCACTCGATCGCGCCGACGAAGTCGACGCCCTCGCTCTCCTCGACGAACGAGATCGCGTCGCCGCCGACGCCGCAGCCGAAGCAGTGGTATGTGCCGCGGTCGGGCGACACGGAGAAGCTCGGCGTCTTCTCCTCGTGGAACGGACAGCGGCCGGTGTAGCGGCCGCCGACCTTCCGCAGCCGCGTTCGCGCCTCGACGATCGCGACGATGTCCGCCGCCTGCTTCACGGCTTCGACCGACGAGTCCTTGATGCGCGGCACTAGTCGATCGTCTCCGCGTAGTGGAGCGCGAACCTGTCGGTCATCCCGGCGACGAAGTCGACGATCGCGTCGGCGTCGTCACCGCGCGCGACGAGGTGGTCGAAGATCCGCGCGATGACCCGGTGCGCGCGCGCGTGCTCGCTGCGCGCGTGCTCGCCCATGTAGACGCGCTCGAACATGAACGCGCGCAGCGCGAGCATCGCCTCGCCGATCTCGTCGCTCTGGACGATGTCGCCGGCGCGTTCCGACGACTCGACGAGGTCGCGGACGAGCGTGTCGATCCGCGCTCGACCCGGTCGCGCCGAGCAGCTCGATCTCGTCGCGCGGCAGCTCGCGCTCGTCGAGGATCCCGTAGCGGATCGCGTCGTCGATGTCGTGGTTGATGTACGCGACGCGGTCGACGACGCGGACGATCTTGCCCTCGAGCGTCTCGGGCTCGAGCTCGCCGGTGTGCGTGAGGATGCCGTGCCTGACCTCCTCGGTGAGGTTCAGCCGCTCGGCGATCCGCAGCGAGTGCTCGTTGTGGCGGAACCTGCGGCCGAAGCGCTGCGAACAGCGCGTCGAGCGCGTCCTCGCCCGCGTGCCCGAACGGCGGATGTCCGGTGTCGTGGCCGAGGCCGATCGCCTCGACGAGGTCTTCGTTGAGCCGCAGCGCGCGCGCGACGACGCGCGAGATCGCCGAGGTCTCGAGCGTGTGCGTGATGCGCGTGCGGTAGTGGTCGCCCGCCGGGTCGATGAAGACCTGCGTCTTGCCCTTGAGGCGGCGGAACGGCTTCGAGTGGACGATCCGGTCGCGGTCGCGCTGGAAGGGCGTCCGGACCGGCGATTCCTCCTCCGGCTCGCAGCCGCCCGCGCGTCTCGTACGAGCGGACCGCGAGCGGCGAGAGCCTGCGCTCCTCGTCCTCGCGCACGCGCGCTGCGAACGTCTCGGCCACGCTGCGGGCGGTCTCGGTCATCGCCGTCCAGCCTAAACCGTGGCGCGGCGCGCGCCGGCCGCGCGCTTGTAACGGACGCGCGCGAAGTGATACGTACGGCGAAACCGATTGCGAAGGAGGGCGAGATGGCTGTTGTCGAAAGCGTTCAGGCGGACTCGCTGCGGGAGAAGGTTCGAGGTGAGGTGATCGCGCCGGGCGACGGCGGCGTACGACGAGGCGCGCCGCGTCTGGAACGGGATCATCGACCGGCAGCCGGCGCTCGTCGTCCGCTGCACCGGCAACGCAGACGTGATCGCGACCGTCGCGTTCGCGCGCGAGCACGGACTGCCCGTCTCCGTGCGCGGCGGCGGGCACAACGTCGCCGGAACCGCGGTCGCCGAGGGCGCGCGTCGTGATCGACCTCTCCGCGATGCGGAACGTCGTCGTGGACGTCGAGCAGAAGACGGTTCGCGCCGGCGGCGGCGCGCGGCTCGGCGACGTCGACCACGAGACCCAGGCGTTCGGGCTCGCGACGCCGTTCGGCGTCGTCTCGCGGACCGGCATCGGCGGGCTGACGCTCCACGGCGGCATGGGCTTCCTGACGCGCCGGCTCGGCCTGTCGTGCGACAACCTGATCGCCGCGGACGTGGTGACGGCCGACGGCAGGCTCGTGCACACGGACGCCGAGCGTCACCCGGAGCTGCTCTGGGCGCTCCGCGGCGGCGGCGGCAACTTCGGCGCGGTCACGTCGCTCGAGTACCGGCTCCACGACGTCGGCCCCGAGGTGTTCATGGCGATCACGTTCTATCCGGCCGAGGTCGGAGCCGACGGGCTGCCGCGCGTTCCGCGAGATCATCGCGAACGCGCCCGACGAGCTGATGGGCGTCGCCATCTACTGGACCGCGCCGGCCGAGGAGCCCTTCCCGCCCGAGTGGCACGGCCGGCCGGTCTTCGTCGCCGCCGGCTGCTGGTCCGGGCCAGCTCGAGGACGCCGAGGAAGCGGTCAGGCCGCTGCGCGAGCTCGCGACGCCGGTGGCCGACCTGAGCGGACCGATGCCGTTCCTCGTCGCGCAGAGCCTCTTCGATCCCGAGTACCCCGACGGGCGCCGCTACTACTGGAAGTCGACCTTCCTCTCCGACGTCGGCGACGGCCGAGGCCGAGCTGCTCGGGCGCTACGCCGCAAGCCGGCCGTCGCCGCTCAGCTCGATCGACGTCTGGGCGCTCGGCGGCGCGATGCGGAACGAGCCCGACGGCGGCAGCGCGTTCGCGCAGCGCGACGCGCCGTTCCTGCTCGGCGTCGAGGCCAACTGGGACGACCCCGCCGACGACGAGGCGAACATCACCTGGGCGCGCGAGCTGATCGGCGAGGCGAGCGAGCTGCTCTCCCGGGCGGGACGTACCTCAACTTCCCCGGCTTCGTCGAGGAGGGCGAGCAGCTCCTCCGCGAGACGTACGGCGCGAACTACGACCGGCTGCAGGAGGTGAAAGCGGCGTACGACCCGGAGAACGTGTTCCGGAGCAACCTGAACAACCCCGTCAAACGATGATCGGGACGGTGCCGCCGTCCGCGCTCCACGCCGCGCCGGTCACGTAGGAGGCGCGCTCGGAGCACAGGAAGGCGATCACCGACGCGATCTCGTCGGGCTCCGCGAGCCGGCCGAGCGGCCGTCCCGCGGCGACCTTCGCCAGCACCTCGTCGCGGTCGCCCTGCTGCTCCGCGAGCCCGTGCTCGCCGAGCCAGGCGTCGGTCGCCGTCGGCCCGGGCGTGACCGCGTTGCAGCGGATGCCGTCCTTCGCGTAGACGTCGGCGACGAGCCGCGAGAGCGACAGGACGGCGGCCTTGGTCACCGAGTAGTGCGGCATCCCCGTCGACGGTCGCTTGCCGGCCGTCGAGGAGACGTTGACGATCGCGCCGCTCGCCCCGCTCGCGCATCTGCGGCAGCACCGCGCGGATCGCCCGGACGTAGCTCATGACGTTGAGCTGCCACATCTCCTCCCACTCCTCGTCGCGACACCTGCTCGAAGGACGTGATGTAGGCGCGTGCCGACGTTGTTGACGAGGACGTCGACGCGCGCCGAACGCCTCGGTCGCGGCGTCGATCAGCGCTGCCGGGCGCGTCGGGCGTGGAGAGGTCGGCCGAGACGTGGAGCGCCTCGCCGACGTTCGGCGCGTGGGAGCGACCGGACGTCACGACGCGCGCGCCCTCGTCCGACGAGCAGCCGCGCCGTCGCGAGCCCGATGCCGCCGGTCGAGCCCGTGATGACGCAGACCCTGTCGCGGAGGCCGAGATCCATGCGGCTAGCCTAGAGCGCGTGACGGAGCTGCTCCTCGTTCGGCACGGCGAGACCGACTGGAACCGCGAGCGCCGCTTCCAGGGGCACGCGGATCACGCCGCTCAACGAGACGGGTCGCGCGCAGGCGCGCGCGCTCGCCGACGAGCTCGCCGGCGAGGCGATCGACGCCGTCTACACGAGCGACCTCGCCCGCGCGCGCGAGACGGCCGAGATCCTCGCGGCGCGGCTCGACGCCGAGGTCGTGCCGCTGCGGGAGCTGCGCGAGATCGACGTCGGCGAGCTGGCAGGGCCTGACGTGGCCCGAGATCGAGGAGCGCTATCCCGACGGCGCGACTCGCCTGGCGCGAGCGAGGCCACGGCTGGGAGTCGCGGCGAGACGTACGAGCAGCTCGCCGAGCGCGTCGTCCCTGCGCTCCGGCGAATCGCCGTCGCTCACCCGGGCGGCCGCGTCCTCGTCGTCGCCCACGGCGGCACGGTTCGCGCGACGCGCGCCTTCATCGCAGGGCGTGAGCGTGGCCGAGAGCCGGCGGCGCGACCGGCGCGGTCGGAAACTGTGAAATCTTCCGGAGTCGTCGTCGAGGACGGCGGGTTCCGGGGGATAGACTGACGCTCGGCGATGGAGGACTACACGGGGAAGTACAAGGGCGAGCAGGTCGAGGTCGCGCTCTTCGGCGGCGAGTACCAGGAAGGCGTGCTCACGGCGTACTGCTACATCGAGGACGTCGCCCACCTCGAGCTGAACGGCCACATCCTCATCCCGCTCCAGAACATCGCCTCGCTCCACTGCTCGAGCCGCTGCGACGCCCCGCGCGACGACTGGCCGCCGCGCGGCCTCGCGGAGGACGACTCGCAGGACGTCGACACGGACTAGCCGATGATCGCCGCGCGGAATCTCGCGAAGGCGTGGCTCCTGCTCGTCGGCTTCTGCCTCGTGCTCGCCGCGCTCGGCTGGGCGCTGAACGGCTACCGGGTCGCGTCGATCTTCCTCTTCTGCGCGCCTGCTCACCGCCGGCGGGCTGGCGTTCTACGCCGACCGCGTCGCGCTCGGGATGGTCGGCGCGCGGGAGCTGACGCTCGCCGAGGCCCCGCTCGTCCACTCGACGGTCGAGCGGCTCGCGCTGCTCGCCGGGCGTGCCGAAGCCGCGGCTCTATCTCCTGCCCGGCCCGCATCCGCGGGCGCTCTCGGCCGGCCGCGGAACCCGCGGCGCCGCGATCGCGGTCTCGACCGGGCTGGTCGCGCTGCTCACCCCGGCCGAGCTCGACGGCGTGCTCGCGCACGAGCTCGCGAAGATCGACAACCGCGACGTGACCGTGCAGACGCCGCTCGTCGTCCTTTCGGCGATGGTGATCGAGCTGAGCCGCATCGGCGGCTGGCTCGAGCGCGCGCTGCTCTTGTTCCTCGGCCCGATCGCGGCGGCGTTCCTCCACCTGATGCTGACGACGAAGCGCGAGTTCGCGGCCGACCGGTTCGCGGCCGGCCTCTGCGGCTCGCCGCACGGCCTGGCCGACGCTCTGATCCGGCTCGAGCAGACGGAGGAGCTGTTCCCGTTCGAGTCGAGCCCGGCGACCGAGCCGCTGTACACGATCAACCCGTTCGACGAGACGGGCCTCGCCGCGCTGTTCGTCACGCACCCGCCGGTGGCGGAGCGCGTCCGGCGCCTGCGCGCGCTCGACCCGAACTGGCGCGAGAAGCTGCGCGCCGCCTGAGCGGCCGAGCAACGCTACGAGCCCGCCGGACGCGGGCTCGTTTGCAGAGAAAGAAATCGGCGGCGACCTACTCTCCCGGGAGGTTGCCCTCCGAGTACCATCGGCCCTGGCAGGCTTAACTTCTCTGTTCGGAATGGGAAGAGGTGTTTCCCTGCCGGTATGACCGCCGAAATTGTCGAGGGACGTGCGCAGCGTCGCGCACCCTCAAAACTCCATAGTGGCTTTGCGTGTTCTAAATCAAGACCTCGGGCAATTAGTACGGGTCCGCTGAACGCATTGCTGCGCTTACACGTCCCGCCTATCAACGTGGTGGTCTTCCACGGCCCTTACTCCTTCTAGAGGATGGGAAGCCTCATCTCGAGGTGGGCTTCCCGCTTAGATGCTTTCAGCGGTTATCCCATCCAGACGTGGCTAATCAGCAGCGCCGTTGGCACGACGACTGATACACCAGAGGTCTGTTCGTCTCGGTCCTCTCGTACTAGAGACGACTCCTCTCAAGCTTCCAGCGCCCATGGTGGATAGGGACCGAACTGTCTCACGACGTTCTGAACCCAGCTCGCGTACCGCTTTAATGGGCGAACAGCCCAACCCTTGGGACCTACTCCGGCCCCAGGATGCGACGAGCCGACATCGAGGTGCCAAACCCTGCCGTCGATGTGGACTCTTGGGCAGGATAAGCCTGTTATCCCCGGAGTACCTTTTATCCGTTGAGCGACGGCAATTCCACGCTTCACCGCCGGATCACTAAGGCCTGCTTTCGCACCTGCTCGACTTGTCAGTCTCGCAGTCAAGCTCCCTTATGCCTTTGCGCTCTACGCACGATTTCCAACCGTGCTGAGGGAACCTTTGCGCGCCTCCGTTACATTTTAGGAGGCGACCGCCCCAGTCAAACTACCCACCAGACGCTGTTCCCGCCCCGGATAACGGCAGCGGGTTAGAAGCCCAGAACACGCAGGGTGGTATCCCAAGGTTGGCTCCACCGGAGCTGACGCCCCGGCTTCACAGCCTCCCACCTATCCTGGACAACGTACCCCAGACTCCAACGTCTAGCTGTAGTAAAGGTTCACGGGGTCTTTCCGTCCAACCACGGGTACTCGGCATCTTCACCGAGACTACAGTTTCACCGGATCCCTCGTTGAGACAGCGCCCAAGTCGTTACGCCATTCGTGCAGGTCGGAACTTACCCGACAAGGAATTTCGCTACCTTAGGACGGTTATAGTTACCGCCGCCGTTTACCGGGGCTTGGATTCAAAGCTTCGCCCGAAGGCTAACCTCTCCTCGTGACCTTCCGGCACCGGGCAGGCGTCAGCCCCTATACGTCGTCTTTCGACTTCGCAGAGACCTGTGTTTTTGGTAAACAGTCGCTTGGGCCGTTTCACTGCGGCCCCCTCGGGCTGGCGGAGTAAATCCGCTTCACCCTACCGGGGCGCCCCTTCTCCCGAAGTTACGGGGCCATTTTGCCGAGTTCCTTAACGAGGGTTCTTCCGATCGCCTTGGTATTCTCTACCTGCCCACCTGTGTCGGTTTTGGTACGGGCACGCGCGATCTCCCTAGACGCTTTTCTAGGAGGCATGGCTTCAGGAACTTCGCGCCGTTAGGCGCTCGGCGTCCCGTCTCAGGCTTGATGACCGGCGGATTTACCTACCGGTCGCCCTACGCGGTTACCCCAGGACGACCATCGCCTGGGATTCCGTAGCCTACCTCGTCCCGCCATCGGTCAAACGATCGCTACGTGGTACAGGAATATCAACCTGTTGTCCATCGCCTACGCCTGTCGGCCTCGGCTTAGGTCCCGACTAACCCTGAGCAGATTAGCTTTACTCAGGAACCCTTGGGCATTCGGCGGAGGAGTTTCTCACTCCTCTTTCGTTACTCGTGCCAGCATTCTCACTTCCCATGCCTCCACGGCTGGCTTACGCCGCCGCTTCGCCGGCATGGGAACGCTCCCCTACCACTCCACTGCGATCCGAAGATCGAGTGAAGTCCGTGGCTTCGGTTCCAAGCTTGAGCCCCGTTACATTGTCCGCGCCCGACCACTTGACCAGTGAGCTGTTACGCACTCTTTGAATGGTGGCTGCTTCTAAGCCAACATCCTGGTTGTCTCTGCAATCGGACATCGTTTCCCACTTAGCTTGGAATTAGGGACCTTAGCCGACGGTCTGGGCTGTTTCCCTTTTGAGCACGAAGCTTATCCCCCGCACTCTGACTGCCACGCTCTGGAATAACGGCATTCGGAGTTTGCCTGAGTTCGGTAAGCTGGTAGGCCCCCTAGCCCAAACAGTGCTCTACAACCGCTATTGAACGCGTGACGCTATACCTAAATATATTTCGGGGAGAACCAGATATCTCTGAGTTTGATTAGCCTTTCACTCCGACCCACAGGTCATCCGCTCAGTTTTCAACCTAAGTCGGTTCGGTCCTCCACGGGGTCTTACCCCCGCTTCAACCTGCCCATGGGTAGATCACTCAGTTTCGGGTCTACCGCCCACGACTGAAGCGCCCTATTCAGACTCGCTTTCGCTACGGCTCCGTTTCCTTAACCTTGCCGTGGACGAGTAACTCGCTGGCTCGTTATGCAAAAAGCACGCCGTCACGGAACTAGTCCGCTCCGACCGCTTGTAAGCACACGGTTTCAGGTACTATTTCACTCCCCTTCCGGGGTACTTTTCACCTTTCCCTCACGGTACTAGTTCACTATCGGTCGCTGAGGAGTACTTAGCCTTACGGGGTGGTCCCCGTGGATTCCGACCGGGTTTCCCGTGCCCGGCCGTACTCAGGTACTTGACAAGGAAGGCCATGCGTTTTCGCCTACGGGACTGTTACCCGCTGTGGTGCGACTTTCCATTCGCTTCGGCTAACGCATGACTTTGTAACTTCCCGACCCGCCGGCAGACGGATCAAGCCAGGCCCTACAACCCCCACGCAACAACGACTGCCGTCTTATCACGTTGCATGGGTTTGGGCTCTTCCCTTTTCGCTCGCCACTACTCAGGGAGTCGAGGTTTCTTTCCTTTCCTCCGGTTACTAAGATGTTTCAGTTCACCGGCTTGCCACTGCTCGCCCTATGTATTCAGGCGAGAGCACGCGCGCATTACCACGCGTAGGTTTCCCCATTCGGAGATCCCGGGATCAAAGGTTGGTCAGCACCTCACCCGGGCTTATCGCAGCCGCCCACGTCCTTCATCGGCTCTCAGCGCCAAGGCATCCACCGTGTGCTCTTGTTCTCTTGATCGAAAAGAACACGTTTCACCACTATGGAGTTTTCAAGGTGCGCGCGGCCCGCACCGAGCGGCTCGAAGCAGGCCCGTCTCTCAAAACTCAACAGCGTGATCGATCGAGGTCGACGTTGTTCTAGGCGAGCCGGACACCGGACGGTCCGAAGACCATCGACGAGCCGGCCAACGCCCCCGGAGTAAGAGCTCCGGGATTCCCTAGAAAGGAGGTGATCCAGCCGCAGCTTCCGCTACGGCTACCTTGTTACGACTTCACCCCAATCATCGACCCCACCTTCGACGGCTCCCTCCCGCGGGTTAGGCCACCGGCTTCGGGTGTTGCCGACTTTCGTGGTGTGACGGGCGGTGTGTACAAGGCCCGGGAACGTATTCACCGCGGCGTTGCTGATCCGCGATTACTAGCAACTCCGACTTCATGGAGGCGAGTTTCAGCCTCCAATCCGAACCGGGACCGGCTTTTTGGGATTCGCTCCCCCTCGCGGGTTTGCAGCCCTTTGTACCGGCCAATGTAGCACGTGTGTAGCCCTGGACATAAGGGGCATGATGACTTGACATCATCCCCACCTTCCTCCGATTTGTCACCGGCAGTCTCCCATGAGTCCCCGACCGAATCGCTGGCAACATGGGACAGGGGTTGCGCTCGTTGCGGGACTTAACCCAACATCTCACGACACGAGCTGACGACAGCCATGCACCACCTGTGCACGAGCCCCGAAGGGCTGCCGTATTTCTACGACATTCCCGTGCATGTCAAGCCCAGGTAAGGTTCTTCGCGTTGCGTCGAATTAAACCACATGCTCCGCTGCTTGTGCGGGCCCCCGTCAATTCCTTTGAGTTTTAGCCTTGCGGCCGTACTCCCCAGGCGGGGTGCTTAATGCGTTAGCTGCGGCACGGAGGGAGTCGACACCCCCCACACCTAGCACCCATCGTTTACGGCGTGGACTACCAGGGTATCTAATCCTGTTCGCTCCCCACGCTTTCGCGTCTCAGCGTCAGTACCGTCCCAGAGAGCCGCCTTCGCCACGGGTGTTCTTCCTGATATCTGCGCATTTCACCGCTACACCAGGAATTCCACTCTCCTCTTCCGGACTCTAGCCATACGGTTTCCACCGACGTCTCGAGGTTGAGCCTCGAGTTTTCACAGCGGACCTGTATAGCCGCCTACACGCTCTTTACGCCCAATAAATCCGGACAACGCTTGCCCCCTACGTATTACCGCGGCTGCTGGCACGTAGTTAGCCGGGGCTTCTTCTGGAGGTACCGTCACCCTCTGGGCTATTAACCCGAGTGGCTTCGTCCCTCCTGAAAGCGGTTTACAACCCGAAGGCCTTCTTCCCGCACGCGGCGTCGCTGCGTCAGGCTTTCGCCCATTGCGCAAGATTCCCCACTGCTGCCTCCCGTAGGAGTCTGGGCCGTGTCTCAGTCCCAGTGTGGCTGATCGTCCTCTCAGACCAGCTACGGATCGTCGCCTTGGTGGGCCGTTACCCCACCAACAAGCTAATCCGCCGCGAGCTCGTCCTCGGTCGGAGGCCGAAGCTACCTTTTCCAGCCGCCCCGAAGAGCTGCTGGGCCATCCGGTATTAATCCGGGTTTCCCCGGGCTATCCCGGTACCGAGGGTGGATTACTCACGTGTTACTCACCCGTTCGCCGCTTTCCCCGGGGCCGAAGCCCCGGTTCTCGCTCGACTTGCATGTGTTAAGCGCGCCGCCAGCGTTCGTCCTGAGCCAGGATCAAACTCTCCGTGAAGAATGGTTTGCCGGCTAGGCCGGCAATCTTCACTTCGAGCTTGTGCTCAAAGTGTCTCCTCGCCCTGGGACCGAAGTGAGGTGACGGGTTCTTAAGAGCCCTGCCGGTTTATCCGTGAGCGACAGCAGGCAAGCCTGTGTCAGTGACGGGACCAGCAGAGCTCTCGACGTTTCACGCTGTTGAGTTTTCAAAGACCGGCGCTGCGTCGAACGGCACAAAAAAGCCTCTGGACTCGCGCAGAGGCTTCGAGTTGAGTCGGAATGTCGTATCCGGCTTCGCCCGAAGGCCTCCAAATTGTCTCGAGTTCCAGGGACTTTCCTACGCCGCCCGCTTGGACAGCTTGGGGATGATAGCAGGTCTCACGCGCTGCGGAAGCGGAGAAACCGGCGCTTCCCGGCCTGCAGGGTAGCGCCTTCCAGGCGGGCTCGCGGGACGTCGAGCTCACGCACCGCCTCGCCGTCGAGCTTCACGCCGCCCTGGGCGATCAGCCGGCGCGCCTCGCTCGTCGAGCCGACGCCGAGCAGCTCGACGAGCAGCGCCCGGCAGGTGCACCGGATCGCCGTCGGGGAGCGGCGCCTCCGGCGACGTCCTCGGGCGCCTCGTGCCGGCGGACGACGCGCGTGAAGTGCTCCTCGGCCTCGGCCGCGGCCTCGCGGCCCGTGCCACTTCTCGACGATCCCGCGCGCGAGCGCGAGCTTCGACTCCATCGGCGTCGTCCGCGGGCGGCCGGCCGGCCGAGCGTGATCTCCCACCACTGGTCGAGGAGCTTGTCCGGGATCGACATCACCTTGCCGAACATCTCCTCGGGCGGATCCTGGATCGCGATGTAGTTCGCCTTCGACTTCGACATCTTCTCCTCGCCGTCGAGGCCGATCAGCAGCGGGAACGTGATCACGATCTGCGGCTCGAGCCCGTACTGCGTCATCACGTCGCGGCCGGCGAGCAGGTTGTAGAGCTGGTCGGTGCCGCCCGATCTCGATGTCGGCCTCGATCGCCACCGAGTCGTACGCCTGCATCAGCGGGTAGAGCAGCTCCGAGAGCGAGATCGGCGCGTGCGCCGCGAACCGCTTCGCGAAGTCGTCGCGCTCGAGCAGCCGCGCGACGGTCATCGTCCGGCACAGGCTGCACCGTCTCCTCGTAGGTGAGCTTGCCGAGCCACTCGCCGTTGAAGCGGACGGTCGTGCGCTCCGGGTCGATGATCCGGTACGCCTGGCTGCTCGAACTCGCGCGCGTTCGCGTCGAGCACCTCGCCGGCGAGGACCGGGCCGCTCGGCGGAGCGGCCCGACGGGTCGCCGATCCGCGCGGTGTAGTCGCCGACGATCAGCACGATCTCGTGGCCCTCCTCCTGGAAGCTCCGCAGGTTCTCGAGCGCGAAGGCGAAACCGAGGTGGAGGTCGGGCGAGGTCGGATCGACGCCGAGCTTGATCCGCAGCGGCCGCCCGAGCTTCAGCTTCGCCTCGAGCGCGCCCTCGGGGAGGACGTCGACCGCGTTACGCGTGAGCTCGGCGATTCCCATGCGCGATCTCGAGTGGCTCGACGTCGTCCGCAGGCTCGAAGCCGAACACCTGCGCGTGGAACGAGAGCGCCGCCGCGAGGTTGCGGACGCGCGACTCGAAGCGGCGGTACCCGTGCCCCTCTCCGGGGAGCGGCAGGTAGGCGTGCGGAACGCCGTTCCGGTCGAGCGCCGCGACGATCGCCTCGGCCTGCGCGGGCGGCACGACCTTGTCTTCGAGGCCCTGCGTGATCAGCACGGCCGCGCGGATCTCGTCGGCGTGCTCGATCGGCGAGCGGTCGCGGTAGATCTCGAGCGCTTCCGGAAGCGGCCCGAGCAGCCAGTCGCAGGTAGCGCGCCTCGAACTTGTGCGTGGTCTCGGCGAAGGGGACGAGGTCGGTGACGCCGAAGGCGGAGATCCCCGCCGCGAAGACGCGGCTCGTCGCGAGCGCCAGGAGCACGGTGAACCCACCGGCGCTGCCGCCCGAGATCGACAGGCGCTTCGGATCGACCTCGCCGGCGTCCGCGAGAAAGGCCGCCGCGGCGACGCAGTCCTCGACGTCCACGACGCCCCATTCGCCGCGGAGCAGGTCGCGGTACGCGCGGCCGAAGCCGGTGGAGCCGCCGTAGTTCACGTCGACGACGCCCCACCCGCGCGTCGTCAGGAACTGGATCGGGACGTTGAAGGCGAGATAGGCCTGCGAGGTCGGGCCGCCGTGGATGACGACTGCGAGCGGCGGCCGCTCCCCGGGCGGCCCCTCGAAGTCGGCGTTCGCCGGCGCGTAGTAGAAGGCGTGCGCGCGTGCGCCCGTTCGCGCTCGCGAACTCGATCGGCCGGCCCACGGAGATCGAGTCCGGATCGAGCGCGAGCTCGTCCGTCCGCACCACGGTCTCGTAGTCACCGGTCGTCACGTCGACGAGGACGATCGCGGGTGCCTCGAGCGGCGTCGCGGCGACGACGGCGAAGCGGTCTCCGTCCGCGCGGAGGTGCGGCATCGACGCCGTGAACGGCAGGTCGAGCCGGTCGAGCTCACGCGTCGCCGGGTCGAGCACCGCGAACGAGTGCACGGCCTTCTCGATCACGGTGCACGCGATGCGCCCGTCCGCGAGGAAGCCGTACGCGCTGAGGTCGAAGACCCATTGCGGGTACGCCGAGCTCGGCCCGGAGCACGGTGAGCTGCTCGCCGTCGCGGTAGAGGTTCCACCAGCCGTCGCGGTCGGAGACCCAGTGGAGCGCGCCGTCGGGCCCCCACTCCGGCTGGAAGATCGACTCGCTCGGCGCCTCCCGCGATCCGCTCGTCGTCGACCCAGAGCTCGGTCCCGAGGAACGGAAGCTGCGGGTCGTCCCACGCCAGGTACGCGAGACGGCCGTCCGGGCCGATGCGCGGCGCCGCGTAGAAGTCGCGGCCGGTGGCGACGACACGCGGCTCGGCCGAGCCGTCCGCCGGAAACGCGACGAGCTCGTTCACGACGCCGGCGCCGTGCTGCTCGCGCACGCAGAAGACGGTCGACCCGTCCGGCGGTCACGCGGCCGTCTGCGTAGCGCAGCGCGTTCGGCTCGGCCGGCTCGGGCGTGACCGGCCGCGGCTCGCCTTCCAGGCCGTCGACGCGGTAGACGCGCCCGTCGCCGAAGTGCGAGAAGAAGAAGGTGTCGCCGTGACGCCAGGCGGCGCCGCCGCCGTACTCGTGCACGCGCGTGCGCGCGTCGAAGCCGCGCGGAGTCAGTTCGGCGCGGGAGCCGTCGGCGCGCCGGTGGACGAGGACGGCGCGTCCCTCCTCGTCCGCTCGCGGTTCGATCCAGGTCAGGCCGTCGGCCGCGAGATCGACGACCGCGTACGCGAACCACGGGTCGCCGGTGGCGGCACACTGCTCGATCGAGATCGGCGAGCGCCAGGATCCGTACGGAGCGACGGTCTTCGCCACGCCGTAGTTGTAACGGGATCAGAACACGTACGGGACGACAGACTGCGCGCCGAGCGTGTACCAGACTCCGAACGCGAGGCTGAGCGCGCCGAGCGCCGGCGCGAACCTCGCGAACGAACGCTGCACGCCGCGGGCGCGAGAGCGTCAGCCCGAACCCGCTGGACAGCAGCGCCATCGACACCGCGGTGAAGAAGGCGAAGAGGCCGAGCGCGACCACGGCGAGCAGACGGTCGGTGATCGACGCGAGGACCAGGACGCCGACGCCCGCGCTGCCGCCGATCGCCGTGGAGGACGCCGATCGCGTACGCCTGAAGCGGCGACCGCGAGCGCCGCGGGTGCTGATGACCGCGCGAGTGCGAGTGCGCCGGGCCGTCGTGCGCGTGAACGGCGAACGCGCCGCGCCGCCAGCGGATCGAGCAGCCACACCGCGAGCGCAATGATCACGAAGCCGATCGCCGTCTCGGCGCCGCTCTGCACGGCCTCCGGCAGGTACGCCTTGTAGAGGACGATCGGCACGCCGAACGCGAACAGGCTCGTGGCGTGGCCGAGTCCCCAGGTGAACCCGAGCGAGGCGGCGCTCCGCAGCCCGCGCTCCTTCTTCGAGGCGAGCAGCGTCGTCACCGCCGCGAGGTGGTCCGGGTCGCTCGCGTGGCGCAGGCCGAGCAGGATCGCGACGGCGACGACGACGAGCAGGGTCGTCCCGTCGGAGAAGCCGGCGATCGAGTGGTCGAGGCCGAACATCGTCTCACCTCACTTTCGGGATCGAGTGCAAGGTCATCACAGCGCCGGCAAGGACGAATCACAGCTGCGCTCAGCGGCCGGTAGCGCGCGCATGACCACGCCGTCGAAGCTCGCGCGCGCGAACATCCGCTTCGCGTAGCACGGCGACGAGGCCGATGACGGTGATCGAGAGCGCGAGCCCGGCGCTGAACGCGACGATCAGCAGCAGGCCGAACGCGATCCGGTGCAGCGAGATCGCGGCGAGCAGCACGACGAGCGCGGACGGGCACGGGAGCAGCCCGCCCGACACGCCGACGGCGAGCAGCGAGCGCATGCTCGGCGCGGCGTCCGCGTGGTCGTGGTGGTGATGGTGATGATGCTCGTGGCCGTGCGAGTGCGCGCGCGCGTGGCGCGCCCGCGCGACGAGCACCGACGCGCCGATCGAGACGACGAGCAGTCCCGACGCGAGGTTGAGCCACGGGTAGAGCTGGTCGGGGACGATGAACTGCGACAGCGCGAGCGTGACGAAGCCGAGCGTGAAGACGCCGATCGTGTGCGTCGCCGTCACGATCAGCCCGAGCAGCACCGCGTGCCAAGGCGTTCCGCGCTGGCCGACGAGGTATGCGGTCACGACCGCCTTGCCGTGCCCGGGCGAGAGTGCGTGCGCCGCGCCCCAGAAGAGCGCCGCGGCGAGCGCGGCGAGCACGACCCAGACGCCGAGGTCGTCGTGGCCGATCAGGCGCGCGAAGCCCGAGTCGGCGACGCGGTCCGGAGCCTGGAGGGTCGTGCCGCTCGACAGCGCCGGCGGCGTGTCGGGCCCGTCGCCGGGCTCGAGCTTCGCGGTCGCCGTGGTGACGTCGAGCGGGCTCTGCAGGAGGTCCTTCGGGTACGCGCGGAGCTCGTCGCTCCTGCTCGGCGCGTCCTTGCCGACGACGATCTCCTTCCAGCCGATGCGGTCGGCGTAGTTCGTGTCGCGGTAGCCGATCGCGCTCGAGCCGTCGAGGGCGGGGCCGCGAAGGACGACCTCGAGCCGGGTCGTGCGCAGGCCGCCGGCGCCGCGCGGGTGCGCGAGCGCGGTCGAGCCGGCGACGAGCTGGCGCGCGGCGCCCGTCGACGGTCAGCTCGGCGCCGCGCGCGATGCGGCGCGCGTAGGCGCGCCGCGTCGATCCGGCCGGCCTGGAAGGTCGGGATCTCGGCCATGTCGAGGACGTAGACCACGTAGAGCCGGTGCCCGGAGACCTCGATGCGGCTGAAGCGGTTGATCGTGAAGTTGCCGAGCGGGTGCGCGGCCGCCGTCGCCGACCCAGGCCGAGTGACAAAGCGTCACGAGGCAGGTCAGGAGGAGGAGCTTCTTCTTCATCGCGCGTACCTCCCTGCGACCGGCGCCCAGAGCAGGGAGAAGTGCGGGTTGAGGTCGAGCGCGCGCGCGAACCATGTCCTCGCATCGGCGCGGTGGCCGAGGCAGCGCTCGATCATCCCGCGGTGGAAGAACTTCAGCGAGTCGAGCGTGCCGAGGCGGAGCGCCCGCTTCGAGTACCCGAGCGCCTCGCCGCAGCTGACCGGTGCGCGCGAGCGCCCAGGCGAGCACGTCGTCGCCGTCGATCGACGGCCGCTCGCGCTGCGCGAGCCGCGCGAGCGCGAGCGACGCCTGCGGCCTGATCCCGTGGTCGACGTCGAAGAGCGCCGTCTCGAGATCGGTCTTCACGCCGTTCGCGCGCAGGAGACGCTCGATCACCGTGATCGTCGCGTACTGCCTGCGCGCGTCGGCTGCCCTCCCCCAGCTGCGATACATGTCCCCGAGCGAAGCGACGAACTGCGGCAGCGGGATCAGGTTCACGCGCCTGCCGCTCGAGCGCGACCGCCGCATCGAGCCGGCCGCGCGCCGCCTCGACCTGCGCCAGCCCGTCGTAGGCGTACGGGTAGTGCGGAAACGCGTTCAGCGAGTCGCGGAACTGACGCTGCGCCGCGCCCGGCGTGTCCGCGCGACCAGTAGAGCTTTCCGAGCTGAAGATGTGTCCAGGCCTCCGCTTCGCCCTGTCCGGCCGAGGCGGCGAGCGCGAGCTTCATCGACTGCGATCGCGCCCGGCAGGTCGCCGACCAGGTAGCGCGCGTGCGCGATCCGCGCGTACGACGACAGGCCCGGCTGAAGGGACGCCATCGTGTCGAACGCGCGAAACGCTTCGCGGTAGCGGCCGAGCTCGACGAGCGCGTCGCCGATCACGCCGTAGTTCCGCGCCGTCGTCGGCGAGATCGCGTGCGCGCGGCGGCCGAGCGCGAGCGCCTCGGCGAAGCGGTGCCGCGAGAGCGCGAGCGAGCCGAGCCCGCTCGTCGCGACGAGGTCGCGCGGCGCGACGCCGAGCGCGCGGTGCAGCGCCTCGCCCGACTTCGTGTAGTACGTCGGGTCGCCGGTCTCCCGCGCGCGCTGCTGGTAGGCGAGCGCGAGCTCGTCGAGCGAGCGCACGTCGTACGGATCCGCCGCGGAGCGTCGCCTGCAGGCCCGCGATCACGGCCGCCGTGTCGCCCTGCGCGAATCCGGTGTCGATCCGCGTGCCCGCAGACGCCGGCGCGCACGACCGCGTTGCCCGCCGGCGACGAGTCGTCGAAGACTCCGCCGAGCAGCACCGCGACGAGGCAGAGCACCACCACCGCCGCTCCCAGGATCAATCGCCTTGCCTTCACTTCTCCTCCTTCAGCCGGGGCGGAGGGGCCTGCCGGCTGGCCAGGCCCCTCCACCGTCTTTGTCCGCCCTCTCCCTCGCTGCCTACGGAACCTCGTAGCCCTGGTGCGGCGAGGCGACGTACGGGAACGTGTTGGAGAAAGACACGTCGTTCGCGTCGACTCCGTCGCCGAGCAGGTTGTTCGGGGTCAGGTTCGGCAGGCCGAACGCGCTGTTCAGGAACGCGCCGTAGCCCTGGGCGAACACCCGCAGGTCGATGTCGATCACGTCGTCCGCGAGACGGCGGCCGTTCGGGTAGCCGCACAGGTCGGCGTCGAGCACCGCGAGCCGATCCGGCGGGTCCGCGCTGGCCGTTCCTCCCGGACAGGCGCCGTTCGCGCCCGGCTTGATCGCCGTGTTCAGCCGGAGCAGGTCGGCCTGCGTCGTGCCGGTGTAGTTCAGCCCGGGAACACCGGTCAGCAGGATCAGGTCGAGGTCGGTGCGACCCGTCTCCTGGATCGGCGCGAGCGCGCCGCCGGCATGACCCTGCGGAGGCAGTCCCGTAGAGGACGTTCTCCAGGTGCGAGACCTCGGGAGTCGAGTAGAAGTGCTCGAACTGCGAGTCGTCGGCCGGGTCCTCGCGGTTCCAGTAGTCCTTCTGGCCGAGCGGGATGACGACCTCGTTGATCAGCGGGTTGCCGAGCCGCGAGACCTGCACGAACTGCCCGTGGCCGTCGATCGTGCCGTCGTCGCGGAACACCCGCTCCTTCGAGCGGCTGGCGCTCGCGTAGATCCCCACGGTGGTCTTCGGGATCTGGACGAGCTGCTCGATCGGGACCTGGATCTCGATCGAGTGCGTGTTGTCGTTCTTCAGCGCGTCCCGTCCCGGCGCGGCGCCGAGCGGGATCAGGTGGAACGGGTTGAACGGCCGCAGGCCGGCGAGATCGAAGACCGACCCGAGGTCGACGTAGAACGGATCGTCGCGCTGACCGGCGAAGACCTTGATCCCGCCCGGGAGCGTCGTGACCGCGGCCGCGGCGAGCGCGTCGTAGTTCGGCGTCGAGCGCGGCCCGATGTTGTCCGGCGGCGTCGGGATGTCCGACGCCGAGCACGACCGGCCTGTTCTTGCCGCCCTCCTCGACCTTGCCGTCTTCTTGAAGTGGACGAGCGTGACGCTGTAGGTCTGCGGCCGGTTCCAGTTCGCGTCGCTCAGCGACGTGATCGGGCCGGTGTTGTAGAGGAACGTGTTGCCGTTGCGGGTCTGCGTCGTGAAGCGGAACTGGTAGCCGATGTCCTCGACGCCGTCGCCGTCCTGGTCGATCTTGATCTCGTAGAGGACGCTGTCGTCGAAGCTGTAGAAGTTCGGCCCGCTCGCCGGAGCCTCCAGCGGGATGTAGTTGGCGATCATCGTGACCGTGTTCGTGTTCTCCGGGCTCACGAACGCATACAGGTCGGTGTTGTCGGCCCGCGGATCCTGTCCGATCAGCGGCGCCTCGGCGTGACTCGACGCCGACGCGCGGTTCGGCCCCGATCCGTAGACGAGCAGTAGAACGATCGCGAGCACGCCCAGGACGAATGCGGTTACTCCCAGGGCCGGCTTGCGAACGCTGGCTGCAGATGAATGCACCTCATGCCCTCCTCTCATCAGACCCCCCATTGATCTGTCGCCGTGATTCGCAGGGGTCGTTCGTTCGGTTCGGACCCGAACCGATGCGGCGTCGAGGGCGAACGCCATACATGCGGCAGCGCGATTCGGTTGTAGGCTCGGCCCCTGTGTCACGGGACCTGGCACACCTGTCCGACGAGGCGGTCGTCGCCCTCGTCGCGCGCTCGGACGAGACCGCGCTCGGCGAGCTCTACGACCGCTACGGCCGCATCGCGTACGGCCTCTGTGTGCGCATGCTCCGCGACCGGTCGCTCGCAGAGGACGCGGTGCAGGAGGGCTTCCTCGCGGTGTGGCGCAGCGCGCCCCGCTTCCTCCCCGAGCGCGCGAAGGCGTCGACGTGGATCCTCGCGCTCGTCCATCGCCGTGCGGTCGACATCGTCCGGCGCGAGCAACGGAGGCGCACCGACTCGCTCGAGCTCGCACCCGAGCCGCTCGAAGGCGCAGCCGACGAAAGCGTCTGGCTCCGCCTCGAGCGCGAGCGCGTGCAGAAGGCGCTCGCGCAGCTACCGGATCCGCAGCGAGAGGCGCTCGAGCTCGCGTACTACGGCGGGTTCACGCAGTCGGAGCTCGCGGAGAGGCTCGGCCAGCCCGTCGGTACCATCAAGAGCAGGATGTTCACCGGCCTCGCGAGTCTGCGCGAGCTGCTCGGTGACGCCGAGGAGATGGCGTGGAGTCGCTAACCGTGCACGATCTGACGGCCGCTTACGCGCTCGACGCGTTGGATTCGGCCGAGGCGCGCGAGTACGAGGCGCATCTCGCCACCTGCGCGGATTGCCAGGCCCAGCTCGCCCAGCTCGGCGGAGCGGCCTCGGCGCTCGCGTTCGCCGTCGATTCGCCCGCTCCGCCGGACGCGCTCCGGCAGCGGATCGTCGAGGCGGCGCAGAGCGAGCGGGCGAACGTCGTCCCGCTCCGGCCGCGCTGGACGGCTCCGGTCGTCGCGCTCGCGGCGGTGGCGGCGTGCGCGGCGATCGGGCTCGGGATCTGGGCGGCGTCGCTCTCGAGCTCGCTGAACGGCGAGCGCAGCGCCCGCGAGCAGGCGGATCGGGCGCTCAGCATCCTCGCCGACCCGAACGCGAAGCGGCTCCCGGTCGCCGGCGAGACGAACGGCTCGCTCGTCGTCTCCGAGAACGGCGAGGCCGCGCTCGTCGTCTCGAGGCTCGAGGAAGCGCCCTCGGGCAAGACGTACGAGGCGTGGGTGATCCAGGACGGGATGCCGCAGCGCGCGGGAACGTTCGAGGGCGGTGGCGACACGTCGGTTCTGCACCTCCAGCGGGCCGTCCCGGACGGGGCGAAGGTCGCCGTGACGCTCGAGCGGCGGCCCGGCGTCGATCAGCCCGCGGGCCGCGTCGTGGTCAGCAGCGACACCGTCTGACCCATCCTGACCAAGCGACCGGGCGAGGAGCCGGTCTAACATCGAGCCTCGTGCTGTTCCGGAAACGCGCAGGTCGCAAGAGATGGCGGATCCGCAAGCTTCGGCTCCTCGCGCTCCTCGCGGTTCTCTTCCTGCTCTCGGCCGCGTCGTTCTCGATGGGGCTGATCACCGCGATCGCCGGTGAGCTGCCGAGCCTCGACCCGGCGCGCGCGCAGGCGGGCGCGGTCGACGGCTACATCTACTCCGACAACGGCAAGACCGTGCTCGCCGTCCTGCGCGGGTCGGAGGCGCGCGTGCTCGTCGACTGGGATCAGATCTCGCCGTGGATGAAGCACGCCATCGTCGACGTCGAGGACAAGCGCTTCTACGAGCACCGCGGGATCGATCTGCACGGGATCATGCGGGCGGCCTGGGCCGACCTCCGCCACAAGAGCGTCGTGCAAGGCGGCTCGACGATCACGCAGCAGTTCGTCAAGAACTCGCTGACCCACAACGAGCAGTCGATCTCGCGCAAGCTCAAGGAGGCGGCGTTCGCGTGGCAGCTCGAGTCAGGGCCGAAGCACTGGTCGAAGATCAAGATCCTGACCGCCTATCTGAACACCATCTACTTCGGCAACGGCGCTTACGGGGTGGAGACGGCTTCGAAGACGTACTTCGGCCACGACGCGTCGACGCTGACGCTCGCCGAGGCGGCGCTGCTCGCCGGCATCCCGGAGGATCCGACGAGCTGGGATCCGGTGACGCACCCGGAGGCGGCGAAGGCTCGCCGGAGGGTCGTCCTCGCGACGATGCTCGACCAGGAGCACATCACGCAGGCCGCGTTCGCCCGCGCGGACAAGGCGCCGCTGCCGAGGCCCGAGGACGTGCACCTGCCGAGCGGTCAGAACCTGAAGGCGCCGTACTTCACGAACTACGTGAAGCAGCAGCTGGTCGACACCTACGGCTCGTCCACGGTGTTCGGCGGCGGGCTGCGCGTGCGCACGTCGATCAACATGCGCCTGCAAGCGGACGCGCGCACGGCGATCTCGAAGTGGCTCGACCGCCCGGGCGCTCCCGCCGCCGCTCTGGTCGCCATCGATCCGCGCACCGGCCGCGTCCTCGCGATGGTCGGCGGCAACAACTACCGCGAGTCCCAGTTCAACCTCGCGGTGCAGGGCGAGCGCCAGCCCGGGTCGTCGTTCAAGCCGTTCGTGCTCGCGACCGCCCTGGAGGAAGGAGTCGCGCCCGCGACGAGCTTCGTGTCCAGGCCGATCACCCTGTCCCTCGACGGCACGACCTGGCCCGTGCACAACTACGAGGGTGCGTACCTCGGCCGCATCGACCTGCAGCAGGCGACGATCCACTCCGACAACAGCGTCTATGCGCAGCTCACGAAGGCCGTCACCCCGGCGGGCGTGGCGCGCACCGCGCGCAGGCTGGGGATCACGAGCCCGCTCGAGCCGTACCTGTCGATCGGGCTCGGCGGGCAGGCCGTCAACCCGCTCGAGATGGCGCGCGCGTACGCGGCCTTCGCGAACGGCGGCCTGCGGATCGACGGCGCGCTGACCGGCAACCGCCCCCGTGCGATCGTCGCCGTCGGCGACAAGCACTCGACAGAGGTGAGGTGCGGCGGCGCGCACGTCCACTGCAACCGGATGGAGAAGCGCCGGGTCCTGCGACCGGACACGGCGGCGGCGGTCAGCGCGATCCTTCAGCGCGTGATCGAGGAGGGGACGGGAACGCGCGCGGCGCTGCCGGATCGTCCCGCCGCCGGCAAGACGGGGACGACCGAGAACTACGGCGACGCCTGGTTCGTCGGGTACACGCCGCAGCTCGTGACGGCGGTGTGGGTGGGTTATCCGGACAAGCTCCTGCCGATGACGAACGGGTTCCACGGAGAGCCGGTCGCCGGCGGAACGTACCCGGCGCTGATCTGGAAGGCGTTCATGAAGTTGGCGCTGAAGGAACCGGGGGTCCCGGACGGGGAGACCGTGCGCTACTTCCCGACGCCGCCATCCTTCTACGGCCCGACCGAGCTGGTCACGTGGCGGGACGGGCACCTCGAGCTGGACAACGGCAACTGCCGTTCCGCGCAGACGCTCGAGTTCATGACCGATCACGTCCCGACGAAGCGCGCGGCGTGCAAGCCGAACGAGGTGGATGTCCCCAGCGTCGTCGGCGACTCGGTGACGGATGCGCTCCGGACGCTGACCGCGCAGCCGCTCACCGCCTCGTACGTCTACAAGCCGGCGAAGCCCGGGCAGCGGCTGGGCTTCGTGGTGGCGCAGTTCCCGCGCAAGGGGACGCTCTCCTCCTACGACCGCGTGATGCTCGTGGTGCCGCACGCGGTGCACGGCGTCGTTCCGAAGGTCGTGGGGCTCGATCTGCGCCGCGCGCGGAAGAAGCTCGGCGCCGTGAAGGCCTCCGGCACGGTCGTCCGCTTCACGGACGGGAAGCCGGGGCGCGTGCTCGCACAGCTGCCGCGCCCGGGTGTCGCCGCGGCGCCGCACATGACGGTTCGGCTGACGCTGGGCCGCTGAGGCCTCGCAGTCACCCGGGCGCGTCGGGCCGTAGCGGCCGGCTGAGGTAGCGCGAGCCCGCGAGGGCGTAGCGCCAGGGCCTTTCGGTCGCCTTCGTGATCCCGATGCGCGGGCCGCAGACGATCGCCGGCTCGTCTTCGCGCGCGCGTACTTCGAACGGCGGCTCGTCGAGCGGGAGGCCGTCGTGCTCCCGCGTGATCGCCAGTGCCTGGCAGAGACGTCCAGGGCCGGCGCAGAGCCGGCGTTCCTCGGCGACGCCGCGCCGCCGCCGCATCGCGTCGAGCCCGTGCAGCGGCTCGAGCGCGCGGATCAGCACGGCGTTGGCCACGCCGACGTCCTCGCACACGAAGTTGAGGCACCAGTGGATGCCGTAGGAGCGGTAGACGTACGCGTAGCCGCCCGGGCCGAACATCGTCGCGTTCCGGAGGGTCTTTCCACGGAAGCCGTGAGCCGCGGGATCCTCGTGGTCGTAGGCCTCGACCTCGACGATCGTTCCGCCGACGCCGTCGCAGAGCAGCGTCGTCCCGATCAGTTCCGGCGCGACGTCGTGCACCGACCGTGCGAAGAAGTCGCGGCCGAGCGACGTCACGCGAGCTTGTCGCGCTTCGAGTCGTACCGAAGCAACGCCGGGAAGAGCGCCGCCACGATAAAGGTTCCTCCGACGCAGGCGAGGCCGCCCGACACGACCGAGAAGCGGATGCTCGTCAGAGCGGCCACGACTCCCGACTCGACGTTGCCGAGCGTCGGTGCGCTGGCGACCTGCATGAACTCGATGCCCGTGAGCCGGCCGCGCATGTTCTCCGGGGTCGCGCTCAGCATGATCGTCGAGCGGAAGACGGCGCTGATGTTGTCTGCCGCGCCCGCGACCGCCAGCAGCGCGAGCCCGGCCCAGAGCGTCTCGGTGAAGCCGAACGCCGCGATCGCGACGCCCCACGCCGATGCGGCGATCGCGACCGCGAGTCCCTGCCGCCGGACGTGCGGAATCCACCCGGAGGCGAGCGACGAGACGAGCGCGCCCGCGTACGGTGCCGCGTAGAGATAGCCGACGAGGGTCTTGTCGCCGTACACGTGGGTCGCGATCGCCGGGAAGAGCGCCATCGGCATCCCGAAGACCATCGCGTTCACGTCGACGAGCATGAACCCGAGGACGACCGGCTGCCTGCGCACGTACCGGAAGCCGTCCGCAATCGACTGAAGACTCGGCCGCACCGCGTCGGCCAGCGGCTCGATGGCCGGCAGCGCGACGATGCTCGCGAGCCCCACGACGAAGGTCACCAGGTCGAAGGCGTACGTCGCGGTCAGCCCGACCGTGCCGATGAGCAAACCCGCCAGCGCAGGTCCGCCGACCGACGCGAAGGATCCCGTGATGCTCTCGAGGACGAGTGCCGCCGTGAGGCTCTCCGGGCGAACGAGCCGCGGCGTGATCGAGCGCATCCCACCGACCCCGAGACAGAAGAACGACGCGGAGAAGAACGCGAGGACGTAGCAAGCCCATTCCGCGGGACTCGGAACCGCGGCGTTCACGAGGAGACCGACGCCGGTGATCGCCATCCCCACCTGCGTCCAGAGGAGCAGGCGCCGGCGGTCGATCGCGTCGGCGAGGGCGCCGCCGAGCAGCGTCAGCGTCACCAGCGGGACGAGCTCCACGAACGACAGCGCCGCAACCGCGAGCGTCGAGCCCGTCAGCTCGTAGATCTGGAACGGCAGCGCCACCTGCACGACGCCGCCGCCGAGATCCTTCGCCGCCTGTCCGAGCCAGAACCACCGGAAAATGGGCGACTCGCGGACCGGCGAGAGGTCGATCGCCAGGCGCGCGAACCGCTCGCGCACACCCGGGCCCTCGAGGCCCGGCGGGACGTCGTCGGTCAGGCGCGGGTCGTCGCTCAGAAGAGCTTCGAGTCGTCGGCCGACGTCGTCGCTTCGAGCAGCCTCCGCGCCCGCCGTTGCAGGTCGGCGAGATCCAGCCGTCCCTGCTCGGCGCCTTCGACGACCTGCCGCGCGAGGGCAAGCGCGTCGTCGACGATCTCGACGTTCGCCGCCGCCTCCTGTCCCATCTCTCCGAGAATCGTCCGCTCGGTGCGCGACGCAACGATCGGATTCGGAACGCCCTCGACCCAGACTCTCGTCCGACGGCCGTCGCCGCGTTCGTCCCCGCGGAGCGGCTCGAGCGCGTAGATCCTGTCGGCGCGCGCGTACTTGCCGAAGCCGAGGAAGATCATGCGCGAGCCGTCGGCCATCCTACTCACGGGGGAAACCATGTTTCCCCCGTGGACCCCTTTCTTCTTCGCGGGTCACCTCATCGCAATGCGCGCCTCCCGCCGGGCGGAGCTCGGCTCCGGCGGCACGCGTCGCCGATCCATTGCCGCTCCAGGACCCATCCATGCGCCGATCTTAAATCGCTGCGAGGGCTGCCCGGAGCGTCGCGACGACGTACTCCTGGTCCTCGCCCGCGAGACGGCTGTGGAAGGGAAGCGCGAGCGTGCGCGCGCTGCAATCCTCCGAGACGGGGAACATGCCTTCGCCGAAGCCGTAGCGCTCGCGCATGTACGACTGCAGATGGATCGACGGGACGTACGGCGCCGTCGCAACCCCGCGCTCGCGCATACTCGCGGCGACCGCGTCACGATCCGCTCCCTCCGGCAGACGCACGACGTACACGAACCAGCTCCGGACGTGGTCGTCGTCGTCCCGGATCGGCGGCTCGACGTCCACGGCGTGCAGCAACGTCGCGTACCGCTCGGCGACCTCGGAACGCGCCGCGAGGATGTCGTCGAGCCTCTCGATCTGGCCGATGCCGAGCGCGGCCGAGATGTCGTCGAGCCGATAGTTGTAACCGAGCCTCCCGTGCTGGAGCCACGAGCTCGTCTCGAGCCGCCCCTGGTTCCTGAGGGAGACGAGCAGCTCGAATTCGCGCTCGTCGTTCGTCGTGACCGCGCCGCCCTCGCCCGTCGTCAGCTGCTTGTTCGGGTAGAACGCGAACGTCGTCGGATGCCCGTGCGAGCCGAGCGGACGACCCTTGTATCGCGCGCCGAGAGCCTCGCACGCGTCCTGCACGAGCTTCAGGCCGTGCTTCTCGCACAGCGCGAGCAGCGGATCGAGCTCGCACGGGTAGCCGAAGATATCGACGGCGACGATCGCCTTCGTCCGTTCGGTGATCGCGTCCTCGACCGCGGCCGGATCGAGGTTGTACGTCCGCGCGTCGACGTCGGCGAAGACCGGGGTCGCTCCCTCGTAGATGGCGCAGTTCGCCGACGCGACGAACGAGAACGGCGATGTGATCACCTCGTCGCCGGGGCCGACGCCGGCGAGGACCATCGCGAGGTGGAGCCCGGCCGTTCCGCTCGACACGGCGGCGCAGTGGTGCGCTTCGACAGCCTCGGCGACGAGCTCCTCGAAACGCGGGCCCGTCGGCCCGAGCGACAGCCAGCCGGACCGCAGCGTCTCGAGCACGAGCTCCTCGTCGCGCTCGTCGATCCAGGGAGCGGAGAGCCCGACCGTCCTTGTGGCCTGGCTCACGCCTCGGCGCGCGCGAAGTTCTCGACCGGCTCGCGCCAGTGCGCCCAGCGGTCGCTCACGCCGGTGGCCGTGTCGAGGTACGCCTTCTGGATCGCCAGCGT
Source organism: uncultured Actinomycetes bacterium (assembly GCA_963708685.1). GTDB lineage: Bacteria > Actinomycetota > Thermoleophilia > Gaiellales > Gaiellaceae > DASVFB01. The sequence goes on from CAVPTP010000003.1 coordinate 30,787, forward strand.
GATCTCGCCCACGCCGATCTCCACGTCGTCGACCTCGCGGATCGGCGTCACTTCCGCAGCGGTGCCGCACATGAAGACCTCGTCCGCGACGTGGAGATCGGAGCGGATCAGGTTCTTCTCGACGACGGTGTAGCCGAGGTCCTGCGCGATCTGGATCACCGTGTTCCGCGTGATCCCGCGCAGGATTCCCGTTGCCAGGTCCGGCGTGTAGAGGACACCGTCGTGTACGACGAAGAGGCTCTCGCCGGACCCGTCCGCGAGGTAGCCGTCGTGCGTGAGCATGATCGCCTCGTCGTAGCCGGCGTTGATCGCCTCCGTGACGGCGAGCATCGAGTTGAGGTAGATGCCGGTCGCCTTGGCGACGTGCGGGATGACGTTCGGCCCGACCCGCTGCCACGAGGAGACCTTCGCGCGGATCCCGTTCTTCAGTCCGTCCTCGCCGAGGTACGTGCCCCACGGCCAGCTCATGATCACGACGTCGACCGGGTTGTCGCGCGCGGCGACGCCGAGCTGGCCGTAGCCGTAGAAGGCGAGCGGCCGCACGTAACAGGACGGAAGCCCGTTCGCGCAGATGACGTCCATCGTCGCGGCGCGCAGCTCGTCCGCCGAGTACGGCAGCTGCATGTAGAGCAAGGCGCCGGAGGTGACCATGCGGTCGATGTGATCGCCGAGCCGGAAGACGGCCGGGCCTTGCGGCGTGTCGTAGCAGCGGATTCCCTCGAAGACGCCGGTGCCGTAGTGCAGGCCGTGCGCGCCGACGTGGACCTTTGCGTCGTCCCAGTCCACGAGCTCGCCGTTCATCCAGATCTTCTCCGTGGCCTGCATGCAAGGACTCCTTTCGGGACGACGCCGGCACCGAATCGTACTAGTCGCGGCCGCGGCTACTCCGCCGCGACGATGTCCGCGGGTGCGGCCCGCGTGAGCCGGACGAGCTCGCGCGTCGGGAGGACGGCCATGTGCCTCGTCGACCCGGCGCCCACCCAGAGCTCGTCCTGCGCGAGCAGCACGCGGTCGATCACGACACGCTCGATGCCGGGGAGCGCGAACGGGGCCACAGCGCCGGGAGCGAAGCCCGTGACCGCCGTGACCTCGCGTGCGTGCGCGATCCGGCCGTTCGACGCGCCGACGGCGCGCGCGACCTTGCCCGTGTCCGCGCGGCGGTCGCCCGGAACCAGCGCGAGCACGGGCTTGTCGTCGCAGACCGCGACCAGCGATTTGACGATCTCTCCCACGTCGCACCCCGCCGCGAGCGCGGCGTCGTCCGCGGTCGCCGTCTCGACACCGAACTCCTCGATCCGCGCCTCTGCCGCCGCCGAACGGAGAAACGCGGCGACACGTTCGACGCTCTCCGGCCAGTCGCGCACGGCGCAACCTTACGCGACCGTTCTCCGTTGAGGACCTCGTACGACCGAACCACGAGACCCCCGCATGGAACCGAGCGAACAGATCAGGATCGCGCGGACGGAAGCGCTCTTCCGAGGCGTGAACGAGCGCATCGCCGACAGCGCCAAGCGGTTCGGCTCGGACGACGCCTCGTTCGTGTGCGAGTGCGACGACCCGGACTGCACCCACCGAATTCGCGTCCGCCTCGACGAGTACGACCAGGTGCGGGCGGACGGTGCGCGGTTCATCCTGGACGAGGAGCACGTGAACCCGGAGGTCGAGCGGGTCGTCGAGCGACGCCCCCGCTTCGCGCTCGTCGAGAAGGTGAAGCCGCTCGCGAGGCAGACCGTGCTGCGGCTCAACCCCCGCGCGGCGCAGAACGCCTAGGCACGCGTCACTGCAGCGAGATGAACCGGGCGTCGTCGAAGCCCTCGCCCTGGAGGCGCTCGACGAGCTCGGGCGGCGCGGTCGTGTCGATCGAGAGGACCATCAGCGCCTTGCCGCCGCGACGCGTCCTCGACACCGTCATGTTGGCGATGTTCACGCCCGCCTCGGCGAACATCGTCCCCACCCGGCCGATCACGCCCGGTACGTCGTCGTAGCGGAAGACGACGAGCAGCGGCGCGAGCTCCATCTCGAGCTCGAAGCCGAGCGCGCTCACGAGCCACTGCCGGTGCTCGCGACCGATGGTCGTGCCCGCGACGAGGACGCCGTCGACGCCCACGCGCACCAGGTTCGTGAAGTCGCGTGACGAGCGCTTGCGCTCCTCGACCACGTCGATGCCGCGCTCGGCCGCGACGAGCGGAGCGTTCACGTAGTTCACGGGCTGGTCGGTGCGGCCCTGGAAGGCGCCGTTCAGCGCGGCAACGGAGAGGAGCCGCGTGTCGAACTGCGAGATCGCGCCGTAGTAGGTCAACTCGATTCGCTCCGCGCGGCCCTGTGCGAGCTCCATCGCGAGGCGGCCGAGCTTTGCCGCGAGCGGAACGTACGGTTGCAGCGCCTCGAGATCCTCGGCGCGCAGCGTGGGGATGTTGACCGCGTTCGTGACGAGCCCGCCCTCGAGCGCCGCGACGACCTGCTCCGCGACGATCACGCCCGCGCGGTCCTGCGCCTCCTCGGTCGACGCCGCGAGGTGCGGCGTCACGACCACGTTGTCGAGGCCGAGCAACGGCCCCTCGTACGGCTCCGAGGAGAAGACGTCCAGCGCCGCGGCCGCGACCTTGCCCGAGCGGAGCGCGTCGAGGAGCGCGTCCTCGTCGAGCAGCGCGCCGCGCGCGGCGTTGACGAGCCGTACGCCGTCGCGCATCTTCGCGAATGCCTCGGCTCCGATCGACTGCCGCGTCTCCGGCGTGAGCGGCAGGTGCACCGTCACGAAGTCGGACTCCGCGTACAGCTCGTCCACCGTCTCGACGTGCTCGGCGCCGAGCTCGCGGAAGCGATCCTTCGCGACGAACGGGTCGTAGGCGACGACCCGCATCTCGAGGCCGAGCGCGCGCCGCGCGACCTGCTGGCCGATCCGCCCGAAGCCGAGGACGCCGAGCGTCTTGCCGGCGAGCTCGATCCCGCCGAAGCGTGCTCGCTCCCACCGTCCGTCCGTGAGCGCGGCGTGCGCCTGCGGGATGTTGCGCGAGAGGGCGAGCAGCAGGCCCATCGTGTGCTCGGCGGCGGAGATGACGGTCGACTCCGGCGCGTTCGCGACGACGATGCCGCGGCGGGTCGCCGCCTCGACGTCCACGTTGTCGACGCCGACTCCGGCGCGTCCGATCACCTTGAGCCGCTCGCCGCGCTCGATCAGGTCGCGGGTCAACTTCGTCGCGGACCGGACGACGATTCCGTCATAGAGCGCGATCACTTCGTTCAGATCCGCGTCGCCGTCTACGTCGACCTCGAAGTGCTCGCGCAACAGGTCGACGCCGGCCTCCGCGATCTTTTCGCGAACGAGTACGCGCACTAGGCGTGCACGGGCTGGTCGTACGCCTCGAGCGCGCGCGTGACCGCGACCCCGCGCTCGACGTCCGCGCCGAGCTCCGTGAGCGCCAGCTCGACCGCCGCCAGCGCCGTCCCGATGTCGAACACGTCGAAGTAGCCGATGTGCCCGATCCGGAAGAGCTTCCCCTTCAGCGTGCCCTGGCCGGGCGCGAGCGTGACCCCGTGGCGGTCGCGCAGGAGGAGCAGAAGCTCGCCGGCGTCGATTCCTTCCGGCGTGCGCACGGCCGTCACGACGGCCGCGGAGTCGTCGTCCGGCGAGAAGAGCTCGAGCCCCATCGCCTTGATCCCTTCGCGGCACGCGCGCCCGAGCCGCACGTGGCGTTCGAAGGCTGCTTCGAGCCCGCCTTCGAGGATCATCCCGAGCGCGACGTCGAGACCGAGCACGAGCGAGACCGCCGGGGTGAACGCTGCGTCGAACGCGGCCTGCGCCTTGCGCGTGCGCTCCCAGTCGAAGTAGAAGCGCGGCAGCGTCCCGCGCGCGTCCCACGCCGCCTCGGAGACCGAGACGACGGCGAGGCCGGGCGGGCTCATCAGCGCCTTCTGCGAACCGGAGATGACGACGTCCACGCCCCACTCGTCGGTCTCGAGCGGCACTGCGCCGAGGCTCGAGATCGCGTCGACGACGGCGATCGCGCCCGCCGCCTTCGCCGCGGCGGTCAGCGCGCGAACGTCCGCGACGACTCCGGTTGACGTTTCCGAATGCGTCAGCAGCACGACCCGCGACTCGCGCTCGGCCAGCCGCGAGGCAAGGTCTTCCGCAAACGGAACCTCGCCCCATTCGTATGCGAGCCGGTCGACCTCGCACCCGTACGCCCCGGCGATCGCCGCCCAACGGTCGCCGAAGGCGCCGGCGCTGACGACGCAGACGCGCTCGCCGGGGGAGCAGAGATTCGCGATCGCCGATTCCATCGTCCCGGTGCCGCTCGCCGCGAAGAGCAGCACCTCGTTCTCGGTGCGGAAGACCTCCTTGAGCCGCGCGAGGCACCGTTCGTACACACGCCGGAAGTCGGGGCCGCGATGGTGAACCATCGGCAGAGCGCCAGCCGCGAGCACCTCCGGAGGCACAGGCGTGGGCCCGGGCGTGAACAGGTAGCGCTTGTCGCTCATCGTCCCTGAGCCTAGCGATGCGACGCGCGGCTGCCGCTTCGCTCAGCCCGACGCCCCGATCCGCCGGTGAGCGGCGCACTACGCTCAACGTCCAGTGGAGGTGTTGCTCGCGTTCGGCGCGGCGATCCTGGCGCTCAGGCTCGCCGGCCTCGTCGCGCGCCGCTGGCGCGCACGGCGCGCGCCCGAGCTACTCGCGTGGAGCGCGGCCCTCTTCTCCTACGCCGTCGCCTCGGCTGCGCTCGCTTGGGGCGCGGCGCACGGCTGGGACGCGCGCGCCTTCCGCGTCTACTACCTCTTCGGCGGGCTGCTGACCGCGCCGCTCCTCGGCGCAGGGTCGCTCCTGCTCTGGCGCAAGCACGCTGCGGGGCCGGTCGCGCTTCTCTATGCGGGGCTGGCCGTCGGGATCGCGACCGCGGTGCCGGTGCACGGGAGCTTCGGGACGAGTGACATTCCGGCGGCCCAGGATCATCTGGACTTCGCGCCCGCCCGGCTCGTCGCGCTGCTCGGGAACACGCTCGGCACGGCCGCCGTTCTGGTCGTCGCGGCCGCAACGTTTAGACGACGGCCCCTCGGCAATACGCTGATCGTCCTCGGGGTGGCGATCGCGGCGATCGGCAGCGCGCTGGCCGGCCTCGGCGCCAGCAGCACAGCCGCCTTTGCCGCGGCCGGCGTGGTCGTCTTGTACGCAGGCTTCACTATGCGCGCCCGAACTAGCTCTTAACAGATTCTGCACATACTCACCTTGCGGCTAACGCCGTTTGCTACCTTGGCGCGCTGGCGAGCGACGTGCGGACTCTGCGGCTCTCACTTCTCTTCTTCCTGCTGGCCTCTGCGCTGGCGCTGCTTGCCGTGCGCTCTTCGAGCGCCTCCACCGAGCGCTCGGCTTCGAACGTGGACGCGACGATCGTGCGCGCGATCCGGCACTATCGCGCGAACACGGCGCACCTCCAGCTGGTCATGGGCGTGAGGGGCCCGACGCGGACTCTCGAGCTGACACGGATCGAGCATCCGAGCACGAGGCGCGTTCTCGCGCTCTGGCGGAACCGGGCTGCGACCGTCAGGCGCCGCTTCGTCGCCGGGCCGCCGCACTCGTGGGCGTGGCAGTGCATCCACCGCTACGAGGGCTCGTGGACCGACTCCGGCGCGCCGTATTACGGCGGGCTCCAGATGGACATCTCGTTCCAGCAGACCTACGGTTGGCACCTCCTCCGGCTCAAGGGCACCGCCGACCACTGGACTCCGCTCGAGCAGATGTGGGTCGCCGAGAAGGCGTACCGCTCGGGTCGGGGCTTCTACCCCTGGCCGAACACGGCCCGCGCCTGCGGCCTCATCTGACGACCGTCGAAGTGATGTAGGTGTACACCTACATCACCCACCGAGCTTGGCACGGACGAGGTCGTTGACGACGCGCGCGTCGGCCTGACCGTTCGTCGCCTTCATCACCTGGCCGACGAAATAGCCCAACAGGCCGGTCTTCCCCGCGCGGTAGGCGTCGGCCTGACCCGCGTTGGCGGCGAGCACCTCGTCGATGATCGGCTCCAGCGCGGACGTGTCCGCCACGGCCTTCTGCGCTACGAACGGATCGGCGCTGAACCCGTCGTCGCCGGCGTGAGCGATCGCTTCGTCGAACGTCTTGCGCGGAATCTCGTCCCTCGCCGCGAGGAGCTTCGCGAGCTCGTCCGGGTTCACGCGGCCAGGGTCGACGCCGGCGCCGACGAGCTGGTTTGCGATCACGTTCGCTGCGGCGACCGGGTCGGCGCCCGCGGCCCGCGTCGCCTCCCAGAGCGAGTCGAGCCCGCCGGTCACGAGCGTCTGCGCGGTCGCGGCGCCGACCTCGTCGCGCAGGCGAGTAAGCCGGATGCCCGGCAGCTCCGGCAGCTCGTCTCGTAGACGGTTCGACCGTCTCCCGCTGCGGCCGCACGGGCACCAGGTCGGGCTCGGGGAAGTAGCGGTAGTCGTCGGCCTCCTCCTTCGTCCGGTGCGGGGTCAGCCGGTCGTTGTCCGGCTCGTAGTCGTACGTGTGCTGCTGGACCGCGTCGCCCGCGTCGTAGAGCGCGATCTGGCCGCGCGCAGCGGCCTCGATGCCGCGGCCGATGAACGTGAACGAGTTCATGTTCTTCAGCTCCCAGCGCGTGCGGCAGCTCATCGCTGCCGACGGGCCGCACGGAGACGTTCGCGTCGACGCGCAGCGTGCCCTTCTCCATCTCGGCGTCCGAGATCCCGAGCTCGACGATCGTCTGCCGGAGCAGGCGCAGGAAGCGCACGGCCTCGTCGGCGGTGCGGATGTCCGGCTGCGTGACGATCTCGACGAGCGGCGTGCCGCCGCGGTTGAAGTCGACCAGCGAGTGCGCGGAGCCGACCTTGCGCCCGGTGGCGCCGCCGACGTGGACGGTCTTCGCAGCGTCCTCCTCGAGGTGCGCGCGCACGAAACCGATCGCGCGATCGCCGTCGGCGCCCGGCACGAGCAGCGAGCCGCCGGTGCAGAGCGGCTGGTCGTACTGCGAGATCTGGTAGCCCTTCGGCGAGTCGGGGTAGAAGTAGTTCTTGCGCGAGAAGACGGCGTGTTCGGCGATCTCGCAGCCGAGCGCGAGGCCGAGCTTGATCGTCCACTCCACGGCCTTCCTGTTCGCGACCGGCAGCGCGCCCGGGTGCGCGAGACAGACGGGGCACGTTCTCGTGTTCGGCTCGGCGAAGTACTCGAGCTCGCAGCGGCAGAACATCTTCGTCCGCGTCTTCAGGTGGACGTGGATCTCGAGCCCGACGACCGTCTCCCAGTCAGCCATGGAGCAACTCCTTCGCCTCCGCGAGCGCCTGCTCGATGTCGCCCTTGACCTCGACCATTCCGACCCTGTGCTCGAGCGGACCGCGCGTCCGGATCACCCAGAGCTCGCGCTCGCCCGCCTCGAGCGCCAGCTTGACGTCGTCGACGAGCACGGCACGCGCGCCGTCGAGCAGGCGCGGGCGCGCGCCGAAGACCCGCTCGCACGCCGGAACGAACTCCGCCGAGCTGTCGCTGAACCGCTTCATCGCAGCCGCTCCGGCACCGTGTCGAAGCCGAGCGCCCGCTCGAGCGCGTGGCCGGCGCGGAAGAGCGTGTTCTCGGAGAGCTGCGGGCCGATCAGCTGGAGCCCGACCGGCAGGCCTTCGCTGAGCCCGCACGGGATGCTGAGGCCCGGCAGCCCTGCCATGTTCGGCGGGATCGTGAGGACGTCGGTGAGGTACATCGCCAGCGGATCTGCCTTCGCGCCGAACTCGAACGCGACAGTCGGCGACGTCGGCGACACGAGCACGTCGAAGCGCTCGAACAGCTCGGCGTGCTCGCGGATGATCACCGTCCGCACCTTCTGCGCCTGGCCGTAGAACGCTTCGTAGTAGCCGGCCGACAGCGCGTACGTTCCGAGCAGGATCCTGCGCTTCGGCTCGTCGCCGAAGCCCTCGTCGCGCGTTCGCTCGTAGAGCGCGGTGAGATCGTCCTCGACGTCGGCGCGGTAGCCGTAGCGGACGCCGTCGTACCGCGCGAGATTCGACGACGCCTCCGCCGGCGCGATGAGGTAGTAGCACGCCAGGCCGTACTCGACCGAGCGCGGGAGCGAGCACTCCTCGACCTCGGCGCCGAGCTCCGTGCACAGATCGATCGCCCGGCGCACCGCCTCGGCCACGCCCGGCTCGATCCCCTCAGCCTGGTTGAGCTCTTTCGGGACGCCGATGCGCAGGCCACGCAGGTCCTCCGCCTCCGGCAGCTCGACCGGCGGGACGTCGACCGTCGTCGAGTCGCACGCGTCGCGCCCCGCGATGATCCGGTACAGGAGCGCAGCGTCGCGGACGGTCTTCGCGGTCGGGCCGACCTGGTCGAGCGACGACGCGAAGGCGACGATGCCGTAGCGCGAGACGGTGCCGTAGGTCGGGCGCAGGCCGACGATTCCGCAGAGGGCGGCGGGCTGCTTGATCGAGCCGCCGGTGTCCGAGCCGAGCGCCCACGGCGCGAGCCCCGCAGACACGGCGGCCGCCGAGCCGCCGCCCGAGCCGCCCGGGACGCGGCCGGGATCCCACGGGTTGAACGAGGGCCCGAAGGCCGAGTTCTCGGTGGACGAGCCCATCGCGAACTCGTCCGTGTTGGTCTTGCCGAGCAGCGACAGGCCGGCGTCTTTGACGCGCTCGGCAACCGTCGAGTCGTAGACCGGGACGTAGCCCTTCAGGATCTTCGAGCCGGCCGTCGTCTCGACGCCCTTCGTGCCGATCACGTCCTTGAGCGCGATCGGGACGCCTGCCGCACCGTCGTGGTCGAGCCGGGTGAGGTAGGCGTGGACGTCGTCCTCGCGCGCGGCGTACGCCGCATGCAGCTCCGCCGAGCTGACGTCGCCGCGCTCGAGCATCGCCGCCGCGTCCTCGGCAGTCAGGCGAAGCGTGTCGATCATGCGCGGGCAGGGCCCCCCAAGGGGGCACAGAGGCCCCCTTTCGAAGCGTCGCACGCGCCGACGCACACGTCTGCGCCGGATCCGTGCCAGAACCCTGCGCGCACGCTCATGTCGGCGGCACCTTGAAGGCGCCGTCGTCCACCTCGGGCGCGTTCGCGAGCGCGACGTCGCGCGGTAGCGAGGGACGTGGCTCGTCGTCCGCGAGCACGTTCACGAGATCGAGCGGATGCGACGTCGGCGGAACGTCGGACAGGTCGAGCTCCGACACCTTCGAGACGGCGTCGAGGATCGCGTCGAGATCGCCCGCGAGGCGCTCGAGCTCCTCCTCCGACAGCTCGAGCCGCGCGAGCTTCGCGACGTGGAGCACCTGTTCTCTCGTGATCGCCATCGTGAAATCCTCCCAAACAGTCACGGGGGCGCTTCCGCATCGGCCACCGTGGCCGGCGCCGCGGCCCAGTCCGCGCCGCTCACCACCGTGTCGACGAAGCGGCGCTCCCGTGCCCGCCAACCAGTGCGAGCGGCGAAGCCGCGAGCCCCGAGCGGAAAGCGAAGCGCGCAAGGGAAAAAGAACGGGCCCCTTTCGGGGCCCGTTCGCGTTCGGTTCCGAAAAGAAAGCTTAGGCGGCCTGCACGTTCGCGGCCTGGGCGCCCTTGGGCCCCTGGACCACTTCGAACGACACGCGCTGGCCTTCGGTCAGCGACTTGTAGCCCTCCATCGTGATCGCCGAGAAGTGAACGAACACGTCGTCGCCACCCTCACGCTCGATGAAGCCGTAGCCCTTCTCGTTCGAGAACCACTTCACGGTCCCCTCTGGCAAAACAACTCCTCCTTACACGTACAAGCGACGACCCACGAGCGAGTCGCCGACCGGTTGTTACAGCGGGCCGAAGAATAGCTCAGTCGCCGGGAAACGGAAAGGAGCGTGCCCGCATTCGTGCAGCTTCGACGCGTGTTTCGGAGCAAACTTGCGATAGTCATCGGGCCGACTCCGCCCGGCACGGGAGTCATGTGCCCCGCAACGTCCATCGCCGCGGAGTCGACGTCGCCGACGAGCCCCGCGTCCGTGCGGTTCATCCCGACGTCGATCACCGTCGCCCCGTGCTGAACCATGTCGGCCGTCACGAGCGCGGGATGACCCGCTGCGACGACGAGAACGTCGGCGTCCAGCGTCTCGCGCGCGAGGTCGCGCGTGCGCGAGTGACAGATCGTCACCGTCGCGTTCTGTCGCAACAGGAGCTGCGCCACGGGCTTGCCGACGATGTCGCTTCGCCCGACGACGACCGCCTTCGCCCCGCTCAGCTGGATGTCGTACGCGGCGAGCAGCGCCATGATCCCGACCGGTGTCGCCGGCACGAGCGTCGGCCGGCCGAGGTAGAGCTGTCCGGCGTTGAGCGGATGAAGGCCGTCGACGTCCTTCACCGGATCGAGCGCTCGAACGATGCGCGCCGGGTCGAGCGCGTCCGGAAGCGGCAACTGGACGAGGATGCCGTGGATCGAGTCGTCCTCGTTCAGCGCCTCGACGCGCTCGAGCAGCTCGGCTTCGGTCGTCTCCGCCGGCAGCCGGATGTCGGTCGAGCCGATCCCGACCTCGAGCGCGGCCTGGTGCTTGCGACGGATGTAGTTCTCCGAGGCAGGGTCGTCGCCGACGAGGATGGTCGCCAGGCCGAGCTCGCCCGATCTGCGCGACCTCCTCCTTGACCTCGGCGCGCACGCGGGCGGCGAGCGCCTTGCCGTCCATGATCGTCGCCACGACGCGACACGTTAGCCTTACCCGCGATGGACACAGAGCAGCTCGCGCGGCGCGAGGCCGAGGAGAAGAACGCGTACGCCGGCGTGCTTCGCTACTACGAGCTCGCGAAGCGCGCGGAATGGCAGGTCCGCGACCTGCCGTGGAACGAATCAGCCGCCGATCCCGGAGTACAAGGGCTCGCCGCAGAAGCTCGCGCGCCGGCGCGACCTGTGGCGGTCCGTGATCATGCAGCAGCTCCAGGCCGACATGTTCGCCGTCGAGATGTCGTCGCAGCTCCTGAACGCGGCGCCGCACCCCGAGGCGAGGCTCTATTACTCGACGATGGTGCAGGACGAGGCGCGCCACACCGAGGCGTGGCTCAAGCTCGCCGACGCAGGCCGGCGGCGAGGCCGAGCGCGACCCGCACCTGGACAAGCTCGCGGCGATGTTCCTCGCGCTCGACACGCTCGAGGAGAAGGTCTTCCTGATGCAGGTCTTCTTCGAGCGGCTGATCATCCCGCGGTTCCGGATGATCGCCGCCGCGTCGCCCGGAACGGTGCTCGAGGACCTCTGCAACCGGCTCACCGTCGACGACGGCATCCACCACAGCTCCGGAATGGCCTACGAGCGCGTCCTGCTCCAGGACGCGTCGCGAGCGCAGACGCAGCAGCTCGTGAAGATCGCGAACAGGATGCTGCCGATCTTCGTCGACCACTCGCTGTGGCGGCCGAAGGCGCGGGCGTCGATCGCCGGGCTTGATGCGCGACGCGCGACATCCAGATGCTGCACGACGACCTGGAGCAGGGCGTGCGCCTCGCCGGCGTCGCTCGGGATCGACGTCTCGGATCTCGAGCTGCCGTCGTTCGCGTAGCCGCCGTGCGCTTGCCGCGCAAGAACGACGCGAAGTCGATCCGCGCGCGGCAGGACGCGCTCGGCGATCGACGGCCTCGTCACGTCGATCGACCTCGAGCCGTTCGCGGGCGCCGCGGAGGCGCGTGACAGGCGTCGCGGTGATCCCGGTCTCGGTCGTGCCGCTGACGATCGAGCTCGGCACCTACGAGCTCGACGACGACGGCGCCGTGCGTGAGACGCGACCGCGCCGTCGAGACCGTTCACGTGCCGCTCGCCCACACGGAAGGCGGGCTCACGGTGTCGATGACGCGCGGCGCGAAGGCGGCGGGGACGATCGCGCACACACGTGCTCCAGGACAGGATCACCCGAGCAAGCTGCTTCGTCTGCACGTCGGCACGCGGAGGCGATCGCGCTCGCGCGGTGGATCGAGGGCGAGCTCGACGCGACTGCGCGTGTGGCTCGCGGAGTCGCGACGACCCGTTCCTCTCGCGTCACGCGAAGCTGCGCGAGGTCACGACGCACGTCGTCGGGCCGATGTGCCACGTCCTCTGGGCGTGGACGACCGGCGACGCCGTCGGCCCGAACATGATGACGCGCAACAGCTACGCGCTGAACATGGGCTACGTCATGGAGCGCGCGCCCGTGAAGCCGCAGCGCGCGATCCTCGAGGCGAACATGGGCGGCGACAAGAAGCCGTCGCACCAGTACTTCCAGCTCCGGCCACGGCAAGACCGTCCTCGCCGAGACGACGCTCGGCGACGAGGCGATCGCACGCGTCCTGCGGACGAGCGCCCGAGGATCTGGAGGAGCTGTCGTGGGCCGGGACGCACGGCGCGGTCGCGTCCGGCATGCAGTCGGTTGCCTTCACGCCCGCGTCGGCGATCGCCGCGATCTTCGCCGCGACCGGCCAGGACCTCGGCATGGTCGGGACGAGCTCGATGGCGCACGGCACGGGCCGCCGCGTCGACGGCGGCTTCCACTGCTCGATCCGCTTCGCCGGGCCTCGAGGTCGGTACGGTCGGCGGCGGGACGACGCTTCCTTCCGCGCGCGACTGGCTCGGCGTGATCGGCTGCTCCGGCCCGGGCAAGGTCTACCGCTTCGCGCAGATCGTCGCCGCGGCCGCGCTTGCGCTGGAGATCTCGGCGTCGGCCGCGATGGCGACCGCCGGCTCGGAGAACTTCTTCCGCGCGCATCACGAGCGCGGCGGCGTCCGCTGAGCACGCGACGGGCCTCAAGCCCGCGACGTCCCGGGCCGATACCACGACGATGCCGCTTGTCGAGCCGGTACCGCCACCGCAATGTTCCGCATAGCCGCCGTCACAGTCGCGCTGATCGCGCTGATGCTCGCCGTCAAGGACGGGCGCGTGCTCACGCGCTCGCACGTCGTCGGGTCGTGCGCGAAAGTCGCCGACGTCGCCGACGGGACGAACTGGCACCGGTGCGTGCGCGGACGCCTCACCGGCCGCGCCCGGCCTCACGAGCGCGGGCTGCTGGGACTGGGGCAAATACCAGGACGCCGAGTTCTGGCACTGCCCGGCTGAGTTGACGCCGAACACGGTCCGCCAGTAACGCGAAGGGCCGCCCGGAGGCGGCCCTTCGACGTTCCTGCACCCCCTGTCGTTACGGGAGCGTCAGCGACCAGGCGCTGCGGCCGTGCGTCGCCGCGTACAGCTTGCGCGCGCCGGGGACCACGGTCAGCCCCGCCACTTCGACCGCCGGCAGGCCTTCGCCCGCGGCCGTCCAGCCGTTCGCCGGTGCGCCGCCCGCGAGCATCGCCACGCCGAAGTCGGTCGACGCGTAGAGGTCGCCCGTCACGTCGTCGCGGACGAGGTCCGTCGTCGGCAGGTCGCCCATCGGGCCGGTGTTGCCGTCGAGGTTCGTCCACGTCGCGGTGCCGGCCGTCGGGTTCCAGGTCACCTCGAACACGTGACCCGGCTGCGCCGGCGTGTTGACGTTGTAGCCCGAGTACGAGATCCAGGCGTGGTTCGGGTTCGCCGGGTCGATGTAGATCGAGGAGACGAACCGGGCCGGATCGGCGGTCGCACCCTTGTTGTCGATCCGCGTATACGTGACCGACGCGGCCGGCGCGTTGGCGTTGCTTCGAGACGAAGACGCGGCCGGCACCCGTCGCGACCCACATCGTGCCGGTGTCGGACGGAGCCCGCTCGATCGCGGCGACGTTCGTGCCGCCGCGGTCGGTGCCGCGGTAATCGGTCGCCGGCGCCACGGCCGAGCCGGTCAGGCTGGTGATCCCGGCCGGCCCGATCCGCTCGAAGTCACCGCACGCCGGGTTCGACGAGGACGCGAAGAACTCGGGGCAGTTCGCCTCGAGGAACGCCTGGTCGCCGCCCCAGTCCTGCGTACGCCATACGCTGTTCGAGCCCTGGTAGATCGAGCCCGCGTTCGCCGGGCTCGGGTCGGCGATCACCGGCGCGTAGAAGTACGAGCCCTCCGGGCTGGACACGATGTCGCCGGTGATGATGACCCACTTCGAGGGGTCACCGCCCTGGAAGTTCGCGTCGTTCGCCTGGCCGGTGAACTGGTTGAAGCGGAGGTTCGGGTTCGCGGCGTTGAAGCCGGACTGCCCGCCGTCGCCCCAGACGTCCATGTTCCAGACGGTGCCCGATCCGGTCGTCGACCAGGTGCCGTTGTCCTGCGTGCCGCCCATGATGTTCTTCGGATCCTGCGGGTTCACGGAGAAGCTCTGGAACTGCAGGGTCGAGAGCCCCTTGTTGAGGCTGAAGAGCTGCGTCGGAACACGCGACAGCAGCTGCTGGCACGTCGCCAGGTCGGCAGCGTTCAGTCCGCGCAGCGCGCACTGGGCCGAGACGTCGGCGAAGTCGCCGCTCGTCCGGACGATGCCGCCGTCGGAGCCGAAGAACGTGATGTTGCTCCCCGGCACCGACGCGATCGCGTGGGAGTCGGGATGCATGCCGTTCGGAGTCGTGTCCGACGAGGCGTCACGCGTCACGTCGCTGAAGTTCGCGCCCGCGTCGGTGGAGTAGATGAACGCACGCCCGTTCGTCCGCCCGGTCAGGTTCCCGTCGATCGCGAACGTGCCGGCGTGGCTGTAGTCGTAGCTCCCGCCGAGGTAGACCGTGTCCGGCTGGCCCGGAGGCGAGTAGACGACGTTGTCGTACCAGCACTGCGACGACGCGACGAACCCGCAGTAGCCGGCGCTCTGGACCGTCGTGATGTTCGTGAACGCCGACCGGCGTGGCCTTGGCGTCGTCCGTGCGGTAGAGCCGCGAGTCGAACGTTCCCGATGGGCTTCCCGCGCCGAGGTAGATCCGCGTCTTACCGTTCGGGAGGCTTGCGACGGCGATCGAGTCGCGCTCGATGTTCCCGCCGGTCGTCACGCCGGTGAAGATCTGCGTCCAGTTCGTCGCCGCCGTCGAGCGAGCGGAAGACGCCCTGGCCGTACAGCGACGCGTAGACCGTGTTGTGATCCGTCGGGTCGAGCTTGACGTCGGTGGCTCCGCGGAGGACGAACGGAAGGCCGGACGTCGCGCTGTTCAGCAGCGTGAACGTCTGGCCGCCGTCGGTGCTCTTCATCACGCCGCGGCCGGGCAGCGGCGTCGGAGGCCCGGCGTTGCACCCGTTCGACACCGAGCAGACGCCGCGAACCGCGCTTCCCGAAGCGACGTAGAGGACGTTCGGGTTCGTCGGGTCGACCGTGATCTCGCTGATCGCGCGATCCTTGAACGCGTTGCCCGGTGTACGGGAGCGAGATCGTCGTCGTCGTGACCGCCGGGAGCATCGTCCAGGTGGTTCCGCCGTCGGTCGACTTGAACAGGCCGACGCCCGCCTCGCTGTCGGCCGAGGAGTTCAGCTCGCCGGTGCCGGCGTAGAGCGTGCCGGACGCCGCGTCGTACGCCAGCGCGCCGATCGCGTTCGACGGCAGGTCCCCGGACACGTACTCCCACTTCGGGGAGCCGGAGAGGCCGTTCGAGGTCCGCCACACGCCGCCGCCGGCGGCGCCGATCCAGACGCGGCACGTCGCGTTCGAGCAGTCGGGGTCGAGCGCCATGCGTGGTGATCCGGCCCGACGTCGTGTAGTCGGCGCCGGAGAAGACGAGCAGCCCCGGCATGTCGGCGTGGCTCGGGCCGATCAGCGTCCACTGGCCCGCCGTGTTCTTGCCCTTGCTGCCTCGCGTCTGAAGCTTCGCCCAGGCCTGCTGGGCCGCAGCCGTTGCCGCCGGAGTGACCTCCTCCGCAGGATAGGCCCGCTGCTGGTACTGCTCTTCGGCAAGCACCTGTGCCGCCGGACCGCGCTCGATCGCGGCCGTCGCCTGTGCCGAGCCGCTCTTCGCGGCTCCGGCGTCAGGGTCGCCGGTCTTCGCCGAGAACCCGGCGCCGTGGGCGCTCTTGAAGCTCGTCCTCGCAGCCAGACCGGCCGCGAAGGTCGCGCCGAGCACGAGGATGACCGCAAGCGCAAGCCGCGCATACCTCTTCGACATCAACTTCACCCCTCTTCCCATTGACTGAGGAACTCGCCGGATCCGACCCTCCCGCCGGATATCGGCTCAGCGATCATCTGGTATTGCACGCCGAGGGTCAAGCCCCGACGTCTTGTCCGGGCCGGCGCGATCCCCTATGCTCGTCCGCCTATGCCGGTCGGCGACGTGATGTCGGTTCGCGTGGTGACCGTGTCGCCGAAGGCGAAGGTGCAGGAGGCGATCACGCGGATGCTCGAGGAGGGCATCGGCTCGGTCGCGGTCTGCGACGCCGGCCGGCTCGTCGGGATCTTCACCGAGCGCGACGTGCTGCGCGTCGCGGGCGAGGGCTCGCTCTTCGGCGAAGTGGCGATCGAGGACGTGATGACGAGACGGCCCGTGACGGTCTCCGCCGAGCGACAACTTCATCGAAGCGGCAGAGCTCATGGCCGCGAAGCGGATCCGGCACCTTCCCGTCTGCGAAGGCGAGTTCCTCGTCGGGATGATCGGCATCCGCGACGTCCTGATGCGGCTCGTCGAGGAAGCTGCGGAGCAACGCGAGGGCGCACGCGACACGGCCCGGGCACTGCTCGCTCGCGCACAACGAGCCGAGATCTGACTGCGGCCGCCGGAAGGCGCCGACCGGACTCGAACCGGTGTACGAGGCTTTGCAGGCCTCTGCCTAACCACTCGGCCACGGCGCCGCGTGCCACAGGGTAGTAGCTTCCTCCCGTGCTGCGCGAGATCGCCGAGTACCCCAACTCGTTCGGTCCTCTCGGTCCACGCGACGAGCGGATAGAGACCGACCGTTACACGCTCTGGATGGGGTCCGGCAAGAACTGGAACACCGTTCAGCGGCAGCGTCTCGACCCCGACGAGATCGACGAAACGCTCGACGAGGTGCGAACGCTGCTACGCGAGCGCGGCCGTGAGCGCACGCAATGGGAGGTCGGCAGCTCGGCGAGACCGCCGGACCTCGTCGACCGGCTCCTCGAGCGCGGGCTCGTCCGCGACAAGGAGCCGTACGCCGTGGCGCTCGTTCTCACGCACGCACCGCCGCCGCCACCGCCGGAGATCGTCGCGCGGCGTGTCGAGTCGTTCGACGAGTACGCGGCCGCGAACGCGGTTCAGTGGGAAGCATTCGAGACGCCCGCCGACGAGATCGAGGAGTCGCGCGCGAAGCTCGAGGAGCGGTGGAACGAGACCGTGAACGTCATGCACGCCGCGTGGCTCGACGGCGAGATCGTCGCGGCCGGAACGTCGGCGGTGACCGAGCACGGGCTCCTGCTCTACGGCGGTGCGACCTCGCCTCGCGCCCGCGGCCGCGGCGCCTACCGCGCCGTCCTCAACGCGCGATGGGAAGAGGCGGTTCGCAACGGCACGCCCGCCCTGATCACGCAGGGCGGCTCGATGTCGCGGCCGATTCTCGAGCGCATCGGCTTCGAACGGGTCGGCGAAGTGCACATGCTCATGGACGCATTCGGCGAGCGCGGCGCGTGAGCGATTTCGACTTCGAGGGCGTGTTCGACGAGGACTACCTCTACTTCTACGAGCAGATCCTCGCCGAGCGCACGCCAGAGGATGTGGAGCAGGTTCTCGAGCTTCTCCGGCTCGAGTCGGGAGCGGCGATTCTCGACTGCCCGTGCGGTTACGGACGCATCGCGAACGCGCTGGCGGAGCGCGGCTTCCACGTCACCGGCCTCGACGCGAGCGAGCTCTTTCTCTCGCACGCGCGCGAGGATGCGGCCGCACGCGGCGTGGAGGTCGAGTACGTGCACGGCGACATGCGCCACCTGCCGTGGCAGGGACGCTTCGACGGTGTCGTCAACTGGTTCACGAGCTTCGGCTACTTCTCCGACGCGCAGAACAAGGCGGTGTTGCGCGAGTTCCACGACGCCCTTGCGCCGGGCGGGACGCTCGTGCTCGAGACGCTGAACATCGTCCGGATCCTCCTGCAGCTCCGGCCGCAGAGGTTGATCGAGCGGGACGACGACCTGATGGTCGACAAGATCGAGGTCGACATCGAGGAGGCGCGCACGATCACCGAGCGGATCGTCGTGCGCGGTGGCACGACGCGGAAGACGCGGTTCGTCGTGCGCTGGTTCAACGTCCCGGAGCTCCGCGACTGGTTGCACGAAGCCGGCTTCGAGAACGTGCGCACTCCGGGGTTGACGGCCGAGACACGGCTCGTTCTCGCCGCGGACCGGCCGCGCGCGTAGCTCGCGCCCGGTGCACGTCACCGGCCCTACCCACCTGCCGGCTTTCCGCGTTTTTCGTCGGTAGGCGAACACCAAGGGGGTCCATGAAGAAGCTGCTGCTCGTCGGCGCGTCGCTGGCGCTTGGCGTCAGCTCCACGGCGACGGCCTCACAATCGCGCTATGCACTCCTCGAGCAGATGCGCGGGCTGACCGACGTCACGAATCAGACAAGCGGCCGTGCGTGATCCTGATCGTTGGCGCCCACGTAGGTCCGCAAGCGCGCTACCCGGTCCCGGAACTCGCGGCGCGCTACGGGGCGAGCGTGGAGAAGGAAACATCCGATCCGGAGCAGGTCTATGCGACGGCCGAGCGGTTCCGGCGAGGGCGGCCGCATACTGGTCCCGCCTGCCCTGGGGCTAGAGCCGTTCGCTTTAAGCCTCGGGGGACATTCCGGAAGTGGCTTTCGCCTCGATTGAGGTCTGTCCGCTCGCCGGTCGCCCCCAACGGTTCAGGAGGCGGCGCCACCGACTCGGCCGACCCGGCCGCGCGAATCGCCAACTACCGCCTATCTGATGGAATCGATCATCCAGCCGCCGGCGCAGCAGGCCTCGCGAAGCCTTGCGTACGGAGCCCGGCGCGACCGAGTAGATCCGGATTGGATAAGGGGCTCACATCCAACTAGGGTCGCCGATCTCGACGCCCAACCCGAGGAGCAGGCCGCCTGCGTCGACTGCAGGGCTCGTCGTCACGAAGAGGACGACGCCGTCCTCCGGCGCCGCGATCCGCTCTTTCACGTCGCCGAAGAGGTCACACACGGCGCCGAGGCTGGAACCGGCTGAGACGACGTCGCCCGCGCCAACGTCCGGCTCCCACCAACCCTCGCCCTCGCAACGCAGCCAGACGAAGCGGCCGACCGTTCGCATGTCCCCACGCGGCGGTGTCGGGTCGCCGGGCAGCATCCCGAGTTGCCGCAGCGAATTTGCGAGCCCGGCGAGGTGCTGCTGCACCGCGGCCTCCTCGAGCAGGCCGCATCCTCCGACTTCGGCGATGGCGGCCGGCACGCCGGCGGCTGCCGCGGCGGACGTCGTCGTTCCGCCGATCGGCGCCTCGCCGGGCGCGGATCGGACGACATACGGCAGGTCGAACGCCACCGCGAGAGCGCGCGCCTGCTCCTCCACCGGCGACTCGTCGTAGAGCGCGAACGGCTCGAGCGCCTCGACCATATCGCCGCCGTGGAGGTCGAGCAGGGCGTCGCTCGGCGCGATCAGCTCGTCGAAGACGTAGCGTGCGAGCACTTCGCTGAAAGTGCCCTCATACGAGCCCGGGAAACAGCGGTTGAGGTTTTTGCCGTCCGTCGGCACGACGAACGGCGAGCGCGCGCGAAACGACGGCATGCTCACGATCGGCACCGCGGTGATGCGCCCAGTCAGCTCCCCGACGTCGAGGGCATTCATGAAGCGAACGACGGCCGCGATCGACGAGTACTCGCCGCCGTGGATCCCGCCGAGCAGGCAGAGGTGCGGCCCGTCACGCGCACCCGCGGCCTCGAAACACGGGAGTTCGAGCCCGGCGAGTAGCTCGTGGTCGAACCTGATCGCGTGCCGCTCGATCATCCGGCCTCGCGCGCCTCGACCTCGACCTCGGGAATGTGCGCGGCCGGCTTCGCCGTCCACGCGAAGTGACACGCGACGGCGTGCTCCGGCCGGAGCGGTCCGGGAGCAGCGTAGGATCTTCGGTGGAGCAGACCGGCTCCTGGGCAATGGGGCAGCGCGTGTGGAAGCGGCAGCCGCTCGGCAGGCGGATCGGGCTCGGCGGGTCGCCGACCACGGCCGCGGCGGTCGAAGCTCGGCCGGGAACGAGCCTCGGCACCGCGCGGAGCAGGCCCTGCGTGTACGGATGCCGTGCGTCCGTGAAGAGCTCCTCGGTCGGCGCGGTCTCGACGATCCTGCCGAGATACATCACCGCGACCCGGTCGCAGACGTGCCTCACGACGGCCATGTTGTGCGCGACGAGCAGCACGGTCAAGCCCAGCTCCGCGCGGAGGTCCGCGAGTAGGTTCAGCACGGTCGCCTGGACCGAGACGTCGAGCGCCGACACCGGCTCGTCGGCGACCAGCACGTCGGGCTCGAGTGCGAGCGCGCGGGCGATCGAGACGCGCTGCCGCTGGCCGCCCGAGAACTGACGCGGGTGGGCGTCGAGCGTGCGCGGCCCCAGGCCGACGAGCCCGACGCAGCTCGCGGCACCGCTCGTCGATCAGTTCCCGGGGGACCATCCGATGCGCGCGCAGCAACTCCGAGAGCACCTGCTTCACGGTCATCCGCGGGTTCAGCGACGAGTACGGATCCTGGAACACCATCTGGATCCGCCGCCGCTCGCTCCGCTTCCGGTGCGCGTCGAGCGCGCGGCCCTCGTAACGGATCTCACCTTCGGTCGGCTCGTAGAGTCCGACGATGCAGCGGCCGAGCGTCGACTTCCCGCAGCCGGACTCGCCCACGAGCCCGAGCGTCTCGCCCTTGGCGAGCGCGAGGTCGACGCCGTCCACGGCGCGCAGCACCTCCCGCCGCTCGCGGCGGATCCACGCCCGAGCCGCCGCGAAGCTCGAAGTGCTTCGACAGGCCCCGCACCTCCAGCAGCGACTCAGGCACTCGCCACCACCGGCTCGCGGCGGGCCTCGGCGGCGCAGACGTCATCGCGAATGCACGCCGTCCCGCGCCCCTCGGCGAGCAGGCGCAACGGGAAATCGCCGCTCGTGCACCTCTCGAGCGCGAAGGGGCAGCGCGGATGGAACGGACAGCCGCTCGGCGGCGCCGCGGGGTCCGGGGGCGCACCGGGAATCGACGAGAGACGGTCGCGGACACCGTCGACGTCTGGCACCGAGCGGAGCAGGCCGAGCGTGTACGGGTGCCGCGGCTCCCGGAAGACTGCGTCGACGGTTCCCGTCTCGACGACCCGCCCCGCGTACATGACCGCAACGCGCCTGCAGGCCTGCGCGATCACCGCAAGGTCGTGCGACACGAAGACGAGGCTCACGCCGAGCTCGTCGCGGAGCGACGACAGCAGCTTCAGGATCTGATCCTGGATCGTGACGTCGAGCGCCGTCGTCGGCTCGTCGCAGAGCAGGAGCTTCGGATTGGCCGACAGCGCGATCGCGATCATCACGCGCTGGCGGAGCCCGCCGGACAGCTCGTGGGGGTAGGCGTCGGCGCGGCGCTTGGCGTCGGCGATCCCGACGACGCGCAGCAGCTCGAGCGCCCGCGCGCGTCGCCTGCCGACGCCCTATCCCGAGCCGGACGAGCGGTGCCTCGGCGATCTGCTCGCCGACTCGCATGACCGGGTTGAGCGCGGTCATCGGCTCCTGGAAGACCATCGCGATCGAGAGCCCACGCAGCTCTCGGCGGCGGTCCGCGTCGAGCTTCAGGAGGTCGACACCCTCGAACTCGATCGAGCCACCCACGACCCGTGCGCTCCGCGGCAGGAGCCCGACGAGGGCGCGCAGCGCGACCGTCTTGCCGGAGCCCGACTCCCCGACGAGGCCGAGCGCCTCGCCGCGTCCGACCTCGAACGACGCGCAGTCGACCGCCCGGAGGGTGCCGCGGGCGAGCGAGAACTCGATCTGCAGGTCCCGCACGCGGAGCAGCGGCTCGCTCATTCGGGCCTCAGCAGGTCGGCGAGCCCGTCGGCGAGCAGCGAGAGCCCGAGCGCCGTGATCACGACCGCGATTCCCGGAATCGTCGACAGCTCCCAGCGTGTCGTCAGGAACGTCTGGCCGTCGCCGATCATCCGGCCCCAGTCCGGTGTCGGCGGCTGGACGCCGAGGCCGAGGTAGCCGAGCGTCACGATCGCCAGGATTGTCAAGACGATGTCTGACATCGCAAAGACGATCGCCTGCGTGATCACGTTCGGCAGTAGGTGGCGTCCGAGCACACGCGCGTCGGAGAGCCCCGCAGCGCGCGCGGCGAGAACGTATTCGCGACGTTTGGCGACGAGCACCTCCCCGCGAATGATCCGCGTATACGACACCCAGCCGACGAGGATGATCGCGAGGTAGATGTTGCGCGTGCCGGAACCGAGCACGAACACGAGCGCGATGATCAGGACGTAGAACGGGAACGCGACGACGACGTTGACGAGCCAGCTCGCGAACGTGTCGACGACGCCGCCGTAGTAGCCGGCAACCAGGCCGATGATCGTCCCGAACACGAACGAGAAGAAGACGGCGATGAACGCGACGCGCATGTCGGTGCGCGCGCCGTAGACCAGACGCGACCACACGTCCCGGCCGAGGTCGTCGGTGCCGAGCGGATGCGACCACGACGGCCCCGACAGCGTGTGCAGCAGGTCCTGCTGGGTCGGGTCGTGGGTCGTGACCAGCGGCGCGGCCGCCGCCGCGAGGATGATCAGCCCGAGGATCGAGACGCCTGCGACGAAGCTCGGCGTCCGGTACCAGCGCCGCCGGAAGCCGCGACGGTGCTCGACGATCGACGCCTCGACGACGACTTCGGCCGCTGCGCTCATCAGTCGAAACGCACGCGCGGGTCGAGGAGGGCGTGGGCGACGTCGGTGAGGAGGTAGACGAGCACGACCAGCAGCGAGAACACCAGCGTCACGGCCTGCACCACGGGAAAGTCGCGCTGGAAGATCGAGTTGATCATCAGCTGGCCGACACCCGGCACCGCAAACACTTGCTCGATCACGAGCGTGCCGCCGACGAGGAAGCCGATGTTGACGCCGAGCACCGAAACGGTTGAGATCCCCGCGTTGCGCAACGCGTGATGCATCAGCACGCGGCGCTCCGACAGTCCCTTCGAGCGCGCCGTCGTCACGTAGTCCGACTCGAGCACCTCGAGCAGCGCCGCCCGCAGGCTGCGAATCAGGATCGGGCTGAGCGCCAGCGCCACGGTGAGCGCAGGCAGGAACATAGAGTGGAGGTGCCCGAAGAAGCCGCTACCGTAGCCGCCGACCGGAAACGCGCGGCCGAGGTGGAGCGCGAACACGAGCAGTAGCACGATGCCGATCCAGAAGGGCGGGAAGCCGAGCCCGAGCAGGGGCACGCCCCGGATCAGCTGGTCCGAGAGCCCGTCGCGCCGGCTGGCGGCGATCAGCGCCAGGGGAACTGCGATCAGCACCGAGAGGATCGCACCGAAGCAGATCAGCCACAGCGTGATCGGCAGCCGATCGAGGACGAGCCGTCCCGCGCCGACCCCGTAGAAGAGCGACGAGCCGAGGTCGCCGTGTGCCAGCCGTCCCATGAATTTCTCGTACTGCACCGGCAGCGAACGGTCGAGCCCCCAGTCGTGCCGGAGCAGCGCGACGCGCTGCGGCGTCGCCCGGTTCCCGAGGATCGTCCGGGCAGGGTCGCCCGGGATCAGGTGGATCAGGAAGAAGACCAGGATCGTGACGCCGAGCGCGACCGGCACGGCCTGCAGCAGCCTGCGGAGGACGTAACCGGTGAGGCTCAATACTTCGCCGGGATCACGGAGCCAGGACTAGCCGAGCCAGGCGTTCTCCAGGTGGTAGTTCCCGAGCGGCTGGACGAGGAAGCCGTGAAGCTTGCTCGTGTACGCCCAGCGGTACGGCGAGTAGTAGAGGAAGCCCTGGAATGCGTCGTGGGCCGCGATGCGCTGGAGCTTCGCGTAGAGCTGGCGGCGCTTCGCCTGGCTCGACGACCGCTGCGCCTGATGCGAGAGGCTGATCACAGCCGGATTGTGATAGTCCGAGTAGAACGAGTGCGCGCCGCCGGCAGGGTCGATCGCGAAGGTGACGAGCTCGTCCGGGTCGGCGATGTCCATCGTCCAGTAGCTGAACGCGAGCTGGTACTTCTGCGACTGGATCGACTGGAACTCGGTGCTCGTGTCCTGGGTCTTGAAGGTGACGTCGATTCCGATCTTCTTGAGCGCCTGCTGGAGGATCTGCCCCATCGCGTTCTCGACCTGCGCACCAGCGCCGACGAGCATCTCTACCTTGAAGCCTTTCGGGTACTTCGACTTCGCCAGCTCCGCCTTCGCCTGCGTCAGGTTGTACTGGAGACCCCCGCTGCTCCGGCTGTAGAACGGCACCTGCGGTGGGAGGAACGAGTTCGCCGGCACCCCGTGACCGAACAGGACGGACTTGATGATCGCCTGGCGGTCGACCGCGTACGAGATCGCCCGGCGGACGTGCACGTCGGCGAGCGGCGCATACTGCTCGTTCATATCGAGGTAGTCGGTCCTCGTCGACGGGAAGAGCGACATCTTGACGCCGCTCGTGTTCTGGAGCTTGGTGATCGAGTTGAACGGCGGGAACTCGTCGACCTGGATCTGGCCGCCGCGTAGCTGCAACTCACGCGTGTTCTCGTCGCTCACGAACGTCCACGTGACGGAGTCGAGATACGGCTTGCCCTTCTGCCAGTAGTTCGGGTTGCGCTTGAACGTGACCGACTGGCCGACGACGCGCTTGTCCCACATGAACGGCCCGGTGCCAACCGGATGCTTGTAGAACGCAGCGCGCTTCTCCCCGCCGAAGCCCTTCGGGATGATGCCGTTCGCGAACAGCCCGATGTCGGCGACGAAGGGGGCCCAGGGGTATTTGAGGTTGAAGACGACCGTGCTCGCGTTCGGCGTCGTGATGTTCTTGATCGCCGCGTCGAGGTAGCCCCAGCCCTTCTTCTGCACCCGCGCGTCGTCGACCGAGAACTTGACGTCGGCCGACGTCATGGTCTTGCCGTTCGAGAACTTGACGCCGGGCCGGAGCTTGAACGTGTACGTCTTGCCGTTCTTCGACACCTTCCAGCTCGTCGCCAGCCAGGGCCTGAGCGTCTTGCCGTCGTTGGCCGCGCTGACGAGCGTCTCGTTGATCTGCTCCGTCAGCCAGATCGACTCGTTCTGGAAGACGTTCGTCTTGTCGAAGGACTGCGAGTCCTCGATCCGCGCGATCGTGATCGACCCGCCGCGTTTCGGCGTGTCCGCCCTGGTCTCGTTCTGCGCGATGCCCGCGAGCGCCACGGCTGTCCCTGCGGCCCCGAGGGCGATGATGGTCGCCGCGAATGCAAAGACTCTGATCTGACGACGCACGGAAGGCTCCTTTGACGCAGGACGACGCCGCGGCCGGCGGCGATCGGGTGGAAGTGGCGACTATTCCAGACGGCTCGGGGTCAAGTCCAGTGCCAGCAGACGCCACAGCTCGGCCCACGCCCGCAGGCCCTCGTCCAGCCGGTGCAGACGGAAGAACTCATCGGGCGCATGGAGCCGCTCGTCGGAGGTGGAGAACGAGAAGAGCAGCGTCTTGACGCCGGCGACCCGCTCGAAGATCGCCGCGGCGGGAAGCGTGCCGCCGATCCGCACGAGCAACGGCTCGCTGCCGGGATAGACGGCGCGGAGGGCGGCGGTCGCGGCGCGGACGGCTTCGTGGTCGGCAGGGATCGCGTAGGCCGGCACGCCGCCCGGCTGTGCGCTGACCGCGACCTCGACAGTCGGCGGGCGGGTCGCGTGGACGTGGCGCTCGATCCCCGCAAGCACCGCCGCGGGATCCTGTCCGGGCACGAGGCGGCAGGTGACGTGGGCGCGGGCACGGTGCGGGATGACGGTGAACCGGCCTCCGCCCTCGAGGCCGTTGATTTCGAGCGTTGGTCGCGTCCAGAGCCGCTCGAGCGTCGTGAATCCTGGTTCGCCGCCGAGCGCGGCCACGCCGACCTCCATGCGGTAGGCCTCCTCGTCGAACGGAACCCGCGCGAGCGCCTCGCGCTCCGCCTCTTCGAGCGGTTCGACGCCGTCGTAGAAACCGGGCACGGCGACTCTGCCGTCGTCGTCGTGGAGACTCGCGAGGATGCGCGCGAGACCGTGAAGCGGGTTCTGAACGGCTCCACCGTGGCGGCCGGAGTGGAGGTCGGTCGCCGGGCCGGTCACGACGATGTCGAGTGCGAGCAGTCCCTTGGCGGCGATCGCGACCGAGGGCTCCGACGGCCGCCACATCGCGCCGTCGGCCGAGACGACGAGGTCGGCCGCGAGCTCGTCGCGGTGCTCCTCGAGAAAGCGCGCGAGGCTCGGGCTCCCGATCTCCTCCTCGCCCTCGATCAGAAAGCGCACGTTGAGCGGCAGCGCGCCCTCCTGCTGGAGGAACGCGTCCGCGACCTTCAGAGGCACGAGCACGGGCCCCTTGTCGTCGGTCGCACCGCGCGCGTAGATGCGGCCGTCGCGTACGCTCGGCTCGAACGGCGGCGTCGTCCAAGCTGCTTCGTCGCCCGGGGGCTGCACGTCGTAGTGGCCGTAGACGAGGATCGTCGGCGCGCCCGGCGCTCCCAGCCATTCGCCGAGGACGACGGGATGCCCGTCGCTCGCCTCGACCCGCCCGTTTGCGAAGGCGAGCTTCGCGGCGAGCCATTCGGCGGCCTCGCGCATCGCGGGCCGCTGCGCGGGATCGTTGCTGATGCTCGGGATGCGAAGCAGCTCCGTGAGCTCGCCCACGTAACGCGCGCCGTCGCCGAAGGAGAGCTGCACGCTCAGAAGATCGAGTGCCCGCCGTCGATCGAGAGCACCTGGCCGGTGACCCAGGACGCCTCCTCGGCGACGAAGAAGAGGACGCCGTTCGCGATATCCTCGGGCTCGCCGAGGCGTCGCGTGGCGATCCGCGCCAGCAG
Source organism: uncultured Actinomycetes bacterium (assembly GCA_963708685.1). GTDB lineage: Bacteria > Actinomycetota > Thermoleophilia > Gaiellales > Gaiellaceae > DASVFB01. The sequence goes on from CAVPTP010000003.1 coordinate 57,509, forward strand.
CTCCGATTGTCCTTCGACGCCGTAGCTCTCCCACTGGTGGATGCTCGTCGGGTTCGAGAGCACGAAGCCCGGCGCGATGGAGTTCACCGTGATCCCGAACGGCCCGAGCTCCTGCGCGGTCTGGCGCGTGAACCCGATCTGCCCCGCCTTCGCGCTCGCATACGCCTGGATGCCGGTCAGGCTGACGCTGCGACCGGCGCCCGACGAGATGTTGACGATGCGTCCGTAGCCCGCGGCCTTCATCCCCGGCGCGAACGCGCGCGTGCACACGAACGTGCTCGTCAGGTTCGCGTCCACGACCGCCCGCCAGTCCTGGTCGGAGACCTGCTCCAGCGGCCGCCCCACCTGGCCGACGACCCCGCCCGCGTTGTTGACGAGGATGTCGACGCGGCCGATCCGCTCGGCGAGCTCCGCGACCTGACCGCCGTCGGACACGTCGGCTGTTTCGCGGTCGACGCCGTGCACGGTGGCGCCGCAGCGTTCGAGCGCCGCTGCGATCGCGGCCCCGATGCCCTGAGCGGTGCCGGTGACGAGAGCCGTGCGGCCAGCGAGGTCAGGCAAGCGACCAGCCGTTCTCGATCAGGTACCGGACCTCCTCCACTCCCGCCTGCCACACGCGCAGCACGTCCTCGTCGGGGCGCTCGTAGAGGCCGCCGAGCGAGCCGTCGCCGAGCTGCTCCCGCACCTCGGCCGGGTCCGACTCGCGCATGCGCGTGATGTCCGCCATCGGCTTGCGCTCCGTTGGCTGGTGGACGCCTGCGAGGCGCGTCCACGGGAAGTTCTCCAGCCACGAGGCGTGGCTCGCGTCGGAGTCGATCGACTGGACGACGGCCCACACCCGCGGCGCGTTCCACCAGTTGTGCCAGATCGTCCGCGCGTCGTCGTGGCCGGCGCTCCACTCCGCGGCGGCCTCGCTACCAGGGTCGTTGCCGCCGTGGCCGTTGACGAGGAGGAAACGGCGGAAGCCCTGTCCGTGCAGCGACTCCAGCAACTCCGCGACGACCAGGCGATAGGTCGCGGCGGTCAGCGTCGGACTACCGGGATAGGCGGCGAAGTACGGCGTGATCCCGTACGGCAGCGAAGGCAGCACGGGCACGCCGAGCGGTTCCGCAGCCTCGACCGAGACGCGCTCGGACAGGATGAGGTCGACCGCAAGCGACAGGTACGCGTGCTGCTCGACCGATCCGAGCGGGAGCACGATCCGGTCGTCGTGCCGCAGGTACTCCTCGAGCTGCATCCAGTTGCAGTCCTGCACCCTCACGCGGATACCTCCTCGTAGAGATGGGCGACCGACAGGAGCAGTTCCTCGTTTCCAACCGCCGCGGCGAGCTGGAGCCCGGCCGGCAGGTCGCCTTCGACGGGGCCGCACGGCAGCGACACTGCCGGGTTGCCCGCGAGGTTGTACGGGCCGGTGAAGCGGCCCTCGAGATCTCCCTCCGGAGTCCCGACCGGCGGGTCCTGGGTGGGTGCCGCGTAGGCGACGGTCGGGCCTGCAAGGACGTCGACCTGCTCGAAGAGCCGTGCGAGACAGGCGGCGAAGTGCTCCCGGTCGACGAGGCCGGCCCGGTAGCGCTCGTCGTCGACCTGCGAGCCGAGCTCGAGCAGCGCGCGCGTGCCCGGCCCGTAACCGTCCGCCTCGCGCTCGAAGAGCTCCCGGTGGACCTCCCACGCCTCGCGCAGGATGATCGCCCCGAGCGCGTCGTCGACGAGGTCGAGCTGGGGCAGGTCGACGTCGTGAACCTCGAGCCCGGCCGCTCGCAGTCGCTCGACCCCCTCGGCGACCAGCGCCCGTACGGCGGGGGTGACGTCGGGGTCGTCGAGCTGGCGCCGCAGCACGCCGACGCGCAACCCTGCGACCGGCCGAAGCGCGTAGTCGCGTCCGGCGAGCACACCGAGGAGCGTCGCGGTCTGCGCGACCGTGCGGGTGAGCGTGCCCACGTGGTCGCACGTGCGGGAGAGCGGGAATACCCCCTCGGCCGGGACGAGGCCGTACGTCGGCTTCAGCCCGACGATCCCGCAGTAGGCCGCCGGAATGCGGATCGAGCCGCCGGTGTCGGTGCCGAGCGCGAGGTCGCACACGCCTGCGGCGACGAGCGCGGCCGACCCGCTGCTCGAGCCGCCCGAGGTGCGGCTCTCGTCGCGCGGATTGAACGTCATCCCGTAGGCGGGATTCACGCTGCCCGCCGCGTACTCGAGCAGGTTCGCCTTGCACAGCAACTCGGCTCCTGCGGCGCGCAGGCGCGCTACCGCCGGCGCATCCTCGCGGGCGGGCGGCGGCACGCCGACGGTGGAGGCATTCGTCGTCACGACGCCGCGAACGTCGATGTTGTCCTTCACTGCGACCGGCGCGCCGTGCAGCGGGCCGTCGACCGATCGCGCGGCGGGCCGCAGGACCGTCGCGACGGCGTTCAGGCGCCGGCCGTGCTGTTCGAGCCGTGCGTACGCGGCGAGGAGGTCGAGATTCGCGACCTCGCAGACCCGGCCGCCGTCCTCGATCTGGTGGATGAGCTCGAGCGTTCGCCGCACGAGCGGAGAGTCGATGTCCTCGAGAATCGAGGTCTCGGCCTTCCGCTTCCGCACGGCGAGGTCCCGGTAGATGCCGGAATGCGTCTTCGCCGAGCGACGGTTGAACTCGACCAGACGATCGATCGACGCGTCGAGGTCGTCCGGATCGAAGCCGTCGAAAGACTCGACGGGCACAGGCGCGATGGCCAGCACCTCGCGCGCCAGCCGCACGAACAGCGCGCGGAAGCGCGGCTCGGCGAGCGCGTCGGCGATGGGCAGGTCGGAGACGGCGGTCGCGAAGAGCATCGCGCCGTACGCCTCCTTTGCCCAGAGGAAACCGAGGATGTTCGTAGTGCTCTGTGCGTCTCGGAGGTCGCGGACGAGGCGCGTCACGCGCTCGCTCTCGCTGCCGTCCAACTCGCCCACATACAACGAGCCCTTGCCCCCGACGAAGATGCGACCGGGCGCAATGTAGTCGGCGCCGAAGTTGACGAAGGCACCCACGGTCCGGTCGTCGCCGACGCGTGCCGCGATCGCGGGCTCGTTCACGCCGTTCTGGAGCGAAACGACGAAGCCCTCCGGGGCGAGTCGCGGCGCGATGGCCTCGAGCGCCGCCTCGGTGTCGTGCGTCTTCACCGCGAGGAGAACCACGCGCAGGCCATGCGGCAATCGGTCGGGCGACATCGCCGGTGCGCGCGCGGTGAACTGCTCGATCGGCCCCTCGATCGTCAGACCCCGGCGGTTGATCTCGGCAACATGGTCTGCGTCCGCGTCGCTGAGCAGGACGTCATGTCCGTCGCGTGCGAGACGCGCTCCGATCGTCCCACCAATCGCCCCCGCCCCGACCACCACGTACTCCATTCCCTGACTCTACGGCGTCGCGGTTCGCCGACTGTGCCTGCGGCTCAACCGAGCTTCGCCTTCGCCTCTTCCATGTCGCTGTCGTGACTCACGATCTCGGACAAGTGGACGCTCGTCGGCCCTACCGCGTTCTCCGGGATCGCGTCGCCCTGCTGCACGAACCACGGCTCAGCCACTGTCGAGCCGGGCAACGTGAGGGGGCAGAGGAGCAGACGCGCTGCCCCTCCACCGCTGCGCTCACTTTCCGACTTTGATGATCGGGCAGTTGAGCACGACATGTGCGTCGCGCTCGGTGAGCTTGCCCGTCTTCTCGATCTGATCGATCTGCGTGTCGCTCGTGATCAACGTCGGACTCGCATCAGCCTTCCAGGTGAGGATCGTTTCGGACCACAGCATCAGATACGTGTCTTTGTGACCGTCGTAATAGCCGTGGAAAGCCGGCCTCCGATCCGCAACACCGGACCCAACCCAACCCAAGAGGACACGACCTTCGCTCGGTGGCGCTCGCGAGGGTGGTTCTCGGTGAGCGTGTCGACCGCGTGAATGACGAGAGCATCGTCGCGAGGCTCGCCGCCGTCGCCCTGATCTCTGTCGGTTAGCCGACGGGAACACGGCGGGAGGCCGCTGCTAACGGGCCGGGCGGTGCCATGGCCGTCCCACGCGCCGCGCGCGATCGTCTGGGTCTTCCTACGACGCGCACGAAAGGAGCTTCCATGTACCGCTTCCACTCGAGAACGCGCCGTGCGCTTGTCGCACTGGCGGGCGCCGCCGTCGCGGCGAGCGTCGCGCTCACCGCCCTCGCGCCCGGCGCTTCCGCAAAGATCCCGCTCCCGACAGTGACGGCGCTCCACGCCGCCATCATCGATCCCGTCTACGCCGGCACGCAGGGCGGGGACCTCCTCTACGGGAAGAAGCCGTACGAGCAGACGGCGATGGGCAGCACGACGAAGATCTGGACGCTCGACCTCGCCGCGCAGGCGCTCGCCGACCACTTCGTCAGCGTCAACGACCTGGTGACGATCAACGCCGACGAGGCGAGCCACACGCCTCCGAACGAAAGCTCGATGACCGACCAGAACGGGAAGCCGCTCGAGAAGGGCGAGGTCGTCAAGTTCGGCGACCTGATCCGCGGAATGATGTACCCGTCGGGGAACAACGCCGCCTATGCGATCGCCGACCACCTCGCGCGCACGTACTACGGCGCGGGCAGCGACTGGCACGACTTCGTCGGGATGATGAACAGCTTCGCGGCGTCGCTCGGCCAGACGCACACGCACTTCGCGAACCCTGCCGGGCTCGACAACAACGCCCACTACACGACCGCCCAGCAGCTGGCCGAGGAGTTCCAGCACGGCCTGCAGGATCCGTTCTTCGCGCAGGTCGTCGGCTTCTGCGGCACCTACACCGCAACGACGGCGGGCCCGAACGGCCCGAAGACGTACCAGTGGAAACCCTGCAACGGATACCCCGGCTGGGAAGGGGAGAAGAACGGCGTCACGCCGAACTGCACCGGCCCGGCGAAGGGCTGCCTCGTCCGGGCCGCGACGCGCATAGGGCGCCGCGTCGTCGTCGCGACGATGCAGGGGACGCTCGGCCTGGAGGAGAAGGCGATGCTCGACTACGGCTTCGCCAACATCTTCCATCCGGACCTCGACGCCTCGAGCAAGCCCGCGGGCGCGGTCGACAAGCAGGCGCTCGACTGCTTCGGGACCGACAGCGCGCTCACGGCGACGCTGTTGTCTTCGGGGGCTGTCAATCTCACGAACTGGAAGAAGGGCGGCGCCTCGATCTCCGCAGTGCAATCGGCGGCGGTGCTCGGACCTGCAGGCGGAGGCGACGTAGCTGTTAAGCGCCTGGCGTCCGGCGACATCATCGTCGGCGCGATCCATGGCACCAAGCTGACGCTCTCCCGCTGGACGATCGCGAACGGCTCGCTCAGGCTCCTCGCGAGCGACATCGTTGTGGGACCAGCGTCGACGGTCGACCTCCAGCCGGTTTCCGACGACATGTTCCTGACGGCCACAACCGCACCGGACGGCGTATTCGCGCTGAGGTCGTGGCGGCTTCAGGGAACAACGGTCGCCTTCGTAGACGCATACTCGATGGGCTCGTCGTCGAACCCCTACTCCGAGGCGGCGATTACCAGCCCGCTGCAGACCGACGTGTTCGGAGGCACGAACGCGGTGACCGCGACGGTGCAGGGTCCTGACCTGCACGTGACGACGTGGGCCGTCGATTCGGCGACGGGCTCGATCACGCAGGCGGGGATCGCGCATTTCTACAACATGAACTTCCACAACGTGAGCATCGCGCCCATCATGGTGACGCCGCTCCCCTGGGAGCCGCTGTTCACGCCCTCCTACTACGCGCTGGGGCACACGCAGCCGGGAGGTCTCAGGATGGACTTCTTCCGCCTCGGCGGCGGCGAGTTCGGCGGCGTCGCGACGCCGCAGTTCCAGGGCGCGACCCCGCTGATCGCTGGCGATCGGATGAAGCTCTCGGCGCTGGGAGTGGGCGGCGTGATGGCTGCCGTCAACATCCCCGGCGAGAGCGTGCAACTCCAGGCGTGGGACGCCCACCGCAACGCGAACGACTCGATCACGCCGACGCCGGTCGCGCAGGAGAACGAGCCGGCCGCGTCCTCACTGAATCTCTGCCGCATCCCGGTATCCGTGCAGGCGGAGGGGCGCTTCTTCACTGGCACGAAAGAGCCCGACGGACAGCTCCATCTCCGGGCCTACCGGTCCGGCGACCGCCCCTACTGAGGGTGGGGAAGGGGGCGGCCGCCTGGGCGGCTGCCCCTTCGCGTTCCGCTGGGGTTCCGAATCACTCGATGGAAACGGGAAGAACCTGCGAGTACGAAAGAAGTGCGCCTGGGCTCTTCGTCAACGTCCCACGCGGGTCCTCGGCGAGACCCCCAGGGTCAGGCCGGCCAGCGGCGACGATCATCGCGCCGGCCAAGCCAGAGCAGCGGATTGCGGAGCGCGTCCGCGCCGCGCATTCGCCGAGCGCACGGAGCGGCTCCGGGCGGCCAAGCGAGCGGACGACTGCGAACCTAGGGGCTTGCCCGAGCCCACGAACACGAAGAAACGCAAGAACACCTACTGGTTGATCACGTTCGTCGACCGCGATTCGAAGGAGCAGCGCAACGAGACTCGCAACACCTATGCCGAAGCGCTTGCGCGTGGCCAGGAGTTGCGCTACGGGCTGGGCACACCAAGATCCGGTTCCGGGGCGATCAACAACCCAACTGGATGGGTGTCCGTCGCATCAAATCTCGCACGAAGCAGAAGAGCACGAAGCACAAGAGCACGAAGCACAAGAGAAAGTGGTCTTCGAACAAGCAGTATCCGTTCTACGACGGGATCCCGAGCACGGACGCATTGCGTTGGCGTGTTCCGGGGTCGTTCGGAACAGGAAAGCGACGGTGACGAGCCGGCCGCCGGCGCGGTCGAACGTCGTACGGTCGACGCTGTCCGCGCCGCGCAACGGGCGGGCTGGCTAGACCGCCGACGCCATAGCGGGCGCGCTCAGGGTCGAGATGGTCGGAAACGGGCACGCCTCGCGCGGGCCTGTGGGCCGGATGGTCTATTGAGAACGCCGCGTACGCCGCCTCACTACACGGGGCTCTGGGGCGAAGGGGCGCGGGCCTGCGGCTCACCCGCCAGTGCCCGCAGCTCCGCGTTGCTGAAGGCCAGCATCGCCCTGTCGAAGTACGGCTGAGCAGGAATCGGCTTGCCCTCCTCCTTCAAGCGACGCATCCACGCCCTGCGCTCGAGTTCGGCCCTCGCGCGGTCTCGGATCATTGGTGAGACCATCGGTTCTCCCGCGGCTACCGAGCTGATCCGCTCGACACGAGCGGCTTGACGGTGAAGATGCCGGTGAAGCCATGGTCGACAGTGGCGATCGGCGTCTCGATGGCGAGGATGCGCAGTTGTTCGCCTTCGCCGAGCATGATCGTCTCGCCGACACTCCAGTTCGGCACGGCCGTGATGAACGCCGCAGGGTCGCTGGGCTCGTCGTCGGGCAGAACAAGCAGGTAGCGGGACATCCAGTGAATCGTCGCCCGTCACCGCCCGGCTCGGAATAACCCAAAGGTGTCAAGCCGGCCGCGGTGCCGACGCCGTACCGTGAACCGCAGAGTCCGGGTGCCGAAAGCGTCGATCGGGTCTAACGCGTCCGGGCGCTCGGGGTCAGGGGGTCGTTCGGCACCCGGGCTCTGTTATTCCTTCAGCGCGAGATCTTCTGCGGTGTTTCTCGCGTGGAAGTCGGTACGTGAGCAGTCCGCCCGCACGGTCGCCGAGCCGGACGAATAGCGAAGGGATTCGAGGTCGCGCTGGGTCGCGGGCCGCAGTGATGGCTTGTGCGCGGATCCTGCGGCGCAGAGTATGAAGGCGTGCCCGTCACGGCACAGCACCTTGTCGGCCGTGAAGAGGAGCTCGGCGCGATCGTCGGGCTCCTCGACGCCCGCGAATGTCTTTCCGCGGCTGCTGTGCTGAGGGGCGAGGCGGGGATCGGCAAGACGACCTTGTGGCTGGCCGGGATCGATGCGGCGGCCGCTCTCGGTTACCGGGTTCTGGCTTCTCGACCTTCGGAGGCCGAGACTCGGTCGTCGTTCGTGGGGCTAACCGATCTGCTGGAGAAGGCGGCCGGCGACGTGTTGCCGGAGTTACCGCCGATTCAGCGGCGGGCCCTCGAGGCCGCATTGCTGCTCGGAGAGTCGGCGATACCCGCGGATGATCGGGCGGTGGCCGCCGCCTTCCTTGGAGCTCTGCGGCTGCTCTCTCGCGACCGTCCGCTGTGTGTCGCGGTCGACGACATCCAGTGGCTGGACGCGGCGTCGCTCGCTGCGTTGCGTTATGTGCTTGCCCGCCTGGACGACGCGCCGGTGGCTGTCTTGCTGGCGGTCCGCGGTGATCTGCCGGCTTGGGTCTGTCGCGCCGTACCGGAGGACCGGCTGCGAACGGTCGCGGTCGGTGGGCTGAGTCTCGGCGCGCTGCACGAACTGCTTGGCGTTCGACTTGGCGCCGCGTTCCCGCGGCCTGTGCTGATCAGAATGTGGGAGACGTCGCGCGGCAATCCGTTCCTCGCGCTGGAGCTTGCAACTGCCCTGCGCAGCAGGGGCGGCACGCTCGAGCTCGGCGACGAGTTCCCGATCCCGACGGGGCTCGAGGAGCTCCTGCACGCGCGTGTTGATGGCGTTGGCGCCGGGGCACTCGAGGTGGCGCGCGCCGTCGGAGCGCTTGCGTCCCCGAGCGTCACAGTCGTCGAGGCGGCGGTTGCCGGGCCCGGCTTCGACGCTGGACTTGCGGAGGCCCTTCGGGCGCGGATTCTCGAAGTCGACCGCGAACGTCTGCGGTTCACGCATCCGCTGCTCGCTTCTGCGGTCGCGGCGCGTCAGACGCCCGCGCAGCGGCGGTCGCTGCACGCGCGGCTCGCCGAAATCGTGCCGTCTGCTGAGGAACGAGCTCGCCACCTTGCACTCGCCACGATCGGCCCGGATGCCGACGGTGGCATCGATCCTCGAGGGGGTCGCCGAGGCCGTGGGGGCCGGGGCGCCGGCAGGCGCGGCGGAGCTGGCCGAGGAGGCGCTTCGGCTCACACCTCCGACGAGCCCCGACGACTCGCGGCGCCGCCTTCTCGCCGCGGCGGACCTGTACGCGCGCGCCGGGGACGCTGACCGGGCGGTCGCGCTGCTCGAAAGCGCCCTCTCGGCAGCTGCACCGGGCACGGATCGCGCAACCGTCCTGATCCATCTGGCTCGTGTTCAACCTGCCCCCAGCGTTTCGGTCCCGCTCTACCACGAGGCGCTCGCGGAGGCGGGAGACGACGATGCGCTCCAGGCGACGATCCACATCGGGCTCGCGTCGGCGTTGCGCTGGGGCGAGGGTGTCGAGCAGGGGTTCGAGCACGGGACCCTTGCCGTCCTTGCCGCCTCCCGAGCCGGGGACAAAACGCTCCGGTGTCGCGCACTCGCCGCTTACGGTGAGCTGCACATGAGGTCGGGCCGCGGCATCCCCGTCGAGGAGATGGAGGAGGCGCTCGCGATCGAGCGGTCGCTACCCGGTTGGCCGCTCCAGGACGGTCCCACGTGGGCGCAATCCGAGCAGCTCTGCTGGACGGCAAGCGTCGGTCGCGCGCGTGAGTTCCTTCGCAGGGTGCGCATTGAGCTCGAGACGCAGGACGATCCCGCCGCGACGGCCCTCGTACTGTGGTTTCTGGCCTTCAACGAATGGCGGGCGGGGAACTGGGAGGAGGCCGAACGGTACGCAACCGCGTCAGTGGATTTGCTCGCGCAGCTGGGCCAGCTGACAGCGCCCAGCGAGCTGGCGGCCGCGATCATCGCCGCCCACCGCGGACGACTCGACGACGCGCGCGCCAGAGTCACCCGCTCCATGGCCCGAGCAGAGGCCACGGGGTTCCGCATCGCGCATTCGGCCTACGGCTGGGTCCTGGGCTTCGTCGAGCTCTCGCTCGGCGACGTCACGGCCGCGCTCGGGTATCTCAGGCCTGCGTACGAGCTTCGAAACACCTTCATGGTCGAGCCGGCGACGCGACTCGAGCTCGGTGACCTGCTGGAGGCGCTGATCGCGACCGGGGAACGCCAAGAGGCCGACGAGATCATCACGATCTGGGAGGAACGCGCACACAGGCTCGACCGCGCCTGGGCGCTCGCGATCCTGGCGCGTGCACGCGGGCTCCTGGACGCAGCCCGCGGCGATCTGGCGAGCGCCTTCACGAGCTTCGACAATGCGCTTGCCGAACATGACCGCAGCGACGATCCGTTCCAGCGCGCACGCACGCTGCTCGCCATGGGCCGGACGCAGCGCCGCGCCAAGCGACGCGGCGCCGCCCGCGCGACGCTTGACGAGGCGCTCGCCGCCTTCGAGCATCTCGGCGCGCCGCTCTGGGCCGAGCAGACGCGCGCGGAGATCGCGCGTATCGGCGGTCGCGTGGCGTCGCGGCGCGACCTGACGGAGGCCGAACGCCGCATCGCCGGGCTCGTCGCCGAAGGCCGCTCGAACCGCGAGGTGGCAGCCGCCCTCTTCCTGACCCAGCACTCCGTCGAGACGGCGCTGACGCGGATCTACCGCAAGCTCGGTGTCCGCTCTCGCTCAGAGCTCGCGCACCTCTTCGCGTCAAAGAGCTGAGGTTTCCAGCTTTCGCCGCGCGCCGGTCGTGGCGAGTCTTCTCGGTAAGCAACCGGAGGAGGAAGTCATGAAGAAGCTTGCGGGTGGAGCGTTGATTCTGGCGGCACTTGCTGTCCTTGTCGTTTCCGCAGTCGCAGTCGCCACGCCGCCGGTCGGCGCGACGGTGTCGCCCCTGGCCCCGGCCGGGGAGTTCGGCCCGATCAAGGCGCACGCGAAGATCGGCAACTGGGACGCGAAGATCAAGACGAAGGGCGACTCCGACATGTACATGACGGAGGTCACGATCCAGCCGGGCGGGACGCTCGGCTGGCACAGCCATCCGGGGTTGAGCTTCGTGATCGTGAAGTCGGGGACAGCGACGTTCTACGACGGCGACGACCCGAGCTGCAAGCCGCAGGTGATCCAGGCCGGGCAGACAGCATTCGAGCCCGAGGGCCACATCCACATCGTCCGCAACGAGGGGACGGTTCCTCTCGTGAACGACGTCGTCCAGTTCGTCCCCCACGGGGCGCCACGGCTGATCAGCCAGCCGGACCCGGGGAACTGCCACTTCTAAGCACCGCGACCGAGGCGGAGGGCGGACTACGCCCGCCCTCCGCCCGGAGATTTCAATGCCCACCTACCTCGTCGAGTCGTACATGCCGCGCTCACGCGCTACTGACGCGCGCGCCTCCGGGCAACGTGCGAAAACCGCGGCCGAAGACCTCTCCCGCGAAGGCACGCACGTTCGGCACATCCAAACGACGTTCCTCCCCGACGACGAGACCTGCTTCCATCTCTTCGAGGCGGTTTCGGCCACCGCCGTCGAGGAGGTCACCCGCCGAGCAGAACTCGGTCGGACGCGCGTCGTTCGCGCCCTCGACACCTCCCGGCCGGCGTGACACGCCCAGCGCAAGACGGCAAACCGCCGGGCTGCGCCAGCGTCTCACGCCTGACATCGCTCGTCGGGCCTGCCGCGCTGAGTTGCGTTTCAGGGCGGCACGCTGCCGCGTTCACATCAAGCCTCTGGCCCTTTCCGCAACCGACTCGTTTGAGAGTGAGTTCCCACGCGACTTTGGTGCCGGCCGAGTCCGCGGGGCGCGTCCGAGGGATGAAGTCTGTGTGGGGTGCTCCGGCTCAGGTGAGGAGCGCGCGACGAACGGCGGTTTGCCACTCGGCGCGGCGTTCGGTGAGGGACGCCTGGTCGGCCGTCGGCTCGTACGTTGCCCCGTGGCGGATCCTGGCGCGGATCGCCTCGAGGTTCGGCCAGATGCCGGTGGCGAGGCCGGCGAGCGCGGCCGCGCCGAGTGCCGTCGTTTCTCGTTCGGCGGCGACTTGGACCGGGCAGCCGAGCAGATCGGCCTGGAACTGCATCAGGAACCGATTGGCGCTGGCGCCGCCGTCGGCGCGCAGCACGCCCACGCCGCCTGGGAGTCCGTCGAGCACGTCGGCGACCTGGTAGGCAATCGCCTCGAGCGCCGCCCTGACCAGGTGGGCGGCGGTCGTCCCGCGCGTGATGCCGCTGACGAGACCGCGCGCATCCGCGTTCCAATGCGGTGAGCCGAGACCCGTCAAGGCTGGGACGAAGTAGACGCCGCCGGTCGACTCGACCTGCCGCGCCAGCGCCTCGCTCTCGGCGGGGTCGTTCAGGATCCCGAGGCCGTCGCGCAGCCACTGATCGCGGCACCGCTCGAGAGGATCGCGCCCTCGAGCGCGTAGCCGCCGGAAGCCTCCGCGGTCTCCAGCAGGCCCGAGGGCGCTGGCTCGCGCGCGCTGCCCGCGTTGGTGAGGACGAAGCTTCCCGTCCCGTAGGTTGCCTTCGCCTCGCCGCGCTCGTGGCAGCCGTGCCCGAAAAGCGCCGCCTGCTGATCGCCGGCGATGCCCGCGATCGGCAGCGTCGCGCCGAGCAGCTTCGCCTCGCCGACCACCTCGGACGAGCGGACGAGGCGAGGCAGCAGCCCATGGTCGACACCGAACAACTCGAGCAGCTCGTCGTCCCAGTCGAGCGAGGAGAGGTCGAGCAACATCGTCCGCGACGCGTTCGTCAGGTCGGTGGCGTGCACGCGGCCCTCGGTGAGCTTCCAGATCAGCCACGAGTCGACGGTGCCGAACGCGAGCTCGCTCGGCCGGGCCTCGGTTCGCGCAAGCAGCCACTCGAGCTTCGTCGCCGAAAAGTACGGGTCCGGCACGAGCCCCGTCCGCGCGCGAATGAGATCGATCGGCAACTCACGGCACCGCCGAGCGGTCCGCCTGTCCTGCCAAACGATCGCGCGGTCGACCGGCCGCCCGGTAGCTCGGTCCCAGAGCAGAGTCGTCTCCCGTTGGTTTGCGATCCCGATCGCGCGCACGTCGGCCGCACCCACGCCCGCCGCATGCAGCGCGGCATCCGCAGCCCCGACCACGGTCGCCCAGATCTCCTCCGGGTCGTGCTCGACCCAACCGGGCTGCGGGAAGTGCTGCCGAAGCTCGCGGTAGCCCCGACCGCGCACGCGAAGCTCGTCGTCGACGACCAGACAGGTCGTGCCAGTCGTTCCCTGGTCGATCGCGACGATCACGAGGCGAACAACGCTTCGACGTGGACGCCCACCGCCTCGGAGTCTCGACCGGTCAACACGAGCGAAGCCCGCGCCGGAAAGCTCGGGAACCCGCCCGCCGCGGCGGGCAGATCAACGAAGCCTGGACCTACGATAGTTGTCATGATCGCGAACACAAGCTCACGCTCCTCGCGCGACACTGTTTTTAAGCCATCACACCTTGATGACCCCGCCTGACTTTTTCTCTCCCCGATTTTCCCCCCCGAAATCGGGCGTAGATTGACGCTTCGGCCGTGTAAGCGTTGTTCCACGGTTTTTCGCGCTTCGCACGGGAATCAGAAGCTCTGCGGGGGATGCCGTCATGGTCGGGCAGGGGTGCCGCGCGGGCTGACGTTCGGTGTTCGGCGGTGTGAGCGGTGCGGGCGGAGGTACATCGCGACGGCAGACCACCAGCGTTTCTGCACACCGCGGTGTCGGGCGCCGGCGAGGGTCGCGTAGCGAGGCGATGCTGTGCGCGAATCCGATCCACCGCGGTCGCCGTCGAGCGTGGGCGCCGCGTGTTGCTACGGGTGGGCGCGCTGCGTTGCGCTCGCAGGTCGGCCTGCCTGCGAGCGGAGCTCGTCGACGGCCAGCTCGCGGGCGGCCTCATCCGGCAGCGGGGAGAAGTGGCTCGAGCAGACGAACGGTTGGTGATGGTGTGGGGCGGTGAGCCACCGGCGTTCTCGATCGGTTACGACGAGCCGATAGGACCGGCTGATTCCGGGTACAAGGCCGGAGTACCAGGGCCGGGTCTAGCGATCGGCGGCTCCGCAGCGTCCACCGGACGAACTGTGTTAGATGCCGCCATGGCGCAGCCGCCGCCGGTTTCAGAGCACGCCGACGCCGCAGACGAAGCGCCTCAAGTGCCGACGTCGCCGTCCGATCTCATCAGGCACGGCGCACGTCGATGGCTGCAGAGCGCACATGGCTGGCGTGGTGGCGCACCGCGCTGGGTGCGACCGCCGGGGCCCTCGCTGTGGGCCGGTTCGCCCCGCAACTGCTCGACGTCGCCGCGTGGCCATACATTCTGCTCGGCTGCGGCTACGCGGCTCTCGCGGTCGGGCTGTCGATCGTCGGCGCACAACGCCAGCGCGAGTTGGAGCAAGCGCTGCGAACCGGCGGCCACGCCGCTACGGTTCCGCACCGTCGCGCTGTTCACCATCGGCGGCGTCGCGCTCGCCGTCATGACCGTCGTGCTTGTGCTCGCACAGATCTGACGACTGGTTCTAGCGCACGCGCGACCGTCGTAGGTCGACTCGTCGAGCAGTCGCCGGTAGTCCTCGGCGCGCACCATCTGCCGGCTGTAGCCGGAGTACCAGTGGCCGGGTCTAGGAAGGACGCGTCTTTCTAGAAGCTCGGGCGCGGCCGGCGCGAGTTCTGCTTGAGCCAGGTGCGCATCTTCTGGCGCTCCGCTTCCTTGACGCTCGACACCTCGTCGACCGCATTCGATCTTGCACTCAGGCCCGAGCTCGCGCTTGCGACTCGCCGTGTCCCCGAGCAGCTTGCCGCAGCGGCAGCAGCGGAAGAACCCAGGTGTTGTGAGACCACACGATGATGTACTCGCCCGACCATCGCTTGCGGCGCTGGGCCATCGGTCCAGCCTAAGGCGCGGCGTGACCAAACGATCCACGCTACTCAGGAGCTTCGGGACATTCTCTGAATGTCACCCGAAGGGATGCACCGTGAGTGCGACGTGCTCGTCCGCACGGGGCACATCCGGTTCGCGATACTCCGGGAACTGAGACTGTATTTCGCCAGCCCACTGTTCAGCAGCCCAGAGCGCTCCTGGAATGCCGAGGTGGCGGCGGCCCTCCGCGCCGCCGGACACGAGGTCTTCCTGCCCCAGGAGCAGGAGCCTGGCAAGGACGCCGCCGGGATCTTCGCCACGGATGTCGGCGAGATCGACTGGGCCGACGGACTCGTCGCGATCGTCGACGGTCCCGACCCCGACTCGGGTACGTCGTGGGAGGTCGGTTACGCCTTCCGCAAGAAGCCGATCGTGCTGGTCCGGACCGACTTCCGCGCGTTCGCCGGACGATCCGGCTACAGCCCGATGCTGACCGAGGCTGCGACGATCCGGCTCGATCTCCCGAAGTCGACATCGGCCGAGGTGGCCGCAACGATCATCGCGGCTCTCGGGCGCCTCGAGACGACCTAGCGTGCCAGGCAGTACGAGCGATCGGCAGCCGCCGTTCTGCCCTCATTCGCCTAACTGCTCACCCCGTCGGTCTCTCCGAGGACGTCAGCGGGCTGTTCCCCAGGTGGAATGGCGCGGGTTCGCCTCCGGGCCGAGGTGGGTCAGCGCGTGACTGTTTGTCCCGTCTGCGTTGACAACATAGAGGTCGTTGACGGCGTCGCCGATGACGTGGTACACGATCTGCCGCCCGTCGGGCGACCAGTCGTTGACGAACGCGCGCTTCGTGCCGCCGGTGTAGTGCGTGACCTTTCGTAGACTCGTGCCGTCGGTGCGGATCGTGTAGACGTTCGCGCTCTTCTTCGAGACGTCCTCGGCGTAGTCGTTGAAGGCGATTCTCGTCCCGTCGCGGGACCATCTGGGATTGCTGGCGTCCATGGAGCGCGGCGTCAGTCGGCGGAGCTGTTTCCCGTCGGCATTCATGACGTAGATCGCGCTTACGGCGGCCGGTTGCGCGGTGGTGTTGTAGCGCTGGAAGGCGATTCTCTTTCCGTCAGGAGACCAACTCGGCATGTGGTCCTCGGTCGAGGTCGGTTTCTTCTTTTGCGTCAGCTGCTTCAGACCGCTTCCATCGGCGTTCATCGTGAGGATGGCAACGGCGGCCGCGGTGTCGTTCGTGATCGGCCCGAACGCACGCTCAAATGCAATTCTTGCTCCCGAGCGGGTGTACGTCGGGAAGCTGTCTCCTAGACAGTTGCCGGCACACCGAGGGCTGAGCTGCCGGACGGCTGCGCCGTGCGTGTCTGCCTTGTAGATCAGGTCGTGGCTACCGCTCAGGACCATGAGCAGACTCGAGGCGTCAGGTGACCATGCGAGTCCGTATTCCCCGGCTCCGTTGCGGCGATTGGTCAGCCTCGTCAGTTCGGTGCCGTCGGGTTTGACGGTGAAGACTTGAGGCTTCCCAGCCTCGTCGGCGACGAACGCGAGTTTGCCGTTCGCGCCGGCGTCGACCCCGTACGCTGGGATCGCGGCGACGCCGGCCAGCAGAACAGCCGCCGCTGTCAGCGCAACCTTGAGTCTGCTCATGGGAGTGCTCCTTAGTCGTGGGACATCGAGAGTCAATCTGGCCGGAAGACGCTTCCAGGACGGTTCCGGCGCGCTACGGTGACCACGACTCCCTCACGGTCGCGGTGGCGGGGGCGGCGATGGACAGAACGCCGATCGTCGCCGACGCTAGGCATAACCCGAGCCGCATGACGACGACGATGATCCTCCGCACGGCAACTGTCAATCCCGCGAGAACATCTCGACAACGGCGATTCGACGCGATCGAGAAGGTCATCCGGCCCCTTCACCGGCTCGGTCGACTGATACGGAAGACACGATCGTCGATCGAGCCATAGAGCCGCGCTCGCGCCCTGTTTCGACGCTCGGAGCTCAGGGGACATGCCGTGCACGCTCGCGCAGGCGAGTGTGTTCTGCCCTAATTGATCCACGCTACTCGCGGTGTCGGATCAGAACGTCGCGGCGGCGCCTTCGCGTTAGCGC
This sequence comes from uncultured Actinomycetes bacterium, assembly GCA_963708685.1. GTDB lineage: Bacteria > Actinomycetota > Thermoleophilia > Gaiellales > Gaiellaceae > DASVFB01. Next base: position 74,260 of record CAVPTP010000003.1, read on the forward strand.
ACGCGCGAGCCGTCGTAGGTCGACTCGTCGAGCAGTTCCGGTAATCCTCGGCGCGCACCATCGGCCGGGTCTAGCCGGGGAGCACGACGACGGGGAGCGCGCGGAACACGGCGTCGACGGCGCGGCGCTCGAGGCCGGAATACGGCGGCAGGGTCTGAGGGAGGACGCGCCCGAAGAAAGGGCGGCGACGCGCGTTCAGAACCCGATGTCGAGGCAGGTCTGACAAACGAGCTCCCGTTTTCCGTCCTGGCCGCCATCCATTCGGGGAAGACATCATTGCACCAGTCACATTGAAACCTGGTCTCGCTCACCACACGTCGTCCTGGGGCTCGCCCTCCAGGTAGAGCTCCACGGGGTCGCGCCCGGTCAAGCCCTGCGCTCCGTACCCCGAGTGCCGCGGTAGCCGGGTGAGTCGACGCGCTTCCAGCCGCGTGTCATCTATGCAGCCAGAATCTGCAGCCGGATCGAACCAGAGCCGGAGAGCGACGCAGTCACATCGCAGTCACCGGCGAACGGCAGCCGCAGCTTGTAAAGCCGGCCCGAGGTCAACTCGACGAGCCTGGTCGACTTCGAACCGACCGAGAAGCCCTTCGAGCAGGCGACGGCGGCGAAGCTGGACAGGCCGCGTCCGTAGCCGCGGACGTAGACCTCTTTCGCGTTGTTCTTGTGGCCGTACGCCACGGCGACGGCGAAGTCGCCCGACGAGCGGGCGCTGCCGAGCACGCCCAGCGAGGTCGTTGCCGCCGTCGCGGGGAGAACCACGGCCAGCGCTGCGACGAATGCAAGCAGCGGCGCGACGTGCTTGAGGATGTTCCTCATCGCTGGATGTTCCTTTCGGTGTGCATGCCAGTCCCCGCCGCGCGGCGTGGGCGGGTTCGACACCGAAGTTATCCGGCTCTAGTACCCGCTCGCGTGACCCAGTTGGCCCCATTCGGGCGAACCCCATGACGCGTCTGGTCAAATCAAGCGAGCTCGTCCTGCGACGCGTGGGCGTCGAGCAGGAAGCGCTCGAGCCGCGACGTGGCCGCCGTGATGGCGATGACGCTCGCGCCGGTGGCTGGCTTACGAAGCTCTGTTCAGAGCGCTCGAACTCAGCCTCACGGCCACCGCTCCAGCGTCCAGATGACATCTGGGCGGACCCGTGAGGAAGTCAACGACGCGCTTCTGCAGCGCACGGTCGTGGTCGCGCTGCGGGTTTCGATGACGCGTTGCTTTTCCTGCACGTGGGGCACCTCGCCGGCCACATCCTTCCGCTCGGACGCGTCTGGTCGTCGAAGACCGCGTAGCAGCCGCGAGGCGTGGTCTTGAAGTAGGCCGACGCCATACGTCGAGTCGCTCGCGGCCTCCGGCTGCCGGTGCAGATCGCCAGAGGGTGTCCAGTCGGCGATCTCGATCACCCTCTCCTTGGCGTACTTCTGACCGTGGAGGTAGAAGAGCGCGTCGAGCGCCCCTCGTCGCTGGCTCGCGATCTCTCTTCCGATGATGACGCCCGGAGGTGCTCTCGCGCCTCTGCTCAAGCTCACGATGGACGTTACGTAGGACTTCGAGAGCGGCGTCTTCGAGGTCAACCGTGTCGATCTCGGTGATGCCCGCGTGCTTGCGTATGAACTCGACGGCGAGGCGGTCTCGTCGTGGTCGGGCGGGAAGGACGAGCGCGAAGCGGCTCGACAGCGTCAGCGCAGGCACGCCGGCATCACTTCTCGATCCTCGCTCCCGACGCGGCGTCCGCTCCCGCACGCTTATCCGCATGACGTCCACTAACACGACATCTTCCGCGACGACCCGGACGGCGGCGGCGCTGGAGCCGCTGCTGACGGTGCAGGACGTCTGCGAGGTCCTGAGTGTGTCGAAGCCGACGCTCTACCGGATCATCCGCGTGGGCGACCTCGTTCCGATCCGCGTCAGCCAGTCGCCGCGCTTCACGCCGGCCGAGGTACGTCAGTACCTCGATCGTCAGCGTCATCGCGAGGCGGGCCCATGGAAGACGAGGGGCGCCTCCCAGCCGCCCCCGCCACCACGCGCGCGGGTCGTCGCGGTGGCTGTACCGCCACGCGTGCTCGTTCAGGTCCTCCTGCAACCACTTTGCGGAGACAGCTTGCTGATCCGGGGATTCCTGTGAGGCCATACATGAATCCTTCACTTCGAGTACCCCTGTCAAGGGATAGTCACCAAGCTCATTCCGGCGCCTCACGATGTCGAGCGCACGATTCCAGGCTTCTTCAAGCCGATCCGGGTGCTGGCGACCACGGCGAGCCTTTGTTGCTTCACGTTTGTGTGCTCTGCCACCGGGAACCGCGCCGCGGGCGGGCTTTTCGCTCTGTTGATTACCTGTCGCAGGGCGGGCGCTTCGCGCGCCCGCCCGTCGCTGCGTCGGGTCAGTGGCCGTGCGCTGGGGCGACCAGGTCGGGCAAGTGTCTGGTCGCGTTGGCGTGCCGGGACCGGTGACGGGATTCCAGCCGGGGGTGGCGGGATAGCCGGTGACCGGGGTCGGCGGATCGACCGTGTCGGTGTCGGTGTTGTTGCCTGTCGTCACGTCGAAGAAGTCGGCGGCGTAACGGGCGGGATCGGCGCCGATCCGGTACAGGGCAAGGTTGATCAGCCCCAGGCCGCCGCCGTTGATCTGATCGGCGATTGCGATGAGGCCTGGCCCACTGCGGCGTCGACAGCGAGGTGCCTCCGATGTCCCACCAGCCGGTGGTCGTGTCATCGATATTCGAGTCGTGGCGTCCGGCGGAAGCGACAGGCGGTGTCGCGCCGCTGCCGGCCTCGAGCGACCAAACCGTCCGTCGCCGCCTCGGCCGCGGCGGCGATCGACAAACTCGACCGCGCGCTGCACACGATCGTCCTGCACCCAGTCACCACGACCCAGCGACGGGTCGGATCCGAAGCGGAGGAAGCGGCTAGAATGCAGTTACCCGGCGACGACTCGCTTGGGGGAAGGGGCGGGCGATGACGAAGGCTGTGAGACGTTCGGCCCGCCGCGCGGTGGCCGGATCGTCGCGTGAGTGATCGCGACCAGACGGCGAGTGATCTCGATCAGACATCGTCGGATCAGGATCAGACGTGGTCGGATCACGACCAGACGCAGAGCGATAGCGATCAGCGAAGCGCGGATGACGACCAGCATGCGGCCGACGGCGATTTCGCCGCCGGTGGCGACGCAGCGACCTATCGCCGAAGCGCTCTGGCGCGGGAGCGATCGAGTCGCGACCGTGACGCTGTGTCCGTGTTGCGCGACGAGAGTGCCGCGCGAAGAGTGCGAACTGCGGACGATCGTGATCGAGCTGCCGCGCTTCGTGATCGTGGCGCGGACGGTCGCGACACGCTGGCTCGTCTGCACGATCTAGACGACGACGCGGATGCGACTAGAGAGGACATCTTGTTGCGGGCCAAGCGCGATCGCGAACGCGCTGCGGCGGATCGGGCGAAGGCAGCCGACGATCGTGCCCGGGCGGCGGCCGACCGGGAAGAGGCGGCTCGTGAGCGCGCGGAAGCACACCGACACCGCACCGAATCTGACGAGAACTTGAAGCTCGCGACAACGGATGAATTGACAGGCGCTTGGACGCGCAAGTTCGGCCTCGAGGAGGTGTCGCGCGAACTCGAGCGCGCACATCGCACCGGCGCGACGCTGGCGCTCGCGTTCGTCGACGTCGACGACCTCAAGCAGGTGAATGACAGTTACGGCCATCTGGCCGGCGATGCGCTGCTCCGGCTCGTTGGCAAAACCCTTCGCGCGAATGTTCGCCCCTACGATGTGATCGTCCGCTTCGGCGGCGACGAGTTCGTCTGCGCGATGCCGAACCTCAGCGCGCGCTCAGCCAGAGGACGGTTCGACAAGATCGCCGCTGCACTGACAGCAGTGAACGCGAAGCACTCGGTCACGGTCGGCGTTGCCGAGGCTGACCCAGCCGACAGTCTCCAAGACTTGATCGCGCGCGCCGACGCCGACCTTCTCGAAGCTCGAGGCGACGACTGACGGCTCGTCCGGCAGCCGCGAGTCCACGCGTCGTGACGCCGACACCGCCCGCTGCGGTGTGACCGACCCAGCTGAAAACGAGTGCTAGCGTGTTCGTACTGCGTTTTGCCGAGTGAACGGCGTGCCTGTAGGAGCGATCGGGGCGACGAAGCGTCTCCACTCGCCTTGCGACGCGAATCCCTTACCGGCGAAGCCGAGTCCACGGGAGGCCAACCATGGCCGCACAACAGCACGCGAGCTCCAACGGCGGGACGACAATCGCCGAAACAGCGGAGCAGCCTCTTCAGCTTCTGAACACGAGCGCGGAAGCGCGCGTCGTGGAATCACCGCAACTTTCGACGAGCGAGCGGAAACTGCGCCTCGCGGAGATCCTGGTCTCGAAAACCGCACAGGGCTACCGGATCGAGTCTCAGACCGACACCGAGGCGACCCTGACGACGAAGGGCCCCCGGCGTTGGTTCGGCATGGTCGGCAGCAACACCGAGACCCGCGAGATCACGTCGATCGACGAGCAGGGCCGCACGCGCACGCGCTCTGCTTAACGGGCTTGCCGCAAGCTATGGCGCCGCGCCGGCACGTCGGGGGCGCGGCGCTACACCTCGCGGTCGGGACGCTCGCTTGCCTCCTCCTGCTCGCGCTCGATTAGCTCGTGCCCTTCGCCAGCGTCTCCTGCCGCAACGGGCCTGTCGGCGGTCGGTGCCGACCCGGCAAGCGTTCGAGGAAGGTGCGCAACCGCTTCGTGCGGAGAGCGTAGGGGTTGCGCGGCCTGCCCGAGACTTTGTGATCCCCAGCACAAATTCGCTGCTATGCTCCGTGGGCGCATAGACCTAGCGCGGAGGCCGCCGAGGCTCCGAGAACTTCCTCTTCGACTTACACCCCAGGCCTGAGTGCAACCGGGCGGACCCGTGTCGGGGTCGCCGTCACAAGTCGAGAGAAGTCAGGAGCATCCAGATGAATCTGCAGCCGCTTGGTGACCGCTTGATCGTCGAGGTGCTCGAGGAGGAGGAGACCACGATCGGTGGGATCGTCCTGCCCGACACCGCGAAGGAGAAGCCGCAGCGTGGCAAGGTCCTCGCGGTCGGCCCGGGAACCCGCAATCAGGAGACGGGCGAATACATCCCGATGGAAGTCGCCGAGCGCGACGAGGTCGCCTTCTCCAAGTACGGCGGCACCGAGATCAAGCTCGGCACCGACGAGGTTCTGATCTTGCGCGAGTCGGATGTGCTCGCGAAGGTCGTCAACGTGGGTGGCAAGCGCAAACGCAAGCTCGCCGCTGCCACCGCTTAGCTCGCATCGATCAGGAGGAACAACATGGCTCACAAGGAGCTGAAGTTCAACGAGGATGCGCGTCGCGCGCTCGAGCGCGGCGTGAACATCCTCGCCGACGCGGTCAAGGTCACGCTTGGCCCGAAGGGTCGCTATGTCGTTCTCGACAAGAGGTTCGGCGCGCCCACGATTACGAACGACGGTGTCACGATCGCGCGCGAGATCGAGGTCGAGGACGTGTTCGAGAACCAGGGCGCGCAGCTCGTCAAGGAGGTCGCGACGGCGACGAACGACGTCGCCGGCGACGGGACGACCACGGCGACGGTTCTCGCGCAGGCGATCGTCCGCGAGGGCTTGAAGAACGTGGCCGCGGGTGCGAACCCGATGTCGCTGAAGCGTGGCATCGAGACGGCCGTCGAGCAGGTGACGGAGAACCTGAAGTCGCAGTCCAAGGAGATCTCGGGCAAGGAGGACATCGCCCGGGTCGCGGCGATCTCGTCGCGTGAGCGGGAGATCGGCGATGTGATCGCCGATGCGATCGAGAAGGTCGGCAAGGACGGCGTCGTGAACGTCGAGGAGGGCCAGACCTTCGGTCTCGAGCTCGAGTTCACGGAGGGGATGCAGTTCGACAAGGGCTACCTGTCGCCCTACATGGTCACGGACGCCGAGCGGATGGAGGCCGTGCTCGAGGATCCGTACATCCTCGTCGCGAACCAGAAGATCGGTGGCGTGAAGGATCTGCTGCCGGTGCTCGAGCAGGTTATCCAGGCCGGCAAGCCGCTTTTGATCGTGGCGGAGGACGTCGAGGGCGAGTCGCTGGCGACGATCGTCGTCAACAAGCTGCGCGGGACGTTCCAGGCGGTCGCGGTGAAGGCGCCGGGCTTCGGCGATCGCCGCAAGCGGATGCTGGAGGACATCGCGATCCTCACCGGCGCCGAGGTGATCACCGAGGAGCTGGGTCTGAAGCTGGAGAACACGAAGGTCTCGCAGCTCGGCCGTGCCCGCAAGGTCGTCGTCGACAAGGACTCGACGACGGTCATCGACGGCGCCGGCGCCGGCGAGGCGATCAAGGCCCGGATCAAGCAGCTGAAGTCCGAGATCGAGGACACCGACTCGGACTTCGACCGCGAGAAGCTCCAGGAGCGCCTGGCGAAGCTGTCGGGCGGTGTTGCGGTGATCAAGGTCGGTGCTGCGACCGAGACGGAGATGAAGGAGAAGAAGCATCGCGTCGAGGACGCCGTGCAGGCGACCCGCGCGGCGCTCGAGGAGGGCATCGTCCCCGGCGGCGGCGTCGCGCTCCTGAACGCGGCTGGGTCGATCAAGCTGGACAGGCTTCGGCGATCCGGACGAACGGACCGGCGCGCAGATCATCGTCCGGGCGCTCGAGGAGCCGCTCCGGCAGCTCGCCTACAACGCTGGCCTCGAGGCATCGGTCGTCGTCGACAAGGTCCGCAATGCCGCCAAGGGCCAAGGCCTGAACGTCGACACGAACGAGGTCGAGGATCTCGTCAAGGCCGGCATCATCGACCCGACGATGGTCACGCGCTCGGCGCTGCAGAACGCCGCCTCGATCGCGAAGAACATCCTCATGACCGAGGCGATCGTCGCTGAGCCGGCCGAGAACGTTGGAGCCGGCATGGCGGGCGGCATGGGTGACATGGGCGGCATGATGTAAGGCAAGCAGTTCAAGTCCGCCGAGAGGGCTGGCCGGAGGGTCGGCCCTCTTACGGATTCGGCCGGGAAGCCGAGCGTGGCCGGTCGCCGCCGATCCGCGGAGCTTGGCGCCGGCGGAGAGCTCTTCGCATAAGCGCCGTACATCGAGGGCGTAAGGTCGTCGGACACGGAGCGACCCTCCGATGACCGTCCCCCTTTGCCAAACCTCAATGCCAGGCGGGGAAGCGGAGTCTGGGCTTCCCCGTTCCTAGCGCCTGTCCACAGCGCATTTCGCCAAACCCTCCTACTAGGAGGGTGTAGCGATTCGTCTAGCGAAACGCATCCGGCGAAGTGATTGCGCGGTCTCACGTTCCCGCTTGGCCTGGTCGCGAAGGCCCCGTGTCTCCTCGACCGTCCGCGCCAAATCCGTCCGAAGCTCTGCCGCCGTGCGGCAAAGCTCGGCGGCAAGGTCAGTTGCCGGAAGCGGACCCTTGATGGTCGGGGAGCGTACCGCTTACGGCGGCGAGCGGAACGGTACGCGCTCGCGCGAGCGCCGAAGGCGAGCGTGCAGAGGTCGGAGTGAAGCTGGACACGATCGATGTCACGGACGCGAAGCGGCGCGAGGCCGCTTCGCCAGGCGTTCGCCTCGTTCCCGCCCCGGCTGCAAGCCGGGGTAGCTGTAGGCTGTGCCGCGGGCTCGAGCTGGCGCCCTATTGCGTGCCGGCACTCGAAGCCAAAGGAGGTGCCCGCTGGCTTCCACGGTCGAGATCGCTGCGCGGACGGAGGCTGATCTGCCGCTGCTGTTCGGGCTAGCGAAGGTCGCGTTTGTCGACCTGCCCGGCTGGAGCGACGAGCGGGTACTCGAGGTGCTGAGACGCGACCTGACCTTCGTCGCCCGCGAGCATGGCCAACCTGCCGGCTACGTCGCCTTGCGCCGCAAAGAAGACGGGCCGGTTGTCATCGAGCAGCTGTTCGTCGCTCCTGGCCACGAGCGGCGTGGCATCGCACACCGGCTGCTCGCCTACGCAGAGGGTTATGCGATTGCGGAGCGCGCACACTCGCTGCAGATCGTCGTCGAGGAGGGTAACCACAAGGCTCGGAGCTTCTACCGCCGCTCCGGCTTCGTGCGCGTGGAGCCAGAGCTGTTCGAACGTGTCCTTCCTCGCGCTGACTGAGGAAGGTGCGCGCCTCCGGTTTGGCGATCGCGACGTGTCGTCTACAGTTCAAGGGCGTCCCGTCGTGGCTGGTGAACATCCGCGTGAACGGGGTTCATGCTGGTGAAGAAAGGCGCTGGCCCCGCGACGTACTCCGTTCGCCTGAAGCTCCTCGCCTCGCACGCACCGCGCGTCGGTGGTTGCGGGCTCGGGCCGGAACATGATTGCGGGGCCACTCGCCAGCTTGCGCCGTTGAAGCGCGAGACGGTTATGCCTTCTTTTTCCCCATCCCGAGCCACTTCTTGATCTTGTCCATGAGCGCCATAGCGCGACTGTACGCCCCGCGCCCGTCTTCGCGAAGGCCGTGCGGGTTTCCCGATGTCGCTTTTCGTGGTAGCGCGGAAGATCTGAGGTGGAAGTCCCCTTCAGGCATATCGACCCGTTCCGCCGATTCGATTGATCCCGTGGCGGCTCCTCGCCGAGTTCGTACCCGAGGTGATTAGTCAACTCGGCCCACATCGCATGCTCGACCACGTCGCTTGGTCAGCTGTTTCAAGAAGCCACCAGGCTCCGTAATCGCCTCCGGGCCCTCGTGCCCGGCAAGCAGCTGATCGATCAGCTCATCCCGGGATCTCTTTTCGCTGACATGACCCTCCTCTACCGATCATGCATACACAGAATCCCGGACGCTCCCGTTCGCCGGGGAGATCCGTGAGCTCGTGCTGCGGCGCGCGGGTGAGAACCCGCTGGGGCTACCAGCGAATCGTCGGGGAGCTGGCCGGTGTCGGCGTGCGCCTCTGGGGCAACGACGGTCGCCACGATCCTGCAGCGAGCGGGCGTGTCTCCGGCCGGCACGCGAGCCCAGCTCGGCTGGCGCGAGTTCCTGCGTGCGCACGCCGACTCGATCTTCGCCTGCGACCTTCTCACGGTCGGGACACTCTGGCTCGGATGCCTCTACGTGCTCTTCTTGCTCGAACTCGACAGCCGGCGCGTCCAGGTCGCGGGCTGCACCGCGAACCCGGACGGACGCTGGACCGCCCGGCAGTTAGCCTGGGTCGCTGCCCGAGCGAGCGATAGCGGCCGCTTCCTGATCCAGGACCGCGCGAGCAAGTTGGCTCGTGGTGAATATCTTCGCAGGCTCGTCTTGAAGCGAGTAGGATGGTTGGACTGGCCCTGCGTGTCAGGACGCCGGCCGAGGCCCAACGGCATCGACGCGCCACCGAGCGCGCGCGAGATGAGGGACTGAGGCAAACAGAGTTCGGCTCGCAGGGCTCTTTCTTTTCGGGACGGAACGATCTTTGTTCCAGCGGTCGAGATTGCTCGTTTTGCGCGGGTCGGCTCGAGTTTGGCGTCGAAGGGAAGTGGTGGTTGTGGCCGTACAGACAGAGACTGAGATCGTCGAGGGGATCGGCTCCGACTACGCGGCTAAGTACGGGTTCTCGAACCCGGACGAGGCCGGCGACTACTTCTTCAAGTCGGGCCGCGGGATTTCGCACGAGGTGGTCGAGGCGATCGCGGAGCACAAGAACGAGCCGGCTTGGATGCGGAAGGTGCGCCATCGGGCGCTCGATTACTTCTTCGCGCGGCCGTTGCCTACCTGGGGCGGAGACCTTTCCGGCATCGACTTCGAGAACATCTACTACTACATCAAGCCGACCGAGAAGCAGGCCGACTCCTGGGAGGAGCTGCCTGCCGACATCAAGGACACCTGGGACAAGCTCGGCATCCCCGAGGCCGAGAAGAACTACCTTGCTGGCGTCGGGGCGCAGTACGAGTCGGAGGTCGTCTACCACAAGCTGCAAGCCGACCTCGAGGCGAAGGGCGTGGTCTTCCTCGACATGGACTCGGGACTGCGCGAGCACGAGGACATCGTCAAGCAGTACTTCGGGACGATCATCCCCTCGAACGACAACAAGTTCGCGGCGCTGAACACGGCCGTCTGGTCGGGCGGCTCGTTCATCTACGTGCCGCCCGGCGTTCGTATCGAGCTGCCGCTGCAGGCCTATTTCCGCATCAACGCCGAGAACATGGGCCAGTTCGAGCGCACGCTGATCATCGTCGACGAAGACGCGTACGTACACTACGTCGAGGGCTGCACCGCGCCGATCTACTCGAGCGACTCGCTCCACTCGGCCGTCGTCGAGATCGTCGTCAAGACGGACGCGCGCTGCCGCTACACGACGATCCAGAACTGGTCGAACAACGTCTACAACCTCGTCACCAAGCGCGCGGTCGCCTACGAGGGCGCGACGATGGAGTGGGTCGACGGCAACCTCGGCTCGAAGCTGACCATGAAGTACCCCGCGATCTGGCTGCTCGGCGAGCGGGCGCACGGCGAGGTGCTGTCGATTGCGTTCGCCGGCTCCGGCCAGCATCAGGACGCGGGCGGAAAGGTCGTCCACGTCGCGCCGAACACGACCTCCCTGATCAGCTCGAAGTCGATCTCCAAGGACGGTGGCCGCGCCGGCTACCGCGGGTTGCTCCAGGTGGCGAAAGGCGCCACCAACGCCAAGTCGAAGGTCGTCTGCGACGCGCTGATCCTCGACGACGGCTCGCGCTCCGACACCTACCCGTACATCGCCATCGACGAAAACGAGGTCGACATCGGCCACGAGGCCACCGTCTCGAAAATCGGAGACGAACAACTCTTCTACCTCATGTCGCGCGGACTGACCCAATCCGAAGCTTCGGCGATGATCGTCGCCGGTTTCGTCGAGCCGATCGTCAAAGAACTCCCGCTCGAGTACGCGATCGAGATGAACCGCCTCATCCAGATCCAGATGGAAGGCTCCGTCGGCTAGACGTTCGAACCGACCCGCGCAATCGCGGCTAGGGTGAACCGCACCACCGGCGTCGACGGAACGCGCTTGTGAGCGCCGTGCCTCGTCAATGTCCGCCTTCGCCGGCAAACGCGCGGGTTTCCGCGAGAAGGATCTTGTGAGCATCGAACGCACCTATACCGATGGGCCTCTCGACCCGCTGGACCTGTTCCTGAAGGACATCGGCAAGGTGGATCTGTTGACGGCGGCGCAGGAGGTGGAGCTGGCAAAGCGGATCGAGCGTGGCGATGATCGCGCGAAGCAGGAGATGGTGGAGGCGAACCTGCGTCTGGTGGTGTCGATCGCGAAGAGATACCGCGACCAGGGCTTGCCGTTTCTGGACCTGATCCAGGAGGGAACGATCGGGTTGGTGCGCGCGGTGGAGAAATTCGACCACCGCCGGGGGTTCAAGTTCTCGACCTACGCGACCTGGTGGATCCGGCAGGCGGTGACACGGGGGTTGGCGGACAAGGCGAGGACGATTCGCCTCCCGGTGTACGTGGTCGAGAAGCTCAACAGCATCATCCGCTCGGAGCGGAGGTTGCGCACGGAGTTGTACCGGGAGCCGACGCCGGCGGAGATCGCCACGGATACAGAGCTGCCGGTGGAAGAGGTGGAGCAGATCCTGCGGACCGCGCAGATACCGACGTCGTTGCAGGCGCCGGTCGGGGACGAGGAGGAGTCCGAGTTCGGGCACTTTCTCGCCGACAACAACATGCCGCTCCCCGATGATGCCGCGGAGAGCGTTTCCCGGACGACCGCCTTGAAGAACTGCCTCGACTCGCTCGGCGACCGCCAGCGTCAGGTGCTCGAGCTCCGCTTCGGCCTCGACGGTGGGCGCCCGCAGACCCTCGAAGAGGTCGGCGTCGTCTTCAACGTGACACGCGAGCGTGTTCGCCAGATCGAGGCCCAGTCGCTGAAGAAGCTCGGAGCGCTGGCCGAGGCTCAGGAGCTGCGCGAGGTCGCGTGAGACGCCTTATAACGGTGCTGCCGTCGGTTCGCTGGTGTCAGCGGCGCGCGAGTCGGCGACCGCGTTCGGTGTCCGGCGGCGTGTAGTTGAGCTGGTAGTGGTGATAGAGACTTGACTCGTCTGTCGTGGAGAGCTCGTCGCCGCGCAGTTCGATGTTGGGGGCGGTCTTGACCTCTTCCTTGGAGACGGTCACCTGCAAGTTGTCGGGGCCGATCGTGATTCCGGCCAGGGTGGCGACGCCGGCGCTTGCCAGTTCCTCTCGCGCGCGCACGCACGTACGCGCGACGAATGGGACGAGACGGGGTGAACGAAACGGCAATGGTCGTACTCGTGCGCAGTCTCGAGAGGCATCGCCTCGCTGCGGCGTCGCGTACGCTTCTCACCCAGGTGGCGTGACGCGAACCTGGGCGAGAAGCATCGTCCGGCCTGCTACGGCGTGGGCGTAACGGTGACGATCTGCTGCTGGTAGTTCGACGGGTTCGTGCCGTCGTTGTAGGTCGAGACGGATGTCGTGTACGTCGCCGTGTTCGAGGCGTCCACTCCGAAGTAGTCGCCGATGAACGTCGTCGAGCTGCAGATGCATCCGGGGTGCGGCGCCGAGAGCTGCGGATCCCAGGTGTGCGGAGAGAGCCGCAGGTTGTAGCCGAGCGGCGTCAGCGCCTGCGTCGTAGAACTGGATCGCGGTGTTGACGCAGTAGTTGGACGCGCCGTACGACTGGTTCGGGTCGAACTGCAGACCCGCCGCCGTCGCCTCGGGCGTGCCGGCGGCGGGGCAGGGGAGGCGCCGGTCGTAGAACGCGACGGCCACACGCCCGGTCGGCGTCACCGACAAGTTCGGCTGCAGCGCCTCGGTCGGGCCGGTGTTGTCGTTGACCTGGAGCGGCGCCGTCCAGTGGAAGCCGCCGTCGTAGGAAGCGATCACATAAACGTTCGACAGCCCGCTCGAGCCGTCCTCGTACGACACGTAGAGCGGGTAGGCGTTGCCCGACACGCTCGTTGACGTGGTCCCACTCGCCGTCTTCCCGATCGCGAACGTGTCGACGATCCCCTCGCGGAAGGTCGTGTTCTTGTACGTCGGGACGTTGATTCCCTGCGTCACCGTGAACGGGCCCTGCCACGTGCGGCCGCAGTCCTTCGACGAGACGAGGTCGACGTCGGCCTGCGAGAAACCCTGCTGCGGCGGGCCGTTGGTGATCGTGGTGTAGACGGTGCCGTCGGGTGCGACGTGCGGGAGCAGGTACGAGTCCCACGGCTTGCCCGACCGCGTCGGCAACACGAGCGGCGCCGACCAGTCGCTGTGCGTACCGTCGGGATTCGCGTGCGC
>CAVPTP010000004.1:0-326553 GCA_963708685.1 uncultured Actinomycetes bacterium
GGTCGGGAACGGCTGCCCGACCAGAGGGTCGCGTCGTCGGCGTGGGCGTGCTCTGCGTCGTACGCCGCCGTGGTGCCGGCCCGCCGAAGTTGGCGCGGGCGTAGTCGATGCCGGTGTCGATGATGCCGATCGTGGTCCCCTGGCCGGCGTCGCCGGTGCCCTCCCAGGCTGCGGCGCGCCCTGGAGCGGGACCGCGTAGCTGTTCTGGCGGCTCTTGGGGTGATCGGGTGGACCGCTGCCACGCCGGGGACGCTGGCGATGGCGTCGTAGTTCTTGACGTTGGTCGTCACCGCGACACCGGCGCAGCACGGAGTGCGTGCGGTAGAGGACGGCGTCTTGGCCGGGAGCCGGTCGATGACCGAGTTCTGGGCGGCCCTCACCCGGCGGAGCTGGGACCGACCGGCGGCCTTGGCCGACGCGGTGGTGCCGCGCGCCTCGGCCGCGTCGAACGCGCGATCCGGTCGAGGTGGCGTCGAGCTCCACAGGAAGCCGTAGCGCCCCGTGGCCGGGATGCCGGTCGGGCGCTGCGCCGAGCACGCGCTGTCGGCGCCGGCGGCAGGCCCTTGACGCGGGTGGCAGGCGCCGAGCCCACCGTCAGGCGCGGCCGAGGCGGACTGGGGTGATCCGCCAGCGAGGCGGTCGCCGAGAGTGGCCGCTCCGCGGCCAGGACCGCGACGAGGCGGCGAGAGCGATTACGACGAGGCGACACAGACGAACCTCCAGAAGAGTGGTTCGACGATCCGGTGCTGTGGCACTCAATCACGAGGATGCCGAAAAGGGAGGACCTAGAACGAGAAGTTTCTGGAGATCCTGAATTTTCCGGGTTCGTCCGGCCGGCGGCGTCAGTCGGTGAACGGTGTCGAGCAGCTCGTCGGCGGCGGCGTAGGGGTCGGTCTCGCCCGCGACCACGGCCGCGGCGAGCTCGTCGAGCTCGCGTGCGGCCGTGCACGTCGCCCCAGCGCCTGCGCAGCGCGGTGACCGCGATCGCCTCGATCTCGTCGCGGGCCCGGCGGGTACGCCGCCGGGCGAGCTCGCCGCTGCGACTCCAGCCAGGCGCGGTGCCGCTCGATCTCGGCGACCACCTCGTCGAGGCCCTCGCCCTTCTGGGCGACGGTCTTCACGATCGGCGGCTTCCAGGCGCCCTCGGGGCGCTCGGCGAGCGCGAGCATCGAGCGCAGGTCGCGGCGGACCTGGTCGGCGCCGTCGCGGTCGGCCTTGTTGACGACGTAGAGGTCGCCGATCTCGAGGATGCCGGCCTTCGCCGCCTGGATGCCGTCGCCCATGCCGGGCGCGAGCAGCACCAGCGTGGTGTCGGCGAGCCCGGCGATCTCGACCTCGCTCTGCCCGACGCCGACGGTCTCGATCAGGATCACGTCGCAGCCGGCGGCGTCGAGCACCCGCAGCGCCTGCGGCGTCGTCCAGGACAGCCCGCCGAGGTGGCCGCGCGAGGCCATCGAGCGGATGTAGACGTCGCGGTCGGTCGCGTGGTCCTGCATCCGCACCCGGTCGCCGAGCAGCGCGCCGCCGGAGAACGGCGACGACGGGTCGACCGCGAGCACGCCGACCCGCTTGTCGCTGCGGCGCAGCTCGGCGACCAGCGCGTTGGTCGACGTCGACTTGCCGACGCCCGGCGAGCCGGTGATGCCGATGACCTGCGCGTGGCCGGTGTGCGGCGCCAGCGCCGCCATCACCTCGCGCAGCAGCGGCGACTCGTCCTCGACGAGCGAGATCAGCCGGGCGACCGCCCGGGCCTCGCCGGCGCGGGCGCGCTCGACGAGGTCCGGGACCGACGTCGGCTCAGCCCTTCGGGACACGCACGATCAGGGCGTCGCCCTGCCCACCGCCGCCGCACAGCGCGGCGGCACCGACGCCGCCGCCGCGGCGCTTGAGCTCGAGCGCGAGGTGCAGCACGACGCGGGTGCCGGACATGCCGACCGGGTGGCCGAGCGCGATCGCGCCGCCGTTGACGTTGACGATCGCCGGGTCGAGGCCGAGCTCGCGGGCCGACTCGATGCCGACCGCGGCGAACGCCTCGTTGAACTCGACCAGGTCGAGGTCGGCGGGCGTGATGCCCTCCTTGTCGCAGGCCTTCGCGGTCGCGTTGGCCGGCTGCAGCTGCAGGCGTCGAGTCGGGGCCGGCGACCATGCCGTGCGCGCCGATCTCGGCGAGCCACTCCAGGCCGAGCTCCTCGGCCTTGGCCTTGCTCATCACGACGACGGCGGCGGCGCCGTCGGAGATCTGCGAGGCGGAGCCGGCGGTGATCGTGCCGTCCTTGCTGAACGCCGGGCGCAGCTTGCCGAGCGACTCGGCGGTGGTGTCGCCGCGCACGCCCTCGTCGGCGGAGACCACGATCGGGTCGCCCTTGCGCTGCGGGATCGTCGACCGGGACGACCTCGTCGTCGAAGACGCCGTTCTTCCAGGCCTCGGCGGCCTTCTGGTGCGAGGCGGCGGCGAACTCGTCCTGCTCCTCGCGGGTCAGCTTCACGCCCTCGGCGTTGATCTGCTCGGTCAGCCCGCCCATCGCCTGCTGGGTGACCTGGTCGTAGAGGGCGTCGTACGCCATCGAGTCGACCAGCTTCACGTCGCCGAACTTGAAGCCCTCGCGCGACTTCGGCAGGAGGTGCGGGGCGTTGGTCATCGACTCCATGCCGCCGGCGACGACGATCTCGCACTCGCCGGCGCGGATCAGCTGGTCGGCCATCGCGATCGCGTTCAGGCCGGAGAGGCAGACCTTGTTGATCGTGATCGACGGGACGCTCATCGGGAGGCCCGCCGGCGATGCCGGCGGCGCGGGCCGGGTTCTGGCCGGCGCCGGCCAGGATGACCTGGCCCATGATCAGGTAGTCGACCTGCTCGCGGCTGCACGCCGGCCTTCTCGAGCGCGCCCTTGATGGCGACGCCGCCGAGGTCGGCCGCCGAGAGGCTCTTGAGGCCGCCGAGCAGGCGGCCGATCGGGGTGCGCGCACCCGCGACGATGACGGACGTACCGGACATGGAGAGCCTCCAGAGTTCGTGGGGTGGACCTCTGCCGACCTTACCCACGCGCCGCGCGGCACCGGCGAGGGTGGAACATGTCACACCGCGGTCGCGGCGCGCGGCCGCGGCGTACGACGATGTGCGCCATGAGCCCTCGACGACTCGCCGCCGCCCACCTGTTCACCGCCATCGACCACGTCGGCATCGCCGTGCCCGACCTCGACGCCGCGATCGCGTTCTACGAGGAGACCTACGGCATGCGGCTGGCGCACCAGGAGGTCAACGAGGAGCAGGGCGTGCGCGAGGCGATGATGGCCGTCGGCGACTCCGGCTCCTGCA
Source organism: uncultured Actinomycetes bacterium (assembly GCA_963708685.1). GTDB lineage: Bacteria > Actinomycetota > Thermoleophilia > Gaiellales > Gaiellaceae > DASVFB01. The sequence continues at coordinate 3,317 of CAVPTP010000004.1, forward strand.
TCCAGCTGCTCGCCCCGCTCAACGAGGAGTCCACGATCGCGAAGTTCCTCGACCGCAGCGGCCCCGGCATCCAGCAGATGGCCTACCGGGTCACCGACGTCGAGGCGGTCAGCGCGATCCTGCGCGAGCGCGGCCTGCGGCTGCTGTACGACGAGCCGCGCCGCGGCACCTCGGACTCGCGGATCAACTTCATCCACCCCAAGGACGCCGGCGGCGTGCTGGTCGAGCTGGTCGAGCCGGCCGCCGGCCACCCGGAGCCAGCTGAGGGACAGCGTCACACGGGGTGTGCACGCCGGTTACCCGTGGGTAATCTCCCGCCCAACCAGCCCGACCCTGAGCCATCCAGGAGCCGACGTGCAGCACATCCTCGACGCGATCCTGCGCCGGCGACGAGCCGCCGCCGACGACTTCGCCGAACCTCGAGCTCCCCGATCACTACCGCGCCGTGACCGTCCACAAGGACGAGGTCGACATGTTCGAGGGCATCGCCAGCCAAGGAGAAGGACCCGCGCAAGTCGCTCCACGTCGAGGACGTGCGCGCTGCCCGAGCTCGGCCCGGGCGAGGCGCTCGTCGCGGTGATGGCCTCGCGCGATCAACTACAACACCGTGTGGACCTCGATCTTCGAGCCGGTCTCCACCTTCGGCTTCCTCGAGCGCTACGGCCGGCTCTCCCCGCTCGACCAAGCGCCACGACCTGCCCTACCACGTGGTCGGCTCCGACCTGTCCGGCGTCGTGCTGCGCACCGGCGCCGGGCGTGACCAAGTGGAAGCCCGGCACCGAGGTCGTCGCGCACTGCCTCTCGGTCGAGCTCGAGGACCCCGACGGCCACAACGACACGATGCTCGACCCCGCAGCAGCGGATCTGGGGCTTCGAGACCAACTTCGGCGGCCTCGCCGACATCGCGCTGGTCAAGGCCAACCAGCTGATGCCCAAGCCCGCGCACCTCACCTGGGAGGAGGCCGCCTCCCCCGGCCTGGTCAACTGCACGGCGTACCGCCAGCTGGTCTCCAAGAACGGCGGCGACATGAAGCAGGGCGACAACGTCCTGATCTGGGGCGCCTCCGGCGGCCTCGGCGGCTTCGCGACGCAGTACGCCCTCAACGGCGGCGCCACCCCGGTCTGCGTGGTCTCCAACGAGGAGAAGGCCGCGATCGCCCGCTCGATGGGCGCCGAGCTGATCATCAACCGCTCCGAGGAGGACTACAAGTTCTGGAAGGACGAGCACACCCAGGACCCCAAGGAGTGGAAGCGCTTCGGCGCCAAGATCCGCGAGCTCACCGGCGGCGAGGACATCGACATCGTCTTCGAGCACCCGGGCCGCGAGACCTTCGGCGCCAGCGTCTACGTGACCCGCAAGGGCGGCACCATCACCACCTGCGCCTCGACCAGCGGCTACATGCACGAGTACGACAACCGCTACCTGTGGATGAACCTCAAGCGGATCATCTCCTCGCACTTCGCCAACTACCGCGAGTCGTGGGAGGCCAACCGCCTGATCGCCAAGGGCAAGATCCACCCGACGCTGTCGCGGACCTACCCCCTCGACGACGTCGGCCAGGCCGCGCTCGACGTCCACCACAACACCCACCAGGGCAAGGTCGGCGTCCTCTGCCTGGCCCCCGAGGAGGGCCTCGGCGTCCGCGACGAGGAGATGCGCGCGCAGCACCTCGACGCGATCAACCGCTTCCGCGGCGTCTGAGCGCCCGACCTCACGCCGCGATCCACCCCGGTTCGCCGACAAATCGTCGCGGGCCGGGGTGGGTTGTTCTCCGTCGATCCGCCAGACTGGGCCGCACGACCGACCGCCACCGACACAAGGAGCAGCGCCGCGATGAGCGACCAGGGACTGTCCATCTTCGACGCAACGAGCCGGACGAGGACGCGACCGCCGCGCCGCCGAGGACGCCACCCAGGTGATGCCTGCCGGTGCCCGCCGGCCGAGCCGAGGCGCCGGCCGCAGCGGCCGAGCGCCCCGGCCGCCGCCGGCCGCCCGCGCCGGCGCCCGGCGATCCCGCCGCGCGCCCCCGCGCCGCGCGCCGCCCAGCCGCGCCGCAGCCCGCCCGCAGCGCCGCGCCGCCGCCCAGCCCGCCGGCGCCCGGCGCGTTCCCGGTGGTGCGCCGCGGCGGCTACGACCAGGACGCGGTCGACGCCCGGGTCCGCCAGCTCAGCAGCGAGAAGGCCGGCCTGAGCAGCAGCCTCGGCGAGTCCGAGCGCCGCGCGCTCGAGCTCGAGGAGCAGGTCGCCGCACCTCGCAGGCCGAGCTCGCCGAGCAGCAGACCCCGTCGTACGCCGGCCTCGGCGGCCGCGCCACCGCGATGCTGCGGCTCGCCGAGGAGGAGGCCGCCGAGGTCCGCGAGACCGCCGAGCGCGACGCCGCACGAGATCCGCGACCAGGCCACCCGCGACGCCCAGGCGATCCGCGCCGACGCGGCCCGCGAGGCCGAGGACATGCGGCTGGTCCAGCTCAAGGAGCTCGACGAGAACCGCACCCGGCTGATGGCCGACGCCGAGCAGGAGCGGCGCGCTGGCGCGCAGCGAGGCCGAGGACCTGGTCGCCGCCGCCAAGCGCGAGGCCGACCAGCTCCGGCTGGCCGCCGAGCAGGAGACCAACGAGCTGCGCACCACCGCCACGCGCGAGGCCGAGCAGCAGCGCGCCGCCGCCGACCGCGAGGTCCAGGAGGCCCGACGGACGCTCGCCGTCGAGAAGGAGCGGCTGGCCCGCGAGGCCACCGACCACCACGCCAGCGCGATCGCCGAGACCAAGCGCCTCGTCGAGGAGGCCGAGGAGCGCGCCGCGGCCGCCGAGGAGCGCGCCCGCGAGGCGACCAGCCCAGGCCACCGAGCACCGCAGCCAGGCCGCAGACCGAGGCCGAGGCGCTGCTCAGCCGGGCCCGCCGCGAGGCCGAGCAGATCGTGACCACGGCGCGCACCCAGGCCGAGTCGATCACCGCGACCGGCGACCGCCGAGGCCGAGCGCGAGCTCGCCGCGATCCGCGCCGAGGTCGACCGGATGACCAAGCGCCGCGACGCGATCACCGCCCAGCTGGCCTCGCTGCGCGACGTCGTCGCCGGGCTTCGGCGAGGACGAGGAGTGACCGACGCCCCGGAGCCGCGCCACCGGCGCCGACCGGAGCGAGGAGCCGACCGACGGGCGATCCGGCGCCGGTCGACGACTACCTCGGCGAGCCGGGGCCGCCGCTCGACCACCACGCGCCGTTCTTCGTCGGCTTCTTCGGCGGCCTCGGCGTCCTGATCGCGCTCTGGCTCGCGCATGCAGATCCAGGCGATCGGCTCGACGCTGATGCTGATCGTGGTCGCGCTGTTCCTCGCCGCCGGCCTCGACCCCGCGGTCGAGTTCTTCGAGCGCCGCGGGATGCGGCGCTCGTACGCCGTGCTCACCGTGATCCTGGCCGTGCCTGGCCGCGCTGGCGCTGTTCCTGGTCGCGATCGTGCCGGTGATCACCGACCAGGTGCAGCGCGCTGACCGACAACGCCCCGCAGTGGCTCGACCAGCTGCAGCGCAACCGGCAGGTCCAGCGGCTCGACGACGAGTACGACATCATCGACAAGATCCAGGACTACGTCACCGACGGCGACTTCGCCGGCGCCATCTTCGGCGGCGCGCTCGGCGTCGGGCTGGCCGTGCTCGGCGCGCTGTTCAACGGCTTCATCGTCACCGTGCTGACGCTCTACTTCCTCTCCTCGCTGCGAGACGACGAAGTCGGCGATCTACCGGCTCGCCCCGGCCTCGCGCCGCGACCGGGTCACCCGGCTCGGCGACCGGATCGTGCGCAGCGTCGGCGGCTACGTCTCCGGCGCGTTCGTCGTCGCGATGTGCGCCGGCATCTCGTCGCTGATCTTCCTGTTCGTCGTCGGCCTCGGCGAGTACGCCGTCGCGCTGGCGTTCGTGGTCGCGCTGCTCGACGTGATCCCGATGATCGGCGCCACCATCGGCGCGGTCATCGTCACCGCGATCGCGTTCGCCGACGGACTGGAAGATCGGCCTCGCCTGCGTGATCTTCTACGTGATCTACCAGCAGCTCGAGAACTACGTGATCTACCCGCGGGTGATGTCGAAGTCGGTCGACGTGCCCGGCGCGGTCACCGTGATCGCCGCGCTGATCGGCGCCGCGCTGCTTCGGCGTCGTCGGCGCGCTGCTGGCGATCCCGACCGCCGCCGTCGATCCTGATGCTGACCCGCGAGGTCTGGGTCAGACGGCAGGACGACGCGCTAGGCGCGCTCGAGCGGCGTGGTCGCGGCGGTCGTCCGCTCCCCCAGCTTCACGCACGACGACGCCGGCCAGGATCAGCAGGCCGCCGAGCAGCTGGACCGGCCGCGGCAGCTGGTCGAGCAGCAGCCAGGCGAACAGCACGCCGGCGACGACCTCGAGCAGCGCCACGAACGACGCCAGCCGCGAGCCGAGGCGGCGGCTCGCCGGCGATGCCGGTCGTGTACGGCAGCGCGGCGGTGACGACGCCGAGGACGCACCAGCGGCACCCACCAGTCGACGTCGTGCGCCGGCGTACGTCGACGCTCGGCGGTCGACGGTCGCGCATCGGCAGCAGGCCGACCAGGCCGAGCAGCGCCGAGCACGACGGCGCCGACCACCAGGCCGCCGGCCGCCAGCACCATCGGCGGCAGGCCGTTGTCCTCGTCGGCCGAGATCGACGAAGTACGTCGCCGCGCCGACCATCGCGGCCAGCGCCCAGAGCACGCCGACCAGGCTGAGGTCGGCGCCGGAGAGCAGGTCGAGCACGAGCACCAGGCCGAGCGCGGCGAGGCCGGCGCCGACCAGCGTGACCGGCCCGGGACGCTGGCCGTGCCGCAGCCACATCCAGACCGACGACCGCGGCCGGCGCGGTGTACTCGATCAGCAGCGCCGGGCCGACCTGCATGTGCTGCGACGGCGGAGAAGTAGCAGAACTGGGCGCCGGCGACCGCGAGCACGCCGTACACCAGCGATCAGCCCGGCGTTGCGGCGCAGCACGTCCCAGCGGCCGCGCAGCGCGACCAGCCCGAACGGCAGCACGACCAGCGGCGGCGATCGCCGACCCGGATCAGGACGATCGCGCCCGGCGCTCCAGCCGGCGTCGAGCAGCGGGCGGGCCAGCGAGCCGGACAGGCCGAACGGTCGCGGCCGAGACGACGGCGAACGCCAGCCCGCTCGCCAGCCGGGAGCCGGCGGCGACCGGAGCCGCCTCGTCATGAGCCATCGTCGTCATGACTCATGACACTAGGCGCGGTGCGTGTAACCTGTCAACGTGGTTTTCGCTCATGACACCGAGGTGTCGCTGCAGGCCGCCGCCGTCGCTGGCCAACTCCGGCCTGGAGCCGGACACGCTGACGACCGTCGAGGAGCTCGACGCGTTCTACGCCGAGTTCGAGTACACCGGCCGGCGCGACGGCGACCGGGCCGAGCTGGAGCGCGGTCCGCGCGATCCGGCCCGACGCTCTACGCGCTGCTCACCGCCGACCGCGACGACGGCCGTCGAGCTGGTCAACGCGATGCTCGCCGAGGCCGGCGCGGTCCCCCAGCTGGTGCGCCACGACGAGTGGGACTGGCACCTGCACGCGGTCGGCCGCGAGCGCGACCTCGCCGACCCGGATCGTCGTCGAGACCGCGATGGCGATGATCGACGTGATCCGCGCCGACGAGATGTCCCGGCTCGGCGTCTGCGCCGACGACACCTGCCGCGGCGTCGTCCTCGACCTGTCCCGCAACCGCTCGCGGCGGTTCTGCTCGACCGCCTGCGGCAACCGCAACGCGGTGGCGGCCTACCGCGCCCGCCAGGCCAAGGCTGAGCTCAGGCGAGGAAGCGGCGCAGCACCTCGGTGAAGACCTGCCGGCTGCTCGGAGTGCACCCAGTGCCCGGCGCCCTTGATCGTGACCCGGCGGTTGCGCGGGAACCAGCGGTCCATCGCCGCGGCGTACTCGTCCCGGACGTAGCGCCGAGTTCTGCCCCGCGACCCACAGCGTCTGCCCGTCGTACGGCGCGGCGCCGGCGAGCGCCTCCTCCGGCCAGCCGCCGAGCGCGTCGAGGTCGCGGCCGAGCACGTCGAGGTTGGGCTGCCACGACCAGCCGTCGTCGTTGCGGCGGAGGTTCTGCAGCAGGAAGCTGCGCACGGTCGGGTTCGGGCACGGCCTCGACCAGCGCGGCGTCGGCGTCGCCGCGGCGCTCGAGCGCGGCCGAGGTCGAGCGCCTGCATCGCCTCGATGTAGCCGGCGAACTCGCTGCGCGACTCGGTAGGCCACCGGCGACACGTCGACGACGCACAGCCGCTCGACCAGCTCGGGGTGCCGCAGCGCCAGCACCATCGCGGCCTTGCCGCCCATCGAGTGGCCGACCAGCGCGACCGGGTCGTCGGCGCTCGAAGAGCTCGGCCACCTGGTCGGCGACGTCGACGTAGTCGAAGTGGTCGCGCCACGCCGGACCGGCCGTGGTGGGGCATGTCGACGAGCAGCACCCGGTGGTCGTCGGCGACCGCCTTGGCGATCGTGGTCCAGTTCTTGCCCTGGCCGAAGAGGCCGTGGCAGAAGGCGACCAGCGGGCCGCTCTCCCCCAGCGTCGTGGTGTGCAGGCCGGAGGCCATGGCTGGCGAGCCGCTAGTTCAGCGCGAGCGCCGCAGCCCCGACGGGGCTCGGTCGCGGTCACGCAGCCGGACCGCTCAGAAGTCGAAGCCGCCGAAGACGTCGCCGATGCCATCACCGATCGCCGCTGATCCCGTCGCCGATGCCGTCGCCGATCGAGCCGATCCCGTCACCGATGGCGCCGAGGCCGTCGCCCATCATGTCGAAGCCGCCCAGGCCGCCGAAGAGCATCCCGGCGAACATGATCTCCATCGGGCCGAACGCGCCGAAGTAGCCCGCGGCGTACGGCTGGTAGGCGCGACCACCCTGGTAGTACGGCACCCGCTGGGCGCCGACCATCACCATCCGGGAGTCGGGGTCGGCGCCGGCGCGGACCCGCTCGGCGTCGAGGGCGCAGGCGGGTACGTCGCGCGGGGCACCGGCGGGCGGCGCCCACAGGACGTCGGTGACCGAGAGCCCGTGGCGCGGGTCGAAGAAGCAGGCCGGCCGTCGGGTCGGCAGCGGCTCGCCGGCGACCCGGGCCCGCACGCACGCGATCGCGTAGCGACCGTCGTCGAGGATCTGGGTGACGTGCCGGACGTCGTCGGGCTCGGCTGATCGCGTCGACGGCGGTCTTCGCCGACTCGTAGGCGTCGAGCGCCCGCTGGTAGTCGGCGTGCGCGCCCGCGTCCAGCTCGCGGCCGGCCAGGTCGAGGTCGAGCTCCTGGAGCTGCTCGCCGAGCGCGGTCACGTCCTCGAACGCGAGCTTGCGCACCGGGGCCAGCTCGGCCTCCTTGCGCTCCAGCTCGCGCGCCTTGCGAGCGGCGCTGGGACACGACCACGACGGCCACGATCGCGGCCAGGACCAGGAGGAGCACGACGCCCGCCATGGACCCCAGCGTACGTGCACGACCGCCGCGACGCGGTCGCCGACGCTCAGGCTGCTGACCGGCGTCCGGCCTCCTCGGCGGTCAGCGGCTGGGCGATGCTCTCGAGCGACTTGCCCTCGGCCTTGACGCCGAGGAACGCCTGGATCACGCCGCCGGCGATCATCAGGGCCGCGCCGACGAAGTAGCCGATCGCGATCTTGGTGATGTCGCCGCTCGGCGGACGCGTTGTCGATCAGCCAGCCGAAGAACAGCGGGCCGGTGATGCCGCCGGCCGCCGTGCCGATCGCGTAGAAGAACGCGATGCACAGCGCCCGGGTCTCCATCGGGAAGACCTCGCTGGCGGTGAGGTACGCCGCGCTCGCGCCGGCCGAGGCGAAGAAGAAGATGATCGCGCCCATCAGCGTCAGCGTCACCGCGGTGACGCTGCCGAGGAAGATGCCGGTGCCGGCGAGCAGCACGCCGGACACGATGTAGGTGCCCGGCGATCATCCGGACCCGGCCGACCGTGTCGAAGAGCCGGCTCAGCAGCAGGGCGCCGGCGAAGTTGCTGAGCGCGAAGACCGCGATGTACCAGCCGGTCTGCTTCACGCCGAGGAACGTGGTGAGGGTGTCGCCGTACGTGAAGAAGAAGGCGTTGTAGAGGAACGCCTGGCCGACGAAGAGCGAGAAGCAGACGATCGTGCGCCGCGGGTAGAGCGTGAAGACGGTGCGGGCGATCTCGGCGATGCCGATGGTCTTGCGCTGCCGGATCGTGATCGTCTCGTCGACCGGGCTCGAGGCGACTGGCCGGTCTCCTCCTCGACGGTGTGCTCGATGCTCTCGCACGATCTGCTCGCCCTCGTCCTCGCGGCCGTGGATGAAGAGCCAGCGCGGGCTCTCCGGGCACGTGGCGCCGGACGATCAGGACGCCGACCGCCAGGATGGCGCCGAGGCCGAAGGCGAGGCGCCAGCCCCACGCGGGGTCGACGACGGTCGGGTCGAGCAGCGGGATCGTCAGCAGCGCACCGGCCGCCGCGCCGATCCAGAACGACCCGTTGATCGCGACGTCGACGCGACCGCGGTACTTCGCCGGGATCAGCTCGTCGATGGCGGAGTTGATGGCGGCGTACTCACCGCCGATGCCCATGCCGGTCAGGAAGCGCGCGCAGAAGTACCACAGCGGCGTCATCGAGAACGCCGTGAGCACGGTCGCGACGATGTAGACGCCGAGCGTGATCAGGAAGAGCTTCTTGCGCCCGAAGCGGTCGGTCAGGTGCCCGAACAGCAGCGCCCCGAGGCAGGCGCCCGCGACGTAGATCGCGCCCGGCGAGGCCGATGTCGAAGCTGCTCAGCCCGAGCCCGGTGTCGCGTCGGCTTCAGCGCCTCCGACATCGAGCCGACGATCGTCACCTCGAGCCCGTCGAGGATCCAGACGGTGCCGAGGCCGATCACGATCATCCAGTGCCACCGCGCCCACGGCAGCCGGTCGAGCCGGGCCGGGATGTCGGTGGTGATGCGTCCTGTCTCTGCTCCCATGACGGTCCCCGTACCCATGCCAGGATCGGCGCTATGTCTGACGTCACACGTCTCGAGACCCAGCGGCTGATCGCCGCACCCGCCGCCGACATCTTCGCCGCTGCTCTGCGACCCGCAGGGCCACGTCGCGGTCGACTCCTCCGGGATGCTCCAGGACGCCACCGGCGACCCGGTGACCGCGGCCGGCGACAGCTTCGTCGTCCACATGGACCGGGAGTCGCTCAACGACTTCCCGGAGATGGGCAAGTACGACGTCACCGTGACCATCCGCGACTTCGAGGCCGACCGGCTGATCTCGTGGACGATCCTCGGCCGGATCCGGCCCGCAGATCGGCCACGTCTACGGCTACCGCCTCGAGCCGGACCCCGACGGGCTCGGACGGCACGCTGGTCACGTCGTTCTACGACTGGTCCGACATCCACCCGGACTGGCAGGCGGCCGGCATCTTCCCGGTCATCTCCGAGAACGCCCTGCGCGCCAGCCTCGGCATCCTGGACCGCACCGTACGGCGGGGCTACCCGCGGCTGGGACGGATCCGGGTCCGCGTCCTGGCTCAGTCCCTACGGTGGGCTGAGTCAGGAGTTTCCGGGTCGGGGCAGCACGGTGAGGACCCGTTCGGTGTGATCGCGGAACTCCTGCATGAAGCTGGTCAAGAACGCACGTCGTCGAGAGCTCGGTGACGTCACCGTCGTCGGTGAACAGGCCACGTCCGATAGGTGACGTACGCCTCGGGCGCTGTCATTTGCCGGGCGCGCTCGGCCTGCGCCGTGAGGCCGATCGCACGGATCGCGCTCGAGTGTCGCCTCCAGGGCGGACCCGCTGGACAGGCGACGGCTGCCAGCCCTACGCCCGAACGGCGACAACGTGTCTCCAAGGCGCTCGAGCACAGGCGCCACGCCACACCCCGGGTCGACGCTGCACTGACGATCGGTCGCGATCGGGGCCGTCGCGGTCACAGTGCACCCAGACCACTGCCGTGCACGACGCTGTTGGTCGCGACCTCGTGAACGGCCAGGGCAAGGTCATCCCTGACCGCCACAGGCAGCCCGGACACTTCTGCGATCCGAGCCACGATGCTGCGAACCAGGGGCAGCTCGTGTCGATCGAAGTCCACTCGCTGCCCGTGCCCCGGCACGGGAAGGAGCGTCGAGAAGACACGCTCGGGTGTTCTCCTGGCCGCCGAAATGCTCGGAGCCACCTGGCTCGTTGTGGACAACGGGATGAGTACGCCGCGCCTCATCCAGCACCTCGGGCGGCAGACCGTTGAGGTCGTAGGGACACATCAGCCGCCAGGGCCGGCCGTCATCGAAGGCCAGGTTGAGCAGTCCCTCGTGCAACGCCGCCTCGAGCTACTCGATCGAGGCGACCGCCACGCCGGCGTCTGCGGACCGCATGACCGGCCCGTGGCGAGCCGCACGACGAGGTCCAGGCCGCCTGGCTCGCGGCTCGAACGGCGCGCCGTCGGACTCGAACCGTCCGGCGTGGCTGGCGACCGTGGTCGGCCGGAGCCGCCGCGACCTGCTCCCGAGCACGACGATGGCAGTCGCTGACGGACTCCGCCGTGAGTCCTGTCCGGCCGACTGGCTGCGGTGCGGTCCGACGGCGACGTTTCCCGGGTCGAGCTTGACCTTGATCTCGCGCAGCCGGTCGTAGCTGCCCCGATAGTTGGCACGTACCCGGTCCTGATCGTCGCTTGCCATGAAGTTGACGTATCCCCCCTCCTCGGAATGCGGTGCGGTGGCGTCGTAGTAGTCGCGTACCCAGGCCGTCCCGGCCTCATCGTCCACTTGGTCGGGGGGCCACATGCCCGCGATCACGGTCGCGAAGTTCGCATCGCGGTAGGCGAACGCCGTCGCGTCCTGCGCGACGCGGTGGCACGCACCGTTGATCGGGTAGATGTGCATCGTGGAGTTCACGGCCGGCAGCTTCGGTCCGTGCTCCAGATGCGCCGCGATCGCGTCGTCGGTCAGCTCCTTGACGAAGTTGGCCTTCCAGTAGTGGTGCAGCCCCGGCGGAACCAGCGCGTCGAATGCGCTGTTGAGCGCGGGATAGGGCATCGGACCCACCATCTCCGCGACCCGGGGTGCGACGTCTCGGATCGGCTCCAGCGCCTTCTCCCCTGCAGCGAGATCGCCCGCCCAGCAGGCCACCATGGCGATGAAGGGCTCACCGTGGCGATCCTCAGGGATGAACGGCAAGGGCGGAGCGATCTGGTAGGCAGGGAAGCAGCCGAGCTGCTCGGGAGCATCGACGATGAAGTCTCGGTAGAACCGGAGCAGGTCACCCGCCTTGTCGAGCTCGAAGAACATCGGGCCGCCGTAGATGTCCTCGAACCGGGCTCAGCCGGAACTCGAAGGAGGTGACGACCCCGAAGTTGCCACCGCCACCGCGGATCGCCCAGAAGAGGTCCGGTTCGTTCGTCTCACTGGCAACCCGGAAGGTGCCATCGGCCGTGACCACGTCCGCGGAGACGAGGTTGTCCAGGGACAGCCCCAGGCCGCGCGACAGGTAGCCGATCCCGCCACCGAGCGTCAGGCCGCCGACTCCGGTCGTCGAGATGATGCCGCCGGTCGTCGCCAGCCCGAACGGGTACGTCGCGGCGTTCATGTCGCCCCACGTCGCACCACCCTCGACCCGTGCCGTGCTCGTCATCGGGTCGACGCGCACTCCACGCATCGCCGACAGGTCGACGACCACGGCATCGTCCGCAGTACCGAAGCCAGGGACGCTGTGAGCGCCGCCGCGCACGGCCACCGTCAGCGAGTTGTCGCCCGCGAACCGGACCGCGCTCATCACGTCGCCGGCGTTGGCCGCCTGCACGATGACGGCCGGTCGCTTGTCGATCATGCCGTTGCGAACGGCGCGCGCCTCGTCGTACCCATCGTCATCCGGTCCGGTGACGGTCCCCCTCGTCACCTCACGCAACGAGTCCAATTGCATGCTCATCTGCCCTCCTCAAGGCATCGTTGTGTCGCGTCGGGGCGACAAGGGCGTCGAGGAGTCAGGGCGTCACGAGGCGCGACCGCGCGCGACTGGATTGGCTGCGTTCGACGCTAGCCCGCGTGGCGCGCCCGCGCATCACACAGGTAGGTCATTCCACCCGCCTGTCGGCGCCGTGGAGTGCTCTCGACTGCCGTTTCGAGCGCGGCACCCGTGAGCGGCGCTACTCCCTCTCGATCACGTTCTTGATCGCTGCCAGCGTGATCGGAATACCTTCGTGTGCAGCCAGCGACGCGCAGGGCCACCTCTCGTGCGGCGTCGTCCCCGAAGCGTTGCTCGAAGAAGGTCTGCCCTTTCGAGGTGAAGACCAATGACTCGGTCAGTTGCGTGCCGCCTCGACGGCGGCCATCGAGTAGATCCAGTGGACGTTGCCGTCGGTCACCGACCAACCGAACTCGCTGTCTTCGCTTCGCCGCAATGACCTCGCAGCGGGTCTCCCACGTGCGGTCCTCGGTGACGTTGCGCCCGGTGAAGAACGCGCCGACGCGAGGGCCGTCGCCCTCATCGCCACCAGCACTCCTGGCAGACGGGCGACCACTCACCGGTGCGCGTGATGTCGGAGACGACGGTAGACATCGGCGGGGGATGCAGCGATATGGATGGAGTCGGAGTGAGTCAGCGTGGCGTTCACGCAGTCAAGCTCCGACAAGCCTCGGATCGGAAGGATGACAGGTGGGCCACTCGGGCCGCAGACAAGCACGCTCATGGCTGCGACCCCGCGGCCGTTCAATCGTCGAGGTCGGCGTCAGCGCTGGCTGTAGTCCCGGAACCCGCGCTTGGTCTTGCGGCCCAGGTAGCCCGCGGTGACCAGGTGCTCGAGCAGCGGGGCCGGCGCGAAGCCGGGCTCGCGGAACTCCAGGTAGAGCTCGCGCTGGATCGCCAGCGACACGTCGTTGCCGACCACGTCGAGCAGCTCGAACGGGCCCATCGGCAGCGCACAGCCCTGCTTCATCGCGGTGTCGATGTCGTCGGCGGTGGCGTAGTGCGCCTCGAGCATCCGCACGGCGTCGTTCAGGTACGGGAACAGCAGCGCGTTGACGATGAAGCCGGCCCGGTCGGCGCACGAGACGCCGACCTTGCCGATCTTCGCGACCAGCGCCGGGTGGTCTCGGTGACGTCGTCGTCGGTGGACGACCGTCGAGACGACCTCGACCAGCTTCATGACCGGCGCCGGGTTGAAGAAGTGCATGCCGATGACGTCCTGCGGCCGCGAGGTCGCCTGGGCGCAGGCGATGATCGGCAGCGACGACGTCGTGGTCGCGAGGATCGCGCCGGGCTTGCAGATCTCGTCGAGGTTCTCGAAGAGCGTGGTCTTGATCGCGAGGTCCTCGGCGATCGCCTCGACCACGATGTCGACGTCGCTCGAGGTCGTCGAGCGAGGTCGAGCCGGTCATCCGGGCGAGCACCTCGGCCTTGGCCTCCTCGGTCGAGCGGCCGCGCTGGATCTGCTTGTCGAAGCTCTTGGTGATCGCCGCGACGACGCCGTCGACCTTGTCGGCCGAGCGGCCGACGTACGAGCACGTCGTACCCGCTCTTGGCGAAGACCTCGACGATGCCGGTCGCCATGGTGCCGGTGCCGACGACGCCGACCTGCTTGATGTCGTGCCGGAGCTGCGGCTTCGCGTCGGCCGACGGGGTCCGGTCGTCGGCGACCACGACCGGGCTGTCCGGCGCCTCGTAGGTGTAGAAGCCGCGGCCGGTCTTGCGGCCGAGCCAGCCGGCGGTGACCATCTGCTTGAGGATCGGCGACGGCGCGTGCAGGCGGTCGCGGCCCTGGCGGTACATCGTCTCGAGGATCTCGTACGCCGTGTCGAGGCCGATCAGGTCGAGCAGCGCCAGCGGGCCCATCGGGTAGCCGCAGCCGAAGCGCATGGCGGCGTCGATGTCCTCGCGGGTGGCGTAGCGGCCCTCGTACATCGAGACCGCGTGGTTGAGGTAGCCGAACAGCAGCGTGTTGGCGATGAAGCCGGCCTTGTCGCCGCAGACGACGGGGGTCTTGCCGAGCTCGGCCATCAGCGCCTTGACGTCCTCGAGCACCTGGTCCTCGGTGACGACGGTGCGCACGATCTCGACCAGCTGCTGCACCGGCGCCGGGTTGAAGAAGTGCACGCCGATGACCCGGCCGGGGCTGGAGTTGGCGGTCGAGATCTCGGTGACCGAGAGGCTCGAGGTGTTCGTCGCGAGGATCGTGTCCGGCCCGACGATCGCGTCGAGCTGGCGGAAGAGCGCCTTCTTGGTCTCCAGCGACTCGACGACCGCCTCGACCACGAGGTCGGCGCCGGCGAGGTCCTCGAGCGAGGTGGTGAAGGTGATCCGCCCGAGCAGCTCGGCCTGCTCCGCCTCGGTCAGCTTCTCCTGCTTCACGGCGCGGGTCGTCGAGTGCTCGAGGTACTGCCGACCGCGGGCCAGCGCGTCGTCGTCCTTCTCGACGCCGACGACGGCGTAGCCGGTGCGGGCGAACACCTCGGCGATGCCGGCACCCATGGTGCCGAGGCCGATGACGCCGATGGTCGTGAAGGTGCGGGACTCGGAGCCGGGCTGCGGGCGAGGTCGTCATGCGGCGCATCGTGGCACGCGGCCGGCGGGCTGGCTATGGCGTAGTTCACTCGCCAGTAACTTAGACGATCCAGAGTCGGTCCGAGCCGTCATCACGACCCTCCGGCCGTGCGGGTCGAGCCCGATCCGCTGCTCGTGCTCGCGCATCCGGCGGTGCAGCGGGCCGGCTCGGCGACCTCCTCGAAGCCGAGCGCCGGTAGAACGGCGCGTTCCACGCGACGTCGGCGTACGTGCACGAGCGAGATCTCGGCGTACCCCCGTCGACGCGCCTCGGCCACGGCCGCCCGCACCAGCGCGGTCCCGATCCCGCGCCGGAGCATCGCGGGGCGTACGGCGAGCTGCTCGAGGTGGGCGATCCGCTCCAGCTCGAGCACGTGCCGAACCCGTCCAGCGGCGTCGCCGGCGACAGCAGGAAGCCGGGCGGGCCGTCCGGTCGACGCCCGGCGTCGGCTCGCCAGTCGAGCGGTCCGAACAGCGGCACGAAGACCTGGTCGGCCTCGCCCTCGATCGCGGTGATCTCGTCGAGGTCGTCGCGGCGGGCCGGCCGGACATCAGTCACCCACTGTAGATTCGTCGCCCGTGAGACTCGTCGTAGCCAACGTGCCAGGTCGACTACGCCGGGCGGCTGACCGCCCACCTCCCGCTGGCCACCCGGGTGCTGATGATCAAGGCCGACGGCTCGGTGCTGGTGCACTCCGACGGCGGCTCCTACAAGCCGCTGAACTGGATGTCGCCGCCGTGCACGCTGCGCGAGGGCACCACCGAGGACGGCCAGGTCGAGTGGACGGTCACCAACCCCAAGACCGACGACACCCTGCGGATCCTGCTCACCGAGATCTTCAGCGACTCCAGCCACGACCTCGGCGTCGACCCCGGCCTGCAGAAGGACGGCGTCGAGAAGCACCTCCAGGAGCTGCTCGCCGACCACCCGGCGACGCTCTCCCCCGGCCTGACCCTGGTCCGCCGCGAGTACCCCACCGCGATCGGCCCGGTCGACCTGATGTGCCGCGACGAGGCCGGCGCCTCGCGTCGCGGTCGAGATCAAGCGCCGCGGCGACATCGACGGCGTCGAGCAGCTGACCCGCTACCTCGAGCTGCTCAACCGCGACCCGCTGCTCTCCCCGGTCCGCGGCATCTTCGCCGCCCAGGAGATCAAGCCCCAGGCCCGCGTGCTCGCCACCGACCGCGGCATCGCCTGCGCGGTCGTCGACTACGACGCCCTGCGCGGGCTCGACGACCCGAGCCACCGCCTGTTCTGAGAATCGCCTGGCTGCCCGGGCCGCGACCCCGGCGACGGGTCGGAGCGCCCCGGCAACGAGTGGGCAGCACCACCTGACCACCGGATCGCAACCGGTAGCGTCTCGACACACGCAGCGGATGGCGATGCGCGCCAACTACTTCGACACCGACGTCGCCGAGGGGTACGACGAGGGCTCGACCGAGATGTTCGTCGCCGGAGGTCCTCGGGCCGACCGTCGACCTGCTCGCCGAGCTCGCCGACGGCAGGCCGGCGCTCGAGCTGGCGATCGGGACCGGCCGGGTGGCGCTGCCGCTGAGCGAGCGCGGCGTGCACGTGCACGGCATCGAGCTGTCGGAGGCGATGGTCGCGCAGCTGGCGGTCCAAGCCCGGCGCCGCGGAGGTCGACGTGGCGATCGGCGACATGACGACGCACCCGGGTCGAGGGCCGGTTCGGGCTCGTCTACCTGGTCTTCAACACGATCGGCAACGTGACGACCCAGGACGACCAGGTCGCCGTGCTTCGAGAACGCCGCCGCCCACCTCGAGCCCGGCGGGCGTCTTCCTGGTCGAGAACGTCGTGCCGATCCTGCGGCGGCTGCCGCCCGGCGAGCGGTTCGCGGTCTTCAACCACACCGACGAGCACGTCGGCATCGACGAGTACGACACCGCGACCCAGCTGACGTGGTCGCACCACTACTCCTCGACCGACGGCGGACGACGTACCACCGCACGCATCGATCCCGTTCCGCTACGCCTGGCCGGCCGAGCTGGACCTGATGGCGCGGATCGCCGGGATGCGGCTGCGCGACCGCTGGGCCGACTGGGACCGGATCGCCGTTCACCGGCGACGAGCACCAAGCACGTGTCGGTGTGGGAGAAGATCGGCGGGTGAGGATCTTCCACATCGCGACCGCTGGCCGACTGGACCGACGCCCAGGCGTCCGGCGCCTACACGACCTCGACCCGCGGCGTCACCCTCGAGGAGGAGGGCTACCTCCACGCCAGCCGGGCCGACCAGTGGGAGGGCGTGCGGGCGCGCGTACTACGCCGACGTCACCGAGCCGCTGGTGCTGCTCGAGATCGACACCGACCTGCTCGACGTACCGGTCGTCGAGGAGGCTGCCGGCGCCGGGCATGACCGAGACGTTCCCGCACGTGTACGGCGCTCTCGACCCGGCCGCCGTGGTGGCGGTCACCGCGCTGTAGGACTCGAGTCAGCCGCTGGTCGGAGACCTCGCCACCGACTTCCGACCAGCAGGGCGACGACCTCGTCGGCGACGCCCCAGCTCAGCGTCACTCCGGCACCGCCGTGGCCGTAGCAGTGGACGACGTCGCCGACCCGCTCCAGCCGCACCGCCGGCCGCACCGGGCGCAGCCCGACCTTGTGCCGCAGCACCCGGGCGCCGCGCAGCTCCGGCACCAGCCGGGCGCCGCGGGCGAGGATCTGCGGCCGCGGTCTCCGGCGACGGGGTCCGGCTCCAGTCGCCCTCGACGTCCGGTGCCGCCCGACGACGACGTCGCGCTCGCGCGGCACGACGTACGTCGGACCCGGCGAGTCGAGCCACCAGCGGTCCAGCCCGAACTGCTCGACGACCACGACCTGGCCGCGCACCGGCACGACGGTCCGGTCGGCGCCGAGCAGCCGGGCGCCGAGCCCGGAGCAGTTCACGACCAGCCCGGTCGCCGGGCAGCGCCGACAGGTTGAGCCGGGTGATCGTGCCGCCGAGGTCCTCGACCCGGCCGGCGAGCCAGCCCAGGTAGACGCTCATGTCGGCGACCGGAGTCGTGAAGGACCAGCCGGCGGCCCAGCCGGACGGGACGTCGCGCGTGCGCTCCAGCGTCGGCACGGCCGCGCGCCACCACGGGTCGGGCTGCGCGGCGGCCAGCACCTCGGTGCCGGGCACCATCCGCACCCCGCACTCCGGGATCGGTGTCGGCGAGCGCGTCGAAGACGGCGTACGACGTCGCGCGCCCAGGCCGTCACCCGGTCCTGCGGGAGCGCGCGGTAGGGGTACCAGAGCGCGGCCGCGACGGCGGAGGTCGTCTCCCGCGGGAGGTCGCGGGCGACCACGTCGACGCGACGCCCGGCCTCGAGCAGCCGGACCGCGCAGGTCAGGCCGACGACCCCGGCACCGACCACGATCACCCGCTCCCGTCGCGACCCATGGGTGCAGTGTGGCCCACGCCGCCGGATCCGGGAGCGAGGCTCAGGCGCCGGCCTGGCGCGGGGCGGTCGGGTCGGCGCCCTCGCCGCCCTGCTCGCGCGCGACGTACTCCTCGATGTCCTCGACGTCGTCGAGGTTGCGCTTCACCACGGCCAGCAGGTCGCTCATCGTGGCGACCTCCTCGACCTGCTCCTTGATGAACCACTGCATGAACTGCTCGGAGGCGAAGTCGAACTCGTCGCGGGCGATCCGCAGCAGCCCGTTGATCTGGTCGGTGACCCGCTTCTCCTGCGTCGAGCGCGAGCGTCGACCGGCGCGACGACGTCGGCGAAGTCGTTGACCGGCGCCTCGACGGCCGGGATCGACGACGTCGGCGTCGGTGTCGAGGAGGTACTGGATCATCATCGACGCGTGCGCGCGCTCCTCGAGCGCCTGGGCGTAGAAGAACGCCGCCATCTGCGGCATCGTCAGCGCGTCGTAGTAGACCGCGCAGGCGAGGTACTGGTTGTGCGCGGCCAGCTCGTTGCCCGATCTGGACGTTGAGCTGGTCGACGAAGCGGGGTGCGGCCACGGGATGCTCCTCGGGTCGGCGGTCAGCGGGTCAGGCGCTCAGGCGGCCTTGGCGAGCTTCTTCTTGGTGACCTTCTTGCCGTCGACCCGAACGAGCTTGCGCTTCTTGACCGTATACCCGGTCGGGCAGGGTGCCGTCCTTCAGCATCCGCAGCGGACAGCGGCCGCACTTCGACTTGGAGACGCAGCACTCCGTCTTGGGGAGCTTGCGCTTCTTCGACCTTCCCCACGCGCGACGGAGCACGTCGATAAGGGTTGCCTTACCTAATGACAGTCGACGCGAGTCCAGTCGGCGCGAGCCGCCAGCCGTCCGCGTCCTTCTCGACCTCGAGCACGCCGCAGTTGGCGAGCGTGATGCCCAGCCCGCGGATCCGCGGCAGGCCGACCAGCTGCGGGACCGTCGCCAGGATCGCGCCGCCGTGGCTGACCACGAGCACCGCCTCGCCCGGGTGCTGGTCGGCGGCCTCGTCGAGCACCGCCTGCACCCGAGCGACGATGGCGCCGAGACGTTCACCGCCTCGATCGCGGCCGCGTCGTCGCCCCCGGCCCAGGCCGGAAGACCGGCCCGATCGCCGCAGCCTCGTCACCGTCGGTGCCGGCCAGCGCGCCCACGCCGTACTCCCGCAGGCCCTCGCGGACGACCACGTCGACGCCGAGGATCCGGCCGCGATCTCGGCCGATCTCCAGACGCACGCGATCGGCGCTCGGCCACTCGTCCAGATCGCGCGCCTGCTGCGTCCGCTCGCCCGTCAGCCGCTCGGCCAGTCGCGGGCCTGCCGGCGGCCGAGCGCCGTCAGGCTGCCGCCGTCGTCGCCGCAGAGCTCGGTCTCGTACTCCGCCTCGACCGTGGCGCGCGACCAGGACCCGGGCCGGGCACTGCGAGGAGCTCCCGGGGACCGTAGGCGTCAGTCGAGCCCGTTGGCCGCGCGGATCACGTCGACGATGCCGCCCATGATCTCGGTGAGCCCGAAGTCCTTGGGGGTGTAGACGGCGGCGACGCCGAGCTCGACCAGCCTGCGGCCGTCGGAGTCGGGGATGATCCCGCCGACGATGACCGGGACGTCGCCGAGGCCGGCCGCGCGCAGCCCGTCGAGGACGTCGGGCACCAGCTCCATGTGCGAGCCGGACAGGATCGACAGACCGACGCAGTGCACGTCCTCGGCGACCGCGGCCGAGACGATCTGCTCGGGCGTCAGCCGGATGCCCTGGTAGATCACCTCGAAGCCGGCGTCGCGGGCACGTACGGCGACCTGCTCGGCGCCGTTGGAGTGCCCGTCGAGCCCGGGCTTGCCGACCAGCAGCCGCAGCCGGCCGCCGAGCTCCTCGCCGGTCTCCCGGACCCGCTCGCGTACGGCGGTCAGCTCGCGCCGCCGGCCTCGGCCGACACCGACCGCGCCGGAGACGCCGGTCGGGCCGCGGTACTCGCCGAACACCTCGCGCAGGGTGGCCGGCCCACTCCCCCGTGGTCGCGCCGGCGCGGGCGGCGACCAGGGTGGGCGCCATCAGGTTGGCGTCGGTCTTGGCGGCCGCGGCGAGCGCGGCCAGCGCCTCGGCGACCTCGGCCTCGTCGCGCTGCGGCCTTCCACGCCTCGACGCTGGCGAGCGCGGTCTTCTCGGCCTCGGGGTCGGCGGCCATGATCGCGCCGTCCAGGTCGGCGGTCAGCGGCGAGGGCTCGGTGGTCTCGAACCTGTTGACGCCGACGATCACCTCCGTCGCCCGACTCGATCCGGGCCCGGCGGGCGGCGTGCGAGGAGACCAGCTCCGGACTTCATGTACTCGACGGCCGCGATCGCGCCGCCCATCGCCTGGACCCGGTCGATCTCGGCCTTCGCGCCCGTCGACCAGCTCGGCGACCTTGGCCTCGATGACGTGCGAGCCCTCGAAGATGTCGTCGTACTCCAGCAGGTCGGACTCGAAGGCGAGCACCTGCTGCAGCCGCAGCGACCACTGCTGGTCCCACGGCCGGGGCAGGCCGAGCGCCTCGTTCCACGCCGGCAGCTGGACGGCGCGGGCCCGGGCGTCCTTGGAGAGCGTCACGCCGAGCATCTCGAGCACGATCCGCTGCACGTTGTTCTCGGGCTGGGCCTCGGTGAGGCCGAGCGAGTTGACCTGCACGCCGTACCGGAACCGGCGCATCTTCGGGTCCTGGACGCCGTACCGCTCCCGGGTGATCTCGTCCCAGAGCTGGACGAAGGCCCGCATCTTGCAGGTCTCCTCGATGAACCGGACGCCGGCGTTGACGAAGAACGAGATCCGGCCGACGACCTTCTCGAAGTCGTCGTCGGAGACCTGGCCGGAGTCCTTGACCGGCGTCGAGCACGGCGATCGCGGTGCTCAGCGCGTAGGCGAGCTCCTGCGTCGGCGTCGCGCCGGCCTCCTGCAGGTGGTAGCTGCAGATGTTGATCGGGTTCCACTTCGGGATCTGGTGGACCGTGTAGGAGATGACGTCGGCGATCAGCCGCATCGAGTGCCTCGGGCGGGAACGCGTAGGTCCCGCGGGAGAGGTACTCCTTGATGATGTCGTTCTGGGTGGTGCCGGCCAGCTGGGCGGCGACCTCCTCGGGCGACGAGGTCGGGGTTCTGCTCCTCGGCGACCACCTGGTACATCGCGAGCATCCACATCGCGATGGCGTTGATCGTCATCGAGGTGTTCATCTCGGTGAGCGGGATGTCCTCGAAGAGGCGCCGCATCTCGCCGAGGTGCGGGACGGGTACGCCGACCTTGCCGACCTCGCCGCGCGCGAGCGGCGAGTCGGGGTCGTAGCCGGTCTGGGTCGGCAGGTCGAAGGCGACCGAGAGGCCGGTCTGACCCTTCGCGAGGTTGGTCCGGTACAGCTCGTTGGACGCCGCGGCCGTCGAGTGGCCGGCGTACGTGCGCATCACCCACGGCCGGTCCTTGGCGTGGCTCGCTGCCTTCTCGCTCATGGACCGAGGGTAGGACGACGGCTACCGATTGGTAACCGCTCGCGGTGTGTGGCTTATCCGACAGCGGTCAGGCGGACGCGGCGACGCGTTCGACCTCGACCACCCGGATCAGGTGGGTGAGGTGCAGCATCCGGCGTACGGCGGGACCGCAGCCGCGCAAGCGTGAGGTGGTGCCCGGCGCGGGACGCCTGCCGGGTGGCGACCGCGAGCACCTTGAGCGCGGTCATGTCGATGGTGGTCACGTCGGTGAGGTCGACGACGACGTCCTCGTCGTGGCCGCTGCAGGTGCTCGTAGATCGCGTTGCGGACCTCCCATCGTGCTGCGCACGTCGAAGTCACCGCTGAGGAGGATGGTCGGACCGTCGGTGATGATCTCCATCGGTGTGCCCCGTTCCTCGGGACCCCCGTCCCGATCAGCCGTCCTGGCCTGTCACTCACTATGACGCGCACGACACCGGGATGGTTGCCTCTCTCCCGAACTTTTCCGTCGTGTCGCGTCCGCTGCCGCCTGCCGCGCCGTGCCGACCGCGATCAGCGCCATGCCGAGCGACGCCCCTCGGGGAGAAGATGTGGTCGACGTGCACCAGCCAGGCGCCGGGCAGCAGGACCAGCGCGACCGCGCCCGACGGCGCCGTGGCGGCGGACCTGGTCGAGCGACCAGCAGGGCACAGGTGAGCGAGCAGCGCCCAGGAGCCGATCTCGCCCAGCGGGGTGCCGATCCGGAAGAGCAGGCTGACCGCCTCGGGCCGCGGCGACGCCCGGGCCGAGCTCGTGGGTGACGTAGCCGGCCGGCGACCCCGCTGATCACGTCGAGCGCGGTGTAGAAGGTCGCATAGACGTACGCCGTCACCCGGATCGCCCACGCCAGCGAGTCGGTGCGGAGCGCGGACCAGCGACGGCGAGCGCGACGCCGACCAGCGGGAAGACCAGCAGCCCCGGCAGGTGCAGGGTGTACCAGCGCCACGATAGTCGCGCCCGCTGTCCTTGACGGTTCGCGCGAACGTGTCGTAGTCGACGTGCACGAGCCCGAAGCGCTGCGCGTACCCGAGCGCCCACTCGAAGTTGTCGAGGAACGACCAGTGGCAGTAGCCGAGGACCGGCGCGCCCTCGGCGATCGCGTCGTGGACTGCGGCGAGGTGGTCGTGGATGTAGCCGATCCGCTGCTCGTCGTGCACTGGCTCCTCGAAGACGGCGCCGTTCTCGGTGATCAGGAGCGGCACGCCCGGGTAGTCGCGGTGCAGCCTGACGAGCAGGTCGGTGAACGCCTGCGGCGTGATCTCCGTGCCCGCCTCGGTCATCGGCACGCCTTCGGTTCCACCCTCGGTCGTCGGCGCGCCGCCGGTGACGACCCTCCATGGCCACGGCTCGTCGCCCGGCACCGCCTGCATGACGCGGCGCGCGTAGTAGTTCACGCCGACGAAGTCGCCGCCGTTGATCGTCGCGAGATCGCCGTCGCGGACGAAGTCGAGGTCGCCGATCCGTTCCTCCCAGAGCGCGCGCAGGTCGTCGGGGTACGAGCCCCTGAGCACCGGGTCGAGAAACCAGCGGTTGACGTAGCCGTCGGAGAGTCGCGCGACCTCGGCGTCGGCGGGGTCGTCGCTCGCCGCGTAGTGCGGCGCGAGCGAGAACGCGACACCGGCTCGTCCGTCGCGGCCGGAAGCCCGCAGCTCGGCGACGGCGAGCCCGTGCGCGAGCAGCACGTGGTGGAACGCCGTGCACTCGCCGCGGACGTCGTTCTTGATGCCGGGAGCGTGCAGGCCGTGCAGGTAGCCGAGCAGGCCGATGATCCACGGCTCGTTCACCGTGCACCACCAGCGCACGCGGTCGCCGTAGGCGTCGAAGCACGCGCGCGCGTACTCGGCGAAGCGCTCGGTCGTGTCGCGGGCGAGCCAGCCGCCCTCGTCCTCGAGCGCCTGCGGCAGATCCCAGTGGTAGAGCGTGACGACCGGCTCGATGCCGCGTTCGAGCAGCGCGTCGATCAGCCGGTCGTAGTGCGCGAGCCCGCGCGGTTCGCAGCGGCGCGTGCCCTGTGGGAAAGAGCCGCGGCCATGCGATCGAGAAGCGGTACGCGTTGACGCCGAGCTCCGGCAGCAGCTCGACGTCCTCGCGCCAGCGGCGGTAGTGGTCGCACGCGCGCCCGCCCGTGTCGCCGCTCTCGCCCGCGAACGCGTCCCAGATCGACGGCCCGCGCCCGTCGGCGTCGAGCGCTCCCTCGATCTGGAACGCCGACGTCGCCACACCCCAGAGGAACCCTTCGGGGAAGCGCCTCACAGCCCGAGCTCCAGCGCCTCTTCGCAGGCATAGAGCAGAACGCCGACGCTCCACGCGTGCGAGAGCGTCAGGAGCATCCCCTTCGCCGCGAAGCAGTCGGTCTGGAAGTAGCGCTCGGTCGCCATGCCGCGATACGCGTCGAAGTCCCCGTCCTCCCGCGCGATGAACTGGCGGAAGCAGTCGAGGTTCTCGCGCGTGCGCTCGAGGTAATGGTCGTCGCCGGTCGCGCGCGCGAGCCGCACCATCTCCGGCAGGCAGATGAGCCCGAACGAGTGGAGGTGCTGGTTGGCCGGCGAAGCGGTGTCGGCGCCGCGCGTCCTGAACCCGTACTGGCCAAGGATGGTGGTGGCGGAGAACGCCACGTCGTACGAGTAGCGGAACGTCAGCATCCAGTCGGCGGCGCGGCGCGCGGTCTCCCAGTCCTCGAGCGCGACGAAGGCCATCACCGCGGCATAGCCGTCTTCGGACGTCGGCGCGAGATCGACGTCCTCCGGCGCGCCGTACCACGTGTCGAACTGCGCGTAGTACTCACCGGCCCGCCGCGCCTCGTCGACGTGACCGGCCTCCACGAGAGCGGGGATCCACGAGAGCCCTGCCGTTCCTTCCCACGACACGGCCTCGCCCGTCTCGACGTGGTGCGCCGCGGGCAGCGCGCCGTCCGCGCGCTGCGTGCGCAGCGCGACCTCGACGTTGGCGCGCGCCGCAGCCTCCCAACGACCGCCTGCGCGGAGCATGAACAGAGCCGCATCGGCAACCGTGCGCGCGTGTGCGCGCGAGTGGTCGGGGTGCCAGCCCCACGTCCAGCCGCGCTCGCTCGTCCATTGCGGCCAGAAGGTTCCGCCCGGCGTGAGGTTCGCCGCCGACGTGGTCGAGCACCGCCTTCGGCCGCGCGGACGTACTCCTCGTTGCCGACGCGGCGGCCGTGGCGGAGGAGCGCGTACGCGTACGGCACGCCGCTCACCCACGAGACGTGCATCGCGTCGCGGTCGCCGTCGCGGTCGAACGCCCACGGTCTCGAGCAGCCGCGGTGGGTCCGCGCGGTAGTGCCAGCGGTACAGCCCCCACGCCGCGAGCGCCGCCGCCTCGTCGACCGAGACCCACGCCGCCTCGTGGGACCTGGTCCCTTCAGGGACCAGGTCCCGGAGAGCGCGGCGCCAGTCCCCGTCGCACCGGCGGAACTCGAGCGCGACCGACTCGCCGGGGCTCCAGCGGTACGTCTGGACATCGGGCGGTGCAGGCGTTTCCGAGCCGTCGTAGCGCAGCGGCTCCTCGCGGTAGGGGAAGTCGAGCCAGATCAGCGGCCGTCCGTCGCGGTAGGCGAGCCCGACGCCGCTCTGACCGAGCGGACTCCGCTCGCTCGTGACGAGACCACCGCCTCGTGCGAAGACGGCCGGAGTCGCGCACCGGTCGGCGCGGAACGACCACGCGCTCGACTCCATCCGCTCGACGTCGGTGCGCCCGCGGACGAAGCGCGGATAGATACGCGTGCACGCTTCCGGCCGGTTCTCGCCGTAGAAGACACCCGGCACCAGCCACTGCGGGTCGTCGGTCGCCGGCAGCTCGAGCTCGACGCGGATGCCCGCGTCCACGGGCTGGGCTCCCATGTAGGTGACGGTCAAAGCACCGTCGAAGACGAAGCCGTCGACCTCGGAGCCGTCCGGCGCGAGCGCCCTAGCGGCGACCATTCCAGCCCTCCTCGCGCAGCGCGCCCACCTGCCGCTCCTCGCCGGGAAGCAGATCGACGACGTCGTGCTCGCCGACCACTCCGAGCGCGGCGAACGCGCCGGCGTTCCGCACCACGTCACCGTCGGCTTCGAGCCTCGTCGACGGCAGCGAGAGCAACGGCGCGAGGTTCTCGGTGCGCGTCATCACGTAGCGGTTGCGTCCGTCGAGGTCGAGCAGGAACACGTCGTGGGCGAACGCGTCGAGCGGCGCCGCGATCTCGCCGCCGCCGGACTCGGCGACGACGCGACCGTCGAGATCGACGAAGCGCGCCGCGCCCGATACACGCGCGCGAGCCTCCGACTCCCCGCCCCACGCGCTCGTCGCGAACTGCGCGCTCGGAGCGCCGCGATACGCGCGCGCGACGCCGTGGTAGGCGGGCTTCGGCTCGCCGTGGTAGTCGATCGCGCACGTGCACCAGGCGTTCGGGAACGGCTCGTTGAACTGCCACGGGATGACGCCCGCGCCGCGGCGCAGGGTCGCCTCGACCGCGTAGCGCAGGCCCTTCGTACTGGAGCCACTGGCTTGCGCGCCGCATCGTGTCGACGTCCTCGATCCGGCCGCCGAACGCCTCCTGCACGAGCGGCGCGTTGTTCCACCACGCGCCGAGGTGCTCGTACACCGGGTTCGAGCGGTCGCACGGCCAGCGATGCTCCTCGTCGATCAGCGCCTCGAGCGCGCGCCGGTTCGTCATGCCCTCGACGCCGAACTCGCTGTGCAGCAGCGACGTCCGCGTGTCGTAGTGCTCGTTGTGCCCGCGCAGTCCCTGGTGCTCCCACGGCCCGTGCACGTCCTGCTCGCCGATCGGCGACGTCGGCAACCAGGCGCGGTCGGGGTCGAGCTCGCGGACGACCTCGCGCAGCGCGCCGAGCACGGGCGTCGAATCGTCGCCGTCGAGCTCGTTGCCACCGCACCAGAGGACGAGCGACGGATGGCGGCGCAGGCGCGGGACGATCTCGCGCGCGTCCGCAGCCATCGTCGCGACGAACGCCGGATCGTCGGAGGGCACGCTCTCGATCCCCGAGCTCGACTGGATGAACTCCTGCCAGACGAGCAGCCCGAGCCGGTCGCAGAGGTCGTAGAACTCGTCGCTCTCGATCAGGCCTCCGCCCCACACGCGCAGCAGGTTCACGTTCGCGCGCGCGGCGAGCCCGAGCAGGCGCGCGAGCTTCTCCGGCCGCGGCACGCCGTACAGCGCGTCGATCGGCACCCAGTTCCAGCCGCGGATCGGCATCGGCACCCCGTTGACGACGAAGCGGTAGTCCTCGAACTCGACGGTTCGGAAACCGACATCGAAGTCGCCGGCGCGATAGAGGCGCTGCTCTCCCAGCCCGTTCGGCCACCAGAGCTCCGGCGACTCGACGCGCAGCACGACCTCGCCGTCGACCTCCACCGTCCCGACGCCGTCCGCGAGCGTCACCCGCGGGAAGACCTCCGGCGGCGCGTCCTGCACGCACCGAGCGCCAGATGCCCTGGTGCACGAGCCGCGGGCAGAAGTCCCACCCGTAGCCCATGCGGCTCTTGTGCACGCGCACGCGGCTCGTCCGCCCGACCTGCGCCTCGGACTCGGGCGCCGCGTGGACGACGACGGCAAGCTGGTGTTCGCCCTCCGGGACGTCGACCTCGAACGGCGTGAACGCGCCGACGTGATGCGCCACCTCCTCGCCGTCGACGAGCACCGTCGCCTCGTGGTCGACGCCCGCGAAGCGAATGCGGCCGCCGCTCACGCGCCGGCGATAGATCCACGAGCGCTCGGGCACCCATTCCGCGAGTCGGCGAATCGCGCTCGTGGTAGGGATCGGCGATCTCGCCCGCGCGCCGAAGGTCGTCGAGCACGCTGCCCGGAACGCGCGCGGGCAGCCACCCCGGCGCATCCCACGGCTTGTTCACGTACCACTGCCACTCCTCGCCGACGAACCCGCGCAGCTGCCAGTCGTCGCCGTCGAGCGACGTCACCACTCGAGCAGGTTCGTCTCGACGACCGGAGCGTCGGGAGCGCGCGGCACGCGGAACGTCTTGATCTCGCCTGCGCCGAAGTCCGCTTCGAGCTCGCGCTCGAAGAGCCGGAAGCGAGCCTTCGCCGCGCGACCTGCCGCCTCGTATGCACGAACGACCGCAGCGTCGTCGTCCTCGGCGCGCTTGACAACGGTGACGACGACCGTCGCCGCCGCCGTCGTCCGCATAGGACGCGCGCTGCGGCAGCGGCCCGTCGTGGTACGTCTCGAGCAAGCGCGAACGGCGGCTGGTTCAGCTCGGCCGCGAGGCGCGAGACGTCGGCGTCGCGCCAGTCGCCCGCGTGCGGAACGAGCCGGACGCTGAAGGTCTGCAGACCTTGATCCATGTACTCGTACGAGGCCTCCGCGTCGAGCTCGCGCGGGTCGTGCCACGCCCAGACCGGGCTCCGCACGGCGCTGACGCCGATGTCGCCGCCGCGGACGTCGTAGCCGTACTTCGCATCGTTGATCACCGTCAGCCCGCCGCGTTCGTCCGACACGTCGACCCACGACTGACCCGGCTCCTCGTCGCCGCCTGCGTGCCGCTCGAGGTGGCCGTACGGAATCTCGAACGTCGCCCCTTCGGTCGCAACCGATGTCGGATAGCGCAGCTTGAGCAGCTTCAGCTGCTCGTGCCAGTCGAGCGCGACGCGAACGTCGACGTACCGCGAGCCGGCGCCCAGCACGTAGTCCTCGCGCAGGAGCGTCGAGCCGTGGCGGCTCTCGCACGCGCAGGATCGCGCGCACCGGCCCTTCCTCGACGAGCTCGACCGACGTGCACTCGAGCTCGCTCCGCCTCGCCGTCGTACCTGCGCACGCCGTGACTCCACGTGTCGGATCGGTCCTCGACGACCAGCGCGTGCGGCGCTCTGCGCCGCCGCGAGGTCGAGACCGTCGGCCTTGACCTCGAGCCGCGCGATCCTCCCGGTGGACGGGTCGAGCTCGAGCCGAAGGTGCTCGTTCTCGAGCGTGGTGCCGGTGGCGACGATCGTCGCGGCGCAGCTCCTCCGCGCCCGTCGTAGATGCGGTACATGCGGTAGCCGAGCGGCGGCACGTCGACGCGGGAACACGAGCCGTCCGCGCCCCCCGCTCATCGTCGTCAGCGGCTCGCGTCAGCTGCATCGGCACCGCCGTTCCGTCGTCGTCGACACGGACGTGGCGCCTCCTCGGCAGCCACGTGTACTCGAGCTCGACGTCGGCGCGCAGCGGCCACGGGTGCGGGTTGAAGACGACGATGGACGCATCTCGCTCCTCGGGCTCGATCTCGATCTGCCGCGCGATCGACTGGATCGCGCGGTTGAACGCAAGCCGCCGCGAGCGACGACGCGTGCCCGATCTGGTCGCGCGCGTCGTCGTACGCGGGCGCGATCGACGTGCCGGCGAGCGTGTCGTGGAACTGGTTGAAGAGGAGCAGCTTCCACGCCTGCTCTGAGCTCCTCGAGCGGATACCGCTGCGCGCCGAGCTCGTCGGCGACGAGCGCTCCACTTCTCCGCGCGCTGCAGCAGGTTCTCCGCGCGACGGTTCCAGCGCTTGATCCCGCAGTGCGACGTGTAGCAGCCGACGCTGTGGTGCTGGAGCTCGCCGCGGCCAGACCGGAAGGTCGCCGTTCGCCGCGACGCGAGTCGAAGAAGCGTCGCGAGCGAGCTCAGCTCGAGCCGCGGCAGGCCTGCCTCGAGCTCGTTCAGGCGCGCGATCGCAGTCGAGGTTCGCCATCGTCGGCCCGCCGCCGTGGTTACCGACGCCGTAGAAGACCATCCGCTCGCCGCCGTCGGCGGGCAGCTGCGCGAGCGCCTGCTCGACGTGCTCGTCGATGTCGTCCTTCGGCGCGCAGTACTCGTGCGGGATCCGGTACGCGAGCACGCTCGAGCCGTCGGGCGACTCCCACCGGAACAGCGACGGTCGAGCGCCGCTTCTCCTTCGGGCCCGGACGCAGGAAGACGTACGAGTCGATCGCCGCTCCGCGCGAGGATCTGCGGGATCGATCGCGTTGTGCCCGAACGAGTCGATGTTCGCGCCGGTCGTCGCGGTGATGCCGAAGCGGTCGCGCAGGTAGCGCTGGCCGTACAGCGCCTGCCGGACGAACGACTCGCCGCACGGGATGTTGCAGTCGGGCTCGATCCACCAGCCGCCGATGACCTGCCAGCGGCCTTCGGCGACGCGCTCGCGGATCTGCTCGAACAGCTCGCGGATCGGTCTCCTCGACCCACGTCGAAGAAGAGCGACGAGTCGCACGTGAAGACGAAGTCCGGGTACTCCTTCATCCGGTCGATCGCCGACTGGAACGTCGCGCGCACCTCCTGGTAGCCCTCCGGCCACTGCCACAGCCACACCGGGTCGATGTGCGCGTTGCCGATCATGTGGACGGTGGCCTGGGACCTGGTCCTCGCGGGGACCAGGTCCCGGTTCATTCCGCCGCCCATGCGTCGACCTGGTCGATCACCAGGTGCATCAGCAGCAGGTGCATCTCCTGCACGCGCGCCGTCGACGTCGGACGGGACGACGAGCGCGATGTCGGCGTGCTCGACCGCCGGCCCGCCGTCGCCGCCGGCGAAGAGCAGCGTCGTCGCGCCGACCTCGCGGGCGGCGGCGCAGCCCGCGCACGACGTTCTCCGAGCGCCCGCTCGTCGTGTAGCCGATCGACGACGTCGCCGGCGCGCGCGAGCGCGCGCACCTGGCGCGCGAAGACGTCGTCGAACGAGTAGTCGTTGCGCGATGCACGTCAGCGACCGATGGATCGACGCTGAGCGCCGACGCGGCGAGCGGCCGGCGCTCGCGCAGGAACCGGCCGACGAGCTCGCCGGCGAAGTGCTGTGCGTCGGCCGCGCTGCCGCCGTTGCCGAACGTGTACACGCGCCCGCCTGCGCCGTAGACGCGCGATCAGGCGCTGCGCGACCTCGTCGACCTTCGGCAGCAGGCTCGCCGCATCCGACCGGCGAGCTCTAGGTGCTCGTCGAGCGCGCGCGTCGAGCCGTCAGCCACGAGGCGCCGATTCCACGAGCTCGGTGCGCTCGTACGCGACGGCCGCCGCGCCGACGACGCCGACCGTGTCGCCGAGCGCGGCTGCACGACGTCGACCGCATGGCCCGGCAGGCGCGATCGCCCGCGCGAGCACGCGCTCGCGCACCGGCCCGAGCAGCTGCTCGCCGTGCGCGGCTGACGCCGCCGCCGATCACGACGACGCTCGGGCTCGAAGAGGTTCACGATCGACGTCGACGCCGCAGGCGAGCGCCTCGCACGTCTCGTCCCAGACCGCGCGGCGCGACGGCATCTCCCGCGCGCGGCGAGCTCGACGACGTCAGCTCGCGGCGTCGACGTCGAGCCCCGCCTCCCGCGCGCGCTCGGCGATCGACGTCCCGGAGACGTACGCCTCGAGACAGCCGCGCCGGCCGCAGCCGCGGCAGCGCCGGCCGTGCCAGTCGACCGTGACGTGGCCGAGCTCGCCGCCGTTCCCGCGTCGTGCCGCGGAAGCAGGCGACCGTCGAGCACGACGCCGCCGCCGACGCCGGTCGAGATCGTGAGGTAGACCATGTTGCGCGTGCCCACGCCCGGCGCCGTAGCGGTGCTCGCCCGCGGCGGCGGCGGTCGCGTCGTTGTCGAGCACGGCCGGCCGCTCGTACGCCTCGCTCGACGAGCGTCCGCGATCGGCACGTCCGTCCAGCCGGGCAGGTGCAGCGGCGCGATCAGGACGCCGCGCGCGCGAGTCGAGCGGCCCGCCGCAGCCGATCCCGACGGCCGCGATCTCGTCCCAGTCGACGCCCGACTCCGCGACGGCGCTGCCGTCCGAGCGCGAACAGCCGCTCGAGCCCGTCGTCCGGCCCGCGCGCCGCGTCGGTCGGCGCGACGACGAACGCCTGGACGCGGCCGTCGCGCGTCGACGACGCCGGCCGCGATCTTCGTCCCGCCGACGTCGAGGCCGAGCGATCGAGCCGGCGCGCGACGAGAGCGCCGCGCCGCCGCCGACGGCGGAGCGTGCCCCCGCCGACGCCAGCCGCTACCCCTTGCGTCCCTGGACGGCGATCCCGCGGATGAAGTACTTCTGGAACACGGCGAAGAGGATCGATCATCGGCAGGACCAGCAGCAGCGTTCCGGCCATGATCACCTGGTAGTCGCCCTCGCCGCCGCCGACGGCGTTGAAGCGGTCGAGCAGGATCTTCATCCCGAGCGGCGCCGTGAACAGCGCCTGGTCGCGCAGGTAGATGAGCGGGGTGATCAGGTCGAACCACTTGCGCCTGGAACTCGAAGATGAACGTGACGATCAGCGCCGGCTTCGCGAGCGGCAGCGCGATGCGCCGGAACATCGAGAAGTAGCCGTCGCCGTCCATGCGCGCGGCCTCGAAGTAGTCGCGCGGGATGCCCATGAAGAACTGTCGCTGCAGGAAGATGTAGAAGGCGCTGCCGAAGATGTTCGGCACCCAGAGCGGGTACTGCGTGTTCGTGCCGATGTGCGGCAGCACCGGGTGGTCGAGCGTGAAGTGGCCGATCTTGTTCCAGAGCAGGTAGACCGGGATCATCGTCACCTCGCCGGGCAGCATCATCGTCGCGAGCAGGACGCCGAAGAAGAAGTTCCGGAGCGGGAAGCGGAAGTACGCGAACGCGAACGCGACCGAGCGCGCTCGCGAACGTCGTCAGCGTCGCGCCGAGGACGCTGATCCAGAGGCTGTTCCACATCCAGCGCCCGACCGGCGCGACGTTGAAGAGCTTCTGCGGGAACGGGCTCGGCAGGTTCTCGCCGGTGAAGTTCCACGCCCAGTGCTGCGGCAGGAACGCTGTTGTCGAACGTCTCGCCGCGCGGCTTGAACGCCGCCGCGATCGAGCCACTCGAACGGATAGAGGAAGAGGATCGAGAGGCCGATCAGCACCAGGATGAAGACCGCGACTTCGTGATCCAGCTCGGCGTCGGCCGAGCCGCCGCCGGCGGCGCTCCGGCACGACGTGTCGGCATCGGCGCCGCGGCGCCCGCCGGCGACCGGCGGCGGTTCTCCTGGCCGACCGTCGCTCATCGCTGCGAGCCCTGGTAGAAGACGAAGCGCCGGCTGACGCCGATGTTGATCAGCGTCACGACCATGCTGATCGCGAAGAGCAGCCAGGCCATCGCCGACGCGAAGCCCATGTTGAAGTACTCGAACGCGTTCCGGAACAGGTAGATCGAGTAGAAGAGCGCGGCCTCGGGCTGCGTGCCGCCCGCGCCGAAGAACGCCGTGTACGCCTGCGTGAACTGGTTCAGGCCGGCGATCGTGAGGATGATGAAGCAGAAGAAGAGCGCCGGGCTGATCATCGGCAGCGTGATGTCCTTGAACCTGCGCCAGCTTCGAGCGCGCCGTCCATCGGCGCCGCCTCGTACAGGTGCTGCGGCACGCCGTAGAGCGCGGCGAGCAGGATGACCATCGTCCCGCCGCACGCCCAGATGTCCATGAGCGCGATGCTCGGCTTGATCCAGCTCGGGTCGGTCGTCCAGTACGGGCCCTGGATGCCGATCAGGCCGAGTCCCTGGTTGACGATGCCCGACGCGGCCGTTGAAGAGGAAGAGCAGCATCACGCCGATCGCGACCGGCGGCGTCATGTGCGGGAGGTAGAAGATCGTGCGGAAGACGCCGGCCAGCTTCTCGCCTCGACGCGCATGCAGCAGCATCGCGAGCAAGAGGGCGACGATGATCTTCCCCGGCACCATCATCACCGTGTAGATGAAGGTGTTCTTCAGCGACGCCGCGACCTTCGGGTCGTCGAGCAGCTGGCTGGTAGTTCTTGAGGCCGACCGTCTTCGTCGGCTCGAGGCCGGCGATCTGCTGCGAGCCCGTAGTTCGTGAACGAGTAGTAGAGGCTGAAGAGCATCGGCCCGAGCGTGAGGACGATGAAGCCGAACAGCCACGGCAGGAGGAAGAGGTAGGCGACCCAGGTCTCCTTCTCGCGGAAACCGGCGAACCAGCGCCGGGCCCGCGAGGGGCCCGGCGCCGTGGTGCTTCGTCGGTGACGCGACCGTGCCAAGCGCTCTCGCGAGCTACTTGTTCGCGTTGATCGCGGTCTGCGCTTCCTTCTGGGCCTGGTTCAGCGCCGCCTTCGGCGTCTGCTGGCCCGTGAGCACGCGGTTGATCGCGTCGGTGTAGGCCTGGACGAACTGCTGGCCGCCCGGGGACGGCGGCAGCTCGAAGCCGTACTTCGACGCGTGCGACGAGCGATCTGCACGGCCTTGTCGAACTGCGGATGGCCGAACGACTGGTAGATGTCCTCGTAGATCTTCTTGTCGGCGACCGTGTTCGCCGTGTAGAGGCCGGTGAACGTCGAGCCGGCCGCCTTGCGCGCGTCGAAGCGCTTCTTCGCAGCGGTGAGCCACGCGTCGACCGACGTGACGGCCTTCATGTACTTGCACGCGTCGTCCGCGTTCTTCGAGCCCTTCGGAACGACCCAGCCGTTGCCGCTGAACATCGTGATCGGGCCGCCCTTGCGGTTCGTGAAGAACTTCGCGATCAGGTCGACGTTCGGCGAGTTGTTCGAGAACGACGTTGTAGATGAAGCTCTCCATCGGCCAGAACCCGAGCTGATCCTTGACGAGCGGGTTCTGCGCGCCGAAGAAGTCGAACGTGTCGCGGAAGGCCTTGAACTTGTTCCAGCCGCCCTCCGCGTTGATGATCGGCATCGCGTACGTCAGCGCCGCGATCGCCTGCGGCGTGTTCAGCTGCGCCTTGCAGGCCGTCCTTCGAGATGATGTCGTCGCCGAACCACTTGACCCACAGGCAGGAAGAACTCGGCGTCGATCTTCGGGTCGAACCCGATGCGGGTGAGGTTGCCGCTCGCCGTCGAACTTCGTCAGCTTCTTCGCGGTCGCGAGGAGCTGCTTCTTGTTCTTCGTCTGCGCCGCGCTGATCGGCACGCCGGCGGCCTTGAACGCGCTCTGGTTCACGATCAGCGTGATCTGGTTCGTGAACTCGGGCAGGCCGTAGATGTGGCCCCGTACGTCATCGCCTTGAGCGCGCCGACGCGGTACTGCTTCTTGCACCGTCGTCGACGCACGAGTCCATCGGCTGCAGCACGCCCTTCGCCGCGTACTGCGCGACGCGCGGGCGCTCATGCGGACGAGGTCCGGCACGTCGCCCGACGCGAGCCGCGTCAGGAAGACCTGGTCGTTGAAGTCGCCGGCGGGCCGGTTGATCGTCGTGCCCGTGGAGCTGCCCGCCGCGTACGTCGCGCGGTTCTCCTGGACGTCGTCGCCGGGGCCGTAGCCGTAGATGTTGAGCGTGCCTGCGCCCTTGACGTTCGGACGTGCGCGATCGCGCTGACCGGCGATGGCCGCAGCGAGGGCGCGGCACACGACGAGCAGCACTGCGAGACGCGCTTCCTCTGACCCTCCATGTGTCCTCCTCCGAAATCTATCGAGTAGCGACTGGGAGTCCAGGTCTGTGGCAACGTAACCACGACACGTGTCGACGCCGTCAAACGCTCGACTGGGTTAGTTCGTCGGATCACGCCTTGCGAGACCTCTCGCGCCGGGCTCGAGCCGTCGGATCCGCGCGAGCACCGAGCGTCGGCTCGAGCACCTCGACCGTGCGGCTCGCACGCCGGGTCGTCGAGCCGGCGAAGCAGGAGCAGCGCCGCGCGGCGGCCCATCTCGAAGGCCGGCTGCGCGACGGCGGTGATCGCCGGCTCGCACCATGCTCCATCCACGGCACGTCGTCGAAGCCGACGAGCGAGACGTCGCGCGGGATGCTCGAGCCCGCGCCTGCGGAGCGCGTGCCAGGCCTGCTCGGCGAGCAGGTTGTTCGCCGCGAAGATCGCGGTCGGCCGCCTCGTCGGCGAGCAGCCGCGTCGATGCGCGCGTCGGCGTCGGCGGCCTGGAACGTCGATCGGCACGATGAGCTCGCTCGTCGAGCGGCACGCCCGCGTCGTCGTGCGGCGCTCGGTAGCCGGCGAGCCGGCCCGCGTCGCTCGTCCAGTCGGTCTCGGCGACGAGCAGCCCGATGCGCCGGTGCCCGAGCTCGAGCAGGTGCGCGACGGCGTCGCGGGCGCCGCGCTCGTTGTCGATCACGACCGCGTCGCACGGAACGCGCGCGAGCCGGCGGTCGACCTCGACGACGGCGACGCCGTGCGCGGCGAGCAGCTCGGCGGCGTCGCTGCCCGACCGGCGTCATGATCACGCCCGGCGCGCGCATCGCGAGGAACGTCCGCGCGCCGGCGAGCTCCTCCGCGCTCTCGCTGTTGTCGCCGAGGAGGAGCATCTGGTAGTCGGCCTCGCGGAGCGTCTGCTCGATGCCGGCCGCGAGCGCCGCGTAGAACTGGTTGCCGAGGTCGGAGACGACGACGCCGACGACGCGGCTGCGTG
Organism: uncultured Actinomycetes bacterium; assembly: GCA_963708685.1. Lineage (GTDB taxonomy): Bacteria > Actinomycetota > Thermoleophilia > Gaiellales > Gaiellaceae > DASVFB01. Next base: position 39,052 of record CAVPTP010000004.1, read on the forward strand.
CGCTGCTTCAGCGTCCGCGCCGACACGTTCGGGACGTAGCCGAGCCGCTCGGCGACGTCGAGCAGGCGCGCTCGCGCGCGTCGGGCGAGACGTAGCCGCGGCCGCTCAGCGCGCGCGACGCGGTCGACGGCGACGTGCCCGCCTCGCGCGCGACGTCGGCGAGCGTGCCGGCGCGCCGAGTCAGCTCATCGCTCGGACGTCGAGCCGCCGCGCTCGCGCCAGCGCGCCCACACTCGCGCAGCGCCGCGTAGTCGTCGTCGTCGAGCGCCTCGCCGGTCGCGTCGAGGTGCGTCGCGTAGTAGAGCGACGGCACGCCGATCTCCGGCTTCACCTCGAGGAACTCGCGCCACGTCGCGCTTGTCGGGCACGCGCCAGTCGTCGGTGTCGATCAGGAGCTCGGGGCACGCGGCGCGCACGACCTCCGCGCGCGCATCGCGCCATCTGGCGCGGACGGATCGTCGCCGCCGACCATGTCGTTCAGCCGGATCATGTCGGTGACGTCGACGAAGCTCGGGTGCGGCGTGTGCGTGATGACGAGCGCGTCCGGCTTCGCCTCCTTCGCCGCGCGTAGACGACCGCCAGCAAGCTCGTGCAGGAGCGCGATCCCCCAGCGCCGGCCCGTCGTGCGTGAGCGCGCGGCCGCTCGGCGTGCGCGCGGTGAAGTCGACCTTGAGCCCGTCGGCGTCGAGGCCGTCGGCGCGCGAGCATCCGCGGCGACGATCTCGCGCAAGCAGCTCGCGCGTGCGCGGGTTGCCGGGTCGAGCGCGACCGGCGGTCGCCGTCGGGTTCGCGCACGCAGAGCTCGGCCGGCACGCCTTCGGCGTCCCACGCCTTCCACCAGAGCAGCACGTGCTGGCCGCGCGCGTGCCGCTCGGCGATCCAGCCCGCGAGGTCGGGCCACTTCGCCGCGTCGGGCTCGTTCGTCGCCGTAGGTCGCCTGCCACTTGTCGTCGAGGACGATCGTGCCCGGGCACGAGGTCGTGCTCCTCGAGCGTGCGCGAGGAACGCGTCGTAGTTCTCCTGCGTCGCGTAGTCGCGCGCGCGGCCGCCGCTCGACGGTCGCGAGGTAGCACTGCGCGCCCCAGCCGCAGAAGATCGGCTCGCTCCACCACGCCGGCGCGTCGCGCGGCTCGCGGCTGCGGGCGCGAGCCCGCGCGCGACGAGGTCGTCGCGGTGCGCGCGCAGCCCCGCGTACGGATCCGCGCACGTCCGGCGTGAGCGACGAGCGTCGGCGCCCCGAACTCGCCGTCCACGCGCGTGTGCCCCTCGTAGTCGAGCCGGAGCGAGAAGCCGTTCGCGGCGGCTCGTAGCACGAGCTCGACGAAGCGCGAGCTCCTCGACCGGGCGCCGCGACGCCGAGGTCGAGCCACGTCCTGCTCGTCGCTCGACAGCGCGAGCTAGAGCGGCGCCGGCGTGAAGAGCCAGCGGCCGCGGCCGGGCTCGCCGTCGCCGACGACGCCGATCACCGCGCCCTCGCGAGCCGGCCGCGAGCGAGCGCGCCGGGTCGCTCCGGATTCGGCGAGAAGAGCGTCCGAAGCTCGAGCCGCTCGGGACGAAGCCCGAGCGGCGCGCCCGGCGATCGAGCGAGCGCCCGCCGAGCAGGCGCACGTCGGTGAGCGCGCCGCGCCCGCGGACGCACGTGCTGGACCTCGAGCGCCGTCGTCGCCGCAGGCGGAGCGTCGTGCCACGCGCGCTCCCAGAGCGTCGAGCGCCGCTCGACCACGATCGTGTCGCCGCCTGACTCGCGGCGGCGCCACCGACGAGCGTCTCGTCGACGCCGTCGGTCGTGTCGAGCGCCGCGAGAAGCGACGAGCGTGAGCCAGTGCTCGCCGGCGGCCGACGAGAGCGTCGCGCAGCGGCCGTTCGCGCGCGAGCTCGAGCGCGGTACGCGTCGTTCGCGATCGATCACGCGACGTCCACGAGCGCCTCGGCCTGCTGGCCGAAGCGCGTCTCGCCGACCGTCAGGTCGGCGGCGACCGCACGCGCCGCCGCGCTCGGCGCCGACCGCGACCTCGAACGCGCACGACGCGCCTCGCCGCGCGCGTCGAGCGTCGACCTCCTGCGTCCGCGGCGGCGCCGCTCCACCCGTCCGGCAGCGACGAGCCGCACGATCGCGGTCTCGTCGCGGTCGAACGGGTTGCGCACGGTCACCTCGAGCGTCGACCGTCGCCGCCGCGCGCCGACCGTCGACGCGGTACGGCTCGATCCGCGCGCCGAAGCCGTCGCTCGCCGAAGCCCTCGTCGGGCAGCAGCTCGGCGTGCAGCTCCTCGAGCCGCCGGCCGTCCGCGAGCGAGCTGTCGAGGTAGCCGTCGTCGACCTCGTGCGGCAGCCAGTGGCCGCTGATGATCAGCGTCCGGCCGCAGCTCGCGGTAGAGCTCGGCGCTCTGCGACGTAGTCGTCCCGGCTGGAAGCGGTTGCGGTACTGGTAGTTCAGGACGCGCGGTCGCCGTCGTTCGACTGCTGGTCGCCGATCGCGAGCACGCGCCGGCCGTCGACCTCGAACGCGATCGCCGCCGCGTAGAGCGTGTGACCCGGCAGCGGGTGCGACGCGTGAGCTCGTACTCGTGCCAGCGAACGGCTCGCCGAGCGGGAGCGCGCGGTCGACGCGGATCGGCTCGAACCACAGGCACGGCAGGTCGTAGCGCGTCGGCTCCTCGAGCACCGGCGCGACGTTCTCCGGCGCCCAGACCTCGGCGCCCTCGACGTCGCGCAGCAGGTTGAGCCCGGCGACGTGGTCGTCGTGGTAGTGCGTCGGGACGACGGCCTCGATGCGCTCGACCCGTGGTCGCGGCGCAGCGCGTCGAGCGACCAGAGCAGCGGCCGCCGCGCGCGCGCTCGGTGCCGGCGTGCCCGTCGTGAGGTCGTAGCCGAAGTCGATGCAGCAGCGCGGCGCCGGTCTCCGAGAGCGAGCGCGTAGCTGTTCGCGAAGCATCGTGCGGTTGCGGAGCAGGTGCGGCGTGACCGCCTCGAACGGCTGCGCGCAGCCGGTCCTCGACGTCCCACGGCTGCCCGCGCCGCAGGTCGACGAGCTCCTGGAGCCGCGCGCGCGACGCGCGCGAGCGCGCGCCGGCGGATCGTCGATCGGCTCGCCGTGCGACGGGCAGCAGCACGTCCGGCTGCCGCTCGGCGAGGACGCGCGCAGGAGACGATCGTCGCCGCCTGGCCCTCGACGCCGCTGTACGACCACTGCGTCGCCGCGAGCGACCAGACCTTTCCGTCGCCGTAGACGAGGTCGCCGGTGAAGGCGAGCTCGCCGGCCGTCGAGCTCGACGAGGTAGGTGACCGAGCCGATCGTGTGCCCGGGCGTCGGCAGCGTGTAGACGTCGATGCCGCCGTACGCGCGGCGTCCGGTACTCGGCGACCGTGCCCGCTGACCGGCACCGACTCGAGCAGCGAGAAGCGATCCTCCCGCAGGTCGTAGTCGTTGTCGAGCTGCCGGCGCTGCCAGTGGTCGCCGACGCTCGGCGATCAGCTCGGCCTCGACCGGCGGCACCCAGACGCGGATCCCGGCGTCGACCGCGCGGCGGAGGCCCGCCGAGCTGGTCGCGGTGGTGGTGCGTGAGCGAGGACGTCGGTGACGCGGTCGACCCCGAGCTCGTCGAGGTGGTCGAGCACGTCGCCGTCGCCGAAGTCGACGAGCACCGCCTCGCGCGCCGGAGCGGAGCACGTAGACGTTGCACGTGTCGCGGAGCGAGCGACACGCCGGCGACGACCGTCAGTCGGCTGCGACCGCGCTCACATCGGCGAGTCTATGCCGCCGGAGATCGGTGTGGCAACGATTGCATCCTGCGTTCGACTACTGGGTACAGTTCCGCGCCCGATGGGTGAAATCGTCCTCGACCACGTCGACGAAGGAGTTCGCCGGCGGGGTCCGCGCCGTCGACGACGTCGAGCCTGACGATCGGCGAGGGCGAGTTCATGGTGCTCGTCGGCCCGTCGGGCTGCGGCAAGACGACGCTCCTCCGCTCGATCGGCGGCCTCGAGAAGATCACGGCCGGCCGGATCCTGATCGGCGAGCGCGACGTGACGCGGCTCGAGCCGGCCGCAGCGCGACCTCGCGATGGTCTTCCAGAACTACGCGCTCTACCCGCACATGACGGTGCGGAAGAACCTCGGCTACGGCCTCCGCGTCCGGAAGACGCCGAAGGCAGGAGCGCGAGCGGCGCGTCGACGAGGTCGCGCAGATGCTCGGGCCTCGAGGAGCTGCTCGACCGGCGGCCCGGCCAGCTCTCGGGCGGCCAGCAGCAGCGCGTCGCGATGGGCCGCGCGATCATCCGCGAGCCCGCAGGCGTTCCTGATGGACGAGCCGCTCTCGAACCTCGACGCGAAGCTGCGCGTGACGATGCGCACGTCGCTGCAGCAGCTGCACCGCCGCCTCGGCACGACGACGGTCTACGTCACGCACGACCAGGTCGAGGCGATGACGCTCGGCCAGCGCGTCGCGGTCATGCGCGACGGCAAGCGTCCAGCAGGTCGACGCGCCGCAGATCCTCTACGACGAGCCGGCGAACATCTTCGTCGCCGCGTTCATCGGCTCGCCCGCGATGAACCTCGTCGAGGCGCACGCATCGACGGCGACTCGGTCACGATCGGCGACTTGCACGCATCCCGCTCGACCGCGCGCGCCGCCCGGCGACGCAACGAGGACGGCGCGCGTCATCCTCGGCATCCGCCCGGAGGCGTTCGAGGACATCGCGTTCGCGCCCGAGCGACCTGCCGACGCTCGAGGTGCAGGTCGAGGTGCTCGAGGAGCTCGGCTCCGACGCGTACGTCTTCTTCCCGGTCGACGCGCGAGCAGGTCGTCATCGAGGACGCGATGACGCGACCAGGCCGAGGACGAGGCGACGCTGCTCGCCGACGAACGGACCGCAGCGCTGTTCGCCGCCCGCGTCGACCCGCGCACCGAGGCGCGCGTCGGCAGCACGATGCGGCTCGCCGTCGAGCCGTCGCGGCTGTACTTCTTCTCGCCCGACGACCGGCGAGAGCCTGCTGAACGGCGCCGCCGCTGCGGCGCTAGTTGATCCGTCACACCGACTACACGCGACGGCGCCTCGCGCAGACGTCGCGAGCGGCTGCGCGCGCTCGTCTACGCCGGAGACGCGCCCGGTCGACGAGCTGCTCGTCTCGCCGCGCGTCGACCGGATCTCGCTGGGACGAGGCGCAGCGGCTCGAGTACCGGCCGGCGAGCTCGGCGAGCGCTTCGGGCCGCTCTGGGCGACGTACTGGTTCCGCGTGCGCGCGACCGTGCCGGAGGAGTGGCGCGGCGCGCGCGTCGACCTCCTCTGGGACTCGAACAGCGAGGCGACGCTGTGGCTCGACGGTCGCGTCGTCGCCGGGCTGAACCAGCACCACGCGCGACGCGGTGCTCGCCGACGACGGCGCGAGCCGGGCGAGCTGCTCGGCTCGAGGTCGAGCTCGCGTGCAACGGGCTCTTCGGGCAAGCAGCGCTCGGCGGTCGAGCTGACGCAGTGCGAGCTCGCGCGCTTCGACGCCGGACGCGTGGAAGCTCGTACTTCGACTTCGAGACGCTGCGCGCGCTCGAGGCCGCACGAGGCGACTCGACCCGACGCTCGCGGGCGAGCTGCGCGGCCGAGCTCAACCGACTTCTGCGACACGTGGAGCCGCGACGCGCGGCGATTCTCGCCGCGCTCTACGAGCGCACGGAACGCGCACGCGCGCGCACGAGGTCGCGGCGATCGGCCACGCGCACATCGACACGGCGTGGCTCTGGCCGCTCGCCGAGACGCTACCGCAAGCGCGTGCGCACGTTCAGCACGCAGCTGCGCTACATGGACGAGTACCCGGAGTACCGCTTCGCGTGCTCGCAGGCGCAGCAGTACGCGTGGATCGAGGAGCGCGACCCCGATCTGTGGGAGCGCATCCGCGCGAAGGTCGACGGCGGGCAGTTCGTCCCCGTCGGCGGCAGCTGGGTCGAGCCCGACTGCAACCTCCCGTCGGGCGAGTCGCTCGTGCGGCAGTTCCTGCACGGCCAGCGCTTCTTCGAGCAGCGGTTCGGCGCGCCGCTGCACGCGAGTTCTGGAGCCCCGACGCGTTCGGCTACAACGGCCAGCTGCCGCAGCTCATGCGCGAGGCCGGGATCACGCGCTTCCTCACGCAGAAGCTCTCGTGGAACCGCTTCAACACGCCCGACCACCACACGTTCACCTGGCAGGGCGATCGACGGCAGCGAGGTGCTCGCCCACTTCCCGCCGGCCGACACCTACAACAGCGAGGCCGACGGTGCCGGAGCTGCGCGAAGACGGCGCGCGACTACAAGGATCACGAGCACTCGCGGACGAGCCTGCTCGTCTTCGGCCACGGCGACGGCGGCGGCGGCCCGACGCGCGACGATGCTCGAGACGCTGCGCGCGCGCGCGCGACCTGCAGGGCCTGCCGCGCACGCGCAACGCGACGCCGCGACGAGTTCTTCGACGCGCTCGAGGCCGAGCCGCGGCGAGCGCGCCGGTCGTCGTCGGCGAGCTGTACCTCGAGTACCACCGCGGCACGTACACGACGCAGGCGCCGCGCAAGCGCGGCAACCGCCGCTGCCGAGCAGGCGCTGCACGACGCCGAGTTCCTCGCGGTCGCGCGCGGCGGCGACTACCCGCGCGCCGAGCTCGACCGGCTGTGGAAGCTGCTGCTGCTGCAGCAGTTCCACGACATCCTCCCCGGCTCGTCGATCCGGCTCGTCTACGAGGACGCCGAGCGCGACCTCGCCGAGGTCGAGGCCGGCGCGAACGCGCTCTGCGCGACGCGGCGACGACGCCGGTGAACACCGTCGGCTTCGCGCGCCGCGAGGTCGTCGCCGTCGGGCGGCACGCTCGTCGTCGTCGAGGCGCCGCCGTACGGCGCCGGCGCGCGCGGTCGAGCCGAGCGACGCGGTCGCGCGTCGACGGCCTGACGCTCGAGAACGAGCACCTGCGCGTGACGCTGCTCGCCGGACGGCACCGTCGCGAGCGTCGTCGACAAGGCGACCGGCCGCGAGACGCTCGCCGCGCCCGGGCAACCGGCTCGAGCTCTACGACGACCGCCCGGTCGACTTCGACGCGTGGGACATCGACCCGTTCCACCTCGAGACGCGCCGCGACTGCCCGCCGGCCGAGTCGTACGAGTCGTCACGGCGACGCCGCTGCGCGCCGAGGTCGCGTTCGAGCGCGCCGATCGGCGAGGCGAGCCGGATGCGCGCAGATCGTCCGCCTCGACGCCGGCTCGCGGCGGCTCGAGTTCCACACGACCGTCGACTGGCACGAGAGTCGCACACGCTGCTCAAGGTCGTGCTTCCCGCTCGCCGTGCGCGCGCCGAACGCGACGTACGAGATGCCGTTCGGCTACGCGGAGCGGCCGACGCACTTCTCGACGACGTTGCGACCGCGCGCGCTTCGAGGTGCCCGGCCACCGCTTCGCCGACCTGTCGGAGCACGGCTTCGGCGCGGCGCGTGCTGACGGACTCGAAGTACGGCTACAGCTGTTACGGCAGCGAGCTGCGGATCAGCCTGCTGCGCTCGCCGAAGAGCCCGGATCCGGAGGCCGACATGGGCCGGCACGAGTTCGCGTACGCGCTCGTCCCGCACGCCGGCGGCTGGCGCGAGGCCGGCGTCGTCGCGCGAAGGGCATGCCGCTTCAACGCGCCGCTGCGCTGGACGAGCGACGCGTCCGACGGCTCGTTCGCGTCGGTCGACGACGCCAACCTCGTGCTCGACACGATCAAGCGGGCGGAGGACTCGGACGCGCTCGTGCTGCGCCTCTACGAGGCGCACGGCGCGCGCGGCATCGCGCGCGTGCGGCTCGCGCGCGCCGTTCTCGACGGCGCGTGCGCGCGAACGCTGCTCGAGGACGACGGCGACGACGCTCGACGTCGACAGGCGACACGATCGTCGTCCCGTACCGCCCGCACGAGCTCGTGACGGTGAAGGTCGCGTGAGCCACGTCGTCTGCGTCGGGCTCGCGACGCTGCGACACGATCTTCGCCGTGCCGCGGCACCCCGAGTCGGACGAGCGCGTCGTCGCGACCGACGTCGCGGTCGCCGGCGGCGGCCCGGCCGCGACGGCGGCGGTCGCGCTCGCGCGGCTCGGCGTGGAGACCTACTTCGTCGGCGCCGTGGCCGACGACGACCTCGGCGCGGCGATCCGCGACGGCCTCGCGCGCGAAGGCGTCGACGTCGGCGAGCTGGCTCTCGTGCCGGACGCGCGTTCGACGCAGAGCACGATCCTCGTCGAGCACGGCCGGCGCGCGCGCGATCGTCCACTTCCCCGGAGCGCTGCCGCCGCTCGAGCTCAGCGCCGCGGCCGTCGACCTCTGCCGCGGCGCCGCGTGGGTGCACGTCGACCACGTCGGCTACCGCGCCGCGCCCGACGGCGTTCGCCTGTCGGTCGACGGCGGCAACCCGATCGAGGGGCTCGACCTGCGCGGCGTCGACCTCTACGCGCCGCCCGAGAGCGTGCTGCACGAGGAGTTCGGCGACGCGCAAAGCGCACTCGAAGCCGGCGCGGAGCTCGTCGTCGTCACGCGCGGCGCGGACGGCAGCGCCGCGTACACGCGCGACGGCGAGGTCGTCGAGGCGCCGGGCTACGCGGTCGAGGTCGTGAGCACGCTCGGCGCCGGCGACGTCTTCCACGGCGCGCTGCTCGCGCAGCTCGTCCGCGACGTGCCGCTCCGCGAGGCGCTCGCCGCCGCGAACGCGTGCGCGGCACTCTCGTGCCGCGCGCTCGACGGGCGCTCGGCGATCCCGACGCTCGACGAGCTACAGCCGCCCGACTAGCGAGGCAGCCCGAGCATCGTCTCCAGCGCGCGCGGCGCGTTGACGATTCCGCCGCAGTCGTTGCCGACCCGAAGCGGCAGGATCCTCGCGTCCGGCGCGACACCGAAGGACGAGCCTGCCGTCGAGTGATGGAGTCCTGAGGTCGACGGTGCGGCCGCCGTCCGCGCACCGAACCTAGAATCGCGACGGATGCGACAGCGCAGCTTCCGGATCGCCGTGATCGCCGGTGACGGCGCCGGTCCCGAGGTCGTCACCGAGGCGCGCAAGGCGGTCGACGCGCTCGGGCTCGATCGACTGGCACGAGCTGTCCTGGGGCACCGACCACTTCCACGAGCACGGAACGATGATGCCGCCGGACGCGCTCGACGTCGTGCGCGCGCCACGACGCGGTGCTGCTCGGCGCCGTCGGGGACCCGTCGGTGCCGGACCACGTGACGCTGTGGGGGCTGCTGCTGCCGCTGCGGCAGGGACTCGACCTGTGGGCGAATCTGCGGCCCGCGCGGCTGCTCGACGGCGTCCCCTCGGCGCTCGCCGGCGACCCCGCGGTCGACATGCTCTTCGTCCGCGAGAACACGGAGGGCGAGTACTCCGGAGTCGGCGGCCGCGCGCACCAGGGACTCGAACTCGAGGTCGGGATCGAGACGAGCGTCTTCACGCGCGCCGGCGTCCGGCGCGTGTCGAGCACGCGTTCGAGCTCGCAGAGGAGCGGCGCGGCGTCCTGACGAGCGCGACCAAGTCGAACGCGTCGCGCTACGGCTACGTGCTCTGGGACGAGGTCGCCGAGGAGGTCGCGGCCGCGCATCCGAACGTCCGCTACGAGCGCGTGCTCGTCGACGCGCTCGCCGCGCGCATGGTCGCCGACCCGCTGAGCCTGGACGTCGTCGTCGCGTCGAACCTCTTCGGCGACGTGCTCACCGACATCGCCGCCGTGCTCCAGGGCGGGATGGGAATGGCCGCGAGCGCGAGCGTGGCGCCGGGCTCCGACGCGCCCGGCGTCTTCGAGCCGGTCCACGGCTCGGCGCCCGACATCGCGGGCCAGGGCATCGCGAACCCGATCGGCGCGATCTGGAGCGCATCGCTGATGCTCGAGCACCTCGGCGAGACCGAAGCGGCCGGGCGGCTGATGCGCGCCGTCGAGGACGTCTGTCGCGACGGCCCCCGCACGGTCGACATCGGCGGCGATGCATCGACGTCACAGGTCGGCGACGCAGTGGCGGCACGCGTCGCGGGATGAGCCGAGCCGCCGCGATCGCACTTTGCGCGCTCACGCTCGCCGGATGCGGCGGGTCGCAGACGTTCGCGAACCCCGTCTACAACGGGAACTTCCCCGACCCGTTCGTCCTGAAGGACGGCGACACGTACTACGCCTACGCGACGAACGGCGCCGGAATCGACCGACTCGACTGGAACGACGGAAAGCCGCGGGTCGAGGGGCCACCTGCGGAGAGCCGGCAAGGCGCGAGACGTGGTCGAGCCTCGACGGCATGTGGAACGTGCACTCGAGCCGGGCGGCAGTCGCAGCAGATTCGCGTGCCGTTCCCGTTCGAGGCGCCGCTCTCGGGAATCGGCGCAGGCGAGAGATTCACGGCGCGTGCGTACCGGCGAACGTTCCGCGTCCCCGACGAGTGGCGCGAACGCACGCTGCTCCGCTTCGGTGGAGTCGACTGGCACACGCAGGTGGAGGTCGACGGCGTGCCGCGGGGCGGGCATCACGGCGGCTACACGCACTTCGCGTGCGATCTGGGAATGCTGGAGCCGGGGAGCGAGCACGAGCTGGTCGTCCACGCCGTCGATCCGTCAGCGGACGCCGCCGGTCAGGCGAAGGGGAAGCAGCGAGGCAGCGACGGGATCTGGTACACGCGGACGACCGGCATCTGGCGCAGCGTGTGGATCGAGGGCGTGCCGGACGAGTACCTCGGCGACTTCGAGCTGGACGCCGGCGCCGACGGGACGATCCGCGCGAACGGCGAGGTCCTCATGCGCGTCGACCGCCCGCGGGTCTGGTCGCCCGTCGACCCGTTCCTCTACGACGTCGAGCTCCGGCTCGGCGAGGACGTGGTCCGCTCGTACGTCGGCTTCCGGACGATCGAGCGCCGCGGCCGCGAGCTGCTCCTGAACGGCGAGCCGCTGCGGATCGCGGGAGTGCTCGATCAGGGGTTCTGGCCCGACGGCGTCCACACCGCGCCGAGCGACGCAGCGCTGCGCGCGGACGTCGAAGCCGCGAAGGCGCTCGGCTTCAACCTCGCGCGCAAGCACGTCAAGGTGGAGGACCCGCGCTGGTACGCGTGGTGCGACCGCCTCGGCCTGCTCGTCGCCCAGGACCTGCCGACGAGCCACGACCTCTCGGCCCGCGCGGCGCGCGTGCAGCTCCAGAACGAGTGGACCGAGATCGTCGCGCAGCTGCGGAACCATCCGTCCGTTGTCATGTGGATCTGCGGCAACGAGCACTGGGGCAGGCCCGAGCCGTATTTCCAGCGCCGGCTCGTGCGGCGAACACGCCGCGAAGATCCGTCCCGCCTCGTGATCGACACCTCGGGCTGGAACCAGCTCGAGGACACCGACCTCGTCGACGTGCACGACTACGGCGCCGAGCTGACGACGCACCACGGCGCACGGGACGACCTTCCGCTCTGGTTCGGCGAGTGCGGCGGCGTGTCGCTCGTGGTCGACGAGCACTCGCGTCGCGAGGACTTCTCCTATCGCCATGTCGCCACCGCCGCCGAGCTCGCGGCCGCGTACAAGCGAGTCGTCGAGCAGATTCCCGCGGACGTCGCAGGCTTCGTGTGGACGCAGCTCACCGACGTCGAGGGAGAGCTGAACGGGCTCCTGACGTACGACCGCGTGCGCAAGCTCGCGTTTGAGGAGATCCGCCTGGTCAATGAGGAGTTCCTCAATGGCTCCTAGCTGGTGGCACGACGCGGTGTTCTACGAGATCTACGTCCGCAGCTTCGCCGACTCGAACGGCGACGGAGTCGGCGATCTTCGAGGCATCCGCTCGCGCCTGGCGTACCTGCGCGAGCTCGGCGTCGACGGCCTGTGGCTGACGCCGTTCTATCCGTCGCCGGGGGCCGACCATGGCTACGACGTCGCGAACTACGTCGACGTCGATCCGCTCTTCGGCACGCTCGACGACTTCGACGACCTGTTGCGCGACGCGCACGCGCTCGGGCTGCGCGTCGTGATCGACGTCGTCCCGAATCACACATCGAACGAGCACCCGTGGTTCCTCAACGCGCTCGCGGATCCGTCGCACCCCGACCGCGCGCGCTACGTCTTCGCGCCCGGCCGCAACTGCGGTCCGCCGAACAACTGGCCTTCGAATTTCGGCGGCCCCGCCTGGACGCGCGACGAGGCGAGCGGCGAGTGGTACCTGCACCTGTTCGCGCGCGAGCAGCCGGATCTGGACTGGCACAACGCGCAGGTCCATGCCGACTTCGACGAGATCCTCCGCTTCTGGCTCGATCGCGGCGTCGACGGGTTCCGGATCGACGTCGCGCACGGGTTGTACAAGGACCGAAAGCTGCGCGACGAGCCCGAGCCGTTCCCGGAGGCGGCGTTCTCGTCGGACTGGCGGACGGCGGTCGATCAGCCCGAGGTTCACGGCGTGTACCGCGACTGGCGGCGCCTCGTCGAGGCGTATCCCCGCGCGCCGGTGCTCGTCGGCGAAGTCGTCTTCTCCGATCCCGCGCGGGTCACGCCGTACGTTCGCGACGACGAGCTGCACATGGCGTTCAACTTCACGCTGCTGCTCGAGCCGTTGGAGGCCGAGCTGGCGCGGTCTGCGATCGACCGTTCCCTCGCGGCGCTCGCGGCCGTGGGCGCGCCGCCGACGTGGGTGCTCGAGAACCACGACGCGCCGCGCATCGTGACCCGCTACGGGAGCCCCGCGGCCGCGCGCGCCGCGGCTCTGCTCCTGCTCGCGCTGCCCGGTCCGGCGTTTCTCTACCAGGGCCAGGAACTGGGTCTCGAGGAAGTCGATCTGCCCGACGCGGTGCGCCAGGATCCGGCGTTCCACCGCAGCAACGGTGCGAGGAAGGGCCGCGACGGCTGTCGTGTCCCGATCCCCTGGGACCGCGATGGGCCCAGCTTCGGCTTCACGACGGGCGAGCCGTGGCTGCCGATGCCGAGCGCGTGGGGAGCCGTGAGCGTCGAAGCCCAGCGAGCCGACGCGGGATCCACGCTCGCCCTCTACCGGCGCGCGCTCGAGCTGCGGCGCGAGCTCGAGGACGCGCCGCTGAAGTGGTGCGAGAGCCCGCGCGGGCACGCTGATGTTCGAGCGCGGCGCCGTCACGTGCGCGGTGAACGTCGACGGCGACCGACTCACTCTTCCGGCGGGCGAGCTGCTCGTCGCGAGCGAGGCCGGCGTGAGCGAAGAACTGCCGCCGAACACGGCCGCCTGGGTACGCGCGCCGCGTTGAGAAGCAGGCACGGCCCTGCCGTCCGCAGCACCGAGCCCGGCCTGTCGGAGGTGTTTCTCGACGCGACCAGCAGGAGGCGGAGCGCTACTCGCCGAGCGCGCGAGGCGGCGCGCTCGTAGAGCGGCGGGCCCGCGAAATCCGGGCTACTCTGCCGCGCGCGAGGTAAGCAAGCACGGCAACACATCAGGGGGTCTCATGAGAAGGATCTTCACGGCGCTCGCCGCTACGGGCGCGCTTGCGCTCGTCGGCGCGGCAAGCGCGACCGACGACGGCGTCTGGCTCTTTCCTGCGTCGCACGGCGCCGACACCACCGCCGCCTGGAAGGCGCAGGAGGGCGAGGCCGACGTCCAGGGTTCGGCGAACCAGGCCGTCCTGCTCGAGAAGCGCTCGTTCGCGGCGAACAACTCGGCGGCCGCGCACGTGATCGGCGTCGAGGGACGACCCGTTCAGGGCTTGACGATGTTCTACGAGTACCGCGTGAAGGACGGCGTCTGCAACACGACCGACCCACGCTGGGCGCTCTTCGTCCAGGGCCGCAGCGGCCGGCAGTACGAGGTCAACCTCGGCTGCAAGGTCGCACCGTCCTCGCCCGGCGCCCAGAGCGGCTGGATCAGGAAGACGTTCTCGCGTCAGCTCATCACTGCGGAGCTGCTCCGCAAGGGCGGCACCGATGCGTCAACGGGTCAGGTGACCGGGCTCGCGCTCGTCTTCGACCGGTCGCTCGGCCACGTGTACGTGGACAACCTCCGCGTGATCGCGAAGGCCGCCAACAACACGTGGACGTATGCGGGGGACAACGGCGGCACGACGCCGCCCGGAGGAGCGCCTGCGTTCACGGGGGAGCAGGTCGCGCTCCTCGCCGCTCCGGAGTCGGCGGACGAGCAGCTCACGCAGGACGAGCTCTTCGCGTCGCTGTCCCCCGAGGAGTGGGCGCAGGTCGACGCAGAGCCGGCGCCGTAGCGAAGCCGCGGAGGCGGCGGGCACGGACGTCGTCCGCGCCTGCCGCGTCCCCGCGCGCGGACCTGCGAGGATCCGCCGCATGGGCTACCACGTCGTCCGCGGAGACGAGCACCAGTTCGAGGAGCGGCCGAACGTCGAGGGCGAGGCGGCGCGGCTCGCGGCCGACGTCACCGGCGCGGCACACCTCCAGAGCTCGCGCGCGCGTCTGTGGCGCTACCCGCCGCACACGCGCGGGCGGCGTCATGCAGACCGGGCGCAGGAGGAGGTCTTCGTCGTCGTCTCCGGGACGCTGACGATGTTGCTCGGCGATCCGCACGAGCGCTTCGACCTCCCGCCGCTGAGCGTCGTCGCCGTCGAGCCCGGACACTCCGCTCCAGGCGCGGAACGAGGGCGACGAGGAGCTCGTCCTCTTCATCTACGGCGCCCCGCCGGAGCAGGCCGGCGCCGAATTCCTGGACGACCCCGGGCCGCTCTGACGACGCAGGACGAGCCGCGCTGGTGGGCGATTCGCGGCGCGCAGAACCTGAAGCCGGCGACCTACACCTGCCCGCTCTGCGGCAAGCGGCTGCACGCGATGAGCGAGCACATGCTGATCGCGCCGGAGGACGATCGCGGCCGGCGGCGGCACGCACACACGGAGTGCGTCGTTGCCGCGCGCCGCGCCGGGCGGCTTCCGACCTACGACGAGTGGCGCGCGAGCCAGCCGCGCGAGCCCGGCCCTCTCTCCCGGCTCTACGCCGCCGTCACTCGGCGGCGAGCAGCTCGCGCGTCGTCTCGATGAAGACGGCGATCGCGTTCTCCATCGCCGCGCTCGTCGATCGCGAAGCGCGGGTGGTGGTGCGGGAAGAGCGCGTTCGCTTCCTCGCTGCGCGCGCCGACCATGAAGTAGACGCCGGGCGCTTCCTGCTGGTAGGCGGAGAAGTCGTCGCCGCCCATGATCGGAGGGATGTCGATCAACGCGTCTGCGCCGAGCGCGCGCTCGGCCGCCGCCTTGACGCGCACCGCCAGCTCCGCGTCGTTGTCGACCGGGAGGTAGCCCTCGACGTAGTCCAGGCGGTACGTCGCGTCGTGCGCCTGCGTGACGCCCGCGACGATCCGCTCGATCGACGCTGCGCGCGTCGCTCGCGCGCCTCGACGCTGAACGTGCGAACCGTGCCGCCGAGCTCGACCGACTCCGGGATGATGTTGTCGGCCGTGCCGCCCGCGATCCGCGAGACCGTGACGACGACGCGCTCGTTCGGATCGGTCTCGCGCGCGACGACGTGCTGGAGCCCGACGCACGACCTGTGCGGCGACCGCGATCGGATCGACGCACTCCTGCGGGAACGCCGCGTGGCCGCCTCGTCCCTCGACGACGATCGCGAACGTGTCGGGCGCCGCCATGAACGGGCCGGTCGGGACGGCGACGGTGCCGAGGTCGAGCACGCTCAGCAGGTGACAGCCGACCACGGCGTCGACGCCGTCGAGCGCGCCCGCGGCGACCACGTCGCGCGCTCCGCCGGGCAGCTGCTCCTCGGCGTGCTGGAAGATGAACCGCACCTCGCCGCTCAGGCTGTCGCGCATCTCCGACGAGCGTGCGCGCGACGGCGAGCAGCACGGCGGTGTGCCCGTCGTGGCCGCAGGCGTGCATGACGCCCTCGTTCTCGGACGCGAACGGGACGCCGCTCTCCTCGACGATCGGGAGCGCGTCGATGTCCGCGCGCAGCGCCAGGACCGGGCCCGGCCGATCGGTGACGAGCCGGGCCAGGACGCTCGTCGGCGTCGGCCGCGAGAGCTCGAGCCCGCCGAACGACGCGAGCGTCTCCTCGACGAAGCGGGACGTCTCGTGCTCGTGGAACGACAGCTCCGGCCGGCGATGGAGGTGCCGCCGCCACTCGACCGCGTCGGCGAATGCGGCAGCGGCGAGCGATCCGGCGTCGACGGTCGGCGCGGCCATAGGCCCGTACTCTGGACGTAGGATCCGGCCGGTGCAACCCTGGTCGTACGAGCTCGCCGGCCGCCTCGACGAGCACGCCTTCGAGAGCACGGTGCTCGAGGGCAACCCGCTGGGCGACCCGCACGTGCGGCCGCTCTGGGTCTATCTCCCGCCCGGCTACGACGACGACCCGGAGCGGCGCTACCCGAGCATCTACGTGATCCAGGGGCTGACCGGGCAGCTCGACATGTGGCGGAACCGGACGCCGTTTCGCAAGAACTTCCCGGAGCTCGCGGACGAGCTGTTCGCGAGCGGCGGGTCGCCGCCGTGCATCCTCGTCTACGTCGACGCCTGGACGTCGATCGGCGGCAGCCAGTTCATCGACTCCCCGGGCACCGGCCGCTACCACACCTATCTCTGCGAGGAGATCGTCCCGTTCGTCGACGCGAGCTACCGCACGCTCGCCGAGGCGGCGCATCGCGGCATCGCGGGCAAGTCGAGCGGCGGCTACGGCGCGATGGTCAACCCGATGCTGCGGCCCGACGTGTTCGGCGGCCTCGCGACGCACGCGGGCGACGCGCTGTTCGAGATGTGTTACCTGCCCGACTTCCGCGAGTCGGTGCGCACGCTCCGCGACGACTACGACGGCTCGTTCGAGCGCTTCTGGGAGGACTTCCGCAGCCGGCCGGCGCTCACCAAGGACAGCGACAGCACGCTGCTCAACGACTGGTGCATGGCCGCCTGCTACTCGGCCGACGACGACGGGACGGTGCAGCTTCCGTACGACACCGCCACCGGCGAGCTGCGGCCCGACGTCTGGGAGCGCTGGCTCGCGTGGGACCCGGTGCGGATGGTGTCGCGGCCACGCCGACGCACTTCGCTCGCTGAAGGCGATCTACATCGACGCCGGCAAGCGCGACCAGTTCTTCCTCGACCTCGGAGCCGAGGCGTTCCGCCGCGAGCTCGAGGCGATCGGCGTCTCGGACGTCTACTTCGAGCTCTTCGACGGGACGCACTCGGCGATCGAGTACCGCTACCCGCTCGCGATCAGGTACCTGGCGGAACGCCTGTCGTGACGGCACCTGCCGGGCCGGCCCGCCGGAGCGCGTGAAGGCCTGCGCCGGGCGAGTGGATACAGCTCGGCCTCGCCGCGCTGGCGGTTGCCGCGGCGGCGCGTCGCGCACTTTCGTGGACGCACCGCCCGGTCCTCGCGTTCGTGGTGGCGGCGGTCGCGATCGCGCTTTCTCGCGCATCTCGTCGGCGGCGCGACCGAGCAGCTCGGTGGACGTGTCGGATCGTCCGCCGCCGGAGTCGTCCAGTCCGCGCTCGGCAACATGCCGGAGCTCTTCATCGCGCTCTTCGCGCTGCACGAGGGGCTCGTCCGCGTCGTGCAGACGGCGCTCATCGGCTCCGATCATCGCGAACAGCGTGCTCGTGCTCGGCATCGCGTTCCTCGTCGGCGGGATCCGCAACGGCACGCAGCGATTCGACTCGCCGCGGGCGCGGTGATCGCCACGCTCGGGATGCTCGGCCGCGGCGATCCTCTCGGTCCCGACGCTCGCGTACGCGTTCCACGCGCCGGCCGCTGCGCACGGCCGGACGCTCAGCTTCATCTGCGCCGGCGTGCTGCTCGTGCTCTTCTTCGTCGACGCTGCCGTCGTTCCTCTCCGGCGTCGGGACGACGAGGCGCCGAGCCGCCGCGCTGGTCGCTGCCGACGACGGTCGCGGTGCTCGCCGGCGCGGGCATCGCTGCGGCGTTCGCGAGCGACTGGTTCGTCTCGGCGCTCACGCCCGCGACGGAGGCGCTGCACATGAGCCAGGACTTCGCCGGGTTCGTCGTCGTCGCGATCGCGGGCAACGCGGTCGAGAACGTCGTCGGCGTGCAGCTCGCCGCGCGCAACCGCCCCGACTTCGCGATCTCCGTGATCGTCAGCTCGGCGCTCCAGGTCGCGCTGTTCCTGACGCCGGTGCTCGTCTTCGCAAGCCTCTTCTTCGCGACGAACCTGACGCTCGTCTTCCCGACCCTGCTCGCGATCGCCCTCCTCTTGTCCGCCGGCGATCGGGGCGCTGGTCGTCTACGACGGCGAGAGCACCCGGGAGGAAGGCGCGATCCTGATCGGCCTCTACGTCGTGATCGCCGCGAGCTTCTGGTGGGGCGCGTAGACGCGCGTCAGGCGCCTCGCCTCCGGTCCAGCGAGCGCCGCGCCGAGCGGCAATCCGTACCAGAGGACAAGGAACGCGAGCGGCGATCGAGCGCCGTGAACGCCGCCGCCCACGAGCGGTGGAAGAGGAAGTCCGTGATCACGAAGACGGTGCACGTGACGGCGACCGCAAGGCACGCGAGCCCCGCGATCGACAACGCGTTCGAGACGACGAGCATCCGCTCCTTGTCGCGCTGCCGCCAGCGCAGCCGGTGGTACGAGCTCGGCGCGATCAGCAGCACCGTCGCCAGCGCGGTGGCGATGAAGGCGGCGAAGAACACGTCGCGGTCGAGCGCGCTCGAGCTTCGGGAACCCGTTGGCGAACGGAACCGCGAGCAGGAACGCGAAGAGCACCTGCACCCCGGGCAGCGCGACGCGCAGCTCGTTGAGCAGCTCGATCAGCTCGCGGTCGTGACGGTCTTGCTCGTCTCTCGGGCACGTGCTGGTTCAACGGCGGCGGCCACGCCGTGCGTCACGCGTGCGGAGCGAGTGCCGCTTGACAAGAAGCGGCGATTTCGCCATAGATACGGCGAAACCGCCGTAGATGAGGAGGACGAGAGATGAAGCTTCGTTTCGCTGTCGCCGTTGTCGCCGCCGCCGCGCTCGCGACCGGCCTCGCGCCAGGCGCGCGGGGCCGCACCGCCGAAGGTGACCGGTCGCGCGACGAGCATTTCCCGGCCACCGCGGACGTCGGCCGGGCGTGGCACGCGACACTCGTCGTCCGCCGAGGCCGGACGCCGTACAAAGGTCGCGTCTCCATCGCCGCGACCGGCGGCGGCACGGTCTCCGCGCGGGCGACCACGGCAGGACAAGGGCGTCTACCGCGTCGCGCTCGTCTTCCCGCACGCGGCGCGCTGGCAGGTGTCGGCGCGCGTGGCCGGACGGAGCCTGCGGATCGGCGCCGTCGACGCCGACGTCGCGAAGGATCCTCTCCTCGTCGATCCGTTCACGATCGCCGTCGAGCCCGCGGGCACGCTGCTCGTCGGACAGCTTCGCGCGGGCGGCCTCGTTCGGATCGCGGGCGGCCGTGCGTCGCGGGTGGCGACCGGCACCGGAATCGGCCACGTCGCCGTCTCGCCTTCGGGCGCGGTGTACACGGCGGCCATCGATACGGACCGGATCCTTCGTCTCGACGGCACGACTCTGAGCCCCTTCGCAGGGACCGGCACCCGCGGCCACACCGGCGACGGCGGCCCCGCGGCGGCGGCCACGTTCGCCGGAGCGACGAGCGTCGCGCCGGCCGCGGACGGAACCGTCTACGTCGCCGAGTACGACGGCTGGATCCGGCGCATCGCGCCCGACGGAACCGTGTCGACGTTCGCCGGCGTCGGAGGCGAGGGGTTCGGCGGCGACGGCGGGCCCGGCGACGGCGGCGCAGCTGTTTCATCCGCACGGCGTCGCCGTCGGCCCCGACGGCGCCGTCTACGTCGCGGACACCGAGAACCGCCGGATCCGCCGGATCGACCCGGCGACGCGGATCATCTCCACGCGTCGGCGCAAACGTCGGCGTCGTCGTGTCGATCGCGGTTGCGCCCGACGGCAGCGTCTACACCGCGGACGTCGTGCGTGACGGCGCGGGCGGCGGCGTCACGCGGACGACGCCCGCCGGCGAGACGACGCGCCTGCTCTCGACGGAGGCGAACGGCGTCGCCGTCGGCAGCGACGGCACGGTGTACGCCAACGACTGGTCCGCGAAGCGGATCCTCGAGCTCGTGCCGGGGACGCGGCGCTGGGAGACCGTGGCGCGCGGAGGCTGAGTTCGGTCAGGCTAGGGCGGTGAGCGAGCAGCAGCGAATCCTCCGCGGAGCGATCGTGCTCGAGCTCGGCCTCGCCTCGCGGTACGCCCACGAGCTGACGAACCGCACCCTCCGCGCCGGGGGCGTGAACCCCGAGGAGTACGGCTTCCTCTCGGTGGTCGGTGTCCTCCAGCCGGTCACGCGCACGAAGCTTGCGCGCGCGACCGGCATGCGGCGGACGACGCTGCGCGACGCGATCCGTCCGCTCGTCGAGCGCGGCCACGTCCACGAGGAGCAGCATCCGCACGACGGCCGCGCTTCGCTCCTCACGCTGACTCCGGCCGGCCAGGCGATCTTCGACCGCGGGCTACCGATCTTCCACACCGTGCTCGCCGCGATCGACGAAGCGCTCGAGGGCCGGCTCGACGAGCTCGAGCAGGCGGTGTGGGAAGTCCGCGTCGCGCTCGAGCGGCTCGCGACGGAGGAGAGATCGCTCGAATGACTCAGATGATGATGAAGTCCAGTCCCTGGTAGCCGTGGACGCGGGAGCACACCTCGAACCCCTCGGCCGAGCCCTCGTCGTTCGTGTTCCCCTCGATGCTCTTGAACGTGTCGGCGTCGGCCTGGACGACGATCCCCGTGTGCGCGTACTTCGGCCCCTTGCCTGACGTGTTCGGCCTGAGGAAGAAGCTCCCGGGCGTGATCCGCACGCGCTGCGACGGCGTCGGCTGAGAGAGGAACCGCGCGCCCGCGCCCGCTTGCATGGCGTCGCACGCGAGCGTCTTCGGGAACAGCATCTCGCTGTGGAGCGCCGTCGAGGCCTGCTCGAGGATGAACGTCGCAAAGCCGGCGCACCAGGGGAAGTCCTTTCCCTCCTGGCCGTTGGTGTACAGGCGAACCCACGGGCCGCTGTTCTCGCCGCCCGCCTCCTGCGGATGCTGCGCGAGGTGCTGCCGCGCGTAGGCCACGATCATCTGGCCGAGCGGCTTGTTGGGCGCGATCGGCGACAGCGCGACGCGCATCGGATGCACGAGCTTGGCCCAGGTCGCGTTGTCGACGACCCCGGTGACCGGCAGGCTCTTCGCCGTCTGGAACGCGCGCACCTGGCGCGCGGTCGCCTTGCCGTAGCCGCCGTCGACCACGACCTTGAACCCGTGCAGGGAGAGCCAGCCCTGGATGAGCCGGACCTTCACGCCGGTCGAGCCGACCTTCTTCGGCGAGTCGAGCTCGAGGTCCGCGAAGTCCTGGCGAGGCCCCGGCAGCGGCGTCTTCGACGGCGCGGCGCCGTGGATCGCGTTGAGCGTCTCCTTTCCGACCTCTCCGTCCACGAGGAGCCCGTTCCGCTGCTGGAAGTCGCGCACAGCGTGGTCGAGCCCGGGCCCGAACCCGGGCCCACCGGTCGACGCTGAACGCCTCCCATGCTCCCGGCGCCGCGCGATCGAACCACGCCTGGAGATCGCGCTTGAGCAGCGTCACCGCCGGGCCGCGGTCGCCTCGCTTGAGGATGCCCTTCGTCGCAGTCGTCGTCGCGGCCGCCGCCTTCTTCTGCTTCTCGGTGGCGGGCTGCGGGGCCGGCGCACTCGCGAGCACGGCCAGCGTCTCCGGTCCCGCCTCGCCGTCGACCGTCAGCGCATTCCGCATCTGGAACTCGCGGACGGCGTCCACGACCGCTGCGCCGTACAGCGGCCCCGGCTTGATCTTGAACGTCGCCCACACGCCGGGCGCCGCGCGATCGAACCACGCCTGGAGGTCGCGCTTGAACTTCGCGACGTTCTTGCCTTTCGCGCCCTTGCCGCAGAGGCTCCGCGCCGCCGCTCATCTGCAGGCTCCGGCCGCCGCCGTTACGGGACTGGATCGCTGCGAGGCGATCGAGGACGTCGCGTCCGTAGTCGCCGCCGGCGGTCTTCCGGTCGGAGTCGCCGCCGCGGAAACCCTCGAGCGCGCCGCCTGCGCCGGCGTTGTACGCGGAGCAGGCGTACTTGATCAGGTCCTTGCCGCCGACGCCCTTCTGCTTTCCGAAGCTCAGGTTCGACGCGAACATCGCCGCCGCGAACTCCGCTGCGTCGGCGAGCCTCGGCGTCGTCCCGCTGCCGGGCGCTCCGTGGCCCGCGAGCCAGTCTCCGTGGAAGCGGTCGTCGATCTGGAAGAGGCCGCGACCGTGACCCCCGTCGCCGCAGATGTCCTCCATGTTCGTCTCGCGCGACGCGACGGCGAGCAGGAGACCCGCGGGCAGCTTGTGGCGCGCCTCGGCTTTCGCAATCACCGGCAACCACCCGCGCGAGCGCGCCTTCGCCACCTGACCGGCAAGCTCATCGGTGCTGATCTTCATGGTGCCCTCCCTCGACTCGTTCGACCATGCTCAACTTTGCAAACCGCTGGCGGCCGGTCAAGGGCGGGTTCTATGCAGGCGTCGGCAGTCCCTCGATCGCCTTCAGCGCGCGCTCCATCTCTTCCTCGTCGAGCGCGACGTCCTCGAGCTTGCCGGCGAAGTAGTTGTCGTACGCGGCCATGTCGAAATGGCCGTGGCCCGAGAGGTTGAAGAGGATCGTCCGCTGCTCGCCCGCCTCGTCGGCCTGCCTCGCGCTCTCGAGCGCGCCGTGGATCGCGTGGGACGACTCGGGCGCGGGGACGATGCCCTCCGTGTGCGCGAAGCGCACGGCCGACGCGAAGACGTCGCTCTGGACGTAGGCCTCCGCGCGGACCAGACCGTCGTTGACGAGCTGCGAGATCAGCGGCGCGACGCCGTGGTAGCGGAGACCGCCCGCGTGGATCGGCTGCGGAATGAAGTCGTGTCCCAGCGTGTGCATCGCGACGAGCGGCGTCAGCTTGCTCGTGTCGCCGAAGTCGTACGCGTAGAGGCCGCGGGTCAGCGTCGGGCAGGCCGCCGGCTCGCAGGCGAGGATGTCGATGTCCCGGCCGGCGATCTTCTCGCGGACGAACGGGAACGCGAGCCCCGCGAAGTTCGACCCGCCGCCGACGCAGCCGATCACGACGTCCGGGAACGCGCCTGCGAGCTCCATCTGCGCGAGCGCTTCCTGGCCGATGATCGTCTGGTGCAGCAGCACGTGGTTCAGCACGCTGCCGAGCGAATACGAGGTGTCGTCGCGGCCCGCGGCGTCCTCGACCGCTTCGGAGATCGCGATGCCGAGACTGCCCGGTGTGTCCGGGTGCTCCGCGAGGATCGCGCGCCCCGACTGCGTGTCCTCTGACGGGCTGGCGACGATCTCGGCGCCCCACGTCTGGATCAGCGAGCGCCTGAACGGCTTCTGGTCGTACGAGATGCGAACCATGTAGACCTTGCACTCGAGGCCGATCAGCTTGCAGGCGAACGCGAGCGCGCTTCCCCACTGGCCCGCGCCGGTCTCGGTCGAGAGCCGCGTGCGGCCCTCCTGCTTGTTGTAGAACGCCTGCGCGACGGCCGTGTTCGGCTTGTGGCTGCCGGCCGGGCTGACGCCCTCGTACTTGTAGAAGATGCGCGACCGCGTCCCGACGGCCTGCTCGAGCCGGCGCGCTCGGTAGAGAGGCGTCGGGCGCCAGAGGCTGTAGATGTCGAGGATCTCCTCCGGGATCGCGATCTCCGGCTCCTCGCTGACCTCCTGCATGATCAGCGCCATCGGGAAGAGCGGCGCGAGGTCGTCCGGACCGACCGGCTCGCCGGTCCCGGGGTGCAGCACGGGCCGCGGCGGGTTCGGCAGGTCGGACACGACGTTGTACCAACGCCGCGGGATCTGCGACTCGTCGAGCAGGTACTTGGTCTGCTCCATCAGCCCGAGGCGCCGAGGATCGGACACTGTCCCGGCGCACGCTTGAAGGACGCGCGGCTCCCCTTGTTGCCGGTCGCGGTGACGGCGAAGCCTTGACAGTCGTTGGCGTCGAGCCCGGGCAAGCGCATCGTGAACGCGCCCGCCGACGAGCCGGTCGCCGCGCGCCGCATTGTCTCGACGCCGGTGAAGGCGGCGACCTGGACCCGCTCCGCGGACTTGAAGCCCGTCCCGCGAACGCGTCACGGGCTCGTGTGTCGAGAAGCGCGATCCTCGGAGCGGCCGCGGAGCGTTCGACCGCCGAAGAGCCGCTGATCGCGGCCGGGCCGGCGAGCACGACGAGCGCTGCGAGCACGATGACGCTTGGGCGCACCGGGCGAAGTATGCCCCGCCGCGGATTTCCGGCGCACGATGTCGACATCTACATCCGCGAGGCATGGAATCCGCCGCTGTGCCATCCTCCCGTGGCGGAGTCCGCGTGGCGATGGTCACGCGGCGTAGGGGCATCTACAAAGGGGAGGACGGATGAGACGTAGGATTTTCGGCGCACTTGCCGGTGTGCTCGCGATCGGAGCGCTCGTGGCAGTTGCGCAGGTCTTCTCGACGAGCAGCGCGAAGCCTCAGCGGCACTTCTCGAAGCTCGCGGCTGCCGAATCGGCCGAAGCCACGCCCGGCGAGGGACCGAGCGGCGGGGTCGACGCGTATCTCGCCGAGCAGCGCGCGTATCCCGCCGACGACGTCCCGGTGGCGATCGCGCAGCAGGCGGCGGCGACGTTCGAGTCGATCGCGAAGAAGGACGCGGTCCTCGGGCGACCCGGGGCAAAGGGGCGCAAGTGGGAGCAGTACGGCCCGCTCGTGAACGGCACCGAGCCCGGCGTGCTCGCATTCTCCGGCACGACGAACAACACGGCGAGCCGGACGACCGCGCTCGTGGTGTCGCCGGACTGCGGTAGCGCTGCGAAGAAGAACGACGACGTCTGCCGCGTCTGGATCGGAGCCGCCGGAGGCGGCGTCTGGACGACCGACAACGCTCTGGCGGCCAATCCGTCGTGGGAGCAACTCAGGGCGGACAAGCTCGATCAGAACTCGGTCGGCGCCCTCACGCTCGATCCGACCGACGGAAAGAACGCCACGCTCTACCTCGGGACGGGCGAGGCGAATCGCTGCTCGTCGGGCTGCGAGGCCGGCGTCGGCATCTACCGCTCCGACAACGGCGGCAAGAGCTGGGAGCACCTGGAGAGCCGGTGCGTCGAGCAACGCGACGTACGTCTGCGTCAACCCCGGCCAGGACGCCTTCCTCGGCCGCGGCATCCGGGCCGATCGTCATCGACCCCGACAACAGCGAACACATCTTCGTCGGGTCGGCGCAGGCGGTCCGCGGGCTCTCGCACACGATCGGCAACGGCGGCACGACTCGCCTCGAGCCCGGCGCGAACGAGGCCGGCCTCTACGAGTCGACCGACGGCGGCGAGACCTTCACGGAGATCTGGGACGGCAACGCGCGGGGCGGGGCTCAGCCGCCTCCGGCACCGTGGGGAATCAACGACGTCGAGCTCGATCCGCTCAACTCCAACACCGTCTACGCGTCGGCCTTCGACGCGGGTCTCTGGCGGCGCGACGCAGGGAGCGGCGCAGACGGCGTTCAGCCAGCTCTTCGCGCCGCAGTTCGTTCCGCCGCAGTGCGGCAGTCCTCCGCAGACCCCGCCGACGTGTGCCTTCGGCGGTACGGACCGGACGATGTTCGCACTCACCGTCAAGAACGGCCACACGCGCATCTACCTCACCGAAGGGACCGCGAACCCGGGGGCCAGCACCGGCCCGTTCGCGGCGAACTTCTGGCGCACGGACAACGCCAACCAGCCTGCGGCGACGCTCCTCGCGTCCCAGGCAGCAGGCATCACCGTCCCGGCGGGGAACGGGAATCCCTTCCCGGCCACCTACAACACCTGGCAGAAGCTGACGTCGAGCTCGACGGCGAGCCCGTACTACCCGACGATCGACTTCTGCACGGGTCAGTGCTGGTACGACCAGAACGTCTACACGCCGGCGGGTCTGCCCGACACGGTCTACGTGATCGGCTCGTACACCTACGGCGAGATCCCCTGCAACACGAAGGGCGTCGGGTGCGGAAGCGGCCGGTCGAACGGCCGTGCCGTGATCTACTCGACGACCGCCGGTGATCCGGACGCGACGGCCACCGGAGGCGCCGTGAACCGGACGTTCACCGACCTCACCTTCGACGCGCAGAACGATCCGTCGGCCACGTGGTGCGCCCTCGGTGCGGCACAGGCCCCGGTTGCCGAGCCCTTCCGGTGCCTCTGGGCGCCGAACTCGATCCACCCGGACGAGCACGTGATCGCGGTCAACCCGTCGAACCCGACCCAGATCTTCCAGGGGTCGGACGGCGCGATGATCCGAACGAGCGGGACGTTCTCCGACATCTCGTTCCGCTGCAACTCGAACGAGCGGCCGACGCTCGGCGCTGCAAGCCTGGCCAACTGCGCCCGGCTGCTGTCGCGGGTGCCGACGAAGATCGACCACATCGACACGAACTACAGCAGCACGCTCCAGTTCATCAACGTGGCGATCAACCCGCTGAGCACGTGCGAGGTCATGGGCGGGACGCAGGACAACGGAACGTGGTCGAACATCAACAACTGCGACACCAACACGTTCTGGCAGGTCATCTACGGAGACGGCGGCAACGCCGGGTACGACAAGACGACGGCCTGGCGCTTCAACGAGTTCACGAGCGGCGCCAGCGACTCCAACTTCAAGAACGGCGATCCGGAGAAGTGGGTCATCACGTCGGCGCCGGTCGTACGCAGCGGTGAGGGAGCGGCGTTCTACTGGCCGCTGATCGCCGATCCGAACCCGGTCTCCTTCGGCGGCCAGGTCACGCACCCGACCTACTCGGGCGCGAAGCACGTCTGGCGGTCGTGGGCCTTCGGCGCGGGCGTTCCCGGACACGTGCCGCAGGACACGTCTCCTGACATCGCCGGCTACGAGAGCAACTGCCAGGAGTTCACCGTCTCGTCGACCAACCCGGCGTGCGGCGACAACCGGCCGCTCGGCGGTCCGTACTGCGAAGGCGCAGCGGCGTGCGTGAACGCGCCGGGCGACCTGACCGGGACCGTCTACGGGGCCGACCGCGCGGGCGGCTCGATCTCGTTCCTCGCGCGCACCTCGAGCGACCACGGAACGCTGTGGGCCGCGACCGGTGCCGGCCGGCTGTTCGTGACGCACAACGCCGACGCCGCGGATCCGGCCGACGGTGACGTGGCACCGGATCGACAACGCGAGCTCGCCGACCCGGTTCCCGAGCGGGATCTCCGTCGACCCGGCCGATTCGGGTCACGCGTGGGTCTCCTACTCGGGGTACAACGCGATCACGCCGACCACGCCGGGACACGTGTTCGACGTCCACGAGAACGGCGTCGCGCCGAACTCGGGCGTGTTCGTGAACCTGAACGTCGAGCAGGGCACCGGCAAGTTCCCGACCCCGTTCGGGGACGGCGATCTGCCGGTGAGCGACGTCGTCCGCGACGACGCGAGCGGAACGCTCTTCGCGTCGACGGACTTCGGCGTGCTCCGCGGCGACGACGACGGCAAGAGCTGGCACGTCACGAAGGGGATGCCTCGCTACGAGGTGATGCACCTCGAGATGCAGCCGTCCTCGCGCGTCGCCACCTGTGCGCTGGGATCACCCGGGTGCAACCGCGTCCTGTACGCGGCAACGCACTCGCAGGGCATCTGGCGCATGGAGTTCAAGTAGGAACGACGTAGGCGAACAGTGGAGAGGGCCGCCTTCGGGCGGCCCTTCTCTTTCTCCGGCGTCAGCGCTCCTCGCGCACGTACGGCAGGCCGAGGCTGGCGGGCGCACCGAGCCGGCGCCGCGCGCCGCTCGCCGACGCGAGCACGAGGACGACGATCGTCATCACGTAGGGGAGCGAGTTCGTCCAGAGCGTCGTCGGGCCGAGGTGGATCTCGCGCGCCTGCGAGCTGCGGTGCGAGCGCCTGGAGGGCGCCGAAGAAATACGCGCCGACGAGGCAGAGCTCCGGTCGCCAGAAGGCGAAGATGACGAGCGCGATCGCGATCCAGCCGGCGCCGCCGGTGATCCCGTTGATCCACTGCGGCGTGAGCGCGAGCGTGAACGTCGCGCCGCCGACCCCGGCGAGCGCGCCGCCGACGAGGGTGTGCGCGTAGCGGTACGCAGCGACGTCGATCCCCATCGCGTCGGCCGCCGCCGGCGATTCGCCGACCGCGCGAACGTTCAGCCCCGGACGCGTCCGCGTCAGGTACAGCGACACGGCGAGGACGCAGAGCCAGGATGCGTAGACGAGGACGTCGTGGCCGAAGACGATCGGCCCGACGATCGGCCAGTCGCGCATGCTCGCCGGGAAGACCGCATGGAACGTCTGTCGTGCCGGATCCGCCGCGAGGTTCAGGTCGTTCGCGAGGTAGGACGAGAGCCCCGCGGCGCCGGCGAAGATCGTCAGCGCGAGCCCCGAGACGATCTGGCTCGCGCGGAGCGTGATCACGAGGAAGGCGTGGATCAGCGCCATCGCCGCTCCGGCGAGCGCGGCGACGCCGATCGCCGCGGCGAGCGAGAACCCGGCGGCGACGTGCAGCCGCTGCACCGCCCAGAAGCCCATCACGGCGCCGACGAGCATCATCCCCTCGACGCCGAGGTTCAGCACGCCGGAGCGCTCGGCGAGCAGCTCCCCGAGCGCCGCGTAGAGCAGCGGCGTCCCGTAGGCGACGCCCGACGCGAGCACGACCACGAGCAGCGAGTTGTTCACGCGGCCGGCTCCGCTGCAGCCTCGGGCGTCTGTCGAACGAGACGCACGCGGTTGCGGACGAGGAGCTCGCCGCCGAGCGCCGAGAAGAGGATCAGCCCCTGGATCACGCCGACGAGACCGGACGGAAAGTCGGCGCCCTGAAGCGTGTTGCCCGCGTTCTGCAGCCCGCCGATCAGAACCGCGACCGGCAAGACCGCGATCGGGTTGTAGCGGGCGAGGGCGGCGACGACGATCCCGGCGTAGCCGTAGTACTGGCGTTGCAGCCCGTTCGGGTCGGCGTCCAGCGTGTGCCGGAAGTCGCCGACCTGGCTCACGCCGCCGAGGCCGGCGATCGCGCCCGAGATCGCCATCACCGCGAGGATCTTCCGGCGCGTCCGCATGCCGGCGTAGCGCGCCGCGCGCGGCGAGTCGCCGAGCACCTGCACCTCGAAGCCGAACCGCGTCCGCGAGTACAGGAACCAGAGCAACACGGCGACGAGCACGGCGAGGCCGGCGCCGAGCGGGAGCACGATCCCGCCCTGGGCGTGGATCGTCACGGTCGGCCAGATCGCGGAGTCGGGCAACTGCTTGCCGGTGGGGAAAACCGTCGCGTTGAAGCCCTCCGTCTCGCGCCAGTACGACTGGCTGTTGAAGATCAGGTACGTCAGCACGTAGGCCGCGACGTAGTTGAGCATCAGCGACGTGATGATCTCGTTCGTCTTGAAGTAGGCGCGCAGGATGCCCGGGATCAGCGCCCACGCTGCGCCGCCGGCGGCGCCTGCGACGACCATCGCCGCGATCGGGAAGGCCGACGGGTTGCCGCTGCCGCCGAGGTAGAGGCCGGCCGCGGCGCCCGTGATCGCGCCGATGTAGAGCTGACCCTCGCCGCCGATGTTGAACAGCCGCATGCGGAACGCAGCTGCGGCGGCCAGGCCCGTGAACGCGAGCGGCGTCGCCGCGATGAGGGTCTGGCTGAGCGCACCCGTCGAGAGGAAGGCCGCGTCGACGATCTGCCGATAGCTCGAGCGCGCGTCATGGCCGGTCGCTTCGAGGACGATCCCTGCAAGAAGGAAGGCGAAGAGCAGCGAGCCGACCGGAACGGCGAACGTCAGCCAGCGCGGCTGCGTCAGGCGACGCTCAATCTGTACGCGCATCGTGCCCTCCGGCCATGAGCAGGCCGATCTCCTCGACGTCCGCCTCTCCTGCCGCGAGCTCGCCGAGGATGCGGCCCTCGTACATGACGACGATCCGGTCGGCGAGCGCGAGGATCTCGTCGAGGTCCTCGCTGATCAGGAGGACGCCGACCCCGGCCTCGGCCGCCTCGCGCAGGTACCCGTGGACGGTCTCGATCGCGCCGACGTCCAGTCCGCGCGTGGGCGAGGCCGCGACGAGCAGCGACGGGTGGCCGGAGAACTCGCGCGCGAGCACGATCTTCTGCAGGTTCCCGCCCGAAAGCTGCCTGGCCTGCGCGTCGGGCCCCGGCGCCGCGATCCGGTGTCGGCGAATCAGGTCGATCGCCAGGTGGCGGATCTTCCGCAGCCGGAGCAGCGGGCCCTGCGACGCCGGCGGCTTGCGGTACGACTTGAGCACGAGATTCGAGGCGATGCTCAGGCTCGGCGCGACGCCGGTGCCGAGCCGGTCCTCGGGGACGTACGCGACGCCGGCGGCGATCGCGCTCCGCGGATCGCCGTCGATGCGACGGCCGGCGGCGCGGATCGAGCCCGCGGAAGGCTGCCGGATCCCCGCGACGGCCTCGGCGAGCTCGCGTTGGCCGTTGCCGGCGACGCCGGCGATGGCGACGATCTCGGCGCCACAGACGCGGAGAGACACTTCCCTCACCGCAGCCGCGCCACGATCGCCTTCCACCGAGACGCCGTCGACCTCGAGCACCGCCTCGCCCGGTCGGCGCCGTTGCTCGTCGGTCGAAGGCGCGCGTAGCTCGCGCCCGACCATCAGCGCCGCGAGCGAACGCGCCGTCGCGTCGCCGTGTCGACCGTCGCGATCGAGCGACCGCCGCGAAGAACCGTGACGCGGTCGGCGACCGCCTTGACCTCGTTCAGCTTGTGCGAGATGAAGATGACGGTGCGTCCCTCGTCCGCCATCCCGCGCAGCGTCTCGAACAGGACGTCCGCCTCCTGAGGCGTCAGCACCGCCGTCGGCTCGTCGAGGATCAGCACGCGCGCGTCGCGGTAGAGGGTCTTCAGGATCTCGACGCGCTGTTGCTCGCCCAGCGACAGCTGCCAGATGCGCGCACGCGGATCGACGTGAAGGCCGTAGCGCTGCGAGATCTCGCCGACGCGGCGCTCGATCGCCCGCGGCCGGATTCGAAAGGAGCGGCCCTCGCCGCGGTGGTCGCCGAGCACGACGTTCTCCGCGACGGTGAACGGCTCGACGAGCCGGAAGTGCTGGTGCACCATGCCGATGCCTGCGTCGAGCGCATCGCGCGGCGCATCGAAGTGGACCGCGCGGCCGTGGAGGAGGATCTCGCCCTCGTCCGGCCGGTAGAGCCCGGTGAGGATGTTCGAGAGCGTGCTCTTCCCCGCCCCGTTCTCTCCGAGCAGCGCGTGAACCTCGCCGGCCGCCGCCTCGAACTCGACTCCGTCGTTCGCAACGACTCCGGGAAAGCGCTTCGTGATCCCGCGCATCGCAACAGCCGGAGGGGCGCTCGCGGCGCCCCTCCCGTTCGATTGATCCTCGGCCATCTAACCCTTCGGGCTGCCGATCACGCCTCTCACGAACCAGTTCATGGCGTAGAGCTCTTTCAGAGTCATCTTCTTGCCCTTCGGCACGCGGAGCTTCCCGCTCTGGTCGTAGAGCGGCCCCGTGAACTCGTAGAACGAGTGGTTCTTCAGCGCCTTGAGCTTCTTGGCGATCGCTGCCTTCGTCTTCGCCGACACCTTCGGCCCGAACGGGGCCAGGCTCGTGAAGCCGTCGTTGATGCTCCCGTAGTAGAAGCCGGGCTTCCAGCTTCCGCTCATCGCGGCCTTGATTCGCCGGACGTAGTACGGCCCCCAGTTGTAGACGGCCGCCGTCAGCCACTGGTGAGGAGCGAACGACTTCGCGTCGGAGTCGTAGCCGACCCACGGGATTCCGGCCGACTCCGCGTACTGGCCGGTGGCGGGCGAGTCGACGTTCTGCCCGAGAACGTCCGCGCCGGCGGAGTGGAGGCTCTCGGCGGCCCGCTTCTCCTTCGCGATGTCGAACCACGAGTTCGTCCAGACGATCTTCACCTTCGCGCCGGGATGCATGGCCTGCACGCCGAGTGTCCAGGCGTTCGCGTGCCGGATCACCTCAGGAGTGGCGAACGGGACGACGTACCCGAGGACGCCCTTCTTCGTCGCCGCTCCCGCCGCCATGCCCGACAGGTAGATCGTGTCCTCGCCCGCGCCGAAGTACTGGGCGAGGTTCTTCGACGTGTCGATCATCGTCGCCTGCTCGAAGAGAACCTTCGGATACTTCGCCGCGAGCTGCTTGCTGAAGTAGCCGTACGACGTGCCGAAGATCATCTGGTAGCCCTGCTGCACGAGGCTCGCCACGGTCTGGTCGAGCTGCGGGCCGGTCGCGATGTTCTCCTTGTACGTCGTCTGCACCTTGCCGCCGAGCGCCTTCACCACGGCCAGGCGCCCGTCGTCGTGGGCCTGCGACCACCCGTGATCGTTGTGCGGGCCGGGATAGATCCAGGCCACCTTGTACGCGCTCTGCTTCGCCGCCGAGCTCGTCGACGTCCCGCCCACGACCGCAAACCCCGCCAC
This sequence comes from uncultured Actinomycetes bacterium, assembly GCA_963708685.1. Taxonomy (GTDB): domain Bacteria; phylum Actinomycetota; class Thermoleophilia; order Gaiellales; family Gaiellaceae; genus DASVFB01. The sequence goes on from CAVPTP010000004.1 coordinate 71,337, forward strand.
CGCCAGCAGCAACAACGCAGCCAGCGCGACCCTCCGTCTGTTCATCTTGCCCCTCTCCTCGATCGCCGTCTCCGCCCGAGGCGGTCAAGGCTCCGACTATAGGGCACCTCCCTGTCGGCGCCTAGGCGACGGTGGATACTCGGTCGATGAGGCGCCAGCGCGCCGCCAGCACCGCCGTGGCCGCCGCCGCGTTCGCGCTCGCTCCGGCCGGAGGTGCGCGCGAGCACGCGGCCGGCTGCTGCTACGACGCGCACGTCCAGGGCGGCTTCAACCGCGTCACGAACCTCGCTGTCGTGGGCTGGACCGTGCCATATCGCGACCTCGTGAGCACCGCGGTGCAGGTCGGCTCGACGATCGCTCCGACCGGTTTCCTCGAGGACGGGACGCAGGTGGCCGCACCGGCGACGTCGGGGCCTCTGTCGATCGGGACGACCGCGTTCCCGATCGACGCCTACGTCTACGCACAGGTTCGCTTCCAGTGCCTGCCGCGCGATCCGAGCGCGCCCGACTGTGGGCCGATCTCGATCCCGGCCGGCGCCACGGTGGCGTCGCTGCCGACGGAGCTGAGCGCTCCTCTCGCGGGAGCCGAGCAACCGCCGGACTTCGCGCTCTCGGCCAGCTCCGACGGCTCGGCGCTCCGCGTCGCCGCAGGCGGGACGGCAGCGAGCTCGACGGTCTGGGTGATCCCCGAGTACGGCTTCTACGAGCCCGTCGACTTCACGGCGTCGGCGCCGCCGGGAATCGCCGTCGCGCTGTCGCCGACGTCGAGCACGAGCGGCACGTCGGCGACCGTCTCGGCGTCGTCCGGCGTCGCGCCCGGGCGTTACGCGGTCACCGTGAGCGGTAGCTCGGGCGGGCTCGTCCGCACGCAGCCGATCGCCGTCGACGTGTCTGCCGCGCTGCCGACGACGACCGCGGCGACGACGACCGCACCCGCGCCGAAGCCGAAGGTCAAGCTGACGGTGCACCGCGCCGGTCGCGGGAGCGGGACGCGTCAGCGGCGGCGGGATCGACTGCGGCCGGCGCTGCTCGACGACCTGGCCGGCGCGGCACGGTCGTGAAGCTCGCGGCGAGCGCCGCACGAGGCTCGCGCTTCGTCCGCTGGTCGGGCGGCTGCTCGGGCACGCGGCGCGCGCTGCTCGCTCGTGCTCGACCGACCGCTGACCGTGACGGCCGTCTTCGCGAGGCGCTGAGGCTCAGGCCCAGTCGATCTCGGGCGAGCGGAAGTAGTTGACGCCGAGCTCGTCCAGCTCGCGGCCGTGCGCCGCGAGCCGCGCGCGAAAGTCGTCCCAGTCGCGGTCGCGCTGCGGCGTCCACGCGACCTCGGCGAGCGCGAGGAGCCGCGGAAACGCCATGAACTCGACGTCGCTCAGGCTCGCGAGCGTCTCCGACCAGAGCGCGGCCTCGACGCCGAGCGCGTCGCCGGGATCCCAGTCGTACGCGTCGCGCACGCCGATGTGTCCCGCCCACTCCGTGCCGAGCTTCGTCGTCTCGTCGTACTTGTGGTCGAAGTACGTCCGCGAGCCGGGCGACATGATCACGCTCGCGCCCTGCTCGGCCGCGCGCGCCGCGAGCTCCGGCTCCTTCCAGTGCTGGACGATCGTGTCCGGATCGAGCCGCGTGCTTGGCGATCTCCTCCCAGCCGATCGGCCGCTTGCCGTGCGACCGCACGATCTCGCACGCGCGCTCGACGAACCGCACGTACTCCTCCGCGGGAATCTTGAACACCTCGTCGCCGCCGATGTGCAGATACGGACCGGGCGTGAGCTCCGGCGAGCTCGCGCACGACGTCGTCGACGAACTCGTACACGCGCTCGTTCGTCGACGTCGAGCGTGCTGAAGCCGACGTCGGTGCCGGTGTACGGCTTCGCGTCGTAGCCCGGCAGGCGCCAGCTCCGGGTACGCGACGAGCGCCGCGTTCACGTGACCCGGCAGGTCGATCTCGGGAACGACGACGATGCCGCGCTCCGCCGCGTACGCGACGAGCTCGGCGTATTCGTCCTGCGAGTAGAAGCCGCCCGGCCCGCCGCCGACCTCGGTCGCGCCGCCGACCTCCGCGAGCCGCGGCCACGAGCGGATCTCGATCCGCCAGCCCTGGTCGTCGCTGAGGTGCAGGTGCAGCCGGTTGAGCCCGTAGCGCGCGACGACGTCGACGAAGCGCTTCACGTCGGCGAGCGGCAGGAAGTGGCGCGCGACGTCGAGCATCACGCCGCGCCACTCGTAGCGCGGCTCCGGCTGCCTGCTTCGGGATCACGCCTTGACTGCGCCCGCGGTGAGACCGAACGAGATCTTGCGCTGCACGAGCAGGAAGAAGACGACGACCGGAATCGCCGTCAGCGTCGAGCCGGCCATGAGCGCGCCCCAGTCGGTGTGCTTGCTCGACCCGGAGAAGTACGAGAGCCACACGGTGAGCGTCTGTTTCGACTGGTCGTTGAGGAGCACGCGCGCGAAGATGTACTCGTTCCAGCTCGTGATGAACGCGAAGACCGACGTCGCGACGAGGCCCGGAGCGATCAGCGGCAGCAGGATGCGCACGAACGCGCCGAGGCGGCTGTTGCCGTCGACCATCGCCGCCTCCTCGAGCTCCTTCGGGATGCTGATCATGAACCCGCGCAGCGTCCAGACCGTGAAGGGCAGGACGAACGTCAGGTACGTGATGATCACGCCGCTGAGCTTGTTCACCTCGTGGTAGCGCGCGAGCACGACGTAGAGCGGGATGATCAGCCCCGCCTGCGGCAGCATCTGGATGCCGATCATCAGGATGATGAAGAGCTTGCGGCCGGTGAAGCGGTACTTCGCGAGCGCGACCGCGGCGAAGAACGCGATCACCATCGAGATGCCGACGGTGGCGAGCACGATGATCAGGCTGTTCTTCGCGTTCTGCCAGAAGTAGGGCTCGCGCATCGCGTCCGTGAAGTGCTTCGTCGTGGCGTGGAAGGGGATCCACGTCGGCTTCACGCTGATGATCCCGGAGTCCGGCTTGAACGCCGTCGAGATCATCCAGTAGACGGGGAAGACGAGCACGACGAAGACCGCGATGCCGAGCGCGTCCCAGCCGCAGGCGGCGGTAGCGGCGCCGGCGACGCGGCTTCACGTGACGTCTCCGATCTTCACCATGCGGCGCACGTAGAAGACGCTCATCGCCGCGACGAGCACGAGCATGATGATCGAGATCGCGGCGCCGCGCCCGAAGTCGGTCTTCAGGTAGCCCTCCTCGAAGAGGTAGACGCCCATCAGGTAGTTGCCCGGGTGGAGCTGCGACTGGCCGATCAGCAGGAACGGCTGCGTGAAGACGGCGAAGTCCCAGATGATCGACAGGCTCGTGAGGATGAGCAGGATCGGCTTGATGATCGGCAGCGTCACGTCGAGGAACACGCGCCACGGCCGCGCGCCGTCGATCTCGGCCGCCTCGACGAGCTCGCCGGGGACCTGCGCGAGCCCCGCGTAGACGGTGATCGTGACGAACGGGATCGCGCCCCAGACGATCACCGCGGTGACGACTGCCGAGCTGCGAGAACGTCGTCGCGTACCAGTCGTGGTGGTAGAAGTCGCCGAGGTGCAGCTGTGTGAGGGTGTAGTTGAGGATCCCGTTCTCGTAGTTCGTGATCCAGTACCAGACCTGCACGGCGACGACGACCGGCATCGACCACACGAGCACGAGCCCGGCCGTGAGCAGGACGCGGACGACGCTGCTCACGCGCACGAGCAGGAGCGCCAGGAACGTCCCGAGCACGATCGTCAGCCCGACGTTCGCGACGGTGAAGATCACCGTCCGCACCAGCGTGTGCCAGAAGACCGGGTCGTGGAGGATCGATCGGTAGTTCTCCAGCCCGACGGACTTCCCGTGGTGCTGGATCAGCTCGAAGAGGCCGTACTGCTGCAGCGAGAGCTGGACGAGGCGGACGATCGGGTAGCCGAGAATCGCGCCGACCGTCGCGAGCACCGGCACGATCAGCCAGTACGGAACGGACGCGCGGCCTGCGCGGCGCCAGGTCAGAGGGCGCCGCCGCCGAGCCCACGGTGTCGTGGTCTCGGCGGCGGTCGCAACCTCTTGCGTCAAGTCGCTACGAGCCGTTCAGGACGAGCGCGATGTTGTCGCTCGCCGAGCTCGCGGCCTGCTTGATCGTCTGCTTGCCCCGGAGGATCTGGGCCAGCATGTTGCGCAGGATGTTGCCGTTCTCGACGTCGACCCAGTGCTTCGCCGTCGGGACGAACCAGCTCCGCACGGCGGCGCGCTCGTTCACGCTCCTGCCGAGCAGGTTGGTCGCGTTCGGGATGTTGCCCTTCGCCTGGAGCGCCTTCATCGAGGTCGTGTCGGTGAACGCCTTGATCCAGTCGGCCGCTTCGTTCTTGCTCGAGCTCGTGACCGGAACGGCGAGATCGGAGCCGCCGAGGAAGCCCGGCATCGGCTGTCCCTTCACGTGGCCCGGCATCACGAACTGCGCGGTGGCCGCCTTGTGGTCGCCGACGCAGCAGCTGAACCAGCCGGGGCCGATCATCGACGCCGCGTTGCCCTGGGCGTAGACGTCGTACGGGTTCGGCCGCGTCTCGATCGCCGTCTTGCTCGCGCGGGAGGCAGCCTGGAAGAACGCCTTGTAGGCGGCGAGGCCCTTCAGCGCGGCCGGGCGGTCGAGCGTGCCGACCCAGTTGCCGCGGTAGCGCGTGGCGATCTGTCCGCCGAAGTCGTAGACGAAGCTCATCGCGACGTACCAGTCCGTGCCCGCGATGTAGACGGGCGAGAAGCTCTTCGCACCGTTCTTCTTGGCGAGCTTCCTCGCGTCGAGCGGTGTACTGCGCGAGGCTCGTCGGCAGCCTGCTGATCCCCGCCTGCTTGAACAGGTCGGTGCGATACGTCACGACGCGCGAGCCCGCGTAGTACGGCACGCCGTAGGTCTTGCCGCCGAAGACGGCCGACGCGGCGAGGCCCTTGAGCCACGAGCTCGAGTTGTCGAACGACGACTTCTTCGACGTGAGGTCGGCGAACGCGCCCGCCGCCATGTACTTCGTCATCTCGGTGTTGCCCATCTCGATGACGTCCGGCGCCGTGTTCGCCGCGAGCGTGGCGTCGAACTTCTGCAGGTGGTCGCGGCCAGTTCTGGTACTGCACGTTGACGTCCCAGCCGGGATGCGCCTGCTTGAACTGCGCTGTTGCCGCTGCGACGACCTCGGGCCAACCGGACCGGGCGTCGACTTGGAGCCAGACGGTGAGGTTATTGGCGGAGCGGGCCTTCGGGTTCGTTGACGGCGGCTCCCGCCGTCGAGGCCGCCACCGCCACCGCGAGCGCGCCCGCGAGGAGCGCGAGCCTGATGGTGCGTCGCTTCATTGTCGCCCCCAGAACGGTCTTGGGCGGCCTCGTCCTCCCCAGAAACGTGACCAACGGGGGGCTCGGCCGACCCACATTGGTTTAGACCACTTGGCCACGCGGCGAGCCTGACATATTCAGATGCCAGTTGTCAAGACCACTTTCGGAAGTCGGGCGGAGCGTCGGCGACGCCCCTCCCATCCGAGCCGGCTGCGCCGAGCTCGGTGACCAGCCGATAGCGGTCGCCGCGGTAGATCGAGCGCACGTACTCGACGACCTCGCCGCGACGACGAGCGCGTGATCCGCTCGAAGAGGAACGCCGGCGAGTAGAGCGGCACGCCGAGCAGCTCCGACTCCTCCTCGTTCGTCACCGTCGGCTCGACGGTCTGGACGCCGCCGACGACGGCGATCTCGTACCGGTCCTGGAGCAGCTTGTAGAAGGAGCCGTTGTCGAGGTCGCCCGCGGAGAGGCCGGGCACGAGCGACTCGCGGACGTGCAGCTCCTCGATCGCCATCGTCTCGTGGTCGGCGAGGCGTAGCCGCTTCGCGACGACGACGGGCTCGGAAGGCGAGACGTGCAAGCAGCCGGCCGAGTCGCGCGCCGGCGGTCGTGTTGGTCAGCTCGAGCGTCCGGCTCCCCGGGTTCAGGCCGCGCTGGCGCATGTCGTCGGTGAACGACGTCATCGTCAGCTCCTGCGCGATCTTCGGCTCGCTCACGAAGGTGCCCGCGCCGCGGCGCCGCACGAGATGCCCCTCGCGGACGAGGTCGTCGAGCGCTGCGCGCACGGTCAGGCGCGAGACGCCGAGGTCGGCGCTGAGCTGGCGCTCGGACGGGATCGCCTCGCCGACGTTCAGCCGCTCGATCAGGTCGAGCACGCGCTCGCGGGTCTCGCGCGTCTTCGTCATCGCGCGGCGAGCTCCGGAACCGGCTCTTGCGCGCGTTCGGCAGCCGTCAAGCAGGCTGTCGCCGGTCGACGGGTCGAAGAAGTGGAAACGCGCCGGATCGACGGCGAGCGTCAGCCGGCCGCCGGGCCTGCCGGACGTCAGCGGATCGAGCCGCGCGGTGAAGAGCGACTCGGCGTCCTCGAGGAGCAAATTGGCTTCAGCAGAGGCTTCGAGCGATTCCGCGGTGATCGACGGCGCGTCGACGGGGAAGAGGACGAGGACGTCCGAGCCCAGCTCCTCGACGACCCGCAGGTCGGCCTCGAGCGTCGGCTTCCCCGGCTGCGCGAGCGCGGCGTCCTCGAACGACTCGGGGCGGATGCCGAGGACGACGCGGCCCGAGCGCAGGTCCGGCCGGCGCTCCTCCGCGAGCGGCACGCGGAACTGGCCGAAGACGACGGAGTCGCCGTCGATCGTCGCCTCGACGAGGTTCATCGCGGGCGAGCCGATGAACGCGGCGACGAACAGGTTGCGCGGCTCGTGGTAGAGCCGCTGCGGCGCGTCCACCTGAAGCAGGTGTCCGTTGCGCATGACCGCGACACGCTGCCCGAGCGTCATCGCCTCGATCTGGTCGTGCGTGACGTAGACCGTCGTGACGCCGAGGCGTTCGTGCAGCTGCGCGAGCGACGCGCGCATGCCGACGCGGAGCTTGGCGTCGAGGTTCGAGAGCGGCTCGTCCATGAGGAAGGCCTGCGGCTCGCGGACGATCGCGCGGCCCATCGCGACGCGCTGGCGCTGGCCGCCGGAGAGCGCGGCCGGCCGCCGCTCGAGCAGCTCCGTCAGGCCGAGCAGCCCGGCGACCTCGTCGACGCGGCGCTTGATCTCGGCCTTCGGCGTGCGGCGAACCTTGAGCCCGTAGCCGAGGTTGTCGCGCACCGTCATGTGCGGGTAGAGCGCGTACGTCTGGAAGACCATCGCGATGTCGCGGTGGCGCGGCGCGAGCTCGGTGACGTCGCGGTCGCCGATCGGCGATCGTGCCCGGCGGAGACCTCCTCGAGCCCCGCGATCATCCGCAGGAGCGTCGACTTGCCGCAGCCGGACGGGCCGACGAGCACGACGAACTCGCCGTCCTCGATCGCGAGCGAGACGTCGTTCGACGGCGAGCACGCCGCCGGCGAACTCCTTCGACACGTGATCGAGCGCGATCCCGGCCACGCGGGCGATGGTATAGCCCACATCGGCCGAAGACAAGACCAGAGCGCGATCGTTCGGCGCGAAGTGGTATTGACCAGCGCGGGACCACCGCCTAGACTCCCGCAGGATGGACGAGCGGCCGGTGACGGAGGCTCGCAGCGCGAGCGGCGCGGATCTCGACCTGCGCTCGACCGCGGAGCTCGTCGAGCTGATGAACCGCGAGGACGCGCTCGTGCCCGCGGCAGTGGCCGAGGCCGTCGACGACGATCGCCGCCGTCGTCGACGAGGTCGTCGCGCGGCTCGCGCCGCGGCGGCCGGCTCGTCTACGCCGGCGCGGGCACGTCCGGGCGGCTCGCCGAGCTCGACGCCGACGAGTGCGAGGCGACGTTCGGCGCGCCCGCGCAGGTCGTCGCGGTCGTCGCCGGCGCGGGAGCGCGCTCGACCGAGGAGCGCGAGGCCGCAGAGGACGACGCGGCGGCCGGCGCGGCGCGCGCTCGAGGCGCTTCGACCCGGGCCGGACGACGCGGTCGATCGTCGTGAGCGCGAGCGGCGAGCACGCCTTTCGCCCTCGGCGCCGCGCGAGCCGCGGCGGCGGCCGGCGCGTTCACGGCCTGCGTCGTCTGCGTTCCGGGATCCGAGCTCGCGCGCGTCTGCGCGCGCGAGATCGCCGTCGTCGTCGGCCCCGAGATCCTCGCCGGCTCGACGCGGCTGAAGGCGGGAACCGCGCAGAAGCTCGTCCTGAACACGATCTCGACGGTCTCGATGATCCGCCTCGGCAAGACGTACGACGGCCTGATGGTCGGCGTCGTGCCGGCGAACGAGAAGCTGCGCGAGCGCGTGCGGAGCATCGTCGCGCGAGGCGACCGGCGCTCCCGGCGACGAGGTCGACGCCGCGCTCGACGGCCGCCGGCGGCGAGACGAAGGTGGCGATCATGGCGCTCCTGGCCGGCGTCGATCCCGCGGCCGCGCGCGTGCGGCTCGACGCGACCGGCGGAAACCTGCGGGAGGCGCTCGTCCGGTGAAGCTCGACGTCTCCGCAGCGCTCGTCGACGGCCGCCTCGTCCCGGGCCGCGTCGAGGTGGTCGACGGGCGCATCGCGGCGTACGGCCTGAGCCGGCGCGAACGGGAACGGCATCGCGGTGCCCGGCTTCGTCGACCTCCAGGTGAACGGCTTCGCCGGCGTCGACTTTCTCGAGGCCGACGCGGCCGGCTACGAGACCGCCGGCGAGGCGCTCCTCGAGACCGGCGTCACGTCGTTCCTGCCGACGTTCATCACCGCTCCCGAGGAGGCGCTGCTCGCGGCGCTTGCCGAGGTGCCGCTGTCGCCGACGGGGCCGCGCATCCTCGGCGTGCACCTCGAGGGACCGTTCCTCGCGAAGCGACGGCTCGGAACGCATCCGCCCGCAGGCCGGCGCGACCCCGACGGCGCGCTCCTGCTGCGGCTGCTCGCGGCGGGACCGGTGCGGATGATGACGCTCGCGCCCGAGCTGCCCGGCGCGCTCGAGCTGATCGACGTGCTCGCTGCGCAAGGGCGTCGTCGTCTCGTGCGGGCACAGCGACGCGACCGCCGAACAGGCGCAGCGCCGCATTCGACCGCGGCGCCCGAACGGTCACGCATCTCTTCAACGCGATGCGGCCGCTGAGCCACCGCGATCCCGGCATCGTCGGCGCGGCGCTCACGCGGGACGACGTGATCGTGCAGATCATCGTCGACGGCATCCACCTCGCTCCCGCGACGACGTCGCTCGTCTGGCGCGCGGCGGCCGGACGCGTCGCGCTCGTCACCGACGCAGTGGCAGCCGCGAGCGCGCGCGGCGGCTCGTTCAGCCTCGGCAGCGTCGAGCTGAGCGTGCAGGACGGAGCCGTTCGCGCCCCGCCGGGATGCTCGCCGGCAGCGTCGTGACGATGATCGAGGCCGTTCGCAACCTGCACGCGCTCGGCGTGCCGCTCGAGCAGGCGCTGGACGCAGCGTCGGCGGTGCCGGCGCGCGTGCTCGGGCCTCGAAACCGTCGGCCGTCTCGACGTCGGGCTGCCGGCGGACGTGGTCGTCTCGACGACAACCTCGAGATCGAGACCGTGCTCGTCGGAGGGGAGGCACGTGTCGCTGCCTGAGCCGGTGCCGAGCCCGGATCCGGGCGCGGCGTTCCTCGCCGAGATCCGCGAGCAGCCGGAGGCGCTCCGGCGCCTGCTCGAGCACGACGACGAGTTCGCGCGCGTCGCCGCTGCCGCGCGCGAGCGCGGCCAGCTCGTCCGCTTCGTCGGCCACGGCTCGTCCGACAACGCGGCGACGTACGGCGTCTACGCCTTCGGCCTGCTCGCCGGCTGGACGGCGCTGCGCGACTCGATCGCGCTCGTCCGTCTACTTCGACGCGCGCCGCGACATGGCCGGCTCGACGGTCGTCGGCCTCTCGCAGTCGGGACAGACGCCCGACGTGATCGAGTACGTGCGGCGCGCGCGGCTGCACGGCGCCTTCACCGTCGCGGTCACGAACGACACCGACTCGGAGCTCGCCTCGTCGGCCGAGGCGGTGCTGCCGCTCTCGGCCGGCGCCGAGCGCGCGGTCGCCGCGACGAAGACGTACCTCAACCAGGTCGCCGCGCTCGCGCTGCTCGCGGGCACATTGCGGCGGCCAGGGGCAGCGCGTCGCCGACGGCATCCGCAGCGTCGCCGACCAGATCGAGCACGCGCTGCCGGCGCTCGAGGAGCAGGCGCAGGCGCTCGCGCTTGCCGTTCGTCTTCGTCGGCCGCATGTTCGTGATCGGCCGCGGGCCCGAGTTCGCGACCGCACGCGAGATCGCGCTGAAGCTGCTCGAGACGTGCAAGACCGCCGCGTGGCCGCTGACCGCGACCGATCTCGCGCACGGCCCGGTCGCGGTGCTCGACCCGCTGTTTCCCGTGTGGGCGATCGCGTCGCGCGACGAGACGCTGACGGCCGTGCAGGAGGCCGTCGCGCGCGTTCGCGACTTCGGCTCGACGCGTCGTCGCCAGCGGGAACGCCGCCGCGCGCGATCGCGGACGTCGACTACGTCCTGCCCGTGCCGGAGCCCGAGCCTCCCGCTGCTCTCGCCGCTGCTCTCGGTCGTCCCGGGGCAGCTCTTCGCGTCGGCGCTCGCGCGGGCGAAGGGCTTCGACCCCGACCGCCCGCGCGGCCTGTCGAAGGTCACGCTCGCGCGCTAGAGGACGCTAGTTCCAGACCTGGCCGCGGAGGCGCTCGAGGTCGACGTTGCCGCCGCTGATCACGCAGACGACGGTCGCGCCGGGCTCGGCGTCGATCAGGCCGTTGAGGAGCGCAGCGACCGGCGCAGCGGCCGCGCCCTCGACGACGAGCTTGCAGCGGGACATCGTCCAGAGGAGCGCGTCGAAGATCCGCTCGTCCTCGAGCGCGACGACCCGCTCGACGTAGCGGCTGACGAGCGCGAACGTCTTCTCGCCGACGCGCTTCACCTTCAGGCCGTCGATCGAGCACTGCACCTCGTCGAGCGTGACGAGCTCGCCGCGCTCGAGGCTGAGCTGCATTGCCGGCGCGCCGGACGACTCGACGCCGATCACGCGCACCTCGGGTCTACGCGTCCGGATCGCCGTCGGCGATTCCGGAGATGAGGCCGCCGCCGCCGATCGGGACGACGACGACGTCCACGTCCGGTACGTCCTCGAGGATCTCGAGGCCGACCGTCCCCTGGCCTGCGATCAGCTGCAGGTCGTCGAAGGGGTGGATCATCGTGAGACCGCGCTCGGCGGCGAGCCGGAGCGCCTCGGCGTTCGCCTCGTCCCAGATGCGCCCGTGCAGGACGACCTCGGCGCCGTAGGCCTTCGTCGCGGCGATCTTCGCCGGCGTCGCGTTCGACGCCATCGCCACGACCGCGGGAATTCCGAGCTCGCGAGCCGCGAGCGCCACGCCCTGCGCGTGGTTTCCGGCCGACGAGCAGATCACGCCGGCGCGCTGCTGCTCGGGGCTCAACTGCGGCAGCTTGTTCGAAGGGCCGCGGATCTTGTACGAGCCTGTCCGCTGGAAGAGCTCCGCCTTGAGCAGCACGCGGAACCCCGTCTCCCGCGAGAGCGACGCCGACGACAGCACCGGCGTCCGGTGGACGACCGGCGCGACGCGCCGTTGCGCGTCGTCGAAGGTCGCCGGGGTCAGGGCAACGACCGGATCGGTCTCGACGGCCTCGTGCGTCATCCGGGGAGTATCTACGGGCCGATCGGCAGGACGACGCGGAACCTTGCGCCCTGCGGCTCGACGGGCTCGTACGTGAGCGTGCCGCCGTGGGCGCGCGCGTACGACTGTGCGATCGAGAGGCCGAGGCCCGCGCCCTCGCTCGCGTCGGTCGCGCCCCGCGTGAACCGCTCGAAGAGGCTTCCGACGAACTCGTCCGGGACGCCGGACCCGCGATCCTCGATCGTCACCGACAGCTCACCGTTCGAGGCGCCCGCCGAGACGAGAATCGGTGGAGCGCCATGCCGCCGCGCGTTCGCGACGAGGTTCGAGACGATCCGGTCGAACGCCTGCGCGTCGACCACCGCGGCCAACCCCTCGGGAGCGTCGACCGTCACGTCCGCATTGCTGTCGAAGACCGTTCGCACGATCGCGTGTAGCCGGTCGGGGACGACGATCGTCGTCGGCTCGATGCGGATCGCGTCGGCCTCGAGGCGCGAGAGGTCGAGCAGATTCTCGACCAGCTCGAAGAGGCGCTTCGATTGCTCCGTCAGCATGCGACGCAGCTCGGTCCGCTGCTCCGGAGGCAGGTCGGCCTCGCGCTCGTCGAGCGTCCGCACCGCGCCGTAGATCGCCGCAGCAGGAGTGCGAAGCTCGTGCGAGGCGAGCGCCGCGAACTGGCTCTTCAGCTCGTTCAGCCGCCGCAGGTCGCTCTGCTCGATCGCGCGCTCGAGGAACGCGGCGATGAGCGTGCCGAACGTCGTCAGCAGCTCGACCTCCGCCTCGTCGAGCGTGAAGACCTCGCCGCGCTGATCGCACGTCAGGAAGCCGAGAGTCCGCCCGTCGCTGACCAGCGGCACGATGACGAACGAGCCCATGCCGAGGCTCCGGGCGATTCGCTCCGGCACGTCGACGTCTGTCCCGGGGTTCTGGACGAACACAGCCTGACCCGTCGCAAGCGCACGCCTGAACGCACCGAAGCGCGCGACCGGCATCGCCGACGGAAGACCGCCGGCCTCCGACGACGTCAGCCCGAACGCCGCGAAGGGGACGAGCGTCGACGTCTCGGGGACGAACCGCACGATCCCCGCGCGCTCGAACCCGAAGCCCGCCGCCACCGCGGCGAGCGCACGTTCGAGCACCGAGCGGGCACGGAACTCGCCGCCGGCGAGCGCGCGCGCCAGGGCATGCAGTGCCTCGAGCTGGATGTGCGGCTTCGTGGCTACGGGTTTCCCGGTCCCTTCAGACCCTTCAGGCCGCGGTTGCTCGAGTCTACCGCGGTCACAGTTGGAATACTCGCTCCGTGACGGCGGACGCCACCGTCTACCTCTTCGACGTCGACAACACGCTGCTCGACAACGACGCCGTCGCGGCCGACCTACGCAGCCATCTGACCGAGCAGTTCGGCGAGGAGCGGCAGCAACGCTACTGGGAGGAGTTCGAGCGGCTGCGCGGGGAGCTCGGATACGCCGACTACCTCGGCGCGCTTCAGCGCTTCCGCGTCGCGTATCCGCACGACGTCCACTTGCTCGACATGTCGGACTGGCTGATCGACTATCCGTTCGCCGAGCGGGTCTACCCGCGGGCGCTCGAGGTCGTCGCGCACGTGCGCGGTCGCGGGCGGCCCGTGATCCTCACGGACGGCGACGTGGTGTTCCAGCCGCGCAAGATCCGGCGCTCGGGCCTGTGGGACGCGTTCCACGGCGACGTGCTCGTCTACATCCACAAGGAGCTCGAGCTCGAGGACGTCGAGCGGCGCTATCCCGCGGAGCGCTACGTCCTCGTGGACGACAAGCTGCGGATCCTCGCTGCCGATCAAGGATGCCTGGGGCGACCGTGTCACGACCGTCTTCCCGCGGCAAGGGCACTACGCGAACGACCCGCGAGCAGGTCGAGCGCTACCCGCCGGCGGACGTCACCGTCGAGCGGGTCGGCGATCTGCTCGAGCGGCCCGTCTGACCGAGGGATCGTCCGGGGCGCCGCCGCCGCCTGCGGCGCCCCGAACCTCTGGGCGGCATGGCGTGCCGCGTTGGCCGAAGGTCGCTGAAATCCCGCTGTTCTTTTTCCGGGAGCCACAGGATCCAAACGAGTCATTCGAGCCGACGAGATTCCCTCTGGATTCCGCTCTGACTTCCGCTTCGTAGATTGACTCGTCAGTCGAAATCGACTGACAAATCAATCGACGCCCTTCTCGATCGGGTGAGCCCGACGTGGACACTCGGCCGAAGACGTGGCACCCTGTCGAGCGCAGTTCCGCCGCAATCCAGGGGAAGAGGGGAATCTCGCCGTGCGTCAATCAGTCCTGCGGCTCTTGCTGGCCGCCACAGTCTTCGTGTGCTTGCTCACCGGCTCGACTCCTGCCGGGGCGAGCTCGAGCGCAGGCCTCGCCATCAGCCAGATCTACGGGGGCGGCGGCAACGCCAACGCGCCGTACCTCAACGACTATGTCGAGCTCTTCAACCGCGGCACGGCCACCGTCTCGCTGACGGGTTACTCGGTGCAGTACGCGAGCGCGACCGGCACGGGTAACTTCGCCGCAAACCCGGTCACGGTCCTGTCCGGCTCGCTCGCGCCCGGGCAGTACTACCTGGTTCGCCAGGCGAGTGGCGGCGCCACCGGAGTCGCGTTGCCCACTCCCGACGCAACGGGCACGGTCAACATGAGTGGCACCGGCGGCAAAGTGATCCTCGCGAGCACGACGACGGGACTCGCGTGCAACGGCGGCTCGACGCCGTGCAACGCGACTCAGCTGGCACAGATCGTCGACCTCGTCGGCTACGACGGCGCGAACTTCTTCGAAGGCGCGAGCGCTGCGCCGACCCTTTCCAACACTTCGGCCGGCTTCCGCGCGAACGGCGGCTGCACGGACACCGATAACAACGGTGCGGATTTCGCCGCGGGCGCGCCCGCTCCGCGCAACTCGGCGACGACGGCCGCGCCGTGCCCGACCGGGACGAACCCCTCCGGTACGGGCTCCGCGAGCCCGTCGTCCGTCACGGGAGGCGGCTCGACGCTGCTGAGCGTTGCAGTGACTCCCGGCACGGACCCGGCGAGCACGGGTCTCGCAGTCACCTGCGACCTGTCCACGATCGGCGAAAGCGCCGCGACAGCGTTCACCGACGGAGGCTCGAACACGTTCACGCACACGGCAACCGTTGCGCCGGGAACGACGCCCGGCTCGAAGTCGCTCCCATGCTCGATCACCGACGCGCAGTCGCGCGCCGGCGCAGTCTCGATCGCACTCGCCGTGGAGGGGCCTTTCGTCCCGATCCACGACATCCAGGGCGCGTCGCACGTCTCGTCGCGCAGCGGCGAGGTCGTATCCACGAACGGCATCGTGACGGCGCGCTCGTCGAGCGGGTTCTGGATCGAGGCGCCGGACGCCGGCTGGGATGCGGACGACGCAACCTCCGAGGGCATCTTCGTCTTTACGACGACGGCGTCCGCCGCCGTGGGCGACGCGGTTCACGTCAACGGGCGCGTGCAGGAATTCAGGCCCGGCGGCGCCGCGAACGCCAACCTCACGACGACCGAGCTGAGCGGGTCACCGACGTACTCCGTCACGTCCACGGGGAACCCGCTTCCGTCGCCGATCGTCGCCGGCACGAGCGGACGCATCCCGCCCGACACGGTGATCGAGGACGACGCCCTCGGCGACGTAGAGACGAGCGGTGTCTTCGACCCGGCCTCGGACGGGCTCGACTTCTGGGAGAGCCTCGAAGGGATGCGCGTGCAGGTCGACAATCCCGTTGCCGTCGGACCCGACGAATTCGTTCGGCGAGACACAGGTCGTCGGCGACGACGGCGCGAACGCGTCCCTCCGCACGCCGCGCGGCGGTGTCCTGCTGCGCTCGAACGACGGAAACCCGGAGCGGATCGTCGTCGACGACTCGCTGGTCTCGGTGCCCGGCCGTGAACGTCGGCGACCACTACCTCGGCGGCGTCACCGGCGTGCTCGACTACAACTTCGGCAACTTCTTCCTCGAGGCGACCACGTCACCCGTCGCCGTCCACGACGGCGTCGCACCCGAGTCCACGGTTCCGCAGGGCTCCACGGAGCTCGCGGTCTCGACGTTCAACGTCGAGAACCTCGCGCCGAGCGATCCACAGTCGAAGTTCGACCGCCTGGCTTCGCTCGTCGTGCACAACCTGCAGGCCCCGGACATCATCTCCGTCGAGGAGGTGCAGGACAACAGCGGCGCGACCGACAACGGAATCGTCGCTGCGGATCAGACGATCGCGAAGCTCGTCGCTGCCATCCAGGCAGCCGGAGGGCCCAACTACGACACGCGCGAGATCGACCCGGTGAACGACCAGGACGGCGGCCAGCCGGGCGGGAACATCCGCCAGGTGTTCTTCTTCCGCACCGACCGCGGCGTGTCGTTCGTGGACCGCGCGGGCGGCGGCTCGACCGTCGACACGACAGTGGTCTCCGGCCCGTCCGGCCCGCAACTCTCGGCGAGCCCCGGCCGCATCGACTCCGGCGAACTCGGCGTGGACGACGAGCCGAAAGCCGCTCGCCGGCGAGTTCATGTTCCGCGGCCACCATCTGTTCGTGATCGCCAACCACTTCAACTCGAAGGGGGGCGACGACCCGCTCGAGGGACGCTTCCAGCCGCCGACGCGCAGCTCGGAGACGCAGCGCCATCAGCAAGCGCAGGTCGTGCACGACTTCGTCGCCGACATCCTCGCGCAGGATCGCGAACGCGAGCATCGTCGTCGACGGCGACCTGAACGACTTCGAGTGGTCCGACACCGTGGCCATCCTCGAGAACGGCGTGCTCCACGACCTGATGGACACGCTGCCGGAGAACGAGCGCTACAGCTACGTCTTCGAGGGCAACTCGCAGACGCTCGACCACATCCTCGTCAGCGATGCGCTCGCCGCGAAGCCGCTGACGTTCGACCCGGTGCACGTGAACGCGGAGTTCGCCGACCAGGCGTCCGATCACGACCCGTCGGTCGTGCGCATCGAGCTCGACGCTGCGCCGACGGTGTTCGCAGGCGGGCCTTACTCGGTCGCGGAGGGCGGCACCGTCACATTGACGGCAACCGGCCACGACGACGAGGGCGGCCCGCTGTTGTACGCCTGGGATCTCGACGGCAACGGGTCGTTCGAGACTGCGGGGCAGAACGTGCCCTTCTCCGCCGACGACGGCCCAGCCTCGCCGACGGTCAAGGTGCAGGTGACGGATCCGGCCGGGCGGACTGACACCGATTCCGCGACGGTGACCGTCACGAACGAGGCGCCGACCGCCACGTTCAACGCGCCGGCGACCGCTCCCGCCGGGTTCAGCTTCACGCTCTCGCTGACGAATCCCGCCGATCCTTCCTCAGCGGACACCGCGGCCGGATTTACGTATGCGTTCGACTGCGGCGACGGATCCGGCTACGGCGCCTTCACCGCAAGCTCGTCGCGGTCGTGTCCCACGACCACCACGGGCACGCGCACGGTCCGCGGCCAGATCGAGGACAAGGACGGCGGCGTCACGCCGTACACCGCGACCGTTCGGGTGACGGTGACCTTCGCCAGCCTGTGCGACCTGACCAGGACGCTCGTCACGAAGGCCGATGTCGCGCAGTCGTTGTGCGACAAGCTCGTCACCGCGGCGGCCGCGGACGCGGCCGGCGACACGAAGAAGCGGGACAACAACCTGGCGGCCTACCGCAAGCAGATCGACGCCCAGACCGGCAAGTCGATCACCAGCGCGAACGCCACGCTGCTCAAGCGGCTCTCGCTCGAGCTGTAGCGCCCGCGCTTCCGGGCGGCGTCGTCTCGACGGCGTCGCCCGGAAGCTACGGCAGCGTGAGCCGGTAGACGTTCGTCGTCCGGATCGCGCCGGTGGCGGTGCCGCCCGCCGAGGTCCCGGTGATCGTGCCGCGCGCGTGCGCGTACCGGCCGGTGCCGCCGGTGATCGGTGCGACCGCGCCGGTCGACGCAATCTGGCGGACTCGCCCGCGGGTGACGATCGTCCCTCCGGGCAGCGTCGCGACGCCGTCGATCTTGTAGACCGAGGTCGAGACGATCGTGTACGTGGCCCTGTCGCGGCCGACGATCGCGCCCGCCGGCTTTCCGAACTGCGCGACCTCGTTCCGCAGGACACCCTTCGAGACGGCCGTGTCGCCGGGGCTCGGACCCTTGGGAGCCTTGTCGTTCGCGCCGACGAACGAGTCTTCCGAGCTCAGACGGAAGACGACGCGGCGCGAGTCGCTCTGGCCCGGCGCCGAGCCGCTGACCGCGCCGGCGACGAGAGCGATCGCGAGGACGAGGAGGCCGCGCCGCACGGCGTCACATGCGTTCGATCATCGCGCGGCCGAACCCGGACGTCGACACCTCGGTCGCATCGTCCATCAGGCGCGCGAAGTCGTACGTCACCTGCTTGTCGAGGATCGCGGCCTCCATCGAGGCAGACGATCAGGTCTGCGGCCTCGCGCCAGCCGAGGTGGCGCAGCATCATCTCGGCCGAGAGGATGAGCGAGCCCGGATTCACCTTGTCCTGGCCCGCGTACTTCGGTGCGGTGCCGTGCGTCGCCTCGAAGAACGCGACCGTGTCGGAGAGGTTCGCGCCCGGCGCGATGCCGATGCCGCCGACCTGCGCTGCGAGTGCGTCCGAGATGTAGTCGCCGTTGAGGTTGGTCGTGGCGATCACGTCGTAGTCGCGCGGGCGCAGCAGGATCTGCTGGAGAAACGCGTCGGCGATCATGTCCTTGATCACGAGGCCGCCGTCGGTCTGCATCCAGGGCCCACCGTCGAGTGGCTCGGCCCCGAACTCGCTCGCGGCGAGCGCGTAGCCCCAGTCGCGGAAGGCGCCCTCGGTGAACTTCATGATGTTCCCCTTGTGCACGAGCGTGACCGAGCTTCGGCCCTGCTCGAGCGCGTACTCGATCGCGCGACGCACGAGCCGCTCCGACCCCTCGCGCGAGACGGGCTTCACGCCGATCCCCGACGTCTCGGGGAAGCGGATCTTCCGCACCTCGAGCTCGTCCTGGAGAAACGAGATCACCTTCCTCGCACCGTCGGACTCCGCCTCCCATTCGATGCCCGCGTAGATGTCCTCCGTGTTCTCGCGGAAGATCACCATGTCGGTCCCGGCCGGATCCTTGAGCGGGCTCGGCACGCCGCGGAAGTAGCGGATCGGCCGCAGGCAGACATAGAGGTCGAGCTCCTGCCGGAGCGCGACGTTCAGCGAGCGGATGCCGCCGCCGACCGGAGTCGTCATCGGGCCTTTGATCGCGACCGAGTACTCACGCACCGCTTCGAGCGTCTCCCGCGGGAGCCATTCGTCCGGCCCGTAGACGCGCGTCGACTTCTCGCCGGCGTACACCTCCATCCAGTGGATCCGCCGCGAGCCTTCGTACGACTTCTCGACGGCGGCGTCGACGACGTCCTTCATCACGGGCGTGATGTCGACGCCGATTCCGTCCCCCTCGATGAAAGGGACGATCGGGTTGTCGGGCGCCGGCTGCCCCGGGGCGACCTTCGCACCGCCCTCGGGAACCCGGATGAGGGTCGTCGTGCTCATCTCCAAGGGGAAAGCTACCGTCAGCCCGATGGAGGACGCGCAGAGGATCGCGGAGAGCCTGCTGGAGGGGTTCGACCGGCACTACAGGCTCTTCCGCGAGACGACTGCACAGGCGAAGAGGCGGTTCGACGCAGGCGACTGGGCGGCGGTGCAGCGCCTGGTCAAGGAGCGCATCCGCTTCTACGACGAGCGCGTGAGCGAGTACGTCGAGCGACTCCGAGTGGGCCTGGAGGCGCACCGGGTCGGCGACGCGACCTGGCAGGAGGCCAAGCTCCGCTACGTCGGCCTGCTCGTCGACCACAAGCGGCCGGAGCTCGCGGAGACGTTCTTCAACTCGGTGACGACGCGCGTGCTGCGGCGCACGTACGTCCACGACGACCTGATCTTCTCGC
The DNA here is from genome assembly GCA_963708685.1 of uncultured Actinomycetes bacterium. GTDB lineage: Bacteria > Actinomycetota > Thermoleophilia > Gaiellales > Gaiellaceae > DASVFB01. Next base: position 90,785 of record CAVPTP010000004.1, read on the forward strand.
GCGCCGCGCTCTCGACCGAGTACATCCCGGCCGACCCGCCGACGTATCGCACCTACTACCCGTCCGCGCTCGGACTTCGCGCGACGCTGCTCCAGGTCTTCGCCGACTTCGGCTGGAGCAGGCCGTTCGCCGACCTCGGCCGCGACGTCGACTTCGTGGTCCGGGCACTCACCGATCAGGCCGGGCGGCCCGTGCCCGCGACGAACTTCCAGGTGCAGGTGCTCGGCTCGGCGTTCTACCGCAACAAGGCCGCATACGTCGTCGGGAAGATCGTCAACGGCCACGACGAGACGCCGTTCGTCGTGCCGGTGCTCCACGACGAGGACGGCCGCCTCGCGCTCGACGCCGTTCTCCTCGACGAGGAGAGCATCAACGTCCTCTTCTCGCTCTCGCGCGCGTACTTCCTCGTCGACGTCGACGTGCCGTCTGGCTACGTGCAGTTCCTCCAGACGATCATGCCGACGAAGCCGCGCTCCGAGCTCTACACGGCGATCGGCCTCGCCGGCCAGGGGAAGACGCTCTTCGTCCGCGACCTGCGGCACCACCTCCACCACTCCGAGGATCTCTTCGAGGAGGCGCCCGGGACGCGCGGCATGATCATGCACGTCTTCAACCTGCCCTCGTATCCGTACGTCTTCAAGGTGATCCGGGACGTCTTCGGGCCGGGCAAGAACACCGACCGCGCGACGGTCGAGTCGAAGTTCCGCCTCGTCCGCGAGGTCGACCGCGTCGGGAGGATGGCGCACACGGTCGAGTTCACGAACCTCGCGCTTCCGCACGCGCGCTTCGCGCCCCAGCTGCTCGACGAGCTGCGCGAGCTGGCTCCTTCGGCGATCGAGGTCGCGGGACGACAACGTCATCGTCAGGCACTGCTACGTCGAGCGCCGCCAGACGCCGCTCAACCTCTACCTCGCCGACGCGACGCCCGACCGGCTCGAGCACGCCGTCCGCGAGTACGGGGACACGATCCGCGAGCTGGCGATCGCGAACGTCTTCCCCGGCGACATGCTCTGGCGCAACTTCGGCATGACGCGGTACGGCCGCGTGCTCTTCTACGACTACGACGAGGTCGAGTACCTGACGGACTGCGTCTTCCGCGAGATTCCGCCGCCGCCGACGCCCGAGGCCGAGCTGGCCGAGGAGGTCTGGTACCGCGTCGGCCCGCACGACGTCTTCCCGGAGGAGTTCGGGACGTTCCTGCTCGGCGATGCGCGCGTGCGGCAGGCGTTCGTCCGGCACCACGCCGATCTGCTCGGCCCGGACTTCTGGCGCGACTGCCAGCGCCGCGTGGCCGAGGGCGAGATCGTCGATTTCTTCCCGTATCGGGAGGCGATCCGGTTCAGCCGCCGGTACGCCGGCCGGGAGCGCGCCGCGGAAGCCGCCTCGTCGGGCTGAGCCGGTGTCTCCGCGGGAGCAGCAGCATCCAATGGCGGCCGTTTCGCGTTGGGACTCCGGAGCACGTTCCCAACTCACGACAGCCAAGGAGGTTGCTCATGCCCGCTTGGGGATGGGTCTTGATAGCGGTCGCTGCCGTCGCCCTGGTCGCGCTGATCGTCATGAGGATGACGGCGAAGCGCAAGACGAACCAGCTGCAGGAGCAGTTCGGGCCGGAGTACGACCGCACGATCGAAGGGAGCAAGAACCGCCGCCAGGCGGAGTCTCAGCTGGCCGCGCGCGCCGAGCGCCGCGAGCAGCTCGACATCAGGCCGCTCTCCGCCGCCGCGTGCGAGCGGTACGAGGCGCAGTGGACGAAGATCCAGGCGCAGTTCGTCGACAGCCCGCAGGCTGCAGTCGCGGCCGGCGACTCGCTGATCCAGGACGTCATGCGCGACCGTGGCTACCCGGTGCAGGACTTCGACCAGCGGGCCGAGGACGTCTCGGTCGACCATCCGCAGGTCGTCGAGAACTACCGCAAGGGGCACGAGCTCGCCGTCGGCGAGCGCGAACGGCAAGGGCACGACGGAGGATCTCCGTCAGGCGATGCGCCACTACCGCGCGCTGTTCAGCGAGCTGCTCGAGCCCGCCGCCGACGAGCCGACGTCGCGCGATCGCGACGCAGGTCGCGTCCAACGACCGGGTCGTGCGCTGAGATGGCCGTCGAGCGCGATCTGACGACGAGCGACCTCGCCGGAGCGGCAGACGAGAACCGCGACCGCGGGCGGCCCGAGCCGGATGCGGCCGACGTGGCGAACGGTCACGCGGATCACGGCCACGCAGCGACCTCCGCGGACGCGCGAGCCGCTGCTGCGCGTCCGACCAGACCGAGCGCTTCACGACGCGCTGGCAGGAGATTCAGGCTGGCTTCGTCGACGAGCCGCAACGGTCGGTCGAGCAGGCGGACGCTCTCGTCGCCGACCTGATGCAGCGACTCGCGGCGGTCTTCTCCGAGGAGCGCGAGCAGCTCGAGGCCCAGTGGGCGCAGGGCGACGACGTCTCGACCGAGGATCTGCGCATCGCGCTCCAGCGCTACCGGTCGTTCTTCGACCGCCTGCTCGTCACGTAGAGCCGGCGCCCGGTGCGGCGGGACAACGGCCGGAAGATCGCCCAGGCCGGCCGTCCCGCCGCAGATGCGCCGCCTGGCACCGGTACTGCCGGCACGGGGTAGCGTCTCCGCGTGTCGCTGGTCGTCCAGAAGTACGGCGGAACGTCGGTCGCAGGGCCGGAGCGGATCCGCCGGGTCGCCGGCCGCGTGGTCGCCAGCGCGGAGGCCGGCGCGCAGGTCTGCGTCGTCGTCTCGGCGATGGGCGACACGACGGACGAGCTGGCCGAGCTCGCGGCGGAGGTCTCGCCGAACCCGCATCCGCGGGAGCGCGACATGCTCCTCACCGCGGGCGAGCAGATCTCGATCGCGCTCCTCTCGATGGCGATCAACGACCTCGGCCGCGAGGCCGTCTCGTTCACGGGCCTCCAGGCCGGGATCCACACGGACACCACGCACGGCAGGGCGCGAATCGTGGCGATGCGCTCCGACCGCGTGCGCGAGGCGCTCGATGCCGGCCGGATCGCGATCGTCGCCGGCTTCCAGGGCGTCTCCTCCACGCTCGACGTCACGACCCTCGGCCGCGGCGGCTCCGACACGACGGCGGTCGCGCTCGCGGCCGCGCTCGACGCCGACGTCTGCGAGATCTACACCGACGTCGACGGCGTCTTCACCGCCGACCCGCGCATCGTCCCCGACGCGCGCAAGCTCGACACCGTCACGTACGAGGAGATGCTCGACCTGGCCGCGTGCGGCGCGAAGGTGCTGATGCTTCGCGCGGTCGAGTACGCTCGGAACCATGGAGTGCCGCTGCACGTTCGCTCGTCGTTCACCGCGGACGACGGGACGTTCGTCGTGAACGAGCAGGAGTCGCTCGAGAGCGCGATCATCTCCGGAATCGCGCACGACACGTCGGAGGCGAAGGCGACGATCCGCGGCGTGCCCGACACGCCCGGGGATCGCGGCGCGGGTCTTCCGTCCGCTCGCCGACGCCGGCGTGAACGTGGACATGATCGTCCAGAACGTCTCGGCCGAAGGGCACACGGACATCTCGTTCACGCTGCCGAAGGAGGACGTGCCGCACGCCGAGCAGATCCTCCGCGACATCGCGCAGGCGATCGACGCGGCCGGCGTCACCTGCGACCCGGACATCGCGAAGGTCTCGCTGATCGGCGCGGGGATGAAGAGCCATCCGGGTGTCGCCGCCGACATGTTCGACGCGCTCGCCGACGCAGGCGTGAACATCGAGATCATCTCGACCTCGTCGATCCGCGTCTCGTGCGTCGTCCGCGCCGGGGACGTCGAGCGCGCCGTGCGGGCCGTGCACGAGCGTTTCGGCCTCGCCGAGTCGCCCGGTCTCTGACGCCGCGCCCGCTCGCCTTTCTGCCGCTGTAGATTTGGCCGATGGCCGTCGACGTCCCCGTGGCGCTGCTCGGATACGGCAACGTCGGCGGCGCCGTCGCGCGGCTGCTCGCCGAGAGCGCGGACGACATCGAGCGCGCGACCGGGCACCGGCTGCGGATCGTGCGCGCGCTCGTCCGCGATCCGGACCGCGAGCGCGAGCACGCACCGGCGGACGGCGTGCTGACGACCGACTTCGCGTCGATCCGCGACGACCCCGAGATCGCGCTCGTCGCGGAGGTGATGGGAGGGCTGGAGCCGACCGGCGAGTACGTGCTCGACCTGCTCCGCGCGGGCAAGCCGGTCGTCTCGGCGAACAAGCAGCTCGTCGCGCGGCGCAGCGCCGAGCTCTTCTCGACGGCGTCGGAGAGCGGCGTGCAGCTGCGCTTCGAGGCGTCGGTCTGCGCGGCGATCCCCGTGATCAAGGTGCTGCGCGAGTCGTTCGTCGTCGCGAACGTCCACCGCGTCCTCGGCATCGTCAACGGGACGACCAACTTCATCCTGTCGCAGATGGAGAACGGCGCCGAGTACCCGGACGCGCTGGCGGAGGCGCAGCGTCTCGGCTTCGCGGAGCCGGACCCGACCGAGGACGTCAACGGCGCCGACGCCGCCGCGAAGATGGCGATCCTCGCGACGGTGGCGTTCGGCTCGCGCACGACGCTCGACGACGTCGAGTTCGAGGGGATCGAGGGCGTGACGCAGGAGCACGTGCGGGCCGCGCGCGAGATGGAGATGACGGTGCGGCTGATCGGCTCGGCCACGCTCGTCGACGGCAAGCTCGACGTTCGCGTCCAGCCGTCGCTCGTCGACCGGCACCATCCGCTCGCCGCGGTCGAGGGGCCGTTCAACGCGGTCATGCTCCAGGGCGACGCGATCCGCGAGATCACGCTCGAGGGGCCGGGCGCCGGCGGCCTCGAGACGGCGTCGGCGATCGTCGCGGACATGATCTCCGTCGTCGGGACGACGGGCACGGGCTTTCTCCAGAACGACGCGTGCTGGCGCACGCTCGAGCGGCTCCCGCGCGGCGACCTTCGCTCGCCGTTCTACTTCCGAGTCGAGGTCGCCGACCAGCCCGGCGTGCTCGCGCACATCGCGGAGCGACTCGCGCGGCACGACGTCTCGATCGCGCGGCTCGTCCAGCAGCAGGGCGACGGCGGCGCGGTGCTGCACATCGTCACGCACGAGGCGCGCGGCGGCGACGTCGAGGCGACGCTCGCCGAGATCGCGGAGCTGCCGGAGACGCATTCGCCGCCGACCTCGATGCCGGTGATCTCGTCCCGCGGCGTCACCGGCCTCGGCTGGACGTGACGTGATCCCGCTCGTCGAGCGCTATCGCGACCGCCTGCCGATCGGGCCCGGCGATCCCGTCGTCTCGCTCTACGAGGGCTCGACGCCGCTCATGCACGCCGACGTCCTCTCCGAGGAGCTGGGCGTCGATCTGTGGCTGAAGCTCGAGAGCATGAACCCGACGGGCTCGTTCAAGGACCGCGGGATGACCGTGGCGGTGTCGCGCGCGGTCGCCGCGGGCGCGACCGGCGTGATCTGCGCGTCGACCGGGAACACGGCCGCGTCGGCGGCGGCGTACGCGGCGCGCGCCGGCCTGCTCGGCGGAGATCCTGCTGCCCGCAGGGAGCGGTCGCGCTCGGCAAGCTCGCGCAGGCGCGGGCGGTCGGCGCGCGGCTCGTCCAGGTGCGCGGAACGTTCGACCAGTCGCTGCGCGCGGCGCAGGCGCTCGGCCGAGACCGGGCAAGTACGTGCTCGTGAACTCGCTCAACCCCGACCGCATCGAGGGACAGAAGACGGCCGCGTTCGAGATCGCCGAGGAGCTCGGCAGCGTGCCGGACGTGCTCGCGCTCCCCTACGGCGGCGGCGGCAACACGCGCGCCTACTCGCGCGGGTTCGACGAATGGGGCGCCGGCATGCCGCGCTTCATCGCCGGCGCGGCCGCGCAGCGACACGAGACGCTCGCGTCGGCGATCCGCATCGTCGATCCCGGCCCACCGCGCGCAGGCCGAGGCGGCGATCCGCGACTCGGGCGGCGCGGTCGTCCCGCTCACGGACGACGAGATCGTCGTCGCGTGGCAGCAGCTCGCCGAGCGCGAAGGCGTGTTCTGCGAGCCGGCGAGCGCCGCGGGGCTCGCCGCGGTCGCGAAGGTCGGAGCCTCCGGCACCGTCGTCGTCGTCGTCACCGGGCACGGGCTCAAGGATCCCGACGCCGTGGAGCGCATCGCCGACGCCGGCGGTCGAGGTCGACGCCGACGCGATCGGGATCGTGGAGAGCCTGGCTTGACGCTTCCCGTTCGCGTGCGCGCGCCCGCGTCGACCGCGAACATCGGGCCGGGCTTCGACTGTGCGGCGGCGGCGCTCGACCTCTGGAACGAGCTCGACCGTCAGCGAGGGCGGCGAGCCGGATCGCGACCACCTCGGCGTGCAGGCGTACTCGCTGCTCGCGGACCCGACCGGCCTCGCCTTCGACTTCGCCGTGAGCATCCCGCGCGAGCGAGGGCTCGGCTCGAGCGCGTCGATCATCGCGCTCGGCCTCGCCGCCGCGACCGCGACGAACGGCGACGACCTCGACCCGGAGCGGCTCCTCGAGCTCGGCGTCCCGCTCGAGGGGCACGCGGACAACCTCGCCGCCAGCGCTCGCCGGCGGTGTCTGCCTCACGTGGGACTGCCACATCGCGCGCCTCGCCGACACGCTGCCGTTCGTCCCGGTCGCCGTCATCCCGGAGACGCCGCGTGCTGACGGCCGCAGCTCGAGCGTCGCTGCCGGAGCAGATCCCGCACGCGGCCGCCGCTTCGACGGTCGCGCGCGCGGCGCTCCTCGGCGCGGCGTTCGCGTCGCAGGATCGCGAAGCTCTTCGAAGCGTCGCTCCACGACGAGCTGCACGAGCCGTATCGCGCTCCGAACGCGCCGGTGCTCGCCGCGGTGCGCGAGCGACCTCCCGACGGGCGCGATCGGCGCGACGCTCTCCGGATCGGGGCCGACGGTGATCGTCTGGGCGCGGGACGAACAGGTCGAGACGTGCGTGCCGAGCTCGCCGCACGCTTCGCGGACGCACGCGTCCTGCAGTTGCGCGTCGCGTCGCGGGGCGCGCACATTGCCTAGAGCCGTCACGCGACGAGACCTCGCGCCGTGGCTCGATCCTGACCGGCTGATCGCGCTCTCGACGGCGCTCCACGGTTTCGCGGGGAGCAAGGTGCGCGGCCCCTGGATCTCGCCCGACGAGACCGTCTACGCGCTGCTCGGCCAGGGCCTCTACCGACACGGTTCACTGGCGATCCTCGGCGGGCCGACGCCGTTCTACAGCCTCACGGTGCCGCTCCTCGTCGGGCCGTTCCTGAGCCTGCACGACCTCGAGCTCGGGTTACGCGCTGTTGAAGCCGTTCCTCGCGTTCGTCATGTCCCTCGCCGCCGTGCCGGTCTACTTCTGGGCGCGGTCCGTCGCCGGCCGAAGACGAGGCGCTGTCGCGGCCGCCCTCACGCTCGCCGTGCCGGGGCTCGCCTACTCGGGGCTCGTGATGAGCGAGGTCGTCTTCTACCCGGTCTTCACGCTCGCGGCGTGGGCGGCCGCTCGCGCGATCGCCGTGCCGTCGTGGAGCGCGCGCGGCCGTGCTCGCGGCTGCCGTGACGCTCGCGGCCCTGACTCGGCTCCAGGCACTCGTCCTGCTGCCGGCGATCGTGCTCGCGGTGCTCCTCGACGCGATCTTCGCGCGGTCGCGGACGCGACTCGTGCGCGAGCGTGCCGGTGCTCGTCGCGGCCTTGCTGCCCGTCGCGGCGGGACTGCTCGTGCAGGTGCTCCGGGGCGAGCCGGCGTTCGGCGCGTACGAGAGCGTGGCCGCCGCGACGTACAGCACGGGAGACGCGGGCCGGTTCATCCTGTACCACGCGGGCGCGCTCGTGCTGACGACCGGCGTGATTCCCGTGTGCGCGCTGCTCGCGCTCGGCGCGGACGCAGCGCTGCGCGGCGAAGCAGGACGCTGCGCGACGCGCGACGGTCGCGACGGCGATCGCCCTGACGGCCGGGCTGATCGTGCAGGTGGGGATCTTCGCGTCCGCGCACGTGGGGCAACTGGCCGAGCGCGATCTTCTCTGCGTCGTCCCGAGCCTGCTCGTGTGCTTCGCCGTCTGGCTCGGCGCGCGCCGAGGTCGGCGGCCGCCGGTCGAGGATCGTCGTGGCGGGAGTCGCGCTCGCCGCCCTGGCCGCGCTGCCGTTCGGGAAGCTCGTCACCTACCGCGCGCTCTTCGACGCGGTCACGCTCGTCCCGCTGTGGCATCTCGAGCGCGCGACGTCGGCGCGAGTGCTGACGGCAGTCGTCCTCGTCGTCGCCGCGATCGCGTGCGCCGCGTTCGTCTTCGTGCCGCACCGGCTGCGCGTCGTGCTGCCGGTCACGCTGCTGGCGCTCGGCGTCGCCGGCTCGGTGTCGTCGGCGCGCGAGGTGATCGACCAGGCGCGGCGGGCGCGCGCGATCCTGGTCGGCCGCGAGCCGCGCTGGCTCGACGCGGCAGCGGAGGGTCGGTCCGCGACCTACGTCTACGACGGGAACCGCGACTGGCCGGCCGTGTGGCAGGCGCTCTTCTGGAACCGCAGCATCCGCCACGTCGCGATCCTCGGCGACACGACGCTGCCCGGGGCCGGCGCCGCAGCATCCGCTCGGGCTGCGCGCGAACGGGCGCATCGACGTTTCGGACGACGACGCCATCCTGCCGTCGAGCTACACGGTGCAAGGGCGAACCGGTCGCGGAGATCGCGCAGCTCATCCCGGGGCAGGAGGGCCTGCGCCGCTGGCGCCTCGCGCCGCCGCCGCGGATGCTCACGCGCACGCTCGGGCTTCACGCCGGCGGCGACATCTACGGACACGAGCGCGGCACGCTGATCGCGTACGACTGCCGCAAGGGCACGTGGGCGCTGACGCTGATCCCGAAGGAGAAAGAGGACGTCGTCATCCGGCAGAATCGGCGGCCCTTCCGGCTCTACCACCTCGACCTCGACAAGCCGAAGGCGGGGTACGTGAACCTCGACCTGCCGGCGCATGCGCTTCCGGGTCGCCGAACCTGCCGGCTCGACGTCTCCTCGACCGGGCTCCTCGGGACGACGCGCTTCAACTTCGTGCCCGCAGACTTCCCCCTGATGCGAATCCTCGAGCGGATCGAGCAGATCCACGCGATCGGCGCGCACCGGCCGGGCTACTCGCCGCTGGAGGACGAGGCGCACGCGCTCGCCGCCGGTTGGATGGCGGAGGCCGGGCTCGCCGTCGAGGTCGACGCCGCCGGGAACCTGATCGGCCGGCGCGGCGCAGCCCGCGTCTGGACGGGCTCGCACCTCGACTCGGTACCGAACGGCGGGCGGTACGACGGCGTGCTCGGCGTCCTCGCCGGGATCGAGGCGGCCGAGCGGCTTCCGGAGGCGGCTCTGGCGGTGGTTGCCTTCCGCGCCGAGGAGACCGGACCGCTCGGGAGCAAGCAGCTCACGGAGCGGCCCGACGCGTTCGTCGAGCTGCACATCGAGCAGGGGCCCGTGCTGGAGCGCGCGGGCGAGCCGGTCGGGGTCGTCACGGCGATCGCGGGCCAGGCGCGCGGGGCCGTGGTCTTCCAGGGGCGCGCCGACCACGCGGGCACGACGCCGATGGACGCGCGCGACGACGCTCTCGTGAAGGCGGCGCGCTTCGTGCTGCACGTCGGCAGCTGTCCTCGCGACGGCGCCGTCGCAACGGTGGGTTACGTGGCCGTCGAGCCGAATGCGGTGAACGTCGTCCCCGCGCGGGTGACGGTGTCGGTCGACGCGCGCGCGCCGAGCGCGGAGCTGCTCGACGAGCTCGTGTCGGCGATCGGCTTCGAGCCGACGTCCCGGCTCGAGCCGGTGGCGATGAGCGGCGCGCCCTTCGAGGCGTTGAGCGCGTTGCTGCCGGACGCTCCGCGGCTCGTCTCCGGCGCCGGCCACGACGCGATGGTGCTCGCGGCCGCGGGGATTCCGACCGCGATGCTCTTCGTCCGCAGCCTGAACGGCGGGGCCAGCCATTCGCCGGACGAGCTCACATCAGACGAGGACATCGCACTCGCCGTCGACGCGCTCACCGAGACGCTGCGACGACTCGCCGTCGCCTGACGCTCGAGGACGCCGAGAGGCGTTCAGCTCTCGCTGAAGACGATCTCCTGCGCGCCGTCCCAGAGCAGGCGCCGGCCGATCTCGCGCAGGTGCTCGTTCCCGTCGACGACCGTGGCGAAGTGGTTGCCCGCCAGCGCGCCGGCCTTGCTCGCGAAGGCCACGTACCCGTAGGCGAGGAGCAGCTCGGCCTCGCTGACGCCGCCCGGATAGATGACGAGCTCGCCCGGATTCGGGTAGCACGTCGCGTTCTCGGGGCCGATGCCCGAGGTCGAGGTCGCCCCACGGGATCCAGCCGCCCTCGCCGCTCCAGCGGACGTGGATGATCCGCGACTCGAGCGGCAGCAAGCCGGCGGAAGGCGGCCACCGTCTGCGGCGCCGCGTCCTCCTCGAGGCGCGCCGCGAGCTCGAATCCGGAAACGGCGATGTGCAGCATCAGGGGATGTTCGCACCCTGACGGATCCACGCGCCGAGTGCATCGCGCTCCGCCTGCGTCATGTGCGTCGCGTTGTTGAGCGGCATGAACTTCAGGACGACGGCGAGCTGCTCGATCGCCGACGCCTCCGCCTTGATCTGGCCGGGTGTGTCGAACGCGACTCCGGCGGGCGGTGACGAGAAGCCCGGCTGCGTCGGGTGCTGCGAATGGCACGGCACGCACCGCTCGGACACGATCCGCTGCGCGCGCGCAAACGCCACCGTCGCGCCGGCCGCGGACGACGACGTCTCGGGCGGCTGCAGCCAGAACGCCAGACCGACGAGCGCGAGCGCCGCGACGACCGGAATCGCCCAGAGGTTCCGTCCCTGGTGGCGCAGGTTGAAGAAGTGCCGGATCGCCGCGCCGATCACCATGAAGCAGACCAGCACGAGCCACGCGTGCGCGTGCGTGTACGTGAACGCGAAGTGGTTCGAGAGCATCGCGAACAGCACCGGCAGCGTGAGGTAGTTGTTGTGCACCGACCGCTGCTTGCCGCGCGCGCCGGCGGCCGGATCGGGCTCGCGGCCGGCCTCCTTCGCGCGGATCAGCTCCCAGTGCGCGGGGATGATCACGAAGAAGACGTTCGCGACCATGATCGTGCCGAGCATCGCGCCGACCTGGAGGTACGCGGCCCGCGGCGCGAGCAGGTGCGAGACGCCGTACGCCGTCAAGACCACGAGCGCGAGCACGCACACGCCGAGCGCAGCCTCGCTGCGCCGAGCGACCGTGCGGCAGAGAAGGTCGTAGACGAGCCAGCCGACGACGAGCAGGCCGATGCTCGCGGCGATCGCCACCGCCGGCGAGATGTCGGCGACGCTCGGGTCGATCAGATACGTGCGCGGCCGCAGGTAGTAGAGGGCGGTGAACAGCGCGAAGCCCGACAGCCACGTCGTGTAGGCCTCCCACTTGTACCAGTGCAGCGGCTCGGGAATCGACGGCGGCGTGACGCGGAACTTCTCGATCCGGTAGAAGCCGCCGCCGTGGATCTCCCACGACTCGCCGCCGACGCCGCGCTCGCCGTCGCGCTCGTCCGCCGGAGGGCGCAGGTGGTTGTCGAGCGCGACGAAGTAGAAGGACGTCCCGATCCAGACGATCGCCGCGATCACATGGAGGAAGCGAAACGAGAGGTCGAGCCAGTCGATCAGGTAGGGATCTACCGCTGCGACCATCGGTCCTTCGCGATCGCGATCAGCTCGCCCAGCGCCGTGTCGAGCTCCTGCGCGCGCGTCCGACGGAGTCGCTCGCGCAGCACCGGAACGAGCTCGGCCCGCGAGCGCCGGTTCACGAAGACGATGAAGCGGAAGCCGAACCGGTCCTCGTACGCGCAGTTCAGCACGGCGAGCTCGGCCAGGACCCTCGGCTCGGCGCCGCGCTGCTCCGGCGAGGGCTCGCCGATTCGCGGATGCGTCTCGACGGCCTCGAGCTTCTCCTCGTCCGTCAGGCCGCGCGCGACCTCGTCGGCACGAACGAGCGGATCCTCGAGCTCCGCGAGCCGTTCGACGAACGCGGTGCGTCCGCTGAACAACTCGGCGAGCTCCTCGACGCTCAGCTTCCGCGGTAGGTCGCGCACCCGAACGGGGAGACGAGCAGCGGCACGTGATAGTCCCGGTCGCCCAGCGTCGAGCTCGAGCTCGACGCGGCGGAAGAACGGCGACGGCGGATGGAAGACGATCCGGTACACACCCGGCCCGACGTCGGCGAGCTCGCGGATGCGGCCGTCGTCATCGGTCTCGTGCGATGCGACGAGCTCGTCGCCCCGGTAGAGCTCGACGCGGACACCGGCTGCAGGCTCGCCGCGCGCGGTGTCGAGGACGTGCGTCGAGATCACAGGAGGAATCTCTCAGCTTGCGCCCGGTGGTGCCGCGCGATCTCCTCCTCGTCGGCGTGCACGAGCCGTCCGTCGCGAACGACCTCCTCGCCGCCGACGTAGAGGCGGTCGACCCGGTGCGGCGCCGAGAGGACGAGCCCGCCGACCGGATCGCTCGCGCCGGCGAGCTCGAGGCCGTCGGTGCGCCACACCGCAAGATCCGCGCGCTTCCCGGTCTCGAGCGAGCCGATGTCGTCGCGGCCGAGCACCGCCGCGCCGCCGCGCGTGCCGAGGCGCAGAGCGTCACGGGCCGTCAGCGCCTCCGGCCCGCCGCGCGCACGCGCGACCAGCAGCGCCTGCTTGACCTCGAGGAACAGATCGCCGCGCTCGTTCGAGGCCGTCCCGTCGACGCCGAGGCCGACGCGCACGCCGGCGTCGAGCAGCGACCGCGTCGGCGCGATCCCGGCGCCGAGCCGCATGTTCGACGTCGGGCAGTGGGCGACGCCGACGCCGCCGTCGGCGAAGGTCGCGATGTCGTCGCGGTTCAGGTGGACGCAGTGCGCGCACCAGACATCCGACTCGATCCAGCCCAGCTGCTCCAGGTACTCGACGGGGCGGCAGCCGTACAGCTCGCGGCAGTACGCCTCTTCCTCGACGGTCTCGGCGAGATGGGTGTGGAGCTTCAGGCCGAGCCGCCGCGCGAGCTCCGCCGACTCGCGCATCAGGTCGCCGGTGACCGAGAACGGCGAGCACGGCGCGACGGCGATCTGCACGAGCCCGTCGTCGTCCTGCAGGGAGGCGAGCCGCTCGGTGTCGGCGAGCACCGCGTCGCGCTCCTCGACGAGGGAGTCCGGCGGCAGCCCGCCGTCCGACTCGCCGAGGTCCATCGAGCCGCGCGACGCCACGATCCTCACGCCCAGCTCGCGGGCCGCGCGCACCTCCGCCTCGATCAGGCCGCTCGTCCCACGCGGGAAGACGTAGTGGTGGTCGAACACCGTCGTGCAGCCCGAGAGCGCGAGCTCGGCGAGGCCGGTGCGCGCGGCCGCGTAGACGGACTCCTCGTCGATCCCGGCCCAGACCGGATAGAGCTCGCGCAGCCAGGTGAAGAGGTCGGCCTCCTGCGCGCGTGCGCGCGTGAGCGTCTGGTACAGGTGGTGGTGCGTGTTCACGAGGCCGGGCGTGACGACCGCGCCGCCGAGGTCGACGGTCTCCGCCGCCTCGGGCGGGATGCTCCCGCCGACGGCCTCGACGTGCCCGTTCGCGATCAGCACCCAGCCGTCGGGATGCTCGGTGCCGTCGTCGTCCATCGTCACGACGTGCGCGTTCGCGAGCAGCAGCGTCATGCGACCTGAAGGGGCACGAGCTCGAACCGCTCGACGTCGACGAGGCCGCGGTCGGTGATCTTCAGCGCCGGGATGACCGACAGCGCGAGGAAGGCGAGCAACTGGAACGGCGCCTCGATCTCGCAGCCGAGCTCGCGTGCCGCCGCGACGACGGCGTCGCTCGCGGCGACGACCTCGGCGAGCGGCGCGTCCGAGAGAATCCCCGCGACGGGGAGCGGCAGCTCGGCGAGCAGGCGTCCGCCGTCGACCGCGACGATCCCGCCGCCGATGTTCGCCAGCCTGCGGACGGCGAACGCCATCGACGTGTCGTCGACGCCGACCACGACTGCGTTGTGCGCGTCGTGCGAGAGCGTCGTGCCGAGGGCGCCCGCCTTCAGCCCCAGCCCGCGCACGAAGCCGAGGCCGATGCGCCCGGTGCCGAGGTGTCGCTCGATCACGGCGACCTTCGCGAGGTCGCGCTCGGGGTCGGCGATCGCCTCGCCGCCGCGCACGGTGGGCTCGTCGACGAGCGACTCCGTGATGATCTGACCGGGCACGAGCCCGATCACGCGCGCCGCGCCTCCCTTCCACGGGATCCGGAAGACCTCGGGCCCGAGCGCGCCGATCCGCACGGTGTGGCGCACCCAGTCGGGCACCGCCGCGAGCGGGATCTCGTCGACCGGCTTGCCCGCGCTTGAGCACGATCTCCGGAACGAACTCGGCCAGGTCGCCGAGCACCAGCAGATCTGCCTGCCTCCCCGGAGCGATCGCGCCGAGGTGGTCGAGCCGGTGGTACGCCGCCGGAATTGTGAGACGCCATCACGAGGGCGTCCTCCGGCGAGATCCCGAACGCGACCGCATCACGGACGATCGCGTTCATGTGGCCGTCCTCCGCGACGTGCTCGGGCTCGCGGTCGTCCGTGCAGAACGCCATCCGGTGCGGGCCGTACTCCTGAACCAGCGGCAGGAGCGCGTGCAGGTTCCGCGCGGCCGACGCCTCCCGGATGAGCAGCCACATCCCCGCCCGGAGCCGCTCGCGTCCCTCGTCGACGGTCGAGGCCTCGTGGTCGGAGCGGATCCCCGCCGCCGCGTACGCCTGTAGCTCGCGGCCGAGCACGCCGGGCGCGTGGCCGTCGACATGCGTCGCGAGCGCGAGCTTCGCAAGCTCGGTCTCGTCGCCGGCGACGACGCCCGGAAAGTTCATCATCTCTGCGAGGCCGATCACGCGGCGGCGGCGCAGGAGCGCTTCGAGGTCTCCCTCGCCGAGCGGGCGCCGCGGCGACTCGAAGCTCGACGCGGGGACGCACGACGACGCCATGAAGTAGACGTCGAGCGGAATCCGAGCCGACGCGTCGAGCAGCCAGTGGACGCCGTCCGTGCCGAGCACGTTCGCGATCTCGTGCGGATCGGCGACGACGGCTGTCGTGCCCGAGCGGGAGCACGAGGCGAGCGAACTCGTGGGGCAGGAGCTTCGACGACTCGATGTGCATGTGCGCGTCGATGAACCCGGGAACGACGTACTTGCCGCGGGCGTCGACGATCTCCTCGCCGTCGTACGCGCCGAGGCCTGCGATCCACCCGTCCGCGACTGCGACGTCCACCTCGAGCCACTCGCGCGTGAAGACCGAGAGCACCCTGCCGCCGCGGACGACGACGTCGGCCGGCTCGTCGCCGCGTGCGACCGCGAGGCGCCGTGCGAGTTGGGCGGACATCCGCGTAGTTTGGGACCAGGTCCGTCGACATGTCGAGGGACCTGGTCCCGAGTACGCTTCTGCGTCGTGGACGTGCTCACGCCGCGCAGCCTCGACGAGGCGCTCACGCTGAAGGCCGAGCGGCCCGACGCGCTCCCGATCGAGGGCGGCACCGACGTCATGGTCGAGCTCAACTTCGACCGCCGGCGGCCGGGCACGCTGCTGAACCTGAACGAGGTGAGGGAGCTGAAGGGCTGGGCGCGCGACGACGGCTCGCTGCGCCTCGGCGCGTCGCTCACGTACACCGAGGCGATGCGGGATTTGCGCGCGGCGCTGCCGGCGCTCGCCGAGGCGTCGCGGACTGTCGGCTCGCCGCAGATCCGCAACCGCGGCACGATCGGCGGCAACCTCGGCACGGCGTCGCCCGCCGGCGACGCGCTCCCGCCGCTCCTCGTCGAGCGCGCCGAGATCGAGGTGGCGAGCACGCGCGGGACGCGCCGCCTGCCGCTCACGGACTTCCTCGTCGGCCCGAAGCGGAACGCGCTCGCAGAGGACGAGCTGATCGCGGCCGTGCTCGTCCGGCCGAGCGGCGGGACGCAGACGTTCATGAAGGTCGGGCCGCGGAACGCGATGGTGATCGCGGTCTGCTCGCTCGCGCTCTGCGTCGACCGCGAGCGCGACGAGCTGCGCGCCTCCTTCGGCTCCGCCGGTCCCGTCGCCGGGCTCGTCGTCGCTCCGCTGGCCGACGCGGACGCATTTCCCGACCGCGTTGCCGACGCGGCCAGCCCGATCGACGACGTTCGCGGCACGGCGGCCTACCGCGCGACACGCGCTGCGCGTGCTCACGCGCCGCGCGCTCGAGAGGTGTCTCGCCGTATGAGGATCGAGGTCAACGTCAACGGGGAGCGGCTCGAGACCGACGTCTGGGAAGGAGAGAGCCTGCTCTATGCGCTGCGCGAGCGGCTCGGGCTGCCCGGCTCGAAGAACGCGTGCGAGCAGGGCGAGTGCGGGTCGTGCTCCGTCTTCCTCGACGGCGACCTCGTGTGCGCGTGCCTGGTGCTCGCGGCACAGGCGGACGGCCACGACGTCGTCACCGTGGAAGGCCTCGGCGCCGGCGAGGACGCTTCATCCCGTGCAGCAGGCGTTCGTGGACGCGGGTGCGGTGCAGTGCGGCTTCTGCACGCCCGGGCTGGTCGTCGCGACCGCTGCGCTGCTCGAGCGCACTCCGGACCCTGGCGAGGACGAGATCCGCGAGGCGCTCTCCGGGAACCTCTGCCGCTGCACCGGCTACCAGAAGATCTTCGACGCGGTCCGGCTGGCGGCGGCGAGCCGGTGAGCGAGGTCCTGCGGATCCCGCGCGGGCGCGAGCTCGTCGTCGGCCGCATCGGCGAGAGCGTCAAGCGCGCCGACGGAACGCCGAAGACCACCGGCGAGTTCGCGTACGCGAGCGACCTGTCGGCACCGGGGATGCTCTGGGGACACACGCTGCGCAGCCCGCACGCGCACGCGCGGATCCTGTCGATCGACCTGGCCGCGGCGCTCGCGCTTCCGGGCGTCCACGCGGTGCTCACGCACGCGGACGTTCCGGGAAAGAAGACCTACGGACTCGAGTTCGCGGACCAGCCGGTGCTGGCGATCGACCGCGTGCGCTACTTCGGCGAGCCCGTCGCGGTCGTCGCGGCCGACCATCCCGAGCAGGCCCGGCGCGCGGCGGAGCGGATCGTCGTCGCGTACGAGCCGCTCGAGCCGGTCGCGGATCCCGAGCGTGCGACCGAGTCGGAGTGGCTCCATCCCGACCGGCCGACGGCGAACCAGGGCTACAAGGACGATCCGCGGCCGAACGTCGTCCGCACCATGCTGATCCAGCACGGCGATCCCGAGGCCGCGGGAGACGTCAGCGTCAGCGGCGTCTACACGCTGGGCTCGCAGGATCAGGCGTTCCTCGGCCCCGAGTCGGGGCTCGCGGTGCCGGACGGCGAGGGCGGCGTCGACATCTACGTCGCGACGCAGTGGCTGCACGTCGACCGCGAGCAGGTCGCGCCGTGCCTCGGGCTTCCCGAGGAGCAGGTGCGAATCCACCTGGCCGGTGTCGGCGGAGCGTTCGGCGGGCGCGAGGATCTTTCGATGCAGATCCACTCGGCGCTGCTCGCGCTGCACACGAGCCGGCCCGTGAAGATGGTCTACAACCGCGAGGAGTCGTTCACGGGCCACGTGCACCGCCACCCTGCGCGCATCTGGGCCGAGCACCGCGCGACGCGCGACGGGCGGCTCGTGAACGTCCGGATGCGCATCCTTCTGGACGGCGGCGCGTATGCGTCCAGCTCGACCGCCGTGACGTCGAACGCCGCGTCGTTCGCCTGCGGCCCTTACAGCGTCCCGAACGCGCTGATCGAGTCGACGTGCGTGTACACGAACAATCCGCCGTGCGGCGCGATGCGCGGCTTCGGTGCGGTGCAGACGTGCTTCGCCGCCGAGGCGCAGATGGACAAGCTCGCCGCCGCGCTCGAGATCGATCCGGTCGAGCTGAGGCTGCGGAACGCGCTCGGGCCGGGAGACGTCCTGCCGACGGGCCAGCCGATCACCGGGTCGCTGCCCGTCGCGGAGGTGATCCGGCGCGCAGCGGCCCTCCCGGAGCCGGAGGCGGAGGAACTGCCGCGCGACGCGATCCGGCTGCCCGGCGGCGCCGGCAACACGACCCGCGGCGAAGGCGTCCGACGCGGCGTCGGCTTCGCGGTCGGCTTCAAGAACCTCTGCTACTCGGAGGGCTTCGACGACTTCTGCGCGGCCCGCGTCCGGTTGTTCGAGGACGGCTCTGCCGAGGTGCACTGCGCGGCGGCCGAGGTCGGCCAGGGGGTGTCGAGCGTCATCCTCCAGGTCGCGCGCACCGAGCTCGGCACGAACCGCGTCCACCTCGCTCCCGGCACGACCGCCGAGGTGCGGTCGTCCGGCTCGGCTTCGGCCTCGCGGATGACGTGGATGGCGTCGGGCGCCGTGCGCGACGCGTGCCGCGCGGCTCTGGAGGAGCGCGACCGGCAAGGCGGCGGCGAGGTCGACGTCGAGCGCGTGTACCGGCACCGGCCGACCAACGCGCTCGACCCGGAGACGGGTCAGGTGACGGGCGGGCCGGCGCACGTGGCTTTCGCGTGCGCAGCGATGAAGGCGATCGTCGAGGTCGACGTCGAGCTCGGCCTGAC
This sequence comes from uncultured Actinomycetes bacterium, assembly GCA_963708685.1. Classification (GTDB taxonomy): domain Bacteria; phylum Actinomycetota; class Thermoleophilia; order Gaiellales; family Gaiellaceae; genus DASVFB01. The sequence goes on from CAVPTP010000004.1 coordinate 109,259, forward strand.
GCGTGTGGTCTGGATCGGCACGGCCCAGGACGTGGGCAAGGCGCTGAACCCGCAGGCGGTGGAGGGCCAGATCGAGGGCGGAACCGCGCAGGGCCTGGGCCTCGCGCTGATGGAGGAGATCCAGACCCGCGACGGCGTGATCACGAACGCGAGCTTCACCGACTACCTGATCCCGACCACGCTCGACATGCCGCCGGTCGTCTCGGAGCTCGTCGAGGATCCCGAGCCCGACGCGCCCTACGGCGTGAAGGGCGTCGGCGAGCCGCCGACGGTCGTCTCGACCGCGGCGATCGCGGCTGCGCTGCGCGACGCGACGGGCCTTGACCTGACGCGCGTGCCGGTGCGGCCGGACGACATCGCCGGCCTGGCGTAGCCGCGAACCACCGGATCCCCCTTCCAGGGGATCCAGATCGCCGGCGTCTCAGCCGACCCACGGATCGAGGTCGCGCACGGACCGCACGCGACGGCCCGACTAACGAAGGAGTCATCTAGAAATGTTCACCCGTCTCGCTGTACTCGGAAGCCTCGTCGCCGCGCTCTGTGTGCTCGCCGCGCCGGCGCTCGGCAAGGGCACGCCCCATGCCGATTCGAGCATCACCCTGAACCAGGGCGGCACGAGCCTGGCTCAGACCGCCCCTCACCTCGGAGGCACCGTGAGCTTCACGGCCGTCTACCCGACCAACGTCAAGAACCCGCGCGTCGAGGTGCTCTGCTACCAGAACGGCGCCCTCGTCTACGGCGAGGCCGGCTCGCCGACCGACACGTTCCTGCTCGGCGGACGCGCGGCTCGATCTGGCTGACCACCGGCGGGTCGGCGTCCTGCGTCGCGAACCTCTACTTCTTCACCTGGAAGGCCGGCGAGCCCGGCGACCACGTACCTCGCGACGACCAGCTTCGACGCCGCGGGCTGAGAACGCCCGATCACGAGAACGACCGAGGGGCCCGGAAGGGCCCCTCGCTGTCTACTGCGCCGTCGGCTACCGCGCCTTGATCTGTCCGCGGATCTCGCCGTTCGGGTTCTTGCCGGTGATCAGCGTGACGAACGAATTCCCCGCCTTGATCGCCGGCACCCAGCGAGCTCTTCACCTTGACCACGCCCTGCTGCTGTCCGGCCTTGCACGGACCGCAGAGACGGACGATGATCGGCCCGAAACGGCCCCGCTTGCCGTAGTGGATGTCGGCGACGACGATACTCGGCTTGTCGAGCTTGCTGTACGTGATCTTCCACGAGAGCGTGCGGCGTGAACCGCTGCCTGACAACGTCCCGGTGAACGTTCCCGTCGCGCGCGCGACGTTCCCCTTCGGCTTTTGCGGGACGACCTGACGCGCGTCCATCTTCGCCGACAGCTTGAGCGTCTCCGCAGTGCCGCCGAACGCCGCCCCGGTCGTAGCCGCAAGCGTCGTGGCGGTCGCGACGGACAAAGCCGCCCTCCAAGTCCGTCTCCTCATGTGACCCTCTCTCCCTCTCGTCAGTCAGTTCCGCGTGGGGCGATTCGCCGCTGCCACCACACTTTGAAGATAGATCAGGATCGGGCCTTCGTACAGAGCCGCGAGGTTAAGGTTCGCCTGCTCCTGGGCCGAGCTTGACCTGTCCGCGGATCTCGCCGTTCGGTTCTGTCGGCTCCAGATGCCGATGGGAGGCCCGTTGCCGGGCCTCCCATCGAGGTCGATCCGATTCGGCTTTCCCTTAAGGCTTCGGGGAAAGGACGATCGTGTCTCCGCTGGAGGCGATGGCGCTGCCGCCGTTGAAGTTCGTCGCGAAGCTGTACGTCACCGTCGGGAACGGCGAGCTGACGGACTGCCCGCCGAGGCCGCTCAGGCTGTACTTGATTCCGACGATGTAGGTCGCACCTGCTGTCGCTCCGGTCACCGTGAGCGTCGCCGTCCCTGTCGTCGCGTTGTACGACGACGTTCCCTTGTTGCTCTTGGCGCAGTTCGAGCTCGTACAGGATGATCTGGTTGTGGCCTGAACCGGGATCGGCTTCCAGCCCTTGTCGTTCGACTGCGTCACGTTGACCGTGAAGCTCGCCGAGGGTGCCGTGATGCTGATGTAGTAGAACATCACGCCCGGGTTGACCTGGTTGACCTTGCCGCTCTTGACGCTGTAGTCGCCGTCTGTCGAGCTCGTCGCTCGGATTGTTCGAGACGAAGTCGCTGCACGTCACGCCGGTGTGGAAGATGTGACCCTTCACCGGCGGCGTGCCCGGGGTGTCGACGCTGGCACACGGCTGCGTCGCCCCGCCGGCACCGTCATCGACACACGCCGTGGTCGAGGTAGTGGCCTGCGTCGAGGTCGGCCTGCGTGATCGTGTGGCTGGCCGTGCAGGTCATCGTCGCACCGGAGCCAACGACGAACCGTTCGCCGGCGTGCACGGTCAGACCAGCGCCGTTCGGATCGGTGACCGTCGATCGCCGCGAGCGTCGTGTTGCCGGTGTTGGTCGCCACGATCGTGTAGTGGATGACCTCGCCGACCTGCGTCGTACGTCGACTCGGTCGCCGACCTTGGTGATCGTCAGGTGCGGGTTCTTGCACGCCCGGACGTCGTCACGTCGCACACGCCTCCGCCGCCCCACCGGCACCGTCGTCGACACAGGCCTGGTTGAGGAAGCTGCCCGCGTTCGATGTCGGCCTGCGTGATCGTGTGCGTGGCCGTGCAGGTGATCGACGCGCCCGGAGCCAGCGTCGAACCGTTGGCCGGCGTACAGCTGAAGCCGTCCAGCGCCGGCGTGTCCGTGACCGTCATCGTTCTGCGTCACGTTGCCGTCGTTGGTCGCCACGATCGTGTAGGTGATCACCTGACCGACCGGTTGTAGCGCGACCGGTCGCCTTCTTCGTGATCGTCAGGTGCGGGTTCTGCCGCCCGGCGTCGTCACGTCGCACACGCCTCGCGGCCCCACCGGACCGTCATCGACACAGGCCTCGTCGTAGAAGTTGCCCGCATCGACGTCGGCCTGCGTGATCGTGTGGCTGGCCGTGCAGGTGATCGAGGCGCCCGGAGCCAGCGTCGAGCCGTTGCGTCGGCGTGCAGCTGAAGCGTCCAGCGCCGCGTGTCCGTGACCGTGATCGTTGTGCAGGTCACGTTCCCGTTGTTGGTCGCCACGATCGTGTAGTGTGATCACCTGACCGACCTTGTCTGAAGCCCGACTCCGTCGTCGTTCTTCGTGATCGTCAGGGTCGGGTTCTGCACGCCCGGCGTCGTCACGTCGCACACGCCTCGCGTCGCCCCACCAGCACCGTCATCGACACAGGCCTCGTTGAAGAAGCTGCCCGCATCAACGTCGGCCTGCGTGATCGTGTGGCTGGCCGTGCAGGTGATCGACGCGCCCGGAGCCAGCGCGTCGAGCCGTTGCGTCGGCGTACAGCTGAAGCCGTCCAGCGCCTGCGGTCGGTGACCGTGATCGTCGTGCAACGTCACGTTCCCGTTGTTGGTCGCCACGATCGTGTAGTGTGATGACTCGCCGACCTTGTCTGGAGCCCGCGCCGTCGTCCTTCGTGATCGTCAGGTGCGGGTTCTTGCACGCCCGGCCGTCGTCACGTCGCACACGCCTCCGCGGCCCCACCCGCACCGTCGTCGACACAGGCGACGTTGTGGAAGTTGCCCGCGATCAACGTCGGCCTGCGTGACCGTGTGCGTGGCCGTGCAGGTGATCGACGCGCCCGGAGCAAGCGTCGAACCGTTCGCCGGCGTGCAGCTGAAGCCGTCCAGCGCCGCGTGTCCGTGACCGTCATCGCCTGCGAGCGTCACGTTCCCGTTGTTGGTCGCCACGATCGTGTAGTGTGATCACCTGGCCGACCTTGTCGTAGCCCGACTCGGTCGTCGCCTTCGTGATCGCCAGGTGCGGGTTCTTGCCGACCCGGCACGTCGTCGTCGTCACACGCCTCCGTCGCCCCACCCGCACCGTCGTCGACACACGCCACGTTGAGGTAGTTGCCCGCGTCGACGTCGGCCTGCGTGATCGTGTGCGTCGCCGTGCAGGTCATCGACGCGCCCGGAGCCAAGCGACGAGCCGTTCGCCGGCGTGCAGCGAAGCACCAGCGCCGCGTGTCGCGATCCGTGACCGTCACCGCCGCCAACGTCATGTTGCCCGTGTTGGTCGCCACGATCGTGTAGGTGATCACCTGACCGACCGGTTGTAGGTGACTCGGTCGCGTCCTTCGTGATCGACAGCGCCGGCCTCGCGACGAAGGCGTTGGCGTAGGTGCAGGTGACCTGCTCGCCTTCCTCGAGATCGATCGTCGCGGTCTTACCGCTGACCGTCTGCGTGCCGCCGTTCTCGGTCCCGGCAGCACCGCGCAGACGAGGCTCGTGAACGACCAGTTCGTGCGGCAGCGTGCCCTCGGCGACCGTGTAGGTCTGGAAGTTCGTGATGTTGTCGAAGTCCTGCTCGGCCGGTGCCGCCGACCGTCGTCGAGGCTGAAGTTCGACAGCGGGCTCGGGCTCGCCGTGAAGGGGAACGTCGCATCTCCGCCCGTCGTGTTCTTCACGATGTGGATGAAGCCCGGGAAGACGACCGCGTCCGCGGACAGCGAGCGGTCCTGGTTGCCGCCCGATCCGTCGAGGTCGATCAGCCGCGTGTGGTACGGCGAGCCGGAGATCGCGACCGCCGAGTTGCCGGCGCCCCAGTCCTTCCGGGTCGCGATGTGGCCGCCCCAGGCGAGCACCGGATTCGCCCGGCTCGCCGTGAAGGTGATCGCGATGGCTGCGCCGACTTGTCGCCGATGAAGCCGGCGCCGTTCGAGTACGAGTAGGCGCTGACGCTCGTGATCGTCGCCGCCGTACATCGCTGAAGTTGCCCGCGATCGGCGTCACGCCGGCGCCGCGTGACCTGCGGATCGGCCGGAATCGCGAACGTCGTGAAGCTGCCGGGCTGCAGCCCGCGACGCCGAGACACGGGTTCGCGTTCGCCACGCTCTGGTTGAACGTCGTCGAGGTAGTCGATCGCGTGCTTCGGCTCTTCGTCGTGTCCCACTCGATCATGACCGTGTGCGACCCGGTGGTCGAGAGGTTGCCGAACGTCAAGCCGGTACGGGATCGAGTCGCCCTCGAAGTAGACCGACTTGCTCGCGCCGAGGTTGCCGTTGACCCACTGGTTCGCGCTCGAGTTGCAGCCGTCGCGTGACGGCGACGGCACCGGGTCGTTGGCGCACTGGTCGAGGTTCGCCGACGGGTTCGCCGCCGACGCCATCGGCGCTGCCAGCAGCAATGCGCCGGACAAAACAAACAGCACGAGCAACTCCAAATGGACTCGCGAGAGCCCTCGTCGCTTCGTGCCGTTCGTACAGGTGGTGCTGCTCGCCGCACGAGCAAAGTTTCTTACCTTCATAGGTTTTCCGCCTCCCCAGGCAGGTAGCCGCCATGGACGCGCAGGTCGCACGTCCCTCTGATGAGCCTATGACGGCGGCGTCACGGGCAACATGAGGCCGACGCCTGATTTCTGCCTACAGCGATCGCAGGTGGGTTGAAAGCGGGGACGAATGCACCTAAACTCCACGTGCGGCACGGCAATTGAAGTTCTAGGTTCCCTGCGGGAACAGCAAGGCGGCGAATGTGAAGTCCTATTACGGTCCGATTCTGATCGTCGACGACGATCCTGCGACGCGTGAGCTTGTGATGTCGGTGGTCGATGGCTCGGGGTACCCGACGGTGGGCGCCGAGAGCGGCGAGGCCGCGCTCGTCGCGATCGGCGACCGCGAGCCTTCACTCGTCATCCTCGACGTGAGGCTTCCCGGCCTTTCCGGGTACGAGGTCTGCCGGCGGCTTCGGGAGCGCTTCGGCCCGCGCCTGCCGATCATCTTCCTCTCCGGCGAGCGGATCGAGCCTCAGGACCGCGTCGCCGGCCTGCTGATCGGCGGCGACGACTACGTCGTCAAGCCGTTCTTTCCCGAGGAGCTCGCAGCTCGAGTGCGGAGCCTCCTCGTCAGGAGCGGTGCCTACGAAAAGGCAAGCGTCGCCACCGGCGATGTAGGCAACTTGACTGAGCGCGAGCGGCAGGTCCTCCAGCTACTCGCCGAGGGACTCACGCAAACGGCAATCGCGACCGATCTGTACATCAGTCCGAAGACCGTAGGAACGCACATCCAGCGAATCCTCACCAAGCTCGGCGTTCACAGTCGCGCAGAGGCCGTCGCCTCAGCCTTCCGCCTCGGCCTCGTCAACACCGCCGCTACACACGCGCTCACCTAACAGGGCCGAGCGGCCCTAGGCGGCGACGCTCGAAAACTGCGGCAGGATCTCCTTGCCGTACGCCTCGAGCGTCGGCTCTTGCGAATCGGTCATCAGGTAGATGTTGAACTGGTCGACGCCGACGGACTCGAGCTCCCTCAGCTTGGCGGTCGCTTCGGCGGGAGTGCCGAGGACGCAGAAGCGGTCGACGATCTCGTCGGTGACGAAGTCCCCGTGCTTCGCGCCGACGCGCGAGTGCTCCTTGTAGTCGTAGAACTTCCGCGCCTTCACGAACTCCGTCAGCGCTGCTGGAATCTCGGAGTCGAAGCCGTAGCGCTCGATCAGGTCCATCACGTGGTTCGACACCATCGCCGGGAACCACTTCGCCTGCTCGCGCGCCGACTCGAGGTCGTCGGTGACGTTCGACGGCGCGCCGACGATGCACTTGAGCTCGCTCGGGTCGCGGCCGGCCTCCTCGGCCGCACGCCGCGCGGTGTCCATGATCCACTGGATGATCTGCGGGTCGGCGAGCTGGATGATCACGCCGTCGGCCACGCGCCCCGCGACTGCGAGCGCCTTCGGCCCGTAGCCCGCGATCCACATCGGGATGTCGGGCAGCTCCGGCCGCACCCACTCGAGCTTCAGCTTCTTCTCGTTCCACTCGACCTCGCGGCCGTTCATCAGCTCCTTGATCATCGCGCAGCGCGCCTCGAACTCCGCCACGCGCACCGGCTTGAGCCCGACGACCCGCCGCGACGAGTCGCCGCGCCCGATGCCCATCGCCATCCGGCCGTTCGAGATGTCGTGCGCCGTCGCGTACCAGCTCGCGGTGATCGTCGGGTCGCGGATGCCCGGGTTCGTGACGAAGTGGCCGAGCTTGATCTTCTCCGTCTGCGCGGCGACGAGCGGAAGCGTCGCGTACGAGTCCTGCCAGAGGATGTGCGAGTCGTAGGTCCACGCGTACTCGAACCCCTGTCCCTCTGCGAACTGCATCAGCTCGATCATCCGCCGGTACGGCGGATCGGGCAGGACGGTGACGCCGAAGGTCAAGGCCATGGCAGGGGAACGATCCTAACGCGCCGAAATCGGCGCGCACAATGGTCTGGCTCTACCTGCTCTTCGCGGTCGCCGCGGGTGCGATGCTGCCCGTTCAGTTCGGCGTGAACGCGCAGCTCGCGCACTGGCTCGGCAGCCCGATCCGGGCGGCGTTCGTCTCGTTCCTCGTCGGGCGCGGTCGCGCTGCTCGTCGTCGCGGCGTTCGTCCGCAAGCCGCTCCCGTCGCTCGCGCGGCTGGGCGATGTCCCGTGGTGGGTCTGGATCGGCGGGCTGCTCGGCGCCTTCTACGTGACGGGCTCGATCGTGACGGCGCCGAGGCTCGGGGCGGTGACGCTGGCCGCGGCGATCATCTTCGGGCAGACCCTCGCGTCGGTGCTCGTCGACCAGTTCGGCTGGGTCGGCTTCGAGGAGCAGCACGCAACACCCGGCCGTCTCGTGGGCGTCCTCCTGGTCGCGGCCGGCGTCGTGCTCGTGCGCGCCTTTTAAGGCGCAGGGAGCCGGCACGCTGCCGCGAGTGCTGCGGCGGCACTCACAGCGCCAGACTCCTTCTTCTCGGGGGAGAGGGCGAGGATCCTGGCCGTGCGCGCCGTTACTCCCTGCCTAGGCAACGTTACCAACCGTTTAGGCCGTTCGCGGGTGGATGTCTACGCGAGCTTCGCCAGCGTCTTCGTCGCGAGGCGATCGAGCGCCTGCACCGCCAGCTCGAGGTGCTCCGGCTTCGTGTCCTCGAGCTTCGTGTGCGACAGGCCGCGGAGGCTCTGGACGAACAGCATCACCGTCGGGATCCCGGCGCGCGCGACCTCGGCGGCGTCGTGGAGCGGCCCGCTGGGGAGCCGATGCGAGGTTCCCGCCGTCTCGCGGGTCGCCTCGTCGGCGAGCTCGATCAACGCGTCGTCGAAGAGGATCGGGTCGATGTTCCAGATCCGCTGCCACTCGACCTCGAGCTTCTCCTCCTGCGCGATTCGCTCGGACGCCTGCTTCGCCTCGTCGAGCATCGAGGCAAGCGCGGCAGCGTCCAGGTGGCGCTGGTCGAGCAGGCATTCGGCGGTCTCGACCACCGAGGTGACGATTCCCGGCTTCGTGACGACGCCGCCCATGGTGCAGACGGCGCCGCCGCCGGTGCGCTTGGCGATCTCGCGGATCTCCAGCTCGAGCCTCGCCGCCCCGGCGAGGGCGTCACGGCGCTGGTCCATCGGCGTCGACCCGGCGTGCGCGGCCTGGCCGCGAAAGGTGATCGAGTGGCGCTCGACGCCGAAGGTGCCCAGGACGACGCCGAGCGGCAGGTCGAGCGACTCGAGCACCGGCCCCTGCTCGATGTGCAGCTCCAGATAGGCGGCGGCGCTCTCGAGCTGCGAGCGCGCGTCGAGCGCGCGGTCGAGATCCACGCCGTGAGCGGCCACGGCGTCGGGAAGCGCCGTACCGCCGGCATCGACCCTCGAGCGCAGCTCCTCCTGGTCGGCCATCGAGCCGGCCGCGGCGGACGAGCCGAAGAGCGAGCGGCCGAAGCGTGCGCCCTCTTCGTCGGCCCAGTTGACGAGGCGAATCGTCAGCGGAGGCGTCCCTTCCTCGGCGAGCCGGCGCAGCACCTCGACACCCGCGACGACGTTGAGCGCGCCGTCGAGCCAGCCGCCGTTCGGCACCGAATCGATGTGACCGCCGATCAGCAACGCTCGATCCGAGCGGCCGCGTAGCGTGAACCACTGGTTGCCGGCGGCGTCGACCTCCTCCTCCGCGCGCGTGCCGATGACCTTGCCGCGGAGCCACTCGCGCGCCTGCTCCCACGTGTCCGTCCACGCGACTCGCTGGGCGCCGTTCTCGTCCTCGGTCAGCTCGCGGAGCTCGCGCAGCTCGGCAACCGTGCGGGCCGGATCCAGTGGCATGGGCGCGACTCTAACTGTGATATTGACTTGCGCCATGGGAGCCCTGCGCCGCGCGGTGGTCAGCGGAGCGACGGTCGTGGCCGTGCTCGGCGTGCTGGTCGGCGCGTGGGAGCTCTACCGCTGGATCTGGATCAGCGCCGGCTGGACGTGGCCGTTCGTCGTCGACGACACGTCGATGCCGCACATCCACACGATCGTCCAGGCGCTCTTCCAGCACCCGACCTCGGGGTTCGGCGACATCCTCATCGTGCAGCTGTTCCATGCCGCGCTGTTCACCGCGAAGGAGGCGGTCGTCGGGTTCGCGATCGGCGCCACGTTCGGCTTCCTGCTCGGCGTTCTGATGTCGCAGTGGCGCGTCCTCCAGCGCGGATTCCTCCCGTACGTGGTGGCATCGCAGACGGTTCCGATCCTCGCGGTCGCGCCGATCGTCGTCGTCTACCTCGGGAGCCTCAACGTCGCCGCGTGGTTCTCGGTGGCCGTCATCGCGGCGTACCTGACCTTCTTTCCCGTGGCGATCAACACGCTGCGCGGCCTGCTGTCGACCGACCGCCGCGCCCTCGAGCTGATGCACGCGTTCGCCGCGGGACGCTGGACGATCCTCTGGAAGCTCCGCGTCCCGGCAGCCCTTCCGTTCATCTTCTCGGCCCTGAAGGTGGGGGCCACGGCGAGCGTCGTCGGCGCGATCATCGGCGAGGCGCCGTCCTCGATCCAGGATGGACTGGGCGGCTACATCGTCAACTTCAACCAGTACTACACGCTCAGCCCGCAGAACCTCTGGGCGACGAACATCATCACGGCGCTCCTCGGTATCGCCTTCTTCCTGGTGATCGTCGGCGCCGAGAAGGTCGTCGTCCGGCGCGCGCCGGAGCACGTGGCATGAGCGTCGTCGCGATCCAGAAGCTGACGAAGCAGTTCGCCCAGGGCAACGTCGTCGCGCTCCAGGACATCGACCTCGCCATCGAGCCCGGCGAGTTCGTGTCGCTGATCGGCCCCTCCGGGTGCGGCAAGTCGACGCTCCTGCGGATCATCGGCGACCTGATCCAGCCGACGAGCGGCACGGTCATGGTGAACGGCAAGCCCGCGCCGCGCGCCCGCGCCGACCACGATTACGGGATCGTCTTCCAGGACTCCGTCCTGTTCGACTGGCGAACGGTGTCCAAGAACGTCGCGCTGCCGCTCGAGCTGCTCGGGTGGGACCGCGCGCGCCGGAAGGCGCGGGTCGACGAGATGCTCGGCCTCGTCGAGCTGCACGGCTTCGGCGACCACCAGCCGTGGCAGCTCTCCGGGGGGATGCAGATGCGGGTGGCGATCGCGCGCGCCCTCGCCTTCGAGCCGCCGCTGCTGCTCATGGACGAGCCGTTCGGCGCGCTGGACGAGATGACGCGGGAGCGCCTGAACATGGAGCTGCTCCGGATCTGGGAGGCGAGCAAGAGCACCGTCGTCTTCGTCACGCACTCGATCGCCGAGGCCGTCTTCCTCTCGACCCGCGCCGTCGTGATGTCGGCGCGCCCGGGCCGGATCGCCGACATCGTCGAGATCGACCTCCCCTATCCCCGCGGGGCCGCGACCCGCGAGGAGCCGCGGTACTTCGAGCTCGTCACCCAGGTCCGGGAGGCGTTGCACCTCGGCTCCGACCTCGACCGCGCGGTCGCCGACGTATGAGCTCCCAGCCGGTCGCGGTCGCTCCGGTGCCGCGGGGCGCGCTGTCGCAGCGGGTCGGCCGCCGGGCGCTCGACTGGCTGCCGGCCCTCGTCGTCCTCGTGGTCGTGCTCGTGGTCTGGCAGGAGTCGATCGCGTTGCTCCACATCAAGCGCTTCCTCGCGCCCCAGCCTTCGGCGATCGCGAGCACGTTCTGGGACGACCGCGGCGAGCTGCTCCGCGCGGGCTGGTTCACGTTCCAGGAGGCGCTCGGCGGCTTCGTCGTCGGCTCGTCGCTGGGGATCCTCGTGGCGCTCGTCCTCGCGCGCTGGCCGAGGCTGAGCCGCGCGCTGATGCCGTACGCGATCGCGGCGAGCGCGGTGCCGATCATCGCGTTCGCGCCGATCACGAACGCGTGGTTCTCGCCGTTCGGCAAGACCTCGAAGATCGCCATCGCCGCGATCCTCTGCTTCTTCCCCGTCTTCGTGAACACGCTGCGCGGCCTGACCTCGGTGCGTCCGTCGTCGATCGAGCTCATGCGCTCGTACGCCGCCGGCGAGATCGACATCTTCCGCCGCGTGCGCATCCCGACCGCGCTCCCGCTGACGTTCACCGCGCTGAAGATCGCCACCGTCCTCTCGATGATCGGCGCGATCGTGGGCGAGTACTTCGGCGGTGACTTCAACGCGCTCGGCGTCCTGATCAACAGCCGCAGCGCGACGTTCGCGTTCGAGGAGGCATGGGCGGGCATCGGCGTGGCCTGCGCCTTCGGGATCGCCTTCTATCTCGTGGTCGCCGGGCTCGAGCGTCTCGCGCTCCGCGGCGCCCCATCGACAGAGGACTGACGATCGGGCAGAATCGGCGGCGCAAGCGGGTCTACGAGAAGGAGGGCGAATGAGAGGGCAAAGGTGGGTCTGGGCGAGCCGTCGTGCTCGTGCTGGCCGGAGCGCTGAGCGGTGCTGCGGGCGCGAGCACGCGGACCGGCGGGTCGGCGACGGCCGCGAAGGCCACGAAGATCACGCTTCAGCTCAAGTGGGTCACGCAGGCGCAGTTCGCGGGCTACTACGTGGCGAAGGCGAAGGGCTACTACACGGCACAGGGCCTGGACGTCTCGATCAAGGTCGGCGGGCCGAACATCGTCCCGGAGCAGGTCGTCGCCGGCGGACAGGCTCAGTTCGGGATCGACTGGCTGTCGAGCCTCATGTCGTCGCGCGACAAGGGAATCGACCTCGTGAACATCGCGCAGGTGTTCAACAAGAGCGGCCTGACGCTGGTCACCTGGAAGGACACCGGGCTGAACAGCGTCCCCAAGCTGAAGGACAAGACCGTCGGCAACTGGCTCTTCGGCAACGAGTACGAGGTGTTCGCGGCGCTCGCGAAGTACGGGATGGATCCCGTGCACAACAAGGGCGTGACGATCTTCCAGCAGCCGTTCGACATGAACGCGTTCCTGAAGCGGCAGATCTCTGCGGCCTCGGCGATGACGTACAACGAGCTCGCGCAGGTCCTCGAGACGAAGAATCCGAAGACGAACAAGCTCTACAAGCTGAGCGACATGAACGTGATCAAGATGCAGGACGTCGGCACGTCGATGCTCGAGGACGGCATCTTCACCACCGGCAAGTGGATCAAGGACCCGGCGAACCAGGCGATCGCGAAGAAGTTCCTCGCCGCGTCGTTCCAGGGCTGGATCTACTGCCGCACCCATCTCGCCGACTGCGTCAGCATCGTCCTGCAGAACGGCCCGGCGCTCCCGAAGGGCCACCAGACGTGGCAGATGAACGAGGTCAACGCGCTCATCTGGCCGGCGACGAGAGGGATCGGGATCATGGACCCGGTCTCGTACAAGCGCTCGGCCCGAATCGTGAAGACGTACGGCAAGCTCAAGAAGCTTCCGGGTCACGAGGCGTACCGCACCGACCTCGCCAAGGCGGCGGATGCGATGCTCAAGGCCAAGGGCTTCGACATCAACGGCAAGAACTGGAAGAAGGCGCACGTCCCGGTCACCCCGGGCGGCAAGTAAAAGCGAGCGACCGAGAGGGGAGATCCGCATGTCGGTTCTGATCAAAGGCGGCCGTGTCATCACCGCCTCGGACGACTACGTCGGCGACGTCTACGTCGAAGGCGAGCGGATCTCCCTGATCGGCGAGGCGCTCGACGTCGCTGCGGACCGCGTCGTCGACGCGTCGGGCAAGTACGTGCTCCCGGGGTGCATCGACCCGCACACGCACCTCGACATGCCGTTCGGCGGCACCGTCACCATCGACGACGTCGAGTCGGGGCAGACGTCGGCCGCCTTCGGCGGGACGACCTGTCACGTCGACTTCTGCATCCAGCCGCAGGGCTCGACGTTCGCCGACGCTCTCGACCAGTGGAAGGCGAAGGCCGAGGGCAAGCAGGTGATCGACATGGGCTACCACATCGCCGTCACCGACCTGAAGAACGGCGGCTCGCTCGAGGAGCTCGCGACGCTGCCCGACCAGGGCGTCACGTCCTACAAGCTCTTCATGGCCTACAAGGGCGCGCTCATGGTCGACGACGAGACGCTCTTCCGCACGATGCAGGTCGCGGCCGACACCGGGGCGCTCGTGATGGTCCACGCGGAGAACGGCGATGCGATCGACGTCCTGGTCCAGGACGCGCTCGCGGCGGGAAACACCGAGCCGAAGTACCACGCGCTCACGCGCCCGCCCGAGACCGAGGGCGAGGCGACGAACCGCGCGATCCAGCTCGCGCGCGTCGCCGGCTCGCCGCTGTACGTCGTCCACGTCTCGTGCCGCGAGTCGGTCGAGCCGATCGCGCGGGCGCGCGACGCCGGCTGGGACATCCACGGCGAGACGTGCACGCAGTACCTCTTCATCGACTACACGTTCCTCGAGCGGCCGAACTTCGAGGGCGCGAAGTACGTCTACACGCCGCCGCCGCGCGACAAGTCGAATCAGGACGTTCTGTGGAACGCGGTGCGCACGGACGTCCTCTCGGCGATCTCGACCGACCATTGCGCGTTCCGCTGGGACGGGCAGAAGACACTGGGACGCGACGACTTCTCGAAGATCCCGAACGGCGGGCCCGGGATCGAGAATCGGCTGCACATGATCCACGAGTTCGGCGCGCGGCAGGGACGCATCTCCTTGAACCGGATGGTCGAGCTGCTCGCGACGAATCCGGCGAAGCTCTTCGGCCTCTACCCGCGCAAGGGCACGATCGCGGTCGGCTCCGACGCCGACATCGTCGTCTTCGACCCGGAGCGGCGGCACACGCTCTCCGCCGCGAGCCACCACTCGAAGGTCGACTACAACCTCTTCGAGGGCACCGAGGTCACGGGAGCGATCGACCTCGTCCTGCTGCGCGGCCAGGTGCTCGTCGAAGGGGACGAGCTCGTCGCGCGGCCCGGCGTGGGCCGCTTCGTCGAGCGCGCGAAGTTCGGGCAGGAGCTGAAGCCCGAGCGCGCCGTCGCGTAGGCCCGGGACCTGGTCCCTTTAGGGACCAGGTCCCTGGAGGCGTCGTCAGCGCAGCTCGGTCTGGAGCCGCGTCCGCTCGCGCTGAGCCTTCGCCGCGACGGTTCGCACCGCGGCGATCCTCCGGTTGAAGGCCCGGATGCCCGCGATCCGCGACTTCTGCGCGCTCACGGTCGATCCCGACGCGATCGCCGCCTCCAGCCCACGAAGCTGCGGAGCGATGCCCTTACCGCTGCGGAGCGCCGCCGCGAGCCCGCGCGAGCTCGCGGCGATGCGCGTGTACTGGTCGATCTGAGTCCTCCGCTCCGGCACCACGACCGGCGGCGGGTCGAGCTGCTCGGAGGCTCCGCGTCACCGAGTCGAGTGCATCGGCGTAGGCCTCGAGCGCCTCCGCCTGACGCGCCGGGGTCTTCGTGCCGCGCAGGCTCGCACGCACCTGCTCCCCGGCCGCGGCCGCGCGTGCGAGCGTCTTGCCCGCGACCGGCGTGTATTCGGCGAGCTGCGCGAACTCGTGCGCCAGCCGCCACTCGCCGTGGACGGTCTGGCGGATCAGCCGGTCGAGCCGGACGGCCTCCGGCGGCGGCTCGAGCGCGTCGAGACGGCGCTCGACCTTCTGGATCGTCGTCGCCGACCGCTCGAGCCTCGGTCGCAGCGCGGCGAGCTTTTTCCCCTGGCGGAGGTCCTGGTTCGCGCGCGCGACCGCGACCAGCGGCTTCGCGAGATCCCCCTGGACGCGGTTGACGTGCTCGATGTACAGCGCGACCGACTCGGCGCGGTTGTCGCCGCCGCCGCCGCAGCCCGCTGCGAGAAGGACGGCGATCGTCGCCGCCGCCCCGAGCCAGCGCGTCATGCGCCTACTTCAACAGTTCGACGCGCGACGTGCTGTGGTCGCCGTGCGCGAACACGAGCTTGACGAGCCCGCGGCCGGCGGCGAACCAGCTCGTCCGGGTGCCGCTGCCCCACGGGAATCCCGGCTGCGACAGGGTCGTCCTGACGGCGAGCGCATCGAACGTGCCGGCCGGCACCTTCACCTTCTGGATGCCGAGAACCTTGGACGTGCCCGTGACGCCGTAGACCTTGTAGTCGCGCCCGGACACCCTGCCCTCCCAGCTGTCCGCAGTGGTCGGATAGGCGGTGAACAGCGGGTTGAACCCGTACGTCATCAGATCGAACGGAGTGAAGAAGTGCCGTCGCTTCGACACGGGCAGCTTCTTCGGCCCGAGCGCCGGCAGCTTGACGAGGCTCGCGGTGCTGGTCGTGCCCCAGATGTTCGTGACGCCGTCCGACCGGAGGGTGAAGCCGTACGCGCCTGCGACCTTGATCGGCCCCGACACCGTCTTCACCGAGACGCGCGCGGAGTTGTTCACGACCTGGTCGACGACGAAGTCCTGCACCGACGCCTTCTTCAGCCACTTCGTGTTCGTCCAGCTGTACCGCGCCTTCAACCCCTTGTCGAGCGGGAAGTAGTTCGCGTCGGGAGGCGGCGCCTTCGGAGTGAGGCTCGTCGACTGGAGCTCGGCCGTGGTCACCGGCGCGGCGCTTCCACCCGAGTGCTCGAAGAGCACCTTCACCGGCCCGACGCCGTAGACCCACCAGACGGTGCGGACGCCGCTGCCGTAGGGTCGCCGAGCGCGCCGGCCTGCGTGATGTCCGACTGCACGACCGCCGCCTTGACGGGCTTGTCGAACGCCGGCACCGTGACGTCCTCCGTCCCCATGTACTCGGAGCTGCTGGCGACGTCGTTCGCGGCGCCTCCCGTGCTCGACCACGACGCCCCCTCGAGCAGCGGCGCGGAGAGCACCGGGACGCGGCCTCCCCAGATGATGTTGTAGTACGTGCTCGCCAGGCTGTTCCCGCAGCGCGCGACTGCCGCGCACAGGATCGGGAACTGCGGCGGCGGCGAGTTGCTCGACCAGTCGGTGTTGATCAGGCCGCCGCCGGTCTCCTGGAACGCGACGGTGCCGATGCTCGACGTCGCTGCCGGCGGATTGTCGAGATCCTCGGTCGTCCAGGCGAGCGTGAAGGCGCTGCCGGTGTTCTCCTTGACCGTGACCTTCTCCTTCGTCGGCGTCTTGCTGAAGATTGCTGTCAGTCCACGCGTACGTCCACGTGGCGTCGTCGGGATGCGGGAGCCACGAGTCGGTCGTCGAGTCGTCCGCTCCGGCCGACGAGACGGCGAAGAACAGAACACACACAGCGATGACGAACCCCCGACCCCAACTCACCCGGCCAGGCTAGCCGCGATCGGCTGCGGCCGATACCCGCCGAAGGTCCTGATTAAACGCGACCTCGGGTCCTAGTACGGCGCGATTCGCCGGAGGCGTGCCGCCGCGAACCGAAGACGATCGGCTGCCACATGCGCCCTGACGCGCACCGCCCACAAACGGTGAGATCCAGACGGCGGCGAATATCCTCACTGCCGTCTCTCGTCGCGACGACGAGGTCGGAGCCCCCGACGGCGATCGTGATCCTGTGTTCGGCGCCCTTCGAGACCATGATCGTCCACGGCGCGGGAGCCGTCGACGTCGTCGACGGCCGGCGGGACGACGCGTCGTCGTTGCCGTGGTCGTGGTGGCGGTCAGCGAATTGGACGTCGTCGTCGAGGCGGTCGCGGTCGTCGACGAGGCCGCAACCTCGACAACTCGTTGCTCGCCCGGCGCGAGCGTCTCCGCCATCAGGCTGCCGTCGTCGTGGTCGAGCCCGAGGGCGTGCCCGAGCTCGTGCAGGACGACCGAGAGAAGATCCATGCGGTCGGTATCCCCAGCCCCAGCCTGCAGCGGTCGCATCGACGACGATCGCCTTCCCCAGCGTCGAGCCGAGCTGCAGATCCGGCAGATCGCCGACCGCGACCGTGATCCCGTGAAGTCGGCGCTCGGGCTGCGCCGCCGACCAGTCGGCCTTCGCCGCGGCCACGGCCGCATCGAGCGCTTCCTGCGTCAGCGGCTGGACGGCGGTGCCGGCCGGCGCGGCTGCGGTCGCTGTCAGCGCGCCGTCGTTGTCCACGATCGTGACGACGCCGGTGCCGTCGGCGATCGGAGCGCCGGACGCGGTCGTGATCGTGACCGTGAAGGTCTCCGATCGGTTCGGCCTTCGTGTCGTTGACGATCGCCACCTGGAAGACGGCCGACGTCGCGCCGGCGGCGATCGTCAGCGTCGACGTCTTCGCCTGGTAATCGCCGCCCGCGGTCGCCGTGCCCGCGACCGTCGTGATCGTGAAGGTCACGGCCGTCGCCGCCGGCCCCGAGAGCGTGATCGGAATCGAGATCGTCGTCGTGCCGGTGTTGCCCTCCGTGACGGTGACGTCGCCGACCGAGAGCGAGGCGACGTCGTTGTCGGCGATGGTGCCCGCTCGCGCTCGACGGCGAGCCGACGGCGTAGCCGGTCCCCGTCGCAATCGCAACGCCCACCGTCTCCGGTCGGCTTCGACAGCGGTGTCGTCCACCGGCGTGATCGTGATCGTCGCCGAGGCGACGCCGTCGGCGAGCGTGAGTTGGAGGTGGTTCGCCGAGAGCGTCCCGCCGGAGACCGAGACCGTGTAGTCGGTGCCGTACGTCGCCGTGCCGCTCCACGTGAGGTTGACGACGACGCTGCCGACGAGGTTCGTGCCGCGCGTGACGGTGAAGACGATCGGGTTCGCGCCCGCCTCGGCTCCCGACGGCGTCGGTCGCGGCGATCGAGATGATCGGCGCGACGTCGTTGTCCGCGATCGTGCCTGTCGCGCTTGCCGGCGAGCCCACGGAGTAGCCGGTGCCGGCGCCGAGCGTCAGGACGACGCTCTCCGAGGACTCGACCACCGTGTCGTCGATCGGCGTGATCGTGACCGTCGCCGTCGTCACGCCTGCCGCGAGCGTCAGTTGCAGGCCGTTCGCGGAGAGCGTCCCGCCGGTGACCGTGACCGTGTAGTCGGTGCCGTAGGCGGCCGTGCCGCTCCACGCGAGGTTCACGACGACGCTCGAGGTGGTGTTGGCCGTACGCGTGACGGTGAAGACGATGCGGGTTGGCGCCGGTCTCGGCTCCCGAGGCGTCCGTCGCGGCGACCGTGACCGTGGCCGGCGCGTCGTTGTCCGCGATCGTGCCCGTCGCGCTCGACGGCGAGCCCGACGGTGTAGCCGGTTCCGGTCGCGATCGCCACCGAGACGGTCTCGGCCGACTCCTGCGGTGGTGTCGTCGACGGGCGTGATCGTGATCGTCGCGGTGGTCGACGCCGGACGCGAGCGTGATCTGCAGGTGGTTCGCCGAGAGCGTTCCGCCGGAGACGGAGACCGTGTAGTCGGTGCCGTAGGTCGCGGTGCCGCTCCAGGTCAGGTTGACGTGACCGGCTTGTTCGGGTTCACCGACGCGCGTGATCGTGAAGACGATCGGATCGGCGCCCTGCTCGGCGCCGGCGGCGTCCGTCGCCGCGATCGACGATCGTCGCGCGACGCGTCGTTGTCCGCGATCGTGCCGCGTCGCGCTCGCCGGCGAGCCGAGCGAGTAGCCGGTGCCTGCGTTCAGCGTCAGGATCGACGGACTCGGCGCTCTCGAGCGTCGTGTCGTCGACGCGGCGTGACGGTGACGGTGGCGCTCGCCGCAGCCGGCGCGCGAGCGTGAGCGTCAGCCCGTTCGCCGAGAGCGTCCCGCCGGTGACGGTCACCGTGTAGTCGGTGCCGTAGGTCGCGGTGCCGCTCCAGCCCAGGTTGAGCGACGACCTGGTCGAGCACGTTGACCGTTCTCGTGATCGTGAAGACGATCGGATCCGGCCCGGTCTCGTTGCCGCTCGCGTCCGTCACGGTGACCGAGACGACGCCGGCCGGCCGCGTGACGGTCACGGTCTGCGTCCCGGTCGTGACGTTGCCCGGCCGCGTCGGTCGCCGTGTAGGTGATCGTCGTCGTGCCGACCGGGAAGACGTTGCCGGCGGGCACGCCCGAGCGGACGATCGTGACCGCGCCCGAGTTGTCGGTCGCGGTCGCGGTGCCGAGCTGCGGCGTCGGTGACGTCGACCGAGGTGGCCGTGCCCGCGATCTGGCCGCTCACGTTCGGCGGCACCGATGAGCACCGGCTTCTCGACGTCGCCGACCGTGACGAGCTGCGTGCGAACCGTCTGGTTGCCGAAGACGTCGGTCGCCGTCCACGTGATCGTCGTCACGCCGATCGGGAAGATGTTCCCGGTCGGCACGCCCGAGCGGACGAGCGAGGCGATGCCGACGTTGTCGGTCGCCGTCGCGGTGCCGAGCGTCGAGTCGGAGATCGATCGCCGTCGCCTTGCCCGGGTCGGCCGCGCGCGTCACGTTCGCCGGCATCGTGACCGTCGGCGGCGTGCTGTCGGGCGAGGTGTCGACGTGCGTGCCGATCGTCGACGTGCACGTTGTCGAAGGACGTCGTGCCCGGACTGGCTGATCGCGCCGAGGCCGCCGTCCGCGACCGCGCCGTTGTACGAGAACGAGCCGAGCAGCGTGCCGTTCAGCGTCACCGTGACCGCCGTGCCGTTCAGCGTCGATCGCGAGCTTGTAGTCGACGCCCGCAGCGAGCGTCGTCGTGAAGCGTCGCGTCGACGACCCACTGGTTCCTGATCCGGTGGCCGACGACGACGGCGCCGGCCTGCGCGGTCGAGCGCCACGTACTTGAAGTCGCGTCTTGCTGTAGTAGTCGAAGACGATGCCGCCGCTGCCGCCGCTCGAGAGCCGTGATCAGCGCGTCGAGGTCGACCGTCGTGTCGCCGGCGCGCGCGCACCGGCAGGCTCATGATGCTCGTCGCCGGCCCGGTCGAGGTCGACGTGCCGGTCGTCGCGGCCGCCGCTCACCGTCCAGGTGCCCGCGCTTTCGCCGGTGAAGAGGTCGGCGATGCCGTCGGCGAAGTCCTCGGTGTTCTCGAGCGACGTCTGCGGCGGCAGCACCTGCACGGTCACGTTGTCGTACTGGCCGCGCGAGTTGTTCGAGCCGACGCCGACGAGGCCCATGTTGAGCCCGTACGGCTGGCCGTCGATGCAGCGCGGGCCGAACTGCATGCTCAGGACGCGAGCTGCCGTTCACGAGCACGGTCACGACGAGGCCGTTCACGACCACCTGCATGTCGTAGTAGGTGTCGGACCTGAGGCTGCCGGTGACGACGCCCGTCGTGTCGATGACCCAGCCCTGCGCCGTCGCGGTGCCCGATCACGAGCTTGTTGAGCGCCGACGTCGATGCCGGCGAACTTGAAGTCGGTCGGCGAGAAGTAGTCGAAGATGATGTAGGCGTTGGCCTTCCAGCCGGCGGTCGGCTTGCTCACGCTGATCGACGCCAGCACCTCGTAGTAGGTGGGCAGCGTCTGGTCGACGTAGAAGACCGCGGCCGCGTCCTGGCCGAGCGAGGCGGCCGCGACTTGCAGCGCCGCGCCGGTGACCTGCCAGACGCCGCTGTCGGCCGCGAAGCCCTGCAGCGTCCCGTCGTTGAAGTTCGCCGTCCGCAGCACGTCGCGCTGGCCGCCCGGGATGTTGCCGGCCTGCGGATCGGTCGGGCCGCCGGTCTGGTCCTGCCAAGGTCGAAGTCCTTCTGCGGACGACGCCGAGCTCGCCGTCGGGCTCGCCGTTCCGCGGCGCGCAGACGTTGCGTCGGTGTCCGGCTGCGCGGGTCGGTCGACGCCCTGCGCCTTCGACAGCGCGTAGAGGAACTCGAACAGCGCCGGCGGCACCTTGCGGCTCACGGTCGCGATGCCGAACGGCGCGAACGGGACGAGGTAGCAGTTGAACTCGCCGACCCAGTCGATCAGGCGGTCGCCGCCGGTGTTGCCGATCAGGACGTCGCGCCCGGCGCCGCCGTACGACGCGGTCCTCGTAGCGTCGGGTGCGTGTCGGGCGCGTCGTTGAGCCAGTGTCGACGGCTGGCCGCACTTGCCGCCGTTCGCGTCGTAGGCGCAGCCGGTCGAGAGGTCGTCGTCGGCGTTCATCAGGTCGTTGCCGTAGCCGCCGTAGAGCGTGTCGTTGCCGGTGCCGCCGACGAGCCAGTCGTTGCCGAGGTCGCCGAAGAGCACGTCGTTGCCGTCGCTGTTGCGCGAGCGCGTCGGCGAGGCAGGTGCCGCCGCTCGGCGAAGTCTCGACGCAGCCGTGGATCACCGGGCCCTCGTTGCTCGACGAAGTTGAGGAAGAACTGCCGGCTCGTGGGCGCCGGGCCGCCGAGGTCGGAGCAGGTGTGGCCGCCCTGCGTCGTGGCCGGCAGCTCCACGACGGTGCCGTTCGGGTGGAAGAGGATCGCGCGGCGCGGGTCGTACTCGTCGTAGAGCAGCGAACTCGCCGAGGCGGCGGCCACGTGCCGTTCGAAGTGCCACGGGTTCGTGTCGGCGCCGAAGCGCAGCACGTCGCCGAGGTTGAACGGGTGGCCGTAGTCGAGCCGCACGAGGCCGATGACGCAGTCGTTGTTCTCCTGGCCGCACGTCGTGTTGTTCGAGTAGAGCTGGACGTACGACGTCGGCAGCGCCTCGGCGCCGGACATCGCGTCGTCGCCCGAGCCGCCGTGCAGGAAGTCGTTGCCGAGGCCGCCGAAGATGATGTCGTCGTAGCCGTTGGCGTCGAAGAGCGTGTCGATGTCGCCGAGCGGGTCGACGTTGAACGGCGTCAGGTTGATCGACTTGTTCAGCACGCCGGTGACGTTGATCGTCGCGGTCTGGATCTGGCCCGGCGTGTAGATGAACTCGTTGAGGACGTTGCCGTCGCTGTTCCGCGTGTCCGGATCGGTCGGCGAGCAGCGCGAGCGACGCCGTTGAGCGGCTCGCTGTAGCAGGTGCCGGCGGCGTTGCCGGTGCACGCTGGACCCAGCGCGCCGGTCGCGTTGTTCCACGTGCAGCCGTGCGCGCTGTTGCGGCTCGTCGAGATGCGGCCGTCGTCGCCGATCACGCCGTCGTCGCCGGTGCCGCCGGAGATCCAGTCGTCGCCGTAGCCGCCGATCGATGTCGTCGTCCTGGCCCTCGCCGAAGAGCACGTCGTTGCCCGTCATGCCGTAGATGAAGTCGTCGCCGGACTCGCCGTGGATCTCGTCGGCGACGCCGCGGTCGGTCGCGGCGCCGGCCGGGTTGGACGCCGGGCCGCCCTGCGTGTAGTCGAGCAGCTGGACGGCGCGCGGGATGATCCGCCGCGGCGGCGCCGTCGTAGGTGTCGTAGAGGAAGCGTCATGTACGCGTTCGGCGTCGACTGCGAGCCGTTCGTGCCGACGATCCGGAAGATCTCCGCGTTGTCGCCGGCGATCACGTCGGCGTCGCGCGCGTGGCCGCCGTGCGTTGACGACGATCGAGCCGTCGGCCGCGAGCGTCGCCTGGCCGACGTCGTTGCGCGCGATCTCGGTGCCGGCGCCGCCGAAGATCACGTCGGAGCCGGCCGGGCGGCACGTGCCGGCGCCGACGTAGAAGCCGGCGTGCGCGCCAGTCGAAGCCGCGGCCGCGTCAGCGCTGATCCGGTCGCGTAGTCGGTCACCGACACGTGATGGTGATTCCGCCCGTCGACCGTGGCGACCGTCGACGGTGCCGGTGACCGACTCGCCGGTCGCCGGGATCGTGACCGTCAGCGTGCCGTTCGCGCGGCGCTGGCGCCCGTGCCGGCGAGCGTGAGCACGGTGCCGTCGGCGGAGATGCCGGTGACGCGCCAGGTCGTCTGGCCGCGATCGTGACGAACTGGTCGCCGAGCCCGTAGAGGTCGGAGCTGTCGCCGACGATGTCGTCCTGGCCGAGGCCGCCGAAGATCGTGTCGTTGCCGCCGTTGCCCTCGATGTAGTCGTCGCCGTCGCGTCGTGGCCTCGACCGACGGGTGCACGACGAGCGGCCGCCGGGTCGCAGACTCGTTGACGCGGCGTGCCGTGCAGCCGCCGGGTCCGCCAGGCGCCGATCCGCGTGCCGGTCGGGCCGTCCGGCAGGAGCGACCGGCCGCGGGCTCGCGCGCGGTCAGCCGTCGTGCGCGTACGCCGGCGAGCGACGAGCCCGTCGACGTCGCCGTCGCCCTGGATGACGTCGTTGCCGAGCTCGCCGAAGATCTCGTCGTGCGCCGGCGCCGCCCGCGATGTAGTCGTCGCCCCAGAGCTCCGGCCGGTTCGCCTGGATGTCGTCGCTGTGGTCGAGCAGCCCGACGACGTACTGGCGGATGCCGGTCGGGTCGTTCTGCGACGTCGCCGGTGACGAGCGCGACGCCGTCGGTGCCGTGCCGGGATGCTCGTGCCGTAGATCGTCGTCCCGGTCAGCGCGCGCAAGCGCGGGTCGAGCTAGTCGCCGGTCGGGCGGTAGCAGCACTCGGCGTTGTCGCCGGCGATCACGTCGTTGCCGGCGCCGCCGTCGATGATGTCGCCGTCGATCCGAGCCGGCGTCGACGTTGTCGAGCGCGCCGGCCACGTTGGAGCCGCCGATCAGGATGTCGTCGCCGGCCTCGCCGTAGAGGATGTCGTCGCCCTGCTGGCCGAAGACGATGTCGTCGCCGGCGCCCGCGTAGATCAGGTCGTTGCCCGAGCCGGTCGAGCGTGTCGACGTTGGTGGCGATGAAGTCGAGCGCGCCGCCGAGGTCGACGCAGACGCCGTTCAGCGGGTCGTCCGGGTCGTACGGCGTGCCGTTCGCGCACGAGACCTTGCCCTGGTCGCCGAAGATGATGTCGTTGCCGCCGACGCCGTAGATGACGTCGTCGCCGCCGCCGCCGAACAGGATGTCGGCGAACGGGCTGCCGTAGATCGTGTCGTTGCCGCTGTCGGACGTCGACGAAGCCGATCGTCTCGATGATGCAGATCGTGAACTCGTGCACCGAGTAGATCGTGTTCGGGTTGTCGATCGGCGCCGACGTCAGCCGCGCGTTGTCGCCGAAGACGAGGTCGCGTCCGCGCCGGAGTCGAGCGTGTCGTTGCCGGCGCCGCCGATGACGATGTCGTCGCCGCTTGCCGGTCGTGATCGTGTCGTTGCCGCCGAGGCTCGTACGGCGTCGATCGACGAGACGACGTCGATGTCGTGCGCGTCGTCGGCCGCGTCGCCTCGGTGCGCGACGTAGTCGACGAAGCCGTAGTCGCCGAAGACGATGTTGTTGCCGTCCGGGAGCGTGCCGGTCTCGCCGACGTTCGCCGATGATCGACGTCGCCGCCGGCGCCGCCGAAGATCATGTCGCGGCCGATGCCGGTGGTGATCGTGTCCGTCGCCGCCGAGCTCGCCCGCGCCGGCACGACCGACTCGACGAGCTCGAGCGTCGGTGATCGGGTACGTCGTCGAGCAGGCCGGTGAACGGGATCGGCCGGTTGAAGACGTCGGGGCGACTGCCGTCGAGGTCGCGTCGCGTCTCGCCGGCGTTGGCGACGATGCGTGTCGCCGCCGGCGCCGCCGAAGACCATGTCGCGGCCGACGCCGGTCGTGATCGTGTCGTCGCCGCCGAACTCGCCGGCCGCCGGCACGAAGCGCCTCGACGAGCGCGAGCGTCGGGATCTGGTAGTCGTCGCGCGCCCGTGACCGCGTGTCGATCGGGCGGTTGAGGCCCGCGTTCTCGACGCCGGTGATCGCGGCCGTGGTCGCCGAAGACGACGTTCTGGCCGTCGCCGCCGTCGATCGTGTCGCCCTGCGCGCCGCCGAAGACGAAGTCGTCGCCGCCGTTGCGTGATGGTGTCGACGCCGCCCTGCGGGAAGTCGATGCTCTCGACGAGGTGCAGCGTCGTGATCGGCGTCGCGCCGGCGATGTACTGCATGTGGCCGTGGTCGCCGAAGACGACGTTCGACTCGCCGTCGCCGGTGATCGTGTCGTTGCCGTTGCCGCCGAAGATGCGGTCGCGGCCGCCGTTGCCGTGGATCACGTCGTCGGCGCCGTTCTCGGGCGCGTCGTCGCGATGTCGCGGATCCGGCTGCGGTCTCGATCCGCTCCGGCAGCGCGGTCGGCCGGACGTAGCCGTAGTCGGCGACGCCGACGGTCGCCGCGAGGACGTCCTGCGTGACGGTGCCGTAGTCGCCGAAGATCACGTCGTCGAACTCGCCGCGCGTGCTGGCGGTGCTGCCGGCGCCGTCGCCGTAGAGCAGGTCGTTGCCCGGCGCGCGAGGTCGTCGCGCATCGGCGCGGACGCTCGCGTTGACCCACGGGATCGTCAGCTCGCGCGTGATGACGTCGACGTTGACGCCGTTGTCGCCGTAGATCTGGTCGGTGCCGCGCCGGCCGCGGATCGTGTCGTCGCCCGAGCCGCCCGCGAGGTAGTCGCCGGTCTGGCTGCCGATGATCAGGTCGTCGCCGGCGCCGCCGTAGGCCGTGATGCCGACGGTCGGCAGCGCGCCGGCGGCGACGCCCGCGAAGAGCGCGCGTCGCGTCGATCACGTCGTTGCCGGCGAAGTGGTACGGGCTCGCGAGCGGGAAGAAGAAGTGCGGCGTGCCGTTGCCGATCTCGGTCGGGAACGGCTTGGTGCCGAAGTCGCGCGATCGACTGCACGCTCGGGTCGCCGCTGTACCAGAGGCCGTCCTGCGACGTGTCGCCGTAGACGACGAGCGGCGAGTTCGGGCCGCCGCCGCCGGTGATCGTGATCGTGTCGCCGCCGATCGCGCGGTCGCGCCGCGTCTTCGGGTCGCGGACGGCGACGATCGTTGTCCGTGTAGGACGGCCGCGCCGAACGTGCCGCCGGTGATCGTCAGCGTCGCGCCGTTGAGCGCGGTGATCGTGCCGACGAGCGTGCCGTCGACGGTGACGCTGCTGGCCGACCGCGAAGCCGGCGCTCGCCCACGAGACGCCGTCGGTGCGCGTGATCGTCGTCGGCGGTCGCCGTGAAGTCGCCGCGCACCTCGAGCCGCGAGTTGCCGCCGCCGTGGACGGTCGTGATGCCGCCGTGGACCGCGACGGTGCCGAGCGTGCCGTCGGCGTTGTGGTCGGGGCCGGGCACGAGCGTGCTCGTGATCGTCAGGCGGTCGTTGCCCTCGCCGAGCAGGACGTTCAGGACCTCGATCGTGCTCGTCGACGCCGGTCGGCAGGAACGTGCCGCGTGATCGGGTCGAGACTGATCGTGCCGTAGCTGATGCCGCCCGGGTACGACCGACGGCTCGCCGAACGGCATCGTGCCGCCGCCGAGCAGCGGCGTGAAGTCGAGCGCGCCGCCCATGCCGAGGCCGGTCAGCGCGGTCGCGGTCAGCGTGCCGGTCAGGTCCTCCTGGCTCGAGTCGTCGAAGATGTTGAGCGACGTCGACCTGCTGCGCCTCGGGCGGCTGCGGCGCGATGCTGGAAGAGCGGCGCGTTGCGCCTCGCCCGGCAGCAGGACCGCGGGCGCAGCGAGCGGTCGGCGGCCGTCGTGCCGCCCTCGACCGGCGAGCGGGCCGCGGATGCCGCTCAGCAGGTGCGGCGCGCTTCGCGAAGGTCTTGAGGTTCTCGCGGCCGGGCGGCAGGTCGAACCACGGGTCGGCGACGAGCGGGACCGTCGACGGGCGTGTACCAGTTGGTCGCGTCGAAGGTGACGACCGCGGCCCACTGCGTGACGGTGACGATGCTCGTGACGCTCGCCGGCAGCGGCGTCGCCTTCGTCGGTGAGCCGTCAGCACGTCGAGCTTGTTCGCCGTCGTGCCGCTGATCGCCTGGATCTTGTAGAGCGTCGCGTCGCCGCTGATCTTGATCAGCTGGCCCTCGAGGAAGCCGTCGTCGAGCCAGCTCGTGCCGTCGGTGCGCGTGAGCGTGCCGGTCGCGGCGTCGTAGGCGATCGACGCCGGTGTAGAGGCCGCGCGTGACGAGCGCGGCTGATGATCGCGCCGGTGAAGGTGCCGGCGGCGGGCGCGGTCGTCAGCGTCAGCGACTGGCCGTCGAGCGCGACGCGACAGCGATCGTGAAGTCGCCGTTCGCGGCGCCCGCGTTCGCGATCCGGATCAGCTGGCCGGCAGCGAAGCCCTCGTCGGAGAAGTTGCCGAGCGCGGACGTCGTTGACGCGCGTGACCGACGTTGCCCGACGATCGAGATGTCGCCGATGAACTGCTGCAGCGCCGTCTGGCCGCCGATCGCCGTCGTAGGCGATCCGGCCGCCGACGCGTGACGTCGGTCTGGCCGTCGGTGATGAGCGCGATCGTGACCGGCGCGGTCGGCTGCAGCGTCAGGCGCAGCCTGTAGCTGTCGCCCGGGCCGGGCCGTCGTCGTGTTGCCGGCGACGACGAGCGTCCTGCCGCCGCTCTCGATCACGACGACGCCCGGCGGTGTCGTCGTCGATCGACGAGCACGTCGACGCGGGCCGGCCGCGGCGCGTCGTAGCTCGTGCGAGCCGTCGACGCTGGTCGACCGACGATGGTCGATCGTCGTGTTGTGCGGATCCTGGCGGACGAAGTCGTCGACGGCGTGCACGGTGACCCGGACGCCGGTCGTCCCACGTCGGCGCGTGAGCGTGACGCGGTAGACGCCGGGTGTCCCGACGTGCGCGGCGTGACCGTCGTGAACACGCCGGTCGGGCCGGTCGAGAGTCGATGCGGTCGTCGCTCGGCCGCAGCTCGACGCGTGACGCGTGCCGCGTCGGCGCGATCGCAGAGCCGGACGACGAAGGCGTCGGTCAGTCTCGGTGATCGTCGTGCCCTCGACGACGACGTCGCGTTGTCGCGCGTTGCCGGTCGGGTCGAGCTGGACGACCTGGATCGCCGGCTGGTCGTTGTCGTGGACCGTGACCTCGACGTTGCGGACGACGGCGTGGTCGAAGGCCGGGTCGGCGCTGATCACGGAGTGGCTGACGACGACGACGCGGTCGCCCTCGGCGCAGCGTGTCGTTGACCGCGATCAGACGAGACGGTCTGCGCGTCGGCCTTGCCCAGTCGCCGGCGTGAAGACGAGCACGATCGCGCGCTTCGGCACGTGGACGAGCTGACGCCGTCGACGTGACGATGTCGCGGTCGTAGTCGAGCCGGCGAGCCGCGTCTCGGAGACGAGGAACGTGTCGCCGCCCGGCAGCTGCTCGCGTCGCTGCGGCGACAGCGCCGCGGAGACCGTGACGTAGACCGTTGCGCGGTCGGCGCGGCGGCGAGGTAGACGATGTAGGTGTCGTCGCGTGCGACGCCGCCCTCGCGGACGTCGGTGAAGCCGCCGCTCTCCTCGATGATGACCTGGCCCTGGTTGGCGCGGGCGACGGTGACGTCGACGCCGCCGACGACGAGGCCGTCGTAGAGCGGGTCGCTCGAGCTGACGCTCGTGGTTGACCGTGCCGCTCGTGCCCTCGACGTCGCGCGAGACGACGTCGCCGGCGACGTCGCCGGCCACGTTGATCGTGTCGCTGCCGAGGCCGCCGATGACGCGCGTGGCGACGCCCGGCGGCGGTCGAGAGCACGTCGAACGTGTCGTCGCCCTCGAGGCCGTCGATCTCGAGCATCTCGACGTTCGCGTAGCGTGACCGCGAGGCCGGCGCCGTAGATCGCCTTCGCGGTGATCGACGATGTGGTCGGCGAACTCGGTGCCGAGGACGACGACCTTGTCGATGCCGTTGCCGCCGTCGATCGAGACCGGCGCGTTGACGTTGTACTGGACCTGGTTCTTGCCGCCGCCGGTGCGGATGTCGGTCTCGGCCGCGGTCGAGAAGCCGCTCGTCAGCTTCGGCATCGCGATCTGGTTCGCGCGCGTCGCGCCAGACGATCTGGCAGCGTCGGGTCGTTGACGCCGAGCGCGCCGGTGCAGTTGCCGGTCGTCTGCGGCGAGCGCGAAGGCGCGGACGATGAACTGGTCGTTGTCGTCGTCGCCCTCGAGCCGCAGCGCGCGCCTGGTTGGAGTAGACGATGAAGATGTCGTCGCCGGCGCCGCCCGCGGCGACGCAGCGGCGCGCTGTTGCCGGCGCTCAGCCAGCCGCGCGTCGTGGCGACGGTGCGCGAAGACGTCCTGCGGCGTCAGCGAGCCGCCGCTCGTGTTGCCGGTCGGCGTCGCCGGCGTACTCGGCGCGTCGCGCTTCGAGCCGTAGATCTGGCCGATCTGGAAGGTGTCGTTGCCCGCGCCGCCGTCGAGCGTGGTGATCGCGCTGTTGTCGTCGGACGGCGAAGATGTCGTTGCCGCCCTGGCCGTAGACGATCAGGCGGCCGTTGATCGCGGTGTCGTAGTTGATCGCGCTCGACGTCGAACGCGGTCGGACGCGAGGCAGCGCCGTTGCCGGTCGGCGCGGCGCCGCGCTGAGCGTCCCGTGCAGGAGCGCCACGAACGCCGGACCGGTCGGCCGTCTCGCCCGGGATCGCGGCGACGCGGCGCAGCAGGAAGATGTCGTCGGTCGGTACGGCGTGCCCGGCGCGAGCCGTTCAGCGTGCTGTCGGCGCCGTAGACGTCGAGCGTGTCGACGCCGTCGCTCCGGGCGCCGGTGTCGAGCACGTTGATGACGTAGTTGCGCGGCGCTGCCGTGGCTGCCCGTCGTGTTGACGACGTAGGTGTCGGTCTCGTCCTGGCCGTCGAGCGTCAGCGTGTCGCCGCGCGGCCGACGTTCATCGTCTGCAGGTAGTAGACGACGAAGCGGTCCTCGCCGTCGGGCCTGCGACGGCCGGGCGTCCTGGCTGCCGTAGACGCGCGTCTTGCCGCCGAGGTGGATGTAGCCCGGCTGAGCCGAGCGTCGTGCCGCCCGCGACACCGGTCGTGTCGCCGAGCTGGAACGTGTCGACGTCGGTGTGGCCCCAGATCTGCGTGAAGCGAGCCTGTGCCCGGCGTGATGTCGCCGCGCAGGACCATCGTCGTCCCGTAGCCGGCGTCGCCGTTCGTGTAGTCGCCGTAGATGTCGATCGACGTGCCGGCCTGGATCTGGCTGTTCGAGCGTCGTCGTGACGTCGTCGCCGATCCGCAGCAGGACCGAGCCGGTGGCGCCGCGATGCGGCCGTTCGGGACCGTGCGCAGGACGTTCTCGACGAACCGGACCGAGCCGTCGTGCTCGAGGTCGAGATCCTCGTCGAGCGTGCCGAGCTGCGTCAGCGTCACGCCGGTCCGCGCGTCGCTGGTGACGCCGAGCGTCGGCCGACGGAGTCGGTGAGCGTGATCACCGTGCGCCGTGACGGCGGCGATCGTGTAGTCGCCGTCGTACGGCGTGCCGCCGGCGATGCGCAGCGTCGCGCCGGCCACGAAGCCGTCGCGTGACGAAGCTGCCGCTCGCGCGCGTGATCGTCGTGCCGTTGAACGTGACCGCGCCGGTGAAGGTCGCGGCGGCGGGCTCCGGCGGGGTCGTCTCGGTCGTCGTCTCGCGGACGGTGATGCGGACGTCGCCGCCGAGCGCCTGCGGCGAGCGACGAGGTGGAGCGTGCCGCGCGTCTCGGTGACGTAGATGCTCGCGTCCGCCTCCAGGCCGACGTCGCCGGCCGTCGCGTGCGAGGACTCGATCTCGAGGTCGTTCACGCCGTTCGGGTCGCCGATGCTCGACGCCCGTGCCGTTGGCGTCGAGGTCGATGCTCGTGCCGAAGACGTTCGCCTCGCCGTCGCCGGCGCTCGCCGCGCCGCGGGCGTCGACGATCGAGCCGGCGAGCGTGACGAGCGAGACGTCGGCCGGTCGTCCAGACGGTGTCGAGCTTCAGGGTGCCGATCGTCTCCGTGACGTAGATGCCCTCGGTCGAGGCCGCGAGGCGATCCGACGCGTTCAGCACGCCGGTGCCGTTGTTCACGTCGACGTTCGTCTCGAGGAAGTTCGCCTGCGTGCCGATGCCGCCGTTCGTCAGGCCGGTGCCAGCGGTCATCGTGATGTTCACGCCCGTGACGTCGGTGCCGTCGTCGGCGGCGACCGCGTGCGTGCCGGTGCCGGAGACGAACTCGGGCGAGAGCGTGTTCAGCGTGAGGACGGTCGCGCTGAGCGAGCTGACCGTGCCGACGAGGAAGCCGTCCACGAAGATCTTCTGGCCGACCGCGAACCCTGCGGTCGTCCACGAGCGCCGCTCCGCGTGATCGTGCCCGTCGCGCCGCTTCTGAGGAGCGTCACGGAGAGCGAGGCCGACGCGTTCACGTAGGCGTCGTTGCGCTGGTCGAGGATCGCCTTCGGCGCGGCGAGGAAGACGTCGCCGAACGTCGACACGATCCGGCCGACCTGCAGGTCGTCGGTGTACTCGGCGAACGGCGTCGTCGCGGTGCCGATGTAGCCGTTCGTCCTGCACGTCCACGAAGCCGGTGCCCGGGATCTCGGTGAGGCCGAGGATGTTGATCGCGTCGGTGGAGGCGCTCGAGGCGAAGGCCGCGTTGTCGATGCGGATGTAGCCGTTGCCGGTGACCTTCAGCGCGGGCAGCGTCGGCTGGCCCGAGGTGTCGAGCGCGCGGAAGTCGTACGTGCTCGCCATCGCCGTGTTGCCGGTGCCGAAGGCGCCGCTGTCGAGACGCCCGGAGCCGTGTCGGGCGAGGTGTGGAAGAAGGTGTAGTACGTGCCGTCGTTGCCGGTGCCGCCGTTGACGAGGATGCCGGCCGAGGTCCCGCTGCCGGCGCTCTGCGAGACGCTCGGGCGGAGCATCAGGTCGATGTTGCCGCCGGCGATGATGCCGTCGACCTTCACGACGTACGTGGACGACCCGGTGCGGTTCTCGGCCCGGATGTCGAGCCAGACGTCGCCGGCTGCGTCGGCGGAGAAGCGGCCGATCGGCGTCAGCGAGTGCTTCTGCGTCGAGAGCGTCGAGTTCGGCGTCAGCGGGATGGCGACTCCGTCGAGCGCGTCCTGGTAGCTCGCGGCGAGCTGGATGCTGAAGCCGTCCGGCAGCGCGATCACCCAGTAGACCGTGTTGTTCGAGAGGCCGCCGATCGACGTCGCGCCCGACACGTCGGCGTAGCGCACCTGCTCGCCGGTGAAGAAGGAGTGCGGCCCGAGGTAGATCGAGTCGAGCAGCGAGCTGACGCGGCCGGTCGTGAACTGCGTCGCGGCCGGGTTGCCGGTGCTGTCGACGATGCCGAGGTTGACGCGCACGCTGTTCGAGCCGATGTCGCCGGACGGCGTGTGGATGGCGACGACGTTCGTGCAGACGATCGCGTAGCGGCCGTTCGTCTCCGCGTTCGTCGCGGTCGTGTCGGCCTGGCCGCACGGCGCGACCTGCGTGCCGGTCGCGTACGTGCCGTCGGTCGTGAAGCGGTCGTGCGTCGAGAGGACGTCGCCGCCGGAGTTGTTGATCTCGGTCACGCCGACCGGGTTGTTGATCGTCCCGTTGAGGACGATGTCCGCGTTCGTCGTGTTCTCGATGTCGATCAGCGACGGCAGGACGGCGGTGTCGATCCGGAAGGTGAGGGTGACGCTCACGCCCGGGTTGCCGTCGGGCGAATCGCTCGTGTCGCTCACCTTCGTCAGCGTGACGGTCGGCTTGTCCGTCGTCAGCACGTCGATGTTGTTGATCTTGATGTTCTTCGTCCAGTTGTTGACGATCAGCACCTTCGAGAGGCTCTGGACGAACGTCCACAGGCCCTCGGAGCTGTCGGCCGGCGCGCCGTTGCCGCCCGAGATCGACTCCGCGCGGAAGAGCACGTGCCCGATTCCCGGGTTGTGGATGTCGTTGACGAAGATCTCGGTGTCGCCGGAGTTGATCGTGTTGCCCTGGACGAGGTTCGTGTTCGTGACGCTGTCGTGGACGGTCACGTTGATCGCGGTCAGGATCAGGCCGCCGTTCGAGACGACGAGCACCGGCGAGCGCCCGGAGAGGATCCGCACGTCGGTCGTCCCGAACGGGATCGACCGCGTCGGAGCTGAAGCTTCCGCTCGGTGTCCGCAGCCGCCGGCGGCGAGCGCGCGCCTGCTCACGTCGGCGTCCTT
Organism: uncultured Actinomycetes bacterium; assembly: GCA_963708685.1. Lineage (GTDB taxonomy): Bacteria > Actinomycetota > Thermoleophilia > Gaiellales > Gaiellaceae > DASVFB01. The sequence continues at coordinate 142,071 of CAVPTP010000004.1, forward strand.
GTGGTAGACGATGTCGTTGTTCGACGTGTCGACGAAGAACGCCAGGTTCGTGTAGCCGCGTCGGGTGCGCCGAGGTCCGTGTTGCTCGCACTGTCGTCGCGCGGGCCGGCCACGACAAGTGCGTGGGTCGAGGTCGACGTCGAGCCGGTGACGGTCGCGTCGAGCGTCGTGTCGTTGTCGCCGTCCGCGTCCACGTGCCCGAAGAGGCCGGTCGCGCGCGAGAAGCCGTAGGCGTCCGTGTTGACGTGGTTGTAGTTGGCGATGAGGTCGACGCCCTCCCAGCCGATGATCTGCGCGCCGTCGCCGAGCGTGACGTTGTTGTTCGCGTCGACGTTGGTGCTGCCGTGGCCGTCCGACTGGCCGTAGAAGCCGGCGCCGTAGGCCCTGCGCCTCGGACGAGCGCATCGAGCAGCGAGACCGTGGCCGCGATCTTCGTGCGCGTCGACGTGACGCCGGCGCCCGACAGAACCTCTGCGGTCGTGTCGGCCAGCGCGGTGCCGTTGCCGACGTTCGTCGTCGCGTGTGCGCGTGCCGTTCGCGCCGAAGCCCGCGCCGTTGCCGTAGCCCTTCGAGAAGCCGTTCACCTGGCTGTCGGCGAGCACCTTCGCCGAGCCGCCGGCGAGGACGTCCGCGTTCGAGTGGACGCTGGCCGTCGTCTCGTAGTTGAGGGTCGTGGTGCCCCTGCCGTCGGCGAGGCCGATGCCGCCGGCGGCCTTCGCCTCGCCGTCGGCGCTCCCTGTGCTCGACGTCTTGGCGGAGAGCTCGAAGTTCCCACCGGCGACGATGCGCGCGCCCGAGCCGACGTAGGCGATGCTGCGGTTGTTGCCCTGGTTGACGCTGGCGGTCGGCGTCGCCCTTGGCGATCAGGCCGCCGCTGCCGTTCGTCGCGTAGGCGTTCATCTTCGTCGTCGACGACGTGTCGATCGTCACGTCGTGGTCGGCGCTGACGAACGAGTTGTCGCCGACGTACGCGACCGCCTGGAGGCTGTGCGCGACGGTCGTCGAGCCGGAGCCGGTGAACGCTGCCGACAGCGACTGCGGGCTCAGGTACAGGTCGAGACCGTCCGCGCTCAGGCCGACGACCATGTACGACCCGGCGTTCGTCCCGGTGACGGTCACCGTCTGGCCGCCGACGAAGCCGTCCGACGATCCAGCTCCCGGTCGTGCGGTGGATCGTGTCGTGGCTGCCGGCGCTCGTGTTCGCGGCCCGCGTGAAGGTGTAGGTGCCGTTCGCCGAGACGCCCGGTGGTGACAGTCGCGTCGTTGTCGCCGAACGTGAAGGCGCCGCCGCCCGAGCCCTTGGACGTCGCCGACGAGATCCCGTCGCTGCCGGCCGGCGGCGAGACGAGCGCCGCCAGCGAGACGCCGCCCGGCCCGAGGATCTTCTGGTCGGTGCCGACGAGCGTCGCGGCCGAGTCGATGTCGATCCGGAGCTCGCCGGAGTTCGCGCTGAGGTCGACTCCCTGCGGTCCGATCGAGTGGTTGGCGCTCGGTCGGGCTCGCCGGCGTGAGCGTCAGCGTCTGCGACCGCCTGCGCCGTGCCGCAGTCGACGGCGAGACCGGTCGCGTGGCACTTCGTGTCGGCGAGCTTGAAGTAGTTCGCGTCGGACGCGTCCGGGACGACGTAGTAGGTCTGACCCGGCGTCGAGGCCGCCGATCGGCAGGTCGCTCACCTTGATCAGGCTGTGGGTGTCGTTCCGCGGGTCGTGCAGCGACGGAGCCCGTCGTCTGGGTCGGCGCGGTCTTGTTCGGCGTCAGCGCGATGTGGCCCGACTCGTCGATCGTGATGTTCACGTTGCCGCGGTCGACCGTCGGAGGTGCCGGATGTCGAGAACCCGGACGGGAGCGTCTGCGGGCGAGCTCGAGGTCCGTTGCCGTCGCGCTGACGCTCGTGACGTGGTAGGTGCCGGCGTTCGTCCCCGTGACCGTGACGTCTGGCCGACGACGAAGCCGTCGGCCGTCCAGCTGCCGGTCGTGCGGATGGATCGTGTCGTGGCTGCCCGCGTTCGTGTTCGCGGCGCGCGTGAACGTGAAGCTGCGCCGTCACCTTCGTCGCCTGCGGAGAGCGTGCGTCGCCGCGGTCAGCGTCATCGTCGAGCCGCTGACGCTCGCGATCGTGTACGTGCCCGAGAACGCCGCCCGAGATCGTGATCGTCTCGCCGACGGCGAACCCGTCGTCGGCCCAGTTCTTGCCCGTCGACGCGGACGATCTGGTCTGCCGCGCCCGTGCTGCTCTTGATCAGCGACACGGCCGTTGTGAACTGTCACCGAGTGCTTGAGCTGGATCGAGTAGTCGTCGACCCTGATCACGACGTAGGTCTGGCCGTCGACGAGCCCGCCGATCGGTCGCCGGCCGCCGGCTGTCGCCGCTCCGACGTGGTAGACGACCTTGTCGTTCGTCTCGAAGCCGTGCGTGAGCGCGCTCGCCCTCGTTCGGTGCCGTCTCTGGTAGACGAAGTAGATGTTGTCGGTGTCCGGGTTGTCGGTGAACGTGGACGATGTTGTTGCCGTCGAGGTCCCGGTCACGTCGACCTGCGTGCTGTGGAACTCGACCGGTGCCGGTGCGTAGTACGTGACGGCCTGGCCGAGCGTGAAGCCGTTGCTGCCGAGGTGGATCTCGTTCGCGTGGCCGCTCGTGTTGACGTCGCCGGCCGTGAAGTTCTTGAGGTACTGCTCCGGATGCTGCGCGCGGTTCTTCGCGTCGCTGAGCGACGCGTCGACCAGCCGGATCGTCCGCTCGTCCACGACCAGGACGTAGTACTGGTGGCCGTTCGTCAGGCCGCCGCCGGTCGTGCCGACGAAGGTGACCTTGTCGCAGAAGTCGGGGTCGGTGCCGCAGTAGAAGTTGTGCGCCTGGCTGAACGTGATGGTGTCGTAGTCGCCGTCCACGTCGGCCGAGACGAACGCGTTGCCGAGCGCGAGCGTGTTGGCGCTGAGCCGGATGACGTTGTACTGGCGCAGGACGGCGATCGTGGTCTCGGTCGTCGTCCCGTCGCTGTTCGCGTGCAGAACGGTCTCGTTGTGCGGCCCCTGGTAGCCCGTGATCACGGCGTGGCCGTTCGCGTCGTACTCGATCACGTCACCGGTCTCGAGCCCGTGGTTCGCCACCGTGATGAAGTCGCCGGACTGGTTGATCGAGTCGATCAGGTAGTCCGGCGGCGCGCCCGTCGGCTGCGACCGTGGCCTTGATCGTCAGGCCGCCCGAGCTGATCTGCGCGTTCGCGCCGATGTAGGCGAGCGCGTCCGGCGAGACGACGACGTTCGACTCGGAGCCGCTGACCGTGATCCCGCCGATCGCGACGCCCTTCGTGCTCGCGTCTGCCTCCGGATGGCCGGTCGCCTCGATGTCGATGTTCCCGGTGACCGAGACGATCGCGCCGGCGCCGATGTGTGCCTCGAGCGTCGGGCTTGACGTGGCGTTCGAATTGTTCTCCTGGGCGGTGAAGAGGCCGCCGGAGACCGCCTTCGACGTCGCCGTCGCCTTGTCGCCGCTCGTCGTCGCCTTCACGTCGAGGTCCGTGCCGCCCGTGACGTTTCCGTCCATGCGGGCTGCGACACGGCTGCTCGCCGTCGCGTTCGGCGGCTCTGGCCGAGGCCGACGAGGCCTCCGGCGCTGCCGGTCGCGAGCGCAGTCGCCGCGGCGCTCGACGTCGACGTGATCGAGAGCGCCGTGCCGGCGGTCAGCGTGGCGCCGCTGCCGACGAAGCTGTCGACGTACGGCGTGTCGACGGCGGTCGCGGTCGCGCCGCTCGAGCGCTGCGATCGACGCCGCCGGACGCCGCGTGCGCCGTCGCGTGCGCGCCCGTCCCGTTCGTGACGTTGCCCGCGGTGTCGCTGTTGTAGAAGGACGCCGCGTGATCCCGCCGGCAGTCGAGACGACGCTGCCGCCCGTGATCCCGCTCTTGACCATCGGGACGGTCGAGTCGGCGGGCTTGATCGTCGCGGTTGCGTTCGAGCCGCCGTTCGAGAGCGAGAGGCCCGCGGCGAACGACTCGCCGTCGGCGGTCGCGGTCGCGGTGCGCGGCGAGCGTCGAGCCGACCGAGATGGTGTCGTGCGCCGAGGCGACCGTGCTGCCGCGTCGTGTAGCCGCCGAGCCAGCTCTCGACGTCCGGGGTGATCGTCGACGTGGCCGTTGCGGACGCTCCCGGAGACGGCGATGAAGCCGACCGCGTCGGCGTGGGCCGAGGTGGTCGTCGTCGCCGTCGTCGTCGCGATCGCGTCGATCGCGACGCCGCCGCCGACGCCGAGCTCGACCGGATCCGCGTACGCCTTCGTCGTCGTCGTGATCGTCGCCGTCGCGCTCGCGCCGCCGCCCGAGACCGAGACGCCGAGGCCCGTCGCCGCCGCGGACGACGCCGTCGCGTCGGACGTGATGCTCGCGCCCTCGGTCGCCGTGATCGTCAGGTCGCCGGTGGTCGTCCCGATCGAGGCCGACGTCGCGTACGCCTCGACGTCGTTCGTGATCGTGTTGGTCGGCGCTCGAGGCGCTGATCGAGATCGAGCCGCCCACGGCGCCGACGGCGACCGAGATGGAGACGGCGCTCGCGGTGGCGGTGATGGTCGACGTGTCCGTCGCGGAGATGCCGACGTCGACGCCCGCGTCCACGCCGCCGTTCCGCGTCGTGTCGATGTACGCCTTGACGACGACGTTGACCTTGTTCTCGATGATCACGCCGGCGCCGGAGGCGGCGATGGCGATCGCGCCGATCGAGAGCGAGGCCGACTGCGACGAGATGTCCGCGGTGATCGTTGCGCCCTCGGTCGCGCTGATCGTCAGCGAGCTGCCGGCGTTCGCGCTCGCGTTCTTGAGGTACGCCTCGACCTGGGCCGCCTGCGCGCTGCCCGTCGAGGTGTAGCCGATGTAGTTGTGCGCGGTCGCGATGCCGATCGAGACGGCACCGGCGACGAGGCCGCCGCCGAGGCTCGCGGCGACCGTCTTGACGTGCGCGTTGATCGTCGACGTGTCGCGAGGCGATCACGCGCGTGTCGCCGGCGCTCGCAAGGTCGCTCAGCTCCGCGTACGCCTTCGTGGTCGTGAGGATCACGTTGAACGCGTCCGCGCCCGCGCCCGCGATGTTGACGCTGATCACGCCGACTCCCGCGGCGGCGCTCGCCGCGAAGGCCGTCGCCGTGATCGTCGCCTCGTCGGTCGCCCTGATCTCGAGGTCCTGCGGCGCGGTCACGTGCTGCCAGAGGGACGGCGTCGTGCGCGTAGTGCTGCACCGAGTCGGCGAGATTCAGCGTCGCGCCGGCGCCGAGGTACTTGTACGTCGCGGAGCCGAAGCGCACGCGGTCGCCGCGGACGAGCGCCGCCGACGGTCTCCGTGCTCGAGTGCAGCGGAACCGTCGAGACGCCCGCGTCCGTCGTCGAGGCGTCCGAGCCGTCCGCGTTCTTCACGTACGCCTGGACGTCGTTCGAGATCTCGTTCTTCGCGAGGCCGACGCCGATTGCCACCGAGCCGGAGAACGAGCCCGACCGCGGCTGCGAGCGACGCGGAGCCGGCCGTCGTCGTGATCGTCGAGTCGTCGTCGGCCGAGACGGTCACGCTCGCCGCGTCGATCCCGGTCGCGCCGTCGCCGTCGATGTACGCGTAGACCTGCGTCGCGATCTTGTTGATCGCGCTCGAGCCCGCACCGCCGGCGCTGATGCCGACGACGCCGAGCGTGAGGCGACGGAGCCGGTGAAGACGGTCGCGGTGATCGTCGGCGGCCTCGGTCGCGGTGACCTCGAGCTCGTCGCCGCGTAGACGCTCGCGCCGGAGATGTACGCCTTGACCTGCGCCGGCGTCGCGCTCGCCGCGTCGACCGCCGTCCAGCCGATCAGGTTCTGCGCGGTCGACGCACCGAGCGAGACGCCGAGCCCGACGACGCCGGCGCCGAGGGTCGCCGCCGTCGTGAACACCTGCGCAGTGATCGTCGACCCGTCGCCCGCGTGGACGTGGACGGCGCCGAAGCTGCGGACGACGCTCGACTCGATGTGCGCCTTCGTCGAGCTGAGGATGACGTTCGTCGAGTTCGCGCCCGCGCCGGCGAGGCTCGCGCCGACTCCGAGGCTGAGGCTGGCCGCGGCCGCCGCAGCGCCGGACGTCGACGTGATCGTCGCGCTCGAGGTCGCCGAGACGCCAAGGTCTCCGGTCGTCGTCGTGAAGCCGACGTCGACGCCCTTGACGTACGCGTCGACGACGTTGCTCACGGAGTTCTGGGCCAGCGCGACGGCGACCGCGATGGAGACGGTGAGCAGCGGGCCGATCGTGGCGGCCAGCGCCGCGGCACCCGTCGGGCGACGATCGTGGAGCTGTCGACGGCCGCGATGTCCGCGCTGCCGACGGTGATCGTGATGCCCGTCGTGCCGTTGCCGTCGACGTAGGCCGTGACCGAGGTGCCGACCTTGTTCGTCGTGCTGACGCCCGCGCCCGCGGCGCCGATTGCGATCAGCCCGACGCTGACGGCGAACGACGCGGCGGCGACGGTCGCATGGATCGTCGCGCTCTCGGTCGCGTGGACCGTCAGTGCGCCCGCGGCAGTCGCGCTCGAGCCGATCATGTACGCGAGCACGTCGTTCGCCTGCGCAGTGCCGTCCGACTTGAAGCCGATGTAGTTGTGCGCGATCGCAGTGCCGATCGAGACGGCGCCCGAGACGAGACCGATGGTCACGCCGGCAGACAGCGCGAGCACCTCCGCGGTGATGATCGACGTGTCGGACGCCACGATCGTGATGTCGCCCGCGCTCGTGAGCGTGCTCGCGTCGACGTAGTGCGTGCGTCTTGGTGAGGATGACGTTGAACGCGTCGGCGCCCGCACCGCTGAGACACCGAAGCGAAGATCCCGGCACCGGCGGCGGCGCTCGCGGCGAACGCGGTCGCGGTGATCGTCGCCGCCTCGGTCGCCGTGACGACGACGTCGTTCAGCGGCACGAGCATCCAGTTCGTTCCGGTGTAGTTCTCGCGCGTCAGCGTTCTTCGTCCCGGCGGTGCCGACGTACTGGTAGGTCTCGCCGACGACGCCGTTGACGCCCGAGCCGCTTACCGCCGCACCTGGTCGCCCGGGTTGCAGCGCCGACGGAGGTCTCGCTCGACGAGTGGTGACGAGCCGCCAGAGCGGCGAGGTCGCGTAGTTCTGCGTGCCGAGGTTCAGCGTCGCGGCGGCTCCGACGTACGCGTAGGTCGCGCCGGGGATGCCGCCGCCGCCGTAGCCGCTGCGAGCGAGGACGCGGTCGCCCGGCTGGAGCGCGACCGAGCCGTCGCCGCGTGTGCGCGCGGCGACCGTCGTCACGCCGTTGTCGGCGTTCGTCGACTGCCGCGTCGACTTCGTTCGAGATCTCGTTCTTCGCGAGGCCGACGGCGATCGAGACGGCGACGCTGACCAGGCCGACCGCAGGCCGGCGAGCGACGCCGAGCCGGCGAGCGCGGAGATCGTCGACGTGTCGTCCGCGATGAGCGATGACGGTCGCGGCCCTGATCCCGGTCGTCGCCGTCGCCGTCGACGTACGCCTTCACGTCAGCGGCGATCCGGTTGATCGCGCTCGTGCCCGCGCCCGAGAGGCCGATCCCGACGCCCGCCGAACGAGAGCGCGACGGAGCCCGCGACGACGGTGGCCGTGATCGACTGCGACGAGAGGGCGGTGAGCCGCAGGTCACCGCCGGCCGCGACGCTCGAGCCGGAGACGTACGCCTTGACCTCGATCGGCGTGTTGCGCGTCGTCGCACCCGCGCTCGTCCAGCCGATCAGGTTCCGCGCGATCGACGCGCCGATCGACGCGCTGACGGCGCCGAGGCCGGCCGAGCCCGCGACGGACGCCGCGGCGACGGTCGCGTGGATCGTCGAGCTGTCGACGGCCGTGACGAAGACCGCGCCGAGGCTCGTGACGACGCTCGAGTTGTCGATGTAGGCCTTCGTCGTCGTGAGGATGATGTTCAGTGCGTACGCGCCGGCGCCGCTGATCGCGCCGGAGACGAGCAGGCTGAGCGAGACGGCGATCGACGCGGCGGCGGTCGTCGAGTCGATCGTCGCGTTCTCGTTCGCGTCGAGCGTGATCCCGCCGAGCGTCGCGGTGACGCCGTAGCTGGCGTTCGCGATGAAGGCCTCGACGTCGTTCGCAGATCTCGTTGATGGCCACCGCGACGGCGATCGACAGCGAGGCTGCGACGCCGCCGATCGCGGCGCCGATCGAGACCGCGCGCGGTGAGCGCCGTGATCGTCGAGGTGTCGTGCGCGCTCGCGCTGATGCTCGAGGCGCTGATCCCGCTCGGGGTCACGCCGTGACCTGCGTCAGCGTCGCGTCGGTGTCGCCGTCGATGTAGGCGCGCACCAGCGTGTTGACCTTGTTCAGCGAGCCGGAGCCCGCGCCGCGTCAGCGCGACCCGAGCCGACGCCGACGGCGAGCGCCACCGAGCCGGCGACGACGATCGCGTCGATCGTCTGGGTCGCCGTCGCGTTCAGCATGAGCGCGCCGGTCGCGACGATGCGCGAGTGCTGGACGTAGGCCTGGACCTGCTCGGCCGCGGTCGTGAGGCCGACCTGCTTCCAGCAGGTCCGCGTTGCGAGTAGTCCTGCTGGCTCAGGTCGACGTCTGCCCAGCGATCGTCGTGCCGAGGTACTTGTAGATGTCGCCGTCGCGCGGGCCGCCGACGATCTTGACCGTTCTGCCGGTCGCCGAGCCGCTCGCACGCGTCTGCGTCGAGCTGTAGGTGGCCGTCGCCGTCGCGTCCTGGCCGTAGCCGATCAGGTTGCGGGCGAGCGCGAGGCCGATCGAGCCGGCGGCGCCGACGCGCACCGCCGCCGACGCGTCGCCGAGAGCGGCGGCGATGATCGCGTGGATCCCGCGCGTCGTCGGTGGCGCTCGATCGACACCGCGCCGGCGCTCGTCACGTTCGACGTGTCGATGAACGCGTTCGTGTGGGTGAGGATCGTGTTCTGCGCGACCGCGCCGGCGCGCGCTGAACGAGATTCCGGCGAAGCCGACGCCGGCTGCGAGCGACGCCGCCGCGGTGAGCGAGTCGATCGTGGCGGACTCGGCTCGCCGTCAGCGCGATCCCGTCGCTCGTCGTCGTGCGAAGCTCGTCTTCGCGTTCGCTGATCGACGCCTCGACGACGTTCGCGATCGTGTTCGACGCGATCGCCAGGCCGACCGAGACCGAGACGGCGGCGGTGCCGGCGAACGAGAACGCGACCGAGACCGCTCCGGCGATCGCCTTGATCGTCGAGGTGTCGGCCGCGCCCGAGCGCCGCGCTCGCCGCGCTGATCCCGCTCGGCGTCACGCCGTGACCTGTGCGGCGACGCCGAGGTGTCGCCGTCGACGTAGGCCCGGACGTGCACGGCGATCTCGTTGTCCGCGAACACGCCCGCGCCGCTCAGCGCGACGCCGACGCCGCCGGCGGCGACCGCCGCCGAGGCCGCGATGACGATCGCGCCGATCGTCTCGCCCGCGGTCGCCGTCTGCGTGAGCGCGCCGCCCGCCGAGACGCACGAGTTGTGGATGTACGCCTGCACCTCGTTCGGCGAGGTCGCTCGTGCCGATCACGTTGCGCGCGAAGGAGAACGCCGATCGAGAGGCCGGCGCCGGCCGTCCCGGCGCGAGACCGCGGCGGAGAGCGAGGCGACGATCGCGTTGATCGCGGAGGTGGACGTCGCGGTGATCGAGACCGCGCCGACGCTCGTGACGTTGCTCGTGTCGATGTACGCGTTCGTGTGCGTGAAGACGCTGTTGAACGCGACCGCGCCGGCGCCGCTCACGGCACCGCTGAAGCCGGCGCTCCCGGCCAGGGAGATCGAGGCTGCCGCGGTGATCGCGTCGATCGTCGAGAGCGAGACGTCGAAGCTCGATCCGTTCCACGTGAGGATGTAGGTCGGGCCGCCCTCGGTGACGAGCTGGAAGACGGTGCCGTGCACGACCGGCGTGACGCCTGCGTCGGTGCCGTTCAGCGCCGTCAGCTTGATGTTCGTCGGCAGCGTGATGTTGTGGCTCGAGAACGCCGACTTGATCGCGTTCAGCGTGCTCGACGGTGCCGTTCTGCGCCGCGTCGTCGAGCTGCGCCTGCGACAGGCCCGTGACGGCGAAGCCGAGCGGCTTGCCGAGCGTCTGCGCTTCGAGCGTGATCGCGCCGGAGGTCGTCGTGACGCCGTGCGTCGCGTTGGCGATGAACGCGGCGACGGTGTTGTTGACCTCGTTGAAGGCGACCGCGACGGCGAGCGAGACGCTGACCGCGGTGCCGCCGACGGCGGCGCCGATCGAGACGGCCGCGGTGATCGCCGTGATCGTCGACGTGTCGTGCGCCGTCGCGTTGATGCTGGCTGCGCTGATCCCGCTCGGCGTGACGCCGCTGACCTGCGTCAGCGTCGCGGCCGTGTCGCCGTCGATGTAGGCGCGAACCTGCGCCTGGATCTTGTTCATCGCGCCCGAGCCCGCGCCGGTGAGCGCGACGCCGGCGCCGCCCGACGCCGATCGCGACCGAGCCGGCGACGACGATCGCGTCGACCGACTGGTTGCCGGTCGCCGTCAGCGTCAGCGCGCCGGTCGCGCTGACCCGCGAGTTGAGGATGTACGCCTGAACCTGCTCGGCGGCATCCGCGAGGCCGACGAGCTTCCACGCCGTGCGGGTTCGCCGTAGTCCTGCTTGCTCAGGTCGACGCTGGTGCCGACGGCGATCGCGTCGCCCGTGTACTCGTAGATGTCGCCGCTGCGCGGGCCGGAGACGACCTTGACCTTCGTGCCCTTCGCGAGGCCGCTGACGGTCTGCGAGGAGTTGTAGGTGGAGGTCGCGGTCTTGTCGACGTCGTAGCCGATCAGGTTCCGCGCGAGCGCGAGGCCGATCGAGCCCGCGACGCCGACCCCGCCGCCGCCGACAGCCGCGGAGGCGGCCGCGATGATCGCGCGGATCGAGGCGTTGTCCGTCGCCTGCAGCGTCAGCGCGCCTGCGCTCGTCACGTTCGACGTGTCGATGAACGCGTTCGTGTGCGTGAGGATCGTGTTGCTCGCCAGCGCGCCGGCGCCGCTCAGCGCGACAGCCGCGTCGCCGGCCACCGCGACGCTGAGCGAGGCGGCGGCGGAAAGCGCGTCGATCGACGCCGTCTCCATCGCGGAGAGGAAGATCGCGCCGCTCGTGGCGGCGAAGGTCGTCTTGGCGTTGCTGATCGACGCCTCGATCACGTTCGCGATCGCGTTCCGCGCGAGCGAGATGCCGACCGAAGCGGAGAGCGCGCCGCTGCCGGCGAACGAGGCGGCGAGCGACACGGCGCCGGCGATCGCCTTGATCGTCGACGAGTCTGTCGCCGTGAGGCTCGCGCTCGCGGCGCTGATGCCCGCGACGCCGAGACCCGGAGTCGTGTCGCCGTCGACGTAGGAGCGGACGTGGACGGAGATCTGGTTGTCGGCGGCGACGCCTGCGCCGCTCAGCGCGATCCCGGCCGTGCCGCCCGCGCCGACCGCAGCGGAGGCCGCGACGACGAGCGCGCTGATCGTCTGGCTCGAGGTCGTCGAGAGCGTCAGGACGCCGGTCGCGGTAGACGCTCGAGTTGTGGATGAACGCCTGAATCTCGGCCGGCGACGGCGTGCCGTCCATCTTGTAGCCGATGTAGTTACGGGCGATCGAGATGCCGATCGAGACGCCGGCGCCCGTGCCGCCGGCGCCGACGGCGGCCGAGAGCGCCGCGATCGTCGCCGTGATCGCCGACGTGCCGATCGCGTTGAGCGTCACCGCGCCGCCGCTCGAGACCTTGCTGGTGTCGATGTACGCGTTCGTCCGCGAGAGGACGACGTTGAAGGCAACAGCGCCGGCGCCGCTGACGGCCGCGCCGGTGCTGGCGATCGCAACGGCGACGGAGGCCGCAGCAGCGATCGCGTCGATCGTCGACTCCGAGACGTCGAAGCTCGAGCCGTTCCACGTGAGCATGTACGTCGGGCCGCCGTCGGTCGTGAGCTGCCACGCGGTCGGAAGCGCGGCCGGCGTCACGCCCGGGTCCGTGCCGTTCAGCGCCGAGAGCTTGATGTTCGTCGTCAGCGTGATGCCGTGGCTCGCGAACGCAGCCTTGATCGCGTTGAGCGTGCTCGTCGTCCCGTTCTGCGCAGCATCGTCGAGCTGCGCCTCGCGTGAGCGCCAGCGTCCAGCCGAGCGGACGGCCGAGCGACTCGGCGTCGAGCGAGACGTTGCCGCCGGCCGCCGTCGTCAGGCCGTCGTTGACGCCCGAGATGTAGGCGGCGACGTCGCCGTCGACCTCGTTCAGCGCGATCGAGAGCCCGATCGAGACGCTCACGCCGACATTGCCGCCGAGCGACACGGCGGCGGACGCAGCTCCCGCGATCGCCTTGATGCCGGACTTGTTCTTGGCCTCGAGCGTGATGCTCGCCGCGGTGATGCCCGCGTTCGCGCCGGTGCCGTCGCCCTCGATGTAGGCCTTCACGTCGGCGTCGATCTTGTTCTCGGTGAAGACGCCGGCGCCGCTCAGCGCCACGCCGGTCTCGCCGCCGGCTGCGAGCGCCGCGGAAACCGCAACGACGAGCGCTGTGATCGTCTCCGTCCCGTTGGCCTTGATCGTCAGAGCGCCGCTCGAGGCGATGCTCGTGTCCTTCGAGTAGGCGGCGATCCCTGCGCCGGAGTTCGGGTTCGCGAAACCGATCTGCTTCCAGTTGTTCGTGTTCCCGTAGTCCTCGGTCGTGAGGTCGATCGGGTTGCTCACGGTGCCCGTGCGCGTCGCGCCGATGTACTGGTAGACGTCGCCCTGGCGCGCGTAGCCGTTGCCGATGCGGACCGTGTCGTTGAGGTTCAGCGAGGCCGGATGCGACGTGCCGCTCGTGTAGGTCGCCGCAACCGTGGTCGCCTGCGGATCCCAGCCGATGAAGTTGCGTGCGACCGAGATTCCGACCGCGACGCCGACGCCGTTCGTGCCGCCGACGGCGACGGCGGCTGCGACGGCGGCGACGGTGGCCTCGATCGTCGCCGTCGAGACGGCCTCGATCGTGACCGCGCCCACCTTCGTCGTACTCGTGCCGACTGTGCTGTTCAGGAGGTACGCCTGAGCCGTCGTGCCGATGACGTTCGTCGACTCGGAGCCGCCGCCGCTGATCGCGACGCCGTTGCCGCCGCCGAAGCTCGCCGACAGCGCAACCGCGACCGAAAGCGCCTTGACCGTCGCGCCGTCGGTCGCCTTGACCTTGATCTCGGTGCCGCCGGTTTCGACGTTCGTCGCGCCCTTCACGTAGGCGGCGACGGCGTTGTAGATCGTGTTGTGCGCGAGCGAGAGGCCGACCGCGATCGAGGTCGCATTGTTGCCGGCGAGGCTCGCGGCAACCGCAGCCGCGCGCGCGTCGGCGGTGATCAGGGACGTGTCGGAGGCTGTGACGGTCAGGCCACCGGCCACCGTCTTCACCTTCGTCGAGCGTGTCGATGTAGGCGGCGACGTTCGTCGCGACCTTGTTGTCCGTCCAGAGGGCGCCGACGGCGGCGGCCGTGCGAGCCGGCGCCCGACAGGCCGACTGCGACCGACGCCGCGAGGATCGTCGACGTGATATTCGACGTGTCGGTCGCCATGATCGTGATGCCCGTCCTGCGTCGATCGTCGTCGACTCCGCGTACGCCTTGACGTCGGACGGCGACTTGCCGCCGAGCTCCGTCCAGCCGATGAAGTTGCGCGCGAGCGAGAAGCCGATGGCGATCGTCGTCGCGCCGTTGCCGCCTGCGGCGATCGACACCGCGACCGCCTGGACGGTGGCCGTGATCGCCGGACGAGTTCGGAGGTCGTGATGCTGATCGCTCCCTGCCCGAGCGCCCGTGCCGGTCGCCGTCAGCGCGCTCGACTTCGCGTACGCGTTCGCCTCGCCGGTGATCCGGTTCACCGCTGTCGCGCCGCCGCCCGAGAACGCGATCGCGCTCTTCGAGGCGCTGACGGCCACGGTGATCGCCGTAGCCTTCGACGTCGCCTCGATACGCCGACGACTCGTTCGCGGAGACGACGATGCTGCCGTTCGTCGCCGTTGCGTCGGTGACGGTGTCGACGAAGGCGGAGACGTCGTCGTGGAGTTCGTTGCGGGTGATGCTGATCCCGACCGCGACCGACGGTCGCGCTGTCGACGCCGACGGCGATCGCGATCGCGGGCGCGACGACGTGCGAGACGATCGACGAGGAGTTGGCGGCGGAGACCGTGATGCCGCCGGCGCCTGCCGTCAGCTAGGCGGCAGTCGCGACCGACGCCTGCGTCTTCGTCGACAGACGGTTCATGGCAACGACGATGTCGATGGCCGATCGCCTGAGCCGCGCCGGTCGTGAACGGGCCGATCGACGTCGCGGCGGTCGCGACCTGCGCCGAGATCCGCGCGTTCGACGTCGCCGTGACGAAGATCGCGCCGGACGCGTGCATCGAGGAGTTCGAGACCGATGCGATCGTCTCGGCCGCGTGCTCCGTGCCGATCGAGGTGCCGGCGATCGCGTCGACGAGGTTGAAGAGGATGTTCTGTGCGTCCCAGCCGATCGAGTTGAACGCGAGCGTGACGCCGATTGCGAGGCTCGGCGACTCGACGATCGTCTTCGTCAGCGGCCTCGATCGTCGACGTGTTCTCGGCGCTGACGGTCATGTCGCCGCCGTTCGCGGTGATCGTGCTGTCGGTCACGGTGGCGCTCGCGCCGCTCAGCATCGAGTTGGTGGCGATCTGGAAGGCCATGCCCTTTTCGACTTCGTCCTTGGCGATCGGGCTGCCGCCGTGCGCGATGGCGACGACGTCGCCGGTCGCGCGGATCGTCGCGTCCTCGAGCGCCGTGACCGAGATCGCGCCGCCGGCCGTCACGGTCTCGTTCGTGATCCACGCGAAGGCGCCGCCGCGCACGTCGTTCCGAGCCGCCGCGCCGGCAGCCGCGGTCGCGTCGGCTGCGGTGACGTTCGTCAGGCCGAGCGCGGTGAGATCGTCGTACGTCGAGCTGAGCGGGTTGACGAGGCTTCCACAGGCTCGGCGATGCCGTCGCGTCGTGTTCGACCACGTCGCTCTCGGTGCCCGACGTAGCGGTAGACCTTGCCGTCGTCCGCGCGGATGAGCTCGCCCGGCTTGACGTGCTGCATGCCGGAGTGGGTCGTGTACTGGTAGTCGGTCTGCGCGGCGCTCAGGAGGTTGACGATGAGGTCGATGCCGCCGGTGCTCTGCGCGGTGGAGATCGCCTCGACGACGATCGACGCTTCGATGTCGGCGGCGTCCTCGGCGTGCACGTCGATCGGAGCCGCCGGCGGTGATGCGAGCTGAGAGCAGGAAGTCGGAATCCGTGGAGTAGTCGGCCGGCGGCCCGCGCGGGCTCGTGCCGACGAACTCGTAGACCTTGCCCGGTGCGACCTGGATCCGGTCGCCGGTCTGGAAGGATCGAGGGGCGGTCGCCGGGCGTGTAGCGCCGGTCGAGTCGAACTCGATGCCCGCACGCGACCTCGGCAGTTGATCATGTTGCTCGCGATCGCGACGCCGACCGCGAGCGCGGTCGAGCCGGTGATGACGACGACGGTCGTCGTCGCCTTGTTCGTGACCTCGGCCTGGATGATCGCCTCGTTGACGCTGCTGACGCGGACGTGCCGTGCGGCGGGACGCGCGAGTTGCGGATCAGCGCGGTCGCCTGCGGCCGGCTGCGAGTTGTGGAACGCGTCCGCGATCAGCGAGTCGCCGAGGATGCGCGTCGATCGCGTTGAAGAGGATGTTCTGCGACTTCCAGCCGATCGAGTTGAACGCGAGCGTGACGCCCGCGCCCTGCGCCGGCGCTCTGGATCGAGTTCTTCGCCTGCGCGTCGATCTGCGACAGGTTGTTCACGCTGACGACGACGTCGCCGCGAGGTCGCGGTGACGGGCGTCTCGTCGATCTCGGCGAGGGCGTTCGAGAGGATCACGTTCGTCGCGATCACGAAGCCGAGCGCGAGCGAGGTGCCGCCGTTGTTCAGGCAGTTGCCGCCCGACGAGACGCCGCTGACGTCGGCGGTCGAGCGGATGAACGCGGTCAGCTGCGCCTCGACGTGGACGCTCGCGGCGGTGACGGTGGCGTTCGGATCAGCGCCTGCACGTCGGTGCGGACGTCGTTGTAGACGACGATCCAGCCGACCGCGGTCGAGTTCGAGTCGGTGATGTTGATCCCCGACGGGAGCAGCTCGGTGGCGAGCACGCGCTTCCAGAAGCGCAGGTCGAGGTAGTTCTGCGTCAGGAGGTCGATCGCCGACGAGCGGGTCGACGTTCGGGCCCATCCACTGGTAGACCGCGCCCTCGACGCCGCCGACCTGGAACCAGTCGGAGGTCGTGTAGTCGACGTTGCGCAGGTCGAGCGTGCCGCCGCCGAGCGACGGGCCCTGGTACTGGTAGGTCGCGCCGGCCTCGCCGCCGAGCTTCGCCCAGCGCGCGGTGTTCGCGAAGTCCTCGGCGCCGAGGTCGACGCGGCCGTTCGGGCCGAGGTAGCGGTAGACGGCGTCCGCGACGCCGCCGGTGCCGTAGCCGGCCTCGAACTTGACGTTGTCGCCCGTGATCAGCAGGCGCTTGCCGGACTTCGACGTGAGGCGGTAGGCGCCGTAGTCGTCGGTGAGCTGCACCTTCGAGCCCGCGACGATCGCGGCGGCCGCGTCGTCCGACGTGAAGTCGCTCGAGATCGAGCCCGGCGGCGATCCGGACGCGCTCGCCGAACTTCGGCGCCCGCAGGCCCTCGGTGTTGAGGTACTGGAACGGCACGAAGTTGTTGATCTCGGACTGGAGGACGCCGACGCCGCCGTCGTTCGAGGTCACCGACGACGAGACCATCTTCACGTTCGCGAAGATCCCGGCCGAGTCGACGGCGAGCACGTCGACCGCGCCGCGACCGTCGCGGCGCCGTCCTCGAACCATGCGTGGACGGCGCTGCGGATCTTGTTCGAGGCGATGATCCCGCCGACCGCCATGCCGTTCGCGCCGTAGAGCGCCGAGGCCGTCGAGTCGGCCGCGTTCGAGATCGTCGCGTTGACCTGCTCCTCGCCGAAGGCCTCGATCGAGAGGTCGCCGCCGGCGGTGACGTCGGTGTTCGGAGATCCAGGCGAACGTCTCGGCCTGCGCGTTCGGGTAGAGCGCGCTGCGAGATCAGCGAGTCGCCGAGGATCGCGTCGATGGTGTTGAAGAGGACGTTCTGCGAGGCCCAGCCGATCGTGTTGAAGGCGAGCGCGATGCTGATCGCCGGGTCGCCGCGAGGCGTCGCCGACGTGCACCGTCGCGTCGATCGCCGAGGAGTCGCGCGACTCGACGGCGACGCCGCCCGTGTCGTCGATCGTGCTGTCGGTGATCGACGCGTGTGCCTTCGACAGGATCACGTTGGTCGCGATCTGGCCGTTGATCGCCAGGACCGTGCCGGTGCCGGTGGAACGAGCCGCCCGACGCCGTCGACCGTGCTCGTCGCCTCGGCCGCGATCTGCGCCTGCCTCGGCCGCCGACAGCTCGACGCTGTCGGCCGTGACGTCCGCGTTGTCGATCGACGCGGCGACCTCGCGCGCGCACGTCGTTCAGGACGATCAGGATCCCGATCGCGCGCGAGTCCGAGGCGGAGATGTTGCCGATGTTCGGGTAGAAGTTGGCGAGCTGCTGGTCGGTGGTGAGCACGACCTTCGTCCACGGCGCGCCGGCCAGCTTGAAGTCGACCGCGCCCGAGATCGAGCGACGGTGCCGTCGGCGCCGTCGAAGCCTGTAGATGCTGCCCGGATCGCTCTTGACGAGGCCGTAGTCGCCCGCGACGCGGACACGGTCGCCGTGCTTGAGGGTGACGCTGCCGGAGCGCGTCGTGAAGTCGTAGTCGTCCTGCGAAGAACTGGCCGACGTAGTCGGTGAGGCCGTTGAGCGTGTTCGCTCACGATCGAAGTCTGGATCACCGTCGACGTGGACGTGATCGCGGCGGAGTCGGTCGCGGCGACGAGGACGTCCGCGGCCTCGATCGTCCCCTGCGCCGCCCCGGTGAACTCGATGTACGCGCTGCGCCGACGTGTTGACCTTGTTCGACGCGAGGATCCGCGCCGCCGGACAGCCCCTCGCCTGCGCCTTGGCGCCGATCGCGATGTCGACCTGAGCGTCGGCAACGTTCTCGTTGCCCGACGACGGCGGTGATCGACGCGGCCTGCGACGCCGTTACGGCGAGGTTGCCGCTCGCGAACACGTTCGAGTCGTGGATGTAGGCGAGCGCCTCGGAAGCCTGCTGGCCCTTGAACGCGCTCGAGATCAGCGGGTCGCCGAATCAGCGCGTCGATCGCGTTGAAGAGCAGGTTCGCTCGGCTTCCAGCCGATCGAGTTGAACGCGAGGACGAAGCTCACGTTGTCCCACGACTCGATCTTCGAGGTCGCCGTCGCGTCCATCGTCGAGGTGTTCTCGGCGTGGACGGTCACGTCGGCGCCGGTGACGTCGCCGTCCTGGACGAACGCCTTGGCGCTCGAGAGCATCACGTTCGTGACGATGACGACGCCCTTGCGCGCCGAACGCGTTCGCGACGCTCTCGTCGAACGCCGTCAGCTCCGCGATCTCGTACGCCGAGACCGTGACGTCGCCGGTCGTCGTGACCGGCGCGTTCAGGAGGTGCGCCTCGACGGCGCTGCGGAGGTCGTTGTGGTCGACGAGCAGGAAGTAGCTGTCCGCCTTGCCGGCGACGCCCAGGTTCGCAGAGAACGGCGTACGCGACCGAGTCGTTGATCAGGTTGACCGGCGTGAGCACCTTCCAGTAGCCGAAGTCGGTGTAATCCTCGTTCGCAGGTCGACCGACTGCGGCGTGCCCATGTACTGGTAGATCGTCCCGTCGTCCGCGCGCACCTTGTCGCCGAAGACGACGTCGCGGGTGCCGGAGTGCTGCGTGAACTTGTACTCGGCGAGCGAGTGGTTCGCCCAGCGGTTAAGGATGCCGGCGCCTGCGTCGTTCGACACCGTGACCTCGGAGTCCATCGAGCTGTGCGAGTCGATGCGAGCCTCGTCGGAGGCCGAGACCGTCACGTCGCCGTGGGCGTCGACGTCGCCGTCCTCGATCACCGCGTACGCGCGGCTGTTGACCATGCTCGAGGCGAGGATCGCCGCCGACGCTCATCCCGCCCGCGCCCATGATCGCCGCCGGCGCAGAGGTCGCGGCGTTGCTCAGCTCGGCGAAGATCTGCGCGCTGTCGGTCGCGGTCACGGAGACGCCGCCCGCCGACGTGATCGGGCTGAGTTCGTGACCGACGCGACCGCCTCGGCCGGATGCAGGTTGCCGCCGAACGCGGTCGAGATCAGCGGGTCGCCGAGCAGCGCGTCGACGCAGCGAAGAGGAGGTTCGAACGGCCCCAGCCGATGGTGTTGAACGCGAGCGCGATCCCGATCGACTGCGAGCCCGACTGCATCGCCACGAGGTTCGTCGCCTGGATCAGCGAGTTGTTCACCGCGTTGACGACGACGTCGCCGATCGTCGACGTGAGCGCTGCCGTCGGCGATCAGCGCACGCGCCGAGCTCTGGACGCGGTTCGTGGCGATGATGCCGCCGGCCGCGAGCGACTGGCCGTTGCCGGTGAGCGACGAGCCGCCGGACGAGGTGCCGCTGACGTCCGTCGTCGCGAGGATGGTCGCGGCCTCGAGCGCCTCGACCGTCAGCGTGCCGGCGGTGACCGGCGCGTTCGTGATCGACGCCTCGACGTCGCTGTCACGTCGTTGAGGACGATCGCGGCGCCGATGCCCATCGAGTCGGAGTTCGTGAAGTTGAGCCCGCTCGGAACCGCGGTGCTCGCCGCGACCGGCCGCCAGAAGCCGAGGTCGGTGTAGTCCTGCGTACCGAGGTCCTGGTTGCCGTCCTCGCCCATCCACTCGTACACGGCGCCCTTCTCGCAGGCCCGTCGATCGCCTGATCGGCGGCGATCCGCACGGTGTCGCCGAGCTTCAGGTTCGGGTGCCGTCGCTCGAGAGGAACTTGACGCCGTCGATGAAGTTGTTGATCTCGTCCTGCAGCACCTTCGTGCCGCCGTCGTTCGTCGTCTGCGACGAGGAGACGATCTTGATGTTCGAGAAGATCGCCGGCCTCGTCGCTCGCGTGGACGACGAGGTCGCCGTCGGCGGTCAGGTCGAGTCCGTCGACCGACGCGAAGGCCTGGCTCGAGACCTTGTTCTGCGCGATCACGAGGCCGACCGCCTTGCCGGTCGCGTTGAAGAGCGCCGACGGCGGTCGAGTCCGCCGCGTTCGAGACCGTCGCGTTCAGGAGCGCGGCGCCGTCGGCCGAGACGATGAGGCTGCCGTCGGCGTGGATCGTCGAGTTGGTGATCGTCGCCAGACGAGCGACGGCTCCTCGCCGTTCAGCGCGCGCGGCGACAGCGGATCGCCGAGCAGCGTGTCGATCAGGTTGAAGAGGATGTTCTGCGACTGCCAGCCGATCGAGTTGAACGCGAGCGTGATCGCCGACGGCGGGTCGCCGCTCGACGTCGCCACGAGCAGCGTCGCGTCGATGCCGGAGTGGTTGGCGGCCGACGACGGTGACGTCGCCCTCGGCCGCGACGTCGCTGTCGGTGATCGACGCGGTCGCGGAAGCCAGCACGACGTTCGTGACCATCTGGCCGTTGATCGCCTGCACGGTGCCGGCGCCGAGGAAGGAGCCGCCGGACGCGGTGACGGTGCTCGTCGCCTCGGAGAGGATCTGCGCCGTCTCGTCGGCGGTGACCGTGACGTCGCCGGTCGCGTCGAGGCGACGTTGTCGAGGTACGCCTCCGACTTCGCGCGCACGTCGTTCATGAGCGACCAGGAGGCCGATCGCGCGCGCGTCGACTTGGTCAGGTTGCCGAGGTTCGGATAGAAGTCGGCGATCGTCGGCGCCGTCGTCAGATCGGTCCAGACGCGCCATGTTCGTGTAGTCCGGCGGCGGCCGAGCCGAGAGCGACCGTCGTCGGTCGCGCCCTTGAACTGGTAGACGTGGCCGACGGTTCCGAGCGCGCCGTCGTCAGCGGCCGATCTGCACCTTGGTCGCCCGCGTTGATCGTCCGCGTACCGGACTTCGTCGTGTAGTCCTCGTCGTTCGGGACAGGTCGGAGATCGCCTGAGCGAGGCCCTGCAGCGGTGTTCGCGACGATCGCGGCCTGCGTCGACGCGTCGCGTGCGACTCGATCCCGGCCGAGTCGTTCGCGCTGACGTGACGTCGCCGCCCGCGTCGACCGTGCCCATCGTCGCGCCGGTGAACTCGATGAACGCCTTCGCCAGCGTGTTCACCTTGTTCGAGGCGAGCACGCCGCCACCGGAGACGCCGCTGGTCGACCAGCTCTTCGGACAAGGACGGCGTCGAGCTGGCCTCGGCGAGTCGCCGTCGTTGCCGATCGTCGCCGTCAGCTGCGACGCCTGCGTGGCCGTCACGCGTGCACGTCGCCGCGCCGCGTCGAGCGTCGAGTCGCGGATCCACGCCTGCGCGTCCGCGGCCTGCTGCGCCGTTGAACGCGCGACGAGATGAGCGGATCGCCGAGCAGTGCGTCGAGCGCGTTGAAGAGGATGTTCGACGACTTCCAGCCGATCGAGTTGAACGCCACGATGGCGCTCGCAGGTCTTGTCGAACGCCTCGATCTTCGAGGTCGCGCGTCGCCGTCAGCGTCGACGCGTTCTCGGCGTCGACCGACGATGTCGCCGTCGGCGGTCGACCGACTCGTTCTCGATCCACGCCTGCGCGCTCGAGAGGACGACGTTGGTGACGATGACCGCGCCGAAGCCCTCCCACGTCTGGACGAGGCTGTCGTCGGAAGCCGAGCAGCTCGCCGTCTCGAGCGCGGTCACCGAGACGCTGCCGACCGGCGGTGACGGCGTGTCGACGATGTATGCGCGAACCTCGCTGCGCAGGTCGTTGTGGTCGACCAGGCCGAAGTAGCTGCTGGCGCCGCCGGTCAGGCCGTCCTTCTTCAGCACCGTCCCGAGCGCCGACAGCGCCGCGTACGCGACCGAGTCGCTGATCAGGTTCGTCTCCGAGAGCGGCTTCCAGTAGCCGTAGTCCGAGTAGTCCTGGACGGTCTCGTCGAGGTTCCGCGTCTGGTCCGTGCCCATGAAGCGGTAGACGGCGCCGTCGTCGGTGCGCGACCTTGTCGCCGAAGTGGACGAGCCGCGTGCCGGAGTGACTCGTGAAGTCGTAGTCGTCGAGCAGCGCGCCGGCGAGCTGGTTCAGGATCCCGGCGCCCGCGTCGTTCGTCGGCGAGACCTCGGAGCAGAGCTCGGTCGTGCGCGTCGATCGCCGCGTCGTCGGACGCGCCGACCGAGACGTCGCCGTCGGCGTCGACGCCGTCCGAGTCGGAGACGAAGGCGTGCGCGGCGCTCAAGACCATGTTCGACGAGAGCACGGCCGCCGCGCTCATGCCGGCCGCGTCCATGATCGCCGCCGGCGCGGAGGTCGCCGAGTTGCCGACGACGCGCGGTGATGTGCGCCGTCGAGACGGCCGACACCGTGACGTTGCCGGCCGACGTCGATCGTCGAGTCGGTGATCGACGCCTCGGTCAGGGCCGGCTGCTGGCCGCCGAACGCGTTCGAGATGAGCGGATCGCCGAGCAACGCGTCGAGCGCGGCGAAGAGGATGTTCGAGCGCTTCCAGCCGATCGTGTTGAAGGCGAGCTCGATCGCCGACGACCTGGTTGCGCCGACGCCATGGCGCTCAGCGTCGTCGCGTCGATCAGCGAGGTGTTCGAGGCCGAGACCGCCACGTCGGTGACCGTCGGTCGTCACGACGTGCGGCGTCGATCGAAGCGGTCGCGGAGCTCAGCACGCGGTTCGTGGCGATGATGCCGCCTGCCGCGAGCGACTGGCCCTGGCCGGTGAAGGCTCGAGCCGCCGGACGACGTCGCAGTCACGTCCGTCGACGGCCTCGATCGTCGCCGCCTCGACCGCTTCCACGGTCACGCTTGCCGGCGTTCACCGAGCCGCCGCTGATCGAGGCGGCGACGCTGCTGGTGACGTCGTTGAGCACGATCGCGCCGCCGATCGCGGCCGAGTCGGACTTCGTGAAGTTGACGCCCTGCGGCACGAGCTTCGTCTCGCGCACGGGCTTCCAGAAGCTGAGGTCGGTGTAGTCCTGCGTCGCCAGGTCGGTCGCCGTGGTCTCGTCTTCGCCCATCCACTCGTAGACGGCGCCCTTCTTCACGTCGCCGCTCACCTGGCCGGCGGCGATCCGCACGCGCTCGCCGAACTTCAGGTTCGCGGCGATCTCGGTCGAGGAGTAGTCGGCGCCGACGAAGTTGTTGATCTCGTTCTGCAGCACGGCGGTGCCGCCGTTGTTCGTCGTGATCGACGAGGAGACGATCTTGACGTTCGAGTAGATGCCGGCCTCGTCGGACGCCGTCACGGCGACGTCGCCGTCGGCCTCGACGGTCGAGTCCTCGACGGTCGCGCGTCGTCGCGGTCGAGACCTTGTTGCTGGCGAGGATGCCGCCGGCGCTCTTGCCGGTCGCCTTCCAGAGAGCCGAGGCGACCGAGCTCGCGGCGTTCGACACCGTCGCGTTGAGCCGGGCGGCGCCGACGGCGCGAGACGGCCACGTCGCCGCCGGCGAATGCGACCGTCGAGTTGGTCAGCGCCGCGGACGTCGCCGCCGGCTGCTCGCCGTTGAACGCGGAGGAGATCAGCGGGTCGCCGAGCAGCGCGTCGACGGCGTTGAAGAGGATGTTCGACGGCTTCCAGCCGATCGAGTTGAACGCGAGGACGATCGCGGCGCCCGTCGCGCCCGTCGAGAGCGCGCTCAGGATCGTCGCGTCGATGCCGGATGTGGTCGCGGCCTGGATCGAGACGTCGCCGCCGGTCGTGGTCAGCGTGCTGTCGACGACGTACGCCTCGGCCGACGCGAGCACGAGGTTCGTGACGATCTGGCCGTTGACCGCGAGCACCTTGCCGGCGCCGAAGGCGCTGCCGCCCGACGCGGTCACGTTCGTCTCGGCGACCGCGAAGATCGAAGCGTTCTCCGTCGCCTCGACGGAGATCTCGGCGGCCGTGACGCTCGCCTTCCGGATGAAGGCCTCGGCCGAGCCGCGCGCGTCGTTGACGAGGACGAGGCCGCGCGATCGCGCGCGCGTCCGACGGCGTCAGGTTGCCGATGTCGGGCCAGAGGTCGGCGATGTCGGCGTCGCCGCCGGTGATCTTCTGCCACGGGCCGGTGCCGTAGTCGGTCATGCCGAGGTCGAACGGGACGCCGCTCGCGCCGGTGTACTTGTAGACCGCGCCGCCGTCGCCGCCGTGCGCCGTAGGTCGCGCCGAGCCGGACGCGGTCGCCCGCTGATGAGCGTCTGCGTGCCCGAGGCCGTCGTGTACTGGTACGTGCTCGGCAGGAGCGCCGAGAGCAGACCCTTCACCGCGTTCAGCGTGTTCGTGCTGATCGCGGAGACGACGATCTTCGCGTGCGACTCGATCGACGCCGCGTCGGTCGCCGAGACCGTCAGCGAGCCGCCTGCCGTGATCGTGCGGACCGAGGACGTCGTGTCGATCCAGGCCTCGGCGTGGCTCGAGACCTTGTTGCTGGCGAGCGCGGCGCCCGTCGCCTTGGTGGTCGCGCCCCACTTCGCCTTGATCGCGAAGTCGTTCGTCGCGACGTCCGCCTGCTCGTTCCCGAGGTCGGCGACGATCGACGCCGCCGACTCGGCGACGACCGAGAGGTCTCCGGCGACGTTGGCCGTCGAGTCGAGCAGGTAGGCGCTCGCCGCGACCGGCCGCTCGTTGGTCAGGTACGAGCTGCCGAGCAGCGCGTCGATGAGCTGGAAGAGGATGTTGTCGGCCGCCCAGCCGACGGTGTTCAGCGCGATGATCGCGCCGATCGCGTCGCCGGACTTGCGCCGTCGTCGTGGCGGTCGCGTTGATCGCCGCTGTGACCGCGGCGTGGACGGCGAGCCCGCCCGAGCCGCCGGTGTCCGTCGTCACGCTGCTCGAGCGGACGAACGCGTCGGCGGTCGCCTGCACCTGGTTGGTGACGATGACGCCGCCGCGGGCCGTCGACTGCGCGGCGACCACGCTGTCGTCGGCCGACGCGATCGTCGCGTCCTCGACCGCCTCGACGGTGACGTCGCCGGCCGCGGAGAGCGCGGTCCCGTGCACGAACGCCTCCGCGTGCGCACGCACGTCGTTGCGCGCGACGAGGGCGTAGTAGCTCTTCGAGCCGCCGTTCGGGAGGTCGAAGGCCTTGACCGCGGCCGTCGCGACCGACTTCGTGATCACGTTCGTGTCCATGAGCTCCTTCCAGAGCTCGAAGTCGGCGTAGTCCGCCGTGCCGAGGTCGACGACGCGGTCGCTGCCCATGAACTGGAAGACCTTGCCCCTGGCGTTCACGTCGCTGTAGTCGTCGGCGACGCGGACGCGCTCGCCGAGCTTGATCAGCGGCGAGCCGGAGTTGCTCGTGTACTGGTACTCCTTGAGCAGCGTGTTGATGGTGCTGTTGAGGAGCCCGGCGCCGAGGTTGTTCGTCCGCTTCGCCGACGTCGCCATGTGAGTCTCGGCCGCGATCGCTGCGTGATCCGTGGCGACGATCGAGACCGCGCCGGCGGCGTGAACCGTCATCGCGCCGTTGGCCGCGTTCGTGTCCTGGAGGTAGGCCCGCGTCAGCGTCGCGATCTTGTTGCTCGAGAGCGTGCCCGTGGCGCTGAGCGCGCTCGCTCCGAAGAAGGACGTGACGGCCGTGGTCGCGTCGTTGCCGACGAGCGCCGAGATCGTCGCCGACGTGTCGGCGGTCAGCGTCAGGTCGCCGCCCGCGTGCACGGTGGAGTCCGTGATGTACGCCTCCGCGGTCGCCGGCTTCTCGGCGCCGAAGAGCTGCGTCACCTTGTTCCAGAGGCTCTTGTCCGCGTAGTTCTGGACGAGCGGCGAGAGGTCCGGGCTCGCCAGCGTCGGCCCGAGGTACGAGTAGATGTCGCCGCTCGCCAGCTTGACGCGGTCGCCGGAATGGAGCGAGGCCGGCGTGTCCGCCGTCGTGTAGTCGAACTCGGCCTCCGAGAGCCCGAGGAGCGCGTCGAGCGTGTTGAAGAGGATGTTCTGCGACGCGAAGCCGATCGAGTTGAACGCGAGCAGGACGCCGACCGACTCGGCGCCGGACACCGTCGCGCTGAGCGAGGTCGCCTCGATGCGCGAGGTGTTGCTTGCGGCGAGCGTGATGTCGCCGTCGTCGTCGTCACGTTGCTCGCGTCGATGTACGCCTTCGCGCTGCTCTGCACCGCGTTCGTGGCGATCGTCGCGTTGACGGCGAGCGAGGCGCCCTTGCCGTTGAACGAGCTGCCGCCCGAGGACGTCGCGCTCGAGTCGGCGGTCGCCACGATGATCGCCGTCTCGTGCGCCGACAGCGACAGCGAGGCGGCGGTGAGCGTGACGCTCGCGAGGTGCGCGTCCACGGTGCTGCGCACGTCGTTGAGCACGACGATCCCGCCGACGGCCGTCGAGTCCGACGTCGAGACGTTCAGGCCCTGCGGGATCAGCGTCGTCTCCTCGACCGGCTGCCAGTAGCCGAGGTCGGTGTAGTCCTCGTCGCCGAGGTCGATCGCCGCGTCCTGGCCGAGGTAGCGGTAGACGCCGCCGACCGTGCCGCCCGCGGTGTGGCCGGCCTTGACGCGGACGCGGTCGCCGTAGCTTCAGCGTCTGCGTGCCCTCGGTCGAGAGGAAGTCGGCCGGGACGAAGTTGCTGATCTCGTGCTGGAGGACGGCCGCGCCGCCGTCGTTCGTCGTGGTCGACGACGACACCATCTTCACGTTCGCGAACACTCCCGCGTCGTCGGAGGCCGCCACCGAGACGGCGCCGCCCGCGGTCACGCTCGAGTTCGTCACCGTCGCCTGCGCGAGGCTCGAGACCTTGTTGCTGGCGACGATGGCGCCGACGCTCTTGCCCTTGGCGCCGAAGAGCGCCGACGCGACCGAGCTCGCCGCGTTCGAGACGGTCGCGTTGATCAGCGCGGCGTTGTCGGCGCTCACCGTGACGTCGCCGGTCACGTTCAGCGTCGAGCCGCTGACCGACGCCGTCGTCGCCGCGGGCTGCTCGCCGTTGAAGGCCGACGAGACCAGCGGGTCGCCGAGCAGCGCGTCGACCGTGTTGAAGAGGAAGTTCTGCGCCTTCCAGCCGATCGAGTTGAACGCGAGCGTGAAGCCGAAGCCGTCGGCGCCCGTCGAGGTCGCGGTGAGGATCGTCGCGTCGATCGCGGCGGTCGAGGACGCCGAGACGACGAGCGACGAGGCCGTGAGGTTCACGTTGCGCAGCGACGCGCTCGCCGAGGCGAGCACGACGTTCGTCACGAGCTGGCCGGTCGCGGCGAGGACGTCGCCGGTGCCGTAGAAGCTGCCGCCCTGCGCGTTGACGGTGATCACGGCGTCGGCCGCGATCATCGCGTCGTCGAGCGCCGTCACCGAGACGGCGGTCGCATGGACGACGGCGTTCGTGATCGCGCGCGGTCACGTCGCTGCGCACGTCGTTGAGGACGATCAGGATCCCGATCGAGCGCGCGTCGGAGTTCGTGAAGTTGCCGATGCCCGGGTAGTAGTCCTCGAGGTCGGCGGAGCGCCGGCGTTGAGCCGCTCCCAGACCGCCGTGTCGGTGTAGTCCTCGGCGCCGAGGTCGGTCGAGCACCGGCTGCCACAGCGTCGTGTCGCTGTAGTTCGCCGTGTTCAGGTCGAGGCTCGTCCCCTGCGCCGCGCTGCCGACGAACCGGTAGGTCGCGCCCGGCGTTGCCGAGGCCCGTTCCAGCCGGACGGCAGCCGCACGGTGTCGTTCGGCAGCACGTTGACCGTCTGCGTCGCCCGAGGTCGACGCGGTGTACGTCGCCGCCGACGCCTTGTAGCGGTAGACGGGCGCCGTCGATTCCGCCGCCGGCGTACGCCGCGCCGAGCCGCACGTGGTCGCCGAGCCTGAGCGACTGCGGCCCGGAGGCGGTCGTGTACTTGTAGTCGTTCGGCAGCAGGACGCTGTTCACGAGCGGGACCAGGCCCGGTCGAGCGTCGTTCGTCACCACGACGTCCTGGACGACCTCGCTGTGCGAGTCGATCCCGGCCGTGTCCTGCGCGGCGACGGTGAGCGTGCCGCCGGCCGCTGACCGCGCCCTGCGCGCGCCGGTGAAGACGATCTCCGCCTTGCGCGAACGTCGAGACCTTGTTCGCGGTGAGGACGAGGCCGCCGGCCGCGCCGCTCGCGCCGTAGCCCTTCGTCTCCGTCTCGGTCTTCTTGCCGGTCTCGGCCGTCTTCTTCGCTCGGCCTTCTTCTTCGCGTCCTGCTGGCCCTTCGTCGGCTTCTTCGCGGACTCCTTCGCCTTCGTCCTCGCCCTTCTTCTTCTTCTCCTGCTCGTACTGCGCGTTGACGAAGAGGAGGTCGAGCGCGGCCTCGACGACGTTGTCGTTGCCGACCATCGCGTTCAGCTGCGCGCCGGAGGTCGCGGTGACGGCGATCGTCCCCGCCGACGTGGAGCGGCGAGTCGGTGACGAGCGCCTGCGCGTGCGACGGCTGCTGGCCGGCGAACGGCGGCGTGATGTTCAGCCAGAGGTCGGTGTCGTCGTAGTCCTGGCCGGTCCCGGCGTCAGGTCGACCGGGCCGCTCGCGATCGCGTCGGCCGCGGTACTTGAAGATCTGGCCGGCGTGCGGGCCGCTGTCGACGCGGACGCGCGTCCCCGGCTGGAGCGAGGCCGGCGTGCGAGTTCGACGTCACGTCGTAGAGGTAGTCGGAGGCGCTCGCCAGCGCGTCGGCCGCGACGAAGAAGATGTTCTGCGGCGTCCAGCCGATCGAGTTGAACGCGACGACGAGGCTCTTCGCGTCCCAGGCCTCGATGCGGCTCGTGGCCGAGGCGTCGATCTGCGCGACGTGCTCGGCGTCGACGACGAGGTTGCCGCCGGCGGTGACCGCGCGTTCGTGCAGCCAGCGCGTCGGCGCTGCTGAGGACCGTGTTCGACGGCGATGATCCCGCCGACGCCGTCCCACGGCACGACGTAGCTGTCCTCGATCGCCGAGATGCGCGCCGCGTCGGTGGCCGTGACCGATGACGTCGCCGCGGAACGTTGACGGTCGACGTTCTGGATGTACGCCTCGACCGTCGTCCGCACGTCGTTGTGGTCGATCAGGCCGTAGTAGCTCTTGGACGCTGCCCGATGAGGCCTTCCCTCTTCAGCGCGACGCCGATCTCGTTCAGGAGCACGTAGCCGACCGAGCCGCTGATCAGGTCGGTCGGCGTGAGCTTCTTCCAGAGCTCGAAGTCCGTGTAGTCGGTCGTCCCGAGGTCGACGGACTGCGCCGTCCCCATCCACTGGTAGACGCTGCCGACCTCGACCCAGCGCGACGCGTCGCCGAAGTCCTCGGCCCCGAGATCGACGCTCGCGCCGGCGCCCAGGAAGCGGTAGAGAGCGCCGGCGACGCCTGTGTCGCCGTCGTAGTCGTCGCCCAGCCGGACGAAGTCACCCGTCGCCAGGGACACGATCATCGTGCCGCCGTCGAGCGCCGGCACCGTCGAAGTTCGGCGTGTAGTGGTCGTCCGCGACACGGACGAGGTCGCCGAAGGCGAGCGCCTGGGGGCCGGAGTTGCTCGTGTACTTGTAGTCGTCGAGAACGGACCCGACCCACGTGTTGAGGATCCCGTTCCCTGCGTCGTTCGTCGGCGAGACCTCTGCGTACATCGACGTTGCCGACGTGATCTCCGAGTCGTCCGCAGCCGAGACGGAGACGCTGCCACCGCCGACCGGCTTCCAGTCGGCCGTGTTGGTGGCGAAGAGCTCGTTCACCAGGCCGCCGGCCGGCGGGCCGCGGGGCAGGCCGATGAACTCGTAGACGATGCCGTTCGCGAGCAGGACGCGGTCGCCCGGCGCGAGCAGCGCGGCGGTGTCGAGCGGTCGTGTAGTCGGCGCCGAGCGCGCCGCCGTCGACGTAGGCGCGGACGACGCTCGCGACCATGCTGCTGGCGAGGACGGCGCTGACGCTCATCCCGCCGGCGCCGAAGATCGCGGCCGGCGCGGACGTGGCGCTGTTGCCGACGAGCGCGAAGATCTCGCTCGGACGCAGAGCGCCGAGAGCGAGACGTCGCCGTCCGCATGGACGCGCGAGTTGGTGACGTACGCGAGCGTCTCGGCGGGCTGCTGGCCGTCGAAGCGCCGCCCTGGATCGTCGGGTCGCCGATCAGCGTGTCGAGCGCGTTGTAGAGGAGGTTCGTCGCCTTCCAGCCGATCGAGTTGAACGCGAGCTGGATGCCGATCGACTGCGCGCCCGACGACGACGCGCTCTCGGTCGTCGCGTCGATCTGCGAGAGGTTCTGCGCGGCGACGGTGACGTCGCCGCGACGCCGTCGACGAAGCTGTCTGTCGACGTACGCGTTCGCCTTGCTGAGGATGAGGTTCGTCGTGATCACGCCGCTGAGCGCGAGCGACGTGCCCTGCCCCGTGATCGAGCTGCCGCCCGACGAGAGCGACGGTGTTGTCGGCGAGCCGCGCGGATCACGGCCTGCTCGTTCGCGGTCGACGGTCGCGTCGCCGTCGTCACCGTCGCGTTCTTGACGTACGCGAGCGTCTCGGCTGCGGACGTCGTTGAGGACGACGATGCCCGCCGATCGTCGACGACGGCGACTGGTCGATGTTGAAGCCGTTCGGGAGGAGCTCGCGTGCCGGTGACCGGCTTCCAGAAGCCGAGGTCGGTGTAGTTCGCCGTCGACGAGGTCGAGCGTTCGTGCCGCTCCGGGCCCATGTACTCGTAGACGCTGCCCGGGATGGCCGGCCGATCTCCGTCCAGAGGTCGGTGTTGTAGTAGTTCTGGCTGTTCAGGTCGAGCGACTGCCGACGGGCCGATGTACGTGTAGACGCTGCCGGGCGTGCCGCTGACCGGCGCCCAGAGCGCCGTCGTCGAAGTAGTCCTCGCTGCCGAGGTCGACGCGGCCGTTCGCGCCGAGGTAGCGGTAGACGACCTCGTCGAAGCCGCCGTTCTCGTAGCCGTCCTCGACCATCACGAGGTCGCCGAGCGTCAGCAGCCTGATGCCCGACGCCGTGCTCAGGTGCGCGATGCCGTAGCGCTCGTCGAGGGAGACGACGTCGCCGGCGGTCAGCGCGTGCGACTGCGTCCCGAAGGTGTCCGCGGTGAAGTCCGGCGAGCCGAAGCCGTCCGAGATGCGCACCTTGTCGCCGAACGCGAGCGGCTACGGCGCCGTCGTCGCTGTGAGTGCTGGACCTCGATCCCGTCGTTCTCCGACTGGTTGAAGAAGCGGACGCCGCCGTCGTTCGTCGTGATCGACGAGGCGACGATCTTCGCGTTCGCGTAGATCGCCGGCGTCGTCGGTCGCCGCGACGGCGAGGTCGCCGCCGACGCTCACGGCGCCGGCGCGCGCCGGTGAAGTCGATGAACGCCTCGCGCCTTGCTCGAGACCTTGTTCGTCGCGAGGATGAAGCCGGCCGCCGACGCCTTCGAGCCGAAGATGCCGACGCTGCTTCGCCTTCGCCGCGTTCGAGACGGTCGCGTTGATCAGCGGCGCCGAGTCCGCGGTCACGGAGACGTCGCCGGCCGCGGTCACCGTCGTGTTCCGGATGTACGCCTGGACGACCCACGGCGTCTCGGTCGCGCCGAAGTCGGTGCCGAGCAGCGCGTCGACCGCCGCGAGCGTCGTGTCGATCGTGGTCGTGCCGACGTCCCAGCCGATGAAGTTGAGCGCGAGCGAGGCGGCGACGCCGAGGTTGCCGTTCGCGAGGCCGAGCTTGAACGAGATCGCGTCCTCGCCGTCGTCGCGATCGCCGCGGTCTCGGCGGTCGCGTCGACCAGCGCCTGGTCGGTCCGCGCCTGCACGGTCACGTTGTCCGCGTCGACCGTGCCGCCGGAGATGTGCGCGTCGACGCCGCCCAGGATCACGTTGACCGCGAGCGTCGCGGCGATGCCCTTCGCCGACTTCGTCGGGATGGTCTCGTTGCCGAACTCCTCCGACTTCGTCCGGATCGAGACGGCCTCCATCGTCGCCTGGATCGTCGCGTTGCCCGTCGCCGTGACGGCGACGTCGCCGGCGGTCGGCGACGGTCGTGCTCCGTCGATCGACGCCTCGGTGTCGCGGTCGACGTCGTTGCGCGCGCGGCCGTTCGTGATCGTGACGAACGGCGTCGTCGGGACGGTGATCATGTTCGTCGCGAGCGCCGTCAGCGTCGAGTCGTCGCTGCGCGTCGACGACGAGGCCGCCGGCGCCGAGCTGTCGAGAGGTTCGCGTCGTCGACGGTCGCCGTCGTGTCGCCGGTGACGTGGTTCGTCGCGTCCTTCGCCGTCGCGCGTGTACGTCGTCCCGGTGTGGCTCGAGACCGTGAGCTTCTTCGCCGTCACGCGCGCCGTTGTCGACCTTCGCGATCGCGTCGTCCTTCGTGGCGGTGTTCGACGCCGGCGCCGACGAAGTCGGAGGTGACCTCGCTCGAGATCGTGCCGCCGTTCTCCGCGTGGATGCGCGCCGAGCCGGTGGTCGGACACGGTGTCGACGCCGACGCCGCGGCGGCCCGGTGACGGTCGCCTGCGTGTCGCGGCTGACGACGTCGACGCGGTGAGCCGGTCGAACAGGCCAGGCAGGTTGAGGATCGCGGTGCCGAGCGCGGCGACGCTCGTCGGCGTCGACGGCGTCGTGCAGCGTCACGTCGATCGTCGTGTCGTCGAGCGCCTGACGGCGAGGCTGTCCGGGTCGGTGCCCGAGATCGCGCCGCTGCCGACGGTCACGCGCGCGCCGGCCGCGATCTCGGCGTGCGTCGCGTTCGCCGACGCCGACGTGGATCTCCGCGCCGCTCGGGAAGTCGACGCCGTCGTAGATCGTCTCCGGCGGCGCGTCGGCCTCGTAGCTCGCGGAGATCGTGTTCCGCGCGGAGACCAGCAGCGTCGCGACGTTGACGACCGCGGTCGCGCCGATCGTCGCCGTCGCCGTCGCGCTGAGCGTGTAGGTCGCATCCTTGAGCGGATCGAAGCCGCCAGGTCAGGCCCGTTGCCGTGTCCGGCGTCGACGGCGTCGAGCGTGACGTGAGCTCGAGTCGCCGACGTCGAGCGATCGTGTAGGTCGTCGGTGAAGACCGGCGGCAAGGTGCCGTGGCCGACGATCACGAGCTTCTTGCCGACGTCCGCCGGCGGTGAAGTTGCCCGTGGCCGCGGTGAAGGTCGGTGCTGGCGTTCGTCACGCCGTCGGTGCCGTTGCGGCCGGGCACGGCGAGGGCGAGCGTCTGCTCGACGAGCGCGGTGACCTGAGTCGGCACCGCCGGTGAGCGCTGCCGTCGACCGTGACGGTGGCGGCCAGCGTGGACGCCTGCGACGTGTCGGTGTTCTGCGCGTGGGCGGCGAGCGTGACGGCGCCGGTCGGTCGTGATCGACGCCCCGGTCGGACGGTGATCGTGCTCGGCGTCGATCGTCAGCGGGAGCGGCGCCGAGCGCGACCGCGCCGCTGAACGTGATCGTGTCGTTGCCGGCGCCGCCGTTGATCGTGAGCGAGCCCGTCGGGTCGGTGAAGCTGAGTGGTCTCGAACGTGCTGTCGCGGACGAGAGCTTGAGCTTCGTCGCGTCGCCGGGTCGCGCTGGAGCACCGCGTCGACGTCGTTGCTCGCGGTCAGCGTGATCACGACGTCGGTGAGCGTGCCCGCCGACGGTGATCGGCTCGAGCCCGGCGTAGCGTGATCGGCCGCCGCCGACGATCGAGCGTGCCGGCGTGCCCGTCGATCGCGCTCGCGCTGAGAGCCGCTCGCGCCGCCGTTGACGACGAGGGTGTCGAAGCCGCCGTCGCCTCCGTCGACCGTGCCCGCGAGCGTGCCGCCCGGCCCGAAGACGAAGGTGTCCTTGTTGTTCGCGGCGCCGACGGCGTTCTCGACTCCCGTGAACGAGACAGCGCCGACAGTGCCGGCGCCCGCTCCAGAGATCGTCCATGTGCTGTCCGCCGACGGCCCTCGGACGGTGTCCGCTGCCCGCGCCGCCGTCGAAAATGATCGGGATCGCCGACCGCCGTCGAGTCGACGGTCAGCGTGTCGGCGCCGTCGGTACCGGTGATCGTCACGCTCGAGACGGATGCGGCCGAGCGGGTCGTCGCGGTTCCGTCGACCGTGACGACGATGTCGGTGCCGGTCGCCGCGACCGAGATCGCGTGCGTCGGCGCCGGCGCCGGTGGGCGCGACCGCCCAGGCGCGTCGGAGCCGAAGCGGTGGCGGCGGCCGTCGCGGACGTCGTCGGCGGTCGGGCTCGGTCGACGCGGTAGCGACGGCCGGTGTCGACGACGTCGTGGTCGGAACCGGAGGCGCGGTGATCGTCGTCACCGTCTCGGTCGACGTGGCAGTCGTCGTGTCCGTCGCAGCGGTGTCGGTCGCGGCGGGCGGAGGCGTCGCGGTCGTCGTCTCCGTCGCCGCGGCCGCGTCAGTCGCAGTCGTCGTGTCCGCGGCGGCTGTCGTGTCCGTCGCCGCCGGCGGAGGCGTGGGAGTCGCGGCAGCGGTCGTGGGCGCGCGCATCGCCGTCGCCGACGTCGGCGCGGAAGCAGCTGCGGCCGACATCGTCGACTTGTAGACCGGGGCGGCGTTGTCGTACGTGCCGGTTCCCTCGGGCGACGTCGCCGGTCGGATCGGCCGCCGGCGCCGCGTCGGTGTCGGTCGTCGCGCGTCCGCGGTGGGAGTGACGGCGGGCGAGTCGTCCATCGTCGGGACCGCGCCGACCGTGTCCTCGACCACGGCACCTGTCGCCGTGTCGTCGGGTGCGCCGGCGAACGTCGGGGGAACGACACCGGTCGTGTCCTCGACGTCCGTCGTCGCCGTGTCGACCGACGTGTCGCCGAGCGACTGCGGAGAGCCGACCGTGTCCTCGACGACCGCAGCCTTCGCGAACGGATCGGCTTTTTCCTTCGGCGTCTTCTCCGCGGGAGCGAGGAGGTTGTAGTTGTTGCGGACGACCGGCACGGTGCGCGTGCGCGTCACGGCTTGCGAGCGCGGCGTGTACGGCGGGCCCATCTGCGGAACGACGCGCCCCGCGACCTTGCGAACCGTGCGTTGCGCCGGCGCCGAAGCAGGCGTTGTCGTCGTCGCGGTCGTGTGCGTCGCAGCGGCGGGCACCGCGCGCGGCGCGACGATCTTCGGAACGGCGAGCGACGGGAAGTCGACGAGCGGGAGCGTCAGGCTCGGAAGCACGACCGCCGGCTGAACCGCCGGCTGCGTCGCAGCGAGAACCATCGGGCTGATGTACGAGACGCCGAACGCGAGCAGGCCGATGCCCGCGAGCCACAGGCGAATGGCCCGCTCTCGCAGGCCCAGCAAGCTCAACGTCTCGTAATGACCCCTCGCGACGTCGGACGGAACGCAAAACGGCCCTTACTCCCCTCGGTCCTCTCTCCCGTGGCGCGTCCGATCGTCTACCGAACGCGCCACGCTCCCCTTACCGGCTGCACACTCGCACCGATTGCGCCCTTGCACAATGGGCCGAACGGCCCATTGACCGCGACCGCTGCGATCAGCTACAGCGAGGGGCTCTAGCGCGTCTGCGGAAAGCCGAGGTCGACCTTGCTCGTGGCCGGGTCCGGCCAGCGCGAGGTGACGACTTTGCCGCGCGTGTAGAACTGAATTCCCTCCGGTCCGTAGATGTGCAGGTCGCCGAAGAGGGAGTTCTTCCAGCCGCCGAAGGAGTAGTACGCGACCGGCACGGGGATCGGCACGTTCACGCCGACCATGCCCGCCTGCGCGTCGAACTGGAACTGCCGTGCGACGCCGCCGTCGCGCGTGAAGATCGCGGTGCCGTTGCCGTACGGGTTCTCGTTCACGAGCTCGAGCGCCTCGTCGTACGTGTCGACGCGCGTGATGCCGAGCACGGGCCCGAAGATCTCGTGCGTCGTAGCACTCCATCCCCGGCCGCGTGTTGTCGATCAGCGTCGGCGAGAGGAAGAAGCCGTCGCCGCCGGGTCCATTCTCGCGTCCGTCGACGAGCACGGTTGCGCCTTCGTCCGGCGCCTTCTCGATGAACGACGCGACACGGTCGCGATGCTCGCGCGTGATCAGCGGTCCCATCTCGACGCCCGGCTCGTCGCCGGCGCCGACCTTGATCTTCGGGATGCGCTCCTTGATCGCGTCGATCAACGGCTCGGCCGCGTCGCCGACGGCGACGACCATCGAGATCGCCATGCAACGTTCGCCGGCGGAGCCGTAGCCCGCGGACACCGCTGCGTCGGCAGCCATGTCGATGTCGGCGTCGGGGAGAACGACCATGTGGTTCTTCGCGCCGGCGAGGGCCTGGCAGCGCTTTCCGTGCGCGGTCGCGGTCGAGTAGATGTACTGCGCGACGGGCGTCGATCCGACGAACGAGATCGCGCTGACGTCGGGATGCTCGAGCAGCGCGTCGACGGCCACCTTGTCACCGTGCACGACGTTGAACACGCCGTCGGGCACGCCGGCCTCGTGCAGCAACTCCGCGAGGTAGTTCGACGCAGACGGATCCTTCTCGGACGGCTTGAGCACGAATGTGTTTCCGCACGCGATCGCCGGCGCGAACATCCACATCGGAACCATCGCCGGGAAAGTTGAAGGGCGTGATGCCGCCGACGACTCCGACGGGCTGGCGGATCGAGTACACGTCGATGCCCGTCGACGCCTGCTCCGTGTAGCCGCCCTTCAAGAGATGCGGGATCCCGCACGCGAACTCGACCACCTCGAGACCGCGCGCGACCTCGCCGAGCGCGTCCGAGTGGACCTTGCCGTGCTCCGCCGTGAGGATGCGCGCGATGTCGTCGCGATGCTGGTGGAACAGCTCGCGGACGCTGAAGAGGATCTCCGAGCGCCGCGAGAGCGACATCGCGCGCCAGCGCGGAAGCGCGGCCTTCGCGGCCGCGACGGCCTCGCCGACCTCCTCGACCGAGGCGAAGTCGACGGCGCCGGTCTGCCTACCGGTAGCCGGGTTGTAGACCGGGCCGCTGCGCCCCGAGCGCCCTGCAACGGAGATCCCGCCGATCCAGTGGTTGATCGGCGTTACCGCGGTCGGCGCCTCCTGAAGCGTGTCGGTCACGGGGCGAAGGGTAACGCAGGTCAGGCGAGCGGGGAGCGCGCCCCGCCCGCCTGCCGTCCCCCCTCAGCAGTGCACGCGCGGGTTCCAGAGCAGTGCACGCGCGGGTTCCAGGGCTCGAGCAGCCCGTCGGAATTCGGCTCCCAGACCCAGGCGTCGAGCGAGTAGAACGCCGGCAGTCCGAAGCGGTTCGGGAACGGCGTCAGGTCGAACGAGCGACCGAAGAGCGACGGCCGCGACGCGTGCGTCGCATCCCAGGCGTCCTTGATGACGACGTATTCAAGCGCGGCGAGCTTCAACTGGCCTGCCGCGTTCGGCGCGTAGACGAGCGCCTCGGGCTGCCAGCGGATCGATCGCCTGCCCGCAGTCCGCGGGCCGCAGCGGCGGATGGACCCTCCCTGCACCGGCCTCATGCACCAGACGCGCGCGAGACCCTTCTTCTTCCATCGCTAGGATCACGACGTGGCGACCGTCGAGACGAACAGCGAGCTGGGCCAGAAGATCGTCGAAGACGCGAAGCGCTACGTCCTCCATTCGTGGTCGGTCCAGGATGCGGTCAATCCGATTCCCGTCGCGGGTGCCGAGGGCCGCTACTTCTGGGACTACGACGGCAAGCGCTACCTCGATTTCGCGTCGCAGCTCGTCAACCTCGCGCTCGGACACCAGCACCCGAAGCTGATCGCGGCGATCAAGGAGCAGGCGGAGAAGCTCTGCACGATCGGCCCGCCGATGGCGAGCGAGCCACGGTCGACGCTGGCGCGACTGCTCGCCGAGGTGACTCCCGGCGACCTGGCGATGGCCTTCTTCACGAACGGCGGCGCCGAGGCGAACGAGAACGCGATCAAGCTCGCGCGCTGGTACACCGGCAGGCCGAAGATCGTCGCGCGCTACCGCTCGTACCACGGAGCGACAGCGGGCGCGATCAGCCTGACGGGCGATCCGCGCCGCTGGCCTGTCGAGCCCGGCATCCCGGGCGTCGTCCGGATGTTCGACCCCTACACGTACCGCTGCCCGGTCGGCCATCCCGATCCGTGCCCGGTGTGCACCGGCGGACCGCACCTCGAGGAGATCCTCCAGTACGAGGGCGCGCAGAACGTCGCCGCGGTGATCATGGAGACGGTCACGGGGACGAACGGCATCATCGTCCCGCCGGACGGCTACCTCCAGTCGATCCGCGAAGTCTGCGACCGGCACGGAATCCTCCTCATCTTCGACGAGGTGATGGCCGGGTTCGGGCGCACGGGCACGTGGTTCGCCTGCGAGAACTGGGACGTCGTGCCGGACATCCTCACCGTCGCGAAAGGGATCAACTCCGGCTACGTCCCGCTCGGGGCGATGGTCATCTCCGAGAAGCTGCGCGACTGGGTGCGCGACAAGCCCTTCTCGGGCGGCCTCACGTACAGCGGCCATCCGCTCGCGTGCGCGTCGGGGGTGGCGTCGATCGAGGCGTATCGAGAGGAGGGCATCGTCGAGAACGCGGCGGCGCACGGTCGCTATCTCGCGGACGCGCTGCGCGCTCTGCAGGATCGGCACCCGTCGATCGGCGACGTGCGCGGCCTGGGGCTCTTCTGGGGCCTCGAGCTCGTGCGCAACCGCGAGACGCGCGAGCCGCTCGTGCCGTTCAACGCCGCCGGCGAGGCGAACGCACCGATGGCCCGGCTGGCGAAGGCCGCGCTCGACGCGGGCCTCTACCTCTTCGTCCACTGGAACGTGATCATGATCGCGCCGCCGCTGAACACGACGCGCGAAGAGCTCGACGAGGGGCTCGGCGATCCTGGACGAGGCGCTCGCCGTCGCCGACGAGTACGCAGCGTAGAGCCCGCTAACCCAGCAAGCCGATCGAGACCGCGCGTCAAGCCGACGCGCCCCGGAACAGCGCGAATCGCGACGAGCGTGCCCGCGACGTACGGCGCTGCGCTCTCGCCGGCGTCGTGCCGGATCGAGAGCCGTTCTCCGTCGGCGGCGAAGACGACCTCGGTCGAGACGGTGAAGCTCGGAAGGCGGAGCGAGTGCACCTGTGTCCCCGCCACGGTCGCGCCGCGCGCCTCGCGTGGGCCGTGCAACTCGTCGAGCGGGACTGCGACCGCCGGCGCACGTATCTCGTCGAGCCGCTCGGCGACCTCCCGTGACGTGCCGCTGGGTGCGTCCGGCTTCGTAGCGCTCGCGTAGTCGATCACCTCCCACGCGGGGAGATGGCGTGCAGCTTCGGCGGCGAAGCGGAGAAGCAACGCCGCCGTCACCGAGAAATTGCCGGCGGCGACCACGCCGACGCCGTTCGCGCGCGCGAGCGCGTCCACCTCGGCGTAATCCTCCGCCGACATGCCGCTCGAGCCGACGACGACGCCGATCCGGCCGTCGAGCGCAGCGAGGACGTTCGCCTTGACCACGGAGGCATGCGTGTAGTCGACGAGCACGTCCGCTTCGACGGCGCCGAGTGCCTCCGCGACGGACGAGAAGCTCGCGGGATCCGAGCGCGAGACGCCGGCGACGAGCTCCAGGTCGTCCGCCGCCTCGACGGCGTCGGCGACCGCGCGACCCGTCCAGCCGGTGATCCCGGCGACGCAGACGCGGATCCGTGGAGCGCTAGATACGCCGCTCGACACGAGCGTGTCGTTCCGTCAGCGAGGCGAACACGAAGGCGAGCACCGATCCCGGACCGTACGCCACCTTCGCTAGCTTTGGGCCGCGATGCCTACGCGCGAGGCCACCTGTCAGTGTGGGCAACTCCGTCTCGAGGTCTCGGGCGAGCCCTTCGCCGTCTCGATCTGCAACTGCCTCGCCTGCCAGCGCCGGACCGGAAGCGCCTTCGGGATGCAGGCGGGGTTCAAAGCCGATCAGGTACAGGTCGCCGGCCGCTTCAACGACTACCTCCGCGTTTCCGACGAGGCGGACAGGAAGGAGCACGTCTTCCATTTCTGCCCGGATTGCGGCTCGCAGGTCTTCTACACCGAGCCGACGGAGCCGGATCTGGTCGTCGTCTCGGTCGGCTCGTTCGCGGACCCGTCGTTCCCGCCGCCGACCGAGTCGGGTTACGACTCGCGCCGCCACCCGTGGATCGGGCTCCCCGACTCGATCCACCGCTTTTCGACGGAGCTGTGGGATCCGGTGCGACCTCTCTACGAGGCGGGCAGGTACGCGGACGCGGCGGATCGGGGCCGTCGGCTCATCGAAGCCCATCCCGACGAGGGCTACCTCTACTACAACACCGCCTGCTGCGAGAGCCTCGCCGGCCGGACCGCCGACGCAGTCGAGCACCTGCGCCGGGCGATCGACATCTGGGAGGGCTGTCGTGACATGGCCACCGCGGACTCGGACTTCGACCCGATCCGCGACGACCCGTCTTTCCAGAGTCTCATCCGCCGCTAGCCACTCTGCGCGGCAATCGCTTCCACCTCGACGAGCTGGTCGCGGTAGCCGAGAACCGCGACACCGACGAGCGTGCTCGGTGCGTCGTGATCGCCGAAACGGCGGCGGACGACGTCCCACGCGGCGACGAGATCCTCTTGCCTCGGCGTGGCGACGTAGATCGTCGTCTTCAGGACGTCGCCGAGCTCGGCACCAGCGGCCTGCAGTGCGAGCTCGAGGTTCGTCATCACCTGCTCTGCCTGGGCGACGACATCTCCAGCGGCCACGACGTTGCCTGCGGCGTCGAGCGGGCAGGCGCCCGCCGTGAAGACGAGACGCGTGACGCCCTCCGCGACAGCGGCGTAGGCATAGGGAACGTCCGCAGCGAGATCCGCCGAGCGGACGAGCTCGACATAGGGCCGGTTCGCCATGCTCGCCGGATCAGGTCGAGCCGAGCGCTCCGCGGATCGTCTCGAGGGCGTTGGTCTCCGTGTCTGCGACGCCTCCGGCAGCCTCCGCGACCGATTCGGCGACGTCGAGGACGAGCGCTCGGTAGGCGGGCAACTCGTCGGGAGCCTTCGCCTCGAGCGCCGCGACGCCGGCCTGCAGCGTCTCCCTGGTCTTCTGCTCGATCTCGGCA
Organism: uncultured Actinomycetes bacterium; assembly: GCA_963708685.1. Taxonomy (GTDB): domain Bacteria; phylum Actinomycetota; class Thermoleophilia; order Gaiellales; family Gaiellaceae; genus DASVFB01. The sequence continues at coordinate 182,912 of CAVPTP010000004.1, forward strand.
GGCGATGCCGTCAGCCCGAACGGGTTGCCGTGGGCGGTCGAAAGGTCGCGGACAAGCGTGCTCTCGCTCTTCGTGCGCGCCTGCGTGAGGTGCTTTGCGAGCGCGTTGGCTTCCTTGAAAGTGTCGAAGAACCCCCTGTCGCTGATCGCGACGAGCATCCCGGCACCCGTGATGCCTTTCTGCAGCGTCTCCCATTCCTCGGGCGTGAAATCGTCCTTTGTCGCCATGGTCATCCTTTCGTTCGGCCGCCGGAGAGCGTGCACCGTACCGCCGTTCCCGCCGGCCGTGTCGTGAGCTCGAGCTCGTCTGTCAGGCTCCGCCGATGTCGGAGTCGCTGCGGGTCGTGGTGCAGAACCTCTGGGGCCGGCGCGACGACTGGGATGCCCGTCGAGCGAACGCGTGGGAGAGCGTGCACGGCGACGAGCCCGGGCACACGTTCACCCCGGAGAGTCCGATCATGATCGGCCGCGACTGGCCCCTCCGCAGCATCGACTACGTCTTCGTCCGGTGCGGCGATCACGAGGGGCCGACGCTCGAGATCGCGGACTGCCGTCGACTCTTCGACCAGCCCGTCGACGGCGTCTGGGCCAGCCACCACTTCAGACTCTGCGCGGACTTCGCCGTTCCCGACCTCGTCGCGCCGTGATCTCCTGGGGATCGATCGCCTATGGTGCAGCGCTCTCGGGCGTGGCGGCGGCAGCCGCAGTCGCAGGGTTTCTGCGGGAGCGACGGCCGAGCGTCCTGCTGACGTCCGCGGTCGCCGGCGCTGCAGGCCCGCTCGCCTGGAACGCGATCCTGCGCCACGCCGGCGGCGACTTCTTCGTCGACGCGCCCATCGTCGTCTTTCCGATCAGCCTGCAGGACACGGGCTCGGGGGTGTTCGCCACTGCCTTTTCGGCGCTGCTCCTCGGCTTCGGCCCACTTCGCTTGGAGAGCGCGCGACGGCTCGCGCTCGCGGCCACACTCTGTGGTCTCGCCTCACTCCTCGTCGACGTCTACCTCTACTGACCGTCACCTCACAACGGCCGGCCCGTCGGCGTTTCACTTCGCAGACCACGAGACGGGAGCAAGATCATGCCGAAGCTGCGCCTGTACGACTACACCGCGTCCGCGAACTGCCTGAAGGCCCGCATACTGCTCGCGCAGCTCGACCGGCCGTACGAGCGCGTCCCGATCGACATTTTCGACGGCGACACGCTGACCGACGAGTACCTGGCGATCAACCCTGCGCGCTCGACGCCGGTCCTCGAGACCGAGGCCGGGACGTTCCTGCCGGAGTCGGACGCCATCCTGTGGTACCTCGCCGAGGGCACGCCGTTCCTTCCCGTCGATCCGCTCGAGCGAGCGCAGGTGGTTCGGTGGCTGATCTTCGAGCAGGCGGACCTGATGCCGGCGATCGGCGGACTGCGGTTCCGCCTCGTGACCGGCCGCCTCTCCGCCTCCGATCGGGACGCCGTCCGCCGCCGCGACCTCGCAACCGAAGTGCTCGAGGCGATGCAGGATCACCTCGCGTCGACGCCGTTCTTCGTCGGTGGGCGCTACTCGATCGCCGACATCGCTCTCTACGCGTACACGCACGTGGCTGCCGACGCGGCGATCGATCTCGGCGAGTACGGGGCCGTCGAGGAGTGGATTGCGCGTGTCGAGGCGACGCCGCGGTTCGTCAACGACCTCGAGCCGTATCCACCGAACGCCTCAGCCGGGGCCGGACGCTCGACGTACGACTAGGCCCTGGTCGGCCTGGCGATCGATGCTGATGACCGCCGACTTCGGCGGAGGTGCGGGCCGATGCCGTGCCCGATGTTGCCTTCGTCGCGGTAGAGCGCCTCGACGTTGTTGCCGTCAGGATCCAGGAGGAATGCGGCGTAGTAGCCGGGCGCGTAGTCGCGGTAGCCCGGCTCGCCGTTCGTGCGGAACCCTGCGTCGACCCCTGCCTGGTGGAACCCATCGACCTGCTCGCGCGAGCGCGCGTGGAAGCAGAGGTGAACGTTTGCCGACGGCGGTTGCCGGTCGACGACGTTGAAGTTCGGGAACCCTGCCCAGTCGGTTCCATCCGCGAGTCTCGGGATCCCCAGCGGCGCGAGCACCGTCTCGTAGAACCGGACGCTCTCCGAGAAGTCGGTCGCATGCACTTCGACGTGGTCGAAGATCCGAAGCGACCAATCCCAGCTCTCCGCGTCCACCGCCGAACGATCGCACAGCGCCGACTCAAGCGGTCGCGCGCGCCAGACGCGACCGTGCCGACGACGCAGTTCTATCTCCTGCCGACCGCGACCACGGACATCGTCCGGATCCCGTCCGCCCAGCTGTCGCCGAACGGCGATCTCAAGCTCCAGGCTACGACGGACACGACGTCGGCGGTCCTCACCGCCGGGTTCAACGGCCAGGCGATCCCACTGCGCAACAACGGCGGCGGCCGCTGGGAGGGCCAGGCGAAGGTCGCGGTCAGCGGCGGCGACGTCGTCGTCCTCAGCAACCTCGGCGGCTGCGCTGCGAAGAGCCCGCTGACGCCGACGGGCTCGCACTTCTGCTGAGCGCGCGGCGCTCGTCGCCGTGGCCTAGTCGGCTCCGCGAGCCGCGTCACGCCTGAGTACGTCGAGCGGGAGATTCGGCATCTGCTGCGCGGGGACACGCGCGTATGGCCGAGATCGACCTGATCCAGCAGCGGATCGCTGAAACTCACGCGAGGTTCCGGCAGGCGAACGAGCAGATCGAAGCCGCGGCTCACACGCTGGACGTCGTCGGAAAGGTTCCCTTTATCTGCGAGTGCGCTGACCCGGAGTGCATGGAGACCGTCCGCCTCCACCGCGAGGAATACGAGGACGTGCGCGAGCATCCTCGCCGCTTCTTCACTGCACCCGGCCATGCTGCAGAGACGGTGGAGGCGGGGGCCGGCATCATCGTGAGCGATTTGCCCGGTCACACACTTGCCGACGGGATCGGGCTTGCGGGCGAGATCGCTGAACGCCACGAAGATCACCTGCCGTGAGTCGCGGCCGGACGGCCACGCGCCTCGCGGGACACACTCGTAGCCTTCGCCGACGGACGTCGGCTTTCTCTAGCTGCTGGTCTCGTCTCCTACCGTCGCCGCACGCTCGCCGAGCGTCGGCGTGGGGGCGAGCAGGTCTTCGCTCGGATGCATGATCTTTGGTGTGAGGCAAATCCGTTCGAGGACGACGGCCTCCTTGACGATCACGTCGAGCAGTGCAGCCTGTTGGTCGTTCGGAAGGTCGGGCCTCGCCTTGAGAGTCGCGGCAGCACCGACGATCGTCTGTAGCGGATTTGCCATCCGATGCCTCACGAGCGCCGTGTAGTCGTAGAGGGCGCGCTGGTACTCCTCGCTGTCGCTCGTCGCTTCCGCGAGTTTGGCAGCGGCAACGACGAGCTGCTCGTCGGCAAAGCTCATCAGACGCTCGGCGTCCTCGCTGCGATGATCAGCGGCTGCCGCTTGTGTCTCAGCAGCGACGAGGTGCTCCTTTGCAGCCTGCATGTGCACATTGGCCTCTGCCAGTCGGAGCTCGGCGGCCATCGCGCGCTGGTCGGCCGTGCGCATCAACTCCTCGACGCGGCGAGCTTGACCGGCGGCGTCCGCCTGCCGCACGTCGGCGAGGAGCTCGCGGACGTCGGCCGCGGCACTTCGCGCATCGGCGGACGACTCCCGCGCTTCGGCATCCGCTTCTCGAGCGTCGGCTACCACCTCGCGCAAATCGGCTTCGGCGCCACGCGCGTCCGCCACGACCTCGCGCACATCGGCACTCGCTGCTCGTTCGTCCGCAGTCGCCTCGCGCGCGTCCGCATCCGCGTCGCGAGCGTCGGCAACTCTCGCGCGCGCGTCGGCCGAAGCGTCCCCGCCCTCGCCACCGGTGCTGTGCGGGTCGCCGTCGAGCGCGCGCTCCTGCTCGCCGCGAGCTTCTTCAACGCCGGAGTCCACCCTTTCAGTATGAGGCCTTTCGGCACGACAATTCCTCGCACCTGATGAGGGTGGCTACGCCGGTGTGCCCGAGAGCGCAGGTCAGGCGCCGGGCGTGTCGGCGGAGCTGCAGGCGATGCGCTCGGGCGTGAGCTGGTCGCGCAAAGACGAGAGGACGCTGGGAGCCTGTGCGTTCAGTTGTGCCGTGTTGCGTTGAGGAGGCGGGTGCCGAGGGTTCCGAGCGCGAGAGCAACGGTCGGGATCAGCAGGAGCAGAATCAGTCCGCTTCCGAGGTTGTCGCTGACGGCGTAGGTGGGGAGGTCGTGCGTGCCGCTCGCGCGGAAGTCGTTGACGAGCCCGCTGTCGTAGGGGCCGCCGGCGTTCGCGTAGGTGAGAGTCGTCCAGACGATGAAGACGGTCAAGCCGGCGACGATCCCGCCCCACAGAGCCGTGAGGTTCCCTGTCCGCGGATCGCCCGAACGGTGGCCTGCGAGCGTTGCGGCTAGTGCGGGAGCGATGAGTGCGATGAGAAGAGGTAGGAACACCCAGCCCTTGAGGGCAGCAGGTGGAGCGATGCCGAGGAGCCAGCCGGCTGCGGTTGCAACCCCTCCGGCGAGCCCGAAGCGACGGGCGGCGATCGATTGGCGGCTGACGCCTCGCGCGAGCACAAGCGCAAGTCCCAGATAAGCGAGCAGGGTCGCCAGGAACACGACCATCGCGCCCAAGAAGTTCGGTTCGGAACGCAGCCCGGGGTAATGAACGAGGCCGTAGCCGACGAGCGCAAGCGAGAGTGCCGCGCATCCGAGGATGACCGCGCGCAAGCAAGCGCCGCCGGGTTCCGGCGACTGGAGACGTATACGACCGGCGGCCCATGCGCAGCCGAGGCTGAACCGCCAGCGTGACCGCCGTTCCCGGGCCTGATCGAGTTCGCCGAGCATCGCCTGTCCCCATTCGAAGCGATCGGGCGGCAGCCCACGAACGGCGAGTATGAGCAACCGCCGAGCCGGATCGTGGTCGGCACCGCCGCGGACAGCCCGCACGATCCCCGGAATCACGAAGAGCGCCGCGAGCACGGCGAGCGCCAAAACGAATACAGACCCTATGACGCACCTCGGAGTTCGGGCCTAGGCCGAGCGTCCCGTTTCCCGACCGGCCGAGCGAGAGCAGTTGCATGCTCGAGCCCTTCCGCGCTCAAGCGATACAGGTGTCGAGGCGGCCGGCCGGCCGGCGGTGTCTCCTCCCATCTCGCGTCCAGCAACCCACGGTCGCAAAGCCGCACGAGAATCGGGTAGAGCGATCCCGACTGCAACCCGACCTCCACGCCCAACTCGTAGCCATACCGCCAAACCGCCGGGTCGGCGGCCAAGGAATCGAGCACCTTCACGGTCTGCGGAGACGGGCGGCGAGCACGACTCATCCCTTAATTCTACCTATGTAGAGATTGAAGTCAATGAAGACGCTTCCACCAGCCAATGCGAGCCGCGAATCCGCGAGCCCCGGAGCGGAAAGCGACGCGGGCGCAGGGAACTGAAGAGAATCGCCGGGCGAGGGCCAGGTTCCTCGCCCGACGCTTCACACGCCGCGTTGCTGCGTGCCTACTTCCTACAGCCGGGGAACTTGAAGGAGACGATTCGCGTTCTCCAGGCGCCGAGCAACGGCAGGTCGCCCGCACCGAGGTACTCCTGGGCGTACCAGAAGGTGCAGTCGTCGACGGGGTCGACGGTCAGGTCGCTGTAGTCGCCCCAGCGTCCCTCGGCCTCGGTCTGCGTGCCGTCGCCGGTGAAGGCGTTCCGCTCCGTCTGCGTCATCTGCCCGAGCGGATCGCCTGCGGTCCGGCCGGTGTAGCGCACCGACGCGAGCGCGCTCGGGCCGGAAGCGCTGTAGCCGAGCCCGATGTTGCCGTCGTTGTCCATCGCAACGCTGCCCAGCCAGCGCCACACGTTGTCGCTCGGTGCATACGTCCCCTGCTGGTAGATCGCCGGCGGGCCCGCCTTCGGGAAGCGGACCTCGTACCAGCGCACGCCGGTGTTCGGCGCACCGACGACCGTGTGGTTGACGAGCAACGATCCGTGGTCGGCGAACTGACGGTACGACAGCCGGAACATCAGCCGGTCGCCCAGCACGTCGAGCATCTGCGGGGCTCCCTGCTGAGGGACGCAGTTCGGCCCGTAGCCGTAGACGCACTGCGGCCGCACGAACGGCGCGACAGGGAGCGTGGAGTTCGGCTGACCGGCTACGCCGAACGTCGAGCTCGAGGGGTTCGTCCAGTCGACGTGGAACTTCCACAGCCGCAGGTCGAAGCCGGTGTCGGGCGGAACCGGCGGGATTCCGGACGGGTCGTCGACCTCGGCGATGATGTTCGGCGTCCCCGTCGGCGGCTTGGTGGCTCCGTCGAGATCGCCCGGGAGCTGCCCGATGTACTGCGTCTCGGGCGTCGGGTTGTACGGCGCCTCGTCGACCATGATGTAGCGCGCCGGCTTGCCCGCGAGCATCTGGCTCCGCTCGAAGGCGAACACGGCCGCGCCGCTCGACGTCTGCTGGCCGGTCGGAAACGCGTTCGCGGTCATGTAGTAGCCGTCCGGCCAGACGCCGATGTGCGGATAGTCGTAGAAGACGTCAGGGCCGAAGTAGAAGGTGTAGAGGTAGTACGCGCCTGTCGCGTCGCTCGTCTTCGAGACGGCGATGCACTCCCCGTACTGCTCGCCGCTCGCGGCGTTGATGAACTGAGACAGCAGCCAGCGCCCGGCGAGCTGGTCGTAGACGACGACCGGATCGCCGTCGTTGTGCGTGGCGCACTCGCTGTCCGTCCCCGCCCAGAGCTGATTCGTCTCGGTCGACGGCCGGAGCACGGCGCCCGTCTTCGAGTAGACGGTGAACGTCGTGTTGACCATCTCGACGTACTGCGACGCGCCCGCCTCGCCGTTCGTGTCGGGCGGCAGGCACGAGCAGTTGCTCGGCTGGTCGCACGGGATCGTGGAGAACGGCAGGCACATACCGTCGAAGTTCGCGATCGGCGCGGAGATCGAGCCTGCGCCGCCCTTTGCCTTCTGGACGACCGGGTCCTTCGCCGTGGAGGTCGTCTGCGGACGCAGCACCTCGTTCTCGCGTGCCGTGATCGTCGTCACCGACGGAAAGTGGATGACCGGCAGGCTGCTGACGGCCGGAGACTCGCCGTCGAAGTTTCCGGTGCCGACCACCGGGCCGGCTGCGCGGGCCGTGGTCGTTCCCGATGTGCGCGCGCTCACCTGCGTGCCGCTGCTCGCCGCGCGGACAAGGCCGCCGCGCGTGGCAGGCGCAGCGCTCTGCGTCGAGGCAGCGCCCGCCACGAGCGCGGTGGCGATCCCTGCGGCGACGATCGCGATGCCTGCTGCGAGCCGCCAGTGCCGAAGCGTGTTCGGCATTCCTCACCCCCGAAGGTCGATTGTCGGATTTGCTTGGCGAGGAACGCGTTTCCGTGCGATCGTTCTCGTAAACCGCGATATGCAGGGATTTTGTTGACTGACGAGTCAGTCAGCGCGTCGGTACGAGCCGCTTCTCGAGATACGCGCCGAGGCGCGTGAGCGGGAATGAGATGACGAAGAACACGACCATCACGTACGCGAAGATCTCGAAGGCGTGCGAATCGCCGGTCGCGAACAGCAGGCGCTCGGTCGATCGATTCGCCGTCTCGAGCACCTCGCTGACGCCGACGATGCCCGCAATCGTCGTGTTCTGGATGACGTTCACGAGCAACCCGATCATCGGCGGCAGGAGGCGGCGCACCGCCTGGGGCACGATCACGAAGACGTGGCGCTGGACCCAGTTGAACCCCAGCGCGGCCGCCGCCTCATGCTGGTCGCGCGGAATCGACTGCACCGCGCCGCGGGTCGTCTCCGCGACCTGCGCGCTGCCCCAGAGGATCAGTCCGACGGTCGACGCCTCGAAGGCGCTGAGCTGCGTGCTCGTCGCGAGCCTCGGCAGCGCGAAGTAGATGAGGAAGATCGTGACGATGATCGGAAGGCCACGCCAGACCTCCACGTAGGCGCGAATCACTGCCTGCGACGGCTTGAACGAGATCGTCATCAGCGTTCCGAGCACGAGCCCGACCAGCGCGGCGCCGACCACCGAGATCGCGGCCATCCGCAGGGTCTCCTTGAGTCCCACGTGGATGATCTGGTGCTGGACCGGATCCCACCAGAGCGGCCGGTTCTCGTACTTGTTCCAGAGCCACGGCACGGCGATCGCCACCGCGCCGACGGTCATCACGATGCTGATCACGCGGTTCCAGTCGCGTGGGCGACGGATCATCTCGCCTCCACGAACGACAGCCGCCGTTCGAGCAGCCGCATCAGGCCGGAGAGGCCCCACACGAGGGCGAGGTAGACGACGGCGACCGTGGTGAGCATCTCGACGTCGCGAAAGTTCGACGCCGAGATCGAGCGCGACGTCGTCGTCAGTTCCTGGAAGCCGATCGCCGTCATCAGCGACGTGTTCTTGAGCACGGACACGTGCGTGTTGATCGTCGACGGCAGCGAGATGCGCCCGCCGATCGGCAGCGTCACGCGGAAGAACGTTGCGAGGCGGCTGAAGCCGAGCGCGAGCCCCGCCTCACGGTAGTTGAACGGCACCGCCTCGAAGCCCGCGCGGAAGTTCTCCGTGTTGAACGCACCGCCCCAGATCGTCACCGCGAGACACGCGGTCGTGAACGAGTCGAAGCGCAGGTGCGGGCTGAGCGTCGGTAGCCCGTAGAAGAGCATGAAGATCTGCACGAGGATCGGGGTGTTGCGGATGATCTCGACGTAGACAGCGGCGAGCTGGGTGACGACGGGGATCCGGTGCGCGCGTGCGGCGCCGAGCACGAGTCCGATCGCGGATGCGCCGACGATGCCGATCGCGGAGACCTGAATCGTCCGCCAGAGCCCCTCGAGGAGCGCCTCGCGGTTGTCCCAGATCACCCCCCACTCGAAGGCAGCGAGAAAGCTCATCCGTGCTCAGGCTCTCCAATTCACGTTTCGCGCAAGGCGCGGCTCAGCCGCGCCGACACCGACTCCGGTCGAAGCAGCTACCCGGGGCAGCCGAGAAACCCGGGGCGAAGTCCGAAGGACTTCGCCCCGAAATCGAGGGGCGGCCGCGCCACATCACGGCCGCCCCTGGGCTGGGCGACTTCGTTGCGGCTAGCCGCACTCCGAAGAGGGATCCCTACCGACCGGGTAGGCGAACTTCGTGTTCTTGCCGGGCACGTTGTCGACGAAGGTTGCCCAGTACTTCTTGGGCACGTTGCTCTTCAGCATCGTCTGGAACTCGCCGCGCGCCTGCATGTACTTGATCGCAGCGTTGACCCACTTGTTCATCGCGGCGTCGCCCTTGCGAATGCCGATGCCCCACGGGACGGTGAGGAACTTGTCGCTGGTGAGCTTGAGCGTCGCGTCCTGGGTGGCGACGCCGATCAGGAACGCGTCGTCGAACATGAACGTGTCGGCGCGACCCTCCTTGACCGCGAGCACCGCGGCGGCCGTTCCGTCCACCTCGAGGAGCTTGGCTGTCCTTGAAGCAGTTCCGCACCCAGGTCGCGTAGATCGCGCCGCGCGTCGTCACGACCGTCTTGCCGGCGAGGTCGCGGGTCGAGTTGATCGACGAGTTGTTGGGCACGAGCAGACGTCCGGTCGCGGAGTAGTAGGGCACCGAGTAGTCGATGACCTGGGTCCGCGCGGCCGTCCACGTCAGCGTCGAGACGATGATGTCGACCTGCGACGACTGGAGGGTCGGGATCCGGCTCGGCGTCGTCACGCACACGAGCCTGACGCGGTTCGGCCGCCCGAACGCCAGCGTCGCGAACCGGCGCGCGACGGCGACGTCGTAGCCCCGGTTGTTGCCCGTGTAGTCGATGTAGCCGAAGGGCGGGAAATCGCACTTGACCCCGATGACCCACTTGTGGCGCGACTTCACGTACGAGGGCAGCGCGGGAAGCTTCGTGACCGCCGCTCCGCTTCCCTTGCTCGAAGTCGACGCGAACGCCGCCGCCGCAAAGGCGACGGAGATCACGAGCGCCGCGAGCGCCGTTCCACCTGCCAAACGCTTCATTGCACTTCTCCTTCCTCGGTGAGAGACAGCTCCTCCAGCGACTCGGGGAGCTCCAGGGTGCGACGCAGGAAGCGTTGAGTCCGCTCCTCCTTCGGACGCTCGAGCACGTCGGCCGGCTTTCCCTGCTCGACGACGCGCCCTTCGTCCATGAACACGAGGTGATCGCCCACCTCTCGTGCGAAATGCATCTCGTGAGTCACGACGATCATCGTCATGCCGACCTTCGCGAGGTCGCGCATCACGATCAGCACCTCGCCGACGAGCTCGGGGTCGAGCGCCGAGGTGACCTCGTCGAAGAGCATGACGTGCGGATCCATCATCAGAGCCCGGGCGATCGCCACTCGCTGCTGCTGCCCGCCCGAGAGCTGGTGCGGGAACCTGTCCGCCTTCTCCTCGAGCCCGACGCGTTGGAGAAGGGTGCGGGCGCTCGCCTCGGCCTGCGCACGACGCTGCTTGCGGATGCGACGCGCGGCGAGCGTGAGGTTGTCGATGACGCGCAGGTGAGGGAACAGGTTGAACTGCTGGAAGACGATTCCGACGCGCTGCCGAACGGCCGAGACGTCGACGCCCTTGCGCGTGATCTCCTCCCCCTCGAGGAAGATACGTCCCGAATCGACGGGCTCGAGCAGGTTGACGCAGCGCAGAAGCGTGCTCTTGCCGCTGCCGCTCGGGCCGATGACGACGAGGACTTCGCCCGGAGCCACCTCCAGGTCGACGCCGTCGAGGACGAGGAGGTCGCCGAAGCTCTTGCGAACGTCCTCGAGCCGAACCATCGACGCGTCGGCGCCGTGCGGCACCTGGCGCACCGTCCCTGCCGCCTCGATCGTCAGTCCAGCCTCCTCCGGTTCGCAGTCCTCCCCGGCATGTAATAGAGAGGTCGTACGCGAAGTCAAGTGCCGTTTCTTGCTATCGCAACGTGCGCCTGTCAACCTTTTCGGCGGTGAGGTGGACGTGCGTCCTCGTCGGCGTCGTCGCGACGCTACTGCTCCCGCCTACCGCCGGGGCTGCGTCGCAGCGCGGTTTCGAGGATCTGCGCATCGCAACCGACCGCGCTCCCGCGCTGCCGACCATCTCTCCGCCGCCGCGCCTGCACGCCGCGATGCACTGGTACCGCTGGCATCCCTCGACGCGATCACTGCTCGCGCGTTTGCCGGAATTCGGGTCGGCCGCGGTGCGTCGGGGTCGAGTCGATGCGCGACCTACCGCAGCTTCGCGCGCGCTTCGGCTTCGCACGCGTCGAGACGTTTCCGGCCCTGCACGCCGCCGAGGTGAGCGTCGACTCGAAGCAGCTCCATGCGCTGCTCGCAACGGCGGCCTCCGATCCGCGGATCCGGTACGTCGCGCCACTGGAGCCTCCACGGCATCTCGAGAGGCTGCGCAACGACCCGATGCTGCGAACGCTCAACCCCAAGATCGACGCTCCGTACGAATGGGAGTTCGCGCGCCTCCCACGTCGACGCCGCGCTCAACCTCACCCCGGGCAGCCCGACCGTCCTCGTCGGAATCATCGACAGCGGCGTCGCCGACATCCCCGACCTCACGGACAAGATCGCGTCGCGCTGGTACTACACCGGCCGCGTGGACAGCGGCGACGACCTGGTCGGCCACGGGACCGCGGTCGCATCGATCATCGCGGCCAACAACGACGACGGTTTCGGCATGGCCGGCTTCGGCGGCGCGACACGCGTCATCTCGTTCCGCGACGACATCCTCAGCGACGAGTCGATCGCCATCGCGACGACGAAGCTCGTCTCGCTCGGCGTCCGCATCATCAACATCAGCGCCGGAGGACGAAGGGCCAGCTCGCCCCTGCTCCAGGACGCCGTTCAGAAGGCGATCACCGCCGGCGTGCTCGTCGTCGGCTCGGCCGGAAACGACGGGCTGGACGTCGTCTCCTATCCGGCCTCGAACCTTCAGCCGCCCGGCGGCGGCCTCAGCTACGGCCTCGCCGTCGGCGCGACGAACTTCGACGGGACGCGCGCCGCCTTCTCGAACCAGGGGACACACCTCTCGCTCGTCGCGCCGGGCAACTACCTCGGCGGCTGCTACGGCGTGCTGCTGGCGCTCTCGCCGATCGCGCACGACTGGGACGGCTCCTGCTACCCGACGTTCCCCGGCGACGGAGGCGCGCGCTACACCTACGCGGCGGGAACGTCCTTCTCGGCGCCGGAAGTCTCCGGCGCGGCGGCACTCGTCTGGGCGGCGGCGCCGCTGCTCAAGAACTTCGAGGTCGCGGAGATCCTCAAGCGCAGCGCGCACCACCCGTCCTCCGGGACCTGGAACACGTCGCTCGGCTGGGGCGTGCTCGACGTCGCCGCGGCGCTCGAGGACGCGACGGGGAGGTCGAGCGCGGACGTGCTCAGCATCAAGGACTTCGCCTTCGACCGCGGCGCCGGCGCGCAACGGCACGTGACGGCGCGCGGCCGCGTCGCCTGGGCCGACTCGGTTCCACCGGACACGGCGACAACCGTCTCGTGCGCGGCGTCGGTGAACGGCTCGCCGCTCCACGTCGTCGAGCAGACGCTCGTCGCCGGAGCCGCTCAGGTGCGCGTGGGCGGCGACAGCCGGAATCGACGGACAGACCGCGACCGGCACGGTGACGGTGACCGACGTGCCGACCGGCGTCGTCGCGAGCCTGCCGTTCACGACTCCTCTGGGCGACCTGAGTCCGCCGGCCGCGCACGCGCTCGCGGCGTCGGGCTCGTGGGGCCACACGGTCGGCTTGCCGTTCACCGGCAGCGACGCGCAGGGCGAGGTGGCGGCGCAGATCGTGGTGAAACGGGAGACGAGGACGCTCGCCCACCTGCAGGGCGGGTTCTTCCGGATCCACGCGCGGCAAGAACTATTCGTTCGCCTGGAAGGCGCCGGCCCGGAAGATTCCCGGCGCATTCACCTTCTGCCTCACGCTCGCCGACCGGACGGGCAACCGGAGCGCGAAGACCTGCGCTCCGATCCGGCTCAGCTAGTCCGGCTCAGGCGCGTCGTTCCTCGGTGTCGTCGAAGCCGCGTTCCCAGTGCGGCGTGTCCTCGACAGGCCGTATCGGTCGGCGGCAGCACGCGCACGTGCTTCGGCTCGACGACGGGCGGCGGGGCGGGCTCCTCGCGCCGCTCGTCCGGGCCACGCCGACGGAAGCGACGGCGCTTCGGCGGCGCGGCGACTTCCGGCTCCGCCGCGGCGACGGGCACAGGCTCCGGCTGATCGTCGGTCGGCTCGGACTCCGGCGCCGCCGCAGCGATCGGCGAAGGCTCGCCCTCGTCGACGGTTAGAGGCTCCGGCTCGACTGCGGCGACGGGCAGAGGCTCGGCCTCGTCGAGCGTCAGAGGCTCCGGCTCCACGGCGGCGACGGGCAAGGGCTCCACAGCGACGGGCAGAGACTCCGGCTCGTCGAGCGCCACGGGCTGCTCGTCGGCCGGCGTCTCCTCGGTGGACTCGTCGATCGGTGGTTCCGGCGCCGCCTCGACCGCCGGCTCCGCGCGAGCTTCGGGCGCCACGTCGGCCTCGACCTCCTCGCCGGCGTCCTCGACGGAGAGCGCGCCCATCAGCGTCCGCGCATCCTGACCCGGCTGCTCGGCGAAGGCGGCCCAACCCGCTCCGTCCTCCGTCGGCTGCGGCGACGGCGCCGCCGCGACGGCTTTCGGCACCGGACGGGCTGCGGCCGGAGCCGGTTCTCGGACGGCGGCGGGCTCGGCGAGCGGGCCCGGCGGCCTCTCGCGCCGATCGCGAGCCGCGAGCAACTCGACGAGGAAGGTGATGAGGACGGCTCCGCCCATCACCGCCACGATCTCTCCCGTCGAGAACTCCGCGGCCGCGACGACCGCCGCAACGCCGATCAGGAAGATCGACCTCGAGCGCGATGCGCGGGACGGCCGAGGGCACGGAGCCGAACAGCGACCGCTCCGGCGCGAGGGCGTAGCCGCGGGGATAGGGCGCCCAGCCCGGCAGCCCGGATCGAGCGCAGATCGGCCCGCAGGTCGCCTGCCTGCTGCCTGAAGACCTCGACCGACTCGAGCGCCCGCATGGTCGAATCGAGCTGCGCGATGTGCCGGTAGAAGGCGTCGAAAGCCGCATCGACGCGCGCGCGGTCGTACCCCTCCCAGACGACCGGCAGGTCCTCGGTCCGCGGCAGCGGCTGAGGACCGTGCGGATGCGCCGACGGCCAGTCCTGGCTCACCGCCGCAGTATGACCGAAGGTCAGTCGGACACTGCGTGCGAGAGGTGCGCCGCGTCTTTCGCAGTCGGCTCGAAGCGATAGCCGACGCCGTAGCGCGTCTGGATGAACGTGTGCCGGGGAGCCGAGCGGTCGATCTTGTCGCGCAGCTTCCGGACGAAGACGTCCACGGTCCGGTCGCGGTAGGTGTGGCGGCGCCCCCAGAGCGACTGGAGCAGCTCGTCGCGCGTGACGACCCGGCCACGCTCGCACGCCAGGGCGTGCAGGAGCCGGAACTCCGTCGGCGTCAGGTCGACGCTCTCTCCGTCGACGAACGCCTGGACCCGTGCCGGGTCGATCAACAGCTCCTCGACCTCCAGAGCCTCGCCGCGCTCCACCGCCGCCGGACGCACGCCGCGCCGCGCGGCGGCGCGCACGCGTGCGACGAGCTCCTCCATCGAGAAGGGCTTGACCAGGTAGTCGTCCGCGCCGAGCTCGAGCGTGCGCACGCGATCGTGCTCGCCGCCGCGCGCGCTGACGACGACGATCGGCGTGCCGATGCCTTCCTTCCGGACCGTGTCGATGATCTCCCAGCCGTCGAGCTCCGGAAGCATCAGATCGAGGACGCAGACGTCCGCGCGCTCGTACCGCAGCCGCGCCAGCGCCGCCCTGCCCTTGCCGACCCACACTGGATCGAACCCGGCGACGCGAAGGTGACGCGACATGCCGTCGGCGATGACGTAGTCGTCCTCCACGAGGAGCACCTTCGGCATCCGCTCAATCTTGGCCGCCGCCGCGTTCGGCGTGGGTTCGTGGACGGTGAACGATTGGTGAACGCCCTGTGAACGGCGGAACGCCTCTACGATCCCGACGTGGCCGAGGACGACGTGATCCGGGCGGGGGGCGCAGTGCCCTGGCGGAGCCGCGAAGGACGCGTCGAGATCCTGCTCGTCCACCGGCCGCAGTACGACGACTGGTCGTTCCCGAAGGGCAAGTGCACCGCCGGCGAGCCGGACGAGGCCTGTGCCGTGCGGGAGCTCGAGGAGGAGACGAGCCTCCGCCTGACGCTCGGCCCCGAGCTCGCCTCGACGACCTACGAGTCGAAGGGCGGTCCGAAGCGCGTCCGCTACTGGCTCGCAGAGGCGAACGGCGACGCCGCGGCGCAGAACGAGGTGGACGAGATCGCGTGGCTGTCGCCGGAGAACGCCGCTTCACGTCTGAGCTACGCGCGAGACCGGGAAGTGCTGCGCTCGGCTCTCGCGCTCCTCGACTGACGACGTCGCGCTACGCGGCGACGACGACCTCTTCGAGCAGGGAGAGCGCGACACCCTCGCGAAGCCCGCCGCGCGCGACCTGGAGCGGCACGCCGAGGAGGCTCTGCGCCGAGCTGAGCAGCAGCGTTCCCGCCGCAAGAGTGCGCGCGCGCCGCTGTGAGAGGTCGAACGTCTTCGCGAGGCGCCGCGACGGCCGTTCCGCGGCGATGTGCAGCGCAACGGCGAGCTCCTCGGGGCCGAGGTGGCGGCCGACGATCTCGGCGAGGGCGCGTGCGCTGCCGCCTGTCGCGAAGGCTGCATGCGGCAGGGGCGGCGCCAGCGCCGCGAACAGCGGCTCGACCAGCACGCGCGCACGGTCGACCTCGCCGCTCGCCGGAGGATCGTGCGGGAAGGCGCGACGCGTGAGGCGCAAAGAGCCGAGGTCGATCGAGCGGGTCCAGGCGGGGCCTTCCTCGCGCGAGCCGACGACGAGTTGCGTCGAGCCGCCGCCGACGTCGCAGACGGCGACGATCTCCGGCAGATCGTCGACACCGGCGAGGGCGCCGCGATACGCGTACGCCGCCTCCTCCTCGGCGCTGAGCACGCGCACGGTCGCACCGCGGATCTCGTCGAGCGCGTCGAGCAGGTCATTCGCGTTCTCCGCCTGGCGACCGGGCGACGTGACGACGACGACGATCCGGGAGCAGCCGAGCCCTCGCGCAGTCGCCGCGTGCTTCCGTGCCACCCGCCGGGCGGCAGCGAGACGCTCGGACGAGATCGCGCCGCTGTCCTCGATGTCCTCGCCGAGGCCGAGCTGGACCCGGTCGGTCCGAACCGCCGCGACGCCGTCGGGCCCCACATCGGCGACCAGCAGCCGAAGCGTGTTGGCTCCGACGTCGACAACTCCCACGCGCATACTCCCCATTCTGGTCACGCGCCCGGTCGGGAAACCTCAGCCCGGCCCGCTGCCGAGTCGCTGCCGCGCACGCGCGGGGGAGCCTCTCGGTAGCCGGAGCCTGGATCCATGGGCAGGCATCGCATGATCCCAGCGGAGCGGCGAGCCATGGGTGAACGAGTGGTGAACCGCGTCGCGGCTGCACCTGCGTCGGGCACAATCGACCGCGGATGGCGAACGTGGTCTTCGTGTGCGTGCAGAACGCGGGACGGTCTCAGCTCGCGGAGGCGCTGTTCACGCGGCAGGCAGGGAACCGGCACGCGGCGCGCTCCGCAGGCAGCGCGCCCGCCGCCGAGGTGCACCCGAACATCGTCGAGGTGATGCCCGAGCTCGCAGGCCGCGTGCCGCGGAAGCTCGAGCGGGCAGACGCGGAATGGGCGGACGTCGTAGTGACCATGGGCTGCGGCGACGCGTGTCCGTTCATCCCGGGCAAGCGCTACGTCGACTGGGAGCTCGACGACCCGGCAGGGAAGGGGCCCGAGGAGACGCGACGCATCTCGGACGAGATCGAACGTCGCGTCGGATTGCTGCTAGACGAGCTGGCCTTGGCCGCGTGAACGCCGCCGCACCGGCGGCGCCCGCGAAGCCCGGCCGGTGGACGCGGGGCCGGCTGGCGGTCTACGGGACCGCGCTCGTCCTGCTGATCCTGGCGGTCGTCCTCGCCGCCTTCCGCGTCGGCGAGCAGGCGGGCCGTCTATCCGATTGGCAGGCGCTCGTGCTCGGAGTGACGCAGGGCCTGACCGAGTTGCTGCCGATCTCGTCCTCGGGCCACCTGATCCTCGTCCCGTGGCTCTTCGACTGGCGCTACCTCGAAGCGCATCCCGATTTCAACAAGACCTTCGACGTCGCGCTGCACCTCGGCACGCTGGTCGCAGTCGTCGCCTACTTCTGGAGCGACGTCGTCCGCTACGTCGCCGCCTGGTTCGGCTCGGTGCGCCGCCGGGCGGTGGAAACGGTGGACGAGCGCATTGCGTGGGGAGTCTTCTTCGCGACGATCCCTGCCGCGATCGCCGGCGCGCTCGGCGAGGACACGATCGAGAAGCACCTCGGCCAGCCGTGGCAGATCGCGATCTTCCTCGCGATCTTCGCGGGCCTGCTGTGGCTCGCGGACCGGCGACCGCAGCGCTACGGAATCGAGGGGCTCACGACCCGCACGGCGTTCCTCATCGGCATCACGCAGATCCTCGCCCTGATGCCCGGAACGTCGCGCTCTGGAATCACCATCACGAGCGGGAGGTTCAGCGGCCTCGACCGCGATGCGGCCGCGCGCTTCTCGTTCCTGCTGCTGATCCCGATCGTGTTCGGAGCCGTCCTGTACAAGGGGCTGAAGCACGTCGTGCTCGAGTCGCTGCCGTCCGGCTCGACCGGTCCGTTCATCGTCGGCACGCTCGCCGCGGCGGGTGTCGGCCTGATCGCCATCGACCTGCTGCTCGGCTACGTCCGGCGTCACGACTACACGCCGTTCGTCGTGTACCGCCTCGTCCTTGCGGCCGCAATCCTGATTGCGATCGCGACGGGCGTTCGCTCGGCGACGTTCTAGTTTCAGGCGCTCGGGCTGTCCGGGCGGCGCGAGGCGTCGGTGAACTCGCGGAACTCCCCCGTCACGAGGTACGCGACCTGCTCGCCGATGTCTACGGCATGGTCTCCGATCCGCTCGAGACACCGGGAGACCGTGATCATCCGCAGCCCCCACTCGAGCCGCTCGGGATCGGACCCGAGCGCGAGGACCTGGCCGACGACGCGCCGGTTCGCGCGGTCGATCAACTCGTCCAGGTCGACGAGCGAGCTCGCCGCGTCGACGTCGCGACCGGCGAAGGCGTCGAGCGCAACGCGGATCATCCCCTCGGCCCGCGCGCCCATGTCGGAAAAGGCCTCGATGAGCGCGGGGGCAGGGTCGTAGTCGGTCACGAGCTTGACGAGCTTCGCGATCGTCACGCAGTAGTCGCCCATCCGCTCGAGATGGAGATTCGAGTGGAGCAGCGCGAGCACCAGCCGCAGGTCGCTCGCCACCGGAGTCTGCCGCGCGAGCAGCGCCTGGATGCCGGCCTGGATCCGGAAGTAGATCCCGTCGATCTGGTCGTCGAACGCGATCACCTCGTCCGACAGCTCGGCGTCCTGCTCCCAGAGCGCGTTCAGCGCACCGCGGAGCGCGCGCAGGACGAGCTCGCCCTCCTCCTGCAACGCGGCCTCCGTGCGATCGAGGTCCTCCTGGAAGGAAACACGCAAGGCCATCAGCCGAAGCGCCCGGTGACGTAGCCCTCGGTACGCGAATCCGCGGGCTGGGTGAAGATCTTCTGCGTCACGTCGTACTCGACGAGAATCCCGTTTCGCGAGCCGTCGTCGTGCACGTCGAGGCTGAAGAACGCGGTCATGTCGGCGACCCGCGCGGCCTGCTGCATGTTGTGCGTGACGATGACGATGGTGTAGTCGCGCTTGAGGTCGTGCACGAGGTCCTCGATCGCCGAAGTCGCGATCGGGTCGAGCGCAGACGCCGGCTCGTCCAGCAGGACGACTTCCGGCTCGACCGCCAGCGCACGCGCGATACAGAGCCGCTGCTGCTGCCCGCCCGAGAGCGCGAGCGCGCTGCGCTTCAGCCGGTGCTTCACCTCGTCCCAGATCGCGGCCTGGCGCAGGGCGCGCTCCACGCGCTCGTCGAGATCCTTCTTCATGCCGAGCACGCGCGGCCCCCAGGCGACGTTGTCGTAGATCGACTTCGGAAACGGGTTCGGCTTCTGGAAGACCATGCCGATCCAGCGGCGCACCGAAACAGCGTCGACGTCGGAGCCGTACATGTTCTGGCCGTGGTAGAGGATCTCGCCCTCGATTCGCGCAGCGGGAATGAGGTCGTTCATCCGGTTGAGGCAGCGGATGAACGTGCTCTTCCCGCAGCCCGAGGGGCCGATCAGCGCGGTGACCTGGTTGCGGTAGATCTCGAGGTTCACGTCCTTTATGGCGGCCGCGCCGCCGTAGAGAACCGAGAGTTGCCGAACGTCGAAGACCGTCTCCCTGTTGGTCGTGGGAAGGGTCTGCCGAGTCGCAACTTCGATCGGGGCCATCGCGTCGATCGTATTTTCGTTCATCGCGACAGCTTCCTCCGGTTGCGCGCCAGTACAGCCTTCGACAGGACGCTGACGACGAGGACGAAGGTCAAGAGCACGAGCGCCGCGCCCCACGCCTGCTCGTGCAACGCGGGATCGGGTTGCTCGAGGTCCTGGAAGATCGTGAGCGGGATGGACTGCAGCGGCTGACGTGGATCCCAGCTGATCTTGGTCGTCGTCAGCGCGCATGTGAACAGCAGAGGTGCCGTCTCGCCTGCGGCCCGTGCAATCGCGAGCGTCCCGCCGGTGAGGATCCCGCCGAAGCTCGCCGGGACGATCAAGCCCGTGACGGTGCGCCAGCGGCTGACACCCAGCGCGAAGCTGGCCTCGCGCAGCGAATCGGGGACGAGCGCGAGCACCTCCTGGGTCGACCGCGCAACCAGCGGCAGCATGATGATCGCGAGCGCAACCCCGGCGGCGTATGCGCTCTGCTGGTGGCTCAGCACGATGAGGCCGAAGATGAAGATGCCGATCACGATCGACGGTATCCCGTTGAGCACGTCGAGCGTGAATGCGAGAACGCGTCGGACGACCCCGCGCGCGAACTCGCTCGTGTACACCGCGACGAGGATCCCGATCGGCAACGCGATCACGGTCGCGACGGCGACGATCACGATCGTGCCGACGATCGCGTTCGCGATCCCACCGGTGGTGCCGAGGAAGTTCGTCGTCGGCCCTTTCGTGAAGAAGTCCACGGACAGGGCGCTGTGGCCCCGTTCGATGACGGTGGCGATCAAGAGCGCGAGGACCGCGATCGCCGCAAGCGCGGAGACGAGCATCACACCCTCCATGAGCTTGCTCACGATCTGTCGCCGGCGCAGCTGGCGGGTCGGCGCAAGCGAGAACTGTGCGCGATCGGTCATCGCCCCTCCAGCTGGCGCTCGAAGCGCCGCACGATCACCTGTGCAGCGATGTTCGTGATCAACGAGATCACGAGCAGCACCAGCGCCAAGTAGACCAGCGAGCTTATGTGGATGTTCGTTGCAGCCGCTTGATACTGCGCCGCGATGCGGCTGGCGAGCGTGTCCCCGTTCTGGAACAGCGAGACGTGGATCCCGAGCGTGTCGCCGATCACCTGCGTCACGGCGATCGCCTCGCCGACCGCGCGACCGAGGCCGAGCATCACTGCGGCGACGAGACCGCCGCGCGTCTGCGGCAGGACGACGCCGCGAATCGTCTCCCAGCGCGTCGCCCCGAGCGCGTAGGACGCCTCCTTGAGATCGCGCGGCACGGTCAGGAACAGCTCGCGCGCGACGCTTGCCGTGATCGGGAGGATCATGATCGTGAGCACGATCACGGCCGGCAGGTACCCCGTGAGCTGAGGCGTCCCCTTGAAGAAGGGCAGGAAGCCGAGCCAGCGACTCAAGAACGGGCCGAGGTGGTGCTGCACGAACGGTCCGAGGACGAAGATTCCCCAGAGCCCGATCACGACGCTCGGGATTGCTGCGAGCAACTCGACGAGCGTGCCGACCACGGTCCGGAAGCCACGCGGCGCCAGCTCTGTCAGGAAGAGAGCGATCGCGATTGCCGCCGGCGCCGCAACCACCACTGCGAGAAACGACGTGTAGACGGTCCCGAAGATGAAGTCGAGCGCCCCGAAGTCGGACTTCACGGGATCCCAGGCCCGGGAGGTCACGAAGCCGAGGCCGAACTCGGAGATCGCGAGCCACGACTGCTTGACCAGCTCGTACGCGAGGAGTCCGACCGTGACGAGCACGAGCAGGGCCGCCGCCGCGGCCAGGAGGTAGAGGACGGCGTCTCCGATGCGGTCGCGAAGGCGGCGTGGGCTGAAGGCGAACCGGCGCGGAGCCGAGGTCGCGGAAGCGCTCATCCGGGCCACCCTAGAGGGGCGCTCAGAGCCGGATAGCGCCGTTCACCAGTCCGTCACCAGAATGGCACCGCGCCTTTGCCCACGCTCCTCCTAGTGGCAGCGAAGCTTCCGCCGATCCCCGACTCAGAGGAGAGAAGACTGTGAAACGCATCATGGGTCTGGCTGCGATCGGCGTCGCCGCTGTCGCTGCGGCGGTCTTCGTCGCGGGCGCGACGGCGAAGTCCTCGGGCCTCACGCTCAAAGGCGCCGGCAGCACGTTCGTGTCGCCGCTCATCCTGACGTTCGCCCAGCCGTACGAGTCGGCAACGGGCGCCCATATCGACTACAACCCGATCGGCTCGGGTGGCGGAATCCAGGCGATCCAGAACCGCCAGGTCGACTTCGGCGCGAGCGACGCGCCGCTGACCCCGGATCAGTTCAACGCTTGCAACGGCTGCGTCCAGATCCCGTGGCAGGCGTCGGGCACGTCGATCATGTACAACGTCCAGGGCGCGCCGCCGCACCTGAAGATCACCGGGACGGTGCTGGCGAACATCTTCCTCGGGAACGTCAAGAAGTGGAACGACGCGTCGTTGAAGAAGCTCAACCCGGGCGTCAATCTGCCCGACACCGACATCACTCCGATCTTCCGCTCCGACGGAAGCGGGACGACGTACAACGTCACGGACTACCTGTCGAAGGTCAGCCCTGCGTTCAAGTCGAAGGTCGGCGTCGGCACGCAGGTCAACTTCCCGGCCGGCGTCGGCGGACGCGGCTCGTCCGGCGTCTCGGCAGTGCTCTCGCGCACGAACGGCGGGATCACGTACGCCGACGTGGCGTTCGCGACGAAGGGCCACTTCAGCTTCTTCTCCGTGAAGAACAAGGCCGGGAAGTACCAGCTCCCCGGCTCGCGGCAGATCCGCGCGGCGATGGACACGGTGAAGAAGGTTCCGCCGGACAACAAGATCTCGATCGTCGATCCGCCGAAGTCAGCGCCGACGGCTTACCCGATCAGCACGTTCACGTACATCATCCTGCCCCTGAAGAGCGACAACGCGGCCGCGCTCCGCAAGTTCGTCTTCTGGGGAATGACGAACGGCGTCAAGAAGTTCGGGCCGGCGCTCCGTTTCGTGCCGGTTCCGCCGAAGGTTCTCAGCGCCTCGGAGAAGACGCTGAGGAAAGTTCAGGGCGGCAGCTAGCGCACCGTTCGGGACCTGGTCCCTCAGGGACCAGGTCCCAGGCCACGTCAGAAGATGGCCTGCACCGGCCAGTAGAGCGCAGCGGCGACGAGCGCGGAAGCCGGGATGGTCAGGATCCACGCCGTGACGATGTTCCCGGCGACACCCCAGCGCACCGCCGAGAGGCGTTTCGTCGCGCCCGCTCCCATCACGGCTCCGGAGATGACGTGCGTCGTCGAGAGCGGATACCCGAGCTTCGTCGCGATGTAGATCGTCGCGCCCGCCGTCGTCTGTGCGGCGAAGCCCTGAGCGGGCTCCATGCTGTACATGCGCTGCCCCAGCGTCCGGACGATGCGCCAGCCGCCCATGTACGTGCCCGCCGCGATCGCGGCCCCGGACGCGATCTTCACCCACGTCGGGATGGAGAAGTCGGACGCGTCGCCGTTGTCGTTCAGCACGAGCGCGAGCGCGATGATGCCCATCGTCTTCTGCGCGTCGTTCGCGCCGTGGTTGAACGAGACCCACGCGCTCGACCCGATCTGGCCGAGGCGAAAGCCGCGGTTCCCCGGCCCGGGCGACACCCACTTGAACAACCAGTAGAGGCCGACCAGCAGCACGAACGCTGCAGCGAATGCGATCGCCGGCGCCAGCACCGCAGGAATCACCACCTTGTGCGCGACGCCGTGCCAGAGCACGCCGCTCGAGCCGCTCTGCGCCAGCGCGGCGCCGATCAGTCCGCCGAAGAGCGCATGCGACGAGCTCGACGGAAGGCCGTAGTACCACGTGATGAGATTCCACGTGATCGCACCGAGGAGTGCGGCCAGCAGCGTCTGCAGAGTCGCGAGGTTCGTGTCGATGAGCCCCTGGCCGACGGTCTTGGCGACGGCCGTGGTGAGGAACGCGCCCGCGAAGTTCATCGACGCGGCGATCGCGACCGCGACGCGAGGCGTCATCGCACGCGTACCGACGGCCGTGGCGATCGCGTTAGCGGTGTCGTGAAAGCCGTTCGTGAGGTCGAAGCCGAGCGCGACGATCACGACGACGACAAGCAGGACGTCGTTCAAAGCGGACTAGCGATTCTTGACGAGGATCGCCTCGAGAATGTCGGCCGCGTTCTCGCAGGCGTCGACGGCTTCCTCGAGCTGCTCGTGGATGTCCTTCCAGCGAATGATCGAGATCGCGTCCTCGCTCGACGCGAAGAGCGCGGCGATCGATTCGCGGTTCAGCCTGTCGCCCTCGTCCTCCAGCTCACGCAGCTCGATCAGCTCGCGCTTCGAGTCCTTGAAGCCTTCGAGCTTGCGCACCGCCTCGAGCAGCTTCGTCGCGGCGCGTTCGATGACCTCGGCCTGCTGGCGCGCGGTGTCGCGGATCTCGGTCACGCCGTAGCCGAGGATGTTTCCCGCGGCCTCGTCGACGTGGTCGCAGATGTCGTCCAGGGCTGCCGCGAGCCGGTACATGTCGTCGCGGTCGAACGGCGTGACGAACGTCCGGTTGAGCAGGTCGACGACCTCGTGCGTCAGGCGATCGCCCTCGTGCTCGGCATCCTTGATGTCGCGCGCGAGCGTGTCGCGGTCGTTGGGGAAGCCCTCGAAGCAGCCGGACGAGGAGCCGCGCGATCGCAACGTTGTTCTCCGCGGCGCGGTTGTAGAGGTCGTAGAACTCACGCCGTTGCGGGACGAGGGAGATCCGCACCATCGGGGCGCGAGTATGACTACCGCCGCGGGAAGGTGCAGCGAACCTCGACGCCGAGGCCGCCAGGGCCCCTGCGCGCGTCCACCTCGCCGCCCGCCTGCGTGACGACGTGCTTCACGATCGCGAGCCCGAGGCCGGTGCCGCGCGTCGTGCGAGCGCGGTCGCCGCGGAAGAACCGCTCGAAGAGCCGCGGCAGCTCCGAAGCCGGGACGCCACGCCCGTTGTCGGCGACCGAGAGGAGGACGACATCGCCTTCCGTCCGCGCCGAGATCGTGCAGCGCGCGCCGTCCCCGGCGTAGCGGATCGAGTTCGAGACGAGGTTCTCGACCAGCACGCGGATCATCCGCGGCCTGACCGCGATCGCCACGTCCTCGGCGACGAGGGTCACGAGCTCCTGCGCGTGGCGTTCCGCACTCGGACGCAGCGCCTCGACGACGTCGCGCACGATCGGCGCGACCAGGACGTCGCCGAGCCCGACGACGGCCCTGCCCGTCTCGAGCTCGCTGAGGAAGAGGACGTCGTCGACGAGCTCGGCCATCGCCTCGACCTCCTGCCGCGCCTGCTCGAGCAGCGCCTCGGTGTCGGTGCCGTCGAGCGACGCGCTGTCGAGCAGGGCGAGCAGGCGCGCGAGCGGCGTGCGTAGCTCGTGGGAGACCGCCGCCGTGAAGCCGACCCTCAACTCCTCGAATGGATCGGCCGCCGGCGGCCTCTCAGCCATGATTCCAGTATGGCCAAGGTCCTGATCGTCGAGGACGACCCGATCATCGCGAAGGCGATGGTCGACCAGCTCGCCGCCGCGGGATTCGACGCGCGCTGGGTGGCGAAGGGCGAGCAGGGTCTCGCCGCTCTCCGCTACGAGGCGCCGGACGCCTGCGTCCTCGATCTGATGCTTCCGCAACGGGACGGCTGGAGCGTGATCGAGAGCGCGCGCAGCCGACGGCATCGGCACGCCGATCATCGTCGTCAGCGCGCGCGGCACCGAGCACGACCGGATCCACGCGCTCGAGATCGGCGCCGACGACTACCTCGTGAAGCCGTTCTCGATGGCCGAGCTGGTCGCGCGCGTCAACGCAGCGGTGCGCCGCGGGGTGCGCGCGCCCGAGCCGTCGCGCGGCGAGGTGATCGAGGTCGAGGAGCTGCGGATCGACCCGCGCGAGGTGCAGGCCTACGTCGGCGGCGAGAGCTGCCGATTGACTCCGACGGAGTTCCGCCTCCTCTACCAGCTCGCGCTCGACCAGGATCGCGTCGTCACGCGCGACGAGCTCCTCCAGAAGCTGTGGGGCCGTCGCGAGTCCCGCCGCGACCGCACCGTCGACGTGTTCGTCCGACGATTGCGCGAGAAGGTCGACGGGCGCGCGCCGCGCCACACCTTCATCCAGACCCGCTACGGCGTCGGCTACCGCCTCGAACCGGTGGCCAAGTGACAAAGCGTCACGGGACTGACACGGTCGCGAGATCACGTGTCTCCCCGGCCATGAAGCGTCACAGCGCAAGCAGGGCGATGCCGGCGGCTACCAGCACGGCTCCCGCCAGGCGTCCCGGACCGACACGCTCGTGGAGGAAGACGGCGGCGAGCACCGCGGCGATGACGACGCTCGTCTCCCGCACCGCCGAGACCGACGGCGCCGACGCGCGGCGCAGCGCGAGCAGCACGAGCACGTAGGCCGCGGCGGAGAGGATCCCGACGAGCACCGTCCGCGGCGCGACCGCGGCCCGCACCCTCCCCAGGCCGACGAACGGCGGATACGCGACCGCGGACGCCAGCATGATCAGCAGCGCGTACGAGAACGCGCCCGCGTGGCGGATCCCGTAGCGGTCGACGAGCGTGTAGCTGCCGATCGCGCAGGCGATCACGACGCCGAGCAGCGCGCCGTGTCCTCCGCGTGCGCCTCGCACGAGGAGGACTCCCGCCGCGACGACGAAGACGCCCGCGATCTCCGGAGCGGACGGGCTCGCGTCGACGATCGCAAGCGCGAGGACGAGCGTCGCGACGGGCGCCAGCCCCCGCGCGATCGGGTAGACGAGCGACAGCTCGTAGCGCCGGTACGCCGCCGCGAGCAGCGCGATGTAGGCGAGCTCGAGCAGCCCGGACGGAACGATGTACTTCCATGCTGCGGAGTCGACGTCCCAGGTCGCCGCCGCGAACGGCGCGAGAACGAGCACGAACGCAACGACTGAGACCGCCGTCGCCGCCTCGACGTCGCGAGCGGAGCGCAGGAGCAGGTTCCAGATCGCGTGCAGGGTCGCGGCACCGAGCGCGAGCCCGAGCGCCGCAGGCGCCACCTAGGCCGACTGAGTCGTGCGCGTGATGGGGAGATCCGTCGCCACGAGGCGCTTCCCGTCGATCTCGTAGACGAGGTCGATCGAGTCGTTCTGCCGGTAGGTGCCCGCCACGCCGGCGAGCATCGAGAGCCAGCGCATCATTCCGAGCCGGCCTTCCTTCGCAAGCGGTCGCTCGAACCACAGCGTGCGCCCCTCGCGCCGGTAGTCGCGCCCCTCGACCTGCGGCACGCCGTTGATGAAGACCTCGAAGTCCTCGGTGACGTATGCAGGAACGTCGACGCGCGCCTGGCCGCTCACGGCCGGAAACGGGCCGATAACCGTGCTTGCGGCTGTGAGCAGGCCGTCACCTTCGTAGAATGCCACCCGTCCGTGCGCCGGAGACTGCTTCTCGTCCCGACCCTGGTCGTCGGCGCGCTCGCGCTCGCGGCCGCAGCAGCCGCGTCGAACGGCGGCATCTCGCCGGTCACGCCCGTCTCGCCGAACGGCCACCGCATCACCGACGCGTACTGGCTGATCCTCGGGATCACCGGCGCGGTCTTCCTCCTCGTCGAGGGGACGCTGCTCGCCTTCGTGATCCGCTACCGCCGCCGCGGGCGCCCGCGCGCGGCAGGAGTTCGACCAGACGCAAGGCGCGACACGGCTCGAAGCGATGTGGACCATCGGGCCCGTGATCCTGCTCGCGATCGTGGTCGGCTTCGTGTTCTACAAGCTGCCCGGGATCAAGAACGCTCCGGCGGCGGCGAACCCGCTGAACGTCAGGGTCGAGGCGCACCAGTTCTACTGGCTCTTCAGGTACCCCGACGGCCGCGAGACGATCAACGCCCTCACCGTCCCCGTCGATCGCGTGGTCACGCTCGACGTCGTCTCGGCGGACGTCGCACACAGCTGGTGGGTTCCCGCGTTCGGCGGCAAGATCGACGCGATTCCGGGCAAGACGAACCACACGTGGTTCCAGGCGGAGAAGACCGGCCACTACGTGATCCGCTGCACCGAGTTCTGCGGGGTCCAGCACACCACGATGAACGGCGTCGTCAACGTCGTTCCGGCGGGGGAGGCCGCGCGCAGGGAAGACGTCGGCCGCCAGGCCTTCGCCGGCGTGTGCGCCTCGTGCCACGGGCTCGACGGCGAAGGACTCATCGGCCCGGCGATCGCGGCGAGCCCGACGCTCCAGGATCCGGCGCGGCTCCGGCAAGTGATCCGGCACGGCGGGCGCCAGATGCCCGCGGTCGGAAAGACGTGGGACGCTGCGCTCATGAAGGAGACGATCGCGTACCTCACCAAGCGCTTCGGAGGCCAGGGTGGCGGTTGACACCGCGCCCCCCGTCGTACGGCCGTCCTGGTACGAGGGCCGGTTCGCGCGCTGGCTCGTCACGACCGACCACAAGCGGATCGGGCTCCTCTACATCTCGACGAGCCTGGTCTTCTTCGTCGGCGGCGGGATCCTCGCGCTGCTCATGCGCGGCCAGCTCGCGACGCCGAACGAGCACTTCATCACGGGTGACAGCTACAACGAGCTCTTCACGATCCACGGAACGACGATGGTGTTCCTCGTCGTCGTCCCGATCCTCGCCGGCTTCGCCAACTTCCTCGTGCCGCTGATGATCGGAGCGCACGACGTCGCCTTCCCGAGACTCAACGCGATGTCGTACTGGTTCTTCCTCTTCGGCGGCGTGACGCTGTTCATGAGCTTCCTCGCGGGCGGCGGCGCTGCCAAGTGCGGCTGGACGTGCTACGCACCGCTCTCGGAGCCGCAGTACTCGCCCGGCCACGGCGTCGATCTGTGGATCCTCGCGCTGCACCTGCTGACGATCGCCTCGCTCGCGGGCGCGATCAACTTCATCGCGACGATCCACAACATGCGCACCGACGGGATGACCTGGATGCGGCTACCGCTCTTCGTCTGGGCGATCGAGGTCTACTCGGTGATGCTCGTCGTCGTGCTGCCTGCGCTCGCGGCCGGGCTCACGGCGCTCCTGCTCGACCGTCACGCAGGCACCCATTTCTTCGACCCCGACAAGGGCGGCAGCGCGATCCTCTGGCAGCACGTCTTCTGGTTCTTCGGCCACCCCGAGGTCTACATCATGATCCTGCCCGCGATGGGGATCGTCTCCGAGATCATCCCCGTCTTCGCGCGGAAGCCGATCTTCGGCTACAAGGCGATCGCACTGTCGACCGTCGGGATCGGCGCCTTCTCGATGCTCGTGTGGGCGCACCACATGTTCGCCGTCGGCCTGCCGGTCTGGCTCCAGTCGTTCTTCATGATCAGCACCCTGATCGTCGCCGTGCCGACCGGCGTGAAGATCTTCAACTGGCTGGCGACGCTGTGGCGGGGGAACCTGAGCTTCGACACGCCGATGCTCTTCGCCCTCGGGTTCATCGGCGTCTTCACGATCGGCGGTCTCACGGGCGTCTTCCTCGCCGCGTTCCCGGTGGACTGGCAGGTCACCGACACGTACTTCGTCGTCGCACACATGCACTACGTGCTGTTCGGCGGCTCGATCTTCGGGATCTTCGCCGGGCTCCACTACTGGTGGCCGAAAATGACGGGCAGGCTGCTCAACGAGTACCTCGGCAAGTGGACGTTCTGGCTTCTCTTCATCGGGATCAACCTCACCTTCTTCCCGCAGCACCTGCTCGGCCTCGACGGGATGCCGCGCCGCGTGTACACGTATTCGCGCGGGGGATCGTGGGAGGTGTACAACTTCGTCTCCACGGTTGGCTCTTTCGTGATGGCTCTCGGGGTGCTCGTCTTCTTCTTCAACGTGCTGCGAACCCACGCCTCGCGCGCCGGACGCAGGGCCGGAAACGACCCCTGGCTCGCGAATACGCTCGAGTGGTACACGCCGTCGCCGCCGCCGCCGCACAACTTCGACACCGTGCCGCCGGTGACGAGTTCCCGGCCGCTGCGCGACCTCCGCCTGAAGCTGCAGGGGCAACGTGCGCTCTGAGTCCGCCGCAGGAGCCTGGCTCCGGCTGACCGCGCTCGCGGCCGCCGGTGCGACGCTCCTCGCCGTCGTCTCGGGTGCAACCGGCTTCGAGCACCGCGAGCTCTCGGCGCTCGCGCTTCCTCCGCTCGTCGCGCTGGTCGTCGCCGGCTGGATCGCGAGGCGTCGGCTCCTCGTCCCGTCGCTCGTCGCGCTCGTGCTCTTCGGCTGCGCGGCGATCGCCACCGGTCCGGCGATTCACGTCGCCCTCGCCGGGCTGGCCTTCGCGGCGACCCTGGTCGCCTGCGTCCAGGCCTTCCGGGGCGAGGCGGTCGCTGCCGGTTCCTGGCGCGACTACGTCACGCTCACGAAGCCGAGGATCATGACGCTGCTCCTGCTCACGGGCGCCTGCGGCATGGTCGTCGGCGCCCGCGGGCTTCCGTCGCTCGGCCTTTTCGCGGCGACGATGACCGGGCTTGCGCTCGCGTGCGGCGGAGCGAGCGCGCTGAACCACATGCTCGACGCGGACATCGACCGGCTGATGGGCAAGCGAACGGAGAAGCGCCCGGTCGCCGCGGGACGGATCGAGCCGGGCCGCGCGCTGGAGTTCGGCCTGGCGCTGAGCGCCTTCTCGTTCGTGCTGCTCGCGAGCACCGTCAACGTCGTGACCGCCGCGCTCGCGCTCGCCGGCAACCTGTTCTACGTCCTCGTCTACACGCGCTGGCTCAAGCGGTCGACGCCGCAGAACATCGTCATCGGAGGCGCGGCCGGCGCGGTGCCGCCGCTCGTCGGCTGGGCCGCCGCGACCGGCAACCTCACGCTGCCGGCGCTGTTCCTCTTCCTGATCGTCTTCTTCTGGACGCCGCCGCACTTCTGGGCGCTCGCGCTGCTGATCCGCGACAACTACGCGGCGGCGAACGTCCCGATGCTGCCCGTCGTCCGCGGCGAGCGGGAGACGATCCGGCAGATCGTCGTGTACACCCTCGTGCTGATCGCGATCACGCTGCTGCCGTTCGCGTGGGGCACGTTCGGCGTTCTCTACGCCGTCTCGGCGCTCGCGCTCGGCGGCCTCTTCCTCGCGCTCACGCTCCACCTGCGGAACAACGCGACCCGGAAGCGCGCGGCCTTCCTCTTCCACTACTCGCTGCTCTACCTCGCCCTGCTCTTCGTGGCCATGGCCGTGGACGTTCTATGACCCCGGAGGAGCGGGAGCTCGCACGCAAGAACAACGCCCTGGGCTGGTCGCTCTTCGCGCTCGCGGTCGTGCTCACCCTCGGCACCGTGGCCGTCGCGCTCGTCTACAACGCCGTTTCCAGCTCGTAGACCGGGCCGAAATCGCTATCGTGGAACGGCGGACCTGAGGGAGAGGGAGAACGTGCCGAGATACATGATCGAGCGGAGATTCACCGTCGGCGAGAGCGAGATGCCGAGCATCGGCCGCCGCTCGAAGGAGATCGTCGTCGGACAGTTTCCCTCGCTCGTCTGGGAGCACAGCCACGTCCTCGTCGACGACGACGGCACGGCCTACACCTACTGCGTGTACGAGGCGCCCGACGAGAACACCGTGCGCCAGCACGCCGAGGCGCTCAGCGAGTTCTCGGGCAACACCTACTCGATCCGGGAGATCATCGGCGACGTCTCGCCGGCCGACTTCCCGCTCGAGCACGAAGCGCCGCGCGGCGGGCGCGACGCGCACGTTCACTGATCGCCGCGCGCGCCACCGGCAAGCCGCGCCGCGTCGCTCACGTGCAGCATCGACTGGTAGGCGATCGCGCGCTTGTGGGTCAGCTCGCGGCGGCGATCGTCGCCTTCTGGAAGTAGCGCGAAGGCCTCGCTGTACAGGCGGAACGCGCGCTCCTTCGCCCAGCCCTGGCTCGCGTGGTCGGCCGCGGTCACGAAGTACGACACCGCGCGCTCGTGGTCGCCGGCAGCGCGCCAATGGAAGGCCAGAGTCGACGCCGATTCGCCCGTCGCGGTCGTCGTCTCCTCGAGGAAGCGGGCGACTTCTGCGTGCCGTTCGCGGCGCCGCGCGCGCGGGACGGTCGCGTAGGCGACGTTGCGCATGAGGCCGCGCCTGAAGGAGTACTGGTCGTGGCCCGCGATCCGGGAGACGCCGTCGTGCCGGATCAGCCCTCGCTCCTCCAGCGCGCCGAGCGACGCGCCGAGCCGCGCGTTCCGCGAGTCGAGGCGCTCGAGCAGACCGCGCCAGAAGACCTTGCCGACCACGGCGGCGTCGAGCAGGATCGAGCGCTCGTCCGGCTCGAGCGCGTCGAGGCGGGCGGCGAGGATGCTTCGCACCGTCGTCGGCAGCGTCTCCAGATCGGTCGCCGAGCGCTCGACGACCGCGGCTGCGAGCTCCTCGATGAAGAGGGGATTGCCCTCGGCGGCAGCGGCCAGGCGTTCCGCCAGCTCGTCGTCCTCGTGCCCCGGCAGGAGCCGGACGGCCAGCTGCGCCGCGTCGCGGTCGTCGAGCGGCTCGAGCGGGAGCGCCGTGTACGAGGTGAGCCCGCCGCCCCAGCCCGGGCGGTCGGCGAAGAGCTCCGGCCGCGCGAGCGCGACGAGCAGCAGCGGAACGCCCTGTGTCAGCGCGCCGAGCATCTCGACCAGGTCGAGGAGGCTGCGCTCCGCCCAGTGGACGTCCTCGAAGACGAGCATCGTCGGCTGGTCGCGCGCGACGCGCTCGACGAAATCGCGCGCCGCGAAGAACAGGCCCTCGCGGTCGATCGGCCGGTCGGCCTGGAAGCCGAGGAGCAGTGCGAGCGCCTGCGTCAGCTCGGGGCCTTCGGCGGTGCGCCCGAGCTTCTCGCGTGCAAGCGCGGCCTCGTCGTTGTCGAAGATCCCGGCGACCTGCTTCACCTGCTGGGCGAACGCGCCGTACGCCGAGCTGTCCCCGTACGGAAGCGATCGGCCGCGGAACGCACGACCGCCCTGCGACCGGACCAGCCGCGCGAACTCTTCCGCGAGGCGGCTCTTCCCGATTCCGGCCGGCCCGATCACCGTCAGGAGGTGCGGGCGCCGCTCGGTCCGCACCTGCTCCCACAGCCGCGCCAGCAGCTCGAGGTCGCGCTCGCGACCGACGAGCGGCGCTTCGGAGAACCTTCGTTCGCCGGCCGGGGCGGCCGGGTCGAGAGCGACCCAGACCTCGATCGGCGCCGCCTTGCCCTTCGCCACGACCGGCGGCGCCGCCGCGTAGGCGATCGTGGAGCGGGTGGAGACGTAGGTCTCGCGCCCGACCAGGACGCCGTTGATCGGTGCGGCGGACTGGAGGCGCGACGCGGTGTTCACGACGTCGCCGACGATCATCGCCCCGCCGTGCTCGGGCCGGGCGTCGAGATCGACCATCGCCTCACCGGTGTTGACGGCGGCCCGGAACTGGAGGTCGAGCTCCCGATCCGCCTCGTTCATCGCGCGCAGCGCGTCTCGCACCGCCAGGGCCGCGCGGACCGCCCGTTCGGCGTCGTCGCCGTGCGCGACCGGCGCTCCGAAGATCCCGAGCACTGCGTCGCCGACGAACTTCTCCAGGCGGCCTCCGTGCCGCTCGATCTCGCCGCGAACCCGCTCGTAGTACGGCGTCAGGAACGAGCGCACGTCCTCGGGATCGAGCTTCTCCGCAAGCGAGGTGAAGCCGACGAGGTCGACGAACAGGACGCTGACGACGCGCCGTTCCTCGCGGTGAACGCCGTTCGCGAGTGCCACGCCGCAGCGCAGGCAGAATCGGGCGATCTCCGGGTTCTCTTGACCGCAGGCCTTACAGACAGACACGCTCACAGCCTATGAGCAGCGCGGATCCCTTTCCAGCCGCCGGCGACGGCATCTTCCTCGCGCTGCCGGAGCGGCCGGCGGACGGGATCCCGCTCGCGGTCAAGGATCTGTTCGACACCGCCGGGCTGACGACGACCTACGGCTCGGCCATCTTCGCCGACCACGTTCCCGCCGCGACGGCCGAAGCCGTGCGCCTGCTCGAGGCGGCCGGATACGCGAACGTCGGGAAGACGAACCTCCACGAGTTCGCGTACGGCGTCACGTCGATGAACCCGCACTTCGGCTGGGTGCCGAACCCGGTCGCGCACGGCCGGATCGCCGGCGGCTCGAGCGGAGGCTCGGCGGCCGCACTCGCCACGCGGGCCGCCGACGCCGCCCTCGGGACCGACTCGGGCGGCTCGATTCGGATTCCCGCGGCGTTCTGCGGCATCGTCGGCTTCAAGCCCACCTTCGGGCTCGTCCCGCTCGACGGCTGCTGGCCGCTGGCGCCGAGCTACGACCACGCCGGCCCGATGGCGCGAACGGTCGGCGAGTGCATCGCGATGATGCGAGCGCTCGTGCCGGAGTTCACGGTCGACACAGCGCCGGCGCTCGGAGACCTGCGCGTCGCGCTCGCGTGGACGAAGGACGCGGACGACGGCGTGCGGCAGCGGGTCGAGGAAGCGGCGACGCGCTTTCCCGCGCGCGAGCAGATCGACTTCCCGCACGGCGAGGGCAACCTGCGCGTCTTCATGCGCGAGATCGCCGAGGTGCACGCGTCGCTCTTCGCCGAGCAGCCCGAGGCGTACGGCGAGGACCTGCAGCGCAAGATCCGCTCCTGTCTCGAGGTGACCGACGGCGAGGTCGCCGAGGCAGAGCGCGCGCGCGAGTCGTTCCGCGACCAGGCGACCGGCTTACTGGACGGCTTCGACCTGCTCCTGACGCCGACTCAGGGGTTCGTCGCTCCCACGTACGAGGAGGCGGACGACGACGCCCTGCGCTCGTCGATCACGAGGTTCACGAACCCGTTCAACGCTCTCGGCTGGCCCGCGCTCGCGCTCCCGTGCGGTCGCGCCGAGGACGGGCTCCCCGCCTCGATCCAGCTCGTCGGCCGGCCGGGTGCCGATGCGTTCGTGCTCGCAGTCGGTCTCGCACTGGAGGCTCAAGTCCAGGTCTAGAACTGCCGAAGGAGGAGCCATGCGCTTCTCCCGCCTTCTCGCCATCGCCCTCCTTGCACTCTCCCTCGTCTCGGGAGCCGCCGCCGCGACACGCGCCGACTCGACCGCGACGCCGGCGGCACCGCTCCAGCTGCACGGCTTCCTGCTCCGAGCCGACGACCCGCCTCAGGACACGTTCACGCGGACGCCTTCGTTCGCGTGGCAGCCCGTCGCCGGCGCGAAGCGGTACGAGTTCCAGCTCGCGACCGCGCGAACATTCGCCTCCGGGCGCGCTTCTCGCGCGGAAGACGACGACCACCCCAGCCGTGTCGCTCGCAATCGCCCTGCCGTGGATCACGGGAACGCCGTACTCGCTCTACGCGCGCGTGCGCGGCGTCGGCCCCGACGGACGCACGGGCCCGTGGAGCACGCGCTTCGGATTCAACGTTCGCTGGACCACGGTGCCGACGCCTCTCGAGGCGCCGAGCGGCCTCGTGCGCTGGACGACGGTCGACGGCGCGACTGCCTACCAGGTGTGGTTCCAGGAGCCGAACTCGATCTTCAAGACGCAGACCAACGTCGCCGACGAGCGCGAGTACTACAGCTTCCATCAGGACCCGTCCTGGACCGGCGTCGTGCACTGGCGCATCCGCGCCGTGCGCGCCCTCTACGGCGTCGATGCGACGAGCCACGCACGGAACGGCCTGCCGGAGACCTCGTTCGGACCGTGGAGCCCCGTCTACACGTCGACGAACTCGCCCTTCGCAGGTGGATCGCTCGATCCGGTCGCGACGATCTCGGACGCGATCTCGACCGCGACGACGCCCACCGTGCACCACCTCATGCCGGCGTTCGCGTTCAGCGGCGACACGGGCACGAGCGGAACGTCGACCGGGCTGTACCGCGTCTACGTCGCCACGGACAAGGACTGCGTGAACGTCGTCTTCCGCGGAGCGGTCGTCGGCAGCCCCGCGTACGCGCCGCGCTGGAACGGGACGCTCGCCCTCCCGTCGACGGTCGCGGCCCAGACCGCGTCTCGCACCCAGTTCGCCTCGGCCGGCGCCGAGGGCCTGACGAGCATGGCCGACTCGACGCCCGTGACGGCGAACGAGGCCATGGCGTCGACCGCTTCCACGACGATCACGAGCGGCGAGGACGATTCTCCGGCGAACGGCGACACCGACGCTCCCGAGGACACGACAACCGCGGTGACCAAGCCCGCTGCGTTCCCGGCCGCGACGCTCGCCGTCGACCCGGGGAGCCTCGGTCCGCCGATCGACCTCTGGGACACCGACTGGCCGACCGGGCGCTACTACTGGACCGTCGTCCCCGTCGCAGCGCAGGTGAAGTCGTCGCTCGCAACAAGCCTCGGCGCGACAGCCGCCGCCGGTGCGACGACGGTCTCGATCGCCGCCGGCGACCAGCTCGCGGTCGGCGACGTGCTGACGATCGGAACCGGTCCGGCCATGGAGAGCGTGACCGTCGTCACCGTCTCCTCCGGCGCAGTGACCGTCTCGCCCGCGCTCGCCAACGCGCACGGAGCGGGCGACACGGTGCTCCGGTCGGGCGGCGAACTGACCTACCGCGACCTCGAGCTGCCGCAGGACTCCTGCGCGGCCGGTCGTGTCCTCACCTTTGGCAAGACGAGCCAGCCGACGGTCGCGTCGGCCACGAGCGCACCCTTCGCCTCCGGCCTTTCTCCGACCGGCCGTCTGACGTCCGCCTCGAAGGGGAAGCGCTCGTTCTACGGCTCGCCGCTCGTCTCCTGGCAGCCTGCACTCGGCGCGAGCGCCTACGAGGTGCAGTGGAGCAAGACGCGCTACCCGTTCGTCACGGTGACGACGCCGATCCTCACGTACGGAACCTCGGCGCTCCTGCCGCTCCAGCCCGGTAAGTGGTGGTATCGCGTACGCGGGATCAACCTCGCGCTCCCGGCCGGAGCCCGCGCGATGGCGTGGTCGAAGAGGCAGCCGCTCGTCGTCGCGAAGCCGACGTTCGCGGTCGTCAAGAAATAGTCGTCAAGAAGTAAGGCTCGAGGCCGCGCGGACGGCGCCCTCGTAGATCGGATCGCGCGCGAACCGGTCGAGCTGATCGGAGAGAAGATCCGACGCCGGCGGCGCCTCGCCCGGAGGCGCGTCGATCTGCCGTCCGTCGACGTAAACGGAGACGAGCGTGTCAGCGGGCTCGTGCTCGAGGGCGACGTCGTGGCCGAGGCGCGAGCGAAGCCAGCCCGTCGAGCAGCAGCGCCTGCGCCCGCGTCGACCGCACCGAGATCTCGCGCGCCGTCGAACGGATACGCACCGGCCAGCTCGTGACGCCAGCGCTCGGTCCGCTCCCACGCGATGTCGGAGATCGCCGTCCGGTCGAACCGCTTCGCGAGCTGCGCATAGCCTCGCGGCAGCTCGTCGTTCGGCCACTCCGTCGAGTCGACGATCAGCCGGTCGACGCTGCCGATCAGCTCGTCGAACACCTCGTCGAACTCGGGCACGCCGCGCCAGCGAAGGAACACCGGCAGGTCGGCGACGAGCAGCGGAACGCACGACGCTCGCCGGATGCCGCGCCCGCTCGCCGCCCAGTCGCACCCGGATCACCTCCGCGCACACGGACCGGTCGCCGGTCGCGAACGACTGCACCGAGCCGTCCAGCTCGAGTCCGTCGTCGTCTTCCGGTCGCGGGAAGAGCAGGATCGTCCGCGACGGATGCCGTTCGGCCAGCCCGGCGAGCGTCCGCTCGGCCGCGGCCTCCCAGTCCTCCGGCACCCACGCCAGGTGGGTCATCACGCTCGTCCGCTGCGCCGACCCCGACGACTGCTCGTCGCGCAGCTCCGGCCAGCTCGCGCTCGATCTCCGCGACGCTGGACGCCATCGCTAGTGGCTCCGCCACGCGCGGCCGTCGCGCTGGATCAGCTCGTCGGCGCTCGCCGGGCCCCACGTGCCCGCCTCGTAGTTCGGGAACGACGGACGGTCGCGGCGCCACGCAGCGACGATCGCGTCGACGAGCGACCACTGCTCCTCGACCTCGTCCGTCCGGGTGAAGAGCGTCTGGTCGCCGAGCATGGCGTCGAGGATCAGCCGCTCGTAGGCCTCGGGCAGCCCGGTCCGGAACGACCCGCCGTAGAGGAAGTCCATGTGCACGGTGCGAATCGTCATGCCTGCGCCCGGAACCTTCGCGCCGATCGCGAGCGACACGCCTTCGTCGGGCTGCACGTGCACGACGAGCACGTTCGGACGCAGGCCTTCGGTCGCCGATTCCTCGAACGGCGGGTGGGGTGCGCGCTGGAAGTGGATCGCGATCGTCGTCTCGCGCCGCGCGAGCCGCTTTCCGGCGCGCACGTAGATCGGCGTGTCCGCCCAGCGCCAGTTGTCGACGTACAGCTTTGCGGCGACGAACGTCTCGGTCAGAGAGTCGGGCGTGACACCGGCCTCGTCGCGGTAGCCCTGAACCTCCTCGCCCTCGATGTAGCCGGGCCCGTACTGCCCGCGGACGATCGACTTCGGGCCAGGGCGTGTGCAGCGCGCGCAGCACTTTCACCTTCTCGTTGCGCACCTGGTCGGAGGTGAAGTCGATCGGCGGCTCCATCGCGGTCAGCGCGACGAGCTGGAGGAGATGGTTCTGGAAGATGTCGCGGATCGCGCCGGAGGTCTCGTAGTAGCCGGCGCGCCCCTCGATGCCGATCGTCTCGGCGACGGTGATCTGCACGTGGTCGATGAACTGCCTGTTCCAGATCGGCTCGAAGATGCCGTTCGCGAACCGGAGCGCCAGCATGTTCTGGACGGTCTCCTTGCCGAGGTAGTGATCGATGCGGAAGATCTCCTCCTCGGTGAAATGCTCCTGGAGCCGCGCCGTCAGCTTGCGCGCCGACTCGAGGTCGTGGCCGAACGGCTTCTCGATCACGAGCCGCGTCCAGCCGTTCGCCGAGCGCCGCTTGCCGAGCTCCTCCACGAGCGTCTCGATCGCCGCCGGCGGCACGGCGAAGTAGTAGAGACGGTTGCCGCCGGTGCCTCGCTCCTCGTCGAGCTCGGACAGGCGCTCGGCGAGCCGGTCCTCGCCCTCCTGGTCGCCGAAGTCCGTGGCGACGTAGCTGATCCCGTCGACGAGCCGCTCCCACACGTCGTCGCGGAACGGATCGCGCGCGTGCTCCTTCACCGCCTCCTCCATCCGCTGACGGAACTCGTCGTCCGACTCCTCGGTGCGCGCGACGCCGACGACGGCGAACTTCTCGGGAAGCAGCCGCCGGTAGGCGAGCGCGTACAGGGCGGGGATGAGCTTGCGCTGCGTCAGGTCGCCCGAGGCGCCGAAGATCACGAAGATGCACGCGTCCGGAGTTCGCCGCTGCTTCAGCCCTTCGAGCAGCGGGTTCTCGAGCGTCTCGGTCATTCGCTCTTCACGGCGTGCCCGCCGAACTCGTTGCGGAGCGCGGCGGTGATCTTCGCCGCGAACGATTCGTCCTGGCGCGACGCGAAGCGTGCGAAGAGCGCGGCGGTGATCACCGGTACGGGCACGTCCTCG
Organism: uncultured Actinomycetes bacterium; assembly: GCA_963708685.1. GTDB lineage: Bacteria > Actinomycetota > Thermoleophilia > Gaiellales > Gaiellaceae > DASVFB01. The sequence continues at coordinate 221,630 of CAVPTP010000004.1, forward strand.
GCGATCGCCTCGGCGATCGTCCAGCGTCCTTCGCCGGAGTCGTCGACGTACCCCTTGATGCGCGGCAGGTCGTTGCCGCCCTTCTCCAGCGCGTCGTGCAGCAGCTCGAGCAGCCACGACCGGACGACCGAGCCGTAGCGCCAGATGCCCGCGATCTCGGCGAGGTCGAGGTCGAACTCCGACTTCGCCATCACCTCGAAGCCCTCGGCGTAGGCCTGCATCAGCCCGTACTCGATGCCGTTGTGGACCATCTTCGTGAAGTGACCTGCGCCGCTCGCGCCGACGTGTGCGTAGCCGTCCTCGGGAGCGAGCGCGGTGAAGATCGGCTCGCAGCCGCTGCACCGGCTCGTCGTCGCCGCCGACCATCAGGCAGTAGCCGTTCTCGGAGGCCCCAGATTCCGCCGGAGACGCCCGCGTCGACGAAGTGGATGCCCTTCTCTTTGGCCTCTCTGTACCGGCGCTGCGAGTCGCGGAAGTTCGAGTTGCCGCCGTCGACGATCGTGTCGCCCTCGTCGCCCAGCTCGAGCAGCTCCTGGAACGCGTCCTCCGTGATCTTGCCCGCCGGGATCATCGACCAGAACGCGCGCGGCGCGTCGAGCTGGTCGCGCAGCTCGGCGAGTGTCTTCGCGGTGGAGTCGACGCCGGGGTCGAACGTCTTGACGTCGTGCCCGTGCTGCGTCAGTCGTGTCGTCATGTTGCCGCCCATGCGGCCGAGGCCGATCATTCCGAGCTGCATCAGGCGACCTCCTCCGAGCCGGACACGCGCTACGCGGCGGCCACGCTCCTTCAGCGATTCGTAGTCTCCCGCGGCCTGCGCGCGGATCAGCCGCGCGAACCCGAAGTCGCGTCCCGGGATCGGCAGCTCGTCGCCCTGGTCGTCCACGACCTGCAGGCAGAGGACGCCCTTCGGTCCGCCCTTGTGGAGCTGACCGGTCGAATGGAGGTAACGCGGCCCGAGGCCGTGCGTGACGATGTGCCCGCTCTCGCGCGCGCGATCGATCAGCGGCTCCACGTCGGCCGCCCGTGCAGGGTCGACGAACGCCTGGATGCAGACATAGTCGCCGTCGGTCGCCTGCGCCAGCAGCTCGTCGAGGGAGCCCTCGGGCTCGAGCTCGACGTCGCCCTGCGCGAGCACCTCGTTCGTCTTGTCCTTCGCCGCCTGTACGTCGGGCTGGTCGAACGGGTTGATCCCGAGCATCGAGCCCGCGACGGCGACCGCGAACTCCCAGCGGAAGAACTCCTGGCCGAGCTCGTACGGGCTCGGCAGCGCGACCTCCTCGTGCAGCTCCGCGTGCGGGTCGTCGGGCGCGGGCACGATGCCCTGGCCCTGCTTGCCGGTCGACTCGGCGACGAGCTGCTCCATCCAGAGGCCGAACGAGCCGGCGTCCGAGCTGAGGCCGACGCTGGCCGCCGAGCCGAGACGCAGCCCGAGCTCGAGCCCGGGGTTGCCTTCGGCGAACCGGCACGCGTCCTGCATCTCGACTGCGCGCTCGAGCAGGCGCGTCGCGTCGATGCCCATCAGCACCGCGGGCACGATCCCGAACGGCGACAGCGCCGAGTAGCGGCCGCCGATCGTCGGCTCGCCGTGGAAGACGCGCAGGAAGCCGTGCTCGTGGGCGAAGCGCTCGAGGTCGGAGCCGGGATCCGTGACCGCTACGAACTGCCCGCCGCGCTCGAGGAAGTACGCCGTGTGCGAGCGCGTCTCCAGCGTCGTTCCCGACTTCGAAGCCGAGAGGAAGAGCGTGCGCTCGCGGATCGATCTTCGATTCGAGCGCGCGGATCGCCTTCGGATGCGTCGTGTCGAGGACGTGGAAGCTGTCCGCGGCGAACGTCAGCCGCAGCACCTCCGGCGCGAGCGACGAGCCGCCCATGCCGAGCACCACGACGTCGTCGATCGCTCCCGCCGAGACGACGTCGTTCGCGAAGGCGAGGACGTCGTCGAGCTGCTCGAGCATCCGCTGCGGCTCGTCGAGCCAGCCGAGCCACTGCGCCTCGTCGCCGCCGGTCCAGACCGTCGGGTCGCGGGCCCAGATCCGCTCGACGACGTCGGTGGCGGCTCTCACGCTCAGACCGCGGCCAGCGCTTCGCGCTTCGCGTTGATCCCCTGCTTCAGATCCGTGAAGGAATCGACGAACTTCTGCACGCCCTCGCGCTCGAGCGTGTCCGACACGTCGTCGTAGTCGAGACCCGCCTCGCGCAGCTCCTCGAGCACCTTCCGCGCCTCGTCGATCCCCTCCTCGAGCTTGTCGGCGACGACGCCGTGATCCTGGAAGGCGACGATCGTCTCCTCGGGCATCGTGTTCACCGTGTCGGGGCCGATCAGCTCCTCGACGTAGATCACGTCGCGGTAGTTCGGGTTCTTCGTGGACGTCGACGCCCAGAGGCAGCGCTGCGCGGTCGCGCCCTTCGCCGCCAGCGCCTCCCAGCGCTCGCCGGAGAACACGCGCTTGTAGTTCTGGTACGCGAGCTTCGCGTTCGCGATCGCCAGCTTCCCCTGGAGGTCGGTGCGGCCCAGCTTCTCGAGGCGCTTGTCGGCCTCGGTGTCGACGCGCGAGACGAAGAACGACGCGACCGAGCACGTCGTCGAGAGGTCGCCGCCCTTCTCGGCGAGCCGCTCGAGCCCGCGGACGTACGCCTCCATGACCTCCTCGTGGCGCTGGAGCGAGAAGATCAGGGTCACGTTGATGTTGCGGCCCTCGGCGATCGAGTCCTCGATCGCGCCGACGCCCGGCTTCGTGGCAGGAATCTTCACGTAGAGGTTCGGCTCGTCGATCCACTCGTGGAGGCGCTTCGCCTCCTCGAAGGTGCGCTCGCGGTCGTCGGCGATCTCGGGGTCGACCTCCCAGGAGACGTAGCCGTCGCGCCCGCCGCCGGAGTCGTAGACCTGCCGCAGCAGCGCGAGCCCTTCTTTCACGTCCTCCGCGGACAGCGCGAGGAAGATCTCCTTCGGATCGTCCTCGCTCTCGAGCAGCGACCTGAGCTGCTCGTCGTACGCGTCGCCGGCCGCGAGCGCCTTCTGGAAGATCGTCGGGTTCGACGTCACGCCGACGACGGCGTCGCGCTCCATCATCTCGGCGAGCTTGCCGCTCTCGAGGATGTCGCGCGACAGGTAGTCGAGCCAGACACTCTGCTTGTGGTCGCTCAGCTCTTGCAACTTCGTCCTAGACATGTGCTCTCTCCATTTCTTCGACCTTGCGTAGTCGCCTGACGTACCGCTCTTCCGCCGACGAACTTCGCGCCGAGGAAGGCGCGCACGAGCTCGCGGACGAGCTCAGCGCCGACGATCTCCGACCCGAGGCAGAGCACGTTCATGTCGTCGTGCTCGACGCCCTGGTGCGCGGAATACGTGTCGTGGCAGATCGCCGCGCGGATCCCCGGCAGCTTGCAGGCTGCGACCGAGGCACCGACGCCCGATCCGCAGACGAGGACGCCGCGCTCCGCCTCGGCATTCCGGATCGCGTCGCCGAGCTCCTGCGCCTTGTCCGGGTAGTCGATCCGGACGCTCGCGTCGTCGGTGCCGAGATCGACGGTCTCGTGGCCCAGCGCGGCGACCGCCTCGATGACCGGATCGCGCAGCCTCACACCCCGATGATCGAAGGCAACGGCAACCCGCATGTCTCCACGTTACCCCTCTGCGGGTTCGTAGACTCCTCGGCATGAGCGATCCCGAGCTTTGGCGCGAGCTGGGACAGCAGCTCCGCGTCGACTCGATCCGCGCCGCGGCGGCGCCCAAGTCCGGGCACCCGACATCCTCGATGTCCGCGGCCGACCTGATGGCCGTGCTCCTCGCGAAGTACCTCCGCTACGACTTCGACAGCCCGGACGACCCGCGCGAACGACCACCTCATCTTCTCGAAGGGCCACGCGTCGCCGCTCGTCTACTCGCATCTTCAAGGCCGCCGGGCGCGATCTCGGACGAGGAGCTGCTGACGTTCCGCAAGTTCGGCTCGCGGCTCGAGGGGCACCCGACGCCGAAGATCCCGTGGGTCGACGTCGCGACCGGCTCGCTCGGGCAGGGCCTGCCGATCGCGGTCGGCGTCGCGCTCGCCGGGAAGAAGCTCGACCGGCTGCCGTATCGCGTGTGGTGCGTCTGCGGCGACAGCGAGCTCGCCGAGGGATCGATGTGGGAGGCGTTCGAGCACGCGGCGTTCGCGGAGCTCGACAACCTCGTCGGCGATCCTCGACATCAACCGTCTCGGCCAGCGCGGCGAGACGATGCACGGCTGGGATCTCTCCTCGTACACCCGGCGTCTCGAGGCGTACGGCTGGGCGGCGATCGAGGTCGACGGGCACGACGTCGAGGCGATCGACCGCGCGTACGAGGAGGCGGTCTCGACGACCGGCCGCCCGACGGCGATCGTCGCGCGCACGCTGAAGGGCAAGGGCGTGAAGGCGGTCGAGAACCAGGACGGCTGGCACGGCAAGGCGCTCGACGATCCCGAGGGGCGATCGCAGGAGCTCGGCGGCGAGCGGACACATCGTCGTCGACGTCGCGAAGCCGGAGGGCGCGGCGAGCCGCACGTGCTTCGAGACGGGCGCGCTCGCGCTGCCGACGCTACGAGCTCGGGCAAGGAAGTGGCGACGCGGAAGGCGTACGGCGACGCGCTGCTGGCAGTCGGCCGCGCGCGCGGCGACGTCGTCGCGCTCGACGGCGAGGTCTCGAACTCGACCTACGCGGAGGAGTTCGCGAAGGAGCTCCCGGAGCGGTACTTCGAGATGTACATCGCCGAGCAGCAGCTCGTCGCGGCGGCGGTCGGGCTGCAGGTGCGCGGGTGGAAGCCGTTCGCGTCGACCTTCGCGGCGTTCTTCACGCGTGCGTACGACTTCGTCCGCATGGCGGCGATCTCGCGCGCGGACATCCGCCTGTGCGGCTCGCACGCCGGCGTGTCGATCGGCGAGGACGGCCCGTCGCAGATGGCGCTGGAGGACCTCGCCGCGTTCCGTGCGGTGCACGGCTCGACCGTCCTCTACCCGAGCGACGCGAACCAGACGGCGAAGCTCGTCGACGCGATGGCCGACCTCGACGGCATCTCGTTCATGCGCACGACGCGCGGCGCGACACCGGTGATCTACGACGCGGACGAGGAGTTCCCGATCGGAGGCGCCAAGGTCGTGCGCGACGGCGACGACGTGACGCTGGTCGGCGCCGGGATCACGCTCCACGAGGCGCTGAAGGCCGCCGACGCGCTGGCCGAAGAGGGCGTCTCGGCGCGCGTGGTCGACCTGTACTCCGTGAAGCCCGTCGACGCGGACACGCTCCGCGAGTCGGTCGAGGCGACGCAGCGACGGATCGTCGTCGCCGAGGACCACTGGCCGGAGGGCGGGCTGGGCGAGACGGTGCTCTCGGCCCTCGCCGGCGAGGAGCTCGCGTTCGCGCACCTCGCGGTCCGCGAGATGCCCACGTCGGGGAAGCCCGAGGAGCTGCTCGCGGCAGCGGGCATCGACGCCGAGCACATCGCCGCGGCCGCGCGCCGGCTCGTGTCGGCGACGGCCGTGGCCCGCTAGCGAGCCCGGTCCAGACCAGACGTGTCCCGGGGTCAGACCCCGGGACACGTGCGTTGCAGGCAGCTAGGGCGCGGGCTGCTCCACCAGCGCGCTGCCGCCGCCTCGGCGTACCGGCTCCGCCGCCGCGAGGATGTTGCCGCCGCCGAGGAACTCGAGTCCCGTCGCGGCGCCGATCTCGCCGCCGTTCGTGAACGTGTGTCCGCGCGTCGCGAGCTGCGTTCGCAGGGCGCTCGACAGGAACGCGGGCTCGGCGCTCGTCGACGAGGTGTTCCGCTGGCTCGCCCGCGGGTCGGCAATCGCCTGCGGGAGCGTCATCCCCTCGTCGACGCGGTCGAAGAGCAGCTGCAGCACCGTTGTGATGATCGTCGAGCCGCCGGGCGAGCCGAGTGCCAGCAAAGGAGCCCCGTTGCGGAGCACGATCGTCGGCGCCATCGAACTCCGGGGCCGCTTGCCGCCCTCGACCCGGTTCGGATGTGTGGTCGAGTCGTAGTTGAAGTCGGTCAGCTCGTTGTTGAGCAGGAAGCCCCAGCCGGGGACGACAAGGCCCGCCCCGCCGGTCGACTCGATCGTGAACGTGTACGAGACGACGTTGCCCCACCTGTCGGACGTGACGAGATGCGTCGTCGTCTCCGACATCGCCGCCGTCGCGGACGCCTGCCCGGTCACGAAGGGAGAAGGATCGCCCGGCGGGACGACCGGCGGGGTCGCGGCCGTCGGCTTGATCAATGCGCGTCGCGTCGCCGCGTAATCCTTCGACAGCAACCCGCTCAGCGGCACCGGGTAGTAGGCCGGATCGGCGAGGTACGCGTTCCGGTCGGCGAACGAGTAGCGCGACGCCTCGAGGAAGTAATGAAACGCCTCGTCGCGCGGCATCGCCGCGAGGTCGTAACCCTCGAGGATGTTCAGCGCCTCGCCGACGGTCGAGCCGCCGCTCGACGGCGGGCCCATCGAATAGACGTCGAGCCCGCGATACGTCACGTGCGTCGGCGCGCGCTCCGGAGCGACGTACCCGTGGAGGTCGCGCATCGTCATCACGCCCGGCCGCCAGACGTGGTCGGCGCTCGGCGCGACGACGGGATGCTGGATCGTGTCGACCATCGCGTCCGCGATCGCGCCGCGGTACAGGCCCTTCGCGCCGAGCTGCGCGATCCGCTCGTACGTCTTCACGAGGTCGGGATTCCGGAAAACCGTGCCGACGTCGTGCGGCGTGCCGTCGGGATCGAGAAACAGTGCCGCCGTCGTGGGTATGTCGTCGAACCACGGCTTCGCCCCGTTCGTCTGATCGAAGAACGTCTGGTCGACCACGAAGCCGTCACGCGCCACGCGCATGCCCGGCTGCAGCACCTGCGCGAGCGACATCGTCCCGTACTCGTCGAGCGCCTTCTCCCAGGTCGCGACGGTGCCGGGGACGCCCACCGACATGCCACTCCACCGAGCGTCGTTGAACGGAAGCGGCGCGCCGTTCTCCCAGAAGGACGTCGGAGTCATCGCGACCGGCGCGGTCTCGCGGCCGTCGATCGTCGTCACCTTGCCCGCCGCCGTTCGGATCACCATGAACCCGCCGCCGCCGACCCCGCAGGAGAACGGCTCGGTCACGCCGAGCACACCCGCGGCCGCGACCGCCGCGTCGACGGCATTGCCCCCGGCTCTCAGCGTGTCGATCGCCGCCTGCGTGGCGAGCGTCTCGACGCTCCGGCGGCACCTCCCGTTCCGATCGACGTGGGCGGTCCGGACGGTGCGACTGCTGCGGAAGCCGTGACGGCGAGAACGCACGCCACGAGGATCGGCAGGAAGAACGCTGCGCGCATGACTCCTCCTGACTCGAGTGACGCGGGACCCTAGCGAACTTCGGCGCGCTCTAGTCTTAGCGCGTGGCCGTCGTCATCGCATCCAGCCTGCGCAAGGAGCTCGCCGGGAACCTGCTCTTCGACGGCGTGTCCTTCAAGGTCGAGCGCCGCGATCGGGTCGCGCTCGCCGGGCCGAACGGCGCCGGTAAGACGACGCTGCTGCGCATGCTCGCCGGCCAGACCGAGATCCACGGCGGCGAGCTCGCCTTCGCGAAGGGCACACGCGTCGCGCTCCACGACCAGCGGCCGCCGCTCCAGCGCGGGATGACGCTCCGCGAGTACGTCCTCTCCGGAGCGTCCGATCTGGTCGCGATCGAGGACGAGCTGCGGCGGCTGGAGGAAGCGATGGCCTCCGGCGACCACGGCCCGCAGACGCTCGCTCGCTACTCCGAGGCGCAGGCGCGCCTCGAGCACGCCGGCGGCTACGCCTGGCGCGATCGCCTCGGCTCGGTCGCGCGCGGCCTCGGCTTCCGCGACGTCGACTTCGACCGCGTGCTCGACACGTTCTCCGGCGGCGAGCTCACGCGCGCCTCGCTCGCGCGAAGCCTCGGCGGCGATCCCGACCTGCTTGCTCCTCGACGAGCCGACGAACCACCTCGACGTGGCCAGCCTCGAATGGCTCGAGGAGGAGCTGTCGTCGATCGACGCCGGCGTCATCCTGGTCGCGCACGACCGCTGGTTCCTCGAAGCGACGACGACCGCCGTGCTCGAGCTCGACGCCGGTCGCTCCACGTACTTCGCCGGCCCGTGGCACCAGTGGCGCCTCGAGAAGGCCGCGCGACTCCAGGCCGCGAGCAAGGAAGCCGCGCGCTACGCAGAGGACATCGCCCGGCTCGAGCGCTTCGTCGAGCGCTTCCGGTACAAGAAGTCGAAGGCGAAGCAGGCCCAGGCGAAGCTGACGCAGATCGGGCGCCTCTCGCAGGAGAAGGCGAAGGTGAGCGAGGAGATCACGCTGCTCTCGCGCCGCTCGAAGCGCCTCGGCTTCGGCTTCATCGATCCTCCGCGCAGCGGCCGAACCGTCGTGGAGGCGGAGGAGCTCGCGCTGCGCGTCGGCGAACGCGAGCTGCTGCACGAGGCGGCGTTCGCGCGTCGAGCGCGGCGAGCACGTCGCGCTCGTCGGGCCGAACGGGTCGGGAAAGACGACGCTGATCGAGACGATGCTCGGCCGCCGCGAACCGGACGACGGCAGAGTGCGGCTCGGCCACAGCGTCGCCGTCGGGTACTTCTCGCAGCAGGAGGTCGAGCTCGACGAGCGGCACACGGTTCTCGAGTCGACGCAGCGCGCGACGAACCTCGCGCGTCCGCAGGCGCAGGCTCTGCTCGGCCGCTTCCTCTTCTCGGGCTGGGACGATCACGAGAAGTCGGTCTCGGTGCTCTCGGGCGGCGAGCGCCGCCGGCTCGCGCTCGCGCACGTCGTCGCGTCGGGCGCGAACTTCCTCGTGCTCGACGAGCCGACGAACCACCTCGACCTCGAGTCGCGCGAGGCGCTCGAGGCCGCGCTCGAAGCGTTCCCCGGAACCGTCCTGCTGGTCTCGCACGACCGCGCGCTCGTCGACGCGGTTGCGGAGCGGACGCTCGCGCTCGAGGACGCGACCGTCCGGAGCTACGACGGCGGGTGGGCCGAGTACATCCGGCGGCGCGACGAGCTCGCCGCGAAGGCTCGCGGCGTCGAGACGCGAGAGCCAAAGCCGAAGAAGGAGACGAGCGCGCCGGTGACGCAGGCGCGCGCAAGGCCCCGGCAGCCCGAGCGAGCTGGAGCGGATCGAGACGCAGATCGCGAGCCGCGAGGAGACCGTGGCCGAGCTGGAGCGGAAGCTCGCCGACGACTGGGGCGACGTCGACACGCTGCAGGCGTACCGCGGCGCGCGCGACGAGCTGCAAGTCGCTGCTCGCGCGCTGGGAGGAGCTCTTCGAGCGGAGCCAGGTGCGTTGACGAACCCGCCGGCGTCGCAGCAGGACGTCGTGCGGCGGGCACGCGAAGCGGAGCTCCGGCTCGTCCGCTTCCTCTGGTGCGGCAACGACGGCACGGTGCGGGCGAAGGCGAGCGCGCTCGACGGGCTCGAGCGCCGGCTGGCGAGCGGGATCGGCCTCACCGTCGGCATGCAGGCGATGAACTCGCTCGACCAGCTTCAGCCGGTCGACGGCATGGGCCCGGTCGGCGAGATCCGGCTCGTGCCCGACCCGGCGACGTTCCGCGTCCTCCCCTACGCACCGCGCAGCGGCGCGCTCCTCGTCGACCACGTCACGCTCGAGGGAGAGCCGGCGCCGCAGTGTCCGCGCTCGTTCCTGAAGCGCATGACGTCGCGCCTCGACGAGCGCGGCCCGCGGCTCGAGGTCTCGTTCGAGAACGAGTTCTCGCTCGCCGTCGCGGACGACGGCGGCTTCCGCCCCCTCGACGCGAGCCTCTGCTTCTCGACGATCGGGATGACGGCGGCGCAGGACTACGTCGACGAGCTCGTCGAGGCGCTCGACCGCCAGGAGATCCAGCTCGAGCAGTACTACGCCGAGCTCGGCCACGGCCAGCAGGAGATCTCGACCGCGCACGCGCCTGCGCTGAAGGCTGTCGACGAGCAGATCCTCGTTCGCGAGACCATCCGCGGCGTCGCCGCGCGCCACGGGCTCGTCGCTTCGCTGGCGCCAAAGCCGTGGCCGGACGGCGCAGGCAACGGCTGCCACGTCCATTTCTCGCTCTGGGACGGCGAGCGCAACCGGTTCCACGACGCCTCGCGCGAGGACCGCCTCTCCGACGACGCGCGCGCCTTCCTCGCCGGCGTCCTCGCGCACCTTCCCGGTCTCTGCGGCGTCACCGCGCCGAGCTTCAACTCGTACCGGCGCATCGTCCCGCAGTACTGGGCGGGCGCCTTCACCTGCTGGGGCCACGACAACCGAGAGGCGCCGATCCGCGTGCCGTCGGTCTTCGGCGGGTTCGAGGAGGCGTCGACGAATGCCGAGCTGAAGGCTGCCGACGCGAGCTGCAACCCGTACCTCGCCGTCGGCGGACTGATCGCAGCAGGCCTCGACGGGCTCGAGCGGGGTCTCGAGCTGCCGGAGGCTGTGGACGTCGACCCGGCGACGATTCCGGAGGACGAACGCGTGCGGCGCGGCATCCGTCGGCTTCCAACGACGCAGCGCGAGGCGCTGGACGCGCTCGCCGCGGACGCGGTTCTCATGGACGCGCTCGGGCCCGTGCTCGCGACGTCATACCTCGCGGTACGCCGCTCGGAATGGGACGCGTACCTGGGAGGTGACGAAGAGTTCGAGCAGCAGGGTCACTTCTTGAAGTACTGAGCTCGACCGGTCTCGTCGACGGGCACGCGCACGGAATCCTGCGCGCGCCGCCGGCGACGCTCGACGAGTTTCGCGGGCTGTTCTCCGAGAGCCCCGACCCGCGCCAGTGGCCACACGTCGCGACCGCTCTCACGTATCGCCGGGCGATGCGCGAGCTCGCCGCGTTCTTCGACGTGGAGCCGACAGAGGAGTCGGTGTTCGCGCATCGGACGAGCCGTGACGTCGAGGACTACGCGGCCTCGCTCCTACGTGCGACGGGAACCGCGTGGCTGCTCGTCGACGACGGCTTCCCGCCGCCGGGCACCGCCATCGAGTGGAAGCGGCTCGGGGAACTGGCGGGCGCACGAGCGCGGCCGATCCTGCGGCTCGAAACGCGTGGCGCCGACGCCGCCGAGCACGTCGCGCGCGCCCGCGGGGAAGGGTTCGTCGCGCTGAAGACGATCGCCGCCTACCGCGGCGGGCTCGACCGGGTGTCGGAGCACGTCGTCGCCGCGCTCGAGGCGAACGAGGAAACCGGCGACCCGCTTCCGGTCCAGGTGCACTGCGGCTTCGGCGACTCCGACCTGCACCTCGCCCTTGCGGATCCTTCGCATCTCAAGCCGCTGATCGAGCGCTTTCGAGAGACCCCGTTCGTGCTGCTGCACTGCTACCCGTTCGTCCGCGAGGCGGGCTGGCTCGCGCACGTCTATCCGAACGTCTGGTTCGACCTCTCGCTGACGATCCCGCACGTCGCGCGGCCCGCCGATGCGTTGCGCGAGGCGCTCGAGCTCGCGCCGTTCTCGAAGCTGATGTACGCGTCGGATGCCGCGCGTACGCCGGAGCTCTACTACCTCGGCGCCAAGTGGTGGCGAGAGGCGCTCGCCGAGGTGCTGTCCGAGGCGCTACCGGCCGAGGAGGCCGAGCAGGCGGGACGCACGATCCTCCGCGAGAACGCGCTCGCGCTCTACGGGCTCGCATAGGCTCGCCGACGTGACGCGCTGGACGGTTCACGGCGAGCACGCGCTCTACTCGAGCGAGTGGATCAACCTCCGCGTCGCCGAGGTCGAGCTTCCCGACGGCACGCGGTTCGGCCACCACGTCGTGCGGATGCCGCATCCCGCGGTCGGCACGATCGTCCACGCGCCCGAGCACGGCGGCGTCCTCCTTCTGCGGCGCCACCGGTTCGTGACCGACACCTGGGGCTGGGAAATTCCCGCCGGCCGCGTCGACCCGGGCGAGTCGCTCGAGCAGGCGGCCGAGCGCGAGGCAGTCGAGGAAACCGGCTGGCGGCCGCTCGGCCTCGAGCTCCTCGGCTTCAGCCATCCCACGAACGGGCTGATGGATCAGCGGTTCAACTACTTTCTCGCGCGCGGCGCCGAGCACGTCGGCGAGTTCGACCGCACCGAGACGGAGAGCATCGCGTGGTTCGCGGCCGACGACGTGCGCACGTTGATCGAGCAGGGCGAGGTGCCCGACGGCCTGTCGCTGACGGCGCTCACCCTCGCGTTCACGCTACGCAGGCTCTAGCCAAACCACCCGCGACTCGGCGATGAGCCGCGCGGGATCGGGGTCGAGCGGCTGCCGCTCGCGCGCGGCACGGTAAGCGTCGTCCGCGGCACGACCGTCGCCGTCGAAGCCCAGGAGCCAGACGTAGCGGCTCGCTTCACGGTCGATCCACGGGCCGAGCACGGAGAAGCCCATCGACAGCCGCAGGGGAAGCAGGTGCTCGCGACATTCCGCGACGAAGTCGTCGAGCCCGCCGTCCACGATCGCGTACTCGCGGAGCTGGAACTGCATCACAGAGGCAGCCACCTCGCGAGCTCGTCGAGGTAACCGGGATCGATCGTGTGTCCCATCGGCGACTCGCGATACAGGATGTCCGCCCCGGCCGCAGTCAGCCGCTCGCGGGCGGCGCGGCCCCACTCGACGCCGATCACGTCGTCGTACGTCCCGTGCCCGATGGCCACCGGAGGCAGCGGCGCCGACAGGTCGAGCTCGAAGCCGGGGACGCTGGGCATGAAGCCGGAGAGCGCGATCAGCCCGGCCGGGCGCGGCCTGCCGTGCCCGAGTGCCAGCGCGTAGCTCATCACCGTCCCCTGCGAGAAGCCGCCGATCACCGTGCGCTCCGGCGAGAACCCGAGGGATTCGAGCCACTCCACGAGCTGGGGATATGCCGCCTCGAAGGTGGTCGGCTCGGGCTCGCCGACGCGGTAGAACGCGTACCAGTGCGCGCCGCCGGGCGGCAGCGAGAGCGGCGCGCGCGGCGTGACGCCGAGCAGCCGCCGCTCCGGGTCGAGCACGTCGAGCAGCGGAAAGAGGTCGTGCTCGTCGGCACCGCGCCCGTGCAGCAGGACGAGGAGGCCCTCCGGCTCTCCGCGCGCCGCTCGCTCGAGGTGCTTCAGCATCACCCGTCGCCGAACGTCGCCACGACGGCCTCCGCCACGACTTTCAGCGGCCGGCCCGAGACCTGCGAAGCCTTGCGCAGGCGGGCGAACGCGTCCTGCTCCGAGAGCCCCTCCTTCGCCATGAGCAAGCCCTTCGCACGCTCGATCGCCTTACGCGCGGTGAGCGCCTCGGACAGCGACTCGGCCTCCTCGCGCAACGCGACCAGCTCCTCGTGCCGCGCGCGCGCGGTCTGGATCGCAGGCAGGAGATCGGCCTCGCGAAACGGCTTCACGAGGTAACCGAAGACCCCGGCCTCGACGGCCCGGGCGACCAGCTCCTCCTGGCCGTAGGCCGTGAGCAGCACGATGGGAATCGGGCGCTCGGCGATGATCCGGCGCGCAGCCTCGATCCCGTCGAGCTTCGGCATCTTCACGTCCATGATCGCGAGCTCCGGCTCGAGCTGCCCGGCGAGCGCCACCGCCTCCTCGCCGTCACGCGCCTCGCCGACGACGTCCATGCCGGCCCCGCGAAGCAAGGCCACGAGGTCCAGACGGATGATCGTCTCGTCTTCGGCTACGAGGATTCTGATCCTGGGAGGCTACCCCGGTGGGTCAGCCAGCTCGTGATCTCCGGCGCGAGCCGGCGCGCCCGCACCGACGGATCGTCCGCCGGCGGCGCGCGCGTCTCCTCGAGGCTCGTGGTGAGAACGCAGAGCCCGCGGAGCGACTCGTCGGACTGGTCGCGAATCGGCCCGGCGAGGAGCAGCACCCCGCGGTCGCGCAACGACGGAAGGTGCGCAAGGTGCTGCTCCTGAAGCTCGTCGCGCCGTTCGTCCGGATAGTCCGGCGCGTCGGCCGGCCGGCGCCGCAGGACGAACGTGAAGCGTTCGAGATCCACTAGCGGTCGCGGTTCTGTGACTCCGCGAGCATCCAGGCGCTGACGCGCATCCTCGCCTGATCGTCAGGCGGGAAAGGCAACCTCGGCGCGCGTGCCGTCGTCGCTCGACAGCTCGAAGCGGCCCTTCAGCTCGTCGCGGACGAGCGCGCGCACGATCGACAGGCCGGTACCGTCCGCACCGCCGCGGAGGCCGGCGCCCGAGTCGGCGATCGCCAGCAGGATCTCGCCGTCGCGTCGCACGAGCTCGATCCGCACGTCGCCGCCGCCGTGCTCGAGCGCGTTCTGGAGCAGCTCGCTGAAGACGAGCGCCAGCGCGGTCGCCCGCGAGCCGGCGAGCGCGACGGGCTCGAGCTCCGAGGCGACGCGCTTGCCCCTGCCGGCCTCACCCGGGCCGATCCCCTGCACGAGCATCGCGCGCAACCGGTCGAGCAGGTCGTCGAGCAGCACGTCGTCGTCGCGCCGCTCGGTCAGCACCTCGTGGACGGCCGCTATCGCGAGGATCCTGTTCACGGAGTGCTCGAGCGCCTCGCGCGGGTCGACCGAATCGGTCGCGCGCGCCTGCAGCCGCAGCAGCGACGCGACGGTCTGCAGGTTGTTCTTGACGCGGTGATGGATCTCCTGGGCGAGCACGCCGCGCATGACCGCTCGACCGTGCTCGAGCGCGACGGCCGCGTGGTGCGCGATCGAGACGAGCAGCTGGCGATCGTCGTCGGAGAACGGTGCGTCGCGGTCGCAGACGAGCTCGCCGATCTGCCTGCCGCGCCACCGCAGCGGGAGGCGCTCGGCGTAGCCGCCGGCGCGCCCCTCCGGCCACGCGATCTTCCCGTCCTCGAGCACGAGCGCCGCTCCCGTCGCGTCGAGCGCGTCCATCGTCGTGCGCACGATCGCGGCGAGCGACTCCTCGAGGTAGAGCGACTCGGAGACCGCCTCGGAGATGCGCGCCAGCGCCTCGAGCTCGACAACGCGGCGCTGCGCCGCGGTGTAGAGCCGTGCGTGCTGGATCGACTGCGCAACCTGAGCCGCGATCGCGACCAGCAGGTCGATCTCGGCACGGGTGAACTCGCGCTCCTCGATCGTGCGGACGTTCAGCGCGCCCTCGAGCTTCTCGCGCGCGAGGATCGGCACCGCGAAGATCGACTGGAAGCGGTCCTCCGGCAGGTTCGGGAACGACTTGAAGCGCGGGTCGAGGTGCGCCGCCGCAGGAAGCACGACCGGAGCGCGCTGCTCCGCGGCCGCGCCGGTGATCCCTTCGCCGACGTGCAGCCGCGGGCGCTTCGTCATCTCGTCGACGCGCGTGCCGTGCGTCGCGCGCAGCACGAGCTCGTCATGGCGTTCGTCGTAGAGGTAGACGAAGCACGCGTCGGCCTTCAGCGCGTCGGCGACCTTGCGCGCGACGAGCGCGAGCACCTCCTCGAGGTCGAGCGTCGAGTTGACCGCTTCGATCGTCTCGGTCAGGAGCTGGAGATGTCGCTGCGTCTCCTCCACGTCTCTATCTTGCCGTCCGCCGGTTCGAGTAGAGTCGCGGCGGCCTTGGGCAAGTACGAGTGGCTGCTCTTCCTGCACATGACCGGCGCCTTCCTGTTCCTGGGCGCGGCTGTCGCGTCGCTGATCTTCACCTTCGCGTCGCAGCGCTACGAACGCCCTAGCGAGATCGCGCTCATTCTCCGTCTCGCGAGTTACGTCATTCCGGCGTTCGCGATCGGCGGGCTCCTCCTGCTCGTCTTCGGGCTGTGGCTCGTCAGCGACGCCGGCTACGACTACACCGACGGCTGGGTGATCGCGGCACTCGTCCTGTTCATCCTCTCGAACGTCGCCGGCGCCGTGGGCGGCAAGCGCGCCGAGCCGGCCCGAGAGCTCGCCGAACGGCTCGCCCCCGAGAACGACGAGCCGAGCCCGGAGCTGAAGGCGCGCCTGCACGATCCGGTTGCCCTCGCTCTCGACTACGGCGCCGCCGTGCTCGGCTTCGCCGTCCTCGTGCTGATGATCTGGAAGCCGGGAGCCGGCGGGTGATCGCGCTCGTCCGTCCCGACTCGTGGGACCTGCCGCTCTTCGCGCACGTGCTCGGAGCGGTTGCGCTCTTCGGCGGCGTCGGCGCGGTCTTCCTGCTCACGGTCGCAGGAATCCGGATGCCCGGACAGTCGATCTTCACCGGCAAGCTCGCGTTCCGGACGCTGATGTTCGTCGTCTGGCCGTCGTACATCGTGATGCGCGTGGCCGCGCAGTGGATCTACTCGAAGGAAGACCTCCAGCCGGACATGCCGACGTGGATCAAGCTCGGCATCCTCGTCGGCGACGGCGGCGCGGTGGTGCTCCTCGGGCTGACAGTCCTGGGCTGGCTCGCGCTCGCGCGGCGTCCGAGCTTCGCGCGCTACTTCGGCGGGCTGGCGGGCCTGTATCTCGTCGGGCTCCTGCTCGCCTGGTGGGCGATGAGCGCGAAGCCGGGTGCTTAACAAATCTTTTACGGCCATCCGTGACTTTTTTCACAGCCGGGGAATACGGTCGCCTCTATGACTGCGCTGGCCTACGATCTGCGCGGCACGCGCGGCTACCTCGTGGCCGACGCGCGCGGCAGGTTCGTGGGACGCGTCGAGTGTCCGATGTACGGCACGAAGCCGGACGAGCCCGACGCCCTGGCCGTCCGCTCCGGCTTCTTCGCGCGCCGCCGACGCCGGGTGGTCCCCGCCGACGCGATCGACCAGATCGACGGCCGCACCCGCGTCATCGGCCTACGCGTAGACCGCGAAGGCCTCCTCAGCTTCTTGTAGCCCGAAAGTGCTGTGCACTTTCGGGCTGGTTGCTGCGCCCGGTTCAGGCGCGCTGCTTCGTTCAGCGCGCTAGTCGGCGCGGCCAAGCCGCGCCTATTGCGACTGTTCTTCTAAATCGACGTGCTCGCCGGCAGCGCGGCTTGGCCGCGCTGCTCACCACCGACCGGCGAAGCAGCCAACCCCACAAGAGACGTCGAAAGTACGCGCTTCGGGAAAGTGCACAGCATTTCCCGCCGCGAACGACCGCGAGGTGCCCGAAGAAGCGCGTTGCCGCACCCTCGAAGAGCACCCCGCAGTCTGCCGTCAGTCAGCTCCGGGTAGCCGCAAAGCGCCGGAGCCGCCTCGCACGTTAGTGCAGGAAACGGAGCCTGTCCACCGGCAAGCGATCAGAGCACCGGCAGGTACTTCTCCATCTCCCACTGGGTGAGCTGGACGCGGTACTCGTCCCACTCCTTGCGCTTGAGCTCGACGTAGCGGTCGAAGATATGCGGCCCGAATGCCGTGCGCAGGAGATCCGAGCCGGCGAACTCGGTGATCGCCTCGCCGAGCGTCTCGGGCAGCGCGACGATGCCTCGCTCGGTCCGCTGCTCGGCCGTCAGGTGGTACAGGTTCGTCTCCATCGGCTCCGGCAGCTCGTAGCCCTTCTCGATTCCCTCGAGGCCGGCGTGGAGCAGCGCCGCGAACGTCAGGTACGGGTTGCACGCGGGATCGGGGCAGCGGATCTCCGCGCGCGTCGCCTGCTCGGCGCCCGGCTTGTAGAGCGGGATGCGGATCAGCGCCGAACGGTTCCGCTGCGACCACGCGACGTAGACCGGCGCCTCGTACCCCGGAACGAGTCGCTTGTACGAGTTCACCCACTGCGCGAAGACGGCCGCGAGCTCGCGCGCGTGGCGGAGCTGGCCGGCGATGAACGCCTTGCCCACGTCGGACAGATGCCAGTTGTCCTCCCCGGCGAAGAACGCGTTCCGGCCCTCGTTGAACAGCGACTGGTGCGTGTGCATGCCCGAGCCGTTCTCGCCGAAGATCGGCTTCGGCATGAACGTCGCGTGGAACCCGGCCTTCTTCGCGACCTCCTTGACGATCAGGCGGTACGTCATCGTGTGGTCGGCCATCTCCAGCGCAGGCGCGAAGCGCATGTCGATCTCGTGCTGCGACGGACCGACCTCGTGATGGACGTACTCGATCGCGATCCCCATGCTCTCGAGCGCGCGGACGGTCTGCTGGCGCAGCTCGGTCGCCGCGTCGAGCGTCGTCATCGCGAAGTAGCCGCCCTCGTCGAGGGTCTCGGTGCCGGAGTCGCTCTTGAAGAGGAAGTACTCGAGCTCCGGGCCGACGTTGAACGTGTCGAAGCCCATCGACTTCATGCGCTCGAGCGCGCGCCTGAGGACGTAGCGCGGGTCGCCCTCGTACGGCTTGCCGTCGGGAGTGACCACGTCGCAGATCATCCGCCCGACCTTCGTCTCGCCCTCCCGCCACGGCATCAGCTGGTACGTCCCCGGATCGGGGATGGCCACCATGTCGGACTCCTCGATCGCGTTGAAGCCGGTGATCGACGAGCCGTCGAAGCCCATGCCGTCGTCGAGCGCGCCCTCGATCTCGCTCGGCGTGACGGCGAAGCTCTTCAGGTGTCCCTCGATGTCGGTGAACCAGAGCAGCACGAACTCCACGCCCTCGTCGTCGATGCGCTTCAGCACCTCCTTGCGGGCCTGCGGATCGCTCGTCGCGCGATTGGCTGTCTCGACCTGCGTCATCCATCCCTCCTGAGCTCGGAAAGCTTCGAGCCTATTACGTCTCGGCGGGAGTCGGCAGGGCGTCGAGCTCGGGCTCGGCGCCGCCGTGCCGCAGCGCGCGGCCGTACAGCGCGGCCGCCGGGCCGATCGTCAGCGCACCCGTCGCGAGCGCAGCCGGGATCCCGAAGACGTTGCCGATCACGCCCGAGCGCGGGACCGCCGGCCGCCTGGCCCACGGCATTCGCCTGGCCGCTGATCGAGAGAACGGTCGCGCGGACGCTCGAGTCGGTGATCTGCTCGTTCAGCCAGATCGAGTAGAGCGGCCCGGCGAGGTCGCGCGCGACGAACACGCCGAGCAGCGCCGCGATCGCCAGCCAGATCGAGCCCGTGAGCGCGAACGCGAGCATCGCCGCCATCTGCATGAGCGTGAGCGCGAAGAGCGATCTCGAGACCACTCTCTGGCCGCCGTGCTCGAAGCGCTTGAGGATCCGTCCGAGCGCGAAGAAGCCGAACACCATCGCGACGAGCGAGAACGCACCGAACCACACCACCGGATCGAGGTCACCGACGGCCGGAAGCCCGACGTCGCGCAGGAAGTGCGCTTCCTTCAACCGGTCGAAGGCCTCGCTCGACATCCCCATGAAGATCTCGACGCCGACGAGCAGCATGATCACGGGCGCCGCCCAGGCGTAACGCGCGCCGCTCGCGGCGGTCGTCCGCAGCTCGGCCAGGGCGGAGCCGCGCTCTGCGCGCGGCCGGCGCCGGAAGCCGGTCTCGGGCATGAGGAAGATGCAGCCGATGCCGCAGAGCGAACGTGATCGCGCCGCCGGCGATCACCGAGGCGCGCAGCGAGACGGTGCCGAGCGCGACGAGGCCGAGCAGCCCGGCGACCGAGCCCACGTAGCCGATCCGCGCCCCTTTCAGGAAGATGCGGCCGACGTTCTCCGGGCCGACCTCGTCCGCGATCCACGCGCGGTCCGCGCCGCTCGTGAACGTGTAGGCGAGACCCCAGAACGCCCACAGCGCGATGATCGCCCACGGCGCGCTGAAGACGCCGACGAGCATCCAGGCCGCGCCCATCCCGAGGTAGCCGATGATCAGCGAGAGCCGACGGCTGTAGGTGTCGGCGACCACGCCGGTCGGGATCTCGCAGAGGAACACCGTCGCCTCCATCGCCGTCCCCATCAGCACGAGCTGGAGCGGCGTGAGGTGCAGGTCGTTGACGAGGTAGACCGACACGACGACCCACGTCGGCATCGACAGGAGCAGCTCGAGCGCGTAGTACAGCCGCTCGGCGCCGACGCGTCTCACGCCGCGCCCGTCTCCCAGACCGAGACGTGCTTCGTGCTCTCGCTCGTGAACGGCTCGCGCTTCCAGCCGCTCCAGCGCTCGCGCAGCGTCATCCCCGCGATGAGCGCCATCAGGTCGAGCTCCGACGGCCACACGTACCGGAACGGCGTCGATGCCTGCCGGCCGTCGCGCGGCCCGTAGTGATGCGAGACCAGCCCCTGGTTGACGACGTCGTACTCGTCGAAGCCGAGATGCGTCGGGGCTCACGTCGAACGGAACGAACCGCTGGCCCGGCGGGAGCCGACGCAGCGCGGGCACGCCGACCTCGATCACGAAGCAGCCGCCGGGCTCGAGGTGCGACGCGACGTTGCGAAAGCAGGCCACCTGCTCGGCCTGCGTCGTCAGGTTGTTGATCGTGTTGAAGACGAGGTACGCGAGCGAGAACGTGCCGTCGACGGTCGTACGGGCGAAGTCGCCGATCGTCACGCCGACGTTCTCTGCGCCCGGCTTCGCCCGCAGCCTCGCGACCATCGCCGTCGAGAGGTCGATCCCGTGCACCCGCACGCCGCGCTGCGCGAGCGGCAGCGCGATCCGGCCGGTGCCGATCCCCAGCTCGAGTGCCGCGCCCTCGCCGGCGAGGTCCGCGAGGAAGTCGACGACGGGCCCGACGACCGCCGGCTCGAACATGTCGGCCGACGACTCGTCGTACCACGCCGCCACCTCCTCGCCGAAGTGATCCTCAGGCACGGCGATCACCCCGACCGCTTGAGCTTTCCGTGCTGCTTCGCATAGCGCTCGCCCGAGCGGAAGATCAGCAGGCCGAGCGGGACCGAGACCGCTCCGATCACGAGCAGCGGCCACACGTCGCGCCCACGCGAGCCCGCCGCCGTTGAGGATCGCGTCGCGGATTCCGCGCAACGCGTAGGTCGCCGGCGAGATCTTCGAGATCCACTGCATCCACTCGGGCAGCACCTCGACCGAGTAGTAGACGCCCGAGACGACGAGCATCAGCCCCTGCGCGATGAAGCCGAGCTGCATGCCCTTCTCCGGAGAGATCAGCGGCAGGACGGCGGTCATCATCCCGATCCCGATGAACGAGATCGACGCGATCGCGAGCAGCGCAAGCGCCGCGGGGTAGTTCGGATTGTCCAGGTGGATACCGATGAACGCGGCGACAGGCCACGAACAGGATCGCCGCGCGCACGAGCCCGAAGAGGACGGCGTAG
This sequence comes from uncultured Actinomycetes bacterium, assembly GCA_963708685.1. Taxonomy (GTDB): domain Bacteria; phylum Actinomycetota; class Thermoleophilia; order Gaiellales; family Gaiellaceae; genus DASVFB01. The sequence goes on from CAVPTP010000004.1 coordinate 242,542, forward strand.
ATGCCCATGCCGAAGAGGTGCACCGGCCGCGACACCGGCGCCATGAACGTGTACTCGATCGTCCCTTCCCAGCGCTCCCAGGCGACGGTCTCGGTGACGATCTCGAAGATGATGCCGAGGTACGCCCAGATGACGCCGCCGATGAGGAACTTCGTCGCGAGCTCGTTCTGCTCGGCCGCCGAGACGTCGACTCCGCGCGCGATGAAGACGATCGTCAGCGTGTTCGCGATCGTCCACAGCAGGAACGCGACGTCCCAGAGGAAGTAGCGCTTCGTCAGGTACAGGTTGCGCTCGACGACGCCGACGAGCCCGACGAGCTCGTGCCGGACCGTCTGCGAACGCGGCATGGTCGCGGACATCTAGGCGAACACCTCCCGGTCCTTGTCGTCCTCGGTCTCTTCCTCGAAGGCGCGGCCGGTCGCGGCGAAGAACGCCTCTTCGAGCGAATCGACGCCGAAGCGGTCCTTGACGTCCTGCACCGGCTCGAGCAAGAGGAGCCTGCCGCGATCGAGGATCCCGACGCGGTCCGCGAGCGATTCCGCCTCGCCCATGTCGTGCGTGCAGAGCAGGATCGTCGCGTCGTGCAGCGCGCGCATCTCGCGGATGAACTCCTGCACCTCGAGCTTCGACCGCGGGTCGAGACCTGTCGTCGGCTCGTCGAGCAGGAGCAGCACGGGTGACGTGAGCAGCGCCCGCGCGAGCGCGACCTTCTGCTGCATCCCGCGCGAAAGATGCTCCATCGCCTCGCCGCGGCGCTCGACCGGGAAGCCGACGCGCTCGAGGATCTCGGGGATCGCACGGCGCGTCGTCGAAGGCCCCATCCCGTAGAACCGCGCGGCGTACGCGAGGTTCTCGGCTGCGGACATCTTCTTGAAGAAGCTCGCCTCGACGGAGACGCGGTTGACGATCCGGCGGACCGCGCGGGTCTGCTTGAAGCAGTCGTGCCCGAACACGTGCGCGCTGCCTCCGTCGTGCAGGAGCAGCGTGGCGAGCAGCCGGACCAGCGTCGACTTGCCCGAGCCGTTCTGGCCCAGGATGGCCACGCACTCGCCGCGCTCCATCGTGAACGACACGTCTTCGAGGGCGACGCGCCGGCGGACGCGAACGAACCTCTCCCTCCGGACGAACTCCTTGCGCAGGTTGTCTACTTCGACTGCATACATCAGATGTGCTCCAAACTCGACGACAGGTACGGGAATGAGACGCACCGCCGAATGAACAGGCGGCGCGCGCGGAGACCCGAGTCAGCCGAGGAGCAACATCGCGCCGAGACGATAGCGGCGGTCCGGGCGAGTGGCAAGTGTTTGTTTCGATACCGGATGCGAAATGCCACGGCGATGGCGCGTAACGAAGAGACCGCGGAGCAAACCGAGCAGCGCGCCGCTCGCAACGAGGTCCTCTTCCGCGAGGCGAACGAGAAGCTCGCCGGCAAGCGGCACGACCTGGACATCGGCGGGTTGACGCCGTTCCTCTGCGAGTGCGGCGACCCGTCCTGCACGGAGCTGATCGTGCTTCGGCTCGAGGAGTACGAGCACATCCGCTCGCGCGGGAACCGGTTCGTCGTCGCCAGGGATCACCAGTCCCAGGACGCCACCACGACCGAGGAGCACGACACCTACGTGGTCGTCGAGAAGTCCGGGATTGCGCGCTCCATCGCCGAAGAGCATGATCCGCGAGGGTGAGCAGTCAGAGCGAGCGGGTCGGCGTCAACGAGGCACTCTTCCGCGAGGTCAACGAACGGATCGACCAGCTCCAGGAGGAGCTCGGAACGGGGAGTTCGTTCGAGATCGTGTGCGAGTGCGGCGACGCCGCCTGCATCGAGCGGTTCACGATCACCGCTGACGCGTACGAGGAGCTGCGCGCGGACGTCCACCGCTTTGCGGTGAAGCCGGGTCACGAGCAGCCGGACGTCGAGCAAACGGTCGACAGGCGCGGCGCCTATCTCGTCGTCGAGAAGACCGATCCGGATGCCGCCCGGGCAGCCGAACAGATGGCCTGAGCGCGACCGGCCGCGCGAACTCGACTTGAGGTCCGCCCGCAACCTCCGCTAAGGTGCGGTCACGCGAGCGCCGCCGAAGGCGCGCGCGGAGGCAATGGCGCCTCAGGTTCGGGAGTTTCTGCCCGCACCTGGGGCTTTTTTGTTGGTCCAAAAGACGCGGAGGTAGCGATGTCGGAGCTCGAGGAGAAGCACTACATCGGCCGGGCGGCCGCCGGTCACGAGGCGCTCACGTGGGCGCAGGAGACCCGCGCCGCGATGGTCGACCTGAAGTTCTGCGACCTGCTCGGCACGTGGCAGCACGTCTCGCTGCCGCTCGCCGGCTTCGACGAGTCCGCGTTCGAGGAGGGCCTCGGCTTCGACGGGTCGTCCATTCGCGGCTGGCAGGGGATCTCGGAGAGCGACATGCTGCTCGTGCCCGACGCGTCGAGCGCGATCCTCGATCCGGCGACCGAGGTGCCGACGCTCTCGCTGATCTGCGACATCGTCGATCCGCTCACGCGCGAGCCGTACGCGAAAGACCCGCGCTACGTCGCCGTCAAGGCCGAGGCGTACCTGCGCACGACCGGCATCGCCGACACGGCGTACTTCGGGCCCGAGTGCGAGTTCTTCGTCTTCGACGAGGTCTCGTACGAGCTCGGCCCGAACCGCTCGCACTACCACGTCGACTCGTCCGAAGGCCACTGGAACTCCGGCAAGCCGGGCCTCGGCTACACCGTGCGCGAGAAGGAGGGCTACTTCCCGCCCGCGCCGCACGACACGCTGAGCGACCTGCGCACGCAGATGGTGCTGACGCTCGAGCGGCTCGGCATCCCGTGCGAGTTCCACCACCACGAGGTCGGCTCCGGCGGGCAGTGCGAGATCGACCTCCGCTACCAGACGCTGACGCGGATGGCCGACCAGGTGATGACGTACAAGTACGTCGTCAAGAACGTCGCGCGCGCCGCCGGCAAGACCGTGACGTTCATGCCGAAGCCGATCTTCGGCGACAACGGCTCGGGGATGCACACGCATCAGTCCCTCTGGATGGAGGGCACGCCGCTCATGGCCGACCGGTCGGGCTACGCGGGGCTCTCGCAGCTCGCGCGCGCGTACATCGGCGGCCTGCTGGCGCACGCGCCGGCGCTGCTCGCGCTCTGCGCGCCGACGACCAACTCGTATCGCCGGCTCGTGCCCGGCTACGAGGCGCCGGTCAACCTCGTCTACTCGCAGCGGAACCGCTCGGCGTGCATCCGCATCCCGATGTACTCCGACTCGCCGAAGGCGAAGCGCGTCGAGTTCCGCTGTCCCGACGCCGCGGCGAACCCGTACCTCGCGTTCGCCGCGATGCTGATGGCCGGCCTCGACGGGATCGAGCGCGGTCTCGACGCCGGCGCTCCTGCCGACTACGACCTCTTCGAGGAAGCCCACGACGACGTGCCGCAGGTGCCGGGCTCGCTCGACGAGGCACTCGACGCGCTCGAGGCCGACCACGAGTTCCTCACGAAGGGCGGCGTCTTCGACGAGGAGCTGATCCGCACGTGGATCGACTACAAGCGCGAGAACGAGGTGGACACCGTCCGGCTCCGCCCGCATCCCGCCGAGTTCGGGTTGTACTTCGATTGCTAGCCGCGGCCGCACTCGAGCTGATCGTCCGCGACCTCCGGCCGGAGGACTGGCCGGCGGTCGCGGCGATCTACCGCGACGGGATCCGCGACGGAATGGCGTCGTTCGAGACCGAGGTGCCTCCGTGGGAGGCGTGGGACGCGGCGCATCCGATCCGGGTCGTCGCGGAGGTCGACGAGCAGGTCGTCGGTTGGGCGGCCGTCGGTCCCGTCTCGTCGCGCTGGGCATACCGCGGCGTCGGCGAGTCGAGCGTCTACGTCGCACGCGACCATCACGGCCGCGGGTTCGGCCGCTCGCTGATGCTCGACCTGATCGAGCGAAGCGAGCGCGCCGGAACCTGGACGCTCCAGACCTCGATCTTCCCGGAGAACGAGGCATCGCTGAAGCTGCACCACCGCGTCGGGTTCCGCGTCGTCGGCGTGCGCAAGCGCATCGGCAAGCGCGACGGCCTCTGGCGCGACACCGTCCTGCTCGAGCGCCGATCGGAGGTGGTGACATGACGAAGGTCGAGGCCGTCGTGATCCGCGAGCGCATCGAGACGGTGATCGACGCCGTCGAGGACGCGACCGGACACGTCGGCGTGACGGTGATCGAGGCGGTCGGCCACGGCCGGCAGCGCGGGATCACGCACGAGTACCGCGGGCGCGTGTTCGAGTCGCGCTTCCTGCCGAAGGCGCTGCTCGTCTTCGTCGTCGAGGACGATCGCGTCGGCAAGGTCGTCGCGGCGATCGTCGACGTCGGCGAGAAGCGGCAACGAGTCGGGCGATGGACTCGTGTGGACGACGCCTGTCGGTGACGTCATGCACAACCGCACGGGCATGCCACTCGAGGAGGTGGAGGTCGGATGATCGCCGCTCTCAGCAACGCGCAGCTCTCGATCGCCGCGAGCACGATCTGGGTCGTCTTCGCGGCGGTGCTGGTGATGTTCATGCAGGCCGGCTTCGCGTTCCTCGAGGCGGGCCTGACCCGGATGAAGAACGTCGGCCACGTCGCGGCGAAGAACGTGCTGATCTTCGCGCTCGCGTCGATCGTCTACTACCTCGTCGGGTTCGGCATCGCGTTCGGCGACGGCGGCAACGGCGCTCGTCGGCGGGTCCGGCTTCGCCCCGTCGGTCGACTCGCTGCTCGCGGTCGGAGCAGGCGCCCTTCAGCTGGTTCAGCTCGATCCCGGGCGCGGCCGGCTACCTGTTCGAGGTCGTCTTCTGCGCGGTCTCGCTCGCGATCGTCTGGGGCGCGATGGCCGAGCGCACGCGGCTCTGGGTCTACTTCGCGTTCGGCGTCGTCTTCACGCTGCTCTACTCGCTCGTGTCGCACTGGATCTGGAGCCCCGACGGCTGGCTGTTCGCGAAGGGCATGCAGGACTTCGCCGGCTCGACCGTCGTCCACTACCAGGGCGCGCTCGCCGGTCTCGCGGGTGCGCTGCTCCTCGGGCCGCGGATCGGCAAGTTCGACCGCGACGGGAAGCCGAACGCGATTCCGGGCCACAACATGGCGTACACGACGCTCGGCGTGATCATCCTCTGGTTCGGCTGGTTCGGGTTCAACCCCGGCTCGACGCTCGGCGTCGACTTCGGCGGCGTCGGCTTCTTCGCCTACGTCGCGCTGAACACGAACCTCGCGGCAGCCGCCGGCGTGCTCGGCGCGGTGATCACGTCGTGGCTCGTGATCAAGAAGCCCGACCTCTCGATGATGCTGAACGGCGCGATCGCGGCGCTCGTCGCGATCACGGCCGCCTGCGCGTTCGTCGCTCCGTGGGCGGCGATCGTGATCGGGCTCGTCGTCCGGCGCGATCGTCGTCGTCGGCGTGCTCGCGGTCGAGAAGGTCGGAATCGACGATCCCGTCGGCGCGGTCGCGGCGCACGGCATGTCGGGTGTCTGGGGAACGCTCTCGCTCGGCTTCCTGACCGTGCCGAGCCTCGCGGACAGGCTCGACACCGGGCGCGGCGGCCTCTTCTACGGCGGCGGCTTCCACCAGCTCGGCGTGCAGGTGCTCGGGCTCGTCGACCGTCGGCGCGTTCACCTTCTCGCGCGTCGTTCGGCGTGCTCTGGATCTTCAAGCACACGGTCGGCATCCGCACCGAGCCGGAGGTCGAGACGGCCGGCCTCGACGTGAGCGAGCACGGCATGTGGGGCTACCCGGAGTTCTACATCCCGGTCCCGGGCGGCTACGGCACCGAGTCGCACGGGCACCTCGGGCCGGCGCATGCCCAGAGCCCGGCACACGCGCGTGCCGCGGTCGCCGCGCCGGCGATCGAGCCGACGTAGCCGATGAGACGGCCGTGCCCCGGGGACTGTCCCCGGGGCACGGCCCGCGGTCACAATGCGGCCGTGGCGCACGAGTTGCGGGACGTGGCACCGGGCCTGTGGATCTGGCGTGTCGAGCATCCCGACTGGAGGCCCGGTCTCGAGTGGGATCGGCTCGTCACGTCGACGTGCGTCGAGTCCGGCGGCGAGGTCGCCGTGCTGGATCCGCTCGCTCCGACGGACGACGCGACCGAGGTCTGGGAACGTCTCGACGCGCGCCCGCCGACGCTCGTCGCGATCCTCAAGCCGGATCACGTTCGGGATGTCGACCTCTTCGTGCGCCGGTACGGCGCGCGCGCGTTCGGCCCGTACCTCTTCTGGAGGGACGACATCCCGGAGACGGAGCTCGACGGGATCGATCCGGGCGCGGAGCTACCCGGCGGGCTCGTTGCGCTCTACGACGGCCGGGGCCGCAACGAGACGCCGCTCTGGCTGCCGGAGCAGCGCGCGCTCGTCTTCGCGGACGCGCTGACCGCGCCGGACGGCGAGCTGCGGATCTGGAACACCGCGTGGCACGAAGAGCGTGTGGTTCCGGCGCTGCGCGCGCTGCTCGAGCTTCCGTTCGAGCACGTGATCGTGTCGCACGGCGAGCCGGTGCACGACCGTGCGGAGTACGAGCGCGCGCTCGAGCGGCCGCCGTGGAGCGGCCGTCAGTGATCGTTACGCGCGCGTAGCCAGCGGTCGACCTCCGACGCGCACTGGCGGCCCTCGTCGATCGCCCAGACGATCAGCGACTGGCCGCGGCGGGCGTCGCCCGCGGCGAAGACTCCTTCGGCGGAGGTCGCGAAGGCCGGCGCGTCGGCGTTGCGAGCGCGCGTCGCGCTCGACCCCGAGTTGCTCGAGCAGCGCCTGCTCCGGGCCGAGGAAGCCCATCGCCAGCAGGACGAGCTCCGCGGGACGCGACTCCTCGGTGCCGGGAATCGGGGCGAACGGCGGTGCGCCGCTGTTCTGCACCCACTCGATCTGCCTGGACGTGACCGTTGCCGCTGAAGCGCGTGGTCGTGATCGCGAAGTCCCGCTCGCCGCCCTCGTGCAGCGCGTAGGACGTGCGCAGCTTCATCGGCCAGACCGGCCACGGCGTCAGGTCGTCCGGCCGCGTCGCCGGCGGCTCTCCGAGCAGCTCGATCTGCGTGACCGAAGCAGCGCCCTCGCGGTGCGCGTTGCCGACGCAGTCCGCGCCGGTGTCGCCGCCGCCGATCACGACGACGTGCTTGCCGGCGGCCGAGATCGCGCGGTCGGGCGCGTCCGCGCCGGCGACGAAGCGGTTGCGTCTCGTACAGGTAGTCCATCGCGAAGTGCACGCCGTCGAGCTCGCGTCCGGGCACCGGCAGGTCGCGCGGAACCCGTGCGCCGGTCGCGACGACGACGCGCGTCGAACTGCGCGCGCAGCTCCTCCGCGTCGACGTCCCCACCGACGTCCACGCCGTAGCGGAACGACGACGCCCTCGTCGACGAGCTGCTGGACGCGACGCTCGACGAGCCACTTCTCGATCTTGAAGTCCGGAACGCCGAAGCGGACGAGCCCGCCGGCCGCCTCGTCGCGCTCGAACACCGTCACCAGGTGGCCGGCGCGGTTCAGCTGCTGCGCTGCGGCGAGCCCGGCCGGGCCGGAGCCGATCACGGCGACCGCTGCGTCCGGTGCGCGTGCGCGGCGGCTCCGGGACGATCCAGCCTTCCTCCCACGCGCGGTTCACGATCGCCACCTCGATCTGCTTGATCGTCACGGCGTTGCCCTCGTTGATCTCGAGCACGCACGCCGCCTCGCACGGAGCCGGACAGAGCCGGCCGGTGAACTCCGGGAAGTTGTTCGTCCGGTGCAGCTGCGCGATCGCCTCGGCGAAGTTGTCGCGGTAGACGAGGTCGTTCCAGTCGGGGATCAGGTTGCCGAGCGGGCAGCCGCTGTGGCAGAACGGCACGCCGCACTCCATGCAGCGCGCGCCCTGAGCGCGCAGCTCGAGCAGCGGCAGCGGGCGGACGAACTCGCGGTAGTCGCCGACGCGCTCGGCGGGGTCGCGCTCGATCGTCTCGACGCGGTCGTACTCGAGGAAGCCGCGAAGCTTGCCCATCAGCCGCGGCCCTCGGACTCGGTGGTGAGGAAGCCGTCGCCGCCGCTCGACACCGTGACCTCGTCGAGCTCGCCGAGCGCGCGCTTGTAGTCGCGCGGCATCACCTTCACGAACTGCGGCAGGTGCAGCTCCCAGTGGTCGAGCACGACGCCGGCGAGCTTCGAGCCCGTGAAGCGGAGGTGCGCCTCGACGAGCTCGCGAACCGTCTCGACGTCCTCGTGCTCGAGCGCCTCGAGCTCGACGAGGTCGAAGTTGCAGCGCGACTCGAACGAGCCGTCGGCGTCGAGCACGTAGGCGATGCCGCCGCTCATTCCGGCGGCGAAGTTGCGGCCGGTCGCGCCGAGGACGACGACGCGGCCGCCGGTCATGTACTCGCAGCCGTGGTCGCCGACGCCCTCGACGACGGCGCTCGCGCCCGAGTTGCGCACGGCGAAGCGCTCGCCGGCGCGACCGGCGAAGAACGCGCTGGCCCGCGGTCGCGCCGTAGAGCACCGTGTTGCCGACGATCACGTTCTCCTCGGCGACGAAGGTGGCGCGCAGCGGCGGCCGCACGCTGATCACGCCTCCGGAGAGTCCCTTGCCCGCGTAGTCGTTCGCGTCGCCGAACAGCGTCAGCTCGACGCCCGGCGCGAGCCACGCGCCGAACGACTGGCCGGCCGAGCCGTGGAGCGCGTAGCGAATCGTCCCCGGCAGCAAGCCCGCGCTCGCCGTGCCGCTTCGTCAGCTCGTGCGAGAGCAGCCCGCCGACGGTGCGGTTCACGTTGCGGATCGCGAACTCGCCGGTCACCGGCAGCCCCGACTGGAGCGCCGGCAGCGCGGCCTCGATCAGCTCCCAGTCGAGCGCGTCCGCGAGCGGCGAGTCCTGCGCGCGCGTGCGGCGCAGCGGCGACGTCGGGCGCGGGCGGATGCAGGACGCGCGAGAGATCGATTCCGCGCGCCTGCCAGTCCTCGATCGCCGTGTCGGGCTCGAGCAGGTCGACGCGGCCGACGAGATCGTCGAAGCGGGAGATGCCGAGCCGGGCCATGATCCGGCGCGCCTCCTCGGCGACGAAGAAGAGGAAGTTGACGACGTGCTCGGGCTGCCCTTGAAGCGGCGGCGCAGCTCGGGATCCTGCGTCGCGATCCCGACCGGGCACGTGTTCAGGTGGCAGGCGCGCATCATCACGCAGCCCGTCGCGATCAGCGGCGCGGTCGCGAAGCCCATCTCGTCCGCGCCGAGCAGCGCCGCGACGACGACGTCGCGGCCGGTCTTGAGCTGGCCGTCGGTCTGCACCCAGATCCGCGAGCGCAGGTCGTTGAGGACGAGCGTCTGCTGCGTCTCGGCGAGCCCGATCTCCCACGGGATCCCGGCGAAGAGGATCGACGAGAGCGGCGACGCGCCGGTGCCGCCGTCGTGCCCGGAGATGAGCACGTGGTCGGCGTTCGCCTTGGCGACGCCGGCGGCGACGGTTCCGACCCCGACCTCGGCGACGAGCTTCACCGAGATGCGCGCGCGCGGGTTCGCGCAGCGCAGGTCGTAGATCAGCTGCTTCAGATCCTCGATCGAGTAGATGTCGTGGTGCGGCGGCGGCGAGATCAGGCCGACGCCGGGCGTCGTCAGCCGGACGCCGGCGATGTAGCGGTCGACCTTGTGGCCGGGCAGCTGGCCGCCCTCGCCGGGCTTCGCGCCCTGCGCCATCTTGATCTGCAGCTCGTCCGCGTTCGTCAGGTAGTGGACGTTCACGCCGAAGCGGCCGGACGCGACCTGCTTGATCGCCGAGCGGCGCGAGTCGCCGTTCGCGTCCGGCGTGTAGCGCGCCGGATCCTCGCCGCCCTCGCCGGTGTTCGAGCGGCCGCCGATCCGGTTCATCGCGATCGCGAGCGTCTCGTGCGCCTCGCGCGAGAGCGAGCCGAGCGACATCGCGCCGGTCGAGAAGCGCTTGACGATCTCGGCGGCCGGCTCGACCTCGTCGAGCGGGATGCCGCCGTCCTCGCGGTACCTGAACGCCAGCAGGCCGCGGATCGTCCGGCGGCGCGCGTTCTCGGCGTTGACCGTCCGCGAGTACTCCTCGTAGGTGTCCCAGCCGCCGTGGCGCACCGCGTGCTGGAGGAGGGCGATCGTGTCCGGGTTCCACTGGTGGTGCTCGCCGTCGCGGCGCCAGGCGTAGAGGCCGACGACCGGCAGGAGCGCGTCGGCCGCGCCGGGATAGGCGCGCGCGTGGCGCGCGAGCGTCTGCTCGGCGAGCGTCTCGATCCCGATCCCGCCGATGCGCGACGCGGTGCCGGTGAAGTGGCGCTCGACCAGCTCCGGCGCGAGCCCGACCGCCTCGAAGATCTGCGCGCCGCAGTAGGACGGCATCGTCGAGATGCCCATCTTCGACATCGTCTTGAGCAGGCCCTTGGCGATCCCCTTGACCGCGCGGTGCTGCGCCTCTTCCCTCGTCATCCCCTCGGGCAGGCGCCCGAGGTCGACGAGCTCGGCGAGCGTCTCGAGCATCAGGTACGGGTTGACCGCCGCGGCGCCGTAGCCGACGAGCGTCGCGACGCTGTGCACGCTGCGCGCCTCGCCCGACTCGAGGACGAGGCCCGCCTGCAGGCGCGTGCCGGCGCGAACGAGGTGGTGGTGCACCGCCGAGACGGCGAGCAGCGACGGGATGTGCACGCGATCGGGCCCGACGGCGCGATCGGAGAGGATGAGGATGTTCGCGCCGGCAGCGAGCGCCTCGTCCGCCTCGTCGAAGATGCGCTGCGAGCGCGCGCTCCATCCCCGCGGCTCCCTCGGCGACCGGCCACGTGATGTCGAGCGTGTGCGCCTTGAAGATCGCGGAGCGCACCTGGCGCAGCTGCTCGAGCTCGGAGTCGAGCAGGATCGGGTTGTCGATCACGAGCTGGCGCGCGTGCTCGGGCGTCTCGTCGAGCAGGTTGCGCTCCGAGCCGACGCTCGCCTGCACGCTCATCACGACCGCCTCGCGGATCGAGTCGATCGGCGGGTTCGTCACCTGCGCGAAGAGCTGCTTGAAGTACGAGTAGAGGAGCGGCTTGCGGTCGGAGAGCACGGCGAGCGACGTGTCGTTCCCCATCGAGCCGACCGGCTCCTCGGCGTTCCGCGCGAGCGGCGCGAGGATCACGTTCATGTCCTCCTGCGCGTAGCCGAACGCGAGCTGGCGGTTGCGCAGCGTCTCGCGCGGCGCGGCCTGCGGCTCCGGCTCGGGCAGGTCGGCGAGCCGCACCGACTGCTCGGCGTACCAGCGGCCGTACGGCTGCCGGCGCGGAGACCTCGCGCTTGATCTCCTCGTCCTCGACGATCCTCCCGCGGTCGAGGTCGACGAGGAAGAGCTTGCCCGGCTGGAGCCGGCCCTTGCGGACGATCTTCTCGGGCGGCTCGTCGAGCACGCCGGTCTCGGAGGCCATGACGACCCAGCCGTCGTTCGTCTCGTACCAGCGGCCCGGGCGCAGGCCGTTGCGGTCGAGCGTCGCGCCGATCAGCGCGGCCGTCGGTGAACGCGATCGCGGCCGGTCCGTCCCACGCCTCCAGCAGGCACTGGTGGTACGCGTAGAAGCCCTTCAGCTCGGCGCGGCAGGTCGTCGCGGCCCCGTACGCCTCCGGGATCATCATCATCACCGCGTGCGGCAGCGAGCGGCCCGCGAGCAGCAGCAGCTCGAGCACGTTGTCGAACGTCGCCGTGTCGGATCCGCCCGGACGAACGACCGGCAGCACCTTGCGGAGGTCGTCGCCGAAGAGCTCGGACGCGAGCTGCGACTCGCGCGCGCGCATCCAGTTGACGTTGCCCTGAACCGTGTTGATCTCGCCGTTGTGCGCGATCAGCCGGTACGGGTGCGCGAGCTCCCAGCTCGGGAACGTGTTCGTCGAGAAGCGCGAGTGCACGAGCGCGAGAGCGCTCGCGAAGCGCTCGTCGAGCAGGTCGGGGAAGTAGCCGGGAAGCTGGGGCGCGGTCAGCATCCCCTTGTAGACGACCCTGCGCGCGGAGAAGCTCGGCACGACGAGCTCGGGGCCGGCGGCGAGCTCGGCGCGGCGGCGGATCACGTAGAGCTTCCGCTCGAAGGCGTCGTCGTCCAGCTCGGGCGCGGCGGCGACGAAGAGCTGCCGGATCAGCGGCGCGACCTCGCCGGCGGTCGCGCCGACGTGCCGGGCGTCGACCGGAACGTCGCGCCAGCCGACGACGCTCTGTCCCTCCTCCGCGACCGTCGCCTCGAGCAGTTGCTCGAGCGCGGCGCGGCGCGCCGGCTCGTGCGGCAGGAAGCAGACGGCGACGCCGTAGCGCCCCGGCGGCGGCAGCTCGGCCCGAGAGGCCTGCGCGGAAGAACGCGTCGGGCATCTGGACGAGGATGCCGGCGCCGTCGCCGGTGCTCGCGTCCGCGCCCGCGGCGCCGCGATGCTCGAGGTTCGCGAGCGCCTTCGAGGGCGCGCTGGAGCGTCTCGTGCGACGGCGTGCCGTCGAGGCGCGCGACGAACGCGACGCCGCACGCGTCGTGCTCGAACGCCGGGTCGTAGAGGCCGACGGCCCTCATCCGGTGAGCCACTCGCCTTGTGAGTGTGGGCTAGTCCGGTGAGGCGAGTGGAGCGGGGGGCCGGCTAGCCGAGTCGCGGGAGCGCGAGAACGGCGGCGATAAACGTGGTAATCGACTTCGAGGTATCGCCGGCCATTGAGGAACGCACCTTAGGCGAGTCCGCGGACGGCATCAAGTATTGATTTGCACATGCGCTACCGGTTCGTCGACTGCCGCTGGGACATCGCCGACCCCGCGCGCGGCCGCGAGCTCTACCTGGCCGGTCACATTCCGGGCGCCGCGTTCCTCGACGTCGACGCGATCTCGCGGCGGCGCCGGGGCCGCGCGGACGGCATCCGCTGCCCGACGCCGCCGACTTCGCGGCCGCGGCGTCGCGCGCCGGGATCGGCCGCGACGTCGTTCGTCGTCGCGTACGGGAACATGGGCGGCGCCGAGCGGCTCTGGTGGCTGCTGCGCCATTTCGGGCACGACGCGTGCGCGGTGCATCGAGCTCGACGGCGTGGCACGGCCCGCTCCGCGCCGGCGAGGAGGAGATCGCGCCGGCGGAGTTCGTCCCGCGCGCGCGGACCGACGACACGATCGAGGCCGACGAGCTCGCGGCGCGCCTCGACGAGCTCGTGGTCGTCGACGCGCGCGTGCCGGCGCGCTGGCGCGGCGAGCCGAACCCGATCGACCGCGTTCCGGGGCGCGTTCCCGGCGCGCTCAACGCGCCGTGGAACGAGCCGCTGTCCGGCACTGCCCGACGGCGACCTCGTCGCGTACTGCGGCTCGGGCGTCACCGCCTGCGTGACGCTGCACCGGCTCGCGCTCGCCGGCCGCGAGGGCAGGCTCTATCCCGGCTCGTGGTCCGAGTGGGAGCAGCGCCCCGAGCTGCCGGTCGAGCGCGGCTAGGAGAGCGCGAAGACGACGCGCACCGAGGCGGTGACCTGCGGTCGTGCCGGCCTCGATCGGCGTCGAGACGTCGGCCGCCTTCGCGGCGAACGCGTCGTACGCATCGGCCCCGCGCTCACGTTCTCCTCGCTCAGCGACGCGGATCTCGCCGAGCGAGCGGCCGGCCGCGCGGGCCAGCGTGGTCGCCTTGAGGCGTGCCTTCGCGACGGCGTCCTCGAGCGCGTCACGGTAGAGCTGGTCCTGGTCGTCGCGCGAGAGCGACGGGCCGCTGACGTTGTTCGCGCCGGCCGCGACCGCCGCGTCGATCACGTCGCCGACCTTCGCGAGGTCGCGCACGGTCGCGGAGACGGAGTTCGTGGCGTTGTAGCCGACGAGGTTCTGGCCCGTGTCGTCGTAGCGCGGGTCGACCGAGACGAACTGGGTCTGGAGGTCCTTCGAGTCGATCCCGCTCGCCTTCAGCGCGTCGATCACCTTCGTCATCGCCTTCGCGTTCGCGTCGATCGCGTCCGCAGCCTTCGTCGCCTGCGTGACGACGCCCGCCGAGATCGTCGCGGTGTCGGGCGTCGTCTTGACCACGCCCGTGCCGACGACGCTCAGCGTCCCGTTGGCCGGGTCGGTCGTCTCGGCGTGGAGGAGCCGCGGCGCTCCGACCCCGGCGAGCGCGGAGGCCACGAGGACGAGCGCGCTGATCCAGACGACGTTGCGGATCTTCATCGACGCTTATACGCCGCCGGCGCGGCTGCGTCACAGGCCGCTTCTACGCGGCGGTCGCGCTGCCGAGCGCGCCCTCGCCGAGGTACGGCGCCCACGTCTGCGGGATCTTCGGCGCGGCGAGGCGGATGAAGAGCGACGGCGACGGAGGCGTCGGATGCACGCGCATCGTCAGCCCGACCTCCTCGACGAGACGGTCGGCCTTGCGGAGGTTGCACGGCGCGCACGAGGTGACGACGTTCTCCCAGACGGAGTCGCCGCCGCGACTGCGCGGGATGACGTGGTCGAGCGTGAGCCGCCCCGCCGAGCCGCAGTAGACGCAGCGCCAGCCGTCACGCGCGAAGAGCGCGCGGCGGGAGATCTTGCGCTTGATCGTCCGCGGCACCCGGACGTAGTTCACGAGCCGGATCACGTTCGGCCAGGCGAAGGTCGTCGTGGCCGAGCGGAGTGGTCGCTCGAGCGACTCGATCACCTCGGCCTTGCCCTTGAACACGAGCACGTGCGCACGCCGGACCGTGCAGACGTTCAGCGGCTCATAGCTCGCGTTCAGTACGAGGACTTGCACCCTTTGAGAAATGTAGCAATGGCTACCGCGGGCGACTATCGCGCCATCGCGCGCTCGACGGCCTCGCGCTCCTCGGGCGAAAGGGCGACCGGCGCGCGACCCTGATCGAGCTCCTTGACGTAGATCCGCGCGTAGTCGCGTCCCTGGATCGCCGAGATGACGACGCCGGTACGGGAGGCGTCGAGCATCGCGAGCGTGGCCGACTGGTGGCCGCCGACGTCCGACAGCGCGTCGTAGCGGACGATCGACGTCTTCGAGACGGCGCCGTCCACGCGGCGGTCGACCCGCGAGAGGCCGCCGGCGATCTCGTCGACCGTGCGCAGCACGTCGTCGATGCGCGCCTGAAGCGAGACGGCGAAGTCGACGAGATCCTGCTTGCGGCCGCCGAGCAGCACGCGCTGCGCCGCCCGCGCCCGCGAGAGCAGCACGAGCGTCCAGCCCCAGGCGATCAATGCAACGAGGGCGAGCACCACCGCCGCGATCGCGATCCACCCCGCAGTCGAAGCGCTCATCGGAGCGAATCCTAGGCGCGCCGAGCGGCGCGGCGGCAGCCGTGCCGTCCACGAGCGACCTGCGAAGCGCCAACCCTTCGACCGCCAACCAATTGCGAGAGCCGAAGGCGCGAGCCCCGAGCGGAAAGCGAAGCGGGCGAGGGACTAGGGACTGAGGCTGAAGATCACGGGGTACTGCTTGCTGTTGTTCTCGATCCGCGCCTCGGACGGGCACCGGCTGCACGTCGACCTTGAGCGTCGTGCGGACGCCGAAGACGCCGGTCGTGTCGATGTTCTTGAACACGACCTTCTTCGTCTCGCCGGGGTTGATCACGTCGATCGTCTGCGTCTGCTTGATCGGCGCTCCCTGCTTCTGGATCGTGAGCGTCACCGGGATGCTGCTCTCGAGGCTGTCGCCGGTGTCCTGCACCGCGACCTCGAAGGCGAGCTCCGTCGTGGCGACGACCTTGTTGTCGCTCGACTCGGAGAGGACGAGATCCTGCGGCAGCGCGGTCGTCGAGACGATTCCGGTGCCGTGCAGGCCGCCGCTCGTGCCGGTCGGCGTGGCCGCACCGTTCAGGCGCTTGAACATCGCCGAGAAGGTGGCCGCGCTGACGAGGTCGACGTTGCTGACGAACTGGGACTGGGGCACGACGACGCCCTTGATGCCCTGCTCGTTGAGGACTTGAGTCGCGGGCGCCCTGAACGTGTCGTCCCACACGACGTCGCTCGCGAGCAGCCGCTTCGCCTGCTCGGCGAGGGCCGTGCCCGCCTTGTCGGCGTCGGTGCTTCTTCGAGGTCGACGCGAACGCGTCGGCGAGCCCGCGCACTCCGCTGACGCGGAACTGGAGCGCCTCGATCAGCTGCTGGTGCACTTCGCGGAGATGCCCGGGCGGGTCGAGGGTCTGCGCGCGGTCGACGTTCTGCTGCTCCTGGTCGGCGAGCCCGTTGAGCTTCGTGACGAGCTCGGCCTGCTTGATCCCCGGCGTCACGACGAGGTTCTTGAGGTTCGCGCCGATCCCGTTCGACGCCCGCGCGATCGCGGCCGTGTTCCTCATGTAGTCCTTGTACGCGTTCGTCTTGGCGTCGTTCTGGCAGCCCTGGATCCAGAAGACGAGCAGGACGACCACGACGATCGCGGCTGCGACGAGCCCGATCAGCCGCAGGATCGGCGTCAGCCCGGGCGGGCCGCCGGAGCCGCGCGGCGGGCGAGGCCCCTTCGACGGACGCCGCTGCGGCCGCACCGCGCTGCGGCGCTGGGTGACGGTCTCCTCGTCCGGCTCGTCGAAGAAGTCGAATTCGAAGTCGTCGTCCCGTTCGCTCAATTCGGAACCACCACAGGCAGCGCTGACTGTAGCCAGTGGGTCGGACTGGAAAGGAGTTTGACCGACGGTGGCATAAGGATTGCGGACGGTGTCGGAAGCGGTTGCTCGTCGTACAGACTCCCGTCTCTTCCTGGGGCGCTACCGGGCGATCCGCGAACTCGGCAGCGGCGGGTCGGGCTCGGTCTGGCTCGCGCGCGACGAGCGGAGCGGGACGCGATGTCGCCGTGAAGATCGTCCCGCGCGAGGGCAAGGCCGGCTCGCGCGCGCGCCGCGAGGCGCAGGCGATGGCGCGCCTCGACCACGAGCGCTGCCTCCGCGTGTATGCCTGCGGGCGCGACGACGAGAACGTCTACATCGCCTACGAGTACGTTTCGGGACGCACGTTCCGCGAGGCGCTGCGCGCAGGCGCGGTGACCGACGGCGTCGCGGTCGAGGCTGCGGCCCAGGTGCTCGACGGGCTGGCGCACGCGCACGCGCACGGCATCGTCCACCGCGACGTGAAGCCGGCGAACGTCCTGCTCTGTGCCGACAGCGACGAGATCTCGGTGCGGCTGCTCGACTTCGGGCTCGCTCGACTTCCCGACTCGGAAACGCTCACCGCGGCGGGCGACGTTCCGGGAACGCTCGCCTACATCGCGCCGGAGCGGCTGCACGGCGAGCCGGCGAATCCGGCGGGCGACGTCTGGTCGGTCGGCGTGCTCCTCTACGAGGCGCTCGCAGGTCGGCACCCGTTCTGGCGTCCCTCGCTCGCGGAGACCGCGGACGCGATCGCGCAGGGCGCGCCGCCGCTCGACAGCGGAGCGCCCGGACCTGCCGGCGCCGCTCCGCGCCGTCGTCGACCGCGCGCTCGCGCTCGACCCCGCGAAGCGGCCGTCGGCGGCGAAGCTCGCCGCGCTGCTCAGGAAGGCGCGCGGGGAGCGGGTCGGCACCGGCACTCTCCTCGGCCGCGCACGCTCGAAGCGCGTGTCGTCCCGGCGCTGGCCGCCGGCGTCTTCGCCGGCGGGGCCGCGACGCTTCTTCCGTTCTACCCGGCCGCACGCGCCGGTGCTGCTCGCCGTGCTCGCCGCGGCGACGGCGCTCGTCGCGCCGCGCTGGGCTCTTGCACTCGCGCTCGTGGTGCCCGTCTTCCCGCTCGGGAACGTCGCGCTCGCGCTGGCGCTCGTGTACGCGGCTGCTCGCGCTCGTCTGGTTCGCGCTGTTCGCCGGCGAACCGGAACGCGGGCTGCTACCGGCCTTTGCGCCCGCTCTTCGGGCCGCTCGTGCTCGTGCTCGTTCCGCCGATGTTCCTGACGACGAGGTCGGCCCTCCGACGGGCTGTCGGCGCGGCGGGTGCGGTGGCCCTGGCGGTGGCGGTCGCGGCGATCCGGGCCGGGCCGATCGGCCGGGGGATCCCGGGCAGCGGCGACCCGATCGCAGCCGCCGAAGCGATCTTCCGAGCGACGCCTCCAGCGCTCGCCTACGTCCTCGCGGCGGTCGCTGTCGCGGCCGGCGCTGCTCCCCTCTGCGATCCGTCACGGCCGCCGGTGGGCCGGCAAGGCTATCGAGGCCAAGACTTACACTGGCTGACGCGGGGAATGTCCCCCGCAGAGCCATGCTGCGCCAGATCGAGCACAAGATCGAGTCGCTCTTCGAGGGCATCTTCGGACGCGCGTTCCGCACGCACGTCCAGCCCGTCGAGCTCGCGCGCAAGCTCGCCAAGGAGATGGACGACGGCAAGACGGTCTCGGTCTCGCGGGTCTACGTCCCGAACGAGTACTCGGTCTTCCTCGCGCCCGACGACCGGGACAAGTTCGCGAGCTACGAGGAGTCGCTCATCGACGAGCTCCAGCAGTACCTCGCCGAGCACGCGCGCCGGGAGGAGTACGCGCTTCTCTCGCCCCCGAAGGTGATCCTGAACAGCGACGGCGACCTCTCCGTCGGCGAGTTCGGAATCGCCACGAGAATGGTCCAGCCGAGCGGCGGGCCGAAGCTTCCGGAGCGCGCGCCGAGCGCGACGATGATCTATCGGCCGGCGCGCTCAGCCGACACAGGCCGCGACGCCCGAGGAGCTCGGCGTCGAGCGTGAGGTCGCTTCGCTCCACGTCAACGGCCGCAAGTACGAGCTCGCGAAGAAGCAGACGGTGATCGGCCGCGCGCGCGACTGCGACATCCAGATCGAGGACCCGGGCGCCTCGCGGCGTCATGCGGAGGTGCGCCAGGAGGGAACCGCGTACTGGATCGTCGACCTCGACTCGACGAACGGGCTCGAGGTGAACGGGCTGCGCACGCAGCGCGCGAAGCTCGACCACGGCGACAAGATCACGATCGGCTCGACCGAGATCGCGTTCCGCCGAGAAGTTGCCTGATGCTCGCGTCGATCGAGGTCCAGACAGCCCTGCTCGTCCTGAAGATCTGCTTCCTCGTCCTGCTGTACCTCTTCATCTGGCGGATCGTCCGCAGCGCCACGCGCGACGTGCGGATGCCGCAGGAGAGCTTCATCCTCGCTCCGTCGCAGGCTGCGGCGGCCGGCCTGCGGCGCGCGCCGGCGCCGGTGACGACGGGACGGCTGGTCGCGGTCAAGAGCCCCGCGCTCGAGCGCGGCGAGCAGTTCGAGCTCGACGCGAAGGCGGTCACCGTGGGCCGCGGCGCGCCGAACGACATCCAGCTCGACAGCGACGAGTTCGCGTCCTCCCACCACGCGCGCGTCGAGCCGCGGCGTGACGGCGTCTGGGTCGAGGACATCGGCTCGACGAACGGGACGTACGTCAACGGGACGCGCCTCGAGCGGCCGCAGCGGCTGGCGCCGGGAGACGTCGTCCGCATCGGCGAGACCGACCTGAGGTACGAACGGTGAGGACGCGGAGCGCCGTCGTCACGCACACGGGCAAGAAGCGCCGGCACAACGAGGACGCCTACGTCTGCGAGCCGCCGCTCTTCGCGATCGCCGACGGGATGGGCGGCGCGCGTGCGGGCGAGGTCGCGTCGGGACTGGCCGCCGCGGCGCTGAAGGCGGGCGAGGTGAACGGCAGCGGCGAGGAGCGCGTGGTCGCGCTGATCCAGGAGGCGAACCGCAGCGTCTACGAGCGCTCGAGCGCGGACGCCGACGTCGCAGGAATGGGAACGACGATCACCGTCGCCCTGGTCGGCGACGTGGGCGTGACGTTCGGGCACGTCGGCGACTCGCGCGCGTACGCGCTGCGCGAGGGCGAGCTCGAGCAGCTCACGGACGACCACTCGCTCGTCGCGGAGCTCGTGCGCGCGGGCAAGCTGTCGGCCGAGGAGGCCGAGCACCATCCGCAGCGCTCGGTGATCACGCGGGCGCTCGGCACCGATCCCGATGTCGACGTCGACACGTTCACCGTCGAGGCGCGACCGGGCGACGTCTTCATGATCTGCTCCGACGGCCTGACCGACATGATCGGCGACGAGGAGATCGTCAGGATCCTCGAGGATCGCGACAGCCTCGACGCCGCGGCGCGCGCGCTCGTCAGCCGCGCGAACGACGCCGGCGGCCAGGACAACATCACCGTGATCGCCTTCGAGATCACGGACGAGCCGGACGAGCCCGACGAGCACACGGTCGAGCACACCCTGACCGGGACACAGCCACGGCCGCCCGCCGAGACCGCTCCGGCGGACGAGACCGCGCGGCAACCCGCTCCTGCGCCGCGACCCGGAGCCGCGCGGCGCCGGCCGTCGCTTCCTCCCGTTGTTGCTGCTGATCGCCGCGATCGCCGTCGCCGCGGTCGTGCTCTGGGTCCTCGCGCGATGAGCGAACGCAACCGCGAGCTGATGAACCTGATCGTGGTCGGGATGCTCACCGGGCTCGGCTTTGCGTCGGTGTACATCGCGCGCCAGTCGGAGGTGTCGACCGCCTCGCTGTCGTACGCGGCGTTCTTCTTCGCGCTGTACCTCGTGGCTCACACCGTCGCGCGCTTCACCGTGCCGCACGCGGACCCGTACCTGCTGCCGATCGCAGCGCTGCTCACGGCCGTCGGCCTGACCGAGATCTACCGGCTCAACCCGGACGACGCGCGCAAGCAGGCGTACTGGGTCGTGATCGCCGTCGCCGTCTTCGCCGGAACGCTCATCCTGCTGCGCCGCGACTATCGCGAGCTCGAGTCGTACAAGTACCTCTTCGGGATCGGCGCGATCCTTCTGCTCGTCCTGCCCGCGCTGCCCGGAATCGGCTCGACGGTGAACGGCGCGCGGCTGTGGGTGCACGCAGGCCCGCTGCGCTTCCAGCCGGGCGAGCTCGCGAAGCTCGCGCTGATCGTCTTCCTCGCGGGCTACCTGCGCGAGAAGCGAGAGGTGATCGCGCAGGGACGGCTGAAGGATCTCGGGCCGCTGCTCGTGATCTGGGGCGGTGCGATGCTGGTGCTCGTCGAGACGAACGACCTCGGGAGCGGCCTCCTCTACTTCGGCGTCTTCCTCTCGATGCTCTACATCGCGACGGCGAGGTTCGCGTACGTCATCGCCGGCGCCGTCCTCTTCGTCATCGGCTCGTTCGGCGTCTACAGGATCTCGGGGCACGTGCGCGACCGCGTCGACGTGTGGCTGCACGCGTTCAAGTACGCCGACTCGACCGGCTATCAGCTCGTGCAGGCGCGGTACTCGATCGCGCACGGCGGCTTCGGCGGCACGGGCTTCGGGCGCGGGATCTTCACGCAGCCCGGCTCGAGCCACACGCTCATCCCCTACCTGAACACGGACTTCATCTACGCGGCGCTCGCGCAGGAGATGGGGCTGATCGGCGCGTCGGCGCTGCTGCTCGTCTACATGGTCTTCGTCGCGCGCGGCTTTCGGATCGCGCTGCTCACCGACGACGGGTTCTCGAAGCTGCTCGCGGCGGGCTTGACGTTCGCCTTCGCGCTGCAGACGTTCATCATCATCGGCGGGATCATCGGGCTCATTCCGCTGACGGGCATCACGATGCCGTTCGTCAGCTACGGCGGCTCGAGCGTCGTCGCGAACTTCGTCCTCCTCGCGGGGCTGATGCTCCTGTCGAATCGCGCGAACGCGCAGCGCGGAGAAACCTCGTGAACAAGCAGGTCACGCGCCTCGCCGTCGCCGCGATCGTGCTGATCGCCGCGCTCATCGTCGGGACGACGTACTGGCAGACGTGGGCGACCGCGGGCCTGGCCGACCGGCAGGACAACGCGCTCGTGCGCGTCGCCCAGTTCACGGTCGATCGCGGAAAGATCTACGCCTCGAAGGGCCGCGTCGTCCTCGCGAAGAACGTCAAGCGGAAGGTCGAGCGGCCAGACCTACTACTTCCGCAAGTACCCGAACGGCTACTTCGCCCCGCACATCGTCGGCTACTCGACGCGCAACCGCTCGCGCGCCGGGATCGAGCGCTCCGAGAACGACTACCTCACCGGCGCGAACGGCACGATCTCCAGCGTCGCGCGGCGCGAGCTCGACGAGCTCAAGGGCGTGACGGTCAAGGGCAACGACCTCTACCTGACGCTCGATTCGCGCGCGCAGCAGGTCGCGGTACGCGCGCTGTCCGGGAAGTGCGGCGCCGCGGTCGCGATCGACCCGAAGACGGGACGGATCCTGGCGATGGCCTCGAGCCCGACCTTCAATCCGAACGTCGTCGAGGAGAACTTCTCGGCGATCACGCGGATCCGCACCGCCGCCTGCTCGTACTCCGCGCCGCTGCTCAACCGCGCGACCCAGGGGCTGTATCCGCCGGGCTCCACGTTCAAGGTCGTGACCGCGGCGGCCGCGCTCGACAGCGGCGCGGTGAAGCCGACGTCCGAGTTCATCGACCCCGGCTACTGCGAGGAGTACGGCAAGCGCGTCTCGAACGCGGGCAATCCGGAGGTCGGCCCGGAGGTCTTCGGCACCGTGACGTTCGCCCAGGGCCTGCGAGCACTCGATCAACTCGGTGTTCTGCAACGTCGGCAAGAAGATCGGCGCCGGGAAGATCCTCGAGTACGCGAGGCGCTTCGGCTTCGAGACGTCGCCCGACCTCGAGGTGCCCGCCGACGCGCAGAGCCCGAGCGGGCTCTACAAGAAGCACAAGGTCTTCAGGCCGCGGCACCCCGAGTACCAGGTCGATCCCGGCCGGCTCGCGTTCGGGCAGGAGCGGATGCTCGTCACGCCGGTGCAGATGGCGATGGTCGCGGCGACGGTCGCGAACGGCGGCATCCTCATGCAACCGCACCTGCTCGACTCCGTGCGCGCGCCGAACGGCGACGTCGTCACGGCGGGTGAAGCCGCACAAGGTGCGGCGCGTGATCTCGCCGCGGACCGCGCGACGAGCTGACGCAGATGATGGAGTCGGTCGTCACCGGCGGCACCGCGACGAACCTCCAGATGAACGGCGTCCGGCTCGCCGGCAAGACCGGCACCGCGGAGACCGGGATCGCCGAACAAGTACGACACGTGGTTCATCGCGTTCGCGCCCGCGCAGGCGCCGAAGGTGGCCGTCGCCGTCGCGCTCGAGAATCAGACCGGGTTCGGCGCGACGACGGCGGGCCCGATCGCGAAGTCGCTCGTGGAGGCAATTCTGGCCGAGAAGGCGAATACCTAGGCGTGAGCAGGATCGCCACCGATCCGCTGATCAACTCGCTCTTCGACGGGCGGTACCGGATCGTGCGGAAACTCGGCGCCGGAGGAATGGCAAACGTGTACCTCGCCGAGGACCAGGAGCTCGGCAGGCGCGTCGCGATCAAGATCCTCAACGACCGTCACGCGGGCGACGAGCAGTTCGTCGAGCGCTTCCGCCGCGAGGCGAAGAACGCCGCCGGCCTGTCGCACCCGAACATCGTCTCGATCTACGACCGCGGCGAGGCCGAGGGCACGTACTACATCGCGATGGAGTACCTCGACGGCCGCTCGCTGAAGGAGCTGATCCTCTCGCGCGGGCCTGCACCGGTGTCCGTCGCGATCGACTACGCGCGCCAGATCCTCGCGGCGCTGCGCTTCGCGCATCGCAACGGGATCGTCCACCGCGACATCAAGCCGCACAACGTGCTCGTCGACGCCGAGGGTCACGTGAAGGTGACGGACTTCGGCATCGCGCGCGCAGGCGCCAGCCAGATGACCGAGGAGGGCTCGATCATCGGCACCGCGCAGTACCTCTCGCCGGAGCAGGCACGCGGCACGCAGGTCGACCAGACGTCGGATCTCTACTCGCTCGCGATCGTGCTGTACGAGCTGCTGACCGGCGCCGTCCCGTTCACCGGCGACACGCCGGTCGAGATCGCGATGAAGCACCTGTCGGCGACGCCCGCGCCTCCGTCGGAGAAGCGACCCGACATCCCGGAGTCGCTCGAGATGGTGATCCTGCGCGGGCTCGCCAAGGATCCGACCGCGCGGTACCAGAACGCGGAGGAGATGGACGCCGACCTCGAGCGCGTCGATCGCGGGCTCAGGGTCTCGCGCGAGACGGAGGACGCGGCGACGACGGTCCTCCGCGGCGCCTCGTTCCCCGACACGGCGGCGACGATGGTCGTGCCCTCGACCACCGCGACGATTGCCACGGGGCGGCCGCCGGGACCGCCCACCCGCGAGTACTTCGACTACGACGAGCCCGCGCGGCGCCGGCCGATCTGGCCGTGGCTGCTCGCGGTGCTGCTCGTCGCGGGCGCGGCGATCGCCGGCGTCTACGTCTACGAGAAGATCCAGGATCAGCTCGACCAGGCGCAGCCGATCGGCGTGCCGTATCTCGTTGCGATCAAGGAGGCGAACGCCGTCCAGATCGTCCGCGACCTCGGTCTGAAGACCGGGCCCGGAGCACATCAAACGCCTAGCCGAGCAACGAGCAGCCGGCCGGGTACGTGTACGACCAGGATCCGAAGCCGGGCGACCGAGTCGGACAGCGGGCAGCTTCGTCGATCTCTGGGTCTCCACCGGGAAGCCGCAGGTGATCGTGCCGAATCTCGTGGGCGAGACGGGCGACCGTGCGGTGGCGAGGCTCACCGACCTGAAGCTCGTCGCGGACGTCCACCGCATCCACTCGCAGCAAGCCGGAGAACATCGTGATGGCGCAGAATCCGGCCGGCGGGACGAAGGTCGACGAGAAGACGACCGTCCGCATCAACGTCTCGAGCGGCCCGCAGGACGTCGGCGTCCCCGACGTTCGCGGCCAGGCGTACGAGTCGGCGACGTCGCAACTCCAGGCGCAGGGCTTCGCGGTGGCGAGGCAGCAACAGGACTCGGATCAGCCGGCGGGCGTCGTCATCGCCCAGGAGTCCCGCGGGGAACACCTTCGTCGCGCCGCACTCGACGATCACGCTCACCGTCTCGAACGGCCCGACGACCACGGCGTCCCGGACGTCGGCGGCTCGGACGCCCAGACCGCGAAGGGCATCCTCAAGGAGTCGGGCTTCAAGGTGCACGTCGAGAAGCAGGACACCGACAATCCCTCACTCGACGGGATCGTCATCTCGCAGGACCCGCCCTCGGGCACGGAGGCCCAGCCGGGAACGACGGTGACGATCGTCGTCGGGCACTACAAGCAACCGGCGCCTCCACGCCGCCGACGACGACCGCCGAAGAGACGATCCCGACGACGACCGGCACGATCACGACCACGCCCGCCGCACCGCCGCCGTGAGCCGCCGCATCCGGGTCGCCGTCCTCGCCGGCGGCAGATCGAGCGAGCACGAGATCTCGCTCGCGTCGGCCCGCTCGGTGCTGGCCGCGCTCGACCCCGAGCGCTACGAGGCGGTGACGGTGGCGATCGGCCGCGACGGCCGCTGGGAGCTCGGAGCCGGTCCGCGGGAGCTCGGATCGGGTCCGCGGGCACTGTCCGCGGCCCACGACCCGGGAGGGCGTCCCGCCGAGACGCTCCCGATCCCGACGAGCGGTGTGCCGTCGACGCTCGGCGAGGTCGACGTCGTCCTGCCGCTCCTCCACGGACCGTTCGGCGAGGACGGAACCGTGCAGGGCCTGCTCGACCTCGCGGACGTGCCCTACGTCGGCGCCGGCGTCGCTGCCTCGGCGCTCTGCATGGACAAGGACCTCTTCAAGAAGGTGATGCGTGACAGCGGCATCCCGGTCGCCCGCCACGTCGCGCTCCGCCTCGGCGACGAGCTCGCCAACCCGTTCGGCTACCCGGTGTTCGTGAAGCCCGCGCGGCTCGGCTCGTCGGTCGGGATCACGAAGGTGCACGACGAGTCGGAGCTCGCGCCGGCCGTCGAGCTCGCGCGGCGCCACGACGAGAAGGTGCTCGTCGAAGAGTTCGTGCGCGGGATGGAGGTCGAGTGCGGCGTCCTCGGCAACCGCGTGCCGCCGCCGATCGCGTCATTGCCCGGACGCATCGACACGCTCGAGCACGAGTGGTACGACTTCGCGTCGAAGTACGACGAGGGCGGCATGGACCTCGTGATTCCGCCGGAGCTGCCGGCGGAGACGATCGAGCGAGTGCAGCGGCTGTCCGTCGACTCGTTCGTCGCCAGCGAGTGCGAAGGGATGGCGCGCGTCGACTTCTTCGTCCGCGAAAACGGCGAGGTCGTCGTCAACGAGCTGAACACCATCCCCGGCTTCACGCCGACGAGCGTGTACGCGAAGCTGTTCGATGCCTCGGGGATCCCGTACGCCGAGCTCCTCGACAGGCTGGTCGCCCTCGCCGTCGAGCGGCACGAGCGCCGCTCGAAGCTGCGGTACTAGCTAGTCCTGGACGCGGTCCGCGAGCGCCCGCAGCACCTTCAGCTGCACGTCCGGCGACTCGCGCAGCAGGCGCCGGAACCCGGAGGCCGTCACGACGAGCAGCCGCGACGGCTGCGTCACGGTCACGGTCGCCGTCGTCGGCCGATCCGAGACGAGCGCGATCTCGCCGAAGAAGTCGCCGTCCTGCAGCGTGTTGACCTTGCGGCCGTTCTTGCGGACATCCGCGCCGCCCTCGACGAGGATGAAGAACTGGCGGCCGCGGTCGCCCTGGACGATCAGCTCCCGGCCCTCGCCGACGTCTACTTCGTCGGCGATCTGCGCGATGTGCCCGAGCTGCGTCTTCGAGAGACCCGCGAAGAGCGGCACCGTCTTGATCAACTCGACCTTCTGATCCTTCCGGAACGGCACCGGGCGAGTCTACGACGGTGCGGGCCGCCGCGCCACGTCAGCCCCTTGCGGTGACCTCGTTCACGTGCGCGATACCGCCGCCGCGCCGAGTCGGCCGCGAGTCGCGTGAGCCAGAGCACATAGACCGGGCCGCGTGCGTTCTTCAGGTGGAAGACCGTCTTCGCGCCGACGCTCTGCGACTCGGACACCGCCTGCGCCGTCTCGGCCGAGCTGCCCGACCTCACGACGGCGACGAAGCCCGGCGTGTCCGTGAACACCGTCATGGTCTTGACCTGGCCTGCGCCGCCCGCATCGAGCACGAGGCCGACGCCGCTCTTGAGCCCGCCGAACTCCGGGCTGCCGTAGTGCTCGGTCGCCCAGTACGTCGCCTGCTTGCCGTCCGTCGCGTTCCGCGCCTCCGAGTCGTGCTCGACTCCGTCGGCCTCGGGATCGTGGGCCGACACCGCCGTCAGCTCGACCGGCGACGTGCTCGGGCCGCGGCCGATCCCCGCCAGTCCGCCGCCGCCGTCCCGGCGCACGGCGAGCACCGCGACGACGATCACCGCGACCGCGCCGAGCGCGAGCAGCCCGAGGAGGAGTGGCACGGGCGAGCGGCGGCTCGCGTGCACGGTCTGTCGGCGCGCAGCCGGCGGCGACCGGCGCGTTCGACGACCGTCGCGTTCGCGTCGTGCTCGCGCGGTTGGCTCGACCGGAGCTCGCGCAGGCACGCGTCCAGCTCCGCGCCGAACGCGTTCATCGACGGGAACCGGTCGCGCGGATCCTTGGCGAGCGCGCGATCGACCGCAGCGGCGACCCGGGCGGGCACGTCCGGGCGCCGTTCCAGGACGCTCGGCGCGGGCTCGTTGATGTGCTGCATCGCGACGACGACGAAGTTGTCTCCCTTGAACGGCACGTCGCCCGTCAGCAGCTCGAAGAGCACGACGCCGAGCGAGTAGACGTCGCTCAGCGCGTCGACGCGCTCGCCGCTCGCCTGCTCCGGAGCGATGTAGTTCGACGTCCCGAGCACCGTCCCGGTCTCGGTCATGCCCTTCTTCACGTCGAGAGAGCGCGCGATGCCGAAGTCGGTCACCTTCGGCGGGCCGTTCGCCGTTGACGAGGATGTTGTGCGGCTTCACGTCGCGATGGACGAGGCCGTGCTCGTGCGCGAACGCGAGGCCACGGGCGACTGCGAATCGCAATCCTCAGCGCCTCTTCGACCGGCAGCGCGCCGCGCCGGCCGACGAGCTGGTCGAGCGTCTCGCCGTCGACGTACTCGAAGACGATGTACTGGCGGCCGTCCGCCTGGCCGCGGTCGATCACGGAGACGATGTTCGGGTGCGAGAGACGCGCGACCGTCTGCGCCTCGCGCCGGAAGCGCTCGACGTAGTCGTCGTCCCGCGAGTGACGGTCGTGGAGGATCTTCAGCGCGACGTTCCGCTCGAGCAGCGTGTCGTGCGCCCGGTAGACGCTCGACATGCCGCCGGTGCCCGCGAGCTCCTCGAGCTCGTAGCGATTTGCGATCACCTGCCCGACCATCTGCCCGCGGCCCCTCGCCCGTTGGCCGCAGCTAGACGGCGAGCGCCGCTTCCAGCGCCTCCTCCCACACCGACAGCGCCTCGTCGAGCTGCTCGTCCGTGAGGGTCAGCGGGCAGAGCACGCGAATGCAATTCGAGTAGATCCCGGCCTTGAGGAGCACGAGGCCACGCTGCAGCGCGTGCTCGACCACCGCGGTGGCGAGCGCAGAAGCAGGGCGCTTGGTCGCGCGGTCCTCGACCAGCTCGAGGGCGAGCATCGCGCCGAGACCGCGCACGTCTCCGATGGCCGGGAAGCGGTCCTGCCACGTCGAGCATCCGGCGTGCGCATCGTGTCGCCGATCTGCGCCGCGCGCTCGACGAGGTGCTCGTCTTCGATGATGTCGAGGACGGCCAGCGCCGCCGCCTGGGCGACGGGGTTGCCGACGTACGTGCCGCCGATCCCGCCGTCGCCGGGCGCGTCCATGATCTCCGCGCGTCCGACCACGCCCGGAGAGGGGAAGCCCGGCGGCGATCGACTTCGCAACAGCCACCAGGTCCGCCTCGATGCCGTAGTGCTCCAGCGCGAACATGCGGCCGGTCCGCGCGAATCCCGTCTGCACCTCGTCGACGATCAGCACGATCCCGTGCTCGTCGCAGATGCGCGCGCAGCCCGACGAGGAAATCCTGAGGCGCGGGGATGAAGCCGCCCTCGCCCTGCACCGGCTCGACGATGATCGCAGCGACGCGCTCGGGCTCGACGTGCGTGGTGAACGCGCGCTCGAGCGCGGTCAGCGCCTCGTCGGTCGATGGGCCGCGGTAGTCCTGCGCGAACGGCACGCGATAGACCTCGGGCGCGAAGGGGCCGAGGCCGGTCTTGTACGGGTGCGTCTTCGAGGTCAGCGTCAGCGAGAGCATCGTCCGGCCGTGGAACGCACCCTCGAACGCGATCACCGCCGGTCGCTTCGTGAACGCGCGCGCGAACTTGACGGCGTTCTCGACCGCCTCGGTTCCGGCGTTGAAGAACGCGGCCTTCGCGGGCTTGCGCACGGGAACGATCTGCGTCAGCCGCTCCGCGAGCTCGACGTACGACTCGTACGGGACGATCGTGAAATCGGTGTGCGCGAAGCGCTCGAGTTGCGCCTGCGCCGCCTCGACGACACGCGGATGGGAGTGACCGACGTTGAGGCAGCCCACGCCGCCGGTGAAGTCGAGGAACGTGTTGCCGTCGACGTCCGTGAACGTCGCGCCGTGACCCTCGGCGATGACGACCGGCGCGTGGATCGAAAGCGGTTCGGCGACGACACGCGCCTTCCGCTCGAGAATCTCGCGCGACCGCGGCCCCGGGATCTCGGTCTGCAGGTGAATTGCGCGTGTGACAGCCATACCGCCAGCCTAGCCGCCGCGCTACGAGCCCGAGAGCGCGTCCTTCGTGTAGAGCCCGAGCGGGTTCCAGAGCAGGAAGCCCCGCGTGTCGAGCGATCGCGCGGCGTCGACCTGCGCGCGCAGGTCGGCCTCCGTATACGTCCGCCCGAGCGAGAAGTCCTGGAGCCAGGGAACGAGCCGCGCGTTCGTCCCGTTCAGCTCGGCCTCGAAGAAGAGGAGCGCATCGGTGACCGTCTGGCCCGGGTTCGCATCCGGATCTGGCAGCCCGTACTCGCCCGAGTTGAAGTGCGACGGGTAGACCATCGGGTAGACGGCGTCGACGTACTTCGCGAGCCGCCGCGGCTTCTGTCCGATGCCGAGATCGCGTGTCGCGGCCAACCCGAATACGTCGACCGACACGCGCGCGCCGAGCTTGTGGAGAGAACGCGAGGCAAAGCGCACGAACTGGGCGATCGTCCCGGCCATCGGCGTCCCGGTACGCACCGGATAACCGAATCGACGAGACGTCCCCGTCGGACGGGAAGCGGACGTAGTCGAACTGGAGCTCGTCGAATCCGGCGCGGGCCGCGGCCGCCGCGACCGCGACGTCGTACTGCCACACGCGGCGGTCGTACGGATTGAGCCAGCCGAGCCCTCCGCGGGTGTGCCAGACGGAGCCGTCCGGGTTGTGCAGCGCGAGCCCGGGCCGGCGCTCGGAGAGCACGGGATCCTGGAACGTGACGACGCGGCCGATCAGGTAAAGGCCCGCCGCGTGGATCTTCCGCGCCACCGCGCGCGCGTCGTAGTACGGCTTCGCGGCGCCGACCCGCCGGGCGAGCTTCGGCGCTCCCCCGACGAAGCCGATCTCGCCGTTCTCGTCCTTGACGTCGAGTTCGATCGTGTTGAGGCCGGCGCGCCGGAGGGCCACGTATTCCGCCACCTTGCCGCGCAGGCTCGCGAGCGCGACCGTCACGTGCACGCCGCGCATCTCGCGCGGGAGCGCGCGCGGTCGTTCCTTCGCCGCCGGCTTGGCCTTTGTCCTGGCCTTCGCTTCGGCAGGCCTGGCGGCATCCGTCGCGCTCCCACGGGTCAGAGAGCGCGCGCCGAACGCGAAGCCCGCCGCGACCGCGATCACGAAAACGAGCGCAACCACACGCCGCACGAGGAGGCGTCTGCGGGACGCCCGGCGCCGCCGTCGACGCCGGTCGTTCGGGTCGACTGGTGTCAAAACGGACAAGGAGGCGGAACCGTACTCCGTTCAGGAAGAATCGGTCGCGTGGTCCTCTCCGACCGGACGATCAGGCGGATGCTGGCCGAGGGCAGGATCGAGATCGAGCCCTACGACGCGTCCCTGATCCAGCCGTCGAGCGTCGACGTGCGCGTCGACCGCTACTTCCGGGTCTTCCGCAACTCGCGCTATCCCTTCATCAACGTGAAGGAGGCCCAGGAGGACCTGACCGAGCTGGTCGAGGTGGACGGCGAGCAGCCGTTCATCCTGCACCCCGGCGAGTTCGTCCTCGGCTCGACGCTCGAGCGGGTGCGGCTGCCCGACGACCTCGTCGCACGGCTGGAGGGGAAGTCGAGTCTCGGCCGCCTCGGCCTGCTCATCCACTCGACCGCCGGCTTCATCGACCCCGGCTGGAACGGCCACGTGACGCTCGAGCTGTCGAACGTCGCCAACCTCCCGATCACGATCTACCACGGGATGAAGATCGGCCAGCTCTCGTTCGTCCAGATGTCCGAGCCTGCCGACAACCCCTACGGCGCGGACGCCCTCGGCTCGAAGTACCAGGGGCAGGAGGGGCCGACGCCGTCCCGCTACTACAAGAACTTCCAGTGATCCTCGTCACGGGAGCCAGCGGCTTCGTCGGCGGCCACGTCGTCCGTGCGTTCCGCGCCGGAGGTCGAGACGTCCGCTGCCTCGTCCGCGATCGCACGAAGGCGCAGCGGCTCGAGACGCTGGGGTGCGAGGTCGCCGAGGGAGATCTGACGCGGCCGGAGACGCTGCACCCCGCTGTCGCCGGCTGCGACGCGATCGTCCACCTCGTCGCCATTCGCCAGGGAAAACCGCAGGAGTTCCAGCGCGTGATGATCGACGGGACGAGGAGCCTCCTGGCCGCGGCGAAAGCGGCCGGCGTCGGGCGCTTCGTGCACATGAGCGCCCTCGGAACGAGCGAGGAGACGAAGGAGCTCGTCCCCTACTTCGGCGCGAAGTGGGCGATGGAGCAGGACGTGAAGGCGTCGGGAATCCCGTACGTGATCTTCCGGCCGAGCTTCATCTTCGCGAAGGACGGAGGCATCCTGCCGACGTTCGCGAAGCTCGCAAAGCTGATGCCCGTGACGCCGATCATGGGCAGCGGAACGCAGCGGATCCAGCCGATCTGGGCGGACGACGTCGCCGCGTACTTCGCGAAGGCGGTCGACCTCGACAGCGCCGCCGATCGGACGTTCGAGCTCGGCGGCCCCGAGGCGGTCACCTGGAACGAGTTCTGGGAGCGGCTGAAGGCAGCTCGCGGGATCAGCCGCCCGAGCCTCCACATGCCGATGGGCCTGATGCGCCTGAACGCGCTCGTCACGGAGCGCCTGCCGGGAGACATCCCGCTGACGCGCGACCTGCTGAAGATGCTCGAGGCCGGAGACAACGTCGTCACGGACTCGAGCGCCGCCGACGTCTTCGGCATCTCGCTCGTTCCGCTCGACGAGCAGCTCCGCCGCGCGGCGTGAGCGATCCCCCGCGCCCGCGGCCGCTGCTGCTCGACATCTGGATCGCGAGCGAGCTGATGGCGTCGTTGCTCGACCGCAACCTCAAGCTCGAGGACGTCGACACCGACTTCTACGGGACGCTGAGCGTGATCGGCGCCTTCGGGCCGCTGACGCCGAGCGAGCTCGCGCAGCGGACCGGCACGCCGCTGACGACCGTGTCCGACCGCGTCCGCCGAATCGTGGAGGACGGCGACGCCGAGCGGATCCCGAATCCCGACGACGGCCGGTCGCACCTCGTTCGCCTCACCGCAGAGGGCGACGCGCGCTGGCGCCGGGGCTGGCCGGCGCTCCAGGCGACGATCAAGCAGATCAGCGACAACCTCGACAGCCCTGTCGACGAGGTCCACGACGCGATCGAGTCCCTGATCGCGGCGCTGCGGAAGGCCTCGCGGCCACTTGCTCCGATTCCGTAGCAACTAGTCCGAAACCGTAGTACCATCCGGCGTCATGACCAGACGCCTGCTCATCGTGCTCGTGCTTCTCGTACCGACCGTCGCCTCGGCCGCGGGCTCCACGCCGCGCGTCGTCGCGAAGATCAAGGTCGGCATCGCGCCGTGCGCCGGGGTTGCCGGCTTCGGCGCCTTCTGGCAAACCAACTACGGCACCGCCACGCTCAGCCGCATCAACCCGAAGACGAACAAGGTGACCAAGACGGGGAAGCTCGGCTTTCAGCCGTGCGGCATCGCCGTCGGCGCCGGAAGCATCTGGATCGACGGCTACGGCACCGCCAAGGTCGAGCGGGTGAATCCGCGCACGCTGAAGGTCGTCAAGCGGATCGCCGTCGGCGCGGCCGTGTGGGACGTCGCTTACGCGTTCGGGTCTGTCTGGGCGACGAACAATCTCGACGGCTCCGTCTCGCGGATCGACCCGGCGACGAACCGGATCGTGAAGACGATCGCCACCGGAGGCCACCCGACGAACCTCGGCGCCGGCGCAGACGCGATCTGGGTCGGCAACAACGGTCCCGACGACAGGAGCGTCTACCGGATCGACCCGGAGACGAACACGTCGACGACCGTCGCGATCGGCCGGAAGCGGCCGAGCGGGATCGTCGTGACGGCGACCGCGGTCTGGGTCGCGAACGGCGACAACACGGTGACGCGGCTCGATCCGGCCGCCAACGAGGCCGTCGCCACGGTCAAGGTCGGCCAACAGCCGCAGCAGGGAGCCGAAGCGCCCGACGGAACGATCTGGATCCCGAACCAGACCGCGAACACGATCTCCGTGATCGACCCCGGGACGAACCACGTCGTCCGCTCCGTGAAGACCGGCTACGGCCCGTTCGTCGTGCGCGCCGGCTTCGGCGACATGTGGGTCGGCAGCTTCCAGGGCGGCGACCTCTGGCGCATCCGGCCGTGAGGATCGACCGCAAACGCCCCGGAACGACGAGGGGCCCGCAGTGCGGGCCCCTCTGAATCGGTCGGTGTCTAGCGGGAATTTCGTAGGAGGCGGTTCCGTCCCCCACGCTGGCTAGGCGAATTCCCGTTTTGGTCTCGGGGACCCACCCCTACGAGCTAGCACCTCCGCTGCCCGTACTGGAAATCTCCATTGACCGGACCACCTCCTTTCCGCGTTGCGCGCACTATAGCGATAGGCCCAGGACAACAGAAAGTTCCAACCCGCGGTCGAGCGGAAGGGTTACCGACTCCAGGGTCGGGTCGTCCTGACGAGCCTTCGAGTAGGCGCCGAGCGTGTCGGCGTGAGAGAGGACGTTGTCCGCGACGAACAGCGCTGCCGGCTCGACTTTCCGGCGCGCGAGCGAGAAGAGCCGCTCGTAGTCGTCCTTCTCGGCGTCGAGGAAGACGATGTCGAAGACGTCGTCGATCGCCGGCAGCGTCTCGAACGCGTCGCCCTCGACGAGCTCTGCCCATTCGTCGAGCCCCGCGTCGGCGATGTTCCGCCGCCAGGCCTCGCACTTCAGCGGGTCGTGCTCGAGCGACAGGACGCGGCCGCCGAGGGCGCGGACGCCGGCGGCGATCCAGATCGTCGAGTAACCGCGCGAGCCGCCGATCTCGAGCACCTCGCAGTCCCACTGCGGCGAGACGAGCGCGAAGAGAAACTGCCCCGTGGTCCGCGCCACCTGGCGTGCGCGCACCTCGGCCGCAAGGCCCTGCTGGCGTTCGCGCCGGTCCTCCTCCTCCAGGCGCGCGAGAACGGCGCGGACGCGTTCGTCGATCACGCGCGGATGCTACGGGCTCTCGGCGACGGGTCTCGCCCGCTCGGGAGGGCTCAGGCTCCGCGAGCGAGACCCCATCAAGTCACCGAAGCGAGAGAGTGTCAGATGACACGATGTGGTGCCAGCAATCTTTCGCGGCTTTTCATAGACGATGGTCTATGTGACGCGCCGTGCGCGCTCGACCTCCTCGCGCACGTGACAGTCGGGGCGGTGGTCGTTGACGATCCCGCACGCCTGCATCGCCGCGTAGACCGTCGTCGGGCCGACGAAGCGGAATCCGGCCTTGCGCAGGCGCTTCGACAGCTCGACGGAGCCGGGTGTCTGCGGCACCCAGCTGTCCGACGGTGGGCCGTCCACGCGGTAGCTCCAGACGAGGTCCGCGAGCGGCGTCTCCGTCTCGCGCAGTGCCAACGTCGCTCGGGCGTTCGCGATCGCCGCCTCGATCTTGCCGCGATGGCGGACGATGCCGGCGTCCTGGAGCAGGCGCTCCACGTCCGCGTCGCCGAAGGCCGCCACCGCCTCCGGGTCGAATCCTGCGAACGCGGCGCGAAAGCTCTCGCGCTTGCGCAGGATCGTCAACCACGAGAGGCCGGACTGGAAGCCCTCGAGGCACAGCCGCTCGAGCAAGCCACGCTCGTCACGGACCGGTCGGCCCCATTCCTCGTCGTGGTAGGCGTTGTACGCCGGATCCTTGCTCTCCCAGCAGCGAACGACCGCCGCCACGGCTAGAGGATTTCGAGCTTGACGATCCCGTTCTCGACCCGGACGGGATAGGTGGCGACGGGCTCGACGGCGGGCAACGTGCGCGGCCGACCGGTGCGGATGTCGATGTTCGCGCCGTGTCTCGGGCAGATCGCCACGCCCTCGTCCGGATCGAAGTCGCCCTCGCACAGCGGGCCGTCGTCGTGCGAGCAGCGATCCTCGAGCGCGAAGTACTCGCCGTTCAGGTTGTACACGCCGATGGTCAGCGAGCCTGCGATGACGATCTTGACGCTGCCCGGCCGGAGCTCCTCCACCGGCCCGACATCAACCGTTGCCATCGCCACGCGGGGAAACCATGTTTCCCGCGCGAGCCCCCTTCTTCCGGTTCACGCGATGGCAACCCGTTCTTGGGCTCCCGCCGGGCCAAGCCCGGCTCCGCCCGCACGAGGTGGACTTCTGGGCGATCGTCTCAATCACGATCGAACTCGAGCTCGTCGGCGAGCGTCGACCACTCCTCCGGCAGGGGCGTGCCCTTCGCGCGATGCAGCGCGACCTTGAGCACACCGAGGCCGAGGATCGCGCACTTCAGCCGCACCGGCGTCAGCGGGATGCCGATCTCCTCGAGCAGGTCTTCCTTCGGCAGTGCCGCGATCTCGGTCGCGCCGCGCCCCTTGACCATCTCCGTGAGCATCGACGTTGCCGCCTGCGAGATCGCGCAGCCGCGCCCCTCGAACTTCACCTCGTCGATCGTGTCGCCGTCGTCGCCGAACGAGACATAGATCGTGACCTCGTCGCCGCACAGAGGGTTCTGGCCCTCCGCGTGCGCGTCGGCGCCGGCGATCGCCCCGTGACCACGCGGGTTCTTGTAGTGATCGAGGATGACCTCCCGATAGAGCTGATCGAACTCGCCCGTCACGCCGCTGACCGCCCTCCGCTCCCGCCCGGCGGAGCCGGGCTCCGCGGAAGGCTCGCGTCGCCGGCCGCGCTCTGTCGGACGCCCCGTGCCTCGGGCACTGCGATGTCCTCCGACGCTTGCCGGCGAGACGTCATCGACGTGACGGAGACCACGAGGCCAGGGTAACTAGGCGAACGCGTGCTTCGCCTTCACGATCCCGTCGACGAGGCGGTCGACCTCGTCGGGGATCGAGTAGACATAGAAGCTCGCGCGGCACGTGGCGGCGACGCCGAGGCGCTTCATCAGCGGCTGCGTGCAGTGATGCCCGCCGCGGATTGCGACGTTCTCCCAGTCGAGCACCTGCGAGACGTCGTGGGGGTGGACGTTGTCGAGGTTGAACGAGACGATCCCCGCGCGCCGCTCGGGCGGAGGCCCGTAGACCGAGAGGCCGTCGACGTCCGCGAGCCGGGCCATCGCGTACGAGACAAGCTCGTGCTCGTGCTGCTCGATCGCCTCGAGGCCGATCGAAGAGACGTAGTCGACCGCGGCGCCGAAGGCGTACGCCTCCGCGATCGGCTGCGTGCCCGCCTCGAACTTGTAGGGGAGCTGGCCCCAGGTCGTGTCGTCGTAGCGAACGGAGCGGATCATGTGGCCGCCGAGGTTGAACGGCGCCATCGCGTCGAGCAACTCGGCCTTGCCCCACAGCGCGCCGACGCCCGACGGACCGCACATCTTGTGCGACGAGAACGCGAGGAAGTCGCAGCCGAGCGTCTGCACGTCGACCGCGCGGTGCGGCGCGGTCTGCGCGCCGTCGACCACCATGATCCCGCCTTGCTCGTGAGCCCACTCGGCAAGCCGCTCGACGGGATTGATCGTGCCGAGCGAGTTCGAGACGAGGTTGGACGCGACCACCTTGACGGTGCCCTCGCGCGCGATCGCGTCGAGCTCATCGAGCTGGAGCTCGCCGAGGTCGTCGATCGGGATCATCCGGAAGCCGGCGCCCGTGCGCTTGGCGATGTACTGCCAGGGCACGAAGTTCGAGTGGTGCTCGAGCTCGGTGACGACGACGAGATCGCCGGGTCCGAGGTTGTCGAGGCCCCACGCATAGGCGACGAGGTTGATGCTCTCGGTCGCGCTGCGGGTGAAGACGATCTCGCGCGTGGACGGCGCGTTGACGAACGCGCGCACCTTCTCGCGCGCGCCTTCATAGCCCTCGGTCGCCCGCTCGGCGAGCTGGTACACGCCGCGGTGCACGTTCGCGTACGAGTGCTCGTAGAAGTCGCGCAGCGCATCCAGCACCTGACGGGGCTTCTGCGTCGACGCGGCGGAATCGAGGAACGCCACGGGCTTGCCGTCGCGCAGCTCCTCGAGGTACGCAAAATCCGCGCGGATCCGCTGCGAATCGAGCTTCGGCTCGGCGGTGACGGCCATGTGGCCATCGTACCGGCCGACCATCGCTGCGCCCTCAGCGATCCTGGAGCGCGTCGAGAGCGACGCCGAACGCGATCACGAGGCGGCGGTCGGCGTCCTGGAGCGGCTCGCCGAGCTCGAGCACGTAGCGATCGCGGAGCTTGCCGAGGACGCGACGGCACGACCCAGCGTCCTCGCCTCCGCGGCGAAGGGTGAAGTTGAACGGGAGCCACTGGAGCAGCTGGAGCCAGTCCGGGCCGATGTCGGCGACGCGGCGCACGATCGCGATGAGGAAGCTCGTCTCGTGTGCCTCGAACAGCTCCTCGCCCGCGGGGCTCCGCACGTGCCAGTGGCTGCGGATCAGCGACTTCGTGAAGTTCTTCTCCAGCGTGCCGAGCACGGCGCCGTCCGCGTCGAGCACCTCATGCCTGCCGCGAAACTCGAACACGCTCTTCGACTTGATCATGAACAGGAACGCCTCGTCGTCCGGTGCGAGGCGGAAGCGGATGTCCTCCTTGATCTTCATCTTCTTCTGCTTGACGAAGAGGAGCGGCGTGCCCTCCTCGTCACCCGCAGGCGGCGCACTGATGCGGTACTCGTTCGCGATCGGCTTGAAGACCTGCTGGATCATGAAGCGGTTCGCGCTCTGGAGCTGCTCGAGAACCGACTGGCGATCGAGGACGGACACGATCTGAACCTACACCGTTCCCCGACTCTCAAACCAGCCGGTGCTGGGTCGCCCAGCGTGCGAGCTCGTGGCGGCTCGAGAGCTGGAGCTTGCGGAGCACGTTCGACACGTGGCTCTCGACCGTCTTCACGGAGAGGTGCAGGCGCGCCGCGATCTCCTTGTACATGTAGCCGCGCGCGATGAGCTGGAGCACCTCGCGCTCGCGCGGCGTCAGCTCGTCGAGCTCGGCGTCGCCGCCAACTCGCTCCCCGGCGCGAAACGCGTCGAGGACGAAGCCGGCGAGCCGCGGCGAGAAGACGGCGTCGCCCGCGGCGACCCGCTCGATCGCCGCCGCCAGCTCCTCGCCGGAGATCGTCTTCGTGACGTAGCCGCGGGCGCCGGCGCGGATGACGGCGATCACGTCCTCGGCGGCATCGGAGACCGACAGCGCGAGGAACCGGACGCCCGGCCGATCGGGCGCGACGGCGTTGATGATCGCGTCGCCGCTGCCGTCCTGAAGGTGGACGTCGAGCAGCACGACGTCGGGATCGAGCTCCTTGATCAGCGGCACCGCTTCGGCGACGCTGGCCGCCTCGCCCACGACCTCGACCGCGTCGCCGAGCTCGGAACGCACTCCGGCGAGGAAGAGCTCGTGGTCGTCGACGAGAACGACCCGCCGCTTCACGTCCCGCTCCTCGGTAGCCGCAGCTCCACCTCGGTTCCCTGACCCGGCGCGGTCGTGACCGTCGCATGGCCGCCGGCGCGCTCGAGCCGTCCTTCGACCGACTCGACGAGCCCGCGCCGGTCGGGCGGAACGACGCCACGATCGAACCCGACGCCCCGGTCGTGGACGAACACGGACATCTCGCCGTCCGTGACCTCGGCGAAGACGTCGATCGTCTCCACCCCGGAGAACTTGGCGGCGTTCGTCATTGCCTCTCGCGCCGCCAGCACGAGCGCCTCGCTCACCGGGCCCGTCGCCGGAGCTCGCAAGCTCCACCCGAACCCCGTGCACCTCCTCGATGTCGGCTGCAACGTCGGACAGCGCAGCCACGAGCGACGCCGCCTCGTCACCGAGCGGCCGCTCGCCGTAGAGCCAGCCGCGCAGCTCGCGCTCCTGGCGGCGAGCGAGTGACGCCACGCGACGCGGCTCCTGCGCGTGCCGCTGGATCAGGGCAAGCGTCTGCAGGACCGAATCGTGAACGCGCGCGGCCACCTCGGAGCGCTCGTCGCTGCGGATGCGTGCCGACCGCTCCGCGTCGCGCTCGAGCGCGAGCCGCCAGAGCCACGGGCCTCCGATCAGGAGGAGCGCGCCGGCGATCGCACCCGGGGCAAGCACGGTCGTCCGCGCGCCGCCGCCCTCGAGCAGCAGGACTGCGCCGGCGCCTGCGAGCGCGAGGCCGCCGTAGGAGAGAGGAGCATCGGGGCGAAAACTGCCGCCCTTCCGCCAGGCGAGCGCGAAGCCGCCGGCGATGAGGGCGATCCCTCCGACCGCGCGATCCGAGAGGCCGACGGCGTGCAGGAGCAGGGATCCGGCGACGAGCATGAGCACGGCCGCCCACCACGCGTTCGACTTCCCGTACGCCCAAAGCGCGAGGTAGAGGACGATCCCCGCGCCGCCGGCGAGCGCGAGCAGCGCGAAGACGAGGCGCACGAGCGTGACGTCCACCGCGAGGGCCTGCGCAATGCCTGCGCAGACCCCCGCGATGACTCGTTCATCGTCGCTCGTCGCAAACGAGGGCAGCGGCATCTCGGCTCATCGTACGGCGCGCATGACGCGGAGCTTTCCCGCGCCGACGTGTGCGTCGAGCACCAGCACGCGCGCGCCGCTCTCGCGGGTGCTCCGGTCGACGTCGTGACCGTCGGAGGAGTTGCCGAACAGGTTGACCTGGCCGTACTGCGCGTCGCCGTGCACGCGCACCGCAACGTCCCGCGGGACGACCACTACGAGGTTGCCGACGTCCACCCGCGTCTTGACGTGCGTCTCTCCGGCCGGCAGCGCGACGTTGCCGAGGTCGACGCGCAGGTCACCGATCCCGAGTGTGTAGTCGTGACGGAGGTCCTGGATCCCGGCGACGTCGTACGTCCGGTCGCCGACGCCGCGGCCGAGGTGGACGTTGACGACGGCCGCGAAGATCGCCACTGCGATCAGCGCGAGCGCGATGAGCGACCCGACGGCGATGAGGATCCCGCGGAACACGCGGCGGATCCGACGCGAGTCTCTCGCCGCGAGCGCGGTTCCGTCCGACGCAGCCGGCGCCGGCGCCGTGTCGTGCCGCGTGATCCAGAGGATCGCCGCACCGACGAGCAGCAGCGGCACCCACGCGTCACCGCTCGGCCACAGCGTCGCCCTGGAGAGGAGCACCAGCGCGCCGACGGCCAGGAGCGCGACGCCGATCAGCGGCCAAGGCCGGTCACGCCGCTCGCGGAGCGCCGCGGTGACGACCGAGTCCGCCTTGCCCTCGTCGGGCATGACGAGCGCGGCCGCAGCGTAGATGAGGATTCCGGCGCCGCCGAGCAGCGTGAGCACGACGAAGCCGACGCGGTAGAACGCGGGGTGGATGTCGAAGTAGCTGGCCAGGCCCCCGCTAACGCCGGCGAGCTTTCGGTCGGAGCGGCTCCGTTCGAGACGCTTGACCGCGGGTCCTTCGTATGTGTGAGTTGTCATGGCTCCAGCTTGGCCGTGGAGCGACGCGGCGGCTATCCGGAATGACCCCTAGTCGACCCTGAACCTATGCTCGGGTCGTGCTCGTGCCTGCGAACCTCGCGCTTCGCTTCGTGCTCGAGCTCGCCGCTCTTGCGGCCGTCGCCTGGTGGGGCTGGGAGGTCGGCGGCTCGACGGCAGCACGGCTTGCGCTTGCGGTCGTGTTTCCTCTTGCCGTCGCATTCGTGTGGGGAATGTTCATCGCGCCGAAGGCGCGGGTGAAGGTCCCACGTCCCGTCTGGCTCGCGCTGCAGATCGCGATCTTCGTCGTGGCGGCGCACGCGCTTACCGTGGTCTGGTCGCCCTGGGTGGGCATCGCGCTGCTGCTCGTCTTCGTCGCGAACCTCCTGCTGCTGCTGAAGCTCGACAGCGTTCCGTAGACGACGGCGTATGCTCGCGCGGTGCTGCTCTACGACAGCCCCGTGTCGGGCAATTGCTACAAGGTGCGGCTGCTCCTCGCGCATCTGGGGATCGAGTACGAGCGGCGCGAGGTCGACGTCGTCGACCGCTCGAACCGGCGCGAGCTGCTCGGCGACCTGAACCCGGCACTGCGCGTGCCGACGCTGGTGCTGGACGACGGGCGGCCGCTCGCCGAGTCGAACGCGATCCTCTGCTACTTCGGCGAGGGCACGCGCTTCGTGCCGTCAGACCGGTACGAGCGCGCGCAGGTGTTCCAGTGGCTCTTCTGGGAGCAGTACGAGCACGAGCCGGTGATCGCCGTCGCTCGGTTCCTGAAGATGTACAGCGGCAGGCCGGAGCTGTGGGAGGAGAGGCGCGAGGAGCTCACGAGGCGCGGCGAACGTGTGCTCGACACGATGGAGCGCCACCTCGAGGGGCGCGAGTGGTTCGCCGGCGACGCAATGTCCCTGGCCGACATCGCGCTGTACGCGTACACGCACGCCGCCGACGAGGCCGGGCTCTCGCTCGACGGGCGGCGCGCGATCGAAGCGTGGCTGGCGCGCGTCGCCGCCGAGCCGGGGCACGTTCGGATCGACGCATGAGCCGACCCCGCAAGGACACTGCCGCGACGGCCGACGGCGCGTTCGCAAAGCAGATCGCCGAGGCCTACAACTTCGGCGGCGCGACCATCGACCTCGGTCGCGGCGTCCACGACGGCAAGCTCGAGAACGAGGCGGTCGTGCGGCTGCCGCTCGCGACGACCAACCGGCACGGCCTGATCGCGGGCGCCACGGGAACCGGCAAGACGAAGACCGTGCAGGTGCTCGCGGAGCAGCTCTCGGCCGCCGGCGTGTCGGTGTTCGCAGCCGACTACAAGGGCGACCTCTCGGGGTTGCTGGAACCCGCGCCGCCGGACGGCCCGGCCGCCGCGCGCATGCGGGATCTCGGCCTGCCGTTCGAGCCGACCGGATTCCCGGTCGAGTTCCTGTCGCTCGGCGGGATCGGCGCCGGCGTGCCGATCCGAGCGACCGTCACGGACTTCGGGCCGCAGCTCATGGGGAAGGTGCTGGGCGCGAACACGACGCAGGAGGCGAGCCTTGCCCTGCTCTCCCGCTTCGCAGACGAGCGGGGCCTCGCGCTCGTCGACCTCGCCGACCTACGCGCGCTGCTGACCTACCTCGACAGCGACGAGGGCAAGGCAGACCTGAAGGGGATCGGCGGCGTCTCGAGCCAGACGATCGGCGTCCTCCTGCGCTCGCTCGTCGCGCTCGAGGACGGCGGAGGCAGCGAGTTCTTCGGCGAGCCGCAGTTCGAGATCGCGGATCTTCTCCGAGTCGACGCGAGCGGGCGCGGGATCATCTCGTGCCTCGAGCTCGCCGCGGTGCAGGACAAGCCGAAACTCTTCTCGACGGTGCTGATGTGGCTGCTCGCGGAGCTGTTCGAGCAGCTTCCCGAGGT
The DNA here is from genome assembly GCA_963708685.1 of uncultured Actinomycetes bacterium. Lineage (GTDB taxonomy): Bacteria > Actinomycetota > Thermoleophilia > Gaiellales > Gaiellaceae > DASVFB01. The sequence continues at coordinate 285,045 of CAVPTP010000004.1, forward strand.
CGGCGATCTCGGCAAGCCGAAGCTCGTTTTCTTCTTCGACGAGGCGCACCTGCTGTTCGACGACGCGACCGACGCCTTCCTCGAGTCGGTCGAGCGAACGGTTCGCATGATCCGCTCGAAGGGAGTCGGCGTCTACTTCGTCACCCAGACGCCGACGGACGTTCCGCGCAGCGTGCTCGCCCAGCTCGGCAACCGCATCCAGCACGCGTTGCGCGCGTTCACGCCCGAGGACGCCGACGCCCTGCGCAAGACGGTTCGGACGTACCCGACCTCCGAGTTCTACGACCTCGAGAAGCTACTGACCGAGGTCGGGATCGGGGAGGCGGCCGTGACGCTGCTCTCGGACAAGGGCGTGCCGACTCCGGTCGTCCATACGCGGCTGCGCGCGCCCGCGTCGAAGATGGAGCCCGCAGCGAACCTGGCGGCCGCCGCCCAGGCGTCGCCGCTCCAGGCGAAGTACGGCACGCGCGTCGACCGCGAGAGCGCGGCGGAGTTGCTCGCCGCGCGCGTCGAACAGGCTGCCGACGCGGCCGAGACCGAGAAACCGAAGGCGAGGACGGAGCCCGCGCCTGCGCCGAAGCCGGCCAAGGCGGACGATCCTCTGACGGACTTCCTCCACTCGCGGCAGGGAAAGGCGCTTCAGCGGGAGGTCGTGCGCGGCGTCTTCGGGATGCTGAAGAAGCGGCTCTAGCCGGCCTGCGGGATGCGTGCTTCCAGCGCGTTCCCGAGCGCCTCGCGCACCGGCTCGAGCTCGATCCGGTCGAGCACGTCCTGGAAGAAGCCGCGCACGATCAGCCGCTCGGCCGCCTCGCGCGGCAGACCGCGCGCCATCAGGTAGAAGAGCTGCTCGCGGTCGACCTGGCCGAGCGTCGCGCCGTGCGTGCAGCGCACGTCGTTCGCCAGGATCTCGAGGCCGGGGATCGAGTCCGCGTGGGCCGACTTCGACAGCAGCAGGTTGCGGTTCTCCTGGTACGCGTTCGTCTTCTGCGCTTCGGGCTCGACGCGGATCATTCCGCGCCACACCGTCCGCGCCTCGTCGCGCAGGGCGCCCTTGAACGCGAAGTCGCTCGTCGTGTTCGGCGCCATGTGCTCCTGGAACGTGTCGTAGTCGAGGTGCTGCGTGCTGTCGGCGAAGTACGCGCCGGTCACGCGCGAGGTCGCGCCCTGGCCGGCGAGGTCGTTCTGGATGCGGATCTTCCCCTTCTTCGAGCCGAAGCCGCCCGCGACCCAGTCGAGCTCGGCGTCGCGCTCGACGCGCGCGTGATGCGACGCGAAGTGCCAGGTCTCCTGCGAGAGGTTCTGGAGCGAGACGTACTCCAGCTTGGCGCCCTCCTCCACGAACAGCTCGACGACCGCGTTCGAGTAGCCGGCCACCTTCGGATGCGCGGACGCGTACTCCTCGATCAGCGAGAACCGCGACCCCGCCTCCGCGACGACGAGCAGCCGCCAGAAGAGCGAGCCGCCGTCGGCCGCGTTCGCGATCCGCACGTACAGCGGCTCCTCGAGCACCACGTCGCGCGGGACGACGACGAGCAGCCCGTTCTCCCAGAGCGCCGCGTTGTGCGCCGCGAACTTCTCGTCCCAGCCGACGAGCTCGCCGAGCCGCGGATGATCCTCGAGCCGCGCGAACGTCACGCCCTCGGGTGCCGCTCGATCTCGAGACCGGTCTCCGTGACCGTGGCCAGCCCGGACACCGCCAGATCGAGCATCGGCCGGAGGAGCCATGGCAGGGGTCAGACCCCTGTCATGGCCGAAAGAGTCGGGGTCGAAGCCGCGCAGGTCGGTGAAGCGCCACGGCTCGTCCTTCGTCGTCGGCAGCGGCAGCGCGCGGTAGCGCTCGAGCAGCTCGGCCCTAGCCATGCGGCGCGTACCTCCGGTGCAGGATGACGACGTTGCCGTCGGGATCCTTGAAGAAGCCCATGTGGCAGACGCTCGAGTCGAACGTGTCGCCCATGAACTCGACTCCCTTCGCCTCGAGCTCGCGGCGCGACGCCTCGACGTCGGCGACGCGGATCGCAAAGCCCGCGATGTTCGGCTGGAACTCGACGCCCTGCTCGGCCGGGTTCCAGAAAGAGAGCGTGACGTTCGGCGTCTCGACCTCGCCGTCGGTGAACGCGCTCTGCGGGAGCCCGAGCATGTCGCGGTAGAACGCGACGGCACGCGAGACGTCGCGCGTCGGGATCGTGATGAAGTCGACCTGCTCGACCTGCACGCGCGTTATCTGTTGCCGCGGCGACCGGAGCGGATCTGGTTCGGCTCGACGCCGCCCGGCCCCCAGCCACCGCCGGCATTGGCGCCGCGCGCGTTCGAAGCCTCGCGCTCGCGGCGCTGCGCCGCCAGCTGGTCGAGCCGCTCCTTCATCCGCTCGGCCTGCGCCGCCGCCTCGGGCGAAACTCGGGCTTCTTCTTCCCTTAGCCAACAGAGCCTTCCATCTGCAGCTGGATCAGCCGGTTCATCTCGACCGCGTACTCGAGCGGGAGCTCCTTCGTGATCGGCTCGACGAAGCCGCTCACGATCAGCGCGCTCGCCTCCGCCTCGGAGACGCCGCGCGACATGAGGTAGAAGAGCTGCTCCTCGCCGATCTTCGAGACGGTCGCCTCGTGGCCGAGGTCGACGTCGTTCTCGTCCACCTGGATGTACGGGTACGTGTCCGAGCGCGACTCCTCGTCGAGGATCAGCGCGTCGCAGACGACCTTCGACTTCGAGCCGACCGCGCCCTTCGCCACCTCGAGGAGACCGCGATACCCCGCGCGGCCGCCGTTCTTCGAGATCGACTTCGACGTGATCACCGACGACGTGTGCGGCGCGACGTGGACGCACTTCCCGCCGGCGTCCTGGTGCTGACCCTTGCCTGCGAACGCGATCGAGAGAACCTCGCCGTGCGCGCGCTCGCCGAGCAGCCAGATCGCCGGGTACTTCATCGTCAGCTTCGAGCCCAGGTTCCCGTCGACCCACTCCATCGTGGCGCCCTCGTAGGCGACGGCGCGCTTGGTGACGAGGTTGTAGACGTTGTTCGACCAGTTCTGGATCGTCGTGTACCGGCAGCGCGCGTCCTTCTTGACGATGATCTCGACGACGGCCGAGTGCAGCGAGTCGCTCGAGTAGACCGGCGCCGTGCAGCCCTCGACGTAGTGCACGTACGCGCCCTCGTCGACGATGATCAGCGTGCGCTCGAACTGGCCCATGTTCTCCGCGTTGATGCGGAAGTAGGCCTGGAGCGGCATCTCGATCCTCACGCCCGGCGGCACGTAGATGAACGAGCCGCCCGACCAGACGGCCGAGTTCAGCGCGGCGAACTTGTTGTCGTTCTGCGGGATGATCGTGCCGAAGTACTGCTTCACGAGCTCCTCGTGCTCGCGGAGGCCCGAGTCCATGTCGAGGAAGATCACGCCCTGCTCCGTGAGGTGCTCCTGGAGCTTGTGGTAGACGACCTCGGACTCGTACTGGGCGCCGACGCCGGCGAGGTACTTCTTCTCCGCCTCCGGGATGCCGAGCTTGTCCCACGTGTCCTTGATCTCCGCGGGCAGCTCCTCCCACGAATTCGCCTGCTTCTCGGTCGGCCTGATGTAGTAGAAGATGTTCTCGAAGTCGATCTGCGACACGTCGCCGCCCCACGTCGGCAGCGGGCGCGCCAGGAAGTAGTCGAGCGACTTGTGGCGGAACTTCCGCATCCACTCCGGCTCGTTCTTGTGCGCCGAGATCGCGTCGACGATCTCGTGATTCAGGCCGCGACCCGACTTGAAGAAGTAGTCCTTCGCCTCGTCGGGATTGGAGAAGCCGTACTCGTACTCCTCGCGGATTCCCCTGACGACTTCGGTCTCGCTCTGGGTCATCAGACTGCAGCTCCCTGCTTTTCGGTACTGGCCGAATATCTCTCGTAGCCCTCGGCCTCGAGCGTGTGCGCGAGCTCCGGGCCGCCCTCTTCCACGATACGGCCGTCGATGAAGACGTGCACGAAGTCGGGCGTGACGTAGTTGAGGATTCGCTGGTAGTGCGTGATCACGAGCGCGCCCATCTCGGGGCCGACGAGCTCCTTGACACCGCCCGCGACGATCCGCAGCGCGTCGATGTCGAGCCCCGAGTCGGTCTCGTCGAGCACGGCGATCTTCGGCTTCAGCATCGCCATCTGCAGGATCTCGACGCGCTTCTTCTCGCCGCCCGAGAAGCCGTCGTTGAGATAGCGCGACGCGAGCTCGCGCGAGACCTTGAGGCGGTCCATCTGCGCGAGCAGCTCCTTGCGGAACTCGGGGATCGGGATCGGGTCGTCCTGCTCCGCGCGCGCCTTGCGAATGGCGTTGAGCGCGCTGCGGAGGAAGCTCGTGACCGTGACGCCCGGGATGGCGTGCGGGTACTGGAACGCGAGGAAGAGCCCGCGCTGCGCACGCTCGTCGGCTCCCAGCGGCACGAGGTCCTCGCCGTCGAAGAGCACCTGCCCTTCGGTGATCTCGTAGGCGGGATGCCCCATCAGCGCGTAGGCGAGCGTCGACTTGCCCGAGCCGTTCGGGCCCATGATCGCGTGGATCTCGTTCCGGTCCACGGCGAGATCGACGCCCTTGACGATCTCGGTTCCGTCCTCGAGCGCGACGTGCAGGTTTTTGATTTCGAGCAGTGGCATGTATCAGTGAATTTCGCTCAGTGGAGCGGTTTTTCGCCCCACCTCGTGAGCCAGTCTAGCGCGAGCGCACCAGCTCACGGGTGACGGCGCCGGCCGCTGCCGCGGCGAGTCCGCCGCCGACGAGCCAGTGGCGCAGGCGCAGCGACGTCCACAGGGTCGAGGCCCGCGAGCGGTTGTCGAAGCGGCCGTGCGCCCCCGGATCGCCCGGCAGCGAGGCGAAGAGGTTGTCCGGCGAGTCGACAGGCTTCGGCTCGGACGTGTGCTGCGAGTCCCAGCCGCTCCGGAGCAGGATCAGATCGCCGGCGCGCGGCGACAGCTTCTGTCCCCAGAGGAGCTTCTGCGCGCCCCAGCCGATCGGCAGCTCGCGCACCGGCCGCTCGCAGCAGTGGAGAACCGCCTGCGCGAACGGCTCCGGCTGGTAGATCGGCGGCACGGGCTGCGGCCGGTAGCCGATCCGCTGGCGCGAGCGGTCGAACTGAGGCGTGTTGATCGCGCCGGGAAGGACGACGCAGACGTCGACCGGCGAGCCGTCCTTCTGCAGCTCGACCCGCGCCGACTCGAGAAACGTCCTGCCGGCCGCCTTCGACGAGCAGTAGGCGGCCTGGAGCGGGATTCCGCGGTAGGCGAGCGCCGAGCTGACGTGCAGGAACGTGCCGCCGCTCTCGTTCAGGTACGGCAGCGCGGCCCAGAATCCGTAGACCATCCCGAAGAAGTTGACGTCGATGACGCGCCGGAGCTCCTCGGCCTGGAGCTCGTCGGCTTCGCTCATCACCGTGACCATCGCGTTTGCGATGTACGTGTCGATGCGCCCGAAGCGGTCGAACGCCTGCTCGACGACCTGGCCGACCTCGTCCTGCACGCCGTGATCGGCGGGACAGACGAGGGCCTCCGAGCCGAACGCCTCGATCTCCCGGGACAGCACGTCGAGCGCCTCGGCGTTGCGAGCCGTGACCACGACCTTCGCTCCCGCCGCAGCCGGCACCGCGGGCGATCGCCCGGCCCAGGCCGCTGGACGCGCCGGTGACGACGACGACCTGCTCGGAGAGCGGCTTCTTGCGCACCACGGTCCGAATCCCCGCTCGCGGCAGGTTGGAAACGGGCTATCCTGAATTCCGTGCCGGGTTGGATCGGATTTCCGGAGTTGCTCATCCTGCTCCTCGTCGTCCTCCTGGTGTTCGGCCCGAAGCGACTCCCGGAGATGGGCAAGCAGCTCGGGCGGGGCATGCGTGAGTTCAAGGACTCGATCACGGGCAAGGACGACCACCACACGACGACGGCCGCGGCCGAGCTTCCCCCGCCGGCGCCCGAAGTCTCCACGCCCGCGACCCCGCGCGAGCAGGACACCACCTCCACGACCAGGCCGTAGCCGTGCGGCTGCCGCGCCGTCTTCGCCACGGCGAGGAGGCGACGCTCGTCGAGCATCTCGGCGAGCTACGCGCTCGGCTGGTGATCTCGCTGGTCGCGCTCGCCGTCGCCTTCACGGTCACCTTCACGTTCCACGGCCGGCTGCTCGACTGGCTGAACCGTCCGCTGCCTGAGCACCTGAAGCGACCGGTGACGCTCGGCGTCGCGGAGCCGTTTCTCACGTCGGTCATGGTCAGCCTCTACGCCGCCTTCCTGCTCGCTCTGCCGATCATCCTCTGGCAGGTCTGGGCGTTTCTGGCACCGGCCTTCCAGGACAACCTGCAGCGGACGATGGCTGCGCTCGTCACCTTCGCGACGCTGCTCGGGGTCGCGGGGCTCGCGTTCGGCTACTGGATCGCCCTGCCGGCCGCCGTGAGCTTCCTGACCGACTACGACTCGGCTCACTACACGATCCTCGTTCGCGCGCGCGACTACTACTCGTTCGCGTCGCTCTGCCTGCTCGCCGTGGCGCTCGTCTTCGAGGTGCCGATGTTCGTCCTCGCGCTCGTGCGCCTGCGAATCGTCACGGCGGCGAAGCTGCGGCGGAACTGGCGCATCGGAATCGTCGTCATGGCCGCGCTCGCCGTCGCGCTCCCGGGGATCGATCCCGTGACCACGACCCTCGAGATGCTGCCGCTCATGGCGCTCTACGGGCTCTCGATCGCTGCTCGCCTCGGTGCTCGAGCCCCGATGGCGCCAGAGGACGGCGCCGGAGGCAGCGGCCGATGTCTGAGGCCTCCGTCTGGCCGCGGCTGCTGGCCGCGATCGGCGCGCTCGGGCTCGGAGCCGTGGCCGTCGTCATCGTGGTGGTGCTCGGCCACCGAACGCCCGGACCCGCTCCCGCTTCGGGCGCCGCGGAGCCGACGGTCGCCGAGCCGAGCGGGACGAATGCCGGCGCGGTCTTCCCGGCGCCGCCGCCCGGAGCGGTCGTGTTCAGCCGCCAGGACGGCTCGAACATCCTCGCGCTCGCGGTTCAGCCCGTGCGCAGGCCTGTGCTCCAGGCGTCGGTCGTGGATCAACAGGGCCAGGGAGTCGACGGGCTGCGCGTCTCGTTCCGGCTCGGATCGGCCGTCGTCGTCGGAGCGCCGTGTGGCGCCGGGTGCTACCGCGCGGTCGCGCCCTCGACCGGCGCGCCGAAACGCATCGTGGTGAAGGTCGCGCGTGACAACGCCACGACCACCTGGCCGGTGACGATGCCGCAGCCGGTGGCCGCCTACCGACGCCGCGTCGATCGTCGCCGAGGCGACTCGCACGTACAAGAGCCTGCACTCGCTCGTGATCCACGACCGGCTCGCCTCGGACGAGACGCACGCGGTGGTGACGCGCTGGAAGGTCGTCGCGCCCGACAAGCTCGCGTACAAGATCGTCGACGGTCCCGTCAGCGGTGGTCGTCGGCGACAAGCGCTGGGACAAGGTGCCGGGCGGCAACTGGCAGCAGTCGCCCCAGACCCCGATCCACCAGCCGACGCCGTTCTGGTCGTCGTGGATCGACGCGCGCGTCCTCTCGCACACGAAGGACAAGTGGCGGGTCTCGTTCTACGCACCGACCACACCCGGATGGTTCGAGCTGCTGATCCAGAAACGCACCATGCGACCGCTCGACATGCAGATGGCGGCGACGGCTCACTTCATGCACCAGGCCTTCAGCTCGTTCAACGAGCCGCTGCGGATCACGCCGCCGAGGTAGATGTTAAAAAAGCGGAAGCCGCTGTTGTTGTCGCGACTTCGCGTATACGATTCCCCCTTGAGATGAGCCGGGCGAGGGCGTCGTGGCTGGTTCTCCTGGCGGTTGCGAGCGCCGTTGCTCTTTCTTTTGCGGCGGGAAGCTCGGGTGCGCCGGGCGATGTCGGCTGGCGTGGTTGGGGTAACACGCCCGACAACATGCGGCTGTCGCCGCTCACGCAGATCACCAAGGGCAACATCGACCAGGTCGGACGGGTCTTCACGTTCAACTTCCGCTCGGTCGACCCGAACGCGCGGCTGGGCAACCAGTCGTACCCCGTCGTCCTCGGCAACCGGATGTACGTGACGACCGGCGAGTCGCAGACCTGGGCGCTCGACGCCACGACCGGCAAGGTGATCTGGCGCTGGACTCCCAACAATGTCGCCGTCTTCAACAAGGCCGGGATCGTCGCCAACCGCGGCGTCGCCGTCTGTGACGGAAAGGTCTTCGTCCTGACGATCGACATGACGATCGCCATGCTCAACCAGAACACGGGCGAGCTGATCAAGCGCGTGCCGATCTCGAGCGCGGTTCCGGGTGCAGCGACGCGCTACGGCTACTCCGAGACGAGCGCGCCGATCTGCGCGAGGCACCGCGTGATCACCGGCGCCGCAGGCTCCGAGTACGGCGTGCGCGGTTTCGTCATGGCGTTCAGGTCGAGCGACCTCTCGCCGGCGTGGGCGAATCCTGTCTGGTCGATCCCGCCGTCCGGCACCGGCTGGCGCCGGGTCAGCCGCATCGTCGGCGGCGGCGTCACCTGGACGCCGGTGACCGTCGACATCACGTCGAACACCGTCTACTACGGCACCGGCTCGGCGACTCCGCTCTACTTCCCCGCGTGGCGGCCCGGCTCGGCGCCGCGCACCGATTCGCTCGTCGCCGTGAACCTGCTCAACGGGAAGCTGAAGTGGTGGCAGCAGCAGATGGCGCACAACGAGTGGTCGTACGACACCGCGCAGCCGCCGCTCGTCTACAACGCGAAGGTCGGCGGCAAGACGCGCCGCGTCGTCTCGGTCGCCACGATGGAGGGTGTCTGGTTCTGTTACGACGCCGCCAACGGCAAGCCGATCTACCAGCGCGTGAAGGTGATCGACCGCACCGAGCATCCGCCGCTCCAGCCGGGCAAGCCGGTCGTCGTGTATCCGGGATCGATCGGCGGCCTCAACTTCTCGCCGGCCGCCTACGACCCGAAGACGAACTACATCTTCAACGCTGCCGCCGAGACCGCGGGCATCCTCATCCAGCGCAAGCTGACGCCGACGCAGAAGAAGCGGAAGCGCCTCCAGGGCGACATCTTCCTCGGGCTCGTGAACGGCGACTTCGGCTCGTACCTGCCGGGATGGCACGACCACGGGTCGATCAGCGCGATCAACGTGAACACGGGCAAGCGCGTCTGGAAGTTCCTGACGCCGGAGCCCGAGCGCGGCGGCGTCTCGGTCACGGCCAGCGGCATCGGCTTCGCGGGCGGCGGCGACGGCAACCTCCGCGCGTTCGACCTGAGCAACGGGAACGTGTTGTGGAAGTTCCAGACCGGCCGCCAGATCGCAGCCGGCCCCGCGATCTACTCCGTTGACGGCAAGCAGTACATCGCAATCACCGTCGGCGGCACCCCGACGTCGTCGAACGGTGGCGTCGTCCCGGGAGTGCAGGTCTTCGCGATCGGCGGCTCGCACGACCAGTCGCCGCCGCCGAACAACCTGCCGCCCTTCCGGAGCCTCCAGAGCCAGAACGCGCAGGCCGACGCGAGCAAGACTCTCCTCTTCACACCGTCGAAGGCCGCGGCTCCCGAGCGAGTCGTGCGGCAGAAGCGCGCGTCGACGCTGACGGCGTTGGGGCGCGCGCGCATCACGACCGGCCGGCCGCTCGTGGTCCGCCCGTGGAACCCGAACTCCTCCAACTGGCAGTTCGTGTTCGGAAAGGTCTTCCTCGGCCGGAGCCCGGTCGCCCATGCGCAGCTCCGCGTCGACCGTTTCACGCTTCCGGCCCTGACGGGAGCGCAGGGCGGCTTCACGTATCCGGCGGACATCACCGAGCCGGGTCGGCACGAGGTGAGGGTCGTCGGCCTGAGCCGCGCCACCGTGAACGGCCGCAAGCTCACGTCGGCGCAGAAGGCTGCGCGTCTCGGCCGCGCACGGCGCCTTCAACGTCGGCTACCGGTTCAGCAACCTCCACGCGAAGGTGCAGAGCAACGGCACGGTGCGCGTGACGGGTCACGTCTCGAACTCGACCGGATCGCCGCCGCCGGCAGTCGGGCTCTACACGTACAGCCTCGACGGCACGATCACCGATGCCGCCGGCAAGCCCGTTCAGGGCGCCGTCGTCGTCGGCCGGACGAACGACCGCGACTTCTGGACGTTCTCAGGGCCTTCGGACGCGAACGGCCACTACACCTCGTACTTCCACGCCTCGGACGAGAGCGACGAGGACCCGGTGACGATCAACATCGGCGTCGCCCTCGGCTCGACGTCCTACGGCGGCAACCTCGGCACCGCCGTGAAGTTCAAGCGCAACCAGAGCGCCACGCTCAACATCCAGCTCGGCACCGGCACGCGGTACACGATCTCGCCGCCGAACTCGTACGTCGGAGCGATCTACGAAGGCCCGGTCGTCGGCGTCGCCGCCGCGGGCCACGTCGTCAAGCCGTCCGTCGCACGCTGGCCCGACACGAAGGGCAACTTCGTGATGGTGCTCCCTGCCTCGGTTCGCGGGAAGACGATCAGCTTCTGGCAGAGCCGCCGCCTCGTGCTGTCGCGCTTCGCCGCGTCCGCCGGAAGCGCGATCGATCTCCACTCGTGGCCGGCTCAGCTCGGAGCGGGCACGCCGAGTCGGCTGGCCACGCTGGGCGTGCCGCGCAGCTGAGAATCCAAGCCGCGAAGGGGTACCTTTAGCCCCCGCGATGGCCGAAGCACACCGGATCGCCCAGGACTCGAGCAGCCTCCGCGCTGCGCAGTCGGTCGCCGACCGGCTGATGGAGAACATCGAGCGGGTGGTCCTCGGCAAGCACGAGGAGATCGCGCTCGTCCTCGCGGCGCTGGCGAGCGGCGGGCACGTGCTGCTCGAGGACGTTCCCGGTACGGCGAAGACGATCCTCGCGCGCTCGATCGCGCAGACGATCGCGGACACGAGCTTCGCGCGAATCCAGTGCACGCCGGACCTCCAGCCGACCGACGTGACCGGCCTCGCCATCTACAACCAGAAGACGCGCGAGTTCGAGTTCCGCGCAGGCCCGATCTTCGCCAACATCGTGCTCGTCGACGAGATCAACCGCGCGATGCCGCGCACGCAGTCGGCGCTCCTCGAGGCGATGGCAGAGCGTCAGGTCACCGTCGACGGCGTCACGCGGCCGCTTCCCTCGCCGTTCCTCGTCATCGCGACCGAGAACCCGATCGAGCAGGAGGGGACGTTCCCGCTCCCCGAGGCGCAGCTCGACCGGTTCGCGCTGCGGTCGGCGCTCGGCTATCCCTCGGAGCGCGAGGAGGTCGAGATCGTGGTCGCGCAGCGCCACGGTCATCCGATCGGCGACCTCCAGCCGCACGTCGACGCGGAGGACGTCTACACGCTCACTGCCGCGGTCGAGGACGTCTATGTCGACGAGCTCATCCTGCGCTGGGTCGTCGATCTCGTCCGCGCGACACGCTCGGTCGAGGGCGTGGCGAACGGCGCCTCGGTCCGCGGAAGCCTCACGCTCGAGCGGACGGCGCGCGCGTGGGCGCTGATGCACGGTCGCGACCACGTCGTCCCCGGTGACGTGGACGCCCTGTTCCTGCCGGTGCTCGGCCACCGCCTACTGCTCACGCCGTCCTTCATCGCCGAGACGCGAGCGCTCGGCCGGGCCGCGGCGCTCGATCGGATCAAGGAGCGCTGCGTCGCGCTCGCGCCGCCGCCCGCCCCGGACTGGGACGTCACGAGCTCCGGTTAGCCATGGCGGTCAGCGAAAGGCAGACGTTTCCGCTGGTGCCGCGCCGGCGGCTCGTCGGCCTTCCCTTCGGCGACCTTCCGAGCCGGCGCCGCGGCCACGGCAGCGACGTGATCGGCACGCGGCCGTACGAGATCGGCGATCCGGTCTCGACGATCGACTGGTTCGCGAGCGCGCGGCTCTCGGCCGCGACAGGACGCGACGAGTTCATCGTCCGCGACCACGCGGCCGACGAGGCGCCGCGCGTCGTGCTGGTGTGCGACCGGAGGCCGGCGATGGGCATCTACGAGTCGCCGCTGCCGTGGCTGTCGAAGCCGACGGTCGTCGCGGAGGCGACCGCTGCGCTCGTCGCCAGCGCGATCGCGGCGCGAGCCGACGTCGCGTCCCTCGACTACGGAGACGGGCTCGACGAGCCGTACTGGCTGCCGCCCGGCCGCCGCGACGTTCCCTGGCTCGCACAGGAGCGGCAGGCGACGGCGAGCTTCGACGCACCCGACGACAACGTGGACCGCGCCCTCGAGTTCCTCGGCCGACTGCACAGCGATCTTCCAACCGGAAGCTTCGTCTTCGTTCTGTCCGACTTTCTGGCCCCGCCCGCGCCCGAGGCCTGGCTCGACGCCACGTCGCGCGGCTGGGACGTCGTGCCGATCGTCATCCAGGATCCGGTCTGGGAGCAGAGCTTTCCGGACGTCGCGCGGCGTGAGCGTGCCGATTGCGGACGCGCGCGACGGACGCGTCGAGCTCGTGCGGCTCTCGCGGCGCGAGGCGGTCGCGCTGAGGCACGGGAACGAGGCGCGGCTGGGTCGGCTACGGAGCGAGCTCGGCTCGCTCGACCTCGATCCGGTGCTGCTCGGGACGAGCGACCCGTACGAGATCGACCGCGCCTTCGTCGAGTGGGCCGAGGCGAGGAGGCTGACGCGATGGGCACGGTGAGCAAGGTCTGGATCGCCACGGGCGTCGTCGCCGTCGGCGCGGCGGCCGCGGCGCTCTTCATCGCGCGCGGCGGAGGGACGAGCAGCGTGGCGCCGACGACGCCGCTGTCCGTCAAGGCGTCGCTCGACCGCAACGCCGTCGAGTTCGGCGATCCGGTCTCCGCATCGGTGACCGTCCTCGCGGACAGCCGCAACGTCGACGCCTCCGACGTGAGCGTTCACCAGGACCTCGCGCCGCTCACGCAACTCGGGCGCACGCAGATCACGCGAACGGAGCGCGGCCGCCTGCTCGTGCTCACGTATCGCACGGAGGCGAGCTGCCTCGACCAGCGCTGCATCGCAAACGGGCGGCCGAAGCGTGTGGCGCTGGCGCCGGTACGCGTCGACGTCGGCGGCCCGGGCGGCGGCACCGCGCGCGCGAGCTGGCCGGCGCTTCAGATCCGCTCACGCGTCCTCCCGGGCGATGTCGACCAGGAGAACCCTCCGCTTCGAAGCGACCCGACGCCGCCGCCGGTCAGTTACCGGATCTCGCCCGACACGCTCGCGCTCGTAGTGACGCTCGTCGCCGTCCTCCTTGCGGTCGCGGGCGTCCTGCTCGGAGGGTGGGCAGTCGCCGGGATCGTCCGGCGCCGCCGCTCCGAGGCCAGACGCCTCACGGGGCTGGAGCGCGCCCTGGCGCTCGCGCGCGAGGCCGAGGGAAGACCGCCGGCCGACCGCCGGCGCGCGCTCGGGCTGCTCGCGGGGCTGCTCGGCGGGCGCAACGAGCGGCTCGCCGACGAGGCCGAGGAGCTGGCGTGGTCTGCTCCGGCTCCGCAGCCGGCCTCGCTTGCCGACCTCGTGACGCAGGTCGAGCGGGAGGTGAACGGAGCATGACGTCGATCCCGCTCGCCGACGCGGGCGCGCTGCGTCCCGCGGCCCGCCGGACGTTCCTCGTTCGTGCCGTGCTCGCCGCCGTCCTCCTCGGCCTCGTCGTGGCGACGGTGCTCGTCTCGCGCCACCCGGACACGCGGACGATCGTCACGCTTCCGGCCCACTCGTCGGCGATCGTCGTCCTCGACGTCTCGGCGAGCATCTCGGCCGACACGTACGCGCGCATCGGCGCGACGTTGTCGTCGCTCGCGCGGAGCAACGGGCGCTACGGCCTCGTCGTGTTCTCCGATCAGGCGTACGAGGCGCTGCCGCCGGGGACGCCTGCGGCAGATCTCCAGCCGCTCGTCCGCTACTTCACCGTGCCGCCCGCCAAGGGTCCCGGGTTCGCGCCGAGCTTTCCGCCGAACCCGTGGGAGCGCGTGTTCAGCGCGGGCACGAAGATCTCGGCAGGGCTCGACCTGGCGCATCAGATCGCGCTCGCGGACCGGCTCAGCAAGCCGGTGGCGATCCTGATCAGCGACCTCGACGACGACCCCGACGACCTTCTGCGCCTCAACAACGTCGTCGAGCAGTTGAAGGCCGACCACATCCCGCTGCGGATCGTCGGCCTCAATCCGTCGCCCGGCGACGCGAGTCGCTTCCAGGAGCTGACGGGCGCCCCGGTCGTGCAGGCGGGAACGGCCGGAGCGGAGTCGAGCCCACGCAATCGCACGCCGTTCCCGTGGACGCTCGTCGCGCTCGTCCTCCTCGTCTCGGCGACGCTCGCCGCGTACGAGCTGTGGGGACCGCGCCTCGACTGGAGGGAGGCGTGAGGACGACGCTCGCCCTGCTCGGCGCGGTCGTGCTGCTCGTGCTCGCCGGCCTCGCGGCGCTCCTCGCCGCCGACGCCCGCGGCTGGCAGCGGACGATTCGCAGCGACGACGCGCTGCTCGCGTCGACGCCGGCCGCTGCCAGATGGCAACCGCCGACGCACCTCGGCTCGGTGTCGGAGCGCCTGCTCGGCCTGCGCGACGACCTGCAACTGCGGCGCGCGATCGCGCTCTATCTGCGCACCATCAAGATCCCGGTGCGCCTGGACAACGCGCAGAGCCTGGCCGTAGCCCGCGGGCGCGCCGAGCAGGCACTGGCAGCGGTCGCTCGCAACGCATCGGGCCGGCGCGCGTCGCAGGCGGCGACCCTGCTCGGCGTCCTCGTCTTCACCGACGTCGGCCCCAGCGCTGACCCGTTCCATCCGACGACGGGCACCGACCTCGACCAGGCGCAGGCGAGCCTCACCGACTTCGAGGACGCCGTGCGCGCCGACCCGCGAGAACGCGGTCGCCAAGTACGACCTCGAGCTGGTGCTGCGGACCCTCGTCGCGCAGGGAGTCCGCGTGGGCGCGGGACAGCAGACCGGCGCCGGATCGACCGGCCAGCGCGGCGCCGGCGGCGGCGTCGCGGGAGGCGGCTACTGATGCTCGCGTCGCTCGTCTTCCTGACGCCGACTGCAGGCGTGGTCGCCCTTGCCGTGCTCCTGCCCATCGTCGCCTTTCTCGTCGCCGAGCGGCGGGTCGAGCGCGTCCGAAACGTGCTCCTGCTCGAGGCGCCCCGGGGCGGGCTCGACCTGATCGTCCTGGCCGCCCTTGCTGCAGCCGTCCTCGTCCTCGCGCTCGCGGCCGCCCAGCCGGCGCTCGCCGACAGGTCGACGCAGCGCGTGCGAACCGACGCTCAGGTGCTCTTCGTGGTCGACACGTCCGCGTCGATGGCGGCGTCGTCGGGCGCCGCGGGACGAACGAGGCTCTCGCGGGCGACCGCGGCGGCGGCGCGTTTGCGCGCCGCGATCCCCGACGTGCCGTCCGGCGTGGCGACCCTCACGGACCGCGTCCTCCCGAACCTGCTGCCGGCACCCGACGCGGCGGCCTTCGACGCGACGCTGAACCAGGCCGTCGCGATCAACGAGCCGCCGCCGCGCGAGCTCAACCCGCGGGCGACGACCTTCGGAGCCCTCGCCGCCGTTCCGGGCGCCGGCTACTTCGAGCCGTCCGCCAAGCACCGCGCCGTCGTCCTGCTCACGGACGGCGAATCGACCTACTTCGACGCCGGCAACGTCGGCCGCGCGTTCGCCGCGAAGCCGCGCACCGGTCTCCTCGCCGTCCGGTTCTGGCGCGGCGACGAGGCGATCTACGCGCCGTCCGGAAAGATCGGATCCGAACTACCGGCCGGACGCGAACGGGAAGGCCCAGCTCGCATCGCTCGCCGCCGCCACCGGCGGAAAGGCGGTCGAGGAAGGCGAGCTCGGATCCGCCGCCTCGTCGCTTCGCTCGCTGCTGGGGACCGGCCCGACCCGGGCGGTCGGCCGCACGCAGAGGACGCATCCCCTCGCGCCCTACGTCGCCCTGCTGGCGCTCCTGCCGCTGCTACTCGTCTTCAGGCGCAAGCTCCGACGCGCCTGAGGACAGGCCGGCGGGGCGAAGCCGAAGCCTCGCCCCTGCCAGGCCGCTTCGCTACCTGCCGACGACCGCGCCCTTCATGCCGGCGGCGGCGTGACCCGAGACCGTGCACAGGTAGGCGTTCTTGCCCTTCTTGAGCGTGACGGTGATCGTCGAGCTCTTGCCCTTGCTCAGAAGCGGCGTCTTCTTGTTGCCGATCTTGAAGTCGTGCTGCAGCGCACCCTTGTTCGTGACGACGAAGGTGACGGGGCCGGCCTTGGCCGTCTTCGTCGACAGCACGAACTTGAACTCGCTCGCGGTCACCTTGATGACCGTCCGGTGGGTCTGACCCTGCGCGCCGAACACCGACGAGGCGCCGGTACCGACAACGGCCGCGACCACAGCAAGCGCGACCGTGAGACGACGAAATGACATGTGAGAGCCCTCCAAAGGAATTAGGAACGATCCAGAACTGCGATCAAGGTATCACCCGTTTGTAAGCTCGGTGAGAGCAACGCCGAGCACCGGGACGACGATCGTGAAGGCGAACGCAGCGCGGCCGACGGCGACGAGGAGCGGCCGCGAGCGCGGCTCCAGTCCGGCTCGAACCTCGCGGGCGAGGCGCGGGCCGAGGACGAAGTCGTGCCAGGCGGCGAGGCCGGCGAGGGCGGCCGCGCAGAGGACTTTCGCGAGGAGCGTCCAGCGGAACCCGGGACCCGCTTCCCAGTCGTTCGCCGCGAGCGGAACACCGGTGACGCCCGAGCACGAGCAGCGCCCCGTAGCCGATCGGGCGCCAGCGCCGGCCGAGCTCGCGCATCGACCGCGACCGCACCTCGCCTTCGAGTCTCGCCACCACCGGCACGCCGACGAAGACGAGGGCGACCGTGCCCCCGACCCAGACCGCAGCCGCAAGCAGGTGCACGACGAGCAGAACGGCGTCCACGAAGTGAACCTAACCGGCGCGGACTAGATTGGCCGCGTGCCCTACCCGAAGATCGAGCTGCACGTTCATCTCGAGGGGACGGTCCGGCCGGAGACGCTGCTCGAGATCGCGCGCCGCAACGACTACGCGCTGCCGTGCGAGACCGTGGAGGAGCTCACGGCGCTCTACGAGTTCCGCGACTTCACGCACTTCATCGAGGTCTGGGTGCTGACGACGAACGCGCTGCGCACGCACGACGACTTCCGGCGCGTCGTCGTCGACTACGCGGAGGAAGCCGCCGCGCACGGCGCGGTCTACGTCGAGGGGATCTTCTCGCCGAGCGAGCGCGTCCGCCGCGGGGTGGACTGGGACGAGATCTTCAGCGGGTACTGCGACGGCGCGCAGGAGGCGCGCGAGCGGTTCGGCGTCGAGATCCGCCTGACGCCCGACATCGTCCGCGGTTTCACGCTCGAGGAAGCGCACGCGGTCGTTCGCCATGCAGCGAGGTATCGCGATCGCGGCGTCGTCGGCGTCGGCCTCGGCGGCCTCGAGGCGCAGTTCCCGCCCGAGCCGTACGAGGCGCCGTTCGCGGTCGCCCGCGAGGAGGGACTTGCCTCGGTTCCGCACGCAGGCGAGGTCGCAGGCCCCGCGTCGGTGCGCGGCGCGCTCGACTCGCTCGGCGCCGAGAGGATCAGGCACGGCATTCG
Source organism: uncultured Actinomycetes bacterium (assembly GCA_963708685.1). Classification (GTDB taxonomy): domain Bacteria; phylum Actinomycetota; class Thermoleophilia; order Gaiellales; family Gaiellaceae; genus DASVFB01. The sequence continues at coordinate 302,542 of CAVPTP010000004.1, forward strand.
CGCCGTCGAGGATCCCGCGCTCGTCACCGAGCTCGCTGACCGCCGGATCGTCCTCGACGTCTGCCCGATCTCGAACCTGCGCACGAGAGCCGTTGCATCGCTCGACGCGCATCCTCTGCCGCACCTCGTCGCCGCCGGCGTCCCGTGCTCGATCTCGACCGACGACCCGGCCATGTTCGGCACCGACCTGACGAAGGACTACGAAGCGGCCTGCTCCTTCGGCCTCGATCCACGCGACTTCTACGATGCCGGCGTCGCGGGCGCGCTCTGCGACGAGGCGACGAAGACGCGCCTGAAGGAGATCGGCGCGGCCTTCGATTGGCCTCGGGTCTGCGCACGCTACTCTCGTACGGATGAGCGGGGAGAACTGCACATGGCCCGCGCTGACCGCCGCCAGGCCGCGCGCCAGGCGCGGCGCGTCGAGCAGCGTCCGAGCGCCGCGAGCGGCGGCGCAGGCCTTGCCGAAGACACGATGTTCTTCCCCAGGATCCGCGCGCACGCGCGCTGGGTCTTCGTGCTGCTCGTCATCGTCTTCGGCGCCGGCTTCGTGCTTGCTCGGCGTCGGCTCGGGCACGTCCGGGCTCACGGACGTCCTGCAGGGCAACTTCGGCGACCTGTTCGGCAGCAGCACCGGCTCGTCGGCGCAGGCGAAGAAGGACCGCGAGCGGATCAAGAAGAACCCGAAGGACTACGCCGCGTACAAGGATCTTGCGAGCGCCCTCGCTGCCGACGGCAAGACCGACGAGGCGATCGCGACGCTCCAGCAGCTGAAGGCGGTCAACCCGAAGGACGTCGACGGGCTGACCCAGCTCGCCACCCTCTTCCTGAGCAAGGCGCAGCAGGCCCAGGCCGAGGGCCAGGCGATCCAGGCGTCGTCCGCAAACCTGATCAGCTCGAGCGACTTCGCGCCCGCCTCGACGACGAAGCTGGGCGAGGCCTACCAGGGGCTCAGCGATCCCATCGTCACGGCAGCGCAGGCCGACGTGAACACCCGGCTGCAGGCGGTCTACGGCAAGTTGACCGCCGCCTACAGCCAGGCGGTCTCGGTCTACAAGGACGTGGTCAAGCTCTCGCCGAACGACCCGAGCATCCAGTTCGCGCTCGCCGACGCGGCGGAGCGCGCGGGCGATACGGCGACCGCGATCGTCGCGTACAAGCGCCTCCTGCAGCTCGCACCGGACGACGCGACGGCGCCGGCGATCCGCAAGCGGCTGAAGCAGCTCCAGACGCAGCAGACCGGTACGTCGGTGACGGCAGGCGGTTAGACTCCCGCGGACACGAACCCGGGGGGAAAACCGCATATGAACTTCGACATCAAGACGGAACAGGTCAACGAGAACGCCTACGTCATCTCGCTCGCGGGCGAGGTCGACCTGTACACGGCTCCCGAGTTCAAGCAGCAGCTGCTCGAGGTGATCGGCCAGGGCGGGAAGGACGTGATCGTGGACTTCACGAACACGACCTTCATCGACTCGACGACGCTCGGCGTGCTCGTGGGCGGCGTGAAGCGCCTGCGCTCGAACGACGGCCAGCTCTCGCTCGTCTGCAGCGACCGGAACATCACGAAGATCTTCGAGATCACCGGTCTCGACCGCGTCTTCACGATCTACCCGTCGCGCGAGGAAGCCGTGTCAACGATCGGAGCGTCGACGGCCTAGTGAGGGCTGCGGCCGCCGCTGCCCTAGCCGTACTCGCGCTCGTCTCGGCCGGCTGCGGCTCCGGGACGGGCGGGCTCGTCGGCGCCGACGCCGACAAGGCGCACGGCAAGCAGCTCTTCACCGAGAAGTGCGCCGCGTGCCACACGCTCAGAGGACGCAAAGGCGGTCGGGACGATCGGGCCCAACCTCGACGCGGCCTTCGCGCCCGACCGAGCGCAGGGATTCGAGGAGTCGACCTTCCGCCAGGTCGTCGCCGACCAGATCCAGTTCCCGGGCGACTACCACGGCGGAAAAAGGCCCGACGATGCCGAAGGACCTCGTCGAAGGCGAGGACGTGGACGACGTGGCCGCGTACGTCGCCTACGTCGCCGGCAGTCCGAAGAACTCCGTGACGGCCTCGAGCTCCGCCCGCGACGACGACCCCGCCCGAGTCCTCGGGCGGCGGCGGCGGAGCGGCCACTGCGGCGGGGAAGAAGGCGTTCACGGACAACGGCTGCAGCTCGTGCCACACGCTCGGCCGCCGCCGGAGCCACCGGGAAGGTCGGCCCGGATCTCGACAAGCTGAAGACCTACGCTGCCGACGCGGACAAGCCGCTCGATGACTTCATCCACGAGTCGATCGTCGCACCCGAACGACTACGTCGAGAAGGGGTATCCGAAGGGCGTCATGCCGGAGCTTCGCGTCGCTTCCGGAGAAGCACGCTCGACGCCCTCGTGGTGTACCTCGCCGCTTCCGCGAAGTAGCGGAGCTCTCCTCTCAACCGTCGCGCACGACGAGACGGCCTGACAGCCGAGGGTCGCTCCCGAACCGGTACGTCCCCGTCTCGAGCACCAGGCGCCACGTGACGCTGCCGGTGAAGGCCTTGCTCGTGCGGCGGTTCACTCCGGGCCCGACGAGGTGGAAGTTGCGCGCCTTCGAACGATCGGCCACCGTCAGCTTGTAGTTCCCGGCCGTCGCTTTCGTCGAGCTCAGCGACAGCGCCTTCGAGGTGACCTTCGCGCTCAGCCTCTTCGTCGTGTCAGGCGGCGGCGCTGCCGGAACGACGATGAAGTGCCCGTTCATCACATCGAAGTGCGGCGAGCAGGCGTATGCGTACGGCCCCGGAGCGAGATCGATCGTGAAGGTCATGTCGCCGACGAACGGCACCTCGGTCAGAGGCCAGGCGGGCGCCGTTCGACTGGCTGCCCAGCACGAAGTTGTGCACGTCGGCGAGGTCGTGGATCAGCAGCTGGTACTTGCCTTCCGTGAGGATCGACACGTGCTTCCCCTGCGCGTCCGCGAGATCGATCGTGAATCCCGGTCCGACCGTTCCGACCAGAAGCGGCAGGTCGGCTTCGCCGCTTGCGCTCGGGGAGGCGCCGAGAGCGAGCGGGAGGAGACAGAGGAGGATCGCCTTGCGCATGGCTCAAGGGTCGAGGGCAGGAGACGTCCGGTCAACTGATTCGCTCAAGAGAGGATCGAAGGGAGCGTCCTTGACCTGCAGAGCCGCGAGGTCGAAGGTTCGGCGATGGCGCTTCGCTTCGAGCTCGGCGACGAGGAGGACGGCGCGGTCGCGTTCGGCTATTCGCCCCTGTTGGAGAGCGTGCTCAGCCTCCACGTCCTGGCCGAGCCGAAGCATCACGCCCTTCAGCACGAATGGGTGCGGGCGATGCGGCGCCTCCCGCCGTCGCTTCGGCGCGAGATCTCCGCGCTGTCGTTCCTCTACCGCGCGGCGATTCCCGACTGCCTCCTTCCGACCGCGGACACGGGCTACGACGGGTTCTGCGTCGAGGTCGCCAGGCTGCGCCGCCTGCGCACCGACGTCGTCGCGTTCGAGCTGCTGCGCCCGATCTACGACCACGGCGGCGGCACGCGTCCGCCGAGGCGCCGCATCCTGTCGTCACCCGAGGTGCGAGCCCTCGCGTTGAAGCGAGCAGGCGTGCACGGCGCCGAGAGCCGTCGCGCCGCGGCACTCCTCTTCGACGATCCCGCCCGACTCATCGACCGGTTCGCCTCGCTCCTCGAGAGCTACTGGGAGGAAGCGTTCGCGAGGGAATGGGAGCGCATCGAGCCGAGGCTGGCGGAAAGCGTCGTGATCGCGGGGCGCGCAGATCGCCGCCGACGGGCTTCATCCGTTTCTGCTCTCGCTCGCGCCGCAGCTTCGCGTGGATCCCGGCGGTCGCAGCTTCGGCCTCGACATTCCCCACGATCACCGCGTTCCAGTCGGCCCGCGCAATCCGCTGCTGCTCGTGCCGAGCGTCTACGTCTGGCCGCACGTGCGAGTCAACTGCGATGCGCCTTGGCCGCTGACCGTGGTCTATCGCGCGCCTCACCTCGTCGCCGGCCTCCGGCGCGCGACTCCGCCGCAGCTCGTCCAGCTCCTCAAGGCGCTGGCGGACCCGACTCGCCTCCGCATCCTCGAGCTCGTCGCGCAGCGGCCGCGGAGCACGCAGGAGCTGGCCCCGCTCGTCGGCCTGACGGATGCCGGCGCATCGAAGCAGCTGCGGCTGCTCGCCGGGAACGGCCTCCTGTCGAGCAGGCGCGAGGGGTACTACGTCGTCTATTCCCTGGAGCCCGAGAAGCTGGCGACGTTGTCCGGCGAGCTCGGCCATCTCGTGGGGCATAGTCCGTAGCGATGGTCGAGGAGGCACGCCTCGAGGAGCTCGACTCCGGCCTCGCGCCGACGGGCGAAGGCTGGTTCGTCGTCGACGTCCGCGACGCCGCGTGGACGACGAACGACAGCTTCGGCGCCAAGTGCGTTTTCGAGGCGAACCGACCGGTGCTTCGCCGGCACCCGGAGCGGCCGACCCGGCACTTTCCTCAGATCGGGCTCGCGCTCAGCGTGATCCAGCCCGGGCAGCCGAGCGGCATGTACCACGCCGAGTCGAACCAGGAAGCCTTCCTCGTGCTGTCCGGCGAGTGCCTGCTCGTCGTCGAAGGCGAGGAGCGGCTGCTGCGGGCGTGGGACTTCGTGCACTGCCCGCCCGGCACCGAGCACGTCTTCGTCGGTGCCGGCGACAGCCCGTGCGTGATCCTCATGACAGGCGCAAGAACCGGCGAGCGGCAGATCGTCTACCCGCGTTCGGAGCCGGCGTTACGGCACGGCGCCGGCGTCGAGACCGAGACGACGTCAGCCGCAGAGGCATACGAGCGGTTCCCGCACTGGCAGCCCGAGCGCCCCGGTCCGGCTCTCTGGAGCGCGTTGCCGTGGGGAGCGGCTACCTGACCTCGGCGTGGTGCGCGTTCACGTCGACGACGACGTGCGTGATCGGCACCGCAAAGCGTTCGCGCGCCTTCTCGACCACACCCTGCTCGAGCCAGTGCGACCGGCCTTCGGGATGCGTCGACATGATCACCTCGTCCGGCCCGAAGGTCCTGAGCGCGTCCTCGATCGCCTGGATCGGGTCGGCCTCGCCGACCTCGCCGCGCGCCGCGATTCCCGCTGCGCGGAGCTTCGCCAGGCTGTTGTCGAGGCGCTCGCGCGCCTCCAGCTCGCGCCCCGTCCTCGTCCGAGGCGAGGTGCTGGAGCACCGACGGCTGCGAGGGCGCGACGACCAGCACGTTCGGCCGGTAACCCTCGCCCTTGCGCCTGATCATCTCGTGCAGCGTCTCGCCCTCGAGTGTCTCGTTGGCGATGACGAGGATCCGCTTCTCGTCGTCGGGATGCGAGAGCGTCGGCGCGACGCGCGCGGCGGCGGCTCCGGCCTCGACCGCAGGAACACGGCATACACCGCGGCGAGCGTGAGCACGACGAAGACCGCGATGCCCAGCCACATGTTGATCACGGCGCCGATCGCGATCAACGCGCAGTAGCCGATCGTCAGCAGCAGAAAGCGGAAGGCATCCGCTTCGCTTCTGAACGGATTCCCCACGTTATTCCTTATTGACCTCGCCTAGAGGATGTAAACCGTCGTGTACACGACGATCCACATGACGTCGACGAAGTGCCAGTAGATGCCGGGCAGCTCGACGCCGTGGTGGTGCGCCGCCGAGAAGTGGCCGCGGAAGGCCCGGATCGTCGCGAAGAGCAGGATCGTCAGGCCGACGAACACGTGGGCGCCGTGCAGACCCGTCAGGGAGAAGAAGACCGTCGTGAAGGCGTTGTCGTGCGGCGCAAAGCCCACGCGTGCGTACTCGATCACCTGGGTCAGCAGGAACGTCAGGCCCATGAGGAAGGTCAGCACGAGCCCCGCCTGAAGCCCGGCGCGGTTCCCGCGGCGGATCGACTGGAGCGCCCAGTGGATCGTGAAGCTCGAGGTGACGAGGATCGCTGTGTTGATGCCGGCGACGTAGCGCGGAAGCTCGAAGCCCTCGGGCGGCCACGGGTACGAATCGACGACCCGCACGAAGAAGTACGCCGTGAAGAACGAGCCGAAGAGCATGACCTCCGACGCGATGAAGAGCAGCATCCCGAGCGTCGTGGAGCTGACGCGCGAGCTCTGATGCGCGGCTGGAGGACCGTGATGCTCGACTGCTGCTGCTTCCGCCGCCACTAGGCCCGACTCACCTTCCGACTTCCTCGAGCTCGTGCGTCCGATCGCCGTTCAGCAGCGCGTGCCGCGCGCCCGGCACGCCGTACTCGTACGGGCTACCGATCACCTGCGGGATCTGGTCGAAGTTGAAGACCGGCGGCGGCGAGGTCACCTGCCACTCGAGCGTGAGCGCGCGCCACGGGTTACCCGGCGCGATCGGGCCGTACTTCCACGAGTGGATGACGTTGTAGAAGAAGACGATGATCGAGGCGCCGAGGGCGAAGGAGCAGATCGAGATGAAGAGGTTCCAGTCGGCGAACCGAGGTACGTAGTCGGCGACGCGGCGAGGCATCTCCTGCGTCCCGATCAGGTGCATCGGGAAGAACGTGAGGTTGAACGCGACGAAGGTCGTCCAGAAGTGGATCTTCCCGAGCGTCTCGTTGTACATCCGGCCCGTCATCTTCGGGAACCAGTAGTAGACGCCGGCCATGATCGTGAAGAACGCGCCGCCGAAGAGGACGTAGTGGATGTGCGCCACGATGAAGTACGTGTCGCTCGTGTGGATGTCGATCGGCACCGCTCCGAGGTAGACGCCGGACAGGCCGCCGATGACGAACGTCGAGATGAAGCCGAGCGCCCACAGCATGGGTGTCGCGAAGTGGATGCGCCCCTCCCACAGCGTGCCCAACCAGTTGAAGACCTTCACTCCCGTCGGCACGGCGATCAGCAGCGTCGTGATCATCATCGGCACGCGCAGGTAGCCGGCCATGCCGCTCACGAACATGTGATGCGCCCACACGGAGAAGCCGAGGACGAGGATCGCGAGCAGCGACAACGCCATCAGCCGGTAGCCGAAGATCGGCTTCCGCGAGAAGACGGAGATCACCTCGCTGATGATCCCGAACCCGGGCAGGATCATGATGTAGACCGCCGGGTGGGAGTAGAACCAGAAGATGTGCTGGTAGGACAGGACGTTCCCGCCTTCCGCCGGGTTGAAGAAGTTCGTGTGCATCACGCGGTCGAACATCACCATGAACTGCGAACCGGCGATGAAGGGCGTAGCGAGGACGACGAGCAGGGACGTCGTGAAGTTCGCCCAGACGAGGAGCGGCATCCGCCAGAACGTCATCCCCGGCGCGCGCATCGTGATGATCGTGACGAGGAAGTTGAGGGCCGTCATGATCGAGCTCGCGCCGGCCCACTGCACCGCCATGTTGAAGAAGGTCGTGCCCATGGGTTGGTGCGTCGAGAGGGTGGCGTAGCCGGTCCAGCCCGCGGCCGGCGGCCCGCCCGGGGCGAGGAACGAGCCGATGAGCATGAATCCCGCGATCGGGAGCAGCCAGAACGACAGCGCGTTCAGCCGCGGGAACGCCATGTCGGGCGCGCCGAGCATCAGCGGCACGACGTAGTTCGCCAGCCCCGCGAAGGCCGGGATGATGAACAGGAAGATCATCAGCGTCGCGTGGATCGTGAAAAAGCCGTTGTAGCCCTGGGTGTCGGTCACCTGCATCCCCGGCTGCGCGAGCTCGGCTCGGACGATCATCGCCGCAAGGCCGCCCAGGATGAAGAAGAAGAAGGTCGTCCCGATGTACTGGACGCCGATCACCTTGTGGTCGGTGTTGACGTGGAAGTAGCTCTTCCAGCTCGTCGCGCCGTGGGACGAGTGATCCTCCGGTCGCGTCTCGCCGCCGAGCGCGTAGTGGACCCAGTAGTCGAACGCGCCGAGACCTGCGAGAAAGCCGATCGGCATCGCCGTCAGGAACGCGACAGCGACGATGACCTGCCACTCCCAGAGCGGGTGCCAGCCCGCGTATGCACGTAGGGCGACGACGATGCCCGCCCCGATCGCCCAGAACAGCGCCATCATCCACGCTGCGCGGATCCAGCCGGGGGCCGTCAGCCTCCGCAGGCCCGTCGGCGGGGGCGAGGGCGCGTGATGTGCGTGGGCGGCATGCCCGTTCGTCTCGACGTGGCTCACTTCGCTCCCTTCGCAGAGTCGACGATGTAAGTGACGAGCGCGTCCAGCTGCGCCTTCGGCAGGGACGAAAAGGTATGCGGCATCACGTTCGGCGGATAGCCCTTCTCGACGTAGTCATCGGGATTGACGATCGACTCTCTGGTGAACGACTCGAGCGGCTTTCCTGCCTGCTGCGCGTACTGAACCAGCTTATCGAGATCGGGCCCGACCGTTCCGGTGCTTCCCGCCGCCTTCAGCGTGTGGCACGCCCCGCACCCGTTGTTGACGAAGACGGTCTTCCCTGCAGCCGAGCCGCCGCCACCGCCGCCGCCGCCCCACCGCCGCCGGCCTGCGACCCGCGCTTCGCCCACGCGTCGAAGTCCGACTGCCGCATGACCACCACGTTCGAGCGCATGACGGCGTGACCGAGCCCGCAGAGCTCGGTGCAGATGATCGGGAACGTTCCGAGCTTGTTCGGGGTGATCGTCACCCTCGTGGTCGTGCCCGGGACGGCGTCCTGCTTCTGCGACATCTGCGGCACCCAGAACGAGTGCAGCACGTCGAGAGCCCGCAGCGTGAAGCTGGCCGGGCGGTCGATCGGCAGGCGCAGCACGTTCGTCGTCAGGTTGTTCTGGTCGGGGTACTTGAAGGTCCACGCGAACTGCTGGGCGGTGACGTCGACCTTCAGCGGGTTGTCGCCCTTACGGTCGTTCCGTGCGAGGACGACGGCGGAGACGATTGCCATTGACGTCACGAGTGCGAACGGGATCGCCGTCCAGCCGATCTCGAGGCCCGTGTGTCCGTGGAAAGGCTTGCCGTCGGAATCGTCGTCGGGCGCCGCGCGGAACTTGTACGCGGAGTAGAGGAGGACCGCGAGGACGATCGCGTAGATGACGATGCAGATGATCGTCACGTACCAGAAGACGAAGTGGATCCGGTCGGCCTGTTCCGACGCGGCAGGCGGCAGCCAGTTCGGGATCACGGCGACCGCAGCGACGATGCCGCCGATGATCAGCGCGAGCAGCGTCAGTTGGACAATTGCACCCCGGCGCATTTGCGAGCGCGAGCCTATCGTGTCCCGTGGGGAACTCGCCAACGGATGCGTACCTCCGACGCCCTCTCGGTCGTTGTATTCACGAACTCGCCCGGAGGCTCTCCCGGCGCGTATGAATCAAACCAAGGAGGACTCATGGGAGTTGGTGTCAGCATTCTTCTGATCGCGGCGGGGGCGATCCTCACGTGGGCGGTCACCGCGACCGTCTCGGGCGTGAGCATTCAGACCGTCGGCGTGATCCTGCTGATCGTGGGAATCGTCGGCCTGGTCCTCTCGATGATCTTCTGGTCGTCGTGGGGCGGCGTTGGCGGAACGCGGCGGCGCACGACGTACGTGGACGACGCCCCGCCCGGTTACTAACCGGAGGCCGCAAGGAGTTGACTGCGGACGCGCGCGCCTCCGGGGGCGCGCGTCTGTGCGGTCCCTCCCTACCGAGCTATCGGAAGGTCGACGCGGAAGATCGAGCCGGCCCCTTCCGTCGACTCGACGCTCACGCGCCCGTTCATCAGGCGCACGAGCTCGCGGGTGATGTAGAGGCCGAGCCCGGTTCCGCCGACCCCGCGGGTGAGCTCCGGATCGAGGCGATAGAACTTCTCGAAGATCCTGGGGTGCTCGGCGGGCGGAATGCCGAGGCCGTCGTCGCTGACGGCGAATCTCACGAAACTCTCGTCGTGCGTGACCGCGAGCTTCACGACCCCGCCGTCCGGCGAGTACTTGACGGCGTTGTCGATCAGGTTCGAGAGGATCTGGCGAAGCTTGTCGGAGTCGGCCGCGACCGGAGGCAGGTTGGGCTCGGTCTCGAGGGCGATCGTCAGGTTGCCCGGCCGGTGCGCATCGGCTGCCGCGACGACCGTGACTGCGAGCTCGGCTGCGTCGCAGCTCTCGACGGTCGCCTGCATGGTCCCCGACTCGAGCCTGCTGACCCAGAGGATGTCGTTGACGATCCTCGCGAGCCGCTCGGCCTCCGACGCGATGATGTCGAGCAATCCTTCGCGCTGCGCCTCCAACGCGGGCTCCTTGCGCCGGAGCGTGAGCGCGGCGCCGTAGATCGCGGCGAGCGGCGTGCGGAGCTCGTGGGAGATCGTCGAGACGAACTCGCTCTTCAGGCGCTCGACGCGCCGCTCCTCGGTCAGGTCGCGGAAGGCGTAGACGGTTCCGCCCGGGAAGGCCACGCCGGAGATCGACAGCCAGCGCTCGCCCTGCGCGAACTCGATCGGAACGGTCTCGGCACGGAGCGTTCCGGGGCCTGCGGACACCGGCACGTGCGTCTCGATGGCCGTCCATCCGGGAATCGCCTCGGCGACCGGGCGGCCGACGACGTGGGCCGCCGGAAGTGCCGTGACCACCTCGGCGGCTGCGTTCCAGATCTGAACGATGCCGACGTCGTCGACCAGCATCACGCCGTCGGCGACGAACGTCAGCGCCCGCGCCGCCTGCGCGCGCTGCTCGGAATGCCTGTAGAGCAGCGCGTTGTCGACCGCCGTGGCGGCGCGCCGCCCCAGGTGCTCCGCGAAGGTCAGCGCTTCGTCGTCGTAGAGCCGCGCAGGATCGGACGAGACGAGCATCAGCGCGCCGAGCGTGCGGCCGCGGGCCTTCATCGGCACGACCATCGCCGACGCCATGCCCAGCTGGCGCAGCACCTCGAGCTGACGCGGGGTCGCTGCGCCGTCGTCTCGAGCAGCTCGGCCGAGATGCGCCTGTAGAGGACCGGCTCGCCGGTGCGGGCTACGCGGGCGGTGCCCTCCGGCTCGTCCACGGTCGGGGCATGGAAGTCGCGCGACCGCACCGCCCACTCCGTCTTGTCGGGATCCTTGTGGACGACGGCGAGTCGCCTCAGGTCGCCGTCGTCGCCGACGATGTCGACCGCGCACCAGTCGGCGAACTGCGGCACGACGAGCTGAGCGACGTTGGCGAGGGTGGTCTCGTAATCGAGCGAGCCGGCGAGCAGGGAGCTCATCTCGCGCGAGGAACGCGAGCTGATTGCCCGTCGCACGCTCCCGGGCGTACAGGCGGGCGTTGTCGACCGCGAGCGCGGCCCTGGACGCGAGGTCCTCGATCAGCGGCAGGTCGCGACGGCTGTAACGGCGCCGGGTCTGCGACCAGGCGAAGGTGATCGCGCCGAGCATCTCGCCGCGCGCGATCAGCGGCAGGGCGATGACCGAATGCGGATCGAGCACCTCGAGGATCGCGAGGTGCCGGTCGTCGACGACGGTGTCGACGAGCACCTGGCGGTCGAACTCCTCGAGGATCACGGCGCCGCCCTGTCGGAGCGCCTGAGCCGCCGGCTGCGGAGAGTCCCACGTCGGCGGGAAGTCCCGCTGGAGGCTCTTCCAGCGCGCGCTGCTTCTCCTCGTCTGCGGCCGCGACGGCGACGCGGCGGATCTCCGCTCCCTCGACGATGTCGACGATGCACCAGTCGGCCACCTGCGGCACGGCGAGCCGGGCGAGGCTTGCGAGCGTCGTGTCGTAGTCGAGCGACTCGTTGAGAACGCTGTCCGCTTCGGCGAGGAAGCGCACCTGGCTCTCGTTGAGAATCGCATCGCGGTAGAGGAGGGCGTTGTCTACGGCGATCGCCGCGCGGCGCGCAAGCTCCTGCGCGAGCGTCAGGTCCGCTTCGCCGTACGTCCGCCCGGATTCCGCGGCGACGAACGTGATCGCGCCGAGCGAGACTCCGCGCGCCACGAGAGGCACCGTCATGTAGCTCCTGAGCCCGAGGCCGCGGAGCTCGGCGAGCAGCGTCGGCCGGTCTGCATACCGCTCCTCCAACTCGGCCTCGCAGATCTCGGCGACGAGCACCGGCTCCTGGGTTCGGATCGCGCTCGGAACACCCCGCGGCGAGCTCGGATCGACGGGCAGCTTCGCGATGAGCCGCTTCGCCTGCTCCACCCTCGCCGGGTCGCGGTGCGCGACCGCCAGCCGCTCGATCGAGCCGTCCGGCGCGACGACGTCGACCACGCACCAGTCGGCAAGCGTCGGCACCACGAGGTCCGCGAGCGTCGCCAGCGTCGTCTCGTAGTCGAGGGAGGTGGTGAGCTGCTCGCTCGCCTCGACGATCAGGCGGCGGTCCTCGGCGAGGCGCGCCTGCTCCTCGTAGACGCGTGCCGTCCCGATCGCAGCCGCAGCGAGGCTCGCGGTTGCGCTCGCCGCGCGCAGCTCGAACTCGCCGAAGCTGCGGGAGCGGCGCGAGTAGAAGACGAGCGTCCCGAGCACCTCGCCGCGGTGCCGCAGGGGCATCGCCAGCATCGCGTGCGTCCCCTCGGCGGCATGGGCGGCCTTGTGCTCGTCGTTCAGCCATTCGGTGGCCGCGATGTCGTCCACGACGAGCGGGCCGTCGAGCGAGATCCTGGCCGTGTTGCCCTGAATGGCGAGCGGTGCGGCGTTGACGTATTCGGCGGGAGAGACCGTCGCTCGCCCGGAGCGACCAGGTGTCGCCCACCGTATCTCGGCTCCAGAGCGAGTAAGCATCGGCGGCGAGCGTGTCGCGCGCGAGGGCGAGTACCTCGGGCAGAACCTCGTCGAGGTCGAGCGTGTCGAAGAGCCGCCCCGCCGCGTCCACGAGCAGCTCGAGCCGAGCGACTTCCTCGCGTCCGCTGAAAAGATCGCCGACCGCATCCCCCACGACCCGCTCCGCCACAGGCCGGATCGTAGCCCTTGCCACGTGACCTGCCCAGGGGGCGGCGAGCGCCGCCCCCGTGAGTACCAGGCGCCGAGCCGCCCAGAGCAGGTTCGGCTATTCGTATTGCAGGGCGGCGAGAACGTTCAGCCGACCGGCGCGGCGCGCAGGCAGGACGGCGGCCAGCACGCCCGCCGCGACCGCAGCGAGGGCGAAGACGATCAGCGACACGACCGGCACCGCCAGGTGCATTCCGTCGCCGCCGGTCGAGACCGAGTAGTCGGAGAGACGCCTGATGACGAGGGCTCCGAGCCCGATCCCGAGCGCGAGGCCCATCGTCGCTCCGATGAGCGCCGTGATCACGCTCTCGTGGCGGATCATCCGCCGCACCTGGCGCCGCGTCATGCCCACCGCGCGGAGCGCGCCGAGCTCCCGCGTCCGCTCGACGATCGAGAGCACGAGCGTGTTCACGATGCCGAAGAGGCTCACGAGCACGGAGAGCCCGAGCAGGACGTAGAGCAGCTTCAGCATGCTGTCGATCCAGGCGTTCTGGTCCGCGACGAACTGCGACTCCGTGTTCAGCGAGACGTCCGGGTACCGGTTCAGCACCGACTCGAGCGCGGCGCGCGAGGCATCGTTCTGCGTCGCCACGAACGCCATCGTGTTCCGCGGGTGCGTGAAGAGCGTCCCGTAAACGCGGTTCGAGACTGCGACGCTGCCGAGCAGCGAGTCGAGGCCCCTTGGCTTGTGGATCCCACGTACGACGAGGCCGACTCGCTTGCCGTCCGGCGACTGGACGCGGAACCGATCGCCGACGGCCAGGCGGTGGTCCTCGGCGAAGCTCTTCAGCAGGATCGCGCCGTTGCTCCCCAGCGCTCCGATCGTCGCATTCGAGCCGTCGACCCAGCTGAAGTGGAAGAACCGGTTGACGTTTGCGGTGTCGAGGCCGGTGAGAGTCGTCCTCGAATTTCCGACCTTGATCGCCGCGCTGCGGACGCTCGAGACGCTCTCCACGCCCGGGCGCGCCGCGAGCGTCGCCGCCGCGGCGGGCGAGAACGAGTCCCAGCCGGAGCTCGTGGTGAGGATGTAGTCCGCCGAGACCTGCTTCCGCACGGTCGAGCCCCACGAGGTCCGGATTCCCTGTGCGAGGACGGTGACGAAGGTGACGAGCGCGAGCCCGATCATCAGCGCCGACGCCGTCACCGCCGTACGGCCGGGGTTTCGGGTGGCGTTCTCGCGGGCGAGACGTCCCGGGGCGCCGGCGAAGCGCGCTGCCGGAGCGCCCACGGCCCAGGCGATCGGGCGCACGAGACGAGGTGCGAGCAACGCCAGCCCGACGAACATCGCGAGCGTTCCCACGGCCGCCGACAGCACGTGGACGGCAGCGGCGCCGCCGTGCGAGAACATGCCGAAGACGAGCAACCCGAACCCGCCGAGGATCGCGGCGAGCGCGACGAAGGGCGTCACCGGCGAGAGCCGCGTCGACGGCAGGTTCGCCCCCTCGCGAAGCACGGCCACCGGCGGAACCCGTGTGGCCCGCACGGCAGGGATCAGTCCGGCGACGACGGTGACGGCCACACCGACCAGCAGACACACGAGGACTGTCCGGAGGGCGAACACCGTGCCCGCCTGCGGCAGATCGATCTGGACCATGTTCATCACGGCGTTCAGCAGCTTCGCGATCCCGACGCCGAGCGCGGCCCCCGCGATCGTCGCCGCGAGGCCGATGACGAGCGCCTCGAGGACCACCGAGCGCAGCACCTGCCGCCGCGAGGCCCCGATCGTCCGCAGCAACGCGAACTCGCGCGTCCGCTGCGCGACGGTGATCGAGAACGTGTTGAAGATGATGAACGCGCCGACGAACAGCGTGACCCCGGCGAACGCGAGCAGGAAGAACTTGATGAACTTGACGAAGCTCTCGAGACCCTTGAAGTCGAACGGGTCCGCCTGCCTCGCCGTCTGCACCTTCGTGGACGTTCCTGCGAGCGCGCGCGCGACGGCCGCGCGAACCGCGGGCGGCGTAACGCCGGCGCGACCCGCGACCGAGATCGAATCGACCTCGCCGCGCTTGTCGAAGAGCGCCTGAGACGTCTTCAGGTCGAACGCCGCGACAGTCGCCGTGCCGAGCGAGTCGAGATTCCCCCACTTCACGAGGCCGACGATCGTGAACCTGCTCACGGGCCCGGTCGCGACGACGCCGACGGTGTCGCCGACGGCCAGGTGCTCGCGCTTGGCCGTTCCCGCATCGATTGCCACCTCGCCCGGCCGCGCCGCCCACCGTCCCGACCGAAGCGAGAGCGGGTTGACGCGCTGGACGCCCGACCCGCCGGCGTCGATGCCGACGGCGAAGTTCGGCGGCGAGCCGATCACCTCGCCCTTCTCGTTCACGAGCTTCGCCTGGTCGAGGACCGAGCCGACGACCGTGCCGGCCTGCGGCACGCGCTGCACGCGCGCGACGAGCGACTGCGAGATCGACGGCGTCTTCTGCCAGCTGTTGTCGTCGCGGAAGCCGGCAACGCCGGTGACGATGCCGTCGATGCCGGCGTAGGAGCTCGACTCGAGCTCGTTCGCCGCCTTCTTCATCGTGTCCGTGATGACGAAGGCGCCGCTGACCATGGCGACTCCCAGGACGATCGAGAGTGCCGTGAGGACGCCGCGGACCTTGCGCCAGGCGAGCCCCTTGAGGGCGACGCGCCTCATGACTCCTGCACCTCCTTCAGCGTCTCGAGGATCTCGTGCTGCGAGGCGCCCTCGAGCTCGCGCACGATCAACCCGTCCGCGAGGAAGAGGATGCGATCGGCGATCGTCGCCGCGCGCGGGTCGTGCGTGACCATGACCGTGGTCTGGCCGCGCGACTTCACCGAGTTGCGCAGGAGCTCGAGGATCTCGCCGCTCGTTGCGGAGTCGAGGTTCCCCGTCGGCTCGTCTGCGAAGAGGACGGTCGGGCGCGAGACGAGCGCGCGAGCGATCGCCACGCGCTGCTGCTGACCGCCGGAGAGCTCCGACGGGCGGTGCTTGCGGCGGTCGGCGAGGCCGACGTCGGCGAGCAGGGTCTCGAGCCACTGCTTGTCCGGCTTCTCGCCGGCGATCGCGAGCGGCAGGGTCACGTTCTCCTCGGCGTTCAGCATCGGCAGGAGGTTGAAGAACTGGAAGACGAAGCCGATGTGCGACCGGCGCAACTTCGTCAGGTCGGTGTCGCCGAGAGACGTGATCTCCTGTCCGGCGATCTCGACGGTTCCCGAGGTCGGCTTGTCCAGGCCCGCGAGCGTGTGCATGAGCGTCGACTTGCCGGAGCCGGACGGCCCCATCACGGCCGTCAGCTCGCCGGCGGGAATCTCGAGGGAGACGCCGCGCAGCGCGTCGACGGCGGTGTCGCCGTCGCCGTAGCGCCGGGTCAGCTCGTGGGCCGCGACCACGGCCGGCGTGCCGTTCCTGCGGAGGACGCGCTCGTCGGAGAGCACGGTCTGGATCGCTGCGTTCATGTCAGTCCTTTCGTCTCATCTGGGAGTGCGTCCATCGTGTCGCGCCGCCGCACGGCGGAACGTCGGCCGCAGGCGCGATTCGGGGTCGTCCTCGAGGACGATTCGCCGTCGTCCGCACGGCCGATGCGCTACGGCGCCGCGTGAGTTACCTTCGTTACATGACGAAGGTCGTATGGAACGCGTGGCGGCGCCACTGGTTCGATCTCGTCATCGTCGGAATCGCGATCCTCGCAGCGGTCGAGGTCGCCTTCCGCCTCGACGACAGCGACGGAAAGCTCACCGGCCCGACCTGGCTGTACGCGCCGTGGGCCGCGGCGATGATCCTCCCGCTGCTCGCGCGGCGGCGTTACCCGTTCGGAGCCCCTGCCGCGGTTTTCGTCATCGCCGTCGTCGGATCCGTCATCGACGGAAAGCTCCCCACCTATACGTTCGGCGAACTTCGTCGGCGTTCTCTCCGCGACCTTCCTGTTCGGAATGCTCTTTCACCGCCAGCGATCGCCGATGGGCCTCGCGATCGCACTCGGGGCCGCAGCATTCGTCGTCCACAACGACCCGACTCAGTGGCTCGGCGACTTCGGCTTCATCGCCTTCGTCTTCACGATCGCGTGGCTCGCGGGCCTGGCGCTCGGGAGCCAGCTCTCGGCGGCTGCCCAGGCGATCCAGCGCGCGGAGCACCTCGAGCGCGAGCGCGAGGCCGAGGCCCGCGCCGCCGTTGCCGAGGAGCGGGCGCGCATCGCGCGCGAGCTCCACGACGTCGTCGGCCACTCGGTCAGCGTCATGACCGTTCAGGCGTCGGCCGTGCGCAGGCTGCTGACGCCCGAGCAGGAGCGCGAGCGCGAGGCGCTGCTCGTCGTCGAGCAGACCGGGCGGGAGGCGCTCGCGGAGATGCGCCGGCTGGTCGGCGTCCTACGTCGGCCGGAGGAGGCGCCCGCGCTCGTGCCGCAGCCGAGCCTCGAGCACGTGAGGAAGCTCGTCGAGCAGACGCGCGAGGCGGGACTGCCGACCCAGCTCAACGTCGAGGGCGAGGCCTCGCCGCTTCCGGCCGGGATCGACCTGACGGCGTACCGGCTCGTGCAGGAGGGCTTGACGAACGCGCTGAAGCACGCGAATGCGACGCAGGCCGAGGTGCTCGTCCGCTACGAGGGGGACGGCGTCGAGCTCGGTCGTCCGCGACAACGGCACCGGCGACGGAAACGGCGGCGGGAGCGGACACGGGCTCGTCGGCATGCGCGAGCGCGTGTCGGTCTGCGGCGGCAAGCTCGAGGCCGGGCCGACGGCGCTCGGCGGCTACGAGCTGCGCGCGCACCTGCCGGTCACGGCTGCGTGAGCGTTCGCGTCCTGATCGTCGACGACCAGGCGCTGGTCCGTACGGGCTTTCGCATGATCCTCGAGGCCGAGACCGACATCGAGGTCGTGGGCGAGGCACCGGACGGCGCGCAGGCGATCGAGGAGGCGCTCCGGCTCGAGCCCGACGTCGTCCTGATGGACGTCCGAATGCCCGAGCTCGACGGAATCGAGGCGACGCGCCGGCTGCTCTCGAACGGCGCAAGCTCGACGAAGGTCGTGATGCTGACGACGTTCGACATGGACGAGTACGTCTACGACGCGCTGCGGGCGGGCGCGAGCGGCTTCCTCCTGAAGGACGTGCCGCCCGAGCAGCTGATCGACGGCATCCGCGCGGTGGCGAACGGCGACGCGCTTCTCGCGCCGTCGATCACGCGGCGGCTGATCGAGGAGTTCGTCCGCGCTGCGCCGACACGAACCGAGCAGCCGGCCGGTCTCGCGGAGCTGACGTCGCGTGAGGTCGAGGTGCTGCGTCTCATCGCGCGCGGCTTCTCGAACGCGGAGATCGCCAAGGAGCTCTTCGTCAGCGAGACGACGGTCAAGACCCACGTCGCCCACGTCCTGATGAAGCTGGACGTCCGCGACCGCGTGCAGGCGGTCGTCCTCGCGTACGAGTCGGGGATCGTGCAGCCCGGCGCGTCTCCTTCTTAGGGACGAGGCGCAAATCCGCCGCGCGGCGGAGTGCGGATGGCCCTCCAGGCTGACGAAACCGAAGCGGCAACGCGAGAGGCTCTTCGTGTCAACCACGAGGAGGTCAACAGGTGTTCCACGCAGGAGATCAGATCGAGAATCCCGTCACCGGCGAGCGGATCGTCTTCCACGAGACCTCTGCCGAGACGAACGGCGAGCGGGTCGTCTTCGAGACGATCGTGCAGCCGGGCGGGTTCGTCGCCTCAGCGCACCTGCACCCGTTCCAGACCGAGCGCTTCGAGGTGCTCGAGGGAACGCTGGGCATGCGCCGCGGCAAGGAGAAGGTCGAGCTCGGCGCGGGCGAGACCATCGTGGTCGAGCCCGGCACCGCGCACAAGTTCTGGAACGCCGGCGACGGCGAGGTTCGGTTCATCTGCGTCGTGACCCCGGCGCTCCAGTTCGAGCGGCTGATCGCGACGATGTACCGGCTCGCGGCCGCGGGCAAGACGAACCGCAAGGGCATGCCGAACCCGATCCGCCTCGCGGTCATCGCCAACCATCATTTCGACGACGTGCGCCTGCCGGCCGTTCCGCACAAGCTCCAGAAGCTCGCTCTCGTCCTCGGAGCGCCCGCCGGCCGCGCCGTCGGCTACTCCCCGACCTTCGACCCGACTCCCGGCGAGCTCGCGTCGGCCACGGCGTAGAGCGATGCGGAAGGCGCTCCTCATCTCCGGGCTGGTCGTCGCCGCCCTCGTCCTTGCGACAGGCGGTTGGATCGTCAACGGCTCGCGCTCTATCCTCGGGTCGTGAGCGACGCGCTTTCCGCCTCCTGGCTGTCGACGAAGTGGGGAATCGACACCGTCAAGATCAATGCGATGCGCAGGGCGGGCGAGCTGGTGGCCGTCCGCCCGGCGCAGTCGCAGGAATGGCTCTACCCGGCCTGGCAGTTCGGCCCGGACGGGCAGGTGCGCGAGGACGTCGCCCGCCTGCTCGCCGCCGCGCGTGACCGGGGCGTCAAGACGGAGCAGCTGCACGAGCTGCTCGAGCGCCGCAGCGGCATGACCGGCGGCGAGAGGCTCCGCGACGACCTCGCCGCGGGCCGCATCGATCACGTGCTCGACGTGATCAGAAGTCTCTGACGCGCTCTCCGATCTCGCTCGGCGCCCGGTCAGGCACCGATCGTCGCTCCGCTCTCGAGCTCGAAGAAGTGCAGCTTCGGCAGGTCGACCGAGAGCTCGATCACGTCGTCGGGCCGCACGCTCGCCGATGCGTCGAGCCGGGCGACGAGCGTCGACTGATCGCCTTCGGCGTCGGGCAAGATCTCGGCGAGCTCGTCGGCCTGCTCCATGTCGACGAGGCCCTCGATGACCTCGTCGGCGAGCACCGGCTTCGCCTCGACCTCGACGTGCGCGAGCTGCTCGGGGCCGAGTGCCTCGACCACGCGGACGATGCCGCGCAGGCGGCCGCCGTCGTCGCCGTTCATCCGACCGGCATGGTCGAGCGCCTCCGGCCTGATGCCGACCGCGATCGACCTCCCCGCGTAGCCCGCGAGCGCCGGCCGCGCGCTCAGCACGGACGCCGGAAGCTTCAGCGTTGCCGACCCGACGCGGCAGACCAGGCCGTCACCGTCCCGCTCGAGCTTTGCCTCGAGCATGTTCATCGCCGGGCTGCCGATGAAGCTCGCCACGAACATGTTCGCGGGCTGCTCGTACAGGCGCTGCGGCGCGCTCGAACTGCTGCAGCACTCCGCGGCGCAGCACGGCGACGCGGTCGCCCATCGTCATCGCCTCGACCTGGTCGTGCGTGACGTACACGGTCGTGACACTGAGCTGACGCTGGATGCGCAAGATCTCCGCGCGCATCTGCACGCGCAGCTTCGCGTCGAGGTTCGAGAGCGGCTCGTCCATGAGGAAGACCTGGGGCTCGCGCACGATCGCGCGTCCCATCGCCACCCGCTGCCGCTGGCCGCCGGAGAGCTGCCGCGGCTTGCGGTCGAGATGGTCGGTGAGGCCGATGATCTCCGCCGTCTCCGCGATCCGCTTCTTCGCCTCGTTCTTCGGCACCTTGCGCAGCTTCAGCGCGAACCCGATGTTCTCCGCAACCGTCATGTGCGGATAGAGCGCGTAGTTCTGGAACACCATCGCGACATCGCGCTTGCCCGGCGGCAGGTTGTTGACGACACGGTCACCGATCCGAATGTCGCCCTCGCTGACCTCCTCGAGGCCGGCGATCATGCGCAACGCCGTCGTCTTGCCGCAGCCCGACGGTCCGACGAAGACGACGAACTCGCCGTCCTGGACGTCGAGGTTCAGGTCGGAGACCGCGCGATGGCCGTCGCCGTAGGTCTTGCTCACGTTGTCGAAGGTGATTTCCGCCATGGGCTCTCGCTCCTATTCCTTCACGGCGCCGGCGGAGGTGTTCATGATCCGCCGCTGGAAGATGAAGAACAGAACTGCGACCGGGATCGTCATCAGTACCGACGCGGCGAGCTTCAGCGGGTAGCGGTTGCCGGATCCGAGCTGCCCTGACGCGAGCTGCGCCACGCCCTTCGTCAGCGTGTTCAGGCTGGTGCTCTGTGCGGAGACGATGAAGTGCGCGAGCTCGTTCCAGGACCCCTGGAACGAGAGGATGAAGATCGTGATCAGCGCCGGCCGTGCCATCGGCAGCACGATCGACCAGAAGATCCGGAAGAGACTCGCGCCGTCGATCCGCGCCGACTCCTCGACGCTGACCGGGATCGACTCGAAGAAGTTCTTCATGATGAAGATGCCGGCGGCGTCGACGAAGAGCGGGATGATCATGCCGTAGTACGTGTCGTAGATCCCGAGCTGGCGGATGATCAGGAACTTCGGGATCAGAAGCACGACGCCGGGCACCGCCATCACGGCCACGATCGTCGCGAAGGCGGCGCCGCGCCCACGGAAGCGCAGCCGCGCGAGGGCATAGCCCGCCAGGCTGTCGAGGAAGACGCGCACGAAGGTGACGCTGAGCGTCACGATCGCCGAGTTCATGAACCACGTTGGGGAAGTCCTGGCTGTGGAAGAGGTCGTGGTACGCCGCACCCGTGGCCGGCGCCGGCCTGAGGCCGAGCGGATTCGCGGTCGCGTTGGGGTCCGTCTTGAACGAGGTGACGATCGCGATCACGAACGGAAAGAGGAAGACCACCGCGAGCGCGAGCAGGAAGCTGTACGTCATCCACGTGGTTGCGCGACGACGCCGCACTGCGCGTGCATCGCTCCGCGCGCGCGGGCGGACTTCGGTTGCCGCCGAGCCGCTCACTCCGTGCCTCCGGCCGACGCGACGCGCGAGGCGTCCGGATTTCCGATCGGCTGCGTGGGCCCGAAGCGACGGCGCCTCGGCACGTAGTCGGGGCTGCGCGTCGTCAGGCGCGTGAGGATCGTGAAGAGAACGATGATCCCGAAGAGGATGAAAGCGATCGCCGCGCCGACGCCCCACTCGTAGCTGGTTGAAGGACGTGTTGAACGAGAGGAACGCCGGCGTCAGCGTCGTGTTGGACGGGCTGCCCTTCGTGCCGGTGTAGATCTGGTCGAAGATCTGCCAGGTGCCGATCAGGCCGAGCGTCACGACCGTGAAGATCGCCGGCCGGATCATCGGGACGGTGACGTACCGGAACTTCGTCCACTCGGTGGCGCCGTCGAGCGCCGCCGCCTCGTTGACCGACTCGTCGATGCTCTGCAGCGCGGCGAGGAAGATGAGCATGAAGGTGCCCGAGGTGGTGAAGATCGCCATGATGACGAACACGCACATGGCGATGCTCGGTCCCGACAGCCAGTCCCAGTAGCTGACGCCGAGGAACATCCCGTTCGCGAGCGACGCCGGCGGCTGGTCCACGCCGAACTGCCCGAGGATGACGTGGAAGAGGCCGCGCGGGTCGTACATCCACGCCGGCCCCGTGATGCCCACGTACGACAGGAGCTTGTTGATCGCACCCTGCGGATCGAAGAGAAAGAGGAAGAGGACGGTGATCGCGACGGAGCTCGTCACCGACGGGAAGTAGAACGCGGTCCGGAAGAACCCGATGCCCCTCAGGGCCCGCGTCACGAGGACGGCCAGGAAGAGCGCGACCGCAGTCTGGATCGGGACGACGAAGATGACGTAGTAGACGTTGTTGCGGATCGCGGTCCCGAAGTTGCTCTGGTCGAGACCCGGCGTCGTGAGCAGGTGCCGGTAGTTGTCCAGCCCGACCCAGTGCACGGTGCTGCCGAACGGGCTGCCGTTCCCGGTCCAGTCCGAGACGCTGACCCACGCCGCCATGAAGATCGGCACGATCAGGAAGAGCCCGAGGATGACGATCACCGGCGTGAGGAAGAGCCACCCGGCCGCCGCCTGGTGACCGCGGATCCCCGGTTCCGGGAGCCGGACCAGCGGCCGTCTCACGATTCGTTCACCTCCGGTTCCTCCTCATGGTTGCGGCTTCGTGGCCCCGTCGGGACCACGAAGCCGCTGGTAGAGGGTCGCTAGAGAATCGCCTGCAGCTCCGTATTGACCCGGTCGAGGATCGTCTTCGAGTTCGTGTTCGGGAGCGCCTGCAGCTGCTGGTTGAAGTCGCCGAGAACCGTCGAGATTCCGGGAACCGGCGGGATGCTCTTCGAGTAATCCGCGCCGGCGAGGAAGGACGACCACTGCGGGTACAGCTTCAGCCACTTCTTCTTCGCCGACATGATCGACGGCATGACGCCGAACGCCTTCGCCATGCCCATCTCGATGCTCTGCAGGTGAGCCAGGTGATCAGTTTCATCGCGTCGGCCTTGTTCTTCGACGCGGCGGCGAGGCCCCAGCCGCCGTCGTACTGCAGCGTGCCCAGGCTCTTGGGGCCATGCGGCAGCTGGACGACCTTGTAGCCGACCGACGGATAGTCGTTCTTCATCGCGCCGGCGATCCAGTTGCCTTCGATCGTCATGGCGCACATCTTCTTGCCGAAGCCCTCGCCGCCCCAGCCCACGCCGAGCTGGTTCGTGAGCTTCATCGAGCCGTTGCCGAGCATCTTCTTCACGTAGTTGAACGCCTGGACGTTGGCCCGGCTGTTGACCGTCGCCTTCTTGCCGTTCTTCGAGACGAGCCAGCCGCCGTTCTGGATCATGAAGACGCCGAGGCGGTGGAACTCGGGGCCGGTGCAGAGACCGACCTGGCCGTTCCGCGTCAGCTTCTTCGCGACGGCGGAAAGCTGGTCCCACGTCTTCGGGTAGTTCTTGGCTGTCAGGCCCGCCGCCTTCCACGACGCCGTGTTGATGACGAGGCCGAGCGTCGAGAAGTCCTTCGGCGCGGCGTAGAGGTGACCCTTGTAGGTGTACGCGGCCTTCAGGCTCGGGTAGAACGCCTTGACGTTCTCCAGCTTGTCGAGCGGCGCGAGGTTGCCGGCCTTGGCGTACGTCGCGACCTGGTCGTTGCCGAGATAGAAGATGTCGGGCGGATTGCCGGACGCGAAGCCCTGGGCGAGCTGCTGCCCGAGATCCGATGCGACGATGACGTTGACCTTGATGCCCGTCTTCTTCGTCCACGCGGACGTGGCGACGTTGACGGCGTTCGTCTCCGCGGGCCCGGAGCTGCCGATCAGCGCCGTGAGCTCGGTGGCCTGGTTCTTCGTGGAAGATCCGTTGGCCGTGGCGGTCCTGTGCTGAGCGCTCGGCGCGGCTGCGCCGTCCGTCGTTGCCGAAGATCCGCCGGCGGTGACCCCCGCGGCGAGAACGACGAGAGCGATCACTGTGCGGAACGAGACGCGTCTCCCTCTCACAACCCCCTCCTTCGTTTTGCGGCATCCCTTGTGGTCCAGCCGTTGTACGCAGGATAGGGTCGTTATAGGC
>CAVPTP010000005.1:0-131109 GCA_963708685.1 uncultured Actinomycetes bacterium
ATTTTTTTTTTTTTTTTTTTTTTTTTTTTTTGGGGGGGGGGGGGGGGGGGGGGGGGGGGGGGGGGCTGGGCTGGGCTGGGCTGGGCTGGGCTGGGCTGGGCTGGTGGGTGTAAAAAAAAAAAAAAAAAAAAAAAAAAAAAAAAAAAAAAAAAAAAAAAAAAAAAAAAAAAAAAAAAAAAAAAAAAAAAAAAAAAAAAAAAAAAAAAAAAAAAAAAAAAAAAAAAAAAAAAAAAAAAAAAAAAAAAAAAAAAAAAAAAAAAAAAAAAAAAAAAAAAAAAAAAAAAAAAAAAAAAAAAAAAAAAAAAAAAAAAAAAAAAAAAAAAAAAAAAAAAAAAAAAAAAAAAAAAAAAAAAAAACTAAACTTTTTTTTTTTTTTTTTTTTTTTTTTTTTTTTTTTTTTTTTTTTTTTTTTTTTTTTTTTTTCTTTCTTTCTTTTTCTTTCCTTCTTTCTTCCCTCCCTTTGCTGTTGGGTGGTTTCTCCAGGTACTGTTTGTGTGTGTTGGTTGGCTTTCCCCTCCCCTCGCGCTGTCTGTCGCTTCCCTGTCCCGCGCGCGCGTGAGGACGGTGGTTACTGTTTGCGATTGATTCCCCTCTCGATCGTTGTTGACGGGAGGAGCGTACAGATTTAGTACAAAATTTGTCAAGGCATTGTTCAAGGACGTGGAGGTACAGAGCCTGCCTCCGTTCGAGAGAGAAAGATCGGTCGGCTGAGGACTCGGCCGGTTAAACGGGGCGGCTGATGACGTCCGCTGCGCTCACCAGGTCACCGTCGAGCCGGTCGAGGTGCAAGCGGGCGCAGAGCTCTCGGATGCGCCGGCACCGGACAGGACGAGTGGCGCGGAACGCCCGAGCTGGCGAAGCCCTCGGCTTTCGGCCTCCAGCAACGCGCTGTCCATGCTGGCCACGACGACGAGTTGCGGGCTCGTCGTCGAGACAGTCTTGCCGAGGGTGGCGATCGGCGTGTCCGCGCCGAGGAAGAGGATCCGCCAGCCGCGCGCGCGGAGCACGAGCCCGAACGCGATCAGGCCGATGTCGTGGCGCTCGCCGGGCGCGCAGGCAAGGATCGCGAGCGGGCCGCCGCCGCGGCCCCACTGGCGGGCGAGCGCGAGCAACCGCTCGCGGACGAGGTTCGTGGCAAAGTGCTCCTGGCCGACCTCGAGCGTTCCTCGTTCCCACTCCGCGCCGATCTCCCGCAGCGCCGGGAGGATGAGTTCCCGCAGGACGGTCTCGAGCGAAAACCCAGCGAGTGCGTCGTCGAGGATCGCGTGCATCGCCGCTTCGTCGTACGCGTGGGCGGCCGCGACGAGATGATCGCGCGTTCCCTCGAGAGCAGGCTGTGTGGAGTGTTCCAGGGCGAGCGCCCGGCGCGCCGCCTCTGCAGCCGAGAAGCCCTCGTCGAGGGCACGCTTCATACGCTCGACCCGCTCGGCGTCGTCGTCGGTGTAGAGGCGAAAGCCTCCCTCGGTGCGGATCGGTTGGAGCAGCCCGTAGCGGCGCTCCCAGGCGCGCAGGAGGTCAGGCGTGACGCCGACTCGGCGGGCAAACGCGCCGATTCGAAGAGCTCCGACGTCTACGCCCACAGCAGAACTATACATAGATTAGACAGAACGTTGACAAAGCCTAATTGCCACGGTACGGTCAGCGTCCATTGTTTGACGAGAGTTTGCACCTGACCCCAAGTACAAGTTTCGAGCTGTCCACCGAGCGACCTGGCAGCCGGCCGGACGCCTGAAGGGGGCGCTCTCCCCGATGGCGAGCCCTGATCGCGTCCTCGAGCGGTCGCAGGTCGTGCCGGTCGACATTGAGGAGGCATTTGCGTTCTTCGCCGACGCGTGGAACCTCGAGACGATCACGCCGGCGTGGTTGCGCTTCCGCATCATCGAGGCTCCGAGGACGCTAGGAAAGGGGTCGCTACTCGTCTACCGACTACGGATTTTCGGGGTGCCGATTCGCTGGCGGACAGAGATCGTCGAGTGGCGGCCCCCGGTCGGCTTCACTGATGTGCAGCTGTCCGGCCCGTACCGCCGCTGGGAGCATACGCACCGGCTCCGCCCGGTCGATGGGGGCACCGAGATCTACGACCACGTCGTTTACCGGCTCCCCTACGAGCCGCTTGCGAGTCTCCTCGCACCGGTCACGGTGCGTCGGTGGCTGACGGCGATATTCGATTACCGGGCCGGACGAACGGCGGCTCGGCTGCGGTGAGGACGGCGACCGTCTCTTCATGCGCACCTGCGCGTGCGGATCGTGGCGTTCCTCCGCCGATCGAGGTCGGAAAGGTGTTCGCGTACGCGCCTTGCTACGGGCCGCTGTAAGGCAGGTCGTGCGGTTAAGCCGCGGACACTCTGCCAGCTCAGCTGCCCTCGACGCTGTTCCCTCAGACTTCCCTCAAACCCACCGTCAGAAGCCCAGGCGAGCGTGCCGTCGGTCAAAAGGGCTGCAAATCGCAGGTTTCAGGTCAAGCAGATGACCCCCTCTCTAACCACTCTCGACACGGTGCCTTTATAGGCAACACAAAGGTGCTATTTGCAGGAACTTTAAGCCCTCTTCCGGACTCGAACCGGAGACCCCCTCCTTACCATGAACGTGAGGAGGGGGTCGATTCATCCGGGTTTGCGAGTAGCGGTGCGGGTTTGTGTGTGTCGCCCGTAGTCGCGCGTCGCCGCCTTTGCCACGCCCGTGCGACCCTGGTGCGACCCGGACTTGGCTGAGCACAGCACATCTCAAGTAAGAGGAGACTCGCCCAGGCGACGCCTCTAGAGCAGGAGGGTGGTAGATGGCAAGATCTCCTGAGGAACGAAGTGCAAGAGGGGCAGGGGAGCGGTGTGCTAGCGGTACGGCTGCACGATGACCGCTTGAAGGTTGAGGAGATCGAGACGCCGTCGCCGGATCCGGGCGAGGTGCTGGTGCGCGTGCATGCGGCCGCGATTACGCGTGGCGAACTGGAGTGGCCGGTCGATCGACTGCCAGCGATTCCGTCGTCCGAGCTTTCGGGCGTTGTCGTCGACAGCGGTGACGAGGTATATGCGCTCACCCCTTTCGATCGCGACGGCGTGGCTGCCGAGTACGCCGCCGTCCCAGCCGATGTGCTTGCACCGAAGCCGTTGCGGCTGAGCCACGTCGAGGCGGCAGCTCTGCCGATGGGCGGGCTGACCGCCTGGCAAGCACTGTTTGTGCACGGGCGACTCGCCCGAGGCGAGCGGGTGCTGATCACGGGCGCCTCGGGCGGGGTTGGGCACATCGCCGTCCAGCTTGCGCGCCACGCCGGCGCAACGGTCGTCGAGAGCGGGCCTGCCGATCTGGTCTTCGACACCCGTGGCGGCGAGGTCCCCGCCGGCGAGCGCGTGGTCACGATCGCAGAGGAGACGCAGGGCGCGATCTACTTCATCGTCGAACCCGACCGCGAGCAGCTGCTGGAGTTGAGAACGCTCGTGGACGCAGGCGAGCTTCGCGCGGAGGTCGACTCGGTCTTTCCGCTCACCGAGGCCCGGGCGGCGTTCGCGCGAGTCGCGACCCGCGGGAAGCGTGGCAAGGTCGTGCTCGAGGTTGGCAGCGACTAGCGCGGCAGAGTGCGGCCCGAACAGGATGCGAGTAGCCGGGATGCGCAGCACTCGGCGAGCCCGTCGAGATCTTCGAGGTGGACGAGCCGGCGACGCCTGCCGCTGACGAGGTCCTCATCGACGTCGTCGCCGCCGGCATCGGCAATTGGGACGAGCTGGTCAGGGTCGGCAGGTGGCAGATCGGCGGCCCGGCTCCGATGGCGCTGGGGACGCAGGCGGCCGGGACTGTCGTAGCGGTCGGCTCCGGCGTGGTCGAGCTGCGCGAGGGCGACGAGGTGATGACACATCCACTGCCGCTCCGGCGTCACGGGACGTGGGCGGGGAGGGTACTCGCGCCGGCGGCGACCGTCGCGATCCGGCCTTCAGGGGCGTCATGGGAAGCCTGCGGAGCGTTTCCCATTCCGGCGCTCACCGCC
This sequence comes from uncultured Actinomycetes bacterium, assembly GCA_963708685.1. GTDB lineage: Bacteria > Actinomycetota > Thermoleophilia > Gaiellales > Gaiellaceae > DASVFB01. The sequence goes on from CAVPTP010000005.1 coordinate 3,977, forward strand.
GGTCAGGTGCTCGACGAGGCCGTCGGGATCGAGAGCGGCGGCTGGGTCGTCGTGAACGGAGCCGGCGGAGTCACAGGCGGCCTGATCGTTCAGCTCGCCGCGGCTCGGGGCGCCCGCGTGATCGCGACCGCGAGCGCGAAGAAGGCCGAGCGCATCCGCGACTACGGCGCGTCGGAGGTGCTCGACTACCACGGCGACTGGCCGGCGCTCGTTCGCGAGATCACCGGCGGCGGCGCGCCCAAGGCCGTCAACGCCGCCCGCGGGCAGGCGGCAACCACGTTGAAGGCGGTTGCTGACGGCGGCCGCCTCGCCACGATCACGGGCGACCCGCCGCGGGAGGAACGGGGCGTCGCCGTATCCGACGTCTACGTCCGGCCCGATGGTCGCCAGCTTTCGGCCCTCGCCGAGCTGCTGGCCCGCGGCATCCTTAGCGTGCCGATCGCGTCCGTCCGACCGCTCGAACAGGCGGCGCAAGCGCTGCGCGAGGTGGTCGCAGGAGCGGACGGCGCGATCGTCCTGTCACTTCGAACCTAGCCCGGCCCCCTGATGGTCGCGCCCAAGCTGCGCATCGCGCGTCGCCGGGTCTTGGAAGTGCAGGCGCGGAGAATTCCGAGGTGTCTTCCGCCGCCGTGGGCACGTCATTGCGTCGATGCCGGGCATGTTCTTCAATCCCCCAAGGAATGGATGCCCCTGCTGCCGACTTGATCGTGTCCGACGAAACGGACGAGCGACGATGCCGCCCGCTCGCCTGTCCCCCAACCACCTGAAGGCTGGCGCCTCTCGTGGCACGAGCTCGTCGAGAGGACAGGAGCCTACGCCCCTGGACCGGTTTGGAGCCCGTGCGACCTCAGTGCGACCTTGCGGCCGTCAGAGACACGAAATCGCAAGACGCTCCGGTGGGGAAAGCCCTGCAAACGTGCCGGTTCTCGCCTCCGATGCTGACCCCCTCCTTACCCGCGATTCAGCACAGACAACAAGAAAGGCTGATTTGCAGGTCTTTTAGAGCCCTCTGACGGACTCGAACCGTCGACCCCCTCCTTACCATGAACGTGAGGAGGGGGCCGACTCATGCGGCATTCCGCGTGGCGGTGCGGGTTCTCACGCCTCGCCGGTTGTCGCGTATCACCGCGCTTTGCATGGCCGTGCGACCTGGGTGCAACCTCGAGCGAGACGAGGCTACGACGCGTCATCAGGTTGAAGCATCCGTCCGTGACGGTGACGAGGAGACTGAGAAGCCTCGAGACCGACCTCGGTCCGTTGTGAGCTGACCGCACACGAGGCAGTGAACCGGCTCGACCAGCTCTGGAGAACCTTCACGGGTTCGTTCGGCTGGCGGCCGAAGTCGACGCGACGCGTGTCATCCCATTCCGTAAGTGGCGGCCGGCTCGGGCGACTCGGAGCTGCGCCAGCCTTGATCTTCACGAGTTCGTTGGACTGCCGCTCCATGCCCTTGAACATCTTGTGAATCTGGTTCTTGGCGTAATACCGCGTCTCGTCCTCGATCGAGCGAGTTGCGCCACCGTCCACCAGCCGTCGACGGACCGTCCGTTGCAGTAGGGGCAGTGGTAGCCCTAAGGCTCCGTTGCGTTCTGTTCGTCAGACTCGCTGTGGTGCCACTTGAATTCTTGCGAGCAGGGGGCACTCGCGACCAAGGCCTCGGATACCGTTGCTGCCGGAGCCGCCATGAGCAACGAGATTCAGCTGATCAGTGACGGTGACGGCTTAGCGGTCATCGGCGACTCGACTGCCGTCGAACGCTTCCTCGCCACGGAGGAACTACCGTCGGAAGAACTCGAACTGCATCGGATCAAGGGCGCGCTGAGCACCGGTGCCGCGGCTGCAAAGGTCGGCTCGGAAATCGCGGCAAACTCCGGGCGCTGGGTCAAGCTCACCGCGGAATCCGCGCAGAAGGTCAAGAAGTACGGTCTGATGCCCAGCAAGACCCCGGGCGTCAGCCACGCGATGATCGGCAAGCCTGGCGAGGTCAAGTCGTGGCTACAGATTGCGACGAAACCCGGAGCCATGCTCACGAACCCGGCGATGCTGGCGGGTGTCGCTGGGATCATGTCGCAGCTCGCGATGCAGCAACAGATGGCCGAGATCACGGACTATCTCGCCCCATCGACGAGAAGCTCGACGACGTTCTTCGTGCGCAGAAGGACACGGTTCTGGCTCAGATGATCGGCGTCGGGCTGCAGATCGAAGCGGCCATGACCATCAGGGATCACGTCGGTCGAGTAAACGACGTCACGTGGTCGAAGATCCAGGCCACGTCGGGGACGATCGCCGACACGCAGGCCTACGCGCTGCTCCAGCTCGACGCCCTCGCCGACAAGCTCGAGCACAAACTGGATGTCGGCGAACTGGCGACCGCGACCAAGGACGCCGAGCGCACGGCCCGTGAGTGGCTCGCGGTCCTGGCTCGCTGCTTCCAACTTCAGGACGCGATCTCGGTGCTCGAACTCGACCGCGTGCTGGAGTCGGCACCGGACGATCTCGACGGGCACCGCACCGGACTACAGGCCGCGAGACAGCAGCGGCTCTACGCCATCTCGCACACCACCGAGCAGCTGATGGCACGGCTGGACGCTGCTGCGCGCACCGCCAACACGAAGGTGCTGATGCATCCGACCAAGTCCCGGGCGGTCGTGGAATCGAGCAACCACGTCGGCGCCGCCGTGACCGATTTCCGGGGCAGACTCGGAATCGAGCAGGAGCGCACACCGCTGGAGGCACGTCTGCTGGACGGACGCCGCGATCTCCGCGAAGGACTCGGCGCTGGAGGCGGGCGCGGAGGGCATCGATACCGCCCGTCGACTCAGCGGCGACGCGAGAGACACTGCGGTCGGACTGGGCACGGAAGGTGTCGGCGCCGCGAAGCGACTCGCGAACGACACCCGCGACGCCGCCAAGTCGGCAACCGACAGGCTGTCCGGCAAGATCGCCAAGCGCATTCGCGGGAAGAGCGACCCCGGCTCCTGATCGCCATCTCCGTCTGATCGGGCAAGCGAGAGCGCGCCAGAAACCGCCCGAAGTCGGACGTCGTTCTGACGCGGCCCGCGCCTACGGTGTCTCATGGGTGCTGACCGAGGCGGGTTGCAGGCGGTTTCCATACACGTCCGACCCCCTGGTGCGACCTGGCCGCCGCTGAGCGTCAGGGCCCGTTTACCGCTTGCGCGTTTCCAATGGCCGACGAGCAGGTGTTCCATCTGCTCGGGCGGGAGCGGTGGGACAGGGAGCGGCCGTCGGTCATGAGCAACGGGATGCGCGTCCGTCAGCCCATCGCTACGGGCAAGAACGAGGGCGCACCGCGGGCGCCGCCGCCTGGGACGGCAGCGCCCGCGCAATCCTTGTCATCGCCGACACCGTCAAGCCCACCAGCGCCGCCGCCGTCGCTGAACTGAAGCGGCTCCGACCTCGGACTTGCGATCGGCACCGGCACCGACGTGGCGATCGAAGCAAGCGACCTCACACTCGTCAGCGGCAACCTCCACGCCGCCGCCGACGCCATGCGGCTCGCCCGCAGGACGCTGCGCACGATCAGAGGCAACCTATTCTGGGCGTTCGCCTACAACATCGCCGCGCGACCGCTCGCCGCGGGCGGCTACCTCAACCCGCTGATCGCGGGCGCGCCGTTGCTGCGGTCGGCTACTTGAAGACCCCCGCGGCGCTGAATATCTCGAGAATGTCCGCAGCGGTCAATTCTGCTTGCGGACTCTTGGGCGCTTTTTCAGATCCATCCGGAGCTTCGTCTCGCGGCCACGTCCACCGGGGGCGTGCGGAGCGAATTTTCGCGACGAACTCCTGGGAAGCCACGGCGCCCAGGACTGCACTCAGTTCCGGATCGAGGTCCTCCTCTCGAAATGTTGCGACTAGATCACGGAGTCCGATCTTCTTGGCGTACCGCTGGTTAGCCCAAGCCGAGAGTCGAAGAACAACGGGGCGTCCAGGAACGACTGAGCAAGCGCACAAGAAACTCCCGTGCCTGCGTTGCATCCAGCGGGGAGTAGAAATGTACGTCGTCTGTCACGAAGAACAACTGGTCGGTCGGGCGGTACGCAATCAGTGCCTCCCAGTTCACGGCGTCTCCGATGGAGCCGCGCTTCCCCGGAGAATTGCCAAGTTCGACGCGGAGGCGGGCCTTTCGATGATGTCTTGTGTGACCTCGATTCGCGATGCGGCCGCGAAGAACCGTCTGAGTAGAAGGTCGGCGCTCAACGCTCTCTTCCGCGCGTCGTCGTCTATCCGGTTCATGAGCTGTGCATGGAGCTAGGAGTACTGCCCGGCGAGGCGCCGAAGCTCCGCCGTCTCGTCGTACGGATCGCATAGACGGGGCAGCGTCATGTCGAGCCGTTGTGTGCGAATGTCTTTGCGGTGCTGTCCGCGATCTTTGCTTCGCGGTTTCTGGCGAACTCGTCCGCGACGTGCGATGTTGTGAGGATGACGAAGGTGCCCTCCTCCACCTGAGCCCCAAGCTGCTCAAGGCGTGTGAGGGCGTTCTGCGTGAACGAGTAGAAGGAAAGCAGGACGTTGGTGTCGATGAAGAAGTGCAGCATTCTGCTTAGAAACCGACCAGTCGTTGTTCGTGCGCCTCGATGCGATGTGAGCCCGGTGTCAATGCCAGGCGTCGAGCTGCGTCGATCGCACGCGGCTCAGCTTGGCAAAGGCGCGCTGTTCATTGAGTCGGTTGGCTACGGAGTCGCGTCGGTAGATGTGACGGAGCAGTCCCTCGAGCTCTTCGATCTCCTCGCCGCGGACGTTGTCGTGGACTTCGAATACGGAGAAGTGCGTCCACAGGTCCTGCTTCGCCTTGCTCCTGGCGTGGCTGTTGAGCCTGCCGCAACTCCTCGACGTGCCATGCCCACGTAAACCACGTCGAATCGGCGCAAGCGTGGACGCCAGCGTAGTAGTGCGTAGATCCCACGGACGCCTTTTGGGATGTATCGGATCTCCTCGAGAGGCTGAAACTCGACGCACCGCTTGATCAGCTTCAGTTCGGTCTCGGACGTGGTGCTGAGAAACTAACGAACGGGGAGCAGCCAAGGCTCCCTTATGACCTGCGTTAGAGCAGCACCGCAGCCTCCACGCCTACCTGGGCGGTTGTACCAAGGCGCGGCGCTCGATTTTGTAGATCTTGCGGAGAGTGAAGCCTTGAGGTGCGTTGGGCGTCGGGACAGGAGTGCGTTCGCGGCGGAATAAGAACGCCAGGTAGCTCCGCGACGTCCAGTACTTCACATCGCCGCGTTCGACGGCGTTTGGTGGACAACGAGCGACGAGATAGCCGACTGGGCGCTCAGCGAATTCTTGGCGTAGAGCCCGGCGCGAGGGAGCGCGTTGCGCAGGACGAAGAGCGGTGAGCGCGGCGGCGCCATCGACCCGGACGCGTCACTCAAGGCGATCGTTCCCGCCCGATGCCCGGCTCGGAGTTTGGTGATTGAAGGTGCGCTGATTGGGTCGAGAGGGATACTCGCTCATGCGGAACGCGCCGACGTTCCGGCGCCGATCGTCCGGTTGAGCGCCGTCCTGGGCGTCCGCTTGAGCGAACGACGGTTGCCCGCCCCCGGGATACAACACGATGATGCCCGAATCGATCCTGACGGCCAGGGCGTCGGATTCAGCAGCGTGGTCGCCGAGGTGGAGCGAGGTAGGCGGGCGGCGCCGGCCGCTAGCTCTCCGATCCGCGTGCGCGGTAGCCGGCGACGCCACAGACTACCGCGCATGACGCACGTGCCGATGGCGGAGCTCACGTGGCCCGAGGCCGAGGCGCTGCGTGGCCGGCGGGTGCTTGGCCTGATCCCGACCGGTGCCGTGGAGCAGCACGGCCCACACCTGCCGCTGGTCACGGACAGTCTCGTCGCGGCCGAGCTGGGCCGGCGGGTCGCGGAGCGGTTCGCCGAGCCGGTGGTCGTCGCGCCGGTGCTGCCCGGCGGCCTCTCGGCGCATCACGTCGCGTTTCCGGGAACCGTGACGCTGACCGAGGAGGTGTTCGGTGGCGTGCTCACGGCGTACGTCGAGGCCTTTGAGCGGATGGGGATCGGCGAAGTCGAGATCTTCAGCGCGCACGGCGGCAACTTCGCCTTCCTGGCGCGGTACCAGGCGGCGCACGCCGAGCGAGGCGCGCACACACGGCTCGTCGCCTACTCGAATCTGGCCGGTTACGCGGAGGCGATGTTCGCGGGCGCCCGCCGCGGCGGCGTCGAGCCTCCCCGCACCGACATGCACGCCGGTGCGGTGGAGACGAGCCAGGGGCTCGCGCTCTTCCCGCAGCTCGTGCGCCCGTTCGGCGACGTCACGGGTTACCTGGCGGACGAGGATGACTGGCTCGAGCGGATGCAGGCCGACGGCATGGACTCGATCTCGCCGAGTGGTGTGCTCGGCGATCCTCCGCGTGCGGCGGTCGAGGCCGGCGGGCCGATCTTCGAGGCGCTGACCGACGAGCTCGTGGGCTGGATCGCGGGCTCGCTCGGCTACAAGCCTTTCGGGCGGCTCGCGCTGATCCGCCCTGGAAGGTTCGTCGGGCGATGACCGAGACGGTGATCCGCGGCGGGCGCATCGCGACGGCCGAAGCGACGTACGAGGCGGAGATCGGGATCGACGGGGGCCGGATCAGTGTCATCGCGGAGCGTGTCGACGGAGAACACATGATCGACGCGAGCGGCTGCATCGTCATGCCCGGCGCGATCGACGTGCATACGCATTTCGACACCGAGCTCGGCGACGCGCGCACCGCGGATGACTACGAGAGCGGCAGCCGCGCCGCGGCGTTCGGCGGGATCACGACGTACGTCAACTACGCCTTTCAGGGCGAGGGCGAGTCGGTGACGGCGACGATCCGGCGTGAGGCGATAAAGGCCGCGCTGTACTCGACTGCGCGGTGCAGAGATCTCCGTGAGACCCGGCCGGGTCGTTCCTCGACGAGATCTACTGCCTGCCCGGCCGCGAGGCGCGCAAGTTCGTCGCCTGGCCGCCGCTGCGTCGGGCGAAGGACCAGGAGGCACTGTGGCGGGCGATCGTCAACGGAGAGATCGAGACGTACGCGACCGACCACACGACCTGGACGGTCGACCAAAAGACGGATCCGTCGCTCGACTTCGCGAGCGTGCCCGGCGGGGTCTCGAACGTCGAGAGTCTCGTCGGGATGCTCTTCTCCGAAGGCGTGCGAACCGGACGGCTGAGCCTGAGCCGCTTCGTGGCACTGATCTCGACCACGCCGGCGAAGCTCTTCGGGCTGTGGCCGCGCAAGGGAACGATCACGGTCGGCGCCGACGCCGACTTCACCATCATCGACCCTGAGCGGTCGATGAAGATCGAGAGCCCGCGGATGCAGTCCCGCTCGGACTTCGATCCATACGAAGGCTTCGAGGCCACGGGCTGGCCGGTCCAGACGATCGTCCGCGGCAACATCGTCATCGCCGACGGCGAGCTCGCGGTCGAGCGCGGCTACGGCCAGCTCATACGCCGCAGCCGATACAGCCGCCCCTGACACCGGCAGCACAGAGTCCTCCTACGTGCCGCGGCGATCTGCACCCGCAACGGGCAGGGCGCCGGGTCGCACCCAGATGTCGCCCGGCTTCGGCTGCAAGGAGTACACGCTGTGCGGCCTCGCTCAAGCCCCTGGAGATGGTCCGCGGCGCGGCGCCACCCATCTCCTAGGAGGCTGCATCCTCCGCTTGACGATCGTGCCGTGATAGCGCTCGTCGTTTTTCTGGTCGCGCTGATGACGACAGTCTGGTGCGCGGCCCGACTCGTGGGCCTTAGCGGCCTGGGGCCGGTCGTCCTGGCCGCCTACGTGATCGCAGTGGCGGAGAACGTGGTCGTCATCGAAGCCTTATCGCTCGTCCGAGGAGTCGGCCGCTGGTCGCTGCTCGGCACGCAGCTGCTGCTCGCGGCGAGTGCGACCGTCGTGGTCGCCCGTCGCCGCCCCGCGGCACCGGACATCCGCATGACGTTCGCCGCCGTGCGGCAAGCGCTGCACGCACCGCCGCTGCTCGTCCTCGCCGCAATCGTCGCCGCCGTGTGGGCGTACCTGCTCATGATCGCGTTGACCGTTCCCCCGAACACCACCGACGCCCTGACTTATCACCTCCCGCGTGTCGTCTCCTGGCTGCACCACGGTGGTGTCTACTGGATCCCGGACGCCCCAACTGACCGCATGAACGAGTTCCAGGCCGGCGCGGAGGAGATCGTGCTGGCTTTGTTCGCGGTCGCACATCGGCCCTGGCCGTACGCGCTCCCCCAATGTGCGGCCGGCTGCGTCTCGTCATCGTCGCCACCGCAGTCTCGGCTCGCGCGCTTGGGTTTCGCCCGCGGGCCGCGATGTTCGCGGCGCTCGTGGCGGCGACGATGCCGATGGTCGCGCTCGAGGCGACCACGGCGCAGAACGACCTTCTTGCGGCTTCGCTGGTCGCCTGTGCGAGCGCTCTCCTGCTCGACCGGTCCTCGCGGGCTGCGGCGATCGCAGGCCTCGCTGTCGGCGTCGGGCTCGGGGTGAAGCTGACCGTGCTCCTCGTCGTCCCGGGTCCTCGTCCTCCTCGCCCTGCTCGCAGGGCGGCGACGGATCGCCTACTTCGCTGTCAGCACCGCCGCCACCGCCGTACTGTTCGCTGGCCCCGGCCTGGCACGGAACGTTGTGCAGACGGGCCATCTCCTCGGTAAGGGCGGCGGTCGCGTGTGAGCACGAGCGAAACGGGTCACCGGTCGCGGCACTGGAGACGGCCTACCGCATGGGTTACCGGATGATCGACCTATCGGGGCTCGCTGGCGGATGGTCGTTCCTACTCGTGGCCCCCGGTCTCCTCGGGGCCGGCGTCGCTTACGTGGTGGCGAGGAAACGGGATATCCACTTTCCAGCCGCTGTCGCGACCGCCATAGCCCTGGCCGTGCCGCTCCTCTCACCGGTGCTGTTCGTGCTCGTCGCGAGCTTGCTGCATCGCGGGGCAGACGCCGTCGACCTGGACGTGGCGAGCCGCGCCTCGACCAGCAGCGCGTTCCTATGGCGCGTGAACCGCCTCGCCCACGAGGACGTCTCCTACTTCGGCCCCGCCGGCGGCTGGCTCACCCTTGGCTGCGTCGCGATCCTCGTCGCTTGGGCCGCCCGGCGGGTGCCACGAGCGATTGGCGCGCTCGCGCTCGCGGTGCCGCTGTTCATCGTCCTTTTCGGATTCGAAGGCAAGTACAACCCCTGGCTCGGGCGCCTGCTGCTCGTTCCGGTCGCGATTGCCTTGCCGCTTCTAGCTTATGCGTGGCGGCCTCCCTTTGAGTGGACGGCGTGCGCGCTGGCCGCGGTGACCCTCGTGGCCGTCGTGTCAACAGAGACGTCCAAAAGCCGCTCCGAGACTCCCCGTGGCACCTGAGTCAGATACGGGCTCGCTCGCGGTCACGCTCCCGACCCTGGCGGCCTCCACGATAAAGCTCGACGCGAGGCTCCGAGACCGTAGCTTAGTCGTCGCGCGCCTGGACGGTAACGATCGGCGTATCTCCTTTACGGCCCGAATCTCCTGCGCCGGGTCGAGTACGCCTCCTCGGACGGGCACGCCCTCGGAGCACGGAAGGTAGTCGTGCTCGGTCCGGGAGTTGGAGCTATCGGCGTACGCCGATGCCGGCTGGCGCGTCGAAGACCTCGCCAGCTATTGGAAGCTCGGCGAGCACCGCCGGGACAGCAGCTCGGCTCCTTGCCGGCCCCGTGACCACCCACGACTTCCGTCTTCGTCGAAACTGTCCACGCGGTGAAGCGCACTCCGGCTTCCGCCGCCCGGCCCCGGGTCGCGCCGCTCAGCGATGCTGCGCGCCTCTCGCCCCGCCTGAGCCTTGGCGCGCCAGGCTCAGCGCATGAGCTGTTACGGTAGCCAAGCCCCGAAGCGCTTCTGCAGCTTTTCGACGAGAAAAGGGTCGCTGGCGGGAAATCGCGGGAGTCCGGCCGGCATCGGCTGACTCGGTGCCACTCGGATCAAGTCGGCGCAACTCGGGGAGAGAGAATTTGACTCGCGCGGGTCGCCAGGATTCCTAGACAGAAAGGGAGCCCGTCGGCGCGCCTGGCGTCACGGAAATGCGACGCGTAATGGCACGAAGCCTCGCGCTCTACCAGCGCCGGCACGGCGGGCGCGCGCCGAGAAGGTGATCGTTCACAAGACGACCGAGTTCAAGCCTGACGAGGTATCGGGCTGCCTCGAGGCGCTGCAGGCTGCAGCGGAGATCGAGCTTGTCCAGGTCAAACAGAACGTCGGTTGGCGCGGCGTCAAGATCGAGGCGAAGAAGCGCCCCGGAGCGCCGCGCGTGCTTCGTCGGCGTGTGCCGCGCCGAGACGCACCTCACCCTCGCACGGATCGAGCAGTATCGCGGCTTCCGCAAGCCACCTTCAATCTTCCTCGAAGAAATGGGCATTGACCCCTACGACTGATCTGGCGCGGAGGAAAGACCGGCGTCGACGCACGCGGCCTCGTCGAGATCCGCGTGAGCGCCGCCATCGACAAACACCAAGAGGGTGTTCTGATCTGAAAGCTCCCATAAACGGCTCCACACCCATCGCATACTGGAACTCGTGCAAGTTCCTTCGACACAAAAAGCCGCGATCTCCGCGGCTTTTGCAGAGCCCTCTGACGGACTCGAACCGTCGACCCCCTCCTTACCATGGAGGTGCTCTACCAGCTGAGCTAAGAGGGCGTGAGCCCGCGCATTCTAGCCGGGGTTGCGCTCGGGCTCGATCAGGCCCTTGGCTCGCAGTTCTTCGCGCGCGCGGTCCGTCTTGCCGAGGTCGAGGCCCATGCCGCTCAGGATCCAGTCGGGCTTCGTGAACTGCACCTCGTCGTACTGCACGATCTGGACGAAGTTGCCCCACGGGTCGTGGAAGTCGAGTCCACGGCCCGGCAGCAACATCGACGCCGGCGGCCTCGAGCGCCCGGCGCGTCGCTTCCTTGTCGTCGACGACCAATCCGAAGTGCCGCGTGCGGTCCGGCGGCTGCGAGCGGCCTTCCATCAACGCGATGAACTGGTCGCCGATCTCGATGAACGCGGCGCCGTGCACGCGGCCGCGCAGCGCGATCTCGAAGATCTGCTCGTAGAACGCCAGCGCCTCGTCGATGTCCCCGACCTCGAGCGCGACGTGGTTGATCCCGACGAGCCGCGGCTTCGTCACGGCAGGATCAGGTGCACGTCGCCGAACTCGTGCCAGCAGGTAGCCGCGCGCCATCGCGGTGCTGTACGAGCGCTCGAGCAGGTCGGCGCCCGCGGCCGCCTCGAGCATCTGGAGGTGCGACGAGTCGTGGTCGTGCCAGCCGCTGAGCAGGCCGTCGACCGCGTGCAGCCCGCGCTTCGGGCGTGACGACGAGGCTCGTCCAGCCCTCGCCGCCAGAGACCGTTCCATCCGCGGCCGCCGTCGTCTCGAGCGCGCGCACGACCGTCGTGCCGACTGCGATCACGCGACCGCCCCAAGCCGTGCACGGCGTTGACGAGTCGGGCGGTCGTCTCCGGCACGCTGTAGCGCTCGGGGTACGGCGGCTCGCCGCGCTCGGGCGACGAGACGCCGGTGTGCAGCGTCACCGGGGCGACGAGGACGCCGCGCGACACGAGCTCGGTCACCAGCTCGGTCGTGAAGGGCCGGCCGGCGCTCGGCATCTCGGCACTCCCCGGCTCGCGCGCGAAGATGGTCTGGTACGCGTCGAGCGGCCACGCTTCGGGGACGTACCCGTAGCGGATCGGTCGTCCGTGGCGCTGCAGGTACTCCTCCACCGGCCGGTCGAGCTCGAGGCTCGCCACGGTCAGACGCTCGCTGCACGCGAACGGCGCGAGCAGCTCCGCATGGCCGCCGCCGGCCAGGTGAAGCCAACCTCCGATGGGAGGACGGCGGAACGGCGAGCCGTCGGCGTGCCGCAGCTCGACGACCCACTTCCGCCCGCCGGCCGGCGTCGAGAGCCGCAGCTCGACCTGCTCCTCTTCGAGCCGCGCGTCGAGAGCCGCCGCCAGCGTCGCCGACGTGTTCACGACCAGGAGGTCGCCCGCCTTCAGGAACAGCGGCAGCTCGTCGAAGCGCGCGTGCTCGATCGATCCGCTCCCGCGGCTCGCGACGAGCAGCGCGACATCGTCGCGACCGCTGCCGCGGACCTCCGGCGGCTCGTGTGCCTCGAGCACCGCGGGCGCAAGCGCGCTCACGCTCTGACTCCGGCGAGGTCGCGCGCGCGGTAGCGCCCGCTCGGCAGCGCGCCGTCGATCAGCTCGAGCAGCCCGGGCACGCTCTCGTCCGGCGGCGGCCGGTCGGAGATGTCCTCGCCGGGGAAGGCGTCCTGCTGCATCTGCGTACGCATGTCGCCGGGGTCGACTGCGTAGACGCGAAGCTCCGGATGTTCGGCGCCGAGGATCGCGGTGACCTGTTCGAGCGCCGCCTTCGACGAGCCGTACCCGCCCCACGTCTCGTACGGCTCGACCGCCGCGTCGGACGTGACGTTGAGGATGCAGGCGCCGGGCGCGAGCCGCGGGAGCGCGAGCTGCACGAGCGCGAGCGGCGCGAGCACGTTGACTTCGTAGACGCGCCGCAACTCGTCCAGCGGATACTCGGCGAGCGACGGCAGCGGGCTCGGCCCGAGCGTGCTCGCGTTGTTGACGACGAGATCGATCTGCGGACCTGCCGCCTCGACCAGCGCGCGTCGATGCGCGGGATCCGCGATGTCGCCGGCGATGACGACGTCGTGCGGCGGGTAGCCCCACTCGCGGCGGAGCGCGTCGCCGTCACGCGCGTCGACGACGATGCGCCAGCCGCGATCGACCAGCGTGCGCGTCAGCGCGAGGCCGAGGCCGCGCGACGCTCCGGTGACGATTCCGATCTGCACAGCTCCACCGTACGAGGGCACGGGTCGCAGATACCAGACGTCATTGGTCCTAGGACCTCGGGTCGACCAGGCCAGCGCGGACGGCGACGACGGCTGCCTGCGTGCGGTCTGCGACGCCGAGCTTGGCGAGCACGTGGCCGACGTGCGTCTTGACGGTCTTCTCGGCGATGTCGAGCTCGCGCGCGATCTGCTTGTTCGGAAAGCCGCGGCCGATCAGCACCAGCACGTCGCGCTCGCGCGGAGTCAGGTCGTCGAGCGGCTCGGCATCGCCGGCCAACGCCGACACGACGCGGGCCGCGACGGCGGGATCGAGCACCGCCTCGCCCGCGTGCGCAGCGCGAACGGCACGCGCAAGCTCCTGCGGCGGCGCGTCCTTGAGCAGGAAACCGGCGGCGCCCGCGCGCAGCGCAGGCAGCAGCGTCTCCTCGTCGAGGAAGCTCGTGAGCACGATCACGCGCGCGTTCGGAACGCGCTCGCGCAGCGCGCGCATCGCGGCGACGCCGTTCAGCTTCGGCATGACGAGATCCATCAGGACGACGTCCGGCGCCAGACGCTCGGCCTGCTCGATTGCGTCCTCGCCGTCGGCCGCCTCGCCGGCGATTGCGATGCCGTCCTGGAGCTCGAGGAAGGTGCGCAGCCCCTCGCGAACGACCGCGTGGTCGTCGACGACCAGGACGCGGATCGGCTCAGCCAGAGTCGACCTCGAGCCTCACCGTCGTTCCCACGCCGGCCGCCGAGCGGATGTCGAGCCTTCCGTCGAGTCGTCGCGCGCGCTCCTCCATCGACGTCAGGCCGAGCCGCCGCGACCGGTGCGCCGCCTCGACGGGATCGAATCCGACGCCGTCGTCCTCGACCTCGAGCAGCAGACGAGCCGTTGTCGCCGCTGAGGCGGATGGCAACGTGCTCCGCATCCGCGTGGCGAAGCGCGTTCTGGAGAGCCTCCTGCGCGATGCGCAGCACGTCGCCGTCGCGCGGCGCGTTCGGCGCGAGCTCGCCGTCGACGTCGAGCTCGATCTCGCGCTGCTGGAGCCGGCGCAGCAACTCGACGTGCTTGGCCAGCGCGCCGCCGAGTCCGTCGTGCTCGAGGTCGGGAGGGCGCAGCTCGAAGACGAGCGAACGCAATTCGTCGCGTGCCTCCTGCGCGAGCGTCTGGAGCTTCGCGACCTGCTCGCGAGCCGCGGCTGGATCACGTTCGAGCAGCATCTGCGCCGTCTCGGCGCTGAGCACGAGTCCGAAGAGCTTCTGGCTCACGGCGTCGTGGAGGTCGAGTGCGAGCCGGTTCCGCTCGGCCACGATCGAGAGCTCGCGCGTCTGCTCGTAGAGGCGAGCGTTCGCGATCGCGATCGCCGCGTGCGCAGCGAGCAGCTCGATCAGCTCCTCGTCCTCGTCCGTGAAGTCGGGCGCGCCGGTCTTCTCGGTGAGGTAGAAGGCGCCGATCACGCCCTGCGGCGCGACGATCGGAACGCCGAGAAACGAGCGCATGTCGGGATGACCGGTCGGGCCACCAGCCGCGGAAGCGCGGATGCTCGTGGATGTCTCGCGTCCGGAACGGCTCCTGCGTCTCGAGCATCGCGCCGAGGACGCCGTGCGTCCGCGGCAGCGGGCCGAGCGAAGCGATGAGGTCGTCGCTCATCCCCGACGTGAGGAAGCGCCGGAAGCCGCCCGCCTCGTCGGGCAGTCCAAGCGCGGCGTAGCGCGCGGCCGCCAGCTCGCGCGCGCTGTCGACGAGCCGCTGGAGGACGTCCTCGACCGACAGCTCGGCCGCGACGGCGAGCACTGCGTCGCTCACCGCCTTCAACGTCGGGCTGAGGCCGGCTCGCTCGCTCATGCTCCGACGATACGCCTGGTTCGAGTGGGGGTGGGAGGATTCGAACCTCCGTAGGCTGAGCCGACGGTTTTACAGACCGCTCCCTTTGGCCGCTCGGGCACACCCCCGGGAACCGACGAACAGGCGCAGCATTGTAGCCTCACCCTCCGTGCGCTCCTTCGACGCAGTCGTTGTCGGCGCCGGGCCTGCGGGCTCGACGACCGCATACCGGCTCGCGCGCGGCGGGCGCGTCCGTGCTGCTCGTCGACAAGGCGCGCTTCCCGCGCGACAAGCCGTGCGGCGGCGGGCTCACCTTGCGCGCGGCGCGGCTCCTTCCGTTCTCGGTCGATCCGGTCGTCGAGGACGTCGTCGATCGGTTCCAGCTCCGGCTCGGCTACGGCACGTCGTTCGAGCGCGACGAGCGACGAGCCGCTGTGCCTGATGACGCAGCGGCAGCCGGCTCGACGAGTTCCTCGCGCGCAAGGCCGAGGAGGCGGGCGCCGAGTTCCGCGACGGCGTCTCGCGTTGCGTTCGACGACGGGAACGTCGCTCGTCGACGGCGAGCGGGTCGACGCGCGCGTGATCGTCGGCGCCGACGGCGTCAACGGCGCCACTGCGCGCGCCTTCGGTCTCGCCCGCGACCACGGCCACGGCGTCGCGCTCGAGGGGAACGCGCCGCTCGACGCGCGCTACCGCGGCAGGCTCGTGCTCGAGCTCGGCGTCGTTCCCGGCGGCTACGCGTGGGTCTTTCCGAAGGGCGACCACGTCAACGTCGGCGTCGGCGGCTGGGAGAGCGAGGGGCCGCGCCTGCGCGAGCACCTCCGGCGACTCTGCGACGAGCACGGCGTCGACTACGACGCTCTCACCGCGCTCCGCGGCTACCGGCTGCCGTACCGCCGCGCCGAGTCGCGCTTCGCGAGCGACAACGTGTTGCTCGTCGGCGACGCGGCGGGACTCGTCGATCCGCTCTCGGGCGACGGAATGTACGAGGCGTTCGTCAGCGGGAAGGCGGCGGCCGAGGCGGTGCTCGCCGGCGACCTCGCGAGCTACGAGCAGCGCGTCGTCGCCGAGGTCGGGCCGCTGCACTCCGCGTCGTGGACGGCGAAGTACGCGCTCGACCGCTTCCCACGCCTGACCTTCGCGATCGCGCGCATTCCCGTCGGCTGGACCGTCATCGCACGCATCGTGCGCGGCGACCTCAAGGATCCGGGCGCCGCGCGCGGTCTCGCGCGCGCGCCGCTCAAGGCGCTCGATCGCCTCGGCAAGCTCGCGCAGCCCGCCTAAAGACTGCGCGGCTCGCTGCCGACACAACGTATGTCGTGGATCTCGACACCATCCTTGCGCACGCGGTCGAAATCGGCGCGAGCGACGTTCACCTCAAGCGCGGCCGGCCGCCGGTCTTTCGCTGCGACGGCGAGCTCGTCCCGCTCGACGGGTGCCGCCGAGCTGACCGACGACGACCTCGACGCAGTCCTGCGTCAGGTCACCGAGATCCGCGCCCGCACCGGCTCGAGTCGTTCCATGCCGAGGGAGAGCTCGACATCGCGTACGAGCCGGCGGGCCTGCCGCGCTTCCGCGTCAACGGCTTCCGGCAGCGCGGCGCGATCTCGTTCGCGTTGCGCGCTGCTGCCCGAAGAAGATCCCGACGTTCGACTCGCTCGGGCTCCCGCCGGGTGTGCGCAGGCTCGCGGAGGAGCATCGCGGTCTCGTCCTCGTCACCGGCGGGACCGGCTCGGGAAAGACGACGACGCTCGCAGCGGTCATCAACCACATCAACCGCACGCGGCAGCAGCACATCGTGACGATCGAGGATCCGATCGAGATCCTCCACGAGGACGTGAACTGCATCGTCAACCAGCGCGAGGTCGGGCTCGACACCGCGTCGTTCCACGAGGCTCTGCGTCGCGCTCTGCGCCAGGACCCGGACGTCATCCTGATCGGCGAGCTCCGCGACGCCGATACGGCACAGACTGCGCTCCATGCAGCGGAATCGGGGCATCTCGTCCTCTCGACGATGCACACGGTCGACGCCTCGGAGACGGTCGGCCGCATGGTCGAGTTCTTCCCGGGGAGCAAGCAGCCGCTCGTGCGCTCGGTGCTTGCCGGAGTGCTGCGCGGCGTCGTCACGCAGCGCCTGCTTCCGAAGGTCGACGGAGGCCGCGTCGCCGCCGTCGAGGTGATGGTGAACAACGCGCGCGTCTCCGACCTGATCCGCGACAACCGCGCCGACGAGATCCACGACGCGATCGCCGACGGCTCGTTCTTCGACATGCAGACCTTCTCGCACGCGCTGATCGAGCTCGTCGTCGTCGGAGCGGGTCGACCTCGACGTGGCGGCGAACGCCGCGACGAACCGGCACGACTTCCTCGTCGGCGTCGAGCGTGCTCTCAAGACCGACGCGGCCGAGAAGCGCGCCGCCGAGCAGAAGGCCGCGGAGCCGGACGTTCCCGAGCTCCGCCTCGCTCGACCGGCCGCCTGACTCCCGTTCGCGCTCAACCCCGGGGCCGGGGTTGCCGATGCAGAGCAGGAATGGCCTCTCGCCTCAAGCGGATCCGCACCTCCCTCGCACGCCAGGACGGCTACTCGATGGTCGAGTTCCTCGTCGTCATGGTGATCCTGTCGATCGTCGTCGGATCGATCACGACGGTGTTCGTCTCGGCCTCGAAGGCCGAGCTGGACATGAACCGTCGCTTCCAGGCGCAGCAGCAGGCGCGGCTCTCCGTCGACAAGCTTCGCCGCGAGATCCACTGCGCGACGGCGGTGTCGCCCTCCGGCATCGTCGTCGTCGATCACGCTCACGATCCCGGCGCAGTGCCCGACCGCGGGCGGATTCACAACGGTTCGCTGGTGCGTGCTCGCGCCTCCGGGAGCCGCGGCCGGCCGCTACGCGCTCTATCGCTCGACGGCCGCGACGTGCACGACCGCGAACGGCGTGATGTGGGCCGACTACCTGCGATCCGCGACGATCTTCACGTACAGGGTTCAGTCGTCGCAGAGCCTCGGCAACCTCGCAGTTGCGCTGCAGGTCAACACCAGGCCCGTCACCAGCGGCGCGTTCGACATGAGCGACACGATCGTGCTGCGGAACTCGACACGCGCCTGCATCTCGGGCTCGCCGTCGCCGCCCTGCTAGCGCGGGCTAAAGCCCGGGCCGCTTCTGCCCGATAGACAGTCCGTGGGCATCGGCTTTGCAGCGGTCTTCGTCGCTCCCGGGCTCGCGCTCGGCAGCTTCCTGAACGTGCTCGCCGCGCGCCTGCCGCTCCGCCGCTCGATCGTCTCGCCGCGCTCGTCGTGCATGAGCTGCGGCACCGAGATCGCGTGGTACGACAACGTTCCGCTGCTCTCGTACGCGATCCTGCGCGGCCGCTGCCGCAACTGCCACGCATCGATCGCGCTCCGCTACCCGGCGGTCGAGCTCGCGACGGGACTGCTGTTCGTCGCCTGCGCATGGCGCTTCGGGCTCACGCCTGGACGCGGCCGTGGCGGCGTTCTTCTGCGCCGCGCTCGTCGCCGTGTCCGCGACCGATCTCGAGCACCGGATCATCCCGAACCGCGTCGTCGTGCCGGCCGCCGCGGTCGTGCTCCTCGCCCAGACGGCGCTGCATCCGAGCGTCGAGTGGCTGATCGCCGGCTTCGGCGCCTCCGCTTTCCTGCTCGCCGCGGCTCTCGCGTACCCGAAGGGGATGGGCATGGGCGACGTCAAGCTCGCGCTGCTGCTCGGCGCGATGCTCGGCCGGACGCTGCCGGTCGCGCTGATGATCGGCATGCTCGCCGGCCTCGCTGCCCTCGATCGTCCTCGTCGCCCGGCACGGCGTCCAGGCGCGGAAGATGGGCATCCCGTTCGCTCCGTTCCTGGCGCTGGGCGCGATCGTCGCCCTCTTCGTCGGACACCCGCTTGCTCGACGCGTACCTCTCGATCTAGCAATCGGCGGCCGCTAAAGGGCGGCGCGCGCGGTGCCGATACCTCGTTCGAGGGATGGATACCCCGGCGAGCACCCCACACTTCCTTCAGCCCGGCGAGGCGGACCTTGCGCTGCCGCAGCTGAGGCAGCCGTCGCAGAGCTTCGGCGTCAACGTCACGGCCGAGCTCGTCGCAGACCTCGTGGCCGCGACCGGCCTGCTCGGCGACGATCGCCTCGCGCAGGTCCGCGGCCGCGCTGCTCAGACCCGCGGCTCGTTCGCCCAGGCGCTGCTCGACGAAGGGCTCGCGACCGGCGAAGGCCGCGCGCGCCTGCTGGCCACGCGCCACCACCTGCCGCTCATCGAGCTCGGCTTCGAAGGGCGTCGACCAGGCGGCGGCCAAGCTCCTGCCGCTCCACGTGCTCGAGCGCGCCGCCGCGCTGCCCTACGCGCTGCGGGACGGCGTCCTCTACGTGGCGATCGCCGACCCGACGAACGTCAACGCGATCGACGAGCTGAGGCTGGCGACGCGGTACGCGCTGGAGTTCGGCGTCGCCGCCGGCGACGAGATCGCCGAGCAGATCCGCAAGCTCGGGCGCGAGGCCGAGGCCTTCGGCGCTTCGCGCGAAGGCGCGATGCGCCCGAGCTCGTCTTCGAGGAGCACGAGGAGGAGGCCGAGACCGAGCTCGAGGCCTACGACGGCGGTCTCGGAGGCGCCGCTCATCCGCATGGTCAACTCGATCATCTTCCAGGCGGCCGAGGACGGCGCCTCGGACATCCACTTCGAGCCGCAGGAGGACGCGCTCATCGTCCGCTTCCGGGTGGACGGCGTCCTTCAGGAGGTACAGCGCATCCCGAAGCGCCTGATGAACGGCGTCCTCACGCGCCTGAAGGTCGTCGCGAAGCTCGACATCGCCGAACGGCGCCGGCCGCAGGACGGACGCATGACGCTGAACGCCGAGGCGGCAGGCCGCAGCCTCGACGTCCGCGTCGCGACGCTGCCGACAGTCGACGGCGAGTCGATCGTGATGCGCCTGCTCGACAAGTCGAAGCGCGCGCCGACGCTGATGGAGCTCGGCCTGTCGGAGGCGATGCGCGACGAGTTCACGCAGATCATCGCCCGCCCGAGCGGCGCGCTGCTCGTCACCGGGCCGACCGGCTCGGGTAAGTCGACGACGCTCTACGCGGCGCTCACGCAGATCAACCGCCCGGAGATCAACGTCATCACCGTCGAGGATCCCGTCGAGTACCGGCTCACGGGCATCAACCAGGTGCAGATCAACATCCGCGCCGGCCTGACCTTCGCCACGGCGCTGCGCTCGATCCTGCGCTCGGATCCGGACGTCGTGATGGTCGGCGAGATCCGCGACGGCGAGACGGCCAAGATCTCGATCGAGGCCGCGCTGACCGGCCACTTCGTGCTCTCGACGCTGCACACGAACGACGCGCCGAGCGCGCTCACGCGCCTGAACGAGATGGGCGTCGAGCCGTTCCTGACCGGCGCCGCGGTCTCGGCCGTGCTCGCGCAGCGGCTCGCGCGCAAGCTCTGCGTGCACTGCTGCGAGATGTACACGCCGACGGTCGACGAGCTGCTGAAGGCGCACGTGTCGCCGAACGTCGCCGCGGCCTCCGACGGCACCGTGCTCTACCGCAAGCGCGGCTGCCCGCGCTGCGGGCAGACCGGCTACAAGGGACGGATCGGCATCTACCAGCTCCTGACGATGACCGAGGAGATCCAGCAGCTCTCGGCCGCCAAGGCGAGCCGCGAGGAGATCGAGCGCGCCGCGATCGCCTCAGGGATGCGGACGCTCTGGGACGACGGCATGACAAGGTCGCCGCCGGCCTCACGTCGGTCGAAGAGCTCGCCCGGGTCTGCGCGTAGCTCTCGGTCGGATCGGCTGGTCGCTCGACGCGTCGGCCTAGAAGGGCCTCGTAAACCTCGACGCTGTTGTGCAGGCGGTTGGTCGCGGAGACGGCGAGGTCGCCGCGTCGCGCCTCAGGAGCGTACGGCGGGCTGACCGTGCGAGTGGGGCGGAGCCAGGAGCTCGTCGGTGCCCTCCCCGCAGACCCGGATGACTTCGTCGATCGTCGTCTCGCCGTCGAGGCAGAGCCTCAGCGCGTTCTCGCGGAGCGTGAGCATTCCGCCCTCGCGGGCGGTCGCCATGATCTGCGAGGTCGAGCCGTGCTCGGCCGCGGCGTGGATCTCCTCGGTCAGCAGGAGCGACTCGAAGGCCGCCACGCGGCCCTGGTAGCCGGTCCGGCTGCACGAGGGACAGCCGCGCGGGCGGTAGAGCATGCTGTCGGCCGGCAAGCCAGCCGCGACCAGGTCCTCCTCGGGGACGAGCGTTCCCTCCGCGCACGTCTGGCACGGCCTGC
Source organism: uncultured Actinomycetes bacterium (assembly GCA_963708685.1). Taxonomy (GTDB): domain Bacteria; phylum Actinomycetota; class Thermoleophilia; order Gaiellales; family Gaiellaceae; genus DASVFB01. Next base: position 24,879 of record CAVPTP010000005.1, read on the forward strand.
GCAGCAGCCGCTGGGCGATCACGCACGTGACTGCCGAGGCGATGAGCGTCGAGGGGAGCCCCATCTGGCGAAGGCGCGTGAGGGCCGCCGGCGCGCTCTGCGCGTGCACGCTCGAGAGCACGAGGTGCCCGGTCATCGCGGCGTGCATCGCGATCTCGGCAGTCTCGACGTCGCGGATCTCGCCGATGAGGAGCACGTCGGGGTCGGCGCGGAGGATCGTGCGCAGCCCTCGCTCGAACGTCAGGCCGGCCTTCTCGTTCACCTGCACCTGCACGGTGTTCGAAAGCGACGCCTCGACCGGATCCTCGATCGTCACGATCGAGCGATCGCCGGTGTTCAGCGTCTGGAGGGACGCGTAGAGCGTCGTGGTCTTGCCGCTGCCGGTCGGGCCGCACAGGAGGATCGTCCCGTTCGGCTGCCTGAGCGCGTGTGTGAGTACGGACTCCGCCTGCGCGTCGAGCTCGAGGTCGGAAAGAGTGCGCGCGCCGGACTCGCTCTCGAGGTACATGATGCGGATGACCACGTCCTCGCCCCAGGTCGAGGGGAGGACTGCGAATCTGAGATCGGTCGGCGTGTCGTCGAACGTGACGGAGGCGCGGCCATCCTGGGGGAGTCGCCGTTCGGCGATGTCGAGCTTGCCCATCACCTTCAGCCGCGCGATCGTGGCGGCGCGGTGCTCGAGTGGGATCGTCTCGAGGTCGCGCATGACGCCGTCGACGCGGACGCGGACGAGCAGATCGTCGCGCCGCGGGACGAAGTGCACGTCGCTCGCGTTCAGCTGGATCGCCTGGCGGATACTCGCGTTGACGATCTCGATCGCCGGCACGCTCTCCTCCGACCGGTCGGCCTCGATGGAGCCCGCGGCCACCCGCTCGGGGACGATTGCCGGCGCCGCCGCCTCCGCCTGGCGGGTCTCGGCCGAGGTCCAGTCGCCGCTATATGCCTGCTCGAGTGCGAGGCGGATCGCGGTCTGCTCGCTCACGAGCATGCGCAGCTCGCGCTTCACGATGAGCTTGAGCTCGTCGGTCGCGAGCACGTTCGTCGGATCGGCCACCGCGACGGTCAACGACTCGTCTGTCACGCGCAGCCCGAGGACGTTCAGGCGTCGCGCCACGGTCTCGGGGATGAGGCTTGCGGCCTCGCGGTTGATCATGCCGCGGTCCAGCGAGGTGTAGGGCAGGCCGAACTGGTCGGCGAGCGCCTGCGCGACCTCGTCCTCGTAGACGAGACCGCTGCTGACGAGGTACTCGCCGAGGCGCTGTCCCGTAGCGGTGCTCTCGACGATCGCCTGCGCGAGCTGGTGCCGGTCGAGCCGGCCCTTGCGCAGCAGGATCTCTCCGAGCTGCTCGCGTACGCCTGCGCCGAGCCTCGCCTTGGTGGTGTGGGAAAGAGTCATGTGTCCGGTATCGGCCGACGCGGCGATCCCCTTGAGTACCGGGCGTTGCTACTCGGCGAAGACTTCGCAGCCGAGGTACATGAAGCGCCTCGACGGCCTCGGTGACGAACGCCGTCGCCTGGCGCGAGTCCGGGAACGTGTACGGGCCGGTCTGCCGTGCGGCGCCGTCCACGACCGAGAAGACCTGAGCCTCGACGACGCATGACGACGCCGTGGTCGACGGCGCGGAGGATCGCGACCGAGCGGCTGTCCTTCTTCGCGTGGCGGACGTAGAGCTCGCGTCCGCCTGCGGCGGCGTGGCTCATCCCTGCGGGACGGCGATGCCGTGGGCCGCGTTCACCGCCGCCTGCGCGACGGTCTCGCTGTCGGCGAAGCCGGGGAGCGTCTGCACGAGCTTGTCCGGGCCGGGCGAAGAAGAGGACGCGTCGGGGCCGACTGGACGCCGTACGACCTCGGCGAACGGCGCTCGCCTGGCGTCTCCCTCAGGACGTTGACGAGGAGGAAGCCTGCGTGGGACCGGCTCGCGCCGCGTCGCGCTTCGCCGACCGAGTAGGAGTCGATCTTCGACTGCGGGTCGACGAGGAGGACGACGACGACGCGATGCCGGCGAAGGGCGGAGGCGATCGTCGTGGGCGTCCCGTCCGGCGCCTTCACGCGAGCGCGGCTTCGCCTTGTGGGCGACCTGCTTCGGCGCGGCTGCCGAGGGGCCGCCGCCGAGCTGCGGGAGCCCTGGCTTGCGCCGGTCGCTGCCTTGTTGTGTGCATCGAGCTTCGCGGCGACCGACTTCGCCGCGGCGATGTCCTGGTGCATCGACGTGGCGACGTCGCCGACGCGCTCGTCGTCGCGCGGCCGGCGGTGAACGTCCAGGCGCCCATCGCAAGCGGACGCGAGGAGCCCGATGAGGGCGACGAATCTTGACCGGCGCGCTGATCTGCGTGCTCATGTGCTCTCTATCGGCAGCGGCGCGCCGGTCCTTAACGCGAAAAGAAGAAGGGCGCGGTCTCCCGCGCCCTTCGTCGTCCGATCATGCGCTAAGGGTTACGGACAGGCGCCCGTCGTCAGCGCTGCACCCGGGCCGGACTTGTGCCAGCTCTTGGTGCCGACCGTGCTCTCGAGACAGTACGAGGCACCCGGAGCGGGAGTCGCCTGGACGGCGACGTTCTGCACGCCGGCGTCGATCAACTGCAGGGCGGCGAGGGTCATGCCGGTGTAGTCGCCGGTCGCGGAGTCGGCCGCGTACGACTCGACTGCCGGGATCGCCGAGCGGACGTTCGCCTTGGCGGCGGAGTCCTGCGCCTTCTGCTTGAAGCTCAGGTACGACGGGATCGCGATTGCGAGGAGGATCCCGATGATGATGATGACGACGAGGAGCTCGATGAGCGTGAAGCCCGACTCCTCACCGGCGAGACGATTCTTGATTGCTGCCAACACGTGCGATCTCCTTCGTTCGAGGGGACGTTGCTTCAGCGTTCGCACGGCCCGTATCGGCCTCGGCGCCGAGCGCTCTAACCCCCCAAACGGGCGATCCGACCGCTCGTCGAAGCGAATGTCGGACAGATGGGTAAAGGTCGACCGCGGTGGTGCCGATGAGCCCGATCGAGGCATGGCACACGCACCCACATCCATCGACGAGCTTCTCGAGCACTGCGTCAACGTCGGCGCGTCCGACCTGCACCTCACGGTCGCGTCGCCGCCGGTCGTGCGCGTGCACGGCAAGCTGGTGCGGTGACGGCGCGGACCCGCTCGACGCCGACACGACGCAGGCTCTGCTCTACAGGATCCTCAGCACCGAGCAGCAGAAGCGCCTCGAGCTCGACCGGCAGATCGACCTCGCGCACTACGTGCCCGGCGTCGCCCGCTTCCGCGTCAACGTCTACTTTCAGCGCGACTCGCTCGGCGCGGCGCTCCGCCAGATCCCGCAGGAGATCAAGTCGCTCGACGAGCTCGGCCTTCCGTCCGACGCTGCACGAGCTGACGAAGAAGCCTCGCGGTCTCGTCCTCGTCACCGGCCCGACGGGCTCGGGAAAGTCGACGACGCTCGCCGCGCTGATCGACGAGATCAACCGCACGCGCTCGGAGCACATCCTCACGATCGAGGACCCCGTCGAGTTCGTGCACCGCCACAAGCGGTGCATCGTCAACCAGCGCGAGGTCGGCGTCGACGCAACGACGTTCGGCAACGCGCTGCGCGCGGCGCTCCGCCAGGACCCCGACGTGATCCTCCTCGGCGAGATGCGCGACCTCGAGACGATCGCGACCGCGCTCACCGCCGCGGAGACCGGACATCTCGTCCTCGGCACGCTGCACACGCAGAGCGCGCCGGGGACGATCGACCGCATCATCGACGTCTTTCCCGCCGAGCAGCAGGAGCAGGTTCGCGTGCAGCTCGCGGCGACGCTCGAGGGCGTCGTCACGCAGATGCTGCTGCCGACCGCCAACGGCTCGGGCCGCGTCGCCGCGCTCGAGGTGCTGTTCCCCGACGACGCGGTGCGCAACTTGATCCGCCAGGGGAAGGCCGAGCAGATCTACTCGGTCATGCAGACGAATCGCTCGCGCGGCATGCAGACGCTCGAGCAGTCGCTTGCCGATCTGACGTCAGTCGCGTGATCACGAAGGACGTCGCGATCGGCGCGACGAGCAGGCCCGACCAGCTCAAGGGCCTCTTCGAGCGCGCCGGCTTCGAGAGCGCACCCGCGCTGCGGGTCGCGGAGGCGATCCGGCCGGTGAGCGACGCAGTCGAAGCAGTCCGTCTGGAAGAAGGAGCTTTCGTTCCGGCGCAAGCCGAAGCCGTTCGCCGGCGAGGAGGCTCGCGTGGAGACAGCCCGCGAGTCGACGAGACCGAGCGGATCGACGCGCTCGTCAAGGCTGCGGTGGCGGCGGCGATGCAGCCGCCCGTCACGCCGGAGGCGCCTCCGATGTGGCGGGAGGCGTCGCCGGCGGTCAACGAGCCGCAGGCCGAGGTGGAGCCATTCGAGCCGCCACCCGTCTCGGACGCGATCGAGCTTCCGCCTGTGACGTTCGAGCATCCCTCGGAGTCGCCAGAGCTGCCGGCGATGCTCCGGGAGTCCGAGCCTGCGCCCGTGGTCGAGGAGCTTCCGCCCCTGACCCAGGAGTTGCCGCCGGTGAGCTACGAGGCTCCGCCGGTCGCCGACGAGCTTCCGCCTGTCAGCGAGGTCTTCGAGCTTCCGCCGGTTTCCATGGAGCCGGAGCCGCGTTCAGCATCCGTCGAGCTTCCGCCTGCAGCCGAGGAGCTCCCGCCTGTCACGGCTGAGGTTCCGCCGCTCACGGCCGACCTTCCGCCGGTGACGCCCGAGGTGGTGGCGCCCGCGATCGAGCTTCCGGCGCCTGTCGTCGAGGAGCTTCCGCCCGTGAGCGAGCCGGCCCCGCCTGTGGCCGAGGAGCTTCCGCCCGCGGCCGAAGCGGCTGCGCAGGTCATCGAGCTGCCGGCGCCGGAGCCGACGCCGCCGCGCCCGAGACGAAGCGGTTCGCGCGCAAGCCCAGGTTCGCGCGCAAGCCGCAAGCTCGAACGGCCGAGCAGCAGAAGCAGAAGAAGGAGAAGAAGCAGAAGCCGGCGAAGCCGAAGCGGCAGCGCCGCAACGCTCTCCCTCAAGGTGAAGCTGCCGACGCTCAAGCGCACGAAGCGCGCGAAGCGCGGCGGCCAGGTGCCCGGCCGCATCGTCGGGCTCAAGATCGGCGCGTCGCAGATCGCCGCTGCACGCGTCACGAACAACGGCTCGGCCGAGCTCGTGCAAGTCGCGCGCGGGCCGCTCGAGCACGGCATCGTGGTCGGCGGCGAGCTGCGCGATCCCGAGAAGCTGACCGAGGCGCTGAGCCGACTTCTTCCGGAAGAACGACTTGCCGAAGAGCAACGTCCGGCTCGGCATCGCGAGCAACCGCATCGGCGTGCGCACGTTCGACCTCGAAGGCGTCGACGACACGAAGCAGCTCGACAACGCGGTGCGCTTCCGCGCGCAGGAGACGCTGCCGATCCCGATCGACGACGCCGTCCTCGACTACCAGATCCTGAATCACACGAAGAAGGAGAACGGCGAGGACACGAAGCGCGTTCTCCTCGTCGTCGCCTACCGCGAGCTCGTCGACCACTACGTCGTCGCGTGCCGCAAGGCCGGGATCGACCTCGTCGGCATCGACCTCGAGGCGTTCGCACTGCTGCGCGCGATGGGCGCACCGGGCGACATCGAGAGCGGCGCCGCGCTGATCGTCGTCGCCGTCGGACACGACCGATCGACGTTCGCCGTCTCCAACGGGCGCGCCTGCGAGTTCACGCGCGTGCTCGAGTGGGGCGGCAGCTCGCTCGACGTCGCCCTCGGACGCGCGCTCGAGATCGAGCCCGTCCGAGGCCGAGTCGCTCAAGCGCACCATCGATCTCGAGACCGACGACACCGCCGCCCGGACTGACGGAATCGCAGCTCGAGACGGCGCAGGACGCGATCAGGCGCCAGATCCAGACCTTCGCGCGCGACCTCGTGTCCTCGCTCCAGTTCTACCAGAACCAGGCCGGATCTCTGGCCATCGGCGAGATCGTGATCACGGGCGGCACCTCGCACCTGCCCGGGCCTCGCCGAGGAGCTCGAAAGCCTCATCGGCGTCACCGTGCGCGTCGGCGATCCGCTGCAGCGCGTGCGCGTCGCCGAGCAGGTCGTCGCGGACGACGAGCAGCAGATCGGATCGCTCGCGGTCGCAATCGGGCTCGGGATCGAAGACTGATGCGCGCCGTCAACCTTCTCCCGCGCGAAGAGCCGAAGCAGGACCGCAAGCGTCCCGCCGCGCCGCTCATCACCGGCGTCGCAGACCGCGGTCGTCCTCGCGGCCGTCCTCGTCGGAGGCTTCGTCCACGAGAGCGCGGGCGTCGCCGACGAAGCGGACGGAGCTCGATGCCGTGCGCACCGAGCTCTCGCTCGTCCCGAAGCCGGCGCCGGTCGAGAACGTCTCCGCGACGCTCGTCACCGAGGAGACGCGTCGCAACACCGCACTCTCGGCCGCGCTCAACGGTCGGATCTCGTGGGACAGGCTCCTGCGCGAGATCTCGCTCGTGCTGCCGGACGACGTCTGGCTCGGTTCGCTGTCGCTGCAGGCGCCGGTCGCCACCGATTCCGGCCGACGCGACTGCGACCCCGCCTCCGCCGCCGCGACCACGACTCCGGTGCCGTCGACGTTCACGATGAACGGAACCACGTTCACGCACGAGGGCGTCGCGCGACTGCTCTCGCGGCTCACGCTCGTCCCCGACCTCGAGGACGTCACGCTCGTCAGCAGCACGAAGACCAAGGTCGGGCAAGCGTGCGGCCGTCGCGTTCTCCCTCGCGGCGTCGATCCGCGCTCCGGGAGGCTCGTCGTGAGCGCGAAGGCTCAAGAACCTCTCGCCGAAGACGACGAGCATCCTCATCGGCGTGCTCGGCTTCGTGCTGATTCTCGCCGGCCTTCAGTTCCTGGTCATGCCGCAGCGGCACAAGGCTTCGCAGCTCGGCGGACGAGATCGCGTCGACGCGCACGCAGATCGTCACCGCGCGCGCGCAGTCGATCGCAGAAGCCGAAGCAGACGATCCAGGTCTCGAATCTGTTCAAGCTCGCGAAGGCGATGCCCGATCGCACGGACATGACCGGGCATCATCCTCCAGCTTCAGAAGACCGCGAACGAGTCCCGCGTCGATCTCGAGCACGATCGCTCCGTCGGCGTCCTCGGTCGGCGCCGGATACACCGTGCAGCCGATCGAGCTGACGATCGACGGCAGCTTCTACTCGCTCAACCGCTTCCTCGCGCACCTGCGGCGGCTCGTCACCGTGCACGGCGACACGCTCGACGCGAGAGGGACGGCTCTTCACGGTCACGCGGATCTCGTTCGGGCCGGCCGAGGGCGGCTTCCCGGCGCTCACGGCGAGCGTCAGCGTCAACGCGTTCGTCTACGACCCGTCGTCCGGGGTTGCCGTTCACCACGTCGACGCACGACGCCGTCCACCGAGACGACCGACACCGGCTCCTTGACATCCGCGAGCGGAGGGACTCCCTAGATGGCCGCCAAGATCGACCCGAAAGTCGCCAAGGAGAAGCGCGCGAAGAAGATCGCCATCGGCGGCGGCATTCTGCTCGTGCTGCTGCTCGCCTACGAGGGCCCGAAGACGATGAAGGCGCTCAACCCGCCTGCGCCGAAGACCGCGGCCTGCGGAGTCGGCTCCGGCGTCGTCGTCCACGACGACGACCGACGCGTCGACGCGGCCGCGACAACGTCCGCTGCACCCGTCCCGGTGAACGCGGCGCTGACGACGCCGCTCGCGCCCGCGCCGAAGGTCGGCCAGCTGTCGAGTGCTCACGACGTCCTTCAAGAGCAAGGATCCCTTCAGCCAGCTGATCAAGGACGAGACCGCGACGCCGGCCGCGGCTCCGGCCGCAGCATCGCCGCCCGCGGCGACGCCCGCGAGCGCGGTCGACGCCGAAGGCTCCGCCCGCGTCGCTGAAGGTCGTCCCGCAGCCCGCTCCGACACCGGTCGTCACGCCGGCGACCGCAGCCGCCGCACCGCCGCGCCCGGCGATCAAGCCGGTACGCCTGCCTTTCATCTCGGCGACGCTCTCCGTGAACGGCGTCAAGGAGGGAGTGGACGCGAAGGCGACGTTCCCGGCGGCCGCGCCGATGTTCGAGCTCGTCAAGCTGACGGCGAAGACCGCGACGATCAAGGTCTCCGGCGGATCGCTTGCGAGCGGTGCGCCGACGCTGACGTTGAAGCGCGGCAAGCCGCTCACGCTCGCCAACACCGCGGACGGGACGCGCTACCGGCTCGTGCTCGTCGCGACGTCGACCGCGGCCGCGGTCCGCCTGTGACGGCCACAGCCAACGCGACGACGACGCCCACCGCTACGACACCCGCGACGACAACAGCGGGTTAGCCCCGACGAACGCGGCGTCGTGCGCGCGAGCGTTCGCGGCACGCAACTCGCTCTCGTCGAGCGCGCCGACGCGGAGCAGAAGCTCGAACTCGTCGCGAAGGTGCGTCCGCATCATCTCCGGGCCGTCGGTCGCAATGGTGAACGGCACGCCGTGCTCTGCAAAGGTTCGAAACGTCTCGCGCACGGCGTCCTCGTCGGGCAGCGCCCGCGTCAGGAGGTTCGAGGTCGGGCAGATCTCGAGCACGATCTCGCGCTCGCGGAGCGCAGCCATCAGCTCGGGATCGTCCGCGGCGAGGATCCCGTGGCCGATCCGCTCCGGCCGCGAGCGTCTCGATCACCTCGCCGATCTCCTCGCGGCCGACGTCGCCGCCCTCCTCGCCGACGTGGATGGTCACGCCGAGGCCGCCCTGCCGCGCCTCCTCGACCATCGGCGCCACCTGCCGGTAGTCGTACCGCTCGCCGCCCGGGCGCGGGCCGGCGATGTCGATGCCGACGATCCCGCGCGGCGCCCAGTGGAGCGCCTTCTCGACGATGATCGTGTTCTGACGCTCGGTGAACGTCCGGTCCATCATCAGGATCAGGCCGGCGCGGACCTGCGGATATTCGAGCCGCGCGATGTCGAGCCCGCGGATCGCCGCGAGGATGATGTGATCGAGGTCGCGCTCGCCGCCGCGGTTCCGCTTCATCGGGTTGAAGCGGAGCTCGAGCGTCGTGATCCCCTGTGACCGGTACGCGCCGCCGATCGCCGCGTGCACGCTGCGCTCGACGGCGAGTCGGGGACGACTGGATCAGCTCCGTCCAGTGGTAGATCGCGTCGAGCGCGTCGAGGTCGGCCACGCCGCGCGGATCGCTCACGGTGACGAGGCGGTCGAACTCCCAGTAGTCCTTCACCGGCAGCGCGATTCCCTGCTCGTGCGCGAGGCTCCAGAGGATGTCGGAGGCGACCGAGCCGCCGAGATGCGTGTGCAGTTCGGCCAGTCCGCCGTCGAACATGGGTCAGTCTAGCCGTGCCGGTTTGAGAGGATCGCATGGTGAAGATCGCAATCGTCGTGCCGTATTCGTGGTCGTTCTGGGGAGGGGTGGTCGACCACGCCGAGCAGCAGGTGCTCGCCTTGCGCAAGCTCGGCGCCGACGCCTGGCTCGTCATCGGGAACGACCCGCCGGGCTCGTTCACGCACGTGCTCCACCCGGGCGTCGGCCGCCACCTCGAGCCGCCCGACGTACGTGCTTCCGGTCGGGCGGTCGGTGATCGTGCCGGCGAACGGCTCGCTGCCCAACATCGTGCTGAGCCCGACGACGGCGCTGCGGATCAAGCGGATCTTCCGGCGCGAGCGCTTCGACCTGATCCACGTGCACGAGCCGATGACTCCGGCGATCGGCGTCGCCGCGCTCGCGCTCTGGCGGGGCCGACTGTCGCGACGTTCCACGCGAGCGGAAACCTCGGCTGGCTTCGCGGCGCCCGGTACACCTGGGGCTTCCTCGTCGATCGCATCGACCGGCGCATCGCCGTGTCGGACCAGGCGCGCGCTTCGGCCGCGCGCTGGTTCCCCGGCGAGTACCAGGTCGTGCCGAACGGCGTCCTCGTCCCGGCGCAGGCGGATCCGGCGAACCGCGAGAACCGCGTCGTCTTCATCGGTAGGCACGAGCCGCGCAAGGGAATGCCGGTGCTGCTGCGCGCCTGGCCGGAGATCCACCGCCGGACGGGTGCTCGGCTGCGACTCGTCGGCGCCGATCCGCTCGCCGTGCGCCTCGTGGTCTCGCGCGAACGCGTGTCGAGCGACGGGATCGACATGCTCGGCGTCCTGACGAACGACGAGCTGACGGACGAGCTGCTCCGGGCGAAGGTTCAGGTCGCTTCGTCGCTCGGCGGCGAGTCGTTCGGCATGGTGCTGACGCGCGGCCTCGCGTGTGCCGTGCCGGTGGTTGCGTCGGACATCCCGGGGTATCGCGCGGTCATGGACGACGATGTCGGCGTGCTCGTGCCTCCCGGCGATCACGTCGCGCTCGCCGATGCGGTCGTCGATCTGCTCGCGGACGAGGAGCTGCGGGTGAAGCGGGGCGCCGCCGCCCGGGCGCTCGTGCAGGATCGGTACTCGTGGGAGCGGATCGCAGGGCGCCTGCACTCGATCTACGAGGAGGCCGTGGCGGCGTGATCGTCGGCGTTCATGCGATCGCCGTGGATCCGCATGGGTCTCCTGCTCCTCGCGGCCGCGGCCGTCGCCGTCGGCGATCCTGTGGCGAGGGCCTTCGTGGACGGCGATCTCCGACGCGTTCACGGCCGTGAGCTGGCGCTGGGTGGTCGCCGCGATCGGCCTCAACCTGCTGTCGGTGGTCGCGCGCTCGATCGCGTGGCGCACGGTGATCGACCAGGCGCTGCCGCCGCCGACACCCGGCTATCGTGCCGTCTTCGCTGCGTTCTCGCGTCGGGCTCTTCGCCAACGCCGTTCTTCCCGGGCGGATCGGCGAGCTTGCGCGGGTTGCAGTGCTCAACCGCCGGCTGGAGAACCCTCCTCCGGGCGCCTGGGCCACACTCGTCGGGACGGTCTTCGCGCATCGCGTCTTCGACCTGGTGGCGGTCGTCTGCCTGATCGTCTTCGTGCTCTTGACGGCGAAGATCCCGCACTGGGCCGTGACGAGCCTCGGGATCGTCGTCGTGCTCGGCGTCGCGCTGCTCGCGTTCGCCATCGCCATCGCAAAACGGCCGACCGGCTCCCGGCTCGAGACGACCGGCGCGGTGCGCCGCCTCGTGACGATGGCGCGCCAGGGGCTCAGCGTGATGAAGAACCCGGTCGCGGCGTTCGAGGCGTCCTGTTCCAGCTGATCGGCTGGGTGTGCCAGCTCTTCGCGGTCTGGCTGGCGATGCGCGCGTTCGGCATCCACGAGGGGCTGCCGGCGGCGGGTCTCGTGCTCGTGCTGATGAACGTGGCGACGATCTTCCCGCTGTGGCCCGGGAACTTCGGGCTGCTCCAGGCCGCCGTCGCGCTGCCGCTCGGGCAATACGGCGTGTCGTACGCGCGCGGGTTCGCGTTCGGCATCGGACTGCAGGCGATCGAGGCCTCGGTCGGCGTCGGTGTCGGCCTCGTGTTCCTCGCGCGCGAGGGCCTGTCGTTCGCGATGCTGAAGCGGATGCCGGATGCGGCGCAGGCGGAGATGCCCGAGGAGGAGGACGATGCGAGCGATCGCGGCGCCGACGAGCCTGAAAGGCGTCTTGTCGGCGGTCGCCGCTGCTGACGCGCTCGCGGCCGGCCTAGCCGCGGGAGGCGCCGACGCGACGTCGTTTCCCGTCGCGGACGGCGGCGACGGGACGCTGGACGTGCTCGAGCGCGCGCTCGGCGGCGAGCGGCGCTCGGCAACGGTGTCCGGACCGCTCGGCGACCGGGTGCGCGCCGAGTGGCTCGTGTCCAGGGCAGGCACGGCGGTGGTCGAGTCGGCGCAGGCGCTCGGGTTCCGGCACGGTGTCGGAGCTCGACCCGCTGCGTGCGTCGTCCCGCGGGCTCGGCGAGCTGATCCTCGTCGCCGCCGAAGGTGCAGAGTCGCTGCTCGTCTGCCTGGGCGGCACGGTGACGGTCGACGGCGGCGCCGGCATGCGCGAGGTGCTCGACGAGTTGCCGCTGCCGACGCGGGTCGCCTGCGACGTCCGCTCGCCGCTCCTCGACGCCGTGTACGTCTTCGGACGGCAGAAGGGCGCGCGCGACGATCAGTTCGACGAGCTCGCCGCAGCGGCTGCGCGGGCTCCCGGACGTGCCGGGCTCGGGAGCGGCCGGCGCGCTCGGCGCTGCGTTCGCCGCGCTCGGCGCCGAGCTCGTGCCCGGCGCGTCGCTCGTGCTCGACGTGACCGGGTTCGACCCGCGAGGCGTCGACCTCGTCGTGACGGGCGAGGGCGCGGTCGACGCGACGACGTGGCAGGGCAAGGCGCCGGGCGAGGTCGTCGCGCCGCTGCCGTGAGGCGGGCGTGCGCTGGCACCTCTTCTCCGCGCGCGACGACTTCTCGGGCGATCCGGCGCGGGCGGAGGACGACCTCTTCGACCTCGGCGAGCGGCTCGCCGGCGAAGTTTCGCGCGCGTCCTGACGAGCCATGGCAGGGGTCAGACCCCTCTCACGTCCCGTCAGGAGATGAGATCCAGAGCCAACCGCCGCCACGCGCGGCTCTGCGGGCTCTCCGCTGCGGCCATGACGGGGTCAGACCCCTGCCATGGCCTGTACAGCCTAGGAGGGACGCGCCGTTTCGATGCGGGCGCTCAGCTCCTCGATCTTGCCTTGCGCGCCGTCCAGCTTCGCGACGCAGAGCTTGTACAGCTCCTCGCCGCGCGCCCACAGCGCGATCGCGTCGTCGAGCGATACCTGCCCCTGCTCGAGGCGCGTCACGATCTGGTCGAGCTCGCGCTCGAGCTCCTCGAACGAAGGCTCAGTCAACAGTTGCACCGAACGCGCCGTCCGCGACTTCGACCTCGACGTGGGCGCCGGAACGCGGAGGTGCGCTGACGATGCCGTCCGCGTCGCGCACGATGGCGTAGCCGCGCGCGAGCGTCGAGCGCGGCGACAAGGCGGTCAGCCGCCCGTGCGCGTGCTCGATCGCAGCCCGCTTGCGCTCGAGCGTGAGAGCCGGCGCGCGGTCGAGCCGGGCGCGCGCGTGCGTCAGACGCTGGCGACTCCGCTCGAGCGCGACGGCCGGCGCACGGTCGAGACGTGCGCGTGTGTGCATCAGGCGCTGGCGGCTTCGCTCGAGGGAGCGGAGCAGCGAGCGTCGCGCCGACGAGCGCGAGCGTCCGAGCTTCTCGAGCAGCTCGTGGAGATCCGGCACGACCAGCCGTCCCGCCGCCGTCGGAGTCGACGCCCGAACGTCCGCCGCGAGATCGCAGAGCGGCGTGTCCTGCTCGTGCCCCACCGCGGAGACCACCGGCACCGGAGCCGCGGCGACCGCACGGACGAGCGACTCGTCGCTGAACGGCAGCAGATCCTCGAACGAGCCGCCGCCGCGCGCGAGCACGACGACGTCCACCTCGGGCTCGTCGCACAGGCGCCGCAACGCATCGACGATCGCCGCCGCGGCCTTCGGCCCCTGCACGTACGTCTCGGCGACGAGAACGCTCGCCGCCGGAAAGCGCGCCGTGATCGTCGTCAGGACGTCCCGCTTCGCGGCCGCGTCGTTGCCCGTCACGAGCCCGATCCGCCTGGGCAGCCGCGGCAGCGGCCGCTTCCGCTCGGCCGCGAACAGGCCCTCGCCGGCGAGCTTCGCCTTCAGCCGCTCGATCGTCGCCAGGTGCGCGCCGAGGCCGAAGCGCTCGAGCGTGAGCGCGCGGAGCCGGAAATCGGCGCGCGCCTCGTACAGCTCCGGCCGGCCGAAGACGTGCACGCGCTCGCCGTCCGCGAGATCGAGCCGCAGCGCGTCGAAGCGCCCGCGCGGCATCGACACCGGGAGGCACGCGCCGTCCGCCGGATCCTTGAGCGTGAAGAACACGGACGCCCAGCGGTCGTGCCGGCGCAGCTCCGTCACCTCGCCCTCGATCCAGACCGTCGGCAGCCGCGTGAGCCACGAGCGCGACGCCCTTGTTGAACGACGCGACGGTGAAGACGCGCCGGTCACCGTACTCGAGCGCCTCGACTTTCACGCGCGCATGGTACGCGCGGCCTCCGCGCTACAACAGAATCTCGGCGGCCACGTCCGCGGCGCAACCGGACGAGACGAGATCGACCGCGATGTGCAGGTCGGCCTCGCTGGCCGCGAGCCGCTCGGCGAGCGGCAGTGGGTAGCCGGCCTCGATCAGGATGTGCAGCCGCCAGCTCTCCACCTTCGCCCGCTCGCTCTCGGGCGTCGGCGCGAGCTCCATCGTGTCGGTGGTGTCGGCCACTCGGCCGTCACGTTCGCGCTGCTCGCGGCGAACCCTTCCGCGCAATGGATCCTCAGGCGTCGAGCGCCTTCACCTGCGAGAGCGCCGTGTCGATGCGGCGCTGGAGCTCGAACAGGCGCGCGTCGAGGATGGCACGCTGCGCATCGGCGTCCGCCGACAGCTCGTCGAGTCGCTGGCGCAGTTCCCGCTCGGCGGCCGCGAGCCGCTGCTCGACCGCGGCGACGACCTCGTCGCGGCGAGTGGCGATGGTCGAGTCGGCGTCGACGAGACGGCGGTCGAGCCGTTGGGCGGCGGTTTGCCCGAGGTTCTCGATCCGCTCGGAGATGAGGCTCTCGGCCTCGTGCGTGAACGTCTCGACCGCACGCTCGAGCTCGCGTGACAGACGCTTCGCGGACTCCTCCCGCGAGCTGCTTGATCGCGTCCATGAACTGCAGGCTCGCCTGGTCGACGTGCTGCGCCGTCGTGCGGTCGACCACGCGCTCGAGCCGCTCGACGAGGCGCCGCTCGACATCGGTGAACGTGGACTGAATGCCCTGGATCGCCTCGCTCTGCTCGCGGTCGAGCTCCTCGCGCAGCTCGCGCTCGCGGCGGTGCAGGCGCTCCGCCAGCTCGTTCAGCGCCTGGCGCCGCTCGAGCGCGTGCGCATCGAAGTCGGCGCTCGATCTCGCGATCGCCTGCGTCGTCGACTGCTCGAGCTCCTGACGGAGCTTCACGAGCGCGGCGCGCTGCACTTCGCTCTCCGACTCGAGGCGCTCCGCGGCTCGCGCCACGCGGTTCTCCGCCTCCTCGATGAGGCGCCGCTGCTGTGCCGCCAGCCGCTGGAGCTGGTCGAAGAGCGTCGCCTGCGCGCGCTCGAGATCCTCGCCCCATTCCGCCAGGCGCTGCTCGACGCGTCTCTGAACCTCGTTCAGCGCGTCGCTCAGCTCGATCGCCGCCGACCGCTCGCGTTCGGCGATCAGCACGCGGCGCTCTTCCGCGATGCGGCGTTCCTCCTCGCCGAGGAGCGAGAGCGCTTCGGCGCGTGCGCGGGAGAGAATCTGCTCGAGCTCGGTCGCGCGCTCCTGCGTTCCCTGCTCGACAACCGCGTTCAGCCGCGCCTCCGCCTGCTTCAGCTCGGCGTCGATGCTGTGCGCGTGGACGACGCCGCGGTGCACGCCGAGCGCCGCGGCGGTGGCGAGAGCGGCGACGGTCATCCCTGCCGCGGCGACCGCGATCTCCGTCTCGAGGTTCAGCGCGAAGAGGATCCAGGCGCCGACGGCGCCCGCGCCGGCGATGCCCGCGAGCCACACGATCTGGCGTCGCGTGAGGCGGTCGAGCCACGCGCACGCGAGCGTTCCGGCTGCGAGGAGGATCCAGAGCGCGAACGCGACGCGCACGACGTCCACCGTGTCCACGGCGTGCATCGTAGGGGCTATACGTGCACGAGGAGCAAGGCCGCGCCGAGCGCGACGGCGGCCGCCGCGAGCAGGCGAAGCGCGGTCTCCAGCTCCGCGCGAACGGTGCCGTTCTCCCGCCGCGCGGCCCGGACCGGCGTCGAGAGCACGCGCTGCGCGTACGAGAGGAGAGCCGCGTAGGCGGCGGCCGCGACGGCCTCGGCGCGGATCGTCTCCGCTTCGACGACGTACGCCGAGAGCGCCGGCAGCGCGCCCCAGGCGAGCGCGAACCAGAGCGTCGAGTGGAAGGCGCCGCCGAAGAGCTCGAGGTTGTACGCGACGACGACGAACGCGCCGACGACGACGAACGGCGCCAGCCACCACGTCCACGCGATGCACGCGTAGACGCCGAGCGCCGTTGCGAGCGCGATCGACGTGACCGCGAGCGTCCACAGAGTTCCGTCCGGGATCCGCGTCCGCAACGGTCGCCCGCGCAGCTCGTCGAGCGCATGCGCGCCCACGCCCATCGCGAGCGCGAAGGCCGCGAGCGCCGCCGCGACGCGCGACCACGAGAAGGGCGCGGCGAGCCCGGCGCCGACGGCGACGTACGACAGGTGCCAGAGCGTGTACGGCGGATGGAGGAGCGTCACGTAGTCCCGCCAGCCGCCCGGCGCGAGCGCGTAGAAGGCCGGCCGCGTCTCCGCGCTCACGCGCGCCGGCCCCAGACGACGACTCCGCCGCCGAGGCTCAGCCGGCGCGAGCGAACGTCCTCGAGCCCCGCTGCGCGAAAGAGCACGGCCGGGTCGTACGCATCCCAGAACCCGCGGATGCTCGGCCCGAGGAAGCGCCCGACCTCGTGCCAGCCCGGGCGAGATCACACGCCCGGCCGCCGGCAGGCCCGCGCGAACCCACATCTCCCACGCCGGCCGCCAGACGCCGTCCGGCACGGCGAACTCGAGCATCGCGACGGTGGCCCCGCGCCGGACGACGCGCGCGAGCTCGCGCACCGCCGCGGCCGGATCGTCCACGTAGCGCAGGAGGTAGGTGAAGGTGAGGCCGGCGAACTCGCCGTCCGCGAACGGCAGGCTCTCGGCCCGCCCCTCGACGATCCGCACCGGCAGGTCGCGCGTCCTTTCCGCGGCGACGGCGAGCATCTCGGGGCTCTGATCGAGCGCGACGACGGAGCACCCGAAGCGGCGGACGAGCTCGCGCGTGACGAGGCCGGTGCCCGCCGCCACGTCGAGCACGGTGTCGTGCGGACCGTACGTCCAGCCGCGAGACCAGGAACCGCCGCCAGCGCGGATCCTGTCCGAACGAGAGCAACGCGCTGTAGCGGTCGTACGTCGGGCCGAGCGGCGCGAACAACGTGCGCGCTGAGACGGCAGCCACGACCCGAGTCTAAGCTCGCCGGGTGGATCTCGACGGAGACCTCGCGCACGCGGCGGAGGTCGCCGCGTCGTTCGCCGGCGAGGGCGAGCGGCTCGACGCGGTGCTGGCCGCCGAGCCGGGCGCCGGGCAACGCGTCTACCTCTGCTCGTATGCCGGCGCCGCCGGCCGGTCGTGGCTCGTCCTCGACGAGCGGGGCGAGCCCGTGACGAAGCGCGCGCTCGTTCGGGAGGCGGTGTCGCTCGCCGCCCTGTGCGAATTGGCGGACGAGGTCGCGGGGCGCGAGCCCGTCCCGCGGGTCGCCACGCTCGAGTACCTCGACGCGGCCGGCAGCCCGGAGCTCGCGGGTGTCTTCGGAGCCGTCGAGTCCCTCTCGCAAGAGGTGGAAGCGACGTACAAGGTGGAGTTGACGTGAGCGGCGACCGGCCGGAATTGCTGGCATCGGATACCGACCGCGAGCGCGTGGTGGCGCAACTCCGCGAGGCGTCGGTGCAGGGCCGGTTGACGCTCGAGGAATTCGCTGACCGGCTGGGGCAGGCGTACTCCGCCCGAACGGAAGCGGACCTCGCGGCGCTGGTTCGCGATCTCCCGGCCGCGGCGACCCCGGCGACCGCCCTCGCGCGGCGCCGGCCGAAGCGCTTCACGATTGCCGTCTTCGGCAACGTGGAGCGAACCGGTCGCTGGCGGATGCCGAGGTCCGGCTTCGTAGGCGTGGTATTCGGCGACGCGGACATCGACCTGCGCCAGGCCGAGCTCGACGCCGATGTGGTGTCGCTGACCGCTTTCGTCCTCTTCGGGAACGTCGACGTCTACGTGCCCGAGGGCCTGGACGTCGACCTGAGCGGGCTCGCCGTCTTCGGGCACCGGCGCGAGTTCGGGAGCGAGTTGCCGGCGCGGCCCGGGACGCCTCTGCTCCGCGTTCGCATCGTGTCGCTCTTCGGGACCGGTGACGTCTGGCGCGTGCCGCACGCGTGGGCGACGCGAACCTTTCGCGAAGTCATACGCGGCCTGCGAAAGCGCGAGCACCTGAAGGAGCTCGAGCGGTGAGGCGCGACCCGTCGGGCAGCCGCTAGCCTGGCGGCATGGAAGGGAGCGGCTTCGGCTTTCCGTTCGGGGGCGACCCGGAGGATCTCCTCCGCGGCCTCCGCGAGTTCGCCGAGCAGCAGGCCGAGACCGTGCAGGAGGCGCAACGCGAGCAATTCGCGACGCTGACCCTGAATACGGCGGTCGATCTCACCGCTGCGGCGCTCAAGCGAATGGACGTCGAGGGCCCGCCCGACGCGCAGGCCGTGGCTCTCCGCGACGCGATGCGCGTGCTCTTCCCCGAGGCGGTCGCGCTCGTGAGCGCTGCCCGCCAGGGCTTCATGCGCGAGTAACGGGACAGGCAGCTGGGCACCTTCTTCCGGGTGAAGCGCCGGTACCACGCGATAATCGCCGCGCCTTGATCCTCGACCGCGCGATCGTTCGTCTTCTGCCTGCGGTGCCCCGACCGATCGTCCGGTCGATCTCGTCCCGCTACATCGCAGGCTCCGACCTCGCCGATGCGACGCAGACGGTGCGCTCGCTCAACGCGCGCGGGATGCTCGCGACGATCGACGTGCTCGGCGAGGAGATCACCGTCGCGCACGAGACCGAGGAGATCTCGCGCGCCTACGAGGAAGTCCTGATGGAGATCGACCGGAGGCATCTCCAGTCGAACGTCAGCGTCAAGCCGACCGCGTTAGGTCTCGGACTCGACCGCGCGCTCTGTCTCGCAAACGTGAAGCGGCTCGTGGACTTCGCCCGGCGCCGCGACAACTTCGTGCGCGTCGACATGGAAGACGCGACGACGACCGACGCGACCCTCGACCTGTACCGGGAGCTACGCGGCGCCGGGTACGAGAACCTCGGGGTCGTGCTGCAGGCCTCGCTGAAGCGAACGGTCGCGGACATCGACTCGCTCGCTGATCTCCGGCCGTCGGTGCGGATCTGCAAGGGGATCTACGTGGAGTCGCCCGACATCCAGTACCACGATTTCCATGCAGTGCAGAGGAGCTTCGTCAACTCGCTGGAGGCGCTCTTCGACGCGCACTGCTACGTGGGGATCGCCACGCACGACGAATGGCTGATCGACGAGGCGAAGAGGGTCATCTCGGAACGCAGGCTGTCGCGCGACGACTACGAGTTCCAGATGCTCCTCGGGGTTCGACCGCAGCTCGGGGCGGCGCTGGTCGCGGAAGGGCACCGGCTCAGGATCTACGTCCCGTTCGGGGCCTACTGGTACCAGTACTCGCTTCGACGGCTCCAGGAGAACCCGAGCATCGCCGGCTACATCGCGACGGACACGATGACACGGCTGATCCACCCGCGCCGCAACGGAAACGGCAACTCCTAGCGGTGGATCTGGAGTGAGCGTTCGGGCGCCTGCCTGACGGGCGTCCGGTGCGAGGTGGTCGCGGTGGCGGCGGCGAACAGGACGGCGCCGGCCAGCGCGAGCGGGATCAGCAGCTTCAGGAGCAACGACACGGCGCGGTCGAAAGCCTAGGCACGGGGGATGACGGTTCCGTTAAGGAGGCGGCCCGGCGGGCGGCGCATCGGTCTCGTCCACGACGACTCGACGCCTCGGCACCGTCTCGACCGGCTGAACCGGCTGAACCGGCTGAACGGTCTGCACCGGCTGTTGAACCGCCGGGGCGGTCTCGCGGACGTACGTCCTCCGGCGCGACCCGACGGCGCCCCATTCCCAGGTCCGCCACCACAGGAGGTCGAGCAGCAGCACGAGGAGCCCGACGACCATCAGGATCACGCCGACCGCGTCCACGTTCAGACCGTTGGCGTCCACGTTCACGGCCCAGGTGAGGATCGCCCCCGCGGCGATCAGGATCAGTCCGACTGCTACACCCACGCCTCGGCTCCTTCCCAGGGGTTCCGACTTGGAAACTAGGGCTTTCGGGCGAGCAGCGTGAACCGGCCGGGCACGCGGGAGGTCAGGCGCCGCCAGGTTCCCGCGCCCGGGTACTCCTCGAGCTGCCGGACGACGAGGCCCGCCTGTGCAACCGCGGTGACCACCTGGCCGAGCCGCCAGAAGCGCTCGACCTTCTCCTCTCGTGCCTCGGGGCCGGGCAGGTCGAAGTGCGTCCAGCCGCGGTGGACCTGGAGCGCCTCCTCGAAGTAGTCCTCGTTCCAGCGCAGCGAAGGATCGACGCATTGCGCGACCGGATGCTCCTCGTGCAGCAGGAAGTCGCCGCCGCTCCGCAACGCCCCGGCGATCCCGTTCGCCCAGGGGACGAGGTCGGGCAGCCAGGGGAGGACGCCCTCGGCCGTGTAGACCAGGTCGAACCGGCCGCGCTTTAGCTCCGAGGGGAGGTCCAGCACGTCGGCCTGCACCCACGCGATGTCGGGCCGGCGCTCGCGCGCGACGTCGAGCGCCTCGCCGGAGATGTCGACGCCGGTGACGAGGGCACCGAGCTCGGCGAGCTCTGCCGTCGACTCGCCGGTCGCACACTGCAGGTGCAGCACGCGCCTGCCGCGGAGATCGCCGAGCGCCGTGCGGACGACGTCCGGCAGGCCGAGCTGTCCGCGCATCACCTCGGCGCGCCTGCGATGGACTTCGTCCCAGGCCCGCCGGTTCTGGTCGGACGGTTCCATCATTTGAACCGTACGCCCATAGGCGCGGCTCGGCCGCGCCGGCAAGGCGCTAACACGGAGGTGCGCGCGGCGAATCGCATGGCTTTTCTCTGCGTGAAATGCAGAGCATTTCACGCCGGTAGCGAGAAGCCGCCGTCGACGACGATCGTCTGGCCGCAGATCATCTTGGAGTGCGCGCCGCAGAGGAAAAGGACGGCGTCGGCGATGTCGCTCGCCTCGACCATTCGGCCCGCCGGTGTGCGCGAGCGCGCGTCCGCGAGCATCTGCTCCCGGTTCGGGAAGTGATCGAGCGCGTCGGTGTCGACGACTCCTCCCGACACCGCGTTCACGCGGATGCCCTTCGGTGCGAGCTCCACCGCGAGGTAGCGAACCACCGACTCGAGCGCGGCCTTCGACGTTCCCACGAGCGCGTAGTTCTCGAGCACGCGCACCGAGCCGAGGCTCGAGATGGCGACGATCGCGGCGCCGGTTTCCATCGCCGGGACCGAAGCGCGCGCGAGTGAGAGGAGCGCGCGGGCGTTCGCGTTGAGCGTCCAGTCCCAGTGCTTGTCCTCGGTCTCGAGCGCAGGGCGTATGACCCCTGTTGCGGCGCTGTGCACGAGCGCGTCCAACCGTCCGAGCGCCGCCACCTCCTCGGCGACGCGCGTGGAGGAGACGTTGCCGCGCACGAGGATCGGCTCCGCACCGCGGTCGCGGAGTTCCTGCGCGACCGCCTCTGCCGCTCGGTCGTTGCGCAGGTAGCCGAGGGCCACGCGTGCTGCACCCTCGTCGGCGAAGCGCAACGCGACCTCGCGCCCGATCCCGCGTGACCCGCCCGTCACGAGGACGGACGCGCCCTGGTGGCTCATCTCGCCGGGGCTGGGCGGTCGACGGGCGCGGTGGAGGGGAGCTGCTCCCAGCCCGGTTTCGAGCGCGGCTCGCGCGGGCCCTCCTCGGCCTTCGAGGACGCGTGCCCGAGTAGGTCGAGCCGCTCCATCTGCTGCTCGCCGTAACGCCGTACGGGGTCGTTCTCGGGAAGGTCGGCGATCAGCTGTCGAACGCGCGCGCGGAGCTGGTACGCGAAGTGGGGCGTCGCCGGACCGACGAGCGTGTCGATGTCGTCGCGCGTGATCTCGGCCACGCGGCCAAGCCTAACGCCCCGTTAGGTTCACTGGCCCATGTTGAAGCGCCGCAGCGCCGAGTTGATGTTGCTCACGACGATCGTCCTCTGGGCGCTCAACTTCACCGTCACGAAGTACGCGCTCGAGCACGGCTTCAAGCCACTCGCCTACGCGACCGTTCGCTACGGCGTCGCGGTGGCCATCTTCGCGTCGTTCACCTACCGGACGGAGCGCTCGCTCGCCGTGCGGCGTCGTGACGTCGGCCTGATCGTCGCCGCGGCCGCCGTCGGAGTCTGGCTCAACCAGATCTCGTACGTCTATGCGCTCACGTACACGAACGCCTCGACGGTCGCGCTCATCCTCGGTGCGACGCCGATCTTCACGGCGCTGATCGCCTTCGCGTACGGGCTCGAGCGCCTCCATGGACGGTTCTGGATCGCAGCCGCAGTCTCCTTTGCAGGCGTCGCCCTGATCGCGCTCGGAAAGTCGGGCGGCGTCTCGGCGAGCCTGAAGGGTGACGGGCTCGGAGTGGCGACCGCCGCCACCTGGGCGGCGTACACGGTCGCGATCGCGCCGCTGATGCAGCGCTACTCGCCCTGGCGGATCAGCGCCGTCGTGCTTGCGATCGGCTGGACGGGAGTGGCGATCACCGGCGCGACCCAGACGCTGAGCCAGTCCCTCGACCTCGGGGCTCTGGTGTGGATTTGCCTCCTGTACGCGATTCTCGGCCCGCTCGTGCTGACGAACATCCTCTGGTTCAAGGCGGTCGACCGCGTCGGGCCGTCGCGGGCGACGCTGGTCGGCGAACCTCCAGCCGTTCATCGCCGCGGTCTTCGCCCTCGTCCTGCTCTCCGAGACGATCACGCCGCTCCAGGTCGTCGGCGGCGTGCTGATCGGCGGCGGGATCCTGCTCGCGCGCCGGCGGTGGCGCCCGGCGGCGGTCGCTTGACGGGGCTCAGTCCGGCCGGTGGGTCACCGCCTCGAGGTTGTTGCCGTAGGGGTCGTGGACGAAGGCGGCGTAGTACGTCTCGTGGTAGTGCGCGCGGATGCCCGGGGCACCGTTGTCGGCACCGCCCGCGGCGAGCGCCGCCGCGTGGAAAGCGTCGACGGCAGCGCGGTCGGGCGCAGTGAACGCGACGTGGGTCGCGCCCCGCTCGGGGTTCGAGCTGATCCAGAAGTCAGGGATCCCCTTGCCGGTTCCGAAGCCCGCGGCGTCCGGAAACTCCATCTGCACCGAGTAGCCGAGCGGCCCGAGGGCCTGCTCGTAGAAGCGCTTCGCGTGTCCGAAGTCGCCGACGTTCGCGGTCACGTGGTCGATCATCGCCTCTCCTCTCGACGGCCTTGCCGGCCGGTCGCTGCCGTCTGCTCCACCATCATGCTTGACCGCTCCAGTGCCGGGTAGCGTGGGCGTCATGTCGATTCGCGACCGGCTCGCCCACACGCCGCCGGGCTACCGGTACTCGATCGGCCGGATCCTCGCCATCTACTCCGGGCTGATGGTCACGCTGCTCCTCGCCGCGCTCGACCAGACGATCGTCGCGACGTCGCTGCCGGCGATCGTGGGCGAACTCGGCGGGATCGCGCAGTACCCGTGGGTCTTCACCGCGTACCTGCTCGCCACCACGGTCACAGTCCCGCTCTACGGAAAGCTCGGCGACGTCCACGGGCGCCGCCCGCTCTTCCTCATCGCGATCACGATCTTCCTGCTCGGCTCGGCGCTCTGCGGTGCGGCTCAGTCGATGACGCAGCTCGTGATCTTCCGCGCGGTCCAGGGGCTCGGCGCCGGCGGCCTCTTCCCGCTCGCGCTCGCGGTGATCGGGAACATCGTTCCCCCGCGCGACCGCGGCCGCTACCAGGGGCTGATCGGCGCGGTGTTCGCCGCGGCGTCGATCATCGGCCCGGCGGTCGGCGGCTTCATCGTGGACAACACGAGCTGGCGGTGGGTCTTCTACGTGAACCTGCCGGTGGGAGGACTTGCGATGCTCGTCATCTCGCTCACGATGCCGCGGCGTCGCGAACGGCTCCAGCACTCGATCGACTGGCTCGGCGCCGCGCTGCTCGCTGCCGGCACGAGCGCGTTCCTGCTGGGGCTCGTCTGGGGCGGACGCCAGTACGGCTGGGGCTCCGAGCACGTGCTCGGAGCGCTCGCCGCGTCGGTCCTGTTGCTCGCGGTCTTCGGCTTCTGGGAGCGGCGCGTCGAGGAGCCGATCCTGCCCTTCGACGTGCTCCGCAACCGCATCGTCCTCTCGAGCATCCTCTGCATGGGACTGATCGGCATGGTGATGTTCGGGACGATCTCGTACGTGCCGCTCTTCGTCCAGGGCGTGATCGGCTCGTCGGCGACGTCGTCGGGCGTCGTGCTCACGCCGCTCATGCTCGGGGCCGTCACCACGTCGATCATCAGCGGGCAATGGGTCTCGAGGACGGGGCGCTACCGCACGAACGCGATCGTCGGCCCGATCATCCTGACGATC
Organism: uncultured Actinomycetes bacterium; assembly: GCA_963708685.1. Taxonomy (GTDB): domain Bacteria; phylum Actinomycetota; class Thermoleophilia; order Gaiellales; family Gaiellaceae; genus DASVFB01. The sequence continues at coordinate 48,985 of CAVPTP010000005.1, forward strand.
GGGATGCTCCTGCTCTGGCGGATGAACATCCACACGACGAAGGCCGAGGCCGCGCGGAACATGGTCATCGCCGGCATCGGGATCGGGTCGATGATGCAGGTCTTCGTTCTGGCGGTGCAGAACGCCGTGACGCCGCCGGGCGATGGGCTCGGCGACTGCGCTCACCCAGTTCTCGCGCTCGATCGGGGCGACGGTGGGGGTGACGGTGATGGGCGTGATCGTCAACCACGGCCTGCCGAACGAGATCCACGGCGGGATCGAGGGCGGCGCGGTCCTGCACCGCCTGCCGTTCCGGCTCAGGCTCGGCCTGGCGGACGCCCTCCACACTGCCTTTCTCGCTGCCGCCGGCGTCGGTGTCGTCGTCTGGGTCATCGCGCTCGTGGGCGTGAAGGAGGTTCCCCTCCGCTCCGGGTTCGAGGATGCGCCCGAATTGGCGGCCGCGGAGGTTTCGGTCACGCCCGGTCCGCGCTAAGGTGTCTGTCATGAAGCGCTGGCTGCTGCTCCCGCCGCTCTTCGCTCTCGGGCTCGTCCTTGCCATGCACGCCACCGCCGGCACCAAGGGCACGAAGGACGTGAACGCGACAGCGAACCTGCTGATCGTCAACGGGAACTACGAGCTTGCCGTGGCGAACACGGGCGACATGGACATCACCTCGTTCACGTTCGTCCCCGGGCCGACGCTGAAGGTGACGCGCATCGTGAGCACGACCAAGGGGACGTGCCAGCTGAGCGGCGCCGGCTTCACCTGCACGGTCACGCTCGCTCCGCCGCCGTGCCCGTGCAACGGCGGCGAGGACGTGAAGGTCGACTTCGCAGGTTCCGGCGAGTCGGCGGGCAGCAAGGTGCAGATCGGCGCGCTGAGTGTCACTGCGACCGGCGGCGGAGGATTGACGACGACGGCGGCCACGACGACGCAGACGACCACGACGACGCCCACACCCACCACGCCGACGGCACCGAAGGCGCAGAAGCTTGCGGGCAAGGTCGGTCCCGGCGCGCGGATCACGCTGTCGCGTTCCGCCAAGGCGGGCAAGACGACGGTCGCGGTCGCCGACCTCAGCGCCAAGGACAACTTCCACCTGAGCGGCCCCGGTGTGAACAAGAAGACGGGCGTCGCCTTCATGGGCAAGGTGACGTGGTCGCTGTCGCTGAAGAAGGGCTCGTACACGTATCGCTCCGACGCCCATTCCGGGCTGCGCGGAACGCTGAAGGTCTCCTAACCGCCCCGGCGGTACGATCGCAGCGGATGGCCGAGCAGGACTTCATGCCGCTCGACGGCTGGGATCACGTCGAGCTCTGGGTCGGAAACGCGAAGCAGGCCGCCTACTTCTACGAGCACGCGCTCGGGTTCACGCGCACCGCCTATGCGGGGCCGGAGACGGGCGTGCGCGATCGCGCGTCGTACGTGCTCGAGCAGGGTGACGTGCGGCTGGTGGTCACGAGCGGTTTGCGTGAGGACTCCGAGATCGCGCGCTTCGCGTGCAGGCACGGCGACGGCGCGAGGGACATCGCGCTGCGGGTTCCCGACGCGCGCGAGGCGTATCGCCAGGCCGTCCAGCGCGGCGCCACGGGGCTGAGCGAGCCTCGCTGGGTGGAGGACGACACCGGCCGCGTCGAGCTGTCGACGATCGGCACCTACGGCGACGTCGTCCACACGTTCGTCAACCGGGCGGACTACGCAGGCCCGTATCTGCCTGGGTATGTCGCGCTGCCGTCGGCGAACGGCGCGGGCCTGGGCTCTGTCGGCCTGGCGAACATCGACCACGTCGTCGGCAACGTCGAGCTCGGCCGGATGAACCACTGGGTCGAGTTCTACGAGCGCGTGTTCGGGATGACCGAGATGATCCATTTCTCCGACGACGACATCTCGACCGAGTACTCGGCGCTGATGTCGAAGGTCATGACCGACGGCCAGGGGAAGATCAAGTTCCCGATCAACGAGCCGGCGGAGGGGAAGCGCAAGAGCCAGATCGAGGAATACCTCGAGTTCAACCACGGCCCCGGCGTGCAGCACATCGCGCTGGCGTCCGCGAGCATCGTCTCGACGGTCGAGGCGCTGCAGGAGCGAGGGATGATCTTCCTCGCGACACCGGACTCGTACTACGAGGAGGTTCCCGGATCGCGTCGGGGAGATCGACGAGGACTACGCCGACCTGCGGCGGCTGCGCATCCTCGCCGACCGCGACGACGACGGCTACCTGCTCCAGATCTTCACGAAGACGGCGCAGGACCGGCCGACGCTGTTCTTCGAGGTGATCGAACGGCACGGCGCGCGCGGCTTCGGCGACGGGAACTTCAAGGCGCTCTTCGAGGCCATCGAGCGCGAGCAGGCGCTTAGGGGCAACCTCTAGTCCTTCGCGCGTCACGCCTGCGTCACCGTCTCGACACGTTGGTCTGACCAAAAGACGTGGCGATGTAAGGCGGGTCCCCATCGGGACAGCCTGAAGCGAGGCTTCTTTGGCCAAGCCATCGGCACGTCGGGCCGTCACGATCACGTCGCGACCTCGACACACTTCCGACACCTTGGTCTGACCAAAGGACCTGACGCGAAGAGACGTGCCGCGCGGTAGGCGACCGCGAGTGACGACGGCCGGTCTCACCGCCGCCATGGCGGCGACCTACGCTTCAGCCGTGAGTCCGCAGCGCCGCACCGCGCTCATGTCCGTCTTCGCCGCGGCTGTTCTGATCGCGGTCAAGCTCGCCACCGGGCTCGCCACGAACAGCCTCGGTCTTCTCTCCGAGGCGCTGCACTCGGGAACGGATCTCGTCGCGGCGCTGTTGACGTTCTTCGCGGTCGGCGTCTCGGCCCGGCCCGCGGACGCGGGACACACATACGGCCACGGCAAGGCCGAGCATCTCGCGGCCCTCGGCGAGGCGGCGATCCTCGTGCTCGCCAGCGTGTTCGTCGCGTTTCGCGCGATCGAGCGGCTGCTCGGATCGTCGCATCCCGAGGTCGACGCAACGTGGTACGCGATCGCGGTCGTCGGAGTCGTGATCGCGATCGATGCGAGCAGGACGATCGTCTCGCGACGTGCCGCTCGGGAGTACGACAGCGCGGCTCTCACGTCGAACGCGCTTCATTTCTTCAGCGACCTGCTCGGCTCCGCCGCTGTCCTTGTCGGACTGCTGCTCGTCCGGGCGGGCGTGGACGGCGCCGACTCGGTCGCCGCGTTGCTCGTCGCGGTGCTCGTGCTGATGGCCGCCGCGCGACTGATGCGAACGAACGTGGACGTGCTCATGGACCGCGTGCCGGTCGAGGCCGAGGCCGCGGCGCGCGCAGCGATCGCCGACATTCGTCCCGGTGTCGATCTCAAGCGGCTCCGGATGCGCGAGGCCGGCGGCCGGCAGTTCGCCGACGTCGTGATCGGCGTCCCGTCCGGGGCCGCGGTGACGCAGGGGCACGCGGCGGCAGACAGCGTCGAGGCGGCGGTTCTCGCGGCACTCCCGCGCAGCGACGTCGTCGTCCACGTCGAGCCGGACGAGACGAGCGGTATCCGGGAGCGGTCGCAGGCCGCGGCGCTGACCGTCCCCGCCGTCCGCGAGGTCCACAACGTGAACGTGCTCGTCGACGCAGGCCGCACCGAGGTGTCGCTGCACCTGAAGTTGCCGGGCGAGCTCTCGCTGGAGGACGCGCACGAGATCGCCGAGCGGGTCGAGCGGGCGATCCGCTCTCGAGTTCCCGAGGTCCAGGCGGTGCAGACCCACATCGAGCCGCTCACCGAGGACACGCCGGTGCGCACCGCGCAGAACGTCGAGGTGGACAGCGTCCTGCGCATCGTCCGCGACGCGCTCGGACGCGACCCGCGGGAGCTGCGGTTGCTGGAGACCAGCGACGGGTTCGTCGCGTTCCTGACGCTCGGGCTCGACCCTTCGCACTCGCTCGCCGACGCGCATACGCGCGCGAGCGAGGTCGAGGCTCGCATCCGCAGCGAGCGTCCGGAGATCGCCGACGTCATCGTCCACACCGAGCCGTAGTGCGTTACGTGATGTTCACGCCGCGCGAGCTCGCGCTCGAGCGTGGCTGGCCGGGGCGGCTGGACGACGAGCGGGTCGTCCAGCTCGCGGCGCAGACGCTCGAGGCGTACTTCACCGGAGGCGGTTCCGCGCGCGAGCACGCCGTCTACCCGCTGGTGAGCGTCGACTTGTGCGCGCCGGTGCTGCGGCCGCCGTCGATCCGCTTCTTCGAGAACGACCGCGTGTTCACGTTCGGGAACACGGCTTCCGTCTACGGGCCGTCGGACGTCGTACCGGCACCCGCACCGGCTGAATCGCGTTACTCCGTCGCTGCGCTGATCGGCGCCGACGAGCAGATCGCCGGCTACACGCTCCTCAACGACTGGCGCGCCGCATCGCTCGAGCCGCCGAAGGATCGCGACTTCGCGACGACGATCGGCCCGTGGATCGAGACCGACCACGAGCCGGAGTTCGACTTCGCGGCCGCGCGCGAGCACGCCGCCCGCAACACGCGGCTGCGCTCGGGCGACGTGCTCGCGGCGCCGCCGTTCGCCGTCGGAGTCGGCGAGGCGTCGGTGCCCGGGCTGGGAACGCTCGCTAGCCGGTCAGCAGCGTGACGAGGGACGAGAAGATCGCGCTTGTCGGCGGAACGGCCGCAGGCCGCGTGAACCGGAGGCTGGCGCAGGCACCCGAGTCGCCGATCGACGTCTGCGCCCCGAAGTACGTCTTGCCGGCCTGGGTCGCCGTAGCGATCTGGTCGATCACGTTCCACGTCGCCTGAAACTCGTCGGAGATCACCGCGTCCTGGCAGACCAGGTATGCGAACTGGAAATTCGCAATGTTCGAAAGCTGCGGGAGCGTGAAGCACGTCTGGGCAGTACACGACGCCGGAACAAACTTCTGCAGCGCCTTCACCTGCGCCTGCAGCTTCGTCACCTGCTTTTGAAGCGCCTGAAACTGCTTGAGCGTCGGCGCCGATGCCGCCCGAGCCTGGGCGGCCGGAACCGCGAGCGCGGCCGCGACGAGAACGAGTACAGCGATCTTCTTCATTGCAGACCCTCTCCTCCTATTGCGATGTGCAGCGAGCCTAGTCGGTACCGTCGCCCGCCGGAATGGGTTTGCTCCGATTTCCCGATCCGTACGATTTCGAGCTCTCGACCGCCCGCTATCGCCGGTGGGGGCGGGATCCGGCGAACCTGTGGGAGGACGGAGCGCTGTGGCGTGCCGTCGGCGGCCGCGAGGTGCGGATCGCCGCGACCGACGGCGGCGTGGACGTCCAGCCGCTCGACGCCGAGACGGGAGCCGCGGCACGCAAGCTCCTCGGCGCAGAGTTCGAGCTCGACGAGTTCTATGCGTTCGCCGCGACCGAGCCCGTGCTCGCCCGCGTCGTCCCTCCGTTGCGCGGCCTGCGCCCGCCGCTGGCGCCGGATCCGTTCGAGTCGCTGGTCACGTCGATCACCGCGCAGCAGGTTTCGCTACACGCAGCGTTCGCGATCCGCGCGCGGCTGATCGAGACCTACGGCGTTCGGTCGGGTCGCGTATATGCGTTTCCGACGGCCGAACGGCTCGCCGCCCTCGGCGAGGAGGATCTGGTGAGGCTTGGCTTCTCGCGGCGTAAAGCGGAGTACACGCTCGGGCTCGCAAGCGCCGGCCTCGAGCTCGAGGGTCTGGGCGCGCTCGACGACGACGCGGTGAAGGCTCGACTCGTCGAGTTGCGCGGGATCGGCGAATGGACAGCCGATTGGTTTCTGGCGCGCCACCTCGCGCGGCCGCGAGCGTGGCCGGCCGGCGACCTCGCCCTGCGCAAGGCCGTCGCCCACTTCTACAGCGACGTCGACGTGCGCGCGGTGGGCGAGCGGCTCGACCCGTTCCAGAACCTCTCGGCGCACTACCTGCTCGCCGGGCTTTACGCTGGCGTCGCATCGTGAACGTTCGCGCCGCGACACCCGAGGACGTCGACCTGCTCATGTCGCTCGTCGAGCGGCTCGAGTCGGAGCTGCCGACGCTTCCCTACGCGGACGATCCCGCCGAGCGTGAGCGCGCCAAGGTCGAGGACATGGTGCGCGAGGGCGTCGCGCTCGTCGCGGAAGAAGACGGTCGGGCGGTCGGATACGCCCTGGCGCGGTTCGGCGATCACGGGCCGACGACGGTGTACGTGTCCGATCTCTGGGTCGAGGAAGCGGCACGGGGGCGCGGGCTCGGGCGCGAATTGCTTCGGCGCACCTCGGAGGAGGCGGCCTCTCGAGGCACCACGCATGTGCTGCTCGACGTGGACTCCGGCAACACCGACGCGCTCACCTTCTACCGGCGCCTGGGCTTCGAGGAAGGCGCGAAGATCCTGCGCGCGCCGCTCGACGTGCTGCTCGCGACGAGAGAAGGGCCCGGCGAGAGCGTCGGCGCCGTCCACGTTCAGAACGACGACGCCGAGGCGGTCGAGCGTGTCGTGAACGACTACCTGCCGCGGCTCACGCGGCGAGGATCGGCGGAGGTCGAGCGTGGTCAGGCCTGGACGGTCATTCGCCTCGAGCCGTTCGACCGCGACGTCCTTCGCAAGCTCGGCATGGAGCTTTCGTATCGGTTCGGGGTGACGGTCGTGCTCGCGCTCGAGCACGACGCGGTCGTCCGGTTCGTCGTCCACGACCGCGGCCGCATGGTCGACGAGTACCTCTCGGTGCCGGAGTACTTCGGGCCGCTGCCCCCGGGTGACGCGCTGGCGCTGCGCGCGAACCCGACCGTCGTGTCGCGCCTCACCGGCGCCGACCCGTCGCGCGTACGCGCTGTCGCGCGGAACGCGGCGACGCCGAGCGAGCTGCCGCCGGCGCGCGAGCTGTACGAGCAGGTCGCCGACGTGATGGGGCTGAGGCCGTGATGGTGGTGTACGACGCGGCACGCTGTCCGTTCTGTGCGCGCGTGCGCATGGTGCTTTCCGACAAGCGCATTCCCTACGAGCCGGTCGAGGTCGACCTCTCGGACCGCCCGGGCTGGATCTACGAGAAGAACCCGAGCGGCAAGGTGCCGGTCCTCGAAGAGGACACCCTGGTCCTGCCCGAGTCGGTCGTGATCATGGAGTACCTGGAGGAGCGCTTTCCCGATCCTGCGCTGCTTCCGGAAGACCCCGCTGCGCGTGCGATCGAGCGGCTCTGGATCGACCGGTTCGACGATCGGATCGGCCGGGACTACTACGCGTTCCGCCGCGGCGACGAGAACGCACTCGACGAGCGCCTGCGCGCCTTCGAGCCGCCGGCGTACGGCCTGGCGGCGATCGCCTATCTGCCGTGGATCATCCGCGCGAGGGACATGCTCGACGTCGAGCTCCCGCCGCACGTGGACGAGTGGCTCACGGAGCTCTCGCAGCGCCCCGCCGTTCGCGAGGAGCTCGACGTCGTCGCCGCGTTGTGAACGTCGAGGCCGCGGAGCTGGCAAATCGACTGAGCGATCCGCAGCTGACGGTGCTGGACGTTCGCAGCGAGGCGGAATACGACGGATCGGGCGGCGCCGCGTGCGATCCGAGGCAGGGTCACATCCCGGGCGCGCGGAACCTCGACATCGGCGTGCTCGCACGGTGCGAGACCGTCGAGCAGGTGCAGGAGGTCGTCGGTCTGCCGGCGGGCGCGGAGATCGTTGCGTATTGCCACTCCGGCTCGCGCTCGGCCCTGGCAGTGCAAATCCTCCGAGCCGCCGGCTACGACGCGCGCAACTACGCAGGCTCGTGGCACGAGTGGTCGCGCCTCGAGGGCTCGCCACTCGAGACCTGACCCGGGGGAGGGCGCCGCTTGCTCGAAGGCGGCGCCCTCACGTCCTCCGGGATCAACCGCCTCTGAACGTGATGGTCTTCAGCGTGTCGATCTTCCCGGCGCTCGCGTACTTCCAGATCTCGAAGACGGCCGAGCCGGTGTCGCCGTGTGAATCGAAGTCGACGGGACTGAACGCGCCCTCGTAGTCGATCTCCTTACCTGCGCGAACGAGCTTGATCGCCTTCGCCAGCTGCAGAAACGTGACCTTGACGCCGGGCGGTCCCGAGACGCGAACGAGGTTCGTCTTGATCTTCGCCGGAGACGAGGAGCAGCCCCGCAGCGCCGCGAGGAACGCCACGTTCGCCGCGTCGAGCGCGGTTCCCTCGAAGCCGGTGTAGGGCTTCGCGCCTTTCACGTTCTTCTTCCAGTACGCGGCGAACGAGGCACCGGCAGGGCCGCCTGCCGCGCTCGCCGCGGTGCCGCGGAGCCCCACGACAGGGTTGCCGACGGCGTCCAGGACGGTCGTGTTCCGCAGCGCCTCGGTCATGAACGTCTTCGTGGCGTCCCACTTGCCGGTACGTACGAGCGCTGCGACGTATTTCTGGAACGTCTCGGGGAAGTCGATGATCACCCAGCCCTTCGGGCTTCCGTCGGCGAGCCGTCCCATCTCGCTGTCGAAGCTCGCCTGCTCGGGATTCCAGGAGATGTTCACGCCCACCTTGCCGCCGAGCTTCGTGAACTGCGCGACGAACAGCTGCTTCAGCGCGGTGCCGAACGCGTCGTTGCGCGCGCCCACGTTGACGGTGGCGCCCTTGCCGAATGCGTCGATCACCGCCTTTGCGAGCACCTTGCCCTGGAGAGTGTCGGAGGGATACGTCCGCCAGAGGTAGCCGTTGTCCTTGATGTCGGTGATCTGCGGCGCGCTCGAGGTCGGTGAGATCTGGACTACGTGATTCGGGATCGCGACCGATTGCGCCATGGGAATCGTCGCGCTCGAAGCCATCTCGCCGATCAGCACGTTGGCGTGGTTCGACTTGACGAGCTTCGTCGCGGCCTCGACCGAGGCGCTCGCCTGGGTCTGGCCGTCCTCCGACCCGACCACACGAACGCTGATCTTCTTCGAGTACCCCGTCCGCTTCAGCGCGGGGTTCTGCAGGCCCACCGCCACCTTGACGGCGCGGTCGAGGTTCGCTCCGTAGGCGGCGAGGCCGCCGGTGAACGGCAGCACGTCACCGATCCGCAGGGTGAACGCGCAACCCTTCGATCGTTGCGCCGTGTGCTTCGTTCCGGCCGAACCCACCGAGGTGGCACCGACCGCTCCTGCGGCCACGAGCACGGCGAGCGCGGCGACTCTCCTCTTCCCCATGATCCCTCCTTTGCGGCTCAGCTGAACTTGGCGTCAACACTGACCGATCTTTCCGTCTCGTGCAAAGCGCCCGCATCCTCGGCCGCAGAGGTGTCTGAGGCGCTGCCTCGGTCGCGCGGTCGAGGGCGAGGCTTTCTTCGAACCGCGGCCGTCGTTCACGACGCGCTCGGCCGCCGCTGCCAGCGCTCGCGCCAGCCCTCGCGCGTGAGCCCCGAGATCAGCGCGCGCCGTTGCAAGCGGCCGCGACCGCGGCCGAGCACGTTCACGCGGAACGGGTGGTCGCCGAGCGGCACTTCGATGCTGGTCTCGCCCGCTGCGAGGACGAACCTCTCCCGCTCGGCGTAAGAGGAGCGCAGGTCGGGCCGTTCACTGAAGCGCACTTCCCACTCGGTCACCGCCGGCACAGCGTCCCAGACGAGCTCGTACCCCTCGCCGTCGGCTCGGCGGACATCGAGTGAGCCGGTGATCGTCGGCTTGGTCCGCATCGTGAGCCGTCCGCGCTGCGCATGCGGTTTCTCTGGGCTCGGCGCGGGCTCGCGAGCGAGAAGCGTGCGGGCGCGACCGATGGACATGATCTCACCGAGCTTGCGTCGCGCACTCAGCCTCGAGCTCACCGACTGCGGCGCTGTCGCGAGCGGAGCCGGCACGACGTACGGCCGTCGCGAGGCGCGCCTCGAATCCGGCAACGTCCGGCTCGCGGCCGGCCGCAACCTGCGCGCGCGCTTCGGCCACGATCGCCGCCAGCGACCGTCTCGAGCTCCAGCATGCTCCCTTCGATATCAGAGCAGCGGTGCCCGTGCTGCCACACGCAGACGCGCTGCGGCCTTCCCGCCGGCCGCGGCGGCAGCTTCATCAACGTCGACGAGAGCCGCTCGGGAGGCGGAAGAAACTCGCCGTGTCGTTCGTCTTGCGATCGACAGGGCAAACACGTCGGCGCTAGGCGCCGTCGCGAGCAGGGGGGAGATCTGAGATGAAGATCCAGATCAAGCGTGTCGAGGCGATCAAGGCAACGCGTTGCCACCTCGACCCGGACGCAGGCGGGGCGTAGGCCACGTGCTCCTGGCCCGGTCGCCTGGGGGGCGATCGGGCCAGGCAGTAGCGGGCTGAGAGGAGTCTCGGGTGATCACACCGCGCCTGAAGCAAGTCAACTGCGTCGCCGATGGCGAATCGCTTCTGCTGAGCCTCGATCCACGCACGCGCATCGAGCTCGCCGATCCAACGGGGATGATCCGCGCGCTCCTTGTCTTGCTTCACGATGGGGTGCGGACACGGGTGGAGCTGTTCGGTGCGCTCGCGGAGCGGTGGCCGGAGGTGGAGCAGTCAGACGTCGACGAGGCGCTCGCCTCCCTCGATGGTCTCGGCTGGTTGGAGAACGCCGCGGCGCCTCAGCTGCTGACCTCCTATCAGCGCGAACGGTACTTCAGCAACCTCGCGTTCTTCGACGCGTTCACGACGCTCGAGCGTGATCGCGAAGAGATTCAGTCCCGGCTGATCGAGGCCCACGTCGTCGTACTCGGTGCCGGCGGCCTCGGCTCGTCGGTGATCCAGAACCTCGTCGGTCTGGGTGTCGGCAAGCTGTCGCTGCTCGACTTCGACATCGTCGAGCTGCCGAATTTCGCGCGCCAGTTCACGTATACGGAAGCCCAGCGCGGCCTGCCGAAGGTCGAGCAGGTGGCCGAATGGGTGCGCGCGTTCGACTCCAACGTGGAGGTGACTGCGGTGAACGCGCGCGTGCAGGGACCGGACGACGTGCGGGCGCTGCTGCCCGGAGCGGACCTCGTGGTGTCGGCGATCGACAATCCGGACGCAGTCGACCTGTGGGTCAATTCCGCCTGCGTCGGTGCCGGCGTGCCGTTCATCCGCGGCGGTCTGGCGTACATGCAGGGGCTGTACTGGTCGGTCGATCCCGGGCGCAGCGCCTGTCGGGAGTGCCTGGAGCTCCACCGAGCCGGCCTTGGTCAGGACGTCGATCTCCCGCTCATGACCTGGGAGCGGGTGCTGCGCAGCGAGCGCGTCAATCGCGGGATCGGACCGGTTGCTCAGCTGCTCGGGTCCCTGGTGGCCATGGAAGCGCTGCGCTACCTGACCGGCATCGTCGCGCCGGTCTCGGCAGGGACGTACCAACTCATCGACTTCTCCGGCGACTGCTCGACCTCGACCGACGCGTGGCCGAAAGATCCAGCGTGCACCGTCTGCGCTACGGCGCCACCTCGCCGGGACTGCGTCGACGCCCGTCACTCGCTCGCGGCATGACCTGTCCGTGCTGACGCCGAACGACGTCCTCGCCGTACGTCCGCTGACCGTGGTGCCGGAGGGCGACGAGTTTCTGGTCGGCGACCCCGACGCGTCCGTTTACGTGGTGCTGCCGGCGGTCGGCGTCCGCATCCTCGAGCTCCTACGCTCGCGGCGAACGCTCGCCGACGTCTCGGTGGAGGCAGAGCGCGAGGTCGGCCACGACGTCGACGTGATCGACTTCGCGCAGTCGCTGATCGAGCTGGGGTTCGCGTCGCGCACCGACCTCGACGGCAGCGAAGGCGAGGAAGACGCGAGGCGCCCGGGCCGCACGCCCTCGCGCTGGCTCCGCTCCGCGTTCTCGCAGGTCGCGTGGATCATCTATGCAGCCGTTGCGCTCGCGGCAGTCGGGATGCTCGCGAGTCGTCCGGCGCTGTTCCCCCGCACGTCGGACCTCTTCTTCCTCGACACCCCGGCTCGCAGCATGGCGGCCTTGACGGTGATCATCTACGCGCTCGCTGCCGCCCACGAAGGCTGTCACTGGCTCGCTGCCCGCTCCCAGGGCGTCGATGCGCGCATCACGGTGAGCCGGCGGTTGTACTTCCTCGTCCTCGAGATCGATCTCACGGGCCTCTGGAGCCTTCCCCGACGCCGGCGCTATGGCCCGCTCCTGGCCGGAATGGCGTTCGACGCGTTCCTGCTGTTTCCCGTGCTTCTCGCTCGCTTCGGCGACGGCGTGGGCTGGTGGCGGCTCGACGACGCAGCGGCGCGTGTCCTCGCCGCGCTGACCTTCGTCCAGGTCGCGGCGCTCATCTCGCAGTTCTGGATCTTCGTGCGCACCGACGTGTATGCCCTGCTGATCACATCGACCGGGTGCGTCAATCTCTTCCGGGTGAACCAGCTGATGGTGCGGCGCGCACTACGGATCATCACGACCGAACAGGAACGGGAGCTGCGCGACGCCCACCAGCGCGACCTGGCCGTCGCGCGGTGGTACCGGTGGATCTACGTCGGCGGGATCGCCGCGGCAGCCTGGTTCTTCATCGCCTACTTCGCCCCGGCGACCATCCGCCTCGCCGTCTGGATCGCCGGCTCGATCGCGCATGCGGGCATCGCCTCGGAACACTTCTGGGAAGCGCTTGTGGTCGGCACTCTCATCTTCTCGCCGCGCCTGATCACGCTCGCCGTCGCATTGCGCGACCTGCGTCACTGGCGTGAGCGCCGCGTCACCGCTGGAGCGCGGCAGCCCGGACCGTCCGTCGACGGCGAACCGGTCGCCTTCGGCTGAGGCAACTCCCTTCCTCGAAAGTGGCCGCGACGGTAGCTCGCGATAAGAACTCGATAAGAATTGTCAGCCCGCGGCCGCGGCATTCCGGGTGAGCCGTCACCCTCCAGCAGCTCGGCTGTGCGGCTGTATCGGCATCCGCTGAAAGTCGGGCTATAGTGCGCCGGCGGCTGTATTAGCCGAATGGCTATCTCGATTGTGGTGTCGGCCAGAGGCGGGGGTCTCACGTAAGCGAACGGCCGGTGCCGGGTTATTCGTCATCGATTGCGGAGGGGAGAACGGGATGAGAGAGACGATCCGGAGGGGATGGCCGCTGGGCGCGGTCCTTCTCCTTGTCATCGTGCTGACTGGTTCTGCGGTGTCGCAGGCCGCTCCCGGAGGTTCGGGGAAGCCGGCGAAGATCAAGACCGCCACCGATGGCGCGAAAGGCAAGCTGGACAGGGCGCTCGCCGAGAAGGTCGCGAGCGGCTCGAACGCGACGGTGCCTGTTTTCGTCGCCGTGCAGGGCGACACGGGCGCGGCTGAGGCGCTTCTCTCGGATGCGCGTGCGACGGCCGGTGACGGTTTCTCGTTGGTGGTCGGGAAGATTCCGGCGCAGCAGTCGGTGAAGCTCGCCGGCGTTGACGGTGTGCTCTCGGTCGGGCTCGTGCAGTTCAAGCAGGACGGGCAGCCGACCGGTTGGGGCGATCCGGCGCTGGGGGTGCCGGCGTCGGGGATCAAGAACGCGAAGGCGCTCTGGAGCAAGAACAACGTCCCGTTCGACAAGGCGCCGCCGCTCAAGACCTCGAACTTCAGCGCGTTGGCCGGCAAGGGTTATCTCGACGCGAAGACGCACAACTTCGACGGTGCCTGGAGCGCCGGCTACACCGGTACGGGCGTGACCGCGGCAGTGCTCGACGGCGGGACCGACTGGGGTCATCCCGACCTGCTGAACACGTGGCAGACGTGGTCGGGCGCTCCGGATCCCGGCTGGAACGGCTGGCCGAAGGCGTTCGATCCGTACGACACGCTCGTGATGCTCTTGGCCCCGGGCTTCATCGACCAGGGTCTGACGTGGTACACGCGGACGACTGCCGCGACGTGCCCGCCGGCAGCGGGCGGTGCTGCGACCTGCTCGGTGAAGTTCGCGACGAGGCTCGGTCCTTCGCGGAACATCTCGGCGCCGGACGCGACGATCGACCACCAGTACCGGTTCCCGGCTCGTGGTCGAAGTCGGGGGTCGTCCGTCTCGGCAGTCATCCGGACGATCATCTGCTGCAGGTGTACGGTGAGCGGCCGGCGTTCCTGGTGACGGATCCGCACACGGCCGGCGTGTACGACACGGTCTACGTCGACCTGAACGACGATTACTCGTTCGCCGACGAGAAGCCGGTGACGAAGAGCTCGCCGGCGTCCTACCGCGACATGAACGGCGACGGCTATACGGATCTTTCGGGCGGGCTTCTCTACTACATCTCCGACGGCAACACGCTCATCCCCGGAGGTCCGACGACGTTCGGCGTGACCGACAAGCCGGGGCCGGGCGAGTTCCTCGCCTGGACCGGCGATTTCGATCCGGCGATCGAGGGCCACGGAACGCTGACGGCCTCGAACGTCGTCGGGCAGGCCGTCGTGAACGGGAAGGCGCCGACGTTCGCGGACTTCGGCGGCAGACTCCGGGTGCGGTCCTCGGCGGAGCTCCGAACGCGAAGCTCGCGCCGTTCGGCGACATCTACTTCTCGTTCGCGTTCTCGACCCAGTTCGGGTACTTCCTCACGACCCGGCAACGGCGTCGACGTCACCTCGAACTCGTACGGCTCGTCGGACGTCGACAACGACGGCTTCGACGCTGCCAGCCAGGAGGCCGACGTGATCCATGCGGGCCGGCCGAATACGACGCCGGTCTTCTCGACGGGGAACGGCGCTCCGGGCTACGGCACGGCGACGCCGCCGTCGCCCGTTGCCGGGATCAACGTCGGCGCGTCGACCAACTTCGGCGGGACCGGTTGGGATTCGATCGCGAACTCTCAGTCAGGTCGCCGACAACGACGTGATCGAATGGTCGAACCGCGGGCCGGGCGCGACGGGTAAGGCCGGGGTCGATCGTCGTCGCCGACGGCGCCTACGCGCCGGGCGACGCGACGCTGAACACGGTCCTCGACGGCCGCAACGCGTGGGAGACCTGGGGTGGTACGAGCCGCTCGACGCCGGTCGTCGTCGGCGCGACCGCGCTCGTCTATCAGGCGTACAAGGAGGCGCACGGCGGCGCGAGGCCGACGCAGGCGCAGGTGAAGGACTTCCTCAAGTCCTCGGCCACCGACCTCGGGTACGACAGCTTCACGCAGGGCTCGGGCTCGCTGAACGCGGGTCGCGCTGCCGACGTCGCCGAAGGGTGCGGACACTGCCGTCGCACCGGATCAGTGGCGTGCCGGCAACTACCGCGGCACGAAGTTCTCCGTCTTCCCGCGGCTGCTCGCGCCGGGCGGCTCGGATACGCAGTCGTTCGCGCTCAGCGGCGGCAGCGGAACATGGAACGTGTCGTCCCGCGTGCTGAAGCGCGTGGCGACGGAGATCGTTCCCCTTCGACAGCAAGCCCGTCTCGCAGGAGAGCACGTCCAACTTCAACGCGCCCGACTACCTGGTCGACCTCTCGAGCCAGGTCGCGGCGCACCCGAACGCGGACCTGATGGTCATCCGGGCGAACTACGCGCAGAGCGAGTTCGACGGCAACCAGGACTACAACTCCGACCAGGCGTGGCGTCTGCTCGCGTACAAGTGGAACGACGTCAACCACGACGGCAAGCTCTGGAGCGACGCGAACGGCAACGGGATCGTCGACCACGCAGACCTGCCGACGAGCTCGAACATCGACGGGTTCAACGACATCGACTTCGCACACTCGGAGATGGAGAAGGGCGAGTACGTGCGGTACGCGTACCACCGGCCCGGTGCGAACGAGCTGACGGTGATGGTGCGCGACCCGGCGCAGCGCGGTGCCGACGGGCTGTTCCTCGGCCTGCAGCACTCGACGCGCAATGCGAACATTCCGATCACCCACTTCAACATCAGGGTCGACTTCTACGAGAACCAGGCCTGGTCGTGGGTGAGCGCTCCGGCGACGGCGGCCGCGGGCACCTCGTTCGACGCGACGTTGACCGTCCCGGCGGGCACGCCGTACGGCATGTACCAGGGTGCTGTCGTGCTCACGCAGGCGTCGAAGAAGATCGTCATCCCGACCTCCGTCGCCGTCGCGGCGACGCAGGGCCAGGACGCGACGACGCACGAGCTCCTCGGCTCGACCACGTTGGCGGTCCCGCCGCCGCGCAGCCGGACGAGCTGTACGACAACGGCAGCTTCTTCGGCGCAAACGACTGGACGTGGCGGTCCGAGTCGGGCGACTGGCGCTTCTTCTTCCTCGACGTGCCGGCCGCACCGCCCGCGGGCTCGCTGTTCCTCGCGAACACGAGCTGGGGCCAGAAGGCCGACCCGTCTGCGCCGGTCGAGCCGTCGCCGTACACGGACCTCGACACGCTGCTCTTCGGCAGGTCCGCGAACTCGTTCCAGGTGCTCGGGGACAGCGTCTTCGGGGCGCCGTACATCCTCGGCCAGGTCGGAGGCAGTCCGAACACCGACCTCGGCTCCGGGAAGTGGGGCTTCAACACCGCTACCGGGGGGCCCGAGGACCTCGTCACCGCACCCGCACAGGAGGGCCTGCACGAGATCGCCCTTCACGGGGTCGGCTTCGACGGTTCGCACTTCAACGTCCCGTTCAAGACGGTGGTGGCCGGCGCCTCGGTCAATCCCACGGCGGTCGAGAGCCACACCGCAAACGGCACCGGCTCCTTCGACGTCCACTTCAAGGCCGGCCTCGACCTGGCCGGCTTCACCGCCGAACCGTTCGGGCTGAGCCAGCCGATCACGAAGCCGGAGGTCGTGCACCAGGACAATCCGGATGACCCGTCGACCGCGAGCGTGAAGGAGACCGTGACGATCAAGCACGCGTCGCGCGCGACCTTCACCGTCGACGTGGCCACCGACGACGTCGACCTGTTCATCGTCCACAACGGCCAGATCATCGCCTCGTCGACCGGCCCCGCCGGCGCCGACGAATCGGTCACGCTCGTCCGTCCCGAGGACGGCGACTACCAGATCTGGCTGCACGGATTCGCCGTCGCGGGCACGCCGACCGTCCCACTCGGAATCGACATCGTGCAGGGAACCGATCTCCAGGCAACGGTCTCCCCGAGCGGCCCGATTCCGGCCGGCACCGACGTGACCGTGCACGTGACCTACGGCAAGAGCGGCCTCGCCGACGGCAGCTACAAGGGCGAGCTGCTCATGGGCCCGCCCTCGGCACCGACCGCGATCAGCGTCCCCGTTACGGTCGTCAAGCCCTAACCGGACGGACGCGTTCCACCAGAGAGCGCCGGAGGCCGTGCACGCGGCCTCCGGCGCTCTTATCGCATCGAGGTGCGACTGCGCGCGGAGCCCGGGACTGTCACATGGCGAGGCGCCGCTGGGTGCTACAGGCCGGTCTGTGCATCAAGTCGTCCCGAGTTGACAGCGGCCGCAAACGTCTCGTAATCGCGTTCGTTCTGGTCGGCGTAGGCCACGGCGAAGTCGGCGACCGCGCGATCGAAGTTACTTCCCTTGCCGAGGTACGAGGCGATGGCGATCCGGTCGCCCCAGCGTGCGTGGGCGCGTGCGAGCGTCGCGCCACACAGCCGGGCGTAGACCGTTACGCCGGACGCCAGGATGCTGTCGTCGTCGACGTCGACGCCGCCCTTCCAGTCGTGCAGTTGGCGCACGTAGTAGTCGCGCGCCGCACCGTCAAGCCCTTTCACCCGCAGCCACCCGAGGAAGATGTCGCTCGCCGCCTGCATCACCCGCTGGCCTGCGACGACGCGTCGACCGTGGTTCGCGAGGGCGCTTCGACCGACGAAGCGCTCGAGAACGGAGGCCTGGGCCTCCTTCGCCTGCAGGAACAGCGGGTCGTCCGCGTCGCGGCCGAGGAAGAGATGGATCCAGGCGCGCGTGCCGACGCTTCCCACGCCGACGACCTTGTGCGCTGTATCGACCCACTTGAACTCCTCGAAGGGATGGTGGACGACCCGAAACGACCGTCGGTACTCGGCGATCAGCGACTCCATGTAGGCCAGCAGCTCCTCCCTTCCCGCCGCCTCGGGCATCAGGTCGGCGAGCGGCAAGATCAGCGGCGGGTCGGCGACGATGCGAAGCTCGCCGTCGATCTCGTCAGTTCGCCGTGCGAGCAAGCGAGCGTGATCGCGTGTCCTCGCCTTCGCAATGTCTCGCTCGACCTCTTTGGCCTCCTCCTTGCCCAGCCGCTTCTCGCTCACCTCCGCCTGGACGAAAGCCATCACCTGATCGACATCGACGAGGTCGTACCAGGCACCAAGCGTCGGCATCCCCGCGGTCTGCCGCATCACCAGCCGGTACTCGCCGACGCAAGCGACCACGATCGAGCGACGGTCGGCCGGATCGAACCCGCGCTCGCGACCGAGGACCTCGAAGCTCGCCGCCAACCGTTTCACGTCCCATTCCCACGGCCCGGGCAGCGTCTCGTCGAAGTCGTTGATGTCGAACAGCATCTGACGCTCCGGCGAGGCGAACACGCCGAAGTTCGACAGGTGCGCGTCACCGCACAACTGGACGTTGACTCCCGACAGGGGCGTCGTGGCGAGATCCGATGCCATGACCAACGCGGCGCCACGGAAGAATGCGAACGGGCTGACGAGCATCCGACCATGCCGAATCGGAACGAGCATCGGGACGCGAGTCTCCGCCTGCTCCTCGAGCAGTGCGATCGGGTCGGGCCGCCCAGCCGCAGGTACCCAGCTTCCGTGCGACGATCGCGGCGCAACGGAGCGCGCCGCGCGTCCGCGCGCGATCCGCTCGTCCACGCTGAGATGCTGATGTCGTCTCGCTCGCGCCGTCGGCACCGTTCCTGGAGTGAACCAGACCGAACAAGGGCGTGTACGCCTCGCCGGGATGCACTTTCGAGAGCGCTGCCTGCGCCGGCGTCCGCTCGTCTGGAACGATGGCCGTTTACAGTGCGGCTCGTGCCCGAGTTCGCCGTGCCGATCATGCCGTGCCGGGATCTCGACGCGACGCTCGCCTTCTACGAGCGCCTCGGCTTCGAGAACGCAGGCACGGCTCCCTCCGAGTGGAACTATCTGATCATCCGGCGCGGCACCGTACAGCTGCACTTCTACGGCGACTCCGAGGTCGATCCACTGACGACATCATCGAGTTGCTACCTCTTCACGGATGACGCCGATGCCCTGTACGACGCGTGGAACGCGATCGGGATTCCAACCGATGCGACCACGGGTAGTCGGCTACAGAGCCCAGTCGACACCGACTACGGGCAGCGTGAGTTCGCACTCGTCGATCCAAGTGGGAACCTCGTCCGCGTAGGCTCGCCGCCGTTCGTCTGACAGAGGAGCGTGGCTTGGCCCTCGCCTCCGTTACTGCGGCGGGCCACCGGAAAGCACGCTATGTCCCGGCGGCTTCTCAGCAAGCGGCCCCCGAGATGCCCGACGCTCCGTAGTCCGCGCCGGGATTGCGGGTCACGCGACGCGGAGACTCAGCTGCTTGACGCCTCGCCCGACGGGACGGGAGACTGACGAGATGGCCGCTTCAGCGCTCACGTCGGTGCAGGCCGAAGTCACCCATGCGCTCGAGGACATCAACATCCCGAGCTACCTGATCGACCCGACGGGCGTCATCCGCTGGGTGAACCGCGCCGCCAGTCGTCTCGTCGGCGACGTCGAAGGCCGTCAGTTCACGTCGGTCGTCGCTCCCGAGGAAAGCCGACGCGCCCGCGAGATGTTCGCGCGCAAGCTGCTTGGCAGCGCTGATTCGTCGGACAGCCCGATCGTGCTCGTCGGCGACAAGGGTGAGCGGATGGCGGTCGAGGTCAGCTCCGTGCCGCTCACCCGCGGCGATCGCGTCGTCGGCGTCTTCGGTCAGGTCTCCGACCTGGTCGAGGAACCGCAGCCTCACCCCGAGCTCCACCTCACGCCCCGCCAGGCCGAAGTCCTTCGCCTGCTCGAGCGCGGGCGCACGACGACGCAAATCGCGGAGGAACTCCACCTGAGCCGAGACACCGTCCGGAACCACATCCGCCATCTGCTCCACGCCGTCGGCGCGCACTCGAGGCTCGAGGCCGTCGCCCTCGCGCACGGCGAAGCTCTGGCGACTCACTGACCGGTACTTGCCGTGGCGTGCGCGCCGCGCGAGCGGCGCAGGCGACGTCAGGCGGCAGCCTCGAGCCTCGACCACTCGACCTCGCCCGCCTCGAGGACGTAATCACGATCGTCGACGCAGAAGCGAATCGCGTGCAGTTGCGTCGCGGCGAGCCAGTCCTCGGCGCTGCGCAGGAGCACGGCGAGATCGTTGGTCTCTCCCAGCTCGGCGAACACCAGCCATGCATCGTCGCGTGGCTCCGTCCACGTGCTCCGGTCGCGGTGGAGGTGCTGCCACAGGCCGGCCGCGGCGGCGTGAGTCGGAAGCTCGAACTGGATGCTGTCCATGGCCACAGCGTTGCGGCCGGTGGAGTGCTCCCGCTTAGTCCGTTTGGCTCATTCGCAAGGACCCTCTCAGCCCAACAGGATGAGGTTGACAAGCGAGACGGGGCGTACGTTTCGCGCCGTCGTGATCGCGACCAGAGGAGCAGCCACGGCAATGGCGGGCGTCGGCGCGTTCGCTCCGCTGCTCGACGGGAACGGCGTGAACGGCAACTCTGCGCTCGTTTTCACTCGCGGCGGCTCGGCCTGGAGCTGTTCGTGTCGAAGCCCGGAAAATGAGCGCGCCGACGCGTCTGGCGCGCGTGGCGCTGCTGGGGCTGCTCGCCCTGGTCGTCGCGCCGGCCGCGTCCGCCGACGTCGGGCAGGAGACGGCGCTCGCACAGCGCTACGCGCCGGTGGTGCGCCTCGTTGCAGAGACCGGCGACTGCAGCCCGGCCGAGCCGTATCTGCCGATCGACGTGAACGTGCTCTTCGGCGAGCCGACGGTGGCGTTGCGCGGCGCCTGGGGCGGCGGCGACCTCGTCAAGATCGGCCCGACCGCGAAGGATCTCTCGAAGGGCCTCTACCAGTACCACCTCGACTTCCCGGGGAACGCGCTGGCCCCCGGCTGCGACTACCTGCACTGGCAGCGCCGGCTGACCGCGGGGCAGGCGCCGAGCGTGTACGCGCATGTCGCGAGTGATCCCGCGCACCCCGGCAAGCTCGCGCTTCAGTACTGGCTCTTCTACGTCTTCAACGACTGGAACAACCTGCACGAGGGCGACTGGGAGATGATCCAGCTCGTCTTCGACGCGTCCACGGCGGCGCAGGCTCTGCAGCATCCGCCGACCGAGGTCGGGTACAGCCAGCACGAGGGCGCCGAACGCGCCGACTGGAACGACGAGAAGCTCGAGCGCGTGGACGGAACCCATCCGGTCGTGCATCCCGCGGCGGGGTCGCACGCGAACTTCTACGACGAGGCGCTCTACCTCGGCAGCTCGGCCGAGGAAGGGGTGGGCTGCGACGACACGCGCGGCCCCACAGTCGACGTTCGCCCGGTGGTGCGGACGATCCCGAGCGGAAGCGCGCAGGCGCGCGCCGAGTTCCCCTGGATCGCCTTCGAGGGCCGCTGGGGCGAGCTCCAGCCGGCGTTCTTCAACGGGCCGACCGGGCCGAATCTGAAGACGCAGTGGACGGAGCCGATCGCCTGGTCGACCGACTGGCGCACGCGCAGCTACACGGTGCCGTCGGGTGGGGCGTTCGGAGGCAACGCGACAGGCTTCTTCTGCGGCGCCGTCGGGAGGGGCTCGGTCGCGCTCGTTCGGCTCGTCAACCGTCCGCTCGAGTTCGCGTTGCTCCTGATCGCGCTCGTCCTGCTCGTGACGGTCCTGCTCGTGCGGGCGCACTGGCGCCCGTCCGCTCCACTCCGCGTCGCACGCCGTCGAGCCTGGGGACAGGTCCTCTCGGCCGCTGCACGGATGTACGCCCGCCGGCCGCTTCTCTTCATCGGCATCGGGCGTCTTCTTCCTGCCGATCTCGCTGCTCGTGACGCTCCTGCAGGCCGTCGTCCTGCACGCCACCAACATCCTCGGAGTCCAGACAGGCGGCGAGAGCAGCGGGCTCCTCGGCTTCGTGGTGGTCGCCGTCAGCACGACGCTGACGCTCCTCGCACTGGGAGTCGTTCAGGCGGCGACAGCCCGTGCGCTGGTGGAGATCGACGCGGGACGACGGATCGGGCCGGTCCGCGCCTACCGGCTCGCGTCCGACGCCGTCGCGCCGCTCTCCGGAGCTCTCGTCATCGCGACAGCCGTCGTCTCGGTCCTCGCGAGCTCGATCTTCCTGATCCCGATCGCGATCTGGCTGGCCGGACGCTGGGCGCTGATCGCTCCCGCGATCGAGCTCGAACGCGTCTCCGCGCTCGCCGCGCTCCGCCGCAGCGGCCGCCTCGTCGGACGGCAATGGCTCAAGGTCGCCTCGCTGATCGTGGCCGGAGGCGCGCTCGTGCTCGTGGCCGGGCCGCTGATCGGAGCGCTGCTGATCCTCGTCACCGACGCCCCGTTCTGGCTCGTGAACGTCCTCGCGGGGATCATCTACACGGTGGCCATGCCCTTCGTCGCGCTGACGACGGCGTACGTCTACTTCGACGCGAGAACCCGTCACGAGCTCGTCGACGAGCGCAACCCTGCCGAGCTGCCCGCGGAGATCGAGCTCGGCGCCCCGGTCCGGATGACGGAGCCGGACCTCCCCGGTGCGTCCGATGCGCGACAGACCGTCGAGATCGAGGTCGAGCCCACGGTCACCGGCAGATTCGCGCGCTCGGTCGCGGGGGCGCGCGTTCTCCGAACGCGCGTCGAGAGCGCGCGTGAGCACCACCCGACGCTCGAGCTGGCGTTCGACATCGTCGAGTCCGACTCGTCGATCGGAGGCGGGCTGCTCGCAGGTGCGCTCGCGTATCGACTCTTCGTCCTCCTGCTCCCCTCCGCGCTCCTGTTCGTGTCCGGTCTGGGGCTGTATGCGGGCACGGTCGACAAGAGCCCGAGCACGGTCGCGGAAGAAGCCGGCCTGCACGGGCTGATCGCCGTCTCAGGTCGCGTCCACTGCGTCCGGCAGCGCCCGTTGGCTCGTCTTCGTCGTCATGGTGCCCGCCGTCCTGTACGCGACGGCGAAGCTCTACCGCGCGGTCGCCGTCGTGCACGCGATCGTCTGGCACGGATCCGGGCGCGGCGTGCGCATCGCTCCGAAAGGTCTTGCGCTGTTCGGCGCTTCGCTGCTCGTCACGTTCGGTGCGGCGGGGATCGTCGGCTGGATCCGCCGGCAGGACGAGCTCGGCGGGCTCAGCGCGCTGCTCGTCTACGTCACGTTCGTCGGCGGCGCCTGGCTCGTGGTCTCGATGCAACTACCGCACCGCGAAGCTCGCTGGCCGACGTTCATACCGGGCGCGCTCTTGCTCGGCGTCGGGCTGCTGTTCGTCAACGTCTTCAACGTCTACGTCACGACCCGCCTGGTCGAGGACCGCGCCAACACATACGGTGCGCTCGGGATCGCCGCCGCCTTGCTCTTCTCGCTCGTGATCGTCGGCCGGCTGGTCGTCGTCTCCGCAGAGCTCAACGCCTCCCTCGCGGCACGTCGCGCGCAGCGAGAGTGATTCGCCCCGGGTCCGTGGCGTACCGAAACGCCCATCTGCTTCGGTTTCAAGGAGCGTGTCGGGCTCGAACCGGAGACCTCCGGCTTGTAAATATCAGGATGTACGCGAGGGGCCTACCGTCCGGCCGTCCGCGTCTGAAGCGGCCGAGCTAGTCGGACGCGAGGCGGAGTTGCCGTGGATCCGGGAAGCACTTGGCGCGGTCGAGCAGGCACCTCGGTTGTTGCTGCTGGAGGGGCCGCCGGGGCACGTCGGATCCGTGAAACTGGTCTTTCCGCTCTCCGTCGGCTGCAACTTGTGCGGTCGCCGTCTGCAGGGCTGCATGGAGCCTTTGCGCTCGCCGCGCAACCTGCGCGCGAAGCGGTCAACCGGTAACAGCTACATGCCGATGGCACTCACGGCCGACCGCTCGACGAACGGCCGCGCGGTGACGCTCGTCGCGAACGCGTGTGCCACGCGGATCGTCACCGAAGCCGGAGCCGCGCGCGCCGAGCGTGACCGCCGCCGTCGTTCGCCTCGGCGATGGGAACGGTTGAGGACATGCGGCTTGAGCGTTTCTTGAGCGACCCCAAGGAGTCTGCGTCCGCGATGACCGTATCCGGAAGCGATACCGCAGTTGCGGTTCGACACGCGCCTCCGGACGCCGGCGCGGGTCGGTCTCAGGGGCGGCGGTCGTTTCGCCATCCTTCGCTCGCGGCTGCGGCATTCGTTGCCGTTGCGCTTGCCCTTGTCCTTGGACCGGTCGGCGCTTCGTCGGCTCGGTCGGCCGGCGCGGAGCCCTGGGCGTACGCTTTCGGCGATCCGAGCGGCGACGCTTCGGGAGCACCCGACGTGACGCAGGTCGCGATCAGCGGCACCGAGGCGTCCGGGACGTACACGTTTACCGCAACGGTGGCGAGTCTCGAACCGGATGCCCCCGACGGCCTGCAACGAGAGGTTCACGTCTGGCTGGATACGGACGAGGACTCTTCGACTGGATCGCCCAGCGGGAACGAGTACGACCTCTACTTCTATCTTGACGCCTCCGGCCACGGATTCTGGGGCATGGGCCACTGGGACGGAAGCGCCTGGCAATACGTCCAGCCGACCTCCTCGACGACGTTCACCTGGATCACCGACCCGATGTGGACCGTCAACAAGACGGATCTCGGCGGCGCGACCAGCTTCGCCACGTACGTCACCGCAGGCACGTACGACCCAAATCTGAAGAGCACCGTCGCGCGCGACATTGCTCCCGACGACGGGCGGTGGCTCTTCGACCTAGCGGGACCGCGCACGAAGCTCGTCTCGTTCGTGGTGCCGACGATCGCCAAGCCGGTCGCGGTGCCTGCGACCGTGGCCGCCGGGAGGCGCGTGTCGCTCTCGTTTCGGGTGACTACGGACGCTGACGGGAAGGTAGGGCCGCTCACGAAAGGGAAGCTGGTCGGCAGTCTGTCGATCGACGGCAAAGCACTACGCGGCAGCCAGTCGTTCAGCAGCGGTGTGGCGAGGCTTTCGTTCGCCGTTCCGCAGAGCGCGAGCGGGAAGCAGCTGAAGGCCAGGGTGACGATCAAGGCTTCTTCGCATCGCGGCCCGGACGGGCTCAAGTTCGATCTTGGAACCGGCGACATGTCTGTCGTCGGGACCTACTACGTCGGCCAATCCGCGAGCCGGACAGCAACCTTCCGAATCCGCTGAAGCGACCCAACGACGCGCAAGGAGGTCTTGCAGTGACTACTTCACCGGCAGCGGCCAGGGGTGCCTCGAAGGCGCACTTGTCGGTCCTGCTTGTAACGGTCGCGTTCCTCGCGCTCGTGGGCGGCGGGACACCGCCGAGCGCACGCGCCGACGCCTGCCGCCACACCGACGTCGTCTTCTACGCGAGCGCGCCGGTCGAGAGCGCGCGACTCGCGACCGAGCTGGCGAAGGCGCCGTCCGAGTGCGCGGACTACTACGTCTCGATCACTCCGGGAACGGCCGGTGTGCCGCGCAGCGGGGCGCAGTTGACGACGATCCACTCACTCGGTTCGCACTTCCACGCGATGGCGGAGATTCGACTCGTCCCGTGGGCGACCTATGCGGGCTTGAACGGCTGGTACGCCGCCGGCCTCGAGGTGCGACGACTGATGCGTGTCGCCGGTTACGACGCGGGCGACCTCTGGGCTGTCAACGAGGTTGGAGCACCGTCGAACACGGGCATGGGCGTCAACGTGCTGAGGGATGTCGGGACGGCACGCGCCGACTTTCGCGAGTTCGTTCGCGGGCTCTATACCGGTGACGACGGCGTCGCGAGCCGGGGCCTCGTCTTTGCGGCCGACCCGCTGCAGGTGACGCCCGACGTTTCGCAATACAAGCAGGAGCTCGAGAGCTGGTACTCGGACGCGCCATTCTGGGCGGACATGGCCGCCCACGTTCGCTTCTGGGCGCAGGAGACCTACGCCGACGCGTCCACCTGGGGAGTCGCGGGCTCGACGCTCGCCAAGCGGAGCGCCTATCTGAACGACTACTTCCTGCACGGGGCCCGCCTCGCGCAGCGGTCGGACGGGCCTACTGCCGCAGCTCGCGCCTTTCTCGCTACGGCGTACACGCCGGTTGCCAACGCGTCGTTTCGGGCGCCGCGGCCGAACCTGACGACCGGCATCGGCTTCGGCTACACCGACATCGGTCTGCCGGGGATGCTCGCCTTCCTTTCGGCGCAGACGTACGCGCTGCGTCTGTCGAGCGGCGAGCGCTTCGGTTTCGCCGTCGCGCCGCAGGGCGGCGCACTCGTACCCGACACGGTCGCGGTGGATGACCGTGTTGCGGAAGCAATCCACGACTCCGAAAGCGACCCCGCTGGGGCCTGCGGCGCTGCCGGCGCACTGTGCGACGGGACTGTCACGGGTGCAGTGTTCAACGACGCCTGGAAGATTTTCGCCAACACCCTCGAGGGATCGCCGGTCGCCGTGCACGTTGCGCCGACCGTCGACGTCACGTACGCGGCGGTAACGGCGAGAGGCTCCACCTGGGTCGAAACTTCGCCTGCGAGCGGAGCAGCGCCTCCGCGCTTCCAGTCCCTCGGAGTTCCGCTCGCGTACCAGCTGACGACGACTGCGGCTCACACTGATCCCGTCGAGACCTGCGTCGGCTACGACCCGCAGCTCTACGAGGGTTACGCGCCGCACCTGTTCAGCCTCGACGCGAATGGCTGGAACGACGTCACCGCCTCCGCCGACCCGTCCACCGTCTGCGCGCTCACCGACGGCCTGGGGACGTTCGCAATCTTCGCCGCCGACCCGACGCCGCCGGAAATCGTGCCGCACGTCGAAGGCCCGCACGGGAACGCCGGCTGGTACATCGGCGACGTGACGGTGACGTGGACTGTCACCGACGCCCAGTCTCCCTCGTCCATCGCGACCTCGGCCTGCGGTGAGACGTCGATCACCACCGACACGCCCGGAACGACGCTCACCTGCACGGCGACGAGCGACGGCGGTACCGCATCGACATCCGTGACCGTGAAACGCGACGCGACCGCCCCGACGATCGACGTCCCGTCGGCCGTCTCGGCCGAGGCAGCGAGTGCCGGGGGCGCTCGCGTCCTCTATAGCGTCAGCGTCGTCGATCTCGATCCGAGCCCGTCGTGGACCTGCGAGCCGGCGTCGGGAAGCCTGTTTCCGCTTGGCTCGACGACGGTTGCCTGCGCGGCGACCGACGCGGCGGGAAACACCGCGACCGCGAGTTTCGTCGTCACCGTTGCCGACACGACCGCGCCCTTGCTGTCCTTGCCGCCATCCTTCGCCGTCGACGCAACCTCACCGGGTGGGGCCGTGGTTTGGTACGCGGTGGCAGCGACCGATGCCGTCGACCCCGCACCCGCCGTCTTCTGCACGCCGGCGCCGGGCGCGATCTTCGCGGCCGGCACGTCAACCGTGACGTGCACGGCAACGGATGCGTCCGGAAACCGAGCCGCCCGGAGCTTCGCGGTGACGGTGAGAGACGCCACCGTGCAGATCTCCGACGTCGTCGCGGTCGTCAAGGCGCTCGATGCGAGGCAGGGCATCGTCACGAGTCTCGACGCGAAGCTGGAGGCCGCCCTCGACGCGCTCGATTCCGTCAAGGCGGGGGAACGGGTGACGGCATGCCAGAAGCTCGATGCGTTCAAAAACGAGGTGCAGGCGCAGGCTGGAAAGTCGCTGACGCAGGAAGACGCCGACGGGATGATCACGGACGCGCGCCGCATCAAGGCGGTGATCGGCTGCGCCTGAAGCACAAACGCAGGTCGATCTGGTCTTGTGTGACGCCGCGGTCTTCGAGGGCCGCACATCAAACGCGGTTGGCTGCAGTCGATGTCAGGGGTTGAGCGGGCCGAGTTTGATGACGCGGAAACGGTTGAGAGGGATGGGGTTCGCCGTGTACTCGTCGAGTGCGGGGACGGCGACGCCGTTCACCGTCTGGCCCCAGTGGGCCGTCCAGCCGGTGCACGCAGTGGACGGGCAGTCGGAGTACTCCGCGTAGATCTTCGACCGGCCCGAGTGGTCGGCCACGATCATCCCGTACTTCTGGAGGGCGTGAGCGATGATCAGGCACGGGGTCTGCCGCCACGACGCGGTCGCGTCCTTCGTCGAGCATGGGCTGCCGTGGCGATCCTTCAGGATGCCGAGATCGGCGTCGGTGAGCGTCGGATCGAGCTGCAGCCGCGCGCCCTCGGGCAGGCGCTTCGTCACGCCGGCGATCTCCGGGAAGGCGTCGCCGAACTTTCCGCCGTCAGACTTCGTTGCCGGGTAGACCCAGCTCGCGGAGGGCGAGCGGAATGCGAACGCGATGGCGTGGTCGATGTGGCCCTGCAGGATTTCGCACGGCCGGATCAGCCCGGCGCTGTAGGTCATGCCGGGCCCGCGTGAGCCGAACCCCTTCGGCGGTACGCCGTTCCAGAGCAGGTTGTAGTGGTAGCCGTTCGTCGCCACGAAGTTCCCGGGGCTCGCGGCATCCGGCATCAGCTGCCAGAACGCCCACTCGTCCCCCGTGAGCGGGTTCCAGATCACGGCCTGCCCGTCGCTGCCGTTCGCAGACGCCGCCTCGGCAGGTATGGGGATCGACACCGACCACTTCGCCTGCGTGACCGTCATGTTGGTCGCAGCGTCGCTGCCCGCACCGTAGACGTTCGAGTAGGTCCCGCTGCCGTACCCCTCGGGGTTGTTGACGTTGAACTTCACCGTCCGTAGGGGCATCGTCGAGTCGACCGTGAAGACGGGGAACGAGTACTGCGTCGGGTCCGACGTGAGCATGTTCTGGTCGGCGTTGCTCAGGAGGTAGTTGACGTAGAGCGGACTGTCCGGGTCGAGCGCCGGGGCCACATCGATCGGCGTGTTCCACGGGCTCTCCGCTGAGTAGGCACGCTGACAGGCCGGCCCCGGAGGCGGCGGCGTCGCCGTGGTCGTGGTCGTAGCAGTCGTCGTGGGGACGGTGTTGGTCGTCGTCGCGGTGCTCGTCGTCGCCGGCGCCGTCGTGGTCGTGGCGGACTGCGTTGCGACGACGAGTTGCGGCGCGTAGGTGCCGCCCGCCTCGCGGCTCGAGATCGAGAAGGCAGCGTAATCGTTGCCGGCAACCAGGACGAGGTCACTGAGCCTTCCGGCTGCGACGAGCGATGTCACGTCGATCGATGCCCATTGGCTGCCCGGGAACGAACCGGACCGCGAGCCGGCGACGCTCGAAGGAGCGGGCGCGTTGGAAAAGTTCGTCGTGGCCTCGCTCCAGGCCCCGGTAGTGAGCGTGCGGACTTCGAAGCCCGCGGTGCTCGTGTTCCGCGCGTACACGCGAAGCGTCGCCGACGAGATCGGCGCCGCAACGTTGCTGAGGTCGAAGCGAAGGTACGTGCGTGCGACGGGCGAGCCCTTGACCGACAGGGAGGTCGCCTTGCCGTAGATCTTGGTCGCCGAGCCGGCGTCGACGTAGGTGTCGGCGACCGGGCGGAGCGTCACGAATGCCGTGGCGGCGGACGAGCCGGCCGTCGCGATCGTTGCGAAAGCAACGGCGAGGCCGACTGGGCCGAGTGCGGCCACAGCGATCCAGCGCAGGCGTTGCGCGCGGCCTGAACGGACCAGCAGCGACCAGAAGCTCGAAAGACGGAAATGTTCGAAGTCGCGCATGGGGAGCACTTTCAGCAGGGCAGATAGGCGCGGCGGACGACGGCGGCCGAGAACCGGGGCATGACGCAGGTATCGGCCCCATTCCAAGAGGGTCGACACCCGAAGGGGGGAGCGGGAGACGTGCGCGGCGGATTGCGAGGCGCGGGCCACGCAGGCCCGCCGCGCCGAATTCACTTTGCTGCCACAGGCTCGGCCCCGCACGAGACGCCCGCGCCCGACCCTGAGCGCTGGACGGGGCGGGGATGCTACCCCGCCCCGTCAGCTCGGATGGGCGTTCAAATCAGGGGGCATCCCCTGAGCCAGGTGAACTGGTCGAAGGAGACCGTGACGGTGCCGTCGGCGGTGACGGTGACGTGGCCGACCTCGTGTCCCACCAGGCGCGTGCCATCGGTTCCGGTGGTCACGGGCGTGAAGGTCATGGTGGTTGTCGCTGCTCCGTTCGTCCTGTTGAAGTTGAACGTGTCGGTCTCGTGTCCGGTGTAGTCGACCCCGGCGGGATCGATCGTGTCAGCGACGCTACGGCCGAGCGCCTGCGCGCGAAATGAGGCTGCCCACGGTCCGTCATCCGTGGCAGTGCGAGATTGCATGTGGCGGCTTCTTACGGGTAGCAACAATGCGCGCTCAGGCTCGCCGTGCGACGATCACGGCGTGCGTCCGACGGTCCTGATCGTCGACGACCACGACGACTTCAGAGAGTCGGCCGGCGACCTCCTCGACGCAGAAGGGTTCGCGGTTCTTGGCGGAGCACCCGACGGAAGCACGGCTGTTGTCGAGGCGGCGCGGCTGCAGCCGGACGTGGTTCTGCTCGATGTGCAGCTTCCCGACGTGGACGGCTTCGCGGGCGCGGTCTGAGCGCTAACGGCCTTTGCGCTGCCGATGGCGTGAGTCGGGCGAGGAGGTCTTCGTCTTGCGCCATTCGTCCTGCGTCAGCAGCCTGCCCGCACGGCGCGCCTGCGCAACACAATCGGTGTGGGCGTGTCGGCGCCGACTCGGATCTCCTTCAGGAAGTAGCAGCGTGTGCTCGCTCGTCGCATACAGTTGCTGATCGCAGAGCGGGCAGATGTAGGTCGTGGGCTTCAGGTTCTGCGCACTGCGCACCTCCCACCACCGGAAAGCATCATGGTCGGTCATCTACGGCTTCGATCGCTAGCGAAGGCCTATTGCGGAGCAGCAACCGGCAATGAACTCGCGACCGACACCGAAACGATCATCGCCGAAAACACGACTTACCATGGGGTCGGTTCGAATCTCACGTATTACTGCCTCTGATGCCCTCTACGAGGTAACGGATCCGCAACGGACGGCGCAGCGGAGACGCGCTGCAGCAACCACGCGAGGCAAGAACATGGTGTCAACTGACGGTGTGGTTCTAGGTCCGGCGTGATATGAGTGCTAGTGTCTGTTGTAGCTAAGCGAATCCGGTGACGCTCTTGCGTCCTCCCGCTTTCGTCCGGGAGGTGTTGACGCATGTTGGACGTCCGCCAGATGGCAGCGACCTGCGTCGCGCGCACACCTCTGCTTCTACCTGAACCACTCGACTGCGCCCGCCTGTCGGGGCGTTCCACACGCGAGGAAAGGTGGGACATGACCAGTTCGCTTTCCGGAGCCGCCTCGGCGCCCGTTCTTCCCGCTGCGGGGGTGGGCGAAAAACTCGATTGGGATGCCTTCTCGGCTCGGTACTTCCCTGGGCGAAGGAGACACGACCTTGACGCCGTCGCCGCATACGGCGCGTACAAGCACGGCCGCGACTGGCAGAACAGCGGCGTCCACAAGGCGCCCAGGAGGCTGACGCTCGTGCCGAGCGAGTCGGCTCCGGCGGCGATCGCGCCCGAAGCGGACGGGCCGGCAATGGAGCGTCTGCTCGTCGCCGTGGCAGGGGAGCGGGTATGGGAAGGGGAGGGCAGCTTTACCTCCTAGTCGGACATCGCTGAGGGGAGCGGTTTCGGGTCCACCGGTCGCGCGTACGACCAGGCTGCGTCTCGGTGTCGAAGCCGTGCTGCGTCTGCAGCGTTCGCGGCTGGGCCGGTGGACGTTCGCAGTCGGGTCGGGCGTGGTCGTGATCGCCCTTGCGTTGCTCGCCGCACGGCACTTCGCGACGACGTCGTGGCCGCTCTCGAACGGCCACCCGGGCCTGCTCGTAGCGGCGGGCCTGCTCCTTCTCGTCGCTCAGGCGCTCAAGGCGTACGGTTGGGGCCGGCTTTTCGCGTTGGACGAGCGGCCCAAGGCGCTCGCGCTCGCGGCAGGCAACGGCGGTGCCGCACTGATCGGACTGGTGCTCCCCGGCCGCTTCGACGACGCGATGCGGGTCGCCGTCGTCCGCCGCTATCCACCGTGTCCCGCCGGTGTGCGTGCGCTGTGTCTCTCCCTCATCATGCTCGGCCTGATCGACAGCGCCGCCCTGGCGCCACTGGCGTTTGCCGCCGCTGTGGCGGGAGGCGCTGGAAACGGTGCACGTGCCGGCCTGGCGATCGTCGCCGTCGGCGGGATCGCGGCAGCTGCGTTGATCATCGCCCTCCCACGTCTGGTCGGAAGCAGGCGCATGACGCGTTTCCGGCTCGGCCGTTGGCTGTGCCCGCGGACGACGTCGCTGCGGCGGGCCTCGGAGGCGTGGGCTTTCGTGTCCGCGTGCTGGGTGGTCCGAGCAGTCGCGCTGTTCTTGCTCCTCGGCGCACTTGGCGTTGGCTACTCGGTCCCGCTCGCGCTCCTGTTCCTGTGCGCGGGTGCGGCAGCGGCGGCGCTGCCGATCGGCCCGGCCGGAACCGCGACGCAAGTGGGGGCGCAAACCGCGGCGCTGCTCGCCTCGGGTGTCGGCGCCTCTCAGGCGCTCAGCGTCGCCGTCTCCGTCGCCACGCTCGGCGTTCTAGCCGGAAGCGCGATCCTCCTTTTCGCCGTCGCGTGGCGGACGAGCCTGTCGCTTCTGCCGGCTCGGACCGTCGTGGCATAGGCGGGCTCTGTCACGGGCTTGTGAGAGACGCCTGGCTGCTCGACTTCGGCCGCGAGCGGGTCAGTTTCTGATCGTGATGTCGGAGTCTTTTTTTGAGGTGTGGCCCTTGGTGTCCCAGACCCGGACGCGGAGCCGGTAGCGGCCGTTTGGCAGGCGAGTGGTGTTCAAGTATGGGGCGGGGTACAGGCGGAACCAGTAGACACCGGCGCAGGAGTCGGTCTGATGGTGTCGCAGGCAGGCGTTCGCCGGGAGGTTCTGCTCGGTTCCGGGTGCATAGTGCTGGTTCGCCGGCATGGTCAGGTACTGGCCGGAGCGGAAGACGTCGCGCCGTTCGACGATCCGGCCGCTGTCGAGGTGCACGAGCGCAAGCGAGAGCCGGGAGGGATGGTGCGGTGCGACCAGCCACGGCAGTTCCCTGAACCAGCCGACGAACGACTGCGGCTCGCTTGCTCGCACACGGATGTCGACTGTGCGGGACAGGTGCCGCTCATCGAGGCGGCGGCCGGCTTCCGGCAGGCGCACGACGTTGCCGACCCGCCGCAGGCCCCAGGTCGGATTCGCGGGCGTGTAGTAGCGGATCTCCGCGATCTGCGGGTAAGCGTGATCGACGGTCGGCTGCACCTTGCCGCCTGCGCGGAGCGGGTTGATCCAGTGCTTTCGACCGTCGGGGGTGATCAGCCGCTCGCCGAGGTGAACGTGCCAGGTGTCGAAGCAGGTCCAGCCGATCGGTTGCCCGGGTTCGATCCGTTCGCCGACTTCAACGCGCGCGTCGACGTGCTCGTAGCGAAAGTGGCCGATGTCGACGAGCCCTCTGACGCCGGGCTTGCTCGCCTCCTCGACGCGGCCGCCCTCGATCGCGTAGACGCGATGCGTCCGCCGCGGCGGCGCCCCCGGCTCGGGGCGGTCGTCGCGCACGGCCACGTCGACGCCGTTGTGGTAGGTCGCGCCGAGCACACGGTCTGGCCGAGGGTCGAGGAACGAGCCACGCACCGGATGAGGTTGGTCGTGCGGGCTCACCGGCCAACCGCGCCAGTCGTCGTTGTAGTTCTGCGGCGCGTCGAGGGCCCCTGGAGTTCTCGTCGCGGTCGCAGCCATCGCTACTCGAGTTTGCCAATCCGGTCGCTGACGGTGCACTCGGCTCGACCTGAATAGATCACGACTGCAAGTGTCCAGAGGATGTTCGGCCAGCGGCTGGGTGGCCGACGGGCTGCAGGCAGCACCGGGCAGCCTGGTGGTCACCACGGCGCGCATGTGTCACTAGGGAGGACCCGGCGTCCCGGGCCCTCCCCGGTGATACGGGGATTTGTGTTGCCTACGCGAGGGTGAGAGCGCGGTCGCCGTGAGCGACGACCTTGCCGCTCGTGATCTTCGGCGCGTTCGGAATCACATTGTTGAAGTTCTGGTCGGTGATCCACTTCGAGACGAGCGTCGTGGACGCGTCGCCCTGCTCGGAGGTCTCGAAGAGACCGAGCGAGCTGATGACGCCGCCGGTGCCCTCGATCAGGTAGTAGCCGATGAAGCCCGGAAGCTCCTGGAGCTTCGGGACGAGCGTCTCGTTGACCTTGCCGACGACCTCGTTGATCCGGGTCGCGTCGACACCTTCGTAACGACGAATGGTGGCATGCATGTGATGCTCCTTCTGTTCTCCTACAGGACAGCGCACTCGAACGGGCGCACTGCAGCGGTCAGGCCAGGGTCACAGTCGAAGAGGAACGTGCGGAAAGCCTCGGCGGCTTCAACAGCTAGAGCCAACGCGCTGACCACACTCTAGCCGCGATTCTTCGGGGCTGTGGATGCGAGCGGCCGGATCCGGCTCGGCCGAGCGGATGGCCCACTCCGGCACTCCGTGGCGGTCACCGCCCAGACCACGTGTTCCAGCGTCGGTGGAGGAGAACTGCAGGGAGCAACGGTCGGTTCAGCGCTGAAGGCGGCCGTCTTTGGCCGTTTACAAGGCACCTGTACCGTTCGTCTCGAAGACTCGAGTTGCGTGGGCACCCCTCCCTGCGTCGCTGCAGGTTATGAGGGCTGATGGAGGCCTATGCACTTTCACGCAATGCGCAAGCTGTTCGTCGTGCTCGCGGTTCTGGGGATCGTCGGCATCGTGCCGGCGTTCGCGCAGGCCGCGGACATCACGATCAGCAAGAGCGGATTCTCACCCACGTCGGTGACGATCGCTCCCGGTGAGTCGATCACCTGGACGAACTCGGACACCGTCGACCACCAGATCAGCTCGTCGAAGGCCAGTCTGGCGTCGCCGGTGCTGCACGCCGGGCAGACGTTCAGTTTCAAGTTCGCAACGGCAGGCAACTTCGCGATCAGCGAGCTGCTGGTGAAGAAGATGAAGTCGGGAATGGTCTCCGTCAAGACCGCCGGTGCAGGAGCCCAGACCGTGTCGCTCGTGAGCTCGGCGACTCGTACGAACTACAGGAGCGCGGTCACCCTCTCGGGCGTCGTCTCCAACAATGCCGTCGGCCAGACGGTGACGATCAACGCGCAGGGTTACGGCCAGGCCGCCTTCGTCAAGCTCGCCGACGTGATGACCACCGCCGGTGGCGCGTGGACGTACACGGCGCGCCCGACGATCGCGACCGTCTACCAGTCGACCTGGGCAAAGCACGTCAGCAGCCAGGTCACCGTCGGCGTCCGGCCGCTCGTGAGCATCCGCGCTCTGTCGGGCAACCGGTTCTCGACGAAGGTGCTCGCTGCCCGGACGTTCGCGGGCAAATACGTCCAGCTCCAGCGCCACACCGTGAGAGGGTGGCTGACGCTGAAGCGCGTCCGGCTCAACTCGCTGTCAGCCGCGACGATCAAGGCGAGCGTCCCGATGGGGACCTCGACGCTCCGCATCGCGTTCAGCGTGAACCAGGCAGGTGCCGGCTACCTCGCCGGGTTCAGCCGCACGCTGCTGTATCACCGCGGCTAGTCGCGCCGAGGCACAAGGACAGACCGGCCGCCGCGACCTTCGCGGCGGCCGGGGCGTGTCGACGGCGACGCTCACTTCTTGAACACGCTTCGTGTCGCGCACGCCTCGCCGGTTAATCCCCTTCGTCCGCGCTCCACGCCGGTTGAGCGGGTGCTGATTCGAGTGCGCGCCGAGGCGGTCCGAGCAGCTCGCGGCGCTCTTGCCAAGCCCGCGAAAAGCGCGTGACGTACTCAGCGCCGCCCGAGCGGTACGGCACTAGGACGTGCCGCACCGCGGGTCAGAGCTCGTGCGCAGCGAAGCCGCTGTGCGCCGTCTTAGTTCTCGCCCTTGTCCCTGTTTACGACGTCCTTGGTCTTGTCGGCGACGGAGTCGACCGCGTCCTTGGCCTTCCCGGCGGCCCTGTCGGCTTTGCCCTCACGCTTCAGCCCCTTGTCGTCCGTCAGGTCGCCTGCCGCTTCCTTGACGCGGCCTTTTGCCTCGTCCTTGTTCATATCCCCTCCTCGGTTGGCTCAAATAGTGCCCGCTGCTTCCGTGCGCAAACGGCGACGATCGGAGGATACGCCGCTACGTCACAACCGCTTACGTCCGAGCTCTTCGGTGTGCATTCGGGGCAGTAGACGATCACCTCGGGATGCTCGCGGACAGCATCAGAATCCACTCGATCCACGCGGCCGCCCCTGACGGCCCGGAAAGCGCGGCACCGTCTTCTTGAGCTCGGGCGAAGCCGTCATCGCCGGCTTCCGCAGTACGTCGTCGCGAGCAGCTGCTGGATCGCCTCGGCGGACGTGCGGGACTGCGAGAACTCGCCGAGGCTGACGAGGACTACCGCCTGGTGCCGGCCGTCCTTGCTGTTGTAGGCGTACGCCTCGTAGCCGGCGATCGAGCCGGCGTGCCCGAAGACGGTGCCGCATCCGAGCGACAGCCGGATCAGGCCGAGGCCGTATGGTGCGACGCCCGACTTGCCGTTCGCGACCGGCGCCTCCATTGCGCGGAGCAGGTCCGGGCGAAGGAGCTTGCCGCCAAGGAGGGCGCGGTAGAAGCGGGCCAGGTCGGGGGCATTCGAGACGACGGCGCCGGCGGCCCAGCCGTAGGACGGGCTCAGGACGCTGACATCGGTCAGGCGCTTCGAGAGCCGCTCGTAGCCGTGCGCGTGCGGCCCGGCGATCAGCGGCTCGGTGTCGAAGCTGGTCGAGCGTAGCCCGGCCGGAGCGAACACGCGCCGTCGTAGCTCACTACCGAGCGGGTGGCCCGTCGCCTTTTCCGCGATCAGTCCGAGCAGGACGTAGCAGGTGGAGCAGTACGACCAGCGGGTGCCTGGAGCGAATCGAGGCTTGTGCGCGTTCGAGATCGCGATCAGCGAGAGCGGCGGCCAGCGGTGGGTGAGGTCGCCGGCGAGCAGCCGTTCGGTGACGGTCGAGTCGCCGTCGTTCAGGTAGTCGAAGAGGCCGCTGGTCATGTTCAGGAGCTGCCGCACGGTGATCGACCTGCCGTTCGCGATGACGCCGGGCAGCCGCTGCTCGACCGTGTCGTTGAGCGCCAGCTTTCCGTCGGCGACGAGTTGAAGCACGAGCGTCGCGACGAACGTCTTTGTGATGCTTCCGACGCGGAAGCGGTCGCTCGTCCTCGTCGGCGTTCTCTGCTTGAGGTTGCCGTAGCCGCCGGCGACCGTGATCGTGCGGCTGCCGTCGCGGGCGAGGACGACGGCACCGGGGACGCCGGTCGCGATCACCCGGTCGAGCGCGCGCTGGAGCTGCGGCTCGGACGGCTTGACTGATCCGGCGCCGGCTGCCGGCAACGGCAACGCCAATGCCACGGCCACGAGCGCGAGGAGCGAGTGAAGCGCCTGGCGGCTCGCCAGGCGGTTGGCTTCGGCCCGGGGACGATCTGATGGTTTTGGTGACGCGGATGTGGCGGGTGCGGTCATGGTTTCCTCCGGTTCTGAGCGTCTGAGGGGCGCGTGCGCGGGCGGGCCTAGGAGCGGGCGCAGAACGCCCGCTCGAGCAGCCGGAAGTAGCGCGGGAGCGCCGGCTTCGCGAGCGTGGTCGCGTCCTGGTTGATCATCAGGACGGCCTGGCGACGGCCGTCCTCGCTGAACGCGCTGTTGACGTCGTACCCCGGCAGTTCGCCGCTGTGGCCCCAGCCGCCGCACGCGTTGTTCGTCTGCGCGATGCCGAGCCCGTACCCGGCGCCGCCCGCGGCGTCCTTGCCCGTCTTCTGTGACACGGTCTGTTTCATCGCCCGCAGCTGCCTCGGGCGAAGCAGCTCCCCTGAGAGCAGCGCGCGGTAGAAGTCGGCGACCTCGCGCACGGTCGAGACGATCCCGCCGGATCCTGGGGCGAGGGTGGGGCTGAGGCTGGTCACGTCGGTCAGCGGGGGTTTCCCGAGCAGCATGTAGCCGTGCGCGTACGCGGTCGGCGCAGCGAGCGCCGTTCCGTAGCTCGTGTGGCGCAGCCGGAGCGGGGCGAAGATCCGGCGTTTCAGCTCGGCGCCGAGCGTGTTGCCGGTCGCCCGCTCGATGATCAGCTGCGCGACCACGTAGTTCGTGTTCGAGTACGACCAGCCGCGCCCGGGCGCGAACATCGGGTGGTGCGAGACTCCGAATCGGACGAGTTGCCGCGGCGACCAGCGGTGATCGAAGTTCCCGGCCATGTACGGCTTCAGGTAGCGGGGGTCGTCCTCGAAATCGTGGAGTCCGCTCGTGTGGTTGAGCAGCTGGCGGATCGTGATGTTGTCTCCGTTCGGCACGACGCCTGGCAGGCGCCGCTCCACCGTGTCGCCGAGGGCGAGCTTGCCCTCTGCGACGAGTTGCAGGACGACCGTCGCCGTGTAGGTCTTCGTCAGGCTCGCGATCTTGAAGCGGTCGCCGCTGCGGATCGGCGTCTTCCGGCTGACGTCGCCGAGACCGGCGGTCAGCTGGATCGTCTTGTTTCCGTCGCGGACGAACAGGATCGCGCCGGGTGCGCCGGCGGCGACGAGCGCGTCGAGACTCTTCTGCAGCACAGTGGCACTCGTCTCCGTCGTCGGCGTTCGCCCCTGCGCCGAGGCAGCGGCGGGTGCAGCGGCCGTGACACAGGCGAGCAGCGCGGCGGCCGCGATTGTCAAGAGATGGCTGGTCGTTCGGGTGCGGTTGTTGCTCGAGATCACTGGTTCCTCCGTTTCTGTTGGGGCCAAGCGGTCGCATCGGGCTGATGGGACCGCCGGGTTGGCGCTTGCCGACGGCGCTCTTAGACGGCGGGTGCGGGCGCGACCGGTGCGTCGATCTCGTCGAC
Source organism: uncultured Actinomycetes bacterium (assembly GCA_963708685.1). Classification (GTDB taxonomy): domain Bacteria; phylum Actinomycetota; class Thermoleophilia; order Gaiellales; family Gaiellaceae; genus DASVFB01. The sequence goes on from CAVPTP010000005.1 coordinate 87,449, forward strand.
GGAGCCGCCGTGGTCGAGGTGGGGCAGCCACTCGAGCCATCTGGGCAGGTACCAGTTCCAGTCGCCGAGCAGCTTCATCGACGCGGGCAGCAGGATCGCGCGGATGACCGTCGCGTCGATCAGGACGGCGGCGGCGAGCCCGACGCCGAACTGCTTCAGGAGCATCGCCTGCAGCGTGGCGAAGATCGCGAACACGCCGACCATCACGAATGCTGCGCTGGTGACGACACCGGCCGTCGACCTGATCCCGTGTGCGACGGCTTCGTCGGTCGACAAGCCGCGGTCGTAGGCCTCCCTGACGCGGCTGAGGATGAACACGTGGTAGTCCATCGAGAGGCCGAACAGGATCACGAAGAGCAGGATCGGCAGGAACGGGTCGATCCCGCCGGTGAACTCGAAGCCGAGCAGCCCCTTGCCCCAGCCGTGCTGGAAGACGAGCACGAGGATGCCGTAGGCGGCAGCGACGGAGAGCAGGTTGAGCAGCACCGCCTTGGTCGCGATCACGACCGAGCGGAACGAGACGAGCATCACTCCGAACGCGAACAGGAGCACGAACCCGAACACGAGCGGAGCCACCGTTCTCATCTGCTGCTTGAAGTCGCGGGTATAGGCGGTTGTGCCGGTAACGGCGGCCTCGGTCGCCGGAACGGCTCCGAGGGTCGTCGGGATGATCTCGTCGCGGAGCGCCGAGAGGGCGGCGTTCGAGCGCGAGTCGGTCCCGTCGCCGTCGGTTGGGATCGAGATGCTCGCGACCGTCTTCGCGGAGTTCGTGTCGAGTTCGACCGGCTCGTGCATGAGGCCCGTCGCCAGGGCTCGACGTTTCAGCTGCCCGATTGCGTTGTGTACGGCCGCTGCGTCGACGTTCGCGGCCTTGACGACGACAACCGATGCGTTGTCGCTTCCCGGGAAGGACTCCTTGATCCGGTTGTAGGTGGTGAGCAGCTTCTGCGGATAGGTGTCGATGCTCGGCTGGGCGGTCTGGAGCTGCAGCGCCGGCACCGCGAGCGCGACGAGCAGCCCGCCGGCAAGAACGGCCGCCACGAGCGGGCGGCGGAGCACGAGGCCGATGATCGCTCCCCAGATCCGGCCTTCGCCGTCGTTGCGGCGCAGGCGGTGGACGAAGGGCACGCGGCCGCGGTCGACCTTGTCGCCGAGCTTCGAGAGCAGCGCCGGCAGCACCGTCAGCGAGCCGAGCATCGCGACGGCGACGACGGTCATGGTGGCGACGCCGAACGAGGCGAAGGTGGCGTCGGCTGTGAAGAACATCCCCGCCATCGCAACGAGGACCGTCGACCCGGACACGAGCACCGACCGGCCGGATGTCGCCGCCGCTGCTTCGAGTGCCGCCTGCTCGCTGCGGCCTGCAGCGCGCTCCTCGCGCTCGCGCTTCAAGTAGAAGATCGTGTAGTCGACGCCGACCGCGAGTCCGACGAGGAGGATGATCGACGAGACCGAGTCCGACATCGGCAGCACCTGGCTGATCGCCGCGACCAGCCCGAGGGTTGCGAGCACTGCGGTCAGTCCCAGGAGCAGCGGGATGCCGGCTGCGACGAGCGAGCCGAACGCGATCAGGAGGATGATCAGGGTCAGCGGCACCGAGAGGAGCCCGGCGCGTTTGAGGTCGTCGGCGAAGGACGCGTTGAGCGCCTTGTTCGTGCTCTCGCCGAACGACCCGACGTAGAAGGCGGGGTGCGCCTTCTGCACCTCGGCGACGCGAGCGACGACGGGGTCGATCTTGTCGGCGGCGTCCTCGACCCGCCCGCCGATCTCCATCCGCACGAGCGCCGAGTGCCTGTCGGCCGAGACGAAGCCGCCGTTTCCCGGCGCGTACGGCGACTTGACCTTCGCAACCGCGCCGAGCTTCGACACGCCGACGATCACGGCGTCGACGGTCGCTCTGAAAGCCGCGTCGCTGGTGGTCAGCGCGCGGCTCTGGATCAGCACTTCTTCCCCGGCCGGCTGCTTGAAGTCCTCGTAGAGGATCGTGTCCGCGCGTCCGGACTCACCTGGCCCGGACGTGTCGAAGACGATCGTCTTCATCGGCGAGGTCATGTTGATCGCGAACAGCACGATCACGAACGCGAGCCAGCCGAAGATCGCCTTCTTACGGTGCTGCGCGCTCCACCGGGCCATCCGGGCCGCGACGTTGCGTTGGGGGTTGACGGAGGTCATGCCTGCTCCTTTCGCTGCTTGCCATCAAGCTCGCAGGCCGCCGTCGGCGTTGAATCGAGGCGATCCCTAGTGGTGCACCCTGGTCCGGCGGTCGTCTTAGAGGCCGAGCGGGATGCGCGCGAGCTCGACTCGCGAGTGCACGTCGAGCTTCAAGAACACCTTGTGGAGGTGGTACTCGACGGTCTTCGGGCTGAGGAAGAGCTGTGCAGCGATGTCGCGGTTGCTTCCGCCCCCGGCCGCGAGTTCCGCGATCCGTCGCTCCTGCGGCGTCAGCTGGTCGAGTGTGCTCGGGTCGCGGGTGCGGGCCGTCTCACCGGTTGCATGGAGTTCCTCACGCGCCCGTTTCGCCCAGAGCGCTGCGCCCATCCCGTCGAAGGTTTCGAGCGCCGTCCGAAGCTGGATCCGCGACTCGAGGCGCCGCTTCTGTCTGCGCAGAAACTCGCCGTACGCGAGATGCGAGCGCGCGCGCTCGAACGGCGGCGCGCCTTCTGCGAGCAGCCGGATGCTCTCGAGGAAGAGCGCTTCGGCATTCGCCTCGTCTGCGGCGATCAGAGCGCGACAACGGGCGAGGACGCCCTTTGCGGAGGGCCCGGGTGCCTGTGCAGCCCAGGCGGCGTAACGCTCCAGTGCCTTCACCGCCGACTCCGGCTCTCCGGTACGAACGGCGGCGTCGACGTAGTCCGGTGTCGTCCGGATCGCAACGGCGATCTGAGCGGTGTCCGAGGTCAGCAGCTCGAGCTGCTCGACAGCGGATGCGAGGTCGCCGAGGCCGAGATCGAGCTCGGCGACCGCGTAACGGGCACTCGCGGAGGCGGTACCGAGGTTGTGCGCGAGCGCCCGCGGGATCGCCTCGGCGGCCAGTGCGCGACACTCGACCTCCTGGCCGTGGAAGGCCGCGACGCGTGCGAGCAGCGCGAGGAACGCGATCTCGAGGTTCTCCTGCCCCAGCTGGCGCGCAATCCCGATTCCCTCGGTGGCGCTCGCCGCTGCCTCGACGACGCGTTGCTGGACGGCGTCCGTGTGAGCGCAGAAGAACAGGCTGATCGGAAGCTCCTGGAACGACCCGGTCGACCGAGCGGCAGCAAGTGCACGCTGGTAGAGCCTGCGCGCACGCGGCGGGTCGCCCAGGTAGACGCAGCTCGCAGCAGCGACGCGCAGCAGGCGTGGCTCCTCGAATCGCTCGCCCTGCGTCGCCGCCTCGGCCAGGTGCTCTGCGGCAAGCGGCGCGTCGCCGTCCGCGAGTGCGCCCACCCCGCTGAGCAGTACGCGAAGGAACTCCTCCTCCGGGCTTTCCGTCGACTCGAAATGCGCGACCGCCTCCCGTGCTCTTGCGAATGCGCGCTCGGGCCAGCCACCGAACGCTGAGATCTCGATCGCGGCAAGGATCATCGACGTCGCGAAGCGCGGAGCGGCCGCTCCGACGGCAACTGCGCCGTCCATCAGCGTCCTGTGTGCCTCGTCGGGCGAACCACGGTGAAACTCGACCGCCGCACGTACGAACTCGAGCTCAGCGCGGCCGATCGCGTCGGCGACGAGCGGCCGCGCGCGCTCCGCGAGCGACAGCGCGCTCGTGCGACGGCCGGAATCGAGCGACGCGAGCGCCGCCCGGCGTAGGCGGCGGCCCCCGTCCGCGTCCCGCTCCGACAACCCCGCCGCGCGCTCGAACGCAGCCGCCGCGGCGGCATGGGCGCCCCGCGCGAGCGCCGCATCACCTGCGGATTCGAGCTCCGCCGCGACGGCATCGTCGACAGCCTCGGCGGCGTCGGCGCGATGCCACGCACGACGCCCGGGGTCGTCCTCCAAGGCGGCGGCCAGTGCCTCGTGCGCCGCACGACGCTCGGCGAGCGTCGCGGCGCGGTAGACCGCAGAGCGGATCAACGGGTGACGAAAGCTGACCACGTCCGTGACGAAGATCAGCCCGTCGCGCTCCGCCCGGTCGAGTTCGGCGAGGTCGAGCGCCAGATGCTCAGCAGCTCTCTGCAGATTCGCCACGTCGCCGACGTCGTCGGCCGCGGCAAGGAGCAGCAAGCGACGCGTCCGAAGCGGGCAGCTGGGCGATCCGTCCGTGAAAAACCGCCTCGATCGAGCCGGCGGAAGCCGCCGGTGCAGCCACGCGGGTGGGCCGTCCGCCAACGCTCTGCTGTAGCACGGGGAATTCGAGCAGGGCCAGAGGATTTCCCCGCGCCGACCGGATCAGCGAGTCGGCCTCGTTCGGCATGACCGGGCCCGAGGCGCGCAACGAGATGAGCTCGCGAGCCTCGTGATCGTCGAGCCCTTGGAGCGTCATCTCCGATAGCCCTGGCGCCTCGAACCGCCGCTCCTCTCCCTCTCGCGCCGCGATCAGCATCGCAATCGGTTCGGCATGAAGACGCCGAGCCGCGAAAACCAACGCATCGGCCGACGAACGATCGAGCCACTGCGCGTCGTCGATCAGGCAGAGCAGCGGCCGGCGGCTCGCAGCCTCGGCCAGCAGGCTGAGAAGCGCCAACGAACTCAGAAAGCCGTCGTCGGCGCGGTCGAAAGAGATGCCGAACGCCCCGCGGAGCGCGGCCGCCTGCGGCCGCGGCAGGAGCTCGACGAGAGACACGCAGGGCCGAACCAACTGGTGGAGCGCGGCGAAAGGCAACTCGTACTCGGACTGAACGCCGGTGCAACGGAGCACCTCGACTCCCGCGTGACTCGTCGTCTGCGAACGCGAGCAACGCGGTCTTGCCGATGCCGGCCTCGCCACGAACCACGAGGACGCCGCTCCGGCCTTCCCGTGCCTCGGCGAGCAGCACCTCGACCCTCTTGCGCTCCGCCTCCCGCCCAACGATCACAGCAGCGATTCTCCCGCCCCACCCGTTGCCTGACTAGGGCCTGCAACTAGGACGTCGCCCGATACGACCGCTCGCCGCTCGCCGTACCGTCACCGCCATGGGTACCGAACACGGATTCATCCTCGCGTTCCAGGCGGCGATCGCTCAAGCGCCGATCGCTGTCCAGTTGGATGTGGGCCCGGGCGTGATCCCGTTCGTGCTCGAGGCGACGATCTGCGGCATCGTGCTCGCCGCCGTCGCGAACGTTCTCGAGCACGCCCAGGCGAAGAACCTCAGAGTCAAGGTCTGGATCGAGGACCGGCTGCTCGTCGCCGAGATCGAAGACGACGGCGTCGGGGGAGCCACCGGCCTCACGAAAATCGAAGCACGAGCCCGCGAAGGCGGCGCCAGGATCGAGATCGACAGCCCCGCCGGGGTCGGAACGCTGCTCAGGGCAGAGGTTCCACTCGCCACTCAGCCAACCTAGAGCCGACTACACACGGGTCGCAGGGCAGGCTGCGAGAGCGCGGGCTCGTCGGCTGCGCCCGCCGTTCGGCCGGTCGTCGTGCCGGACGCAGAAGGCAGAAGGTCAGCCGCTGCTCCCGCGTACGATCCGCTGCGTGGAAGGCGATCCGCGTGGTGCGCTGCTCCGGACTCGTCTCTGGCTATCAAGTGTCGCAAGCGCTGCATGTTGCTGCGCGGCTCGGCATTGCCGATCGGCTGGCCGCTGGTGCTCGTTCGAGCGACGATCTTGCAGCCGAGACGGAGACGCACGCCGATGCGCTGTATCGGCTGCTTCGTGCTCTTGCGGCGATTGGCGTTCTGGATGAGCGGGAGGGCCGCCGTTTCGAGCTGGCCGAGCTCGGCGAGGGACTGCGGAGCGATGTTCCGGGCAGCGTCCGTGGGTGGGCGCTGATGGTCGGGCGCCCGATGCACTGGAACACGTGGTCGTCGCTGGTCGAGAGCGTCCGCACGGGCGAGAACACGTTCCGGCTCGTGCATGGCACGGATATCTGGTCGTATCGTGCGCAGCGGCCCGAGGAGCTCGCGATCTTCGACGGCGCGATGACTTCGGTCACCGGGTTGGTCGACGCCGCTGCGCTCGATGCGTACGACTTCGGGCGCTTCGGCGAGATCGTCGATGTTGCGGGCGGCCGTGGTGCGCTGCTCGCGGCGATCCTTGCGAGACACGAGACGGTCAAGGGCGTGCTCTTCGACCAGCCGGATGTGGTTGCGAACGCGGGCGCGCTGCTCGATCGCTTCGGCGAGCGTTGCGCGATTGTCGGCGGCAGCTTCTTCGAGAGCGTTCCGGCGGGTGCCGATGCCTACCTGCTCAAGGCGATTCTTCACGACTGGGAAGATCCTGAGTGCGTCGCGATCCTTCGCGTGGTCCGCGCAGGCGATGCCCGCGCACGGTGTCGTGCTTGCGCTCGAGCGTAACCTCGGCGGCCCAAATGAAAGCCCCGCGGCGAAGTTCTCCGACCTGAACATGCTCGTCAACCCAGGCGGGCGCGAGCGGAGTGAGCAGGAGTACGCGGCGCTCTTCAGCAGCGCCGGGCTCCGTTACGTCGGCGCGACGCCGAGCGCAGCCGGGCTCAGCGTCTTCGAGGCGAGTCGGCGCTAGCAGTCGAGCGTCGGGCATTGGCTCGCGACGTTGGCCGTGGCACGCTGGCGACAAACGGGGTAGCGGGATCGCCTAAGGACAGAAGGTCGCGACGATCCTCCCGGTTCCGGGGTGGCCGGGGTTGGCGGAGTAGCCGGGATCGGTGCGCACCACCACGATCCGGGCATAACTTCCGGAGACGACGGGGCCCGACTTGGTCGCGGTTCCTGCCACGAGCACGCCCATGTAGCTGGGAACCTCACCGACCGGCTTCGAGCTGTTGCCGGGCGCGGTCGTCCAGGTACCGGTGCAGTCGCCGGCGGGGCTCGTCTTCGGGAGGTTGCGCGGGGTGCCGGCGAAGCCCTTGAATGCGGCCGGGCCTGCGCCGAGGAAGAAGGTGTTCCGTGAGTTCCACTGCGCGCCCCACCACTCGACGCTGCCGGCGCCCGCCGCGGCGGCGGTCGCATCGGCGAGGACGAAGGCGCCGCGGACCGGGAAGGCGAAGACGATCGCCGTCTTGCCGGTGTCCGAGGACGGCAGGTAATAGGCGTCCCCGGCGAAGGTCGCCGCGAGCGGCTGGGAGCCGAGAGCGCCCGTGAACGTCAGCATGCAGCGGGCGATTCCCGCGGCGTCGACAGTTGCCGTGCAACTCTGGCTCCCCAGTGACAGGGTCAGCGTCTGGCCGCTCGGGAAGGGCGGCGTCGTGCCGTCCTCGAGCAGCTTGGCCTCGAGCGTCACGCCGGAGGCGCCTTGCAGGATGACCGTCGGCCCGGTGTAAGTGGTCGTGGTCTGCTCCCGCGTGATCGTGAACGTCTTCGAGTCGGTGCTCGGGAGGTATGTGCCGTCGCCGGAGAACGATGCGGCGAGCGGCACCGGCCCGGGTGTCTGCGTGACGACCACCGTGGCCGACGCGACACCACTTGCCAGCGTCGTTGCGTCGACGGCTTGCGTGCCCAGGGAGAAGTGCACGGTCTTCCCGGCGAGCGGCGCGCCGGTGAGCGTGTCGGTGAGGAGCGCCGAGAGCTGCGCCGGGTCGTGGTAGTCGGCCGTCAGGTCGCCGGTGTAGACGATCGTGGTCGGGCGCTGGACGACCTTGACGGTGAAGTTCGAGCTCGTCGTCACGGACGGGTCGGCGCTGTTCGTACCGATCGCCGAGAGGGGATAGAGCCCCGGGGTCGCCGTCACCGGCGGCGTCACCTGTACGTTCGCCGTCGACGCTGCGCCGGCGGCCAGCGTCTGTGTGCTGGTGGTTGCCGTCCAGCCCGGCGGCAGTCCGGTGATCGTGAAGTTGAATGACTCGGTCGCCTCGCCGGTGTTCATTACCGGGAAGCTGACCGCTCCCGCGGCGCCCAGCGTGAGGTTGATCGGCGGGGAGTTGGCGAGGACGTACGTGTCGACCAGCACGCCGGGGCCGCGCACGTCGAAGTAAGTGCGCATGACTCCGCCGGCATTGCCGATCGCACGGACGGCGACCTTTGCCGCGGTGCCGTCGCGCCACGGGCTCGTCATCGCCCTTTGCGGCGTCGCCGGATCGTTGGCGTCCCAGGCGTCGGTCGTGCTGCCCGTGTAGTTGTTGCTCGTCGTGCCGCCGCCCGGACGGATCAGCTCGAAGGCGCCACGGGCCGTTCCCCACAGGTTGTCTTGGACCTGCCAGATCGCGAGTCCGGAGTCGCTCCTGTTGGTGTCGTACGTCGAGGCCTCACGGTTCTCGACCAGGAAGTAGTCGTTCGTCCCGCGGGTGGGGTCGTACAGCAGATACGGGCTGCCCGGGCTGACGTTGTAGTAGCCGTCGCGTGCGACGACGGTCGGGTTGACCCAGCCCCAGTGGAGGGCGTTGTAGGAATTCGGAAGCCAGAAGCTGAAGCGAGGTCCGCCACAGGTCGGCCCGAGGATGTCGAACCGGCCCGGGATGTAGGAGTTGTCGACTGTCCCGAGCACGAGGTGGGCGAGCTCGTGGGCGAGGGTCATCTGGTTGGTCAGGGTGACCGTGTCCGACCAGCCGGCGGTGGCGAGGTTGACCCCGTCGTTCGACCCGGCGCCGATTCCGGCCGTGACGCCGCAGTTGTCGGTCGGGAGCGCCGACGTCTTGATCGAGAGAATCGCGAGCTCGTTCGAGGTGATCTGGCCGTCGCCGTTCGCGTCGAAGGTCGAGTAGTTGACGAACGGGTCGGCCGCCTGCACGACCGCGCGCCCTTGCGCTGTGAAGCCGCCTGAGCCGAACAGTCCCTCGAAAACGGCGTTGACGCCGAGGCTGACCTGCACGACACCGTCGTTGGGGGTTCCCTGAGACTCTCCGGCCGGCACGAATCTCAGCCGACCGCCGGACGCCGTCGAGAAGTAGTCGGCGATCGTCTGCGTCGTTCCGATCGGAAAGATCTCCCCGGCGATCACGCCCGCAGAGATCCCCGGAACCTCGGTCACGTCGGTGAAGGTGCCGTAGACGACGAGGAGCGGAATCGTGCGGTTCCCGGCCGCCGTGCTGAAGAAAGCACTGTGCGGGCTGGCAGCGTGCGCGAAGTCGAACGCCGGCGACGGGTACGGAAACGGCGGCTCGGCCGCGCTCGCCGTACCGACCAGGACGACGAGAGCGACACCGGCGACGAAAGCCGCGAGCTTGACCGACATGAGTCCCCCCTGCGATAGCCAGACCGAGTGGCGACACTACCTGAGAGATCGGTAGGCCCCTCGGCGGCCGGACCAGACGCAGAGCTGCGCGGCCGCCCGACTTGTCACGACCGCGCCGACGTCCTCAAAGCTCGATGAGCGCCGAGCCGCTTGAGGAGCGAGCTCTCTCCTCCGAGTTGAGAAACACGGTCGGCGCCTCGCTGGCTGGGGTGCGACATCGATGCTCCGGTGGAGCTCGTCACCGCAGCTGCGCGTTCGGTTTGATGCTGGCGCAGGCAGCAGTGCAGAGAACCAACGCGTGCCGATGAGGGACCAACCAAGTCATGACATTGGTGTTTCCATGTCGGTCGGTGACCGTTCAAAACGCCGAGCAGGGTCTGCTCGCCACCGAACAAGCAGTCGGATGTTGCTCAAGCGGTGACGCCGTGAGGTTCCGGCAACCGGCTCATCGCCGGCCGCACTTGGTCAACATCCGAAAGACGTCAGACCCGACGAGAAACGGAGGGGTTGAAAATGCGTGGAATTCCAAGGTTGGCCGCCGCAATCGCGGCGGTAGTCGCGGTCGCGGCAACGGTCGGCACCGGAGCGAGTTCGAGCAACGGAGCCAAGCCGCCGAGTCTGCAGTTCCTCGGGCAGGCAATCGTGCCGACCGGCGCGACGTACGCCGGCACGACCGTCGGCGGCCTGTCGAGCATCACGTACGACGCGGCGCACGGCGTTTTCTACAGCCTCTCGGACGACCAGAGCCAGTTCAACCCGGCGCGGTTCTACACATTGCGGCTCGATCTCTCGGACGGGCACCTGGCCGGCGGCGACGTCCAGTTCACCGGCGTCACGACGCTGTTGGCCCCGGACGGGCAACCGTACGCGCCGCTCAGTCTCGACCCGGAAGGGTTGACGCTGGCCAAGAGCGGTGAGCTCATCGTGACGTCCGAGGGCATCGCCGCGCGCGGGATCCCGGCGTGGGTGCGGCGATATGCGCTGGACGGGACGTTCCTCGGCGACCTGCCGGTCCCGGATGCGTTCCTGCCGACGAGCGCGACGCACGGCGTGCGTCAGAACCTCGCGTTCGAGGCGGCGGCCGTCGCACCCGATGGACGCCATCTATTCGTGGGGATGGAAGGCGCGCTCGCGCAAGATGGCCTCGCGGCGACACTTACCAACCCGAGCGCGTCCCGCATCCTGCGGTACAACCTCGCGACCGGACGCCTCGACCGGCAGTTCGTCTACTTCACCGATCCGATCGCAGAGGCGCCGGTGCCTCCGACGCAGTTCGCCGTGAGCGGGCTCGTCGAGTTGCTGCCGTTCAACGACGAATTCATGCTCTCGATGGAGCGCTCGTTTTCGGTCGGCGCGCCCGACACGGGCAACACGATCAAGCTCTACTCGGTCGCGTTCCCCGGTGCGGACGACGTGAACGGCTTGGACAGCATCGCCGGCATCCTCGGCAGCGTCCGGCCGGTGCAGAAGACGCTGCTGCTCAACCTGGACGCGCTCGGGATCCCGCTCGACAACGTCGAGGGCATGACCATCGGCCCGACGCTCCCGGACGGTCGCCGCTCGCTCGTGCTCGTCAGCGACAACAACTTCGCGGCGAGCCAGTTCACGCAATTCCTGCTATTCGCCATCGACTAAACAGGGGGTAGAGCACGATGCGCAGACGAACCATTCTGATCGGGGCGCTGCTTGTCGTCGTCGTCGCCGTCGCCGCTACATCAGCGGCCGGCGATGGCCGCGGCTAGCGTCGTGGCACCTGACGCCCACCGGCACCGCCGCCCGCCTGCGCGGTGTCTCCGCGATCAATGCCACGACGGCATGGGCCAGCGGCAGTCTCGGGACGGTCGTGCGCACGGTGGACGGCGGCGTGACCTGGCAGCAGGTTGGGCCTCCGGGAACGTCCGCGCTGCAGTTCCGGGACATCGAGGCGTTCGACGCCGACCACGCCGCGATCCTGTCGATCGGCATCGGTACCGACGCCCGCGTGTTTCGTCACGTCGAACGGCGGCCGGACGTGGACGCAGACCTTCACGAACACCGATCCAGACGCGTTCTATGTGGAGCGCGAGCGCGACCCCGATGAACAGTGGCCCGAGCGCCGGAATCTTCGCGCTCGCGTTCAACGGGCAGCAGCACGGGCTCGCGGTCGGCGGTGACTTCGCGACGCCCGCCGCGTCGCCGGACATGCTGGCTCGACGTCGGATGGGGGGCGCCAACTGGAGCTTCGTCGCCGACGCGCCGAACGAGTACCGCTCGGGTGCCGCGTGGGTCACAGGCACCGACGGTGGCGGTCGGCCCGACGGGCAGCGACGTCAGCTTCGACCGCGGCGAAGCCTGGCAGCGCTTCGACTCGGGCGGCTTCGACACCGTGACTGGCGCGTGCTGGGCTCTGGCGAAGGCGGCCGTGCGAGCGGCTCGCGCACCGCGTATGTCGGTGAGGCGCGCGACGGCTCTCGCCGCGCGCGGCCCGGCCACTCGACGCTAGCGGCGCGCATCGGCCGTCACGCGGCCGCCGCGCCGATCATCCCGACCGCGAGCCAGCACTCCGGCACGAGACCGACGACAATTCCGACAGCCTCGCCGCCGGCTGCCACCGAGTTACGACACAGGACACTAGGCCCGGGGCGGGTTCTTCGCCTTCCGCGTCGCGTACATGAACGCGGCCGCGCCCACGAGGAGCACGGCGGCCAGGAGCGACGGCAGGAATCGCGACGTGAGCCAGGACCGAGGCTTCACGACGTCGACCTGGACGATCGCCGTCGGCTGGTTGTAGCGACGCGGCACGGCGAGAGACAGGACGTAGCGTCCGGTCGTCTTCGGGACGAACTCGAACGTGCCCGAGCCGACGCGGCCGATCCGCGGGAAGTGCCAGACCGTCCCGTCCGACCGCTCTGAATCCCTCCGGCAGCAGCAGCCTGACGTCGAGCCCGCCGTCGGGCCGTCCGCCGCGTCGCCGAAGCTGCGAACGGAAGCTTGGTGCGACGCCCCGCAGTCGCGACGATCGGCTGCTGCGGGACGAGCAGCCGGAGCTCGTCGGGGCGAACGGTCGTCGCGCCGATGCCCGAGTCCGGGAGCACCGAGAGCGAGTCGAAGCAGCGACCGCGCAGGACGTCCAGGGTCACTGTGAGTGTGTTCGGCCCAGGACGCGGGCCTCGTGTCTGGAGGTAGTTGCGAAAGTCGATGCGTGCACGTCTTCGCGCTGAGCCGCGAGAGTCGTCCGCCCCTGGATCCAGCCCGACGGACGACACCTGAGCCGCGCGGCGATCCGTCTTGACGATGATCTGCGCCGCGGTCAGGCCGTTGGTCGCCGCGCTGAGAATGCATTCGCCCGGCCGGCGTGCGAAGCGGAACCGGGCATGGAGCCGGATCGTGTACCAGAGTGGAGCGCCCTGCCGCGTGCCCGAGCTCAGCCGGTAGCGGGCAACTACCCGCGTCGTCGGCTCGGAGATTCGAACCGCCGCGTGCGCGCCGAGCCGCGAGAGGGGCCAGAAGCCGGGACGATCGCCGATCTGCTGCGGAGTGGATGCTGCGGACGCCGTGCCGGCCGCGGCTGCCAGCACGACGCCGGCAGCCGCGGCCGCGATGCTTCTAGCGCGCACTCACGTGATTCTGATGTAGGTGGCGTACCCATCGTTGCTCCAGTGATGGTCGCCCTGGTTTCCGTACTGCTGGTTGTAGAACCACGCGTAGTCGTAGCACGTGGAGTAGCCCTTGCCCGAGAAGAGGTTGGCGAGGTCGTGCTCCGTGCCCTCGCTGTCGTCGAACCAGGAGTTGCAGAGCTCGTGATGGTCGTAGTGCGTGGTTCCGAAGAGGTAGTAGCCGAAGTTCGGGTTGTAGAAGTTGTCGAACGCAGGCGGCGCGTAGATCCTGTAAGTGCCGCGTGCTCCCGAGGCAGCTCGGCGTGTCGGTCTTCTTGCCGCCGTCCTGGTCCCACTCCCAGTAGCCGGAGTCGTTGAGCCGGAAGTTCATCTTCGACCCGTAGAACCAGTACTTGCCGCTCGGAGATGTTCTTGACCTTGTCGATCTCGGCGTTGTTGTAGAAGAGGAGCGACGTCGCCCAGTCGACGCCCGACGACGAGACGGCTCTGACTCGTGAAGTCGTAGTTGTAGATCGAGTCGCCGTAGCCGAAGCCGAGCGTTCGCAGATAGGGCGTGCTCGCGCCGAGACCCGTCGAGGCGAGCACGGCGACTGCACCGGCCAGGCAGAGCAGCGTGCCGATGCGGTAGAGGACGATCTTTCGCCGTGTCATCTCAGTCTCCGTTCGGTCCGCTGCTGGGTGTGATGTGCGCGTTGCCGGACAGCTCGGTGAGCGTCGAGTCCGGCGGCATGACGCTCACGACTCGCTGTGACTGCAGATCGACGAAGACGGTGAGCGTTGTCGCGTCGCTGATCGCGGCGTTCAGCATGAGCTGGCGGTACGACTTGCCGTTGTCGTTGAACCGAACGCCGGGCAGGCGTGCCGGCCCGGAGAGCGGCGAGTCGAGGTCGAGGTCGAGCTCGGTTCCGAGCTGCGTCGCTCCGTCCTCGCTCATCCACGGCTGCGAGTCGGCGACGCTGTACCCGATCGAGCCGAGGATCTCTTCGGAAGACGGCGTCGTTCTTCGCCAGCGACAGCGAGGCCGCGACGTCTGCCGGCGCCGCAGGCTGACGGCCCGGCGCCTGCGCGGCGTCGGCCGCACCCGGGTCGGCGGGATCGGGTGCCCCGGGAACCGGCGGCGGCCGCACGATCGGGCCGTCATTGGGGGCCAAGCGATCTGTTCGGGCTCGCCGCGTTCGAGGTCGCGAACGCGATGATGAACGCGGTGCCGAGGACTGCGGCAACCCAGACCGAAAGCTGGGCGACTCGTCTCATCCTGCTTCCTCCCTCCTGTGAGTGTCGACGGCGGTACACATCTGAGAGCGGGGACAAGGCCACGGGGACGTTCGGTCGATTAAAAGCAGCCGTGGAGCGTTGTGTCAATCTGATCCGATGCTCCGCCCGAGCGTGATCTGGCAGATCCTGGGCATCGCACTCGGGCTCCTCGGCATCGTGCTCGTCGCGTGGTCGGGCTGGCTGTACCACTTCGCGGCGACCGCCGACACGACCGACGAGACGTCGACGTTCTGGATCGCGGCCGGCTCGTTCGTTCTCCTCCTCGCCTGCGCGACCCTGCTGCTCGCGCTGCACTACTTCCGTCGCGGCCGAAGGCGAGGCGCCCGAGCACACAGCCCCGTGAACGTCAGCGGTCGAGCTTGCCGTAGTACTCGTGGTCGACGGCGATCTCCAGCATCTGAGCGTCGGCGTTCTCGAGGTTGACCGAGAGAAACGCCCTCCCTCTCCGGAAGTTGAGCACCGATCCGCCGAGGTTCTCCACCAGCCGCCACCGCGGTCCGAGGCGCCGCCGGTAGAACGAGCCGACGGCGTCGGCGGTGGCCCGCGGCGGCAGCGTCGAGATCGAAGCGCGTGCTGTAGCCGGCGACCGGGCCGCTCTCGTCGGCGTGGTACGCCGTCGTCGTCTCGTCCTCGACGCGCGAGCCGGGAAAGTGCGGCAGCTGCTCGAACAGGGTCTCGTTGGCCTTCACGTAGGTCTTGCGGTCGCCGCCGCCGCAGCCCGCGAGTCCGAGCACCAGCAACGTGATCACGCCGACCGCTCGGAGCGACATCACGCACTGGAAACCGGCGCGACGGCGGTCGCCGTCGACACGACGCAGCCTCGGCGCGTTGGGAGCTTCGGCACGCGGTCGCGGCGACGAAGCCGGATGCCCGCCCCGCCGCGGCTTCGTCGAAGCCACTCCCGTTCCGACAGACGGCCGTGACGGTCCCGTTCCGGACTGCCGGCCGAAGATCCCGGCCGCCGGATACATGTATCGCTCCTCGGGAGTCACCTTCCCCGAAACGGACAAACGCTCGCTCACCACCTCGCGTTTGGCATCAGGGGTCCGGCGGGGCGATCGTCCAAATCGGTGCCGCGGGGCTTTCTTGCCACGATCCGAAACCCTAACCCGAGGGCTCAACCGCTTCTGGCTAGACGCCTATCTCAGCGCGGGACACGATCCGGGACACGAGGGGGATGAGCCGCCGTTCGGGCATGCACCCCGCCGCCCTCGTAGCACCTTCCGATCGCCGTCCAATTGCCACGACAAGCACCTCTCCGGCGTAGGAGGAGTCGTATCCCCTCGAGTGGACGCGCGCGATCGCAACGGGCCTCCAGACAACACACGCAAACACCAGCAGCGCGGCTCGTTGCGTAACCCGAAATTGGACCGGCCCGCCGCGAGCGGGCCGGTCCGCTTCCTGGCTCGAATACGCTCACCGCGATGCAGCTCGTCCGCGTCTCCGGAGTGACGAAGAACTTCGGGTCGGTGCGTGCACTGGACGGGGCGAGCTTCGAGATCGGCGAGGGCGTCACCGGTTTGCTGGGCTCGAACGGCGCCGGCAAGACGACCTCGCTGAAGATCCTGATCGGGCTGATTGACCCCGACGCCGGCTCCGTCGAGGTGCTCGGACGCGACACGCGTGGGTCGGTCGAGTACCGGACGCGGATCGGCTACTCGCCCGAGCACGATTGTCTGCCGCCGGGCGCGTCTGCGGCGGAGTTCCTCGCATACATGGCCGAGTTGAGCGGCCTCCCGCGCGCGGCGGCGCGGCTGCGGGCCTCGGACCTGCTGCGGCACGTCGGACTGTTCGAGGAGCGTTATCGGCCGATGGGTTCGTACTCGACGGGCATGAAGCAGCGTGTGAAGCTCGCGCAGGCGCTCGTCCACGACCCTGTGCTCGCGTTTCTCGACGAGCCGACGGCCGGGCTCGACCCGCTCGGGCGGCGCGACATGCTCGAGCTGATCCGCCGCGTCGGCCGCGAGTTCGGGATTAGCGTCGTGATCTCGACGCACCTGATGGGCGACGTCGAGCGGACGTGCGACGCGGTGATCGTCCTTGACGCCGGCAAGGTGCTGCGAACCGGTGTAGTCGCGGGGCTTACCGAGGAGACCGAGACCGTGCTGGTTGATCTCGTCGAGGGCGCGGCGGAGCTGGCCCGTGTCCTCTCCGAGCGGGGCATTGCCGTGCAGCTCGACGGCAACCGGCTGACGCTGCCGCAGGTCTCCGGGGATCATTACGACGTGCTGCGCGACGCGATTGTCGAGACCGGCGCCTTGCTGTACCGGCTCGCGCCCGAGCGTCACTCGCTGGCGAGCGTGTTCGACGCGCCGTCCGAGGCGGCGGCGTCGTGAGCACGGCCGGCCGCGCCGAGATCTTCGATCTCGGCTACCAGGGCTACGACGGGGCGCACACGAGCCGGTGGCGGCGGCGGCGCGCCATCTGGCGTGACGGCGTGCGCATCTCGCTCGGGCTCGGCCGCGGGATCGGCGGGAAGGTAGCGCCCTGGGTGCTGATCGCGCTGGCGCTCGTGCCGGCTGCGGTGCTGGTCGTGCTCGCCGCGTTCCTGGGCTCGGTCCCGGCGAGCTCCGATGACTTCGAGTTGCCCTCGTATGCCGAGTACTACGAGTTCGCGATCATCCCCCTGGCTCTCTTCGCCGCCGTCGTCGCGCCGCTGCTTGTCTGTCCCGACCGGAAGGACGGCGTGCTCGCGCTGTATGCGGCACGGCCGATCACGTCGGCGGACTACGTCGTGTCGCGCTGGTTGGGGTTCTTCACGGTCGCCGCGACGGTGGCCTGCATTCCCGAGGCGGTGCTGTTCGTCTGGAACCTGCTCGACGCGCACGACACCGCGTCGTGGATCAGGGACAACTGGGATGTGGTGCCGCGGTTCCTTGCGTCCGGGGTGGCCGTCTCTGTCGTGTTCACGACGCTGGCGCTGTTCGTGGCGTCGTTCACGAACCGGCGCGCGTACGCGGCGATCGGAACGGTTGCGGTGTTCTTCATCGGCGGCGCGGTCGGCGGCATCGGCCACGACAACTTCGACGGCACGCTCTCGAAGGTGCTCTCCGAGGCGGACGTCCTACGCTCCCTCGTCGACTCGGTTCACTGGCTCTTCGGCGACGCGATCGAACCGACGTACGCGCCTGGGTGGGTCTCGGCGCTCTGGCTGGCGGGCCTGACCGTCGTGCTCGCGGCGTGGCTCCTGCGGCGGACGGAGCGGATGGTGCGGGGTTGAGCGGCGCCGGCGAACCGGCGATCGCGCTCGACCGCCTCTCTCGCTGGTTCGGGGGCGTGGTCGCCGTCAGCGACGTCACGCTCGAGGTCGGTGCGGGCGTGACGGCTCTGCTCGGGCCGAACGGCGCCGGCAAGACGACGCTGCTGCGGACGATCGCCGGCCTGATCGCGCCGTCCGAGGGCGCCGCTCGCGTCTTCGGGGAGACGGTGCGCGGGAACCAGGCGATCTACCGCCGCATCGGCTACATGCCGGAGCACGAGTCGGTCTACGACTTCCTCACGGGGCGGCAGTTCGTCGAGTTGTGTGCGCGGCTCCAGCACGTGGACGACCCGCGCGCCGGCGCCGGACGGGCGATCGCGACCGTCGACCTCACCGCAGCGCAAGACCGGCCGATGGCCGGCTACTCGCGCGGGATGAGGCAGCGCATGCGCCTCGCTGCAACGCTCGTGCACGATCCGCCGCTGCTGCTGCTGGACGAGCCGCTGTCGGGGACCGATCCGGTGCAGAGGCTTCACCTGCGCGACGTGATCCGCGGGCTCGGCGCAGAGGGCCGCACCGTGCTCGTGTCCTCCCACATCCTCGAGGAGGTCGAGGAGTTGGCCGGGAGCATCCACCTGATGGTCAGTGGGAAGCTCGCCGCGAGCGGCGAGCCGCGCGCGATCAGGCAGCAGCTGAACGACCGGCCGTTCGTCGTTCGCATCGACGCGTCGAGCCCCCGGACGCTTGCAGCCGGGATGGTCGAGCTCGACGCGGTCGAGTCGATCGAGATCGACTCGGAGGGCCGTCTGCGTGTGCGCAGCCGGAACGTCACCCAGCTACAGCGCGCGCTGCCGGTCGTCGCGCAGCGAGTCGGCGTCCGGCTCCTGCGCGTCGAGCCGCTCGACGACTCGCTCGAGAGCGTGTTCGAGTACCTGGCGCAGGGCTAGATGAGCGCTGTGTTCGTGCTCACCGTCCGCCAGCTCGCCGGCAGCCGTCGGATCTGGCTCGTGCTTGCACTGGTCTCTTTGCCGCTCCTCGTCGGCCTGCTCTTCCAGGTCGCCGACGCGACCGCGACGCCCGCCGAGTTCGCGGACGACGTGACGAGGGTCATGCTCGCCTCTGCCATCTTGCCGCTTGTGATGCTGCTGCTCGCGACCGCGGCTTTCGGCAACGAGGTGGGCGACCGCACGCTCGTCTACCTCGTGACGAAGCCGATCGCGCGCTGGCGCATCGTCGCCCCGAAGCTGCTGGCGTCGTTCGCCGTCGGCGGGATCCCGGTTGCGCTCGGCGGCGCGCTCGCGGTTGCGGTGATCGAGCGTGGGGACGGAGGTGGCGCCCTCGCGACGGGCGTCGGGTTGCTCGCGGGCGCGGCGGCTTACGCGGCGATCTTCACGTGGGCGGGCCTGACGACACGGCACGCGCTCCTGATCGGGCTCGTATACGTGTTCATCTGGGAGGCAGCGCTCGCCGCCTACCTCGACGGGATCCGCTTCCTCAGCGTCCGCCGCTACACGCTCGCGCTGGTCCACGCCCTCGACAACGGCCGGCTGGCGAGTGTCGACATCTCGCTCAGCCCGCTGACCGCTGCCGTCGGTACGGCGGTGTTGATCGTGTGCTTCACCGCGCTCGCTGTAAGGAAGCTAGTGCGGATGGACGTGCCCTGAGCCGCATTGGCTATTCGGGGACACGATTTGATGTCGCTTCTGCAACGCCGAGGGGTCTCTTGTTTCGGAGGCACGTTTGGACTCCGTGTGCGCGGAGCTTTCTAGTCCGTGACCGTGGCGGCGAGACCTCGGGTGCTCAGCGGCTCGAGCGGCGTATTAGCGAACTCGGCGACAAGTCAAACGCGGGGTCGAGATGGCCGGAAGGGACATGTCTATCCAGTCGATAGAGCGCTCACCCCAGAGTTGCTCCAGGTCGCCGATGAGGTGGCCCTTACGCTGGTCCGAAACGCCACTACTACACGCCGCGTTCACCGGAGTGTGTCCACCTGCCGCGGGGGGAGCGGCTAGACCAGCCGGCTCAGCTGACGGCGTAGGCGCTCAACTCTGCGCCCGGTGAGTCCGCCGTGGTTCAGTAACGCCGGCCCGACGGTTTGTGACGTCTGGCGTGCACAACGTAGACGGGTAACGCGAGACCAAGGGCAAAGAACACGCTTATCCCCCACGCCGTCGAATGGCGGCTGCCATGTTTGTTTGCGTGCAGAAAAACGAGAATCGCGGCTGCCGTAGCGAGAGTCCAGGCGATCAGAACCGTCGGTATCGTCGGTGCCGTCGCGAGAAGCACCCGGCCAACGTAGCTGCCCGGACTCGATGTCGAGCAGCGTCAGGTCGAACTCGCGCAGCGCGCGCGACGCGAGGAGCTTCATTCGAACGGAGGAATGTCCCCGCTGCGCTGAGCCGGGCGCTCTTGATTTGCCGGAGGCGCAGCGCGAGGTGGCGGTGTTGAAGCTCGTGCGGGGTGCGCGCTTCGCGGAGATCGGAGAGATGCTCGGCGTGAGCGAGGCCGCGGCGAGGATGCGGTTCGTCCGCGCGTTGGAGGCGCTGCGTGGACCTCGAGCAGGAGGGAGTCGCGCCATGATCATGCGTGATCCGGAAGTCGTCGGCCTTCTGCGCGACGAGCCCGGATGCGCCGGCGACCGGTGCCACGGTCGGCCCGGTCGATCCGGCGAATTCCGCTTTCTGGACCGGCTATCGGCAGGCGCTCGCGACCGGCGCTGCGAAGCTCGAAGGCGAGACACGATCCACGGGCACGACGTCTATTGGCTGCGGTTTCCGTCGTTCGAGCAGGGACGAGAGGGCACCGAGGTGGCTATCGACCGTCAGACGTACAAGCCGGTGGTGATCCGGAACAGCGTCCCCGCGGCCATCACCAGGACATGCGCGCGCTCGTCGCCGAGACGATCGCGTACCGCGCGTCGGACTTCGAGCGCTTCGGCGCGAAGCTCTTCGGCGACATGACGATGAGCGGTAGCGGATGAGCGTTCTCGAGCCCGAATCGGCCGAGCACCACCGTGACCGCGCCGTGGCTCACGGCGGGCGAGCGCGTCTCCGGCCTCGTGCTCGCCTCGGTCGAGCCCTCGACGACCGCCGACGACAAGACGATCGAAGGCCTGACCCTCGTCACGGCACCGGGAGAGATCCGTATCCCGAGCCGGGTCCGGGCGTGCTCACGATCGAGGAGTTCTCGCACCGGATGACCGGAATAGGCTCGTGCGCCCGCGAGTAGACGGCGACCGTCTCGGCTGCCGCGGCCGCGATTCGCTCGCGCAGCTCGCGCGGAGCGAGCACCTCCGCCTGCGGGCCGTAGGCGAGCAGAGCACGGAAGGCGTGTTCGAGTCCCTCGAACTGCGCGATCACCGTGGGCCGCTCGCCGTCCTCGACGACGCGGGCTGCGCGGAGGTATCGGATCTGCCGCCGGGGGATGCGCACGGTGACCTCGATCCGCGTTCGGCTCCGCTCGAACGCCTCCGAACGACTGGCCCACGCGGCGGCGAGGTCGAAGCCTTGCGGCCGAGTGCCCGGCTCGGCGCGCTCCCGCGCGGAGACGATCCGCGATACGCGGTAGACACGCTCCTCGCCCCGGCGCTGCGCGAGCAGGTACCAGACACCGGCCTTGAGGACGAGCCCGAGCGGGTCGAGGCGGCGCGAGACGACGGCCGCGCCCTCCCGGTAGCGGATCTCGAGCCGGCGGCCGCGCCACAGCGCTCCTGCGATCACCGGCAGGTGCGGGACGCGGTCCTCCTCGCGGAACCAGCCGCGCGTGTCGACGTGGAAGAGTCGCGCGGCCCGGCCGGCCCGCTCCTGCAGCTCCGCGGGCAGGGACGCGATGAGCTTCAGCCGGGCTGCGGCCAGCTCGCGGCCGAGTCCGAGCTCGGCCGCAGGCCCGACGAAGAGCGCCTCCGCTTCGGCGGCATCGAGCCCGGTCAGCTTTGTCCGATAACCGCGCTCGAGCCGGTAGCCGCCCGCCGGGCCGCGGACGGAGACGATCGGTACGCCGGCTTCCGCGAGGGCCTGCGCGTCGCGCTGCACCGTCCGCTCCGAGACCCCGAGCCGCTCGGCGAGCTCGACCGCGGTCAGCTGCCCACGCGTCTGCAGCACGAGCAGGAACGAGACGAGACGGCTTGCACGCACTCGGCGAAACTATTTCACGAACACGACAGAAGATGTCGGGAATGCCCGCTAGCGTCCTCACCGCCAATCACGAACGGAGGGAGGACTCAATGTCAGTGCAGCCGGTGCCCGAGGGCTACCACACGCTCATCCCGTACCTCGCCGTGGACGATGCGGCCAAGGCGATCGAGTACTACAAGAAGGCGTTCGGCGCCAAGGAGCGCGCGCGCATGGACGGCCCGGACGGCAAGATCGGCCACGCCGAGCTCGAGATCGGCGACTCGGTCGTGATGCTCGCCGATCCCTTCCCGCACGCGTCGACGACGCCGCCGAGCGACGCCGGCACCACGACCGCGAGCATCGTCATGTACGTCGAGGACGTCGACGCCGTCGTGACGAAGGCGGTCGACGAGGGCGCCACGATCACCGAGGAGGTCGAAGACAAGTTCTGGGGCGACCGCTTCGGAACGATCACGGACCCGTTCGGCCACGTCTGGTCGATCGGGACTCACGTCGAGGACGTTTCGCCGCAGGAGATGGCCGAGCGCGCCAAGTCGGCCATGGCTGCGATGAGCGGCTGAGACGCAGATGCCCGCCTTCCTGGTCACGGTCCACCGCTCCGGCCCGAAGTGGGACCCGTCGCGCCCGCTCGAGCAACAGGCGGACTGGCCGGCGCACGCGGCGTTCATGGACGGGCTCGTCGAGGACGGCTTCATCGTCCTCGGCGGGCCGCTCGCCGACGAGCACCGCGTCGTGCACGCCGTCGAGGCCGAGTCCGAGGACGCCGTCCGCGCAACCTTCGCACGCGATCCCTGGAGCGAGACGCACCTCCACGTCGACACGATCGAGCCGTGGACGCTCCGGCTCGATGGTCGAGCCAGATGACGACAGAGAGCGGAATCGATAGGACTCGGAGCGCGCGCCGAGCTACGGGCCTGGTATCTCGGCCACCTGCGGCCGAGGCTGGTCGAGGCGGTAACGGCCGGCATCGTCAGGCCCGGCGCGGTCGACGAGCTCGACCTTCAGGTCGCCGACCTCTTCGAGCTGCCCGAGCGGCGTTTCGGATCGCCTGCTCAGCGAGCATGATCGACCCGACGCATGCGGTAGTCGACGCCTTCCCCGCTCGACCGCGCCGACGAGATCCCCGCCGGAGCGGCAAGTAGCGCCGTCCGGCCTGCTTTGGTCGTGGCTCGTCCAGGTTCCCGTTCGGCCGCGATCGAACGATGTTCGTCAGCAGCTGCCCTTCATGCTGCCGCCCACGGCGAGCCTGGAGCTCCGGCCGAGCGACCGGCAAAGAAACGAAGGAACCGGCGTGCCGCTCGCCAGCATGACGTTCAGAGCGGAGCGGGCGGCTCGGCCACGAGGTCGATTCGTGAGCGCGACGTCACGGAGTCGAGCAGCGAGCGATAGAGGGCGTCGGTCTCGTCGATGAGGCGATCGAGCGGATAGCGGCTCAGCACACGCTCTCTCCCGGCGGCTCCCATTCGCTCACGCAACTCTGGATCCTCGGCGAAGCGCGTGAGCGCCGCCGTCAGCGCGCCGATCGAATCGGGCTCGGCGAGCAGGCCGTCCTCGCCGTGCCTGACGACGTCCGGGACGCCGCCGACGCGCGTCGCCACCACCGGCCTGCCGGCCGCGAGCGCCTCGATCGCGCTCACCGGGGTGCCTTCGTTCGCGGACGGCAGCAGCAGGACGTCGATCGCCTCGTAGTAAGGCGCGACGTCCCGCTGGAAGCCCACGAAATGCGTCTGCTCGGCGATCCCGAGCTCGTGAGCGCGGCGCTCGAGCCTGACCCGCTCGGGGCCGTCGCCGACGAGGAAGAGGCGCGCATCGACGCCCACCGCACGCAACTCCGTGAAGGCGAGCAGCACGTGTTCGGTTCGCTTGATGTCCACCATCCGACCTGTCCAGCCGACGACGAACTGGTCCGGGCCGATCCCCAGCTGCCGCCGGCGCTCGGCCCGATGGCCGTCCTGCAGGTCGACACGATCGGCGAACTCGATCCCGAGCCGCACCACCTGGAAACGATCGCTTGGCGCGACTCCGAGCGACACGAGGTCGTCCCGCACCTGGGGGCTGACCGCGATCAGCTTCGTCGACGTTCGTGCGAGCAGCCGCTCGAGCAGCCGGAAGCCCGAGGTCCGAACGGGGTCGAAGTACCCGCGGAGCACGTGCCCGTGGAACGTGTGCACGACGATCGGCGGACGGGCGCCTCCCGCGAGGAGCGCCGCAACCCGGCCGACCGCGCCGGCCTTGGCCGTGTGCGTGTGCAGGATGTGCGGGCGCGTCTCGCGGATCAGCCGCGTCAGCTTGGCGATCGCCTTCGCGTCGCGTACCGGGGAGATCTCGCGTTGCATCCCCGCGAGCGGCACGACGGGCACGCCGTAATCGTCGGCGACGAACATCATCGAGTCCTCGTCGCTGCCGAGGTCGCCGGCCACGAGCGTCGTCTCGTATCCGCGCTCGGAGAGCCCCGCGGTGAGGTAGACGACGTGGAGCGAGGGGCCGCCGACGTTCAGGCGGCCGATCACGCGGAGGACGCGGACCGGCTCGCTCACGGAACGGCCGTCACGTGGTAGTTGGCGAAGATCGTCCCCGGCCGCGGCTCGCGCAGGCCGTGCGAGCTGCGGTCGATCGCGCCTGCAGCCGTGTTGACCGCGGCGACGAAGGCGCGACCGAGCGGCGCCACGTGCGCCCGCCGCGCGAGCAGGTCGGCGTAGATGGAGACGAGCATCGCGACGCACGCCGCCGTCCCCGACCCGGGCGTCACCGTCAAGCTGCTCCAGTCGCCGTTCTCCTCGAACAGGCGGCGGAGGCCCGCGTGGGTCCAGCGCCGAAGGTCGACCGGATTCGGGTGGTACACCTGGACGCCGTGCGTCGATGCGAGGACGAGTCCGCCGGGCGCGACGACACGCCGGAGCTCGCGAACCGCGCGCGCCGGGTCGTCCGCGTGCTCGAGCACCTGCGTGCAGAGGACGATCTGAAAGTGCCCATCGGGGACGGGAAGCTGCTCGGCCGGCGCGTGGAGGTCCGCGCCGGAGTCGCGCTCGTCGACTCCGACGTATTCGCGCGCGCGTGCGAAGAACGGCCGGTACGGCTTCGCGCCCGAGCCGACGTCGAGCACGCGGTAACCGTCCGGGTGCCGCAGGTCGGCCGCGGCCGCCTCGGCGCGCAGCCACGCGGCGAGCGGACCGCGCACCGCGTACGTCGGCGAGACGCGCGACGGCTCTCGCCGGGCACGACCCGGCCACTCGACGCTAGCCGCGCGCATCGGCCGTCCACGCCGCCGCCGCGCCGATCATCCCGACCGCAAGCCAGGTGAGTGCGTCGAGCGGGATTCCCGCGACCAGCCCGAGCCCGTTCCACACGCCCGCTGCGACGAGGAGCCAGAGCAGGCCGACGAGCGACGGCACGGCAGCCGGACGCGTCAGCCGCACGGCTCGCAGCGCGAGCAGCACGGCGGATCCGAAGAAGGCCGCGAGGGCCGCGAAGCCCACGATCCCCAGGTCGGCGAGCGTCTGGAGATACGCGTTCTGGACGCCCCACGCATGCTCGGGCGCCGGAAAGGCGCGCGCGCGGCGCGTCCGGGAACCGCCGGTGAGCCGCCGCGAGGTACGGCTCGTAGTTCTCCAGCTCCTCCGATCCCTGCCAGCCGACACCCACGACCGGATGCGCGGCGAAGATGCGGAGACCGATGTAGGCGAGCAGCGACCGGTGGACGTAGCTCGTGGCGTCGTACGAGGTATGCGGTCTCGACCCGACGCCCAGCGACCGGATCGCCCCCTCGAGGTCGCCCGATCGCATCGTCGCGACGCCGAGCGCGCCGGCAGCGACGAGCACGCCGACGGCCGCCGTCCGACGCCAGGGCGGGCGGGTTACGGCGACGAGGACGATCGCGGCAAGACCGACGCCGACCGCTCCCGCGGCCGCGGCGGACAGGACGAGCCCGACAGCCCCCGCGCTTCCGGCCGTCCAGCCGAGCGCGCGCTCACCGCGCCCGCGCGGCCCGAGCGCGACCACCGCGAGGCCGACGACGAGCGCCGCACCGGAGAGCGCGGCGAGGTCGTGGATCCCGACGAACGACGGCTCGCGCTGCAGCGGGCGCTTTCCGGTGAACTCGGCGACGACTCCGGCGAACTGCAGCAATCCCCACGCGGAGGCAGCGGCGCTCCACGCGGCAATCGACCAGAGCAGCGGCAGCGCGTCCTCAATGCGACGGAGCAACAGAACGAGCGACGGCGCAAGGAGCGCGTACTCGCAGAACTTCGCCGCCGTCACCATGTGCCGCTGGAAGTCGTAGTGCTGTTCCCAGAGCAGCGGATATACGGTCGCGACGACGACGAGCGCGAGCAAGACTCCCGAGGTGAGCCAGAGTCGCCGTCCTGCACGAAGCGGCTTCCACCCGTAGCGACGTCCCGCGAGCGCGGCGGCGAGCACGACCGCGAGCACCACGAGATCGGAGAGCTCGATCCCGATCGTCGTCGAGCCCGCATCGATGCTCGTCGCGGGCTGATAGCGGAGATGCAGGAAGAGGATCGGCACGGCCGCGGCAGGCACGAGCGCAGCCCACGTCGTGCCAAGCGACGATGCCGCTCCCGAGACGCGCGCCGTCACCGACGTGCGTCCCGGCTCGACGACGGCCGCGCCACTCATCGCACGCGAACGGCGTAGCCGACGGTGTGCGTGCCTCCGGGCCCGACGACGCTCGCCTGCAGCAACGCCTGCCGGCCGCGGAGCGTCGGGGACCAGCGATACGTCCTGTGGAGCACCCCGTTGAAGCTGAACCAGCCGATCGTGTCGACGACGCGGCCTCGCACCAGCACGCGCACGACCGCGGTGCCGCGCACTCCGCGCCCTGCGAGGTCGGCGCCTCGCACGACGAACGACCAGGGCCGCCCGGCGACGGGCCTGCGGCTCGCGCCGTCGATCTCGGGCCGGAAGCTCGGACGGCCCGAGATCGCCCGGACGTGGACGGCGTAGGCGACGGTCCTCGTACCGTCCGGGCCGCGCACCCTCGCCTCGACGGTCGCGGCGTGCTGCACGGAGCGTCGAAGGCCACGTGTAGCTGCGGCGCAGGCTCCCTCGGAAGCCGAACATCCCGATCGTGTCGACGGTCGCCCCGCCGACCAGCACCCGGACGAGCGCGCTGGCGGGGACCGGGCGCCCGCGCGCGTCGAGAGCGCGAACGACGAACACCCAGCGCGCACCGGCGGCCGGCCGGTGTGTCGTCGCGGCGATGCTCGCCGCGAAATGCGGCGCGCGCGCGAACGCGGAATCCGCGGCGGCCGCAGCCGGAGCCGCCATGGCCAGCACCGCGACGGCCGCACGCACGCCGATGCTTCCCTTCACTGGGCCTGATTGTCGTCGAAATCGGATCGTTTTTCCATGCGCCGTATACTCGGGTGCGCCATGCGCTCGCCGGTCCTCTGGCGCCGTTCGTCGGCTGCCGCCGGCGTGTACGTCTCGGCGTTGCTCGGTTTTCTCGGCTCGGTCATCGCCTTCCGCGAGCTCGGGACCTCCGCGTTCGGCCGGCTGTCGATCGTGCTGGCGGCGGCCGGACTGTTCCAGTTGCTCGCCGACCTGACCGTCGAGGACGCACTCGTCAAGTTCGGATTCCGGTACGCGGCGGCCTCGGACTGGGGCCGGTTCCACCGCGTCTTCGGGGTCGGCGTCCGGCTGAAGCTTGCGGGCGGTGCGCTCGCCGCCGCGGGGATCGCGATACTCGCGCCGCTGTCGTCCGTGCTCTGGACGCCCGGGCTCGTCGCGCCGATGCTCGTCGCGGCGCTCCTGCCGCTCGTGCAGGCGCCCGAGGGCGTGGCCTCGGCGGCGCTGATCGTTCGCAAGCGCTACGACGTCCGCGCCGCCTTCCTCGGTCGTATCGATGGCTCTGCGCCTCGGCGCGCTCGCGATCGGGGGCATGTTCGGCGTGCTTCCGACAGTCGCCGCGCTCGTCGTCGCGCAGGCGCTCGCCACCGCGGCCGTCTGCATCGCGGGCTTCGCTGCGCTTCGGCGTTTCCCGGCGGCGCGCGAGACGAGCCTCGGCGTGGACGGTCCCGACTTCAGGCGCTTCGTGATCCGCTCCAGTGCGGGGACGGTGCTCAGCCCGCTGAGAGGACTGCTGGGCTCGCTGCTCCTCGGGTTCGTCACGGGCCCGCGGCAGGTGGCATACCTCCGCGTCGCACAGGTCCCGGAGTCCGCGTTCGCCGCGCTCAGCTCGCCCGTTCGAATGATCCTGCTGGCCGAGCAGACGCACGATGTCGAGCACGGCCGGAGTGTGCAGGTGTACGCGACGCTCCGCCGCTACATGCTCGGCGCAGGTGCGCTGGTGCTCGTGATCGTGCCGCCACTCGCGATCCTCATGCCGACGTTGATTCGTCTTGTCTACGGCTCTGCGGCGCTCCCTGCTGTCGACGCGGCGCGTCTCTTCCTGATCGTCGCGAGCGTGCAGGTCGTCCTCGGATGGACGAAGTCGTTCCCCGTGTCGATCGGCAGGCCGGAGTTCCGGCTCGCGGCGCAGGGCGCAGAGCTCGCCGTGCTTCTCCCCGCCTTGCTCGTACTCGGAGCCGAGTTCGGAGCGACGGGAGCGGCGGCCGCGTACGTCGTTGCGTCCTTTGCCTTCGCCGCGGCCTGGACCGTTCTCATCCTTCGCCTGAGCCGCGACGAGGTAGCAAGGTCGAGCCTCAATGCACGGCCAGTCGACCTCGTCGCTCCGCCGTGAGATGAAAGTGGTCGTCGTCTCGGGCATGTGGCCCCCTGACGTGGGCGGCCCCGCGAGCCACGCGCCGGAGCTCTGCGAGTTTCTGCTCGCGCGAGGCCATCGTGTCGTGGCGGTGACGATGGCCGACGCCGCGCCGGCCGGACGGGCGTACCCGGTCCACTGGTCGTCGCGACGTCTGCCCGTCGGCGCGCGGCACGCCGCCGCCGCCGCCCGGATCGCACGCGCCGCTCGCGGTGCCGACGTCGTCTACTCGACCGGGATGCTCACACGGAGCATGCTCGGTGCGGCGGCGGCGCGGGTGCCCGCCGTCGTCAAGCTGACGTCCGATCCCGTGTTCGAGCGCTCGATGCGCCGGGGGCTCTTCGCCGGCGACCTCGCCGCGCTCCAGCAGACGCACGGGCGGAGGATCGAGCTGCTCCGGCGCCTGCGCGACGCGGCGCTCGCCCGTGCCGTGCGCATCGTCGTCCCCAGCGAGGCGCTCCGGGACATCGCCCTCGCCTGGGGCGTGCCGGCCGAGAAGCTCACGGTCGTCCGCAACCCCGTCTCGGTCCCCCACGACCTCGACGGGCGGGAAGAACTCCGACAGCGGTACGCCATCGATGGGCCGACGCTCGTCTACGCCGGTCGGCTCGTCCCGCAGAAGTCGCTCGAGACGGCACTTGCCGGCGTGAGCGCCACGCCCGACGTGACCCTGCTCCTCGCCGGCGACGGGCCCGAGCGCGAGCGCCTTGCCAGCGCGCGCGACCCAGCTCGGGCTCGACGGTCGCGTCCGCTTCCTCGGTCCGCTGCCGCGCCGGACGATCTTCGAGCTGCTGCTCGCCGCAGACGCCTCGCTCCTCACGTCGGACTGGGAGAACTTCCCGCACCTCGTCGTCGAGTCGCTCGCGGTCGGAACGCCCGTCCTCTCGACCGACGTGGGCGGTGTCTCCGAGGTCCTGGAAGACGGACGGAACGGCCTGCTCGTCCCGTCGCGCGACCCGGTCGCACTGGGAGCAGCGATCCGTCGCTACCTCGACGAGCCCGGGCTGAAGGCGCGGCTCCGTCGCAACGCGGCCGCGTCGTTGGACGGGCTCGAGCCGGCGAACGTCTACGCGAGGCTCGAAGCGCTGCTCGCCGCGACCGCGCGCGAGCAGTGAAGCGCGTCCTGCTCGTCGGCCGGACGCGTTACCGGCTGCCGCTCTCGCCCGCGCTCGAGGCGAAGTTCTCGGCGCTGTGCCGGGAGCTCGACGTGCGCGTGCTCGCGAGCGCGGCGGACGACGGTCCCGCGGAGGCACGAGGGTTCGCGCTCGTCCGCCCGTTCCCGGTTCGCGCGCTCGACGGGCTCGCGTTCTGGTCGTCGCTGCCGTTCCGCGTGGCGTCGCAGTTGCGCAGCTGGCGGCCCGACGCGGTCGTCGCGCAGTCGCCCTACGACGGGGCCGCGGCGCTGGTCGGTCGCGTTCTCTCCCGAACCGACGCGAAGGTGCTCGTCGAGGTCCACGGCGACTGGCGGACGGCGACGCGCCTCTACGGCTCACGTCGTCGGCGGTTACTGGCACCCCTCGGCGACCGGATCGCCCTCGAGGCACTGCGCCGCGCCGACGGAGTCCGTGCGGTCTCGGGCTACACGGCGCGGCTCGTGGAGGAGGCGGGACGTCCGCCGGACGACGTCTTCCCGGCGTTCATGGATCTCGAGCCGTTCGCGCACGCGCCCGCGCCGCTCCCGGAACGGCCGCAGGCGTTGTTCGTCGGCGTCCTCGAGCTCTACAAGAACATCGACGGGCTCGCTGACGCCTGGCGGCTCGCGGCGCCTCGCGTGCCGGAGGCCGGGCTCGTGATCGTCGGCTCCGGTGCGCGCGAAGCTCTGGTCGCGCAGCTCGTCGCCGACCTTCCGGACCGGACGCGGTGGTTCCCACGCCTCGCGGCGGAGGAGGTCTCGCAGCTGCTGGACGAGTCGACGCTCCTCGTCCTCCCCTCGCGATCGGAAGGCCTGGGCCGCGTCGTCGTCGAGTCGATGAGCCGGGGGCGAGCTGTGATCGCGACTCGTGTGGGCGGTCCGGCGGAACTCGTGGACGACGGCCGCACAGGATTCCTCGTCGCGCCCGGCGACACGCACGCCCTCGCGGACGCACTCGTCCGCGTTCTCACCGATCGGGAACTCGCCGCGCGGCTCGGAGGCGCCGCGCGCGCCGGAGCCGACGCGCGGCGGGTGACTCCGGGCGAGTTCGCGTCGCGGCTGCGTGCGTTCGTCGAGCGGAGTGGGCTCCTAGACTCCGCACGTGGAAGCGGGTCGCGCGAAACAGGTGCTCAAGAACGGCGTCTACCGGGCGATCGGCGAGGCGGCGCGCCGCGTGCCACGCCCGCAGGATCGCACGCTGCGCGTGCTCATGTACCACAAGGTCAACGACGTGCACGGAAACCCCGGGAGCGTTCCGCCGGCCGTGTTCGCAAGACATATGGCGCAGCTGCACGAGCTCGGCTACCCCGTGGTCGACCTCGAAGCGGTGCTCGCGCACTACCTCCACGGCGAGCGGCTGACGCCGGGTGCGACGCTGATCACGTTCGACGACGGCTACCGCGACGTGCTGGAGCACGCCCTGCCGGTGCTACGGCGTCACGGCTACCCGGCGGTGCTCTTCGTCCCGCTCGGGTTCGTCGGCGGCGACCGGCCGCTTCCGCACGATCGACGTCTCGACGCGCGCGGGATCGCGAACCCCACGCTCGACTGGGACGAGCTCCGGACGCTCGACGACGCCGGGGTCAGGATCGAGTGTCACGGCATCAGCCACCGTGCGCTTTCGAAGCTCTCGATCGGCGACGCG
Organism: uncultured Actinomycetes bacterium; assembly: GCA_963708685.1. Lineage (GTDB taxonomy): Bacteria > Actinomycetota > Thermoleophilia > Gaiellales > Gaiellaceae > DASVFB01. The sequence continues at coordinate 118,345 of CAVPTP010000005.1, forward strand.
GCCGAGGAGATCGCGCTCGCGAAGCTAAGGCTCGAGCGCCGGCTCGGGCGCGGGGTGCGCGCGTTCGCTTATGCGAAGGGCTCCGAGCTCGACGTTCGGCCGGTGCACGTGAGCCTCGTCCGCCAGGCCGGCTACGACCTCGGCTTTACGTCGGTTTCCGGGTCCAACCGTCCCGGTACGGATCGCTTCCGGCTCCGGCGCTACAACGCCGAGCCCTACTCGACGCGAACCTTCGAGCTCGTCCTCGGCGGAGCCTGCGATCTGATCGGCGTCAAGGACACGGTGCCGGGCACGTACGCGCGAAGGGCGCTGAACGCCGCGCTCGGCACGTCGTCCGCGTGAGCGCGTTCACGCTCGCGGCGTACGAGCCGTCGGACCGCCCGGCGCTGCTCGAGCTGATGCGCGGCGCAGGCCTGGGCCTCGACGACGGGGAGTTCGAGTGGTGGTTCGAGCGGAACCCGACGACCTCACCGCGGCTGATCTCGGTCGCGCGTGCGCACGGAGTCGTCGTCGGCGCTCTCGGGATGACGATGTTTCCGGTGCTGGCCGGCGGCCGCGAGCGCATCCTCGCAGTGCCGCTGCACGCGGCGACGTCCTCGAGTCACCGCGGCCGCGGCATCTTCTCGGGCCTCGAGCTGCGAAACGAGCGTGATGCCGCCGAGGCCGGCGCGGCGGGCGCGATCGCGTTCCCGAACCCGCGGTCGCGACGCCTGCTTCACGCGCTCGGCTGGGTCGATCTCCCGTCTCTGCGAATCTGGGCGCGACCGCTCGCCGTCGTCCCGGCGGTGCGGGCGCTCGCCCGGCCCGATGCATCACGGGAAACGCTGCGCCCGCGGACGGAGGGCGAGCGCACGTTCGGTGCGTTTCGCGTCGAGCCGCTGCGGCGCTTCGACTCCGAGGCCGAACGCGTCTGGCGCGGCGTCGCGCGCGGCAACGAGCTCGTTCGCGACGAGTCGTTCCTCAACTGGCGCTACGTCGACACACCCCGCGAGTACCGCTGCTTCGGCGCGTACGAAGCTGCGACCCTCGCCGGCTTCGCGGTCCTCGGGCAGGCCGTCAGGCGCGGCGTCCCGGCGGGCGTGATCGCGGATCTCGTCGCTTCCCGGAACGGTGCGCGCGTCGCGCTGCTCCGTCGTTGCCTGGCCGAGCTCGCACCCGGAACCGCGGCACTCGTCTCCCTCGTCCGCGCGTCCGAGCGGCGTGCGTTTCTCCGAGTCGGCTTCGTGCCCACGCACGCACGAATCCGTGTCGTCGGCAAGACGCTCGGCGATCCGAGCCTCTTCGACGACCGTGCAGGCTGGCGCTTCGCCCTCGGCGACCTCGATTTCTTTTGAAGCTGGTCTTCGTCACGCAGTCGGTCGACCCCGAGCACCCGGTCCTCGCGGCGACCGCAGACAAGGTTGCCGCGCTAGCCGAGCGCGTGGACGAGATCGTGCTGCTCGCAGACAGCGCGGTCGAGTCGGCGCTCCCGGAGAACTGTCGCGTTCGGGCCTTTCGCGCCGGCTCGCGCGTTGGCCGCGGCGCGCGCTTCGAGGCGGCCCTCGGGCGCGAGCTTGGCGGGCTTCGCGGCGGTGCCGTCGTGGCGCACATGTGTCCGATCTACGCGGTGCTCGCCGCGCCGCTCGTGCGACCGCTGGGGATTCCTGTCGTGCTCTGGTTCGCGCACTGGCGCGACAGCACGCTGCTGCGCACCGCCGAGCGGCTGTCCAGCACGGTCGTCTCGGTCGATCGGCGGTCGTTCCCTTTTCCGTCCGCCAAGCTGACCGCGATCGGCCACGGCATCGACCTCACGCGCTTCGAGTGCGCGCCGAGGCAGCCCGATGGGACGCTGAGGGTGGTCGCGTTGGGACGCTACTCGCCGTCGAAGGGGCTCGACGTCGTCGTCCGCGCCGCGGCCGAGGCCGGCGTCCGGCTGACGGTCGTCGGTCCGGCGCTCACGCAGGAGGAGCGCGCGCACCGGCTCGACCTCGAGCGGCTCGTCGACGAGCTCGGCGCGAGCGAGCACATCCGTCTCGAGGACGCGGTTCCGCGCCGCGACGTCCCCGCGCTCCTCGGACACGCCGACGTGCTCGTCGACAACATGCGCTCCGGCGCGCCCGACAAGGTCGTCTACGAGGCCGCCGCTTCCTGTCTCCCGGTGCTCGCTTCGAGCCCGGTCTTCGACGACGTGCTCGATCCGGAGCTCCGGTTCGACCGCGATTCGCCCGGTGAGCTGGCGGCGCTGCTGCACGAGTTCGCGCGCACGGATGCGACGGCGCGCGAGGCGATTGGACGGAGAATGCGGCGCCGGGTCGAGGAGCGGCACGGCGTCGAGAGCTGGGCCGACGGCGTACTCCGCGCGGCGCGCCTGACGTGAGCGGCGAGGTCGTCCATCTCGTGAAGGTCGCGGGCATCGCCGGCGCGGAGACGCACCTGCTTTCGCTCCTGCCCGGCCTGCGTCGGCGCGGTTGGGACGTGCGGTTGCTCATGCTCCACGAGGGCGAAGCCGGGGCCGGCGAGTTCGCACGTGTACTCGCCGGCCGCGGTGTTCCGGTGGAGGCGATCCGGCTTCGCGCCGACGTCGACCCGCGCGCGTTCGCGCGCCTCGCGCGCCGCCTCGCGCGCCGTCGCCCGGTGCTACTGCACACGCATCTCGTCCACGCGGACGTCTACGGTCAGCCGGCGGCCTGGCTCGCCCGGGTGCCCGTCCGTTTCAGCACGAAGCACGGATTCAACGAGTTCCGGGAGAACCCCCGGTTCGCGCTCGCCGACCGGCTCGTCGGCGGTCTCGCCGACACTCATGTGGCCGTCTCACGCGGCCTCGCGCAGTACCTCGCCGCAACGGAGGGCTTCGACGAGGACGACTTCGAGATCGCGCACTACGGCATTCGCGTCGAGCCTCCGGCGTCGCGCTACGACGGGCCGCCGCGCCTGCTCGCGATCGGGCGCCTGATCCCGATCAAGGGCCACATCGTTCTCCTTCGCGCCGTGGCGCTCGCCCTCGCCCGGCTGCCCGACCTCGAGCTTCGCCTTGCGGGAGCCGGTCCGCTCGAGGCGACGCTCCGCACTTTCGCAGCCGAGCTCGGGATCGCGGATCGCGTCCACTTGCTCGGCCGCGTCGAGCCCGTGCAGCCCGCGATCGAAGACAGCTCGCTCGTCGTCGTTCCGTCGCTGGGCGAGGGGTTCGGCCTCGTGGCGCTGGAGGCGATGGAGCGCAGCCGGGCGGTCGTCGCGTCGGCGGTCGGCGGCCTGCTCGACATCGTCGTCGACGACGAGACCGGAGTGCTCGTGCCGCCGGGCGGCGCCGAGCCGCTCGCGGCGGCGATCGTCGAGCTCGCGCTCGATCCCGAGCGAACCGCACGGATGGGCGAGCTCGGCCGGCTCCGCGTCGAGGATCTCTTTACGGAGGAGCGCTCCCTCGACCGCGTGGAGCAGCTCTACCGTGAGGCGCTTGCGCGGCGCGGGACTGCCACGCGACACAGACGTACGTGAAGCGAACGCGGAGGATCGCCCGCGCGAGCGGCCGGATTCGTTCGGTCGCGACGAGTGCCCGCGCGAGCGGACCCGGCAGGCGTACGGTCTGCGGCACGAAGAACGCGCGGAGCGTCAGCGAGGTCCAGCCCGCCGCGAGAAGCTCGGCGTTGACGACGTCGAGCCGGTCGCGCCGCGGGTCGAGGTCGAAGACGAGCTTCCGCTCGGTGAAGTCGGCCACGCGACGGAGGAACGCCGCACGGTCGCGGGCGTAGTACAACGCGCGGAACACCGTCGTCGCGGCGACCGGGCTTCGTGGCGCGAACTCGTCGATGTCCGCGAGCTCGACCTGCGCGACACCGCCGAGCCTGGCGCGCGCGGCATCGACCATCGCCGGACTCGCATCGACGCCGACGTAGTGCAGTCCGAGTGGGAGAAGGTACTCGGCCAGCCCGGCGTCGCCGCACGCGAGATCGAGCACTGTGTCGCCGTCCTGCAACGGTGGGCCGAGCGAGCGCACGAGCTCGGCCCGGCGACCGAGGTAACGCTGCGGGTCGGCGTAGGCCTCGTCGGTCCAGCGCCCGGCAGCCTCGGGGCCGAACTTCGCCGTCGTCATCGACGTGCCGCCGTGGGCCGGACCACGGTTCCGAAGCGCGAGGCGAGCTCGACGATCGCCGCACTCGCGGAGACGGCGAGGAGGAAGTCCCACGGCACGCGGTAGCGCGTCTCGCCCGCGAAGACCATCGCGGTCAGCGTGACGTACACAAGCAGCAGCAGCGCGAGCGCCGCGACCCGGCGCGGGAGAAAGAACGCGCCGACGACGGCGAGCGCAAAGAGGACGACGGCGTACGCGCCTTCGATCCAGACGCGCGCCGTGTCGAGGAACGTTCCGCGACCGCGCCGTCCCTCGGTACGCGTGACGGACGGCTGCCACAGCATCCTCGCGGCGACCGCTGCGAGCTTCGCCTTCTGGCCGGGGTGGTCGCGGACGAACGTCAGCGCACGGTGCCGGTAGAAGCGCATCTGCGCGCACTCGTCGGTCGCGACGATCCTGCCCGTGCTCCGGTAGATCGCTCCCGCCTCCTGCGGGGTCGGCGGCGCGCCCGGAATGCCCGGCACGTCGTCGATCCAGCCGCCGCGCTCGAGCGTCCGCAGCGTCGACGGGTTGTTCGCCTTCCAGAGCGCGCGGCCGTCGGTCGTCACGGTGAAGCAGCCGACCGAGACGCGGTTCCGCACCGTCCACGGAAGGACGACGACGAGGGCCGCCGCGAGCACGACGACGGCCGGCAGTAGCGCGGTGCGTCCGGCGCACGCGACGGCGAAGCCCGCGAGGACGAGCGGCAGCGCGACGAGGCGGACGTTGCCGAGTATCGCGACGCCGGTCACGGCGCCGAGCGCGGCTCCGAGCAGCGGCGACGGCCGCTCCGCGAGCGCGAGAACCAGGAGCACGATCGCCGCGGCGACGACCTCGTCGAGGATCTCCCTGTTCATGTGCACGTCGTGCCAGACGACGTACGGCTCGAGCGTGACCGCGAGCGCCGCGACGAGACCCGCGCGTGCGGAGATCACCCGGCGACCGAGCTCGTAGACGAGCAGGGCGGCCGCAGTCGCGACGACGATCTGCGCAAGGCCGACCGTGACCCATGAGCGGCCGAAGACCTCGTACAACGGCACGAGGAAGAAGCCGTACAGCGGCTGCGTGTACGCCGATGGATGCCCGGGGATGAAGCCGTAGGTGCCGGTGGCGATGAACGTGCGCGCGAAGTCGTCGCCCTTGTCGACGTTCTCGGCGGTAATCGTTCCGCGCTCGTAGAGGAGCACCGCCAGCCGCGGCAGAATCGCCGCCGCGCCGACGAGGAGATACGCCCCACGGCGCGACGCGACCGCTCTAGAGTCGACCGTGGGCATGTCCGGGAAGAAACGCTACGCCGTGGTCTCGTGCCACGTCGAGCGTCCGCTGGACGACCGCACCTGGGACGCGTTCTGCCGCCTGCAGGAGCGCCCGCCGGGCGGCTTCCGCATCGCCGCGTTCATCCGTCCGCCCGACGAGGACGCCGGCGAGGACATCGACGAGTGGCGAGTGCGCGCTGTGGAGGCCTCGGCGCGCGGGCCGCTCGGCCACCACACGCACTGGGGCGGGCCCGAGCAGGCGCGGCCGCGCGGCGGCGACCCGGCCGAGCGGGTGCGTCGCGAGGGCGCGCTCGTCCGCGCGCTCGGCCTGCGGCCCGCGTTCTTCTGCGGCGGCGGCTGGTACATCGACGCGTCGGTCGCCGTCGCGGCGGCCGAGCTCGGCTACGCCGATTGCACCGGGACGGCGTTCAGGCCGTCTTACCTCGACGATGGCGCGCCCCGGCTGAGCGCCGCAGAGCCGTGCTTTCTCGAGCTCGGCGACGGCCGACGTCTCCTCGAGCTCCCGACGACGCACACGCTCGGGATGCTCGCGCGCGGCGCGCTGCGTCTGCGTGCGCCAGACGCGCCCCACGTCCACCTGTACTTCCACGACTCGGATCTCCTCGACCGCCGCCGCCGCCTCGCGCTCACCGCCGTCCTGGGTCTGCTCGCACGGCAGGGGCGCGCTCGCCGATCTCGAGAGCGTTCACGCCGAGCTCGCCGGCGAATCGCTGCCGAGGCGAGGGTTCGCTAACGCCGCACCGGCGCGCTGAGAAGCATGACGTCGCCGGCCGCGGGATCGTCGCGCCAGTTCGCTGCCAGCCCGATGCGGTAGACCCAGCGACCTGGCGGCGGCGCGTCGACGAATCTCGTCGCGCGCGTGGTGCCGACGACCTTCATCTCGAGCCGACACTCGACTGCCTGTGCGTATCCGGTGGGGCGAGGTCCGCATCGGACGCCGTCGCGGCCCGGCGGCAACGTCGGGTCGGGAGCGACCGCGACCGGCCGCGAGCGGAAGACGCGGTAGAAGGCACGCGTTCCGGCCGGGGCGCGGTCGTCCCACGAGACGACCGCTCGGCCGTCGGCCGTGCGAACGCGCGGAGCGAAGGACGAGTCGACGGGGACGAACACGCTCTCGTCGAAGTACTTCACCGCGGTCCTCGCGCGCAGCGGAGGCAGCGCGGCGAAGAGCACCAGCGGAACGACCGCGACGACCGCGGCGACGACCGCGAGCGTGCTCGGTGGGACGCGGCGGGACGCGTGCGCTTCGGCGGTCCGGCGAACGAACAGGAAAGGCGCGCATGCGACGAGGATCGCGAAGGGCGGCAGCGCCGGCATGATCAATCGCAGCAGCGTCCCGCTATCGATGCTCGCCTGGTCGGACGATCCCTTGACGAGCACGAACGCTCCGAGCCAGCCCGCGAGGAGGAGACTCGTCGCCCTCGCGCGGGAGAAGGCCGCCGCGATGCCGAGGAGCGGCAGCGCGAACAGCACCGGCGCGATCGGCAGGACGTCGTGCAGTTCGGTGTAGTTGTCACGCAACCGGCTCCAGTCGAGAGGCACGTAACGCGAAGTCGAAAGCGATGCGGGCACGGCGCCGGCGGCCTCGATCGCGGTCGGCGTTTGTCGCAGGAGCGGGAGATAACCGAGCCCGCGGTACTTCCAGAGCGCGAGCGCGGCGAGGGCGGGCAGCAGCGCGAGCGCGAAGAGGCCCAGCTCGCGGAAGCGCCGTGCGGCCGGCAGCGCGAGCAGCGGCCCCGCGAGGAAGAGCGCGTTCGCCGGCTTGATCGCGACGGCGAACCCCGCGAGGATCCCCGCCAGTGCCGCGTCGGCAGGATCTCCGCTGTCGATCGCCCACACGCACACGAGGGCGGCGAGCAGCAGGCAGACCGTCGACGGAAAGTCGCCGAGGCCGGTGAGCCCGAGCGACTGCGGCAGGAACTGCTCGACGTACGTCGCGTGATACCGCGCGTCGAAGAGCGGGATCACGACGAACGGCGCGGCGATCCAGACGCCGGCCGAGACATAGCCGCACAGCGGTCCCGCGATGCGCGCCCCGATCGCGTACACGCAGAGCAGCGCGACCGGAAGCAGGACGACCGTCTGCACGATGATGATCGCCGGGACCGCCGCGGGGAAGCTCGGCCCCGCGATGCGCGCGAGCGGCGCCAGGAGGTACGACAAGCCCCAGCCGATCTCCGACTCGGGAATGTGCCCGTGTGCGAGCGACCACGCGTCGGTGTAGAAGAACGTCTCGTCCCCGCCGTGGTAGAAGAGCCAGCCGTTGTGCCGCACGGCGGCGACGAACACACCGACCGCCGCCCACTGCGCGAGGACGAGCAGGACCAGCGCACGTCTCGCGCCCATGGCCCCGAGGCCGACCGCCCTCGGACTCAGTGGACCTGGATGTTCCCGCCGGTGAGCGTGCCGCTCGCCGAGTAACCGCTTGCCGTCGTGATGCTGAAGGTGTCGTTGCCCGTGCCCGGCTCGGCGTTGTCGACAACGTGGATCGCGTAGATGGTCGCGATGCCGTTGTCGGTCGCGTCACCGTAGAACGTGGCCTCGTTCCCGCTCACCACGAGGACGGTCGCGTTCTTGCACTTGATCTTGCGCTTGGACTCGTTGACCGCGCACGAACCCTTGACACCGCTGGCGTCGCTCTTCGCGCTCAGGTCGAAGCTCACCTTCGAGCCCGAAGCCACGATCTCTCCGCTGCCGGTAACCGTCCCGGTGGTCGACGCCGGGAGCACCCACGTCTTCGTCGCAGTCGCCGTGGGCTCGTCCGTCTCGTGCGTCGTGTTCCCGTTCGAGTCCGCGAACGCCGAGATCGTGTCGGCGCCGGGAAGCAAGGGCCCGGAGTAGGTGAACGTGCACTGCCCGGAGGCGTCCGTCGTGCACTGGCCCGTCGTCGAGACCGAGCCGATCACCGTGAAGCGGACGACGATGTCCTGAAGCAGCGTCGCCGAACTGTCGGTGACTGTCGCGGTCACGGTGTGGGTCGTCCCGAGAGGGTTGTTCGCCGTCGCCGGCGTGAGCGCCAGGTTCGCCGGCGGGCCGGGCCCCGTGTAGTAGTAGTAGTACGCGGCTCCGGCAACGCCGCCGCCGCTCATGTAGCCGACGATGCCGAGGATCGTGAGGGCGCCGACGGTCAGAACCGCGGCGAGCTTGCGCCGGTTGTCCTTGCCCCCCCGACGTCCGAGCCTCTCCTTCACCGCAGCGCCTTTCCTGTTGGCCGTCTGGCAACAGCCTGCCGAGTATATGACTCTCACAGGCGGTTAGCCAGTCAGGCTCGTCAGTCAGTACCCGAGCGTCGGTCCCGTCGCGAGCCTGAAGGCGGCGAGTGCAGCGATCACCGCGCAGGTGCCGAGCAGTACGGTCCTCGTGCGGTCCGAGATCGGGGGCACGTCCTGCGGCCGCGTCGCCGCAACGGTCACCGCGCCGGCGAAGATGCCGATAAGCGTCAGGGCCGGGATCTTCCAGTCCCAGTCGATCGCGTTGTGCAGCAGGAACGCGACGTAGGCTCCGGTCGTCGAGGCGACGAGCGGCTCCTGCCGGCGGCGCAGGGCGGCGAGCGGCGCGAGGAGCGCGACCGCGAGGAGCGCGACGCCGACCGGGCCGAGCTCGCCGAGCGTCTCGAGGTACAGGCTGTGCGCCTCGCGAGTGAAGCCCTGCGTCGGACGGTGATCGGCCCAGAAGTAGTCGCCGTAGGTTCCGGCGCCGTAGCCCGTCACCGGCTTCGCCTCGTATTGCTGGAGCGCGACGTGCCAGTAGTGCGGCCGGTACGGGCCGACGATCGTGAATCCCTGTCCCTTGTTCGAGCCCGCGATCAGGCCGAGCGCGATGCCCGCGACGAGGACGACGACGAGCACGCGACCCCGGACGAGGCGTCCGGAGTGAAGCATCACGACCGCTCCGATCGGCAGCGCGACCCACGCACCCCGACTCGATGTCAACGACAGCGTCAGGATGAGGATTGCGGCGGGCGCGAGCAATACCAGCCTGCTTCGGCCGTGCGTGCACAGCGCGAGGCCGGCGACGAGCAGCAGGCCGATCGTCGCGTAGATGCCGAGAGCGTTCGCGTAGCCGAGCGGCTGATACAGAAGCGTGCCCTGGAGCGGGCTCCGCGTGCTCCACGTGAAGTGCTCGACGAGACCGACGAGCGAGACCACGGTGATCCCTACGACCGCGCCGGAGACGACCTGCCGAAGCGATCGGCGCTCGACGACGAAGAGCACCGCGGCCGCGGCCGCGAGGTAGAGAACCGTGCGCTCGGACTCGATCACCGAGATCGACGGTCGGAACGACCACACGCTCGAGACGAGGCTCCAGGCGGCAAGCCCGGCCAGGCCGCCGAGGACAAGTCGATCGCCGCGCGCCAGCGTGATCCGCTCGCGCGCGATCAGCGCCGCCGAGGCCAGCGCGATCAGGGCGATCGTGCTGAGCCGCCAGACCGCCGGCTTGAAGCCGCCGCCCGCCACGCCAACCGCAGTCGCGACGGCGAATGTCGCAATCGCCGGCACGTGGGCGATCGCCCACTCGAGCGCCGCGTCGGTCGTGATCCTGCGACCCCGTGCAGCGGGCGCCTCGCTGACCCGTGTCTCGACGGACATCGGCTCCAGTATGGAGCGTCGACGGCGGATGCCCATCCGATGCCATTTGATCCCAATGAAAAAAGACCAAGACAATGACCAGAGATCTGGTGAACTCTGAAGCCGCTACCGATGTCGAGGGTCGCGATTCGCCCCGTTCACGTTGCTCGGGGCTCCATGCTCGAACGGGCGCCTCTAGAGGCTTGATGCGTATTCGGTAGGGACCTGCGTCTGGACGACGAAGGGCTTCCGGTCAGTGTCCCCTCGAGATGGAGGCTCGAGATGACGCCCGATCTGGAAGCCCTTGTCGTTGCAGCGTATGTGTTCGCTGACGAGTATCCGGTCCCTGCGAGGCCGGGCCCGGCGGCGAGGATCAGCGACGCGGAGCTGGTCGCGCTGGCGGTTTGTCAGGCGGTGATGGGGATCAGCTCCGACCGGCAGTTCCTCGGCCTGGTCGGCTATCGGCTGCCGGGCTGGTTTCCGTATCTGCCGTCGCAGTCGCAGTACAACCGGCGGCTGCGCGGCCTGACCGGGCTGCTGACGGTGGTGCAGCAGCGGCTGGCGCGGCTGCTCGACGCGGCGGTGCTCGCCTCGCCGACGGGACGCTGATCGGTGTCGCCAACTACGCCGGCTGCGCGCGTCGAAGCGAGTTCGCCGGCACGGCCGCCTACGGCTACTGCGCCGTCCAAGAGCGAGTGGGTCTGGGGTGTGCGGCTGGTGCTGCGCGCCGACCGGCGCGGGCTGCCGCTCGCCTACACGCTCGTGCCGGCGAACGAGCACGAGTACGAGCCGCTCCTCGACCTCGTCGAGGCGGGCGAGACGGTGATCGCCGACAAGGGCCTCTGGGGCCGCGCCTACAACGAGCGGATGGACTGCGCCGAGGTGCAGCTGCTCACCCCGGCACGCGAGCGCACCGCCGCCAACCTGGCCGCGAGCGGGCGCTCGCCTCGGCGCGGCTGACGATCGAGAGCGTCTTCTCGAACCTCAAAGAGCAGATGCGGCTCGAACGACACCTCGCCAAGACACCACGCGGCCTCGCCCAACGAATCGCGCAACGACTGCTCGCGCTCACACTCGGCATCCTGCTCAACACCCTCACCGGCCGACCCGCACGCGCCCTCGCCGCCTACGACGGCCGCTAACTCACATCAAGCCTCTAGGAGGCGCCGCCCGCGTAAACGGCGACCGTCTCGGCTGCCGCAGTCGCGATTCGCTCACGCAGACTCGCCGGGGCGAGCACCTCCGCCTGCGGCCCGTAGGCCAGAGAGCACGCGGAAGGCGTGGTCGAGCCCCTCGAACTGGGCGACCACGGTCGGCCGCTCGCCGTCCTCGACGATGCGCGCGACGCGGAGGTATCGGACCTGCCCCGGGGGACGCGGACGGTGACCTCGACGCGGCGCGGCTCCGCTCGAACGCCTCCGAGCGCTCCGCCCACGCGGCGGCGAGGTCGAAGTCTGCCGGCCGCGTCGCCGGCTCGGCGCGCTCCCGCGCGGACACGATCCGCGACACGCGGTAGACGCGCTCCTCGCCGCGACGCTGCGCGAGCAGGTACCAGACGCCGGCTTTGAGGATGAGCCCGAGCGGGTCGAGGCGCCGCGAGACGACGGCGGCGCCCTCGCGGTAGCGCATGTCCAGGCGACGGCCGCGCCAGAGCGCCCCGGCGATCACCGGCAGGTGCGGGACGCGGTCCTCCTCGCGGAACCAGCCGCGCGTGTCGACGTGGAAGAGCTGCGCGGCCCGGCCGGCCCGCTCCTGCAGCTCCGCGGGCAGCGAGGCGAGGAGCTTCAGCCGGGCGGCCGCCAGTTCGCGGCCGAGCCCGAGCTCCGCCGCGGGCCCGACGAAGAGCGCCTCGGCCTCGGCCGCATCGAGACCGGTGAGCTTCGTTCGGTAGCCGCGCTCGAGCCGGTAGCCGCCCGCCGGGCCGCGCATCGAGACGATCGGGACGCCGGCAGCTGCCAGTGCCTGCGCGTCACGCTGCACCGTCCGCTCGGAGACCTCGAGCCGCTCGGCGAGCTCCACAGCGGTCAGCTGCCCGCGCGTCTGGAGCACCAGCAGGAACGAGACGAGACGGCTCGCGCGCACGGTCGAGTCTATGTGGTGAACACGACAGGAGATGGCGGGAATGCCCGCTAGCGTTCGCACCGCCAATCACGAACGAAGGGAGAGACGCAATGTCAGTGCAGCCGGTGCCCGAGGGCTACCACACGCTCATCCCGTACCTCGCCGTGGACGACGCGGCCAAAGCGATCGAGTACTACAAGAAGGCGTTCGACGCCAAGGAGCGCGCACGCATGGACGGCCCGGACGGCAAGATCGGCCACGCCGAGCTCGAGATCGGGACTCGGTCGTCATGCTCGCCGATCCCTTCCCGCACGCGTCGACAACACCGCCGAGCGACACCGGCGCCACGACCGCCGCCATCGTCATGTACGTCGAGGACGTCGACGCCATCGCCGTGAAGAAGGCGGTCGACGAGGGGGCGACGATCACCGAGGAGGTCAACGACAAGCAGCTCTCAGCAGCGCCACTTCGACGATCAGGATCTCGCTGACCAGCCTGCTGGTGATGGATTCGCGCCTGGGACGTACGCCGCAGGAGATCGCCAACACGCCCTCGGCGATCGGCAGCAATGAGCAGCTGACGCCGATCTCCACCTTATCACCGGTCCGACGCTCCGGCCCGAAGTCGGACGCGTCGCCCGCTCGGCGACGATCGGGCTGGCCAGCCACGCAGATGTTCATGGACGAGCTCGTCGAGGACGGCTCCATCGTCCTCGGCGGGCACCGCGGACGAGCACCGCGTCGTGCACGCCATCGAGGCCGAGTCCGAGGACGCC
>CAVPTP010000006.1:0-441485 GCA_963708685.1 uncultured Actinomycetes bacterium
ACGTCGGCCGCGCTGAGATTGCTCAACGGCCACCACCTTCAGATCCGGGGCGAGTCGATTCGTGTGGTGCCTGTGCTCGACCCAGTGGACGAGCATCAGCACATCGCGCGCCTGCTCGTGTCGTGCCCCGACCCGGCACGGATCGTGGCCGCGGTCTCGGGCTTTCTCTCGGAGAGCGACGCGAACATCCTCAGCGCCGATCAGCACTCGACGGACCCCGACGGCGGCACCTTGTTCATGCGATGGAGTTCCGGATCGAGCGCCTCGGCGAGCGCCGCGACGAGCTGGAGCGCGCCTTCGCGGAACTGGTTGCGAAGCCGTTCGCGATGGACTGGCGCTTCGCGTATGCGAGCGAGCGGCCGCGGCTGGCATTGCTCGCATCGACGACCACTGCCTGCTCGACCTCCTCTGGCGCCGGCGCCGCGGCGAGCTCGGCGCGGACATCGTCGCCGTCGTCTCGAACCATCCCGACCACGAGGCCGACGTCGGCGGGTTCGGCGTGCCGTACCACCACGTTCCCGTCGATCCCGGCGACCGCGCTGTCGCGGAGGAACGGATGCTCGAGCTGCTCGCCGGCGAGGTCGACCTCGTCGTGCTCGCGCGCTACATGCAGATCCTCTTCGCGGAGTTCCTCGCGCAGCTCGACTCGCCGGTGATCAACATCCACCACTCGTTCCTGCCGGCGTTCGTCGGCGCCGATCCGTACCGCCGCGCGCGAGACCGCGGCGTCAAGATCATCGGCGCGACGGCGCACTACGTCACGGAGGAGCTCGACGCCGGGCCGATCATCGAGCAGGACGTCGCCCGCGTCTCGCACCGCCAGAGCGTCGAGGAGCTCGAGCAGATCGGCCGCGACATCGAGCGGATCGTCCTGGCCCGCGCGGTGAAGTGGCACCTCGAGGACCGCGTCCTCGTGCACGAGAACCGGACGGTCGTCTTCTGACCCGGATCAGGGCCCGGCGTCCGCCACGATCGCCGCGACGGCGGCCGTCACCCGGTCGACCGCTTCCTCCGGCATCCGGTACCAGAGCGGCAGGCGCACGAGGCGGTCCGACGCGCGGTCGGTCTCGGCGAGATCGCCGTGTGCGCGCCCGAACCGAACGCCGGCCGGTGCCGAGTGGAGTGGCACGTAGTGGAAAACCGCGTGAACGCCGCGACGGCTCAGCTCGTCGATCATGCGCGTCCGCTCGCCGATATCGGGGACGAGGATGTAGTAGAGGTGCGCGTTGTGCTCGACGTGGTCGGGCACGATCGGCCGGCGCAGCAGGCCGCGCTCCTCGAGCGGGGCGAACCGCTCGTGGTACGTGTCCCAGACACGCCGCCGCTCCTCGTGCACCTCCTCCGCGCGCTCCAGCTGCCCCCACAGGAACGCCGCGCTCAGATCGCCGAGGCCGTACGAGGAGCCGACGTCGACCCACGAGTACTTGTCGACCGCGCCACGCAGGAACCGCTGCCGGTTCGTGCCCTTGTCGCGCAGCACGAGCGAACGCTCCAGCCATTCCGGCCGCCGCACGAGCAGAGCGCCGCCCTCCCCGCGATGGAGGTTCTTCGTCTCGTGGAAGCTGATCGCGGCCGCGTCGCCCAGCGCACCCGCAGGCCTTTCCTCTGTACGTCGACCAGGAGCGCCTGGGCCGCGTCCTCGACCACCGCAACTCCGTGGCGCGCTCCGATGTCGCTGAGCACGTCCATCTCGCAGGGAATCCCCGCGTAGTGGACGGCGAGGATCGCCTTCGTCCGCGGAGTGACCGCGTCCTCCACCCGGGCCTCGTCGATGTTGAGCGTGTCGCGCCGCACGTCGACGAAAACGGGCGTGGCGCCTCGGGAGAACCACCGCGTTCGCCGTCGTCACGAACGTGAACGACGGCATGATCACCTCGTCCCCCGGCTCGAGCTCGAGCAGCAACGCCATCATCTCGAGGGCAGCAGTCGCCGAGTGCACGAGCACCGCGCGCTCGACGCCGACCCGCTCCTCGAGCCAGGTGGCGCACAGCTTCGCGAAACGGCCGTCGCTGGCCAGCTCGGCTCGTTCGAGCGCTTCGCCCACGTGCGCGAGCTCGGCGCCGACGGCCTGTGGGCGGTTGAACGGAACACGCTCCACGCACGGTGAGAATACGAGCGCGCCAGCGGCGCGGGACGTTTGTAGCATCGCCGACCATGAACGCCGAAGAGATCAGGGAGTTCTGGGCGGAGCAGGCGCGCGCACACGGGGAATCGTCGGCGGCCTCCTGGTCCCAGACCATCGCGTGATCGAGCTCGAGATCGCTGCGACGGGCGCGCACGTTCGTCCCCGGGGATCGCGTCCTCGACGCCGGTTGCGCCAACGGCTACTCGTCGGCGCGTTACGCCGCTCTCGGCGCGCGCGTCGTCGGCATCGACTACGTCCCGCAAATGGTCGCCAGTGCCGAATCGCGGCGCCGGGCGCTCGACGCGGATGTCGCCTCGAGGCTCGAGTTTCGCGTAGGCGACATCCAGTCGCTCGACTTCGCAGACGACTCGTTCGACGCAGTCGTCGCGACACGCGTGATCATCAATCTCCCATCGTGGGACGAGCAGCTACTTGCCCTGCGCGAGTGCCTCCCGCGTGCTCCGTTCGGGCGGCGTTCTTCTCCTGTCCGAGGCGACCGAGCAGGGATGGCGGCGCCTCAACGCCCTGCGCACCGAATGGGGCCTTTCCGACATCCCGATGCCGTCGTTCAACCTCTACCTCGACGAGGAGCGCGTGCTCGACGAGCTCGCCGACGAGCTCACGGTCGAGCAGATCAGCGACTTCGCCAGCTCGTCTACGTGGCGACGCGCGTTCTCAAACCGCTGCTCGCCGCACGCGCCGAGGCAGCGATCGACGTGGCCGATCCCGACGCCGAGTTCAACCGCTGGGCCGCGCTGTTGCCGCCGGCCGGCGACTACGGGACGCAGAAGCTCTTCGTCCTGCGACGCCTCTAGTCGAGCCGCGCACCCTCTCCGACTTCCTCGTGCACGGCGTACGCAGGACGGTCCATCACGCGGAGATGCATGCGCGCGACGTATTCGCCGATGATGCCGAGCGTGAGCAGCTGCGCGCCGGAGAAGATCGCGATCAGCGAGGCGAGAAACGGAAATCCCGGCACCGGATTTCCCCTGGATCAGGTAGCGGATGCAGCACGAAGACGAGCACGAGGAAGCCGAGAAACGTGAACGCGATGCCGATCAAGGTCGCGAACCGCAACGGCCGCGTCGTGAAGCCGGTGAGCACGTTCAGCGCGTGCGTCGCAGAGTCGAACGAACCCGTAGTTCGACTTCGCCGGCAGCCCGCGGATCGTGTCGCACCGGGATCGCGGCGAAGCGCGCCGTTCCCCAGCCCAGCAGCGCGTCGATCGAGACGTACGGGGCCTGGAAGTCCGCGAACGCGTCGCGCAGGTGCGTTCGGAACACGCGAAACGCGCTGACCTGCGCCGCGACCTCGCTGCCGACTGCGACCTTCAGCGACCACTTCGTCAAGCGCGTGGCGAGGCCGCGGAGGATGCCGTGCTGCCGCTCCTGCGCGCTGCCGTAGACGACGTCGTAGCCCTCATCGAGCTTCGCGAGCAGCCGCGGAATCTCCTCGGGCGGGTTCTGGAGATCGTCGTCGATGGTGACGATCGTTCCCCCACGCGCGGCACGGATTCCGGCAAGGAGCGCGTTGTGCTGGCCGTAGTTCCGTGCGAGGTCGAGCCCCCGCACCCGCCGATCTGTCCGGGCTGCCTCCACGATTCGGTCCCAGCTCCCGTCGGAGCTGCCGTCGTTCACGAGAACGAGCTCGAACTCGCGGTCTCCGAGCGCCTCCGCGACGCGCGCTGTGAGGGCTTGCACCGACGCCGCGCTGTTGTAGACGGGCACAACCACCGAGAGTGAGGCCTGTTCGGCGCCAGGCCGCATCATGGGTCGCATGATAGGTCGGTCGGAAGCTGCGATCGCCTCGCCAATCCGCACCGCCCGCGCACCCGTACTCGGAGCAGGGGCGAATGACTCACGGAGGAGGGACTCATGAAGCGAGGCATACTGCGCGCGGCGGTCGCAGCGGCAGTTCTCAGTACGGCACTCGTTGCCGCCGCACCGTTGCCGGCAGCACCGCCCGGCAGTGGATACGCGGTCACGCGGCTCGTCTCGAACGTTAACGGCGCTGCGGCGGCGACCGATCCGAATCTGGTCAACGGCTGGGGGCTCGCGCGCAGCGCGACCAGCCCGTGGTGGGTCGCGGACAACGGCGCCGGCGACGGCAAGGCGTCGCTCTACACCGGAGCGGGCGCGATCAATCCGCTCGTCGTGGCAACGTCGACGGAGGCCCGACGGGCGCGGTGTTCGCAGGAGTCGCGGGCAACTTCCTCGTCGCCACGACGGCCAGCGCGACGCTGGCGCCGGCGAACTTCATCTTCGACGGCGAGGACGGGATGATCCGGGCGTGGCGCGGCGGCTCGACCGCCGCCCTCGTCACGGCGCATGGCGCACCCGGCGCTATCTACAAGGGCCTGGCAATCGCACAGCCGACACCCGGCCATCCCCTGCTCTACGCGGCCGACTTCCACAACGGCGTCGTCGACGTCTTCGACGGCTCGTGGACGAACGTCACGCCGGCGGGCTCGTTCACCGATCCGGAGCTTCCCGCCGGCTATGCGCCGTTCGGGATCCAGACGATCGGGACGCGCGTCTTCGTCTCGTACGCGAAGCAGGACGCCGACGCGGGTGACGAGGTCGCAGGGCAGGGTCGCGGATTCGTCGACGCGTACGAACTGGCCGGAAACCTGGTCGGCCGTGTCGAAGGGCACGGGCAGCTCGACGCGCCGTGGGGGCTCGCTATGGCGCCCGCATCGTTCGGCCGTTTCGGCGGCGATCTGCTCGTCGGCAACTTCGGCAACGGCGAGATCAACGCCTTCGCCGAGAACGCCGACGGCGACTTCGAGCACCGCGGCACGCTGCGCGACCCGGACGGTCAGAAGCTCGCGATCGACGGGCTCTGGGCGCTCGAGTTCGGCAACGCCGGCAGCAACGGAACGCCCGACCAGCTGTTCTTCACGGCCGGTCCCGATGACGAGACGCAGGGCCTGTTCGGCTTCATCCTTCCGAGCTGACCGCTCGGGAACATGCACGCGGGCCGGGGCCGGCGACCTTCGTCGGCCCCGGCTTCGCTGGCGGGCTACTCGAGGTGGCACAGCGCGTCGCGGTCGGGAACTTCGAGCTTGCGGAGCACCGCCGCGACGTGGCTGCGCACCGTCGCGCGCGGGACGAAGAGCTTCTCGGCGATCTGCGCAGTCGAGAACCCCTCGCGCAGGAGGTTCAGCACGTCCCACTCGCGGCTCGTGAGGTCGTAGCCCGTCTCGGTGACGACGGGCCGTCGCCGGGGGCCGTGGTCGCGGAACTCGGCCACGAGCCGCGACACGAGCGTCCTGGGAATCGCCGCCCGCCCGGCGAGCACGTCGCTCAGCGCGTGCGGCAGGCGCGCAGGGTCGATGTCCTTCAGGAGGTAGCCCATCGCCCCCGCCCGGAGCGCGTTGAACAGATCCTCGTCGTCGACGGAGACCGTGATCATCACGACCTTCGTCGCGGGCAACCGCGACGTGATCCTCCCGCGTCGCCGAGATTCCGTTGCCCGGGATGCGGATGTCGAGCAGGCAGATGTCCGGCTGCTCGCGCATCGCCGCCTCGACCGCCGCGGCCGCGTCTGCGACCTCGGCGCAGATCGTGAAGCGCGGGTCCGTTCTCCACCGCGGAGCAGACGTCGTCACGCGTCGCGGGGTGATCGTCCGCGACGAGGACGCGAATCGGCCGCGTCACGCCGGCACCTCCACCTCGACAGTCGTGCCGACGCCGCGGCTCGACTCGACATGGAACGTGGCGCCGATCGCCTGCGCGCGCTCCGACATGCTGACGAGCCCGAAGCCGCCGTTCCGCGTGCGTGGCTTCGCCAGCGCGTCGAAGCCGCAACCGTCGTCGACGATGCGAAGGCCTGCGGTGTCTCGACCCTCGTCGATCTCGGAGCTCGACACGCACGATGGCCGCCTCTCCGTGTCGGGCGGCGTTCGTGACGGCCTCTCGCGCAATCCGCACGAGCGCCCTCGCGGACATCGGGCGTGACCGTCACCCGCCGGTCGAGCGACAGCGCGGCGATCGCGCCCACGCGATCGGCGACCTCCTTGACCGCCTCGGCGAGCACGACGTCGAGCGGCCGCGTGAGCGCAGCGATGACGCGCCTCGATTCGTCGAGAGCCCGCTCGGCCGCATGGACGACCTGGCGGGCAAGCGGCGAATAAGGCTCCTCCTCCAGCGTTCGCCCAGCGCGTCTGACGATCTATGCCAGCTCCTGCGTGCGCCGCCATCGCCGGGCGGGTGCTCGGCGCAGCCCGTTACGGACCGAGTTTCGGGAGGTGGTGAGGGCGACCGCCGCATCAGTCGCCCTGCACCAGGTTTTCCCGCCGTCCGAACCGGACGGCCCTTGGTTCGCTGCCGGAGGACGAAATCGCCGCAAACCTTCGTCCTCCGCCGGAGCGGGCGCGGACTCCTTCCCGCATCCGGCAGGGACACCTACCCCGGCAAATATCGTTTACTCGTTTGCCAGCGTGAGCGCACCACCCGCGCGGCTAGGATTGGCCGTCCGTTCGTGCCGCCGGTGCTACGCCGTGCGCTGCTCGGCGACCCGGGCCAGTCGCTCGCGAATCTCGTCGGGCCCGGAGCCGAGGTCGTCGAGCCGTGGGAGCTGCGAGAGCGACTCGAGCGCGAAGAGGCGCTCGAACAGCGATGTCGTCCGGTAGCGAACTGCGCCGCCGGCGCCGTCGTCGCGTCCGGCTTCGGCGATCAGGCCCCGCTCGGTCAGCCCCGCGACGGCGGAGTCGGCCGCGACTCCTCTGATTCGTGCGATCTCCGGACGCGAGACCGGCCCGAGATAGGCGACGATCGCGAGCGTCTCGAGCGCTGCCTGCGAAAGGCCGCGCTGGACCGGCCGCTCGAAGAGCCGTGCGCAAGCCTCGGCTGCGTCACGGGATGCGCGGAAGGCCCAGCCGCCGGCGACCTGCTCGAGCACGATGCCGCTCCTGCCTTCGCGATAGCGCTCCTCGAGCAGCCCGAGGGCCGTGGCGATCCGCTCCTCGGACTCGTCGGCGGCCGTGCAGAGCTCCTCCATCGGGAGCGGCGCCGCAGCGACGACGAGCAATGCCTCGAGCGTCCGTGCGAGCTGGTCGAGCGGATTGGCGGCGATCAGGCGGAGCGGACGGTCCAAGACAGGCTCCTTTCGACGTCGGCGCGCGCGATCCTTATCGGCGCGAACGGGGCGGCTTGGCTGATGACGATCTCGCCCTGCTTGCGCAGCTCGAGCAGGGCCAGGAACGCAACGGCTACCTCGACCCGCGGCGAACCGCCGATCTCGGAGTCGAAGTCGAAGGTGCGGCGGCGGTCGAGCAGGGCGCGGAAGCGCTCGACGAAGAGGGATACGGGCGGGAACCGGAGAGCCATGTGCGACAACGACACGGCGGGGGGCTCGACGGCCAGCGCGCGGAGCGCCACGGCGAGCTGGCCCGCGTCCTGCGGCGCGAGCTTCCGCTCGGGACGCGGCGCGAACGGCGCGGGCCCCAGGCGGAAGAAACGGTCGCGCGTCTCCCCCAGCCGCTCGGCGAGCCACGCGGCCGCCTCCTTCATGCGGCGGTACTCCGCGAGGCGGCGTGCAAGTTCCTCGGCGGCTTCCTCCGGGCCGAGCTCGGCCAGCTCGGCCTCCTCTTCGGGAAAGAGCGCGCGTGCCTTCAGCTCGAGCAGCGCCGCGACGAGCACGAGGAACTCGCCGCACGCCTCGAGATCGAGCTCGTCGCGCTCCACGAGCCGCTCGATGAAGACGACCACGATCCCGGCGACGTCGATCTCGGCAAGATCGAGCTCGTCGCGCAAGACGAGCGTCAACAGCAGGTCGAACGGCCCTTCGAAGGCGTCGAGGTCGAGCTCGAGCTCGCGCACGATCATCCGGCGGAGGCTAGCCGGGAACCCGGACGGTCACGCGCCGCCGCGGAAAATCGCGAAGTCCCCCGGCTAGCGGCGGCCGCGGGGAATCGCCATCGACGGGCCCTTCACCGTGACCGGGCGTGGCCGCTCGCGCTCCTGCTCGTCGCGGCGGAAGAACTGCCACCAGATGAAGAACGCCGTCGAGATGCAGAAGACGACGATCGACACCCACGCGTTCAGCCGCAGCCCGCCGAACTCGTGCGCGGGGTCGATCCGCAGCAGCTCCTCGAAGAAGCGGCCGAACGTGTACAGGCTGACGTAGAGCGCGAAGAGCGCCGGCGGACGGAAGCGGAACCGCCGGTCGAGCAACAGCAGGACGCCGACCATCAACAGGTCGTAGATCAGCTCGTAGAGGAACGTCGGATGGAACGTGGCGAACGACTCGTAGCCCGGCGGCCGATGCTGCGGGTCGATCTCGAGGCCCCACGGGAGCGACGTGGCCTTCCCGAAGAGCTCCTGATTCCACCAGTTGCCGAGGCGCCCGATCCCCTGAGCGAGCAGCAGCCCGGGAGCCGCCGCGTCCATGAAGCGGAAGACGCTGTTGCCGGACCGCCTGACGACCACGGCGCCCGCGAGGCAGCCGAAGAGGATTCCGCCCCAGACGCCGAGCCCGCCCTTCCAGACGGCGAAAGGCGCCCACCAGGCGTCGATCGCCTGCACCTCGTCCCAGGAGGTGATGTCGTGGTAGAGGCGCGCGCCGACGATGCCGAAGCCGACGCCCCACACCGCCACGCGGAAGACGAGGTCCCAGTCGCCCCCCTGCCGGACCCAGCGCACGCCGGTGAGCCAGATGCACCCGGCGATGCCGAGCAGCAGCATCAGCCCGTACATGCGGATCGACAGCGGCCCGACGTGGAGGATGCCGGAGCTCGGCGAGGGAATGCTCAGCAGCATCGGGAAGATTCTGCCCTCACGGGCAGGCCGGTGCGCCGCCTACGTCGCTCGCTCGCGCGGCGACTCGTCGGCGCCCGCCTCGCTAGAGAAGGATCTGGAGCGCGAGTTCCTGCGGACAGCCGTTGCGGATCAAGTCCGCTGCCGCGTGGAGGTCGACGTCGTGCCGCTGTGCAACGGTCGACGCTGCGCGAGAGTCATATCCGGCGCGCTCGAGCTCGTCTGCTCGCCAGCGCTCGACCTGGGTCAATTCGTTGTCGTGAACTAGCTCTGCCGCAGTCATGGGTTGAGCCTCCTTTTCTGCAAGCTAATACGACACTGTGACCCAATTAGTTCGCCCTCCAACGGGCGATCGGAGAGATTTAACGGAGGCTTTACACCCGTCGTACGCGCGTGTCGCCGGCGCCAGGAGCATGAACGGGCCGCTCGTGACGTTCAGCTGACGACTAGCTGACGGCCGCGGCGCCGAGCAGCGCCTTCACCTCGGCGAAGAAGTCCGCCGCCGGCTCCACGCGGTACTCCGGCCCGAGCGCGAGCGTCCGCGGCCCCTGCGACGTCTCCATCTCGATCAGCACCGGTGCCGCTCCGCGGAACTCCTTCACGATCTGCGCGAGCTCGCGGATCACTCCGGCGCGCGCCTGCCGCGCGTCGATCCTCAGGCGCACGTCCTTCCGCTCGGGGATCGCCTCGAAGGCGGAGACGTCGAGCGCGATCAGCTTCGTCTCGCCCTCCTTGTGGTCGACCCGGCCCTTGACGATCAGGACGCGGTCGGCGACGCAGAGCTCGGCGGCGTTCGCGTAGGTCGAGTTGAAGACGACACACTCGGCGCCGCCGCTCAGGTCCTCGAGCTGGAGGAAGACCATCAGGTCGCCCTTCTTCGTCGTCACCTGCTTCACCGTCGAGACGATGCCGCCGACGGTGACGATGTCGCCGTCGCGCCGTCGCTCGATCTCCGACAGCGGGCACTCCGTCTTCCGCCGCAACTGGTCGCGCACGGCGGTGAGCGGGTGCTCCGAGACATACAGGCCGAGCGTCTCCTTCTCGAGCCGCAGAAGCATCTGCTTGTCCCACTCGTCGGTCGGGATGTGCGGATGGTGCTTCGGCTTCACCGCCGCCTCCTCGAACCCGAGGTCGAAGATCGAGCCCTGCCCGCGCGCGCGGTCGTCCGCGTAGCGGTTGCCCCATGCGAGCGCCGCCTCGAGACAGTCGAACATCCCCTTGCGCGAGCCGCCGGTGGAGTCGAACGCCCCGCACTTGACGAGCGACTCGAGCGCGCGCTTGTTCGCGACGGTCGGGTCGACGCGTTCGGTGAAGTCCCAGATCGACGCGAACGTGCCGTCCTGCTCGCGCGCCGCGACGATCGCGCGCGCGGCGCTGTCGCCGACGTTCTTGACCGCGTTCAGGCCGAAGCGGATCTTTCCCTCGACGACGGCGAAGTCGCACTGCGAGAAGTTCACGTCGGGCGGCAGCACCTCGATCCCGAGCTCGTGACACGCGTTCACGTAGAACGGCACGCGGTCCTTCGTGTTCATCACCGACGAGATGAGCGCCGCCATGTACTCGCGCGGATGGTTCGCCTTCAGCCACGCGGTGCGGTACGCGATCAGCGCGTAGCACGCTGCGTGCGCCTTGTTGAAGGAGTAGTCCTGCGACTGCTCCATGTCCTTCCAGAGCTGGTTCGCCACCGCGGGAGTCGTGCCCGTCTGCGCGCAACCCTCCAGGAACTTCTCCTTCAGCGACGCCATCAGCGCGTGGATCTTCTTGCCGATCGCCTTGCGCAGATCGTCCGCCTCGGCAGGCGTGAAGCCGGCGATCTGCTTCGCGATCTCGAGGTACTGCTCCTGGTAGACGGCGATCCCGTACGTGGGCGAGAGGATCGTCTCGAGCCGCGGATCGATGTACGTCACCTGCTCGCGGCCGTTCTTGCGCCGCGCGTACACGGGGATGTACGCCATCGGCCCGGGCCGGTAGAGCGCGCCCAGGGCGATGATGTCCTCGAACTCGGTGGGCTTGACCGACCTGAGCGCCTCGCGCATGCCCGAGGACTCGAACTGGAAGACGCCCGTCGAGTCGCCGCGGGCGAGCAGCGCGTACGTCTTCTTGTCGTCGAGCGGCAGCGTCGCGATGTCCAGGCCGTTCCCGATCAGCTCGACCGCCTTCTCGATCACGTCGAGGTTGCGCAGCCCGAGGAAGTCCATCTTCAGCAGGCCGAGCGCCGCCACGTCGTTCATCGGGAACTGCGTCACGACCTCCTGCTCCGGACCTTTCTGCTGCAGCGGCACGACGTTGATCAGCGGCTCGGCGCCGATCACGACGCCGGCGGCGTGGATCGAGTCGGCGCGCGTCAGCCCCTCGAGCGGCAGCGCAAGGTCGACGATCTCCTTCGCGACCGGGTTCGAGTCGATCTCGCGGCGTAGCTCGCCGCTCGGCTTGAGGCAGTCGCCGAGCGTCTGGCCGGGCCCTTCGGGGATCAGCTTCGCGATCCTGTCGACGACGCCGTAGGGGATGTCGAGCACGCGGCCGGCATCGCGAACGGCGGCGCGCGCGGCCATCGTCGAGAACGTGATGATCTGCGCGACGCGGTCGCGACCGTACTTCTCGGCGACGTAGTTGATGACGCGGTCGCGCCCGCCGACGGCGAAGTCGATGTCCATGTCGGGCATCTCCTTGCGGCCGGGATTGAGGAAACGCTCGAAGAGCAGGCCGTAGCGCATCGGGTCGATGTCCGTGATCTCGAGGCAGTACGCGACGAGCGAGCCCGCGGCCGAGCCGCGGCCCGGGCCGACGCTGACGCCGTTCTGCTTCGCGAAGTGGATGAAGTCCCAGACGATGAGGAAGTAGTCCGTGAAGCCCATCTCGCGGATCGTCTTGAGCTCGAACTGCAGCCGTTCGTGCAGCTCGGGCGTGACCCGCTCGTACGCTGCGCTGGAGGCCCTTCTCGCAGAGCTCGACGAGGTAGTCGAGCGCGTCGCGGTCGTCCGGCACCGGGAACTTCGGGAGCAGGATCCGCCCGAGCTCGATCTCGACGTTGCAGCGCTCCGCGACCTCGAGCGTGCGGCGGAGAGCCGCCTCGTGCCCCGGAAAGTCGAGCGCCATCTCGTCCGGCGACTTGAAGTAGAAGTGCTCGGTGTCGAACTTCCAGTGGTCCGGGTTCTTGAGCGAGTCGCCCGACTGGATGCAGAGCAGCGCCTCGTGTGCGCGCGCGTCCTCGTGGCGCAGGTAGTGGACGTCGCCGGTCGCGACGAGCGGCAGGTTGCGACGCGCGGCCAGGTCGACGAGCTGCGGGTTGATCCGCTGCTGCACCTCGAGATGCGCGTTCTGCAGCTCGACGTAGACGTTGTCCTTGCCGAAGATCTGCGCCAGGCGGTCGAGCTCCGCCTCGGCGTCCGAGCCCCGGCTCTCCTCGAGCGCCTTGCACACCCGACCGGACAGGCAGCCCGACAGCGCGATCAGCCCCTGCCCGTGCTGCTGGAGCAACTCCCAGTCGACGCGCGGCTTGTAGTAGTAGCCCTCGAGGAAGCCGAGCGACGAGAGCCGGATCAGGTTCGCGTAGCCCGTGTTGTCCGCCGCGAGCAGCGTGAGGTGCGCGTTCCCCTTCTTCTGCGCTCGGCGCTCGTCGGTGACGTACACCTCGCAGCCCACGATCGGCTTCACGCCCTGCTTCCGCGCCTCGCGGAAGAGCTGGATCGAGCCGGCGAGCGAGCCGTGATCGGTGAGTGCGACGGCCGGCATGTCGAACTCGGCAGCCCGCTGGGCGAGCGCCGGAACGCGGCACGCTCCGTCGAGAATCGAATACTCGGAGTGGACGTGGAGATGGACGAAGGGCGCCTCGGGCACGGCGTTGACCACCTTAACGCGGCGCCAGGACCGCACCCTTCTCGCCGGGACCTGGTCCTTCAGGGACCAGGTCCCTAGAGGTCGAGCGCCATCAGGATCGCGTCGGCGTAGCCGTCGTCGCGCAGGTAATGGCGCGCGCGATAGCCCTCCCGCCGGAAGCCGACGGCCTCGTAGAGCGCGATCGCGCCCTCGTTCCACGGGAACACGTGAAGCTCGAGCTTCTCGATTCCGTGTCCCCGTCCCCACTCCGCCGCCGCGGCGAGCAGAGCACGGCCGACGCCTCGGCGGCGGAAGCCACCGTCGACCATCAGGCCGAGGTCGGCCACGTGGTGCGACGCCGGATGCCCGTCGCGCGCGAGCGAGAGGCGGCCGACGATCCGGCCGTCGAGCTCCGCGACCAGGACCGCCGCGTCCGGGTGCCTGCGGACCGCGCGGAGATAGCGGCGCTCCTCTCCGGCGCTGCGCCACTCGTTCCAGATCATCCAGCCCTCGGGCTCGCTGCTCACCGCCGTTGCGAGCTCGACGAGCGCGGCGGCGTCGCCCGGTTCCGCCCGGCGGACCGCGATCACTCGACCACGATCGCCGCGCCGCCGCGTCTCGGGTCGGCCGCGGCCGCGGGTGAGCCGTCGTCGAGCACCTCGACTGCGTTCACGCCGCCGAAGTACAGGTTCCGGCTCCCCCACTGGTTGAGCGAGCTCGGATCGAGTCCGGCGACGTCTGCCCCGTCCTCCGCCTGCACGACGCCGTCGTCCCAGTGGACGCGCGGAGCGTTCACCGCGTCGCCGACGTCCATCCCGTGTCCGAGCACATTCGCGACGACCTGCATGATCGCTCCGCGCAGACGTGCACTTCCCGCGCTCCCGACGACGAGGCGGGCACGGTCGTCCACGAAGCAGATGCTCGGGGCCATCATCGACGTGAGCCGCGAGCCCGGACGGTGCGAGCCGGCGAGATCGTGCTCGCCGAGCATGTTGTTCAGGGAGATCCCCGTGCCGGGTATGACGACGCCCGAACCCGAGCCGAGCGAGCACGAGAGCGAGGCAGCGTTCCCTTCCCCGTCGACGACCGAGATGTGGGTCGTCATCGACGGCGCGTCGACGAGGCGGCGCGCGAGCCCGCCGCGGTAGAGCTGCGACTGGAACAGGTCGTCGCGCGCCGCGTCCTGCGCCCGCATCGTCTCGATCACCTCGTGGGATCCGAAACGGGCGAGCGCGTCGAGCCGGCGCAGGCCGTACGCGATCAGAACGCCGCCCGACGCGGGCGGCGGGTTCGACGCGAACGTGTGCCCGCGGAACGTCGCCGTCACGGGGCGGCGCGTGATCACGCGGAATCCGGCCAGGTCGTCGGGCGTGATCTGCGGCGCTGCGTTGCAGATCGCCTCAGCGATCTCGCCGGAGTAGAGGACGGACGCGCCCTCGGCCGCGACTCGTTCCAGCGTCGCTGCGAAATCGACGAACCGCAGCAGCTTGCCGACGCCGGGCGAGCGGCCGACGATCGGCGCGAGGATGTCGTGCAGGTAGTCCTGCGTCGGCGTGACCTCGACCCCGAGCCGCGCAAGGTCGACCGCCGGCGCGACGAGCTCCCGCCAGGGCAGCGATCCGAAGCGACGGTGCGCCAGCTCGAGTCCTGCGGCTATGCCCGGCACCGCCACCGAGGCAGGACCGATCAGGAAGAGCTGTCTCGTCTGGTTGTCGAACGCGACGTCCACTGCGTCCATCGCCGCCACGTCGGCGCCGCCGCTCGGGACGGTGACGAAGAAGTCGAGCAGGCGCGTCGAGCGATCGCGTGCGCGATGCACGAGCATGAACCCGCCCCCGCCCGGGCCGGTGAGCGGCGACTCCGCCACCCACGACGCCACGCCCGCCGCGACGGCCGCGTCGACCGCGTTCCCGCCGCTCGCAAGGGCTTTCGCGCCCGCCGCGGCGGTCACCGGATGTCCGGCTGCGATTGCCCCGCGCATACTCTCGGGAGTATGCGCAGGACCGCGTGACCTTCCGCCTCGTCGCCCGCACCGGCCACCCGGACTTCCTCGATCTGCCGTGGAACGAGCCGCTCGAGGACTGGAACTCGCCGCGGTTCGTGGAGGTCGCGCGCGGTCTCGGCCGGCACGTCGTGCGGTTCGTCGATTACGACGGATCGCTGTACGCGCTCAAGGAGTTGCCGCCGCGTCTCGCGCAGCGCGAGTACCGGCTCCTGCGCGCGCTCGGCGAGGTCGGCATGCCGGCGGTCGAGGCGGTTGGCGTCGCGAGCGAGCGCGGCGCGAGCGACGAGTCGGTGCTGATCACGCGCTATCTCGAGTACTCGCTCCCCTACCGGCTCGTCCTGACCCGGACGGTGCTCCCGGCGCCGCTGCCGCTCCTGCTCGACGCGTTCGCGGAGCTCCTCGTGCGGCTGCACCTGACGGGCTTCTTCTGGGGCGACTGCTCCCTCTCGAACACGCTCTTTCGGCGCGACGCCGGGAAGCTCTCGGCGTATCTCGTCGACTCTGAGACGTCGGAGCTGCACGAGCAGCTGTCGCAGGGCCAGCGAACGCACGACCTCGAGCTCGCCCAGACGAACCTCTACGGCGAGCTGCTCGACGTCGGCAACGACGAGCCTTTCGAGCTCGCCGCCGAGGTGCTCGAGCGGTATCACCGCCTGTGGAGCGAGCTGACGCATGAGGAGGTGTTCGCCGAGGGCGAGCGTTTCCGCCTGGTCGAGCGACTGCACCGCCTGAACGACCTCGGGTTCGACGTGGAGGAGGTCGAGCTGCTGCGGACCGATTCGGGTTACCGGCTGCGCCTGCGCTCGCAGGTCGTCGAGCCGGGACACCACCGGCGGCGGCTGCTCCAGCTCACGGGGCTCCGGGCGCAGGAGAATCAGGCGCGGCGACTGCTCGAAGACATCGAGGTGTTCCGTGCCGAGCTCGACGCGAAGGGACGCTCGGCGATCTCGGAGGCGTCGCTGGCGGGCCGCTGGCTGAACGACGCGTTCGAGCCGGCGGTCGCGGCGATCCCGTCGGAGCTGTGGGGCAAGCGCGAGGCCGCGGAGCTCTACCACGAGCTGCTCGAGCATCGGTGGTACCAGTCCGAGCGCAAGGGCCGCGACGTCGGCCGGGAAGAGGCGATTCGCTCGTACGTCGACTTCCTCGGCTCGCTCCCGGACGAGCGGCGGGCGCTGCTCGTCGAGGAGTAGGCCTAGGCTCCGGCTTCGCGCCTGCGAATCTCGTCGGCGAGCAGCTTGTATTCGGCCGCCATGACCTTGTCCTTGGGTCTGCCGGCGGCCTCTTTCATTGCAATCAGATGATCGATTGACGAGAACGCGATCGTCACGCCGCCAATGTCGTAGCGTGCAGAGGCTTCGCGGAGCACCTCGTAGCGCGGCGCTCCCGCCGGGTCTCCCAAGATGTCCAAAGGGCCGTGCCGTGTGTCGAACGTGAAATTTCGTCCGGCACCGAGGGTTCGAGCGTCGAGGAGAAACGGGACGTCTTTCGGCGCTCCCCGCAAGGATGCGTGGAGTTCGCGGAGCGCGTCGGCGAGTCGTTGCAGATTGGTCGTTTAGACCTCTCGTGCACGATTCGACGTCGGCCGTCTGGAATGCGGAGCGTGCCAACCGTCGAGTGCCCCCAGTCGGCAGGCTTCGCGTCGAGCTCGAGCTCCTCACCGAGGACGTCGAGCAGATTCGCGAGCGTCGCGACCGACGGCGACACGGTGTCGCGCTCGATCCGTGAGATCGCCGCCTGACTCGTCCGCGCCCGCGCCGCAAGCTGCTTCTGCGTCACGTGATGCCGGCGGCGCGCGTCCCGCAGCAACTCCCCCGGCGTCATCGCGGGAAAATATCAGATCTGGTTTATCGGTCGTCAGCTGCGCAGGAAGCTGGGCGGCTCGAGGACGTCGCCGCTCGAGCGCGAGCCGACGACGACGCGCCGGCGCGGAGCGCCGAGACCCGTGGCGACGACCGTCACCCAAACCTGCCCGGCCAGCGCCTCGTCGACGGTCGCGCCGAAGATGATCTGCGTGTCGTCCGTGGCAGCCTGGCGGATCACCTCCGCCGCGTCGTTGACCTCCATCAGCGACAGGTCCAGCCCGCCGGCGATCGAGAGCAGGATTCCTCGCGCGCCTGTCAGCTCCGTCTCGATCAGCGGCGAGCGGAGCGCTCGCTCCGCGGCCTCGCGGGCGCGGTTGTCGTCGCTGGACGAGTAGCCGATTCCCATCAGCGCCGAGCCGGAGTCCTTCATGATCGTGCGGACGTCGGCGAAATCCAGGTTGATCAGGCCGGGCATCGTGATCAGGTCGCAGATGCCCTGCACGCCCTGGCGGAGCACGTCGTCCGCGATCCGGAACGCCTCGACCATCGACGTCGAGCGGTCGAGAACCTCGAGCAGCCGGTCGTTCGGGATGACGATCGTCGTGTCGCACGCCTCGCGGAGCTCCGTCGTCCCGGCATCGGCCTGCGCCCGCCGCTTCGTCCCCTCGAACTTGAACGGCAGCGTGACGATCCCGACGGTCAGCGCACCGAGCTCGCGCGCGATCCGGGCGACGACCGGAGCGGCGCCGGAGCCCGTGCCGCCGCCCTCGCCCGCGGTCACGAACACCATGTCGCTCCCGCGAAGCGCGGTCTTGATCTGGTCGTAGCCCTCCTCCGCGGCACGCCGGCCGACATCCGGGTCCGCGCCGGAGCCGAGACCCTGCGTGAGGTCGCGGCCGATGTGGATCTTCGTCGGCGTGTCCGACACGTGCAGCTGCTGGATGTCCGTGTTGACAGCGACGAACTCGACCTGTGAGACGCCGGCATCCATCATCCGGTGCAGGGCGTTCAGCCCCGCGCCGCCGACGCCGACCACGCGAATGACCGCGAGGTACGACGCTGCGTCTCCACGCGGCGCGCGATGGATGCGCGGCGCAACCTCCGGGAGCGCGAAGCGCGACGCCGGAGGCAGCTCCGGCTCCGGCGCCGCCTTCTTGGCCTCTCGGCGCCGCCTTCGGCTTCGCGCGGGGCGGCTCCGCAGGCGCGGGCACGTCTGGCGGCGGCGCAGCGACGACGTTCTCGACCGACTCCTCCCAGGTCGGGACGTGCTCGACGGTCTGCTCGAGCGGGTCGTCGGGCGGCGGCGGCGGCGAGGCCGTCTGCTCGACGGGCGCCGGCGCGTCGTCCTGACGCTGCGCAGCCTCGGTCGCGCGGAAGAGCTCCGCGAGCGGGCCCTCACGCATCGACGCGCGCTTTCGCGCCATTTCGGAGCACCTCCTTGGCAAGGTCGCGATACATCTCAGCCGCCTCTCCGGTGGGGTCGTATTTGAGCACGGACTCGCCCTTCACGGGCGCCTCCGCATAGCGAACGGTCTTGCGGATCTTCGTGTTCAGGACGAGCTCGCCGAAGTTCTCCCTGAGGATCTCGACGGCCTCGCGCGAGTGCAGCAGCCGCCGGTCCCACATCGTCGGCAGGATCCCGACGATCGCAACCGTCGGATTCAGGTTCTCGCGGATCATCGTCAGCGTGTTCTCGAGCTGCACGAGCCCGCGCAGCGAGAGGTACTCGCACTGCACGGGCACGATCACGCCTTCGGCCGCGACGAGCGCGTTGATCGTCAGCAGGCCCAGCGACGGCGGCGTGTCGATCAGGATGAAGTCGTACCGCTCGCGGACCGGCAGCAGCGCCTTTTCGAGCGCGCGTTCCCTCCCGATCATCGACGAGAGCGAAAGCTCGGCCCCGGCGAGGTCGATCGACGAGACGGCGAGGTCGACCTCGCGCTTTGCGATCACCTCGTCGATCGGGATCTTGTGGACGAGCACGTCGAACATCGACCGCTCGATCTCGTCCGGGTTCAGTCCCTGACTCATCGTCAGGTTGCCCTGTGGATCGAGATCGACGAGGAGAACCTTGTGCTGCTGCTCGGCAAGCGCCACGCCGAGATTGAGCGTCGTTGTCGTCTTCGCGACCCCGCCCTTCTGGTTCGCGAATGCGATGACCTTGGCGATCGTCGGTCCTTTCCCGTTGCTCGGCCCGTCGCTCGTGCGCGGGTGAGGACGCGGAAGTAGGCGCGCAAGCCCCATGGCTTCGTCGTTTCGGGTCAAGCTACCAAAGTCCTTTTTGCGGACGAAATGCGAGCATTTCGTCCGGGGAAATCGGTGGTTGGCAGTCGCGGGTCTCGGGCTTCGGCAAGCGAGTGCGTCGGCGCGGCCGAGCCGCGCCTTCTTCGGGATGGATTGTCGGATGGAAACAGGCTTGCCGGACGGCGGGCTATTCGTCGAGCGTCTCGCCGTCCCAGTAGTCGAGGTGCTCGAGGCGCGTCGTGAGGCCGACGCCGCGGAAGGCGATCTTGTTCGAGCGCGGGTAGTAGCAGATGTCGTTCGGCTCGCGCGTGCCGTAGGCGAGATACGTGATCCCGTTCCCGCCGGCTTTGATCGAGTGCGCGATGCGCGTGCCGGGCGGACGCGCGACGACGTGGCCCGGCCGCAATTCGTGCGACTCGCGCGTCGCGCCCGCCTGCGCGGCTCTCGGCGTCGGCCAGAGCTCGAGCGTGCCGCCGCCGTCGAGCACGACGAACGCCTCGGATTCGAGCGAGTGGCAGTGCGGAACCGAGCCGCGGCGCGCGCCTTCGCGGCGGATCCAGTTCAGCCCGGTCTGGTCGGATCCGGCGGCGTCGGAGAGGGCCTTGTCGCCGTCGTCGTCGAGCGGGATGTCGTCGAAAGCGACGACGTTCGCCGGCCGCTCTCCCGGCTCCGGGAACTCGAGCTCGCCGACGTCCGCCTCGACGTCCCACGGATCGTCGTCGCGACCCTCCGTCCAGACATAGCCCATGCGCATCGGCACGGGAGCGCGGCAGCCAGCCGTACTCGACCGGATGGCGCGTGCCGAAGGCGAGCACCTCGAGGCCGCCCGGTCCGGCGCGCAAGGTGTGCTCCTCGTGATCCGCGAGGTGGACGAGCGTGTCGCCCTCGCGCACCTCGCACACCTTGCCGTCCTGCCACGAAAGGCCCGAGCCCGGAGAGGACGAAGAAGATCTCCTCCGCGCGCGCGTGGGAGTGCGGCGGCGTCGAGAGCCTCCCGGGGTCGATGCGAATGCGGTTGACGGCGATGCCCTTGGCGCCGGCGGCGTCGCCGAGCCGCTGCCAGGTCGCGGCCATCGGCCCCTTCGCGCGGCGGACCGCCTCGACCTCGTCCCAGTGCGCGATCACACGGCGAGTATCCGCTGCTCGAGCGCCTCCTTGCAACGTTCGACCGCGGCGGCGGCGCGGTCCGGCTCGCCTTCGGCGCGCACCCAGTCCTCGGCCTCGCGCACCAGCTCGCGCAACTCGGCGATCAAGCGCCTTCGGGTGTGCTCCCTCGCTGTCGAGCCTGTGGATCCGATCCAGCCGCTCGATCACCGCGTACGCCTCGTCCATGTCATTCACGGTACGCGGAGAGCGTGTGTCAGCCGGTTGCCCGAAGTGAGAAATATCCCGCCGGCCGAGGACGCAGCCCGAGCAGCGAGTCGTCGAGCGACTCCACGAGCTTCGTGCGGTCGCCGTTCATCACGACCTCGACGAGCGCGCGACGGATCGCGTCGGGCGCGGGCGACGTCCTCACGCAGCCGGCCGAGCAGCTCCGCTCGCTCGGCCGGGCTCTCGCCGAGCAGCACCGCGGCGCGGACCGACGCGGCCCAGAGCCCGTCGCCGTTCCCGAGCAGCGCGCCGAGCGACGCGCGCAGCTGCTCCGCGCGGAACATGTCGGCCTGGAAGAGCGACAGCTCCCACCGGTCGAGCGCCTCGCCCAGCTCCTGGTCCTCGTCCGCGGCGAGCAGGCGCGAGCGCAGGTCGGCCGCGAGCCGGCCGCGGAACTCGTCGAGGCGCGTCGCCTCGCCGTCCGGCTGCGTCGCGGCGATCGGCAGCACGGAGCGGATGCCGTAGGGGCGCCAGTCGAGCCGCTCGAACAGGACAGGGCCGGCCGCGATCGGTCCCGCGGTGGCGAGCCGCAGGGAGGTGACGGCGTCGGCGAGCTCGCCGGGCGCGTCGGGCGGCTCCGCCTCGCCGCGCCCGAGGTCGCGCTCGAGCTCGAGAACGCAGAGGCGGTCGACCTCGCGCCCGAAGTCCTGCGGCAGCAGGCCCTTCGACTCCGGCCAGTGCGCGGACAGCTCACCGGTGACCGCGTTGCGAACCCGGATCCCGTCACCCAGGTCGATCTGCTTGCCGACGGAGATGCCGACGAGCGGGGCGACAGCGGCGTACGCGTGGCCCTTGCCGAAGAGCGACTTCTCGAGCGCGGCGTAGGCGGTGTCGAACGCGGCGTCGTCCCAGTCGAAGCCGCCGCACGCCTCGGCGGTGTCGATCAGCAGCGGAAGGACGACCGTGCGGAAGAGCGCCTCGTCCTCGTCGGCCCGCGGACCGGCATGAGCGCGCGCGAAGATCCGCGCGGCGGGCTCGCGCCGCAGATCCTCGAGCGCCAGCGCGGCGTCCTGCCGCTTCGCGAGAGTCGACGCACGCGCATCGAGAAAGGCGCGCACGAGCGGGCGGTACTCGTAGAGAGCCGGCCGTCCCAGCGACTCGTGCTGCTCGAACGCAAACGGAAGATCCTCGTCGACGAACAGCCGGAAGGCGGCCAGCGCGAAGCCGCGCAGGGAGCGGTAGAGGTGCGGCGCGCGCAGGCCCACCCGCCCCGTTACTCCGTGGCGGGGCCCTCTCCTCTTTGGCAGCCGGGGCACCAGTACGCCATCCGGGCGGCGTCGCCGAGCGGCCACGAGCGGACGATCTCGCCGCAGCGGGGGCACATTCTGTTCTTGCGCCGGTACACGCGGTGGCGCGCGGGCGCGCCGTCGAGGCGCGCGCGCATCAGCCGCGCCGCCGCGCGAAGCGCCGCGCGAAGCTCGTCGTCGGTCGTCTCGGCGAGCGTCAGCCACGGCGACACGCGCGCGTCGAACAGCGCCTCGCTCATCCACATGTTCCCGATGCCGGCGACGGCGCGCTGGATCTGCAGCGCCTCGCCCAGCCGCGTCTCGCCGGTGAGGGCGCGGAGGTTCGCGGCCATCGCTTCGAAGTCGGGCGGCTCGGCCCAGGATGTCCGGCCCGAGGCGCCGGCGCACGCCGTCGTCGAGCTCGAGCACGGGCCCGTGCCAGAGGACGGCCTCCTGCGTCGTGCCGCGGAGGACGAGCCAGGGCGGGCTGCCGTGGAGCTCGCGCCCGCGCGGCTGGACGCGCCACCGTCCTTTCATCCGCAGGTGGCTGCGCAGCGTGACTCCGCCCTCGAAGGAAAGGAACAGGTTCTTGCCGACGGCCTCCACTGCCTCGAGCCGGCGCCCGTCGAGGCGCTGCGCGATGTTCTTCGACGGCCGCGCGCGGGTTCGGCGCCTCGACCGCGACCCGCTCGCCCACGAGCACCTGGAGACGCCGGGCCGCGCGGGCGAGTGCGTCTCCCTCCGGCACGATCCGAAGCGTACGGCTCGGCTGGGCGCAACGGCCACGTCCTTTGGTCAGACCAGCGTGACCAAGGATGCGCCAATTCGTGACGTCCTTGAGACCTTGCGCGCAAGGAGCCGCGATCCTGCCTCGGGCCCCGCGTCTTCAAAGGACACGGCGCTTGGTCAGACCAAGGTGACGCGGGTGTAACGACGAGCGCACGCAATCCCGACGTTCGGGCAGTGCAACCTAGCCGGAGCGGGGTCGTCCCGCGGGCGGCCCGGGTGTGAAATCGGTCAATGGAGACACAGGCGAAGTCAGCGGGGACTCTCGTGTCGGACGCGATCCTGGACTGGCGTCTCGAGCAGCTGATCGCAGCGGGGTACGACGCCGAGGAGGCGCTGCAGGTGGCGGTGCGCCACGAGATCGACCTCCATCGCGCGGTCGCGCTCCTGAGGAGCGGCTGCCCGGCCGAGACCGCCCTCCGGATCCTGCTCTAGCGCGAGCTACGGCCGGAGGACGGCGCGGCGCGGCCCCGCGAGGAACCCCGCCTCGACGAGCAGCGGCATGATCTCGCTCTCGCCGACGGGACTCCCGTCGAACCGCTCCACGGCCAGCCGCTTGGCGCCGCCACGCTTGACGTGCGCCACGAGCGCGGCGAGCGCCGGCCGCAGCCAGGATTCGTCGGGCTCGCGCAGCGGCACGAGTGAGCGGCCGCCTCGCTCCACGAACAACGCAGCCTCTCCGTCGAGCAGGACGACGTGCGCTCCGGCGACGCGGGCCGCGCGGGCGCCCGCACGACGCGGCCAGGGCAGCGCGGCGCCGTACGGCTGGGCCGGATCCGCCGCCGCGAGCACGAGCGCCTCCGGCTCCTCGTCTTCGTCCGCGGGCGCGAGTCGCCGCAGCTCGCGCAGTCGCTCGACAGCGCCGGGCAGCGCGAACTGCGCGCCGCCGAGCCCTTCGACGAAGTAACCGCGGCGACAGAGGCCGAGTGTCTCGAGGTCGCGGAGCTCGCCGTAGACCGCGCCGTAGCCGCCCGGGATCCCCTCGCCCCGGACGCCGTCGCGCGTGATGATCCCCTGCCGCTCGAGCAGGAGCTCTGCGAGCGCGCGCCGGTCGAGCCGTGTCCCGGGAACACTCCCCGAGGCATCGCCGAAGAGGCGCGTGGCGATCGACCAGCGGCCCTGCGTGGACGTGACCTTCGCGCTGCGCTGCCGCGAGAAGCGGCGCGTCCGGGCGCGCGGCAGCTGCTGCGCCGCGTACCGCCGACCCGCGCGGAGCGGCGTCCACGCGTCGTTCGTCACCTCTCCCGCCCAGACGAGCTCCCACAGCGCCGGCAGCGCGACCTCGGCCTCGAGGCCTGTCGCGGCGAGCAGGTCGAACCAGAACTCGGCGCTGCCCGAGAGCGCCTCACGGATCCTGTCGTGCGCCTCGCCCTCGGGCCGCGGTGCAGCCGCCGGAGCGCCGAGCACCGAGGCATCCTCGCGGAAGAAGATCGCGACGCGGTCGAGCCCTGCTCCGACCCAGACGACCTCGCCGGAGGCGCAGAGCCCGTCGAGCTGCGCCGGCTGGTAGCCCTGGACGCGGCGCGGCAGGACCTCCGACTCCCAGAGGGTCACCGGAAGAGACAGACCCTGGAGCGGCACGAGCGCCTCCCGCAGCGACGCGCGCCGGTCGATCCCGTGCCACGCGGGGAGGAAGCGGCCGAAGGCGGCCTGCTCGGCGGGCTCGACCTCGCGCCGCAACGCGGCCAGAGACGCACGCCGCAGACGGCGAAGCACGTCCGGATCGCACCACTCGCGCTCGGTGCCGCCCGGCCGGAGCTCGCCGCGGACCAGCTTCTCGTCGCGCTCGAGCGCGACGCAGCTGAGGCTCGACGTCGCGGCCGAAGAGCTCGTCGGCCTCGCGCGTCGTGAACGGCCCGCGCCCGCGCGCGAAGCGCGCGACCAGGCCGAGCAGCGGCTCGTCGCCGGACTCGAGGAACACCTCGGGCAGCCCGCCCGGCGGCATCACGCCGAGCGCGTCGCGGTAGCGGCCCGCGTCCTCGGCCGCGGCGATCGCCTCGCCTCCCCCGAGCCTGAACCGGAACGCCCTGCCGTTCGCGCACGAGCGTCTCGGCGAAGCCGCGGTCGAACGAGCCCTCGAAGAGGTGCCCTCGCACGCGCAGCAGATCGTGCAGCTCGTCGGCGTTCCGCGGAACGGGCTGCAGCGACGACTCGACGTCGGCGATGGCGCCCGGATCGAGCAGGTCGCGCAGCTCCTCCTGGCCGAGCAGCTCGCGCAGCAGGTCGCGGTCGAGCGACAGCGCCTGCGCGCGCCGCTCGGCGGGAGGCGTGTCGTCCTCGTACATGTACGTCGCGATGTAGTCGAAGAGCAGGCTCGCTGCGTACGGCGAAGCGGTCGGCGTCTCGACGTCGACGAGGTCGAGCTCGCGCGTGCGCAGGCCGTGCAGCAGCCGCTTCAGCGCGGGCAGGTCGAAGACGTCCTGGAGGCACTCGCGGTACGTCTCGAGGATGACCGGGAACGAGCCGTACTTCCGGGCCACCTGGAGGAGCGACTGCGCCTTCAGCCGCTGCTGCCACAGCGGCGTTCGCTCGCCGGGACGGCGCCGCGGGATCAGCAGCGCCCGCGCGGCGTTCTCGCGGAAGCGCGCGCCGAAGAGGGCGCTCTGCCCCACCTCCTGGACGACGAGATCCTCGAGCTCGTCCGGCTCGATCAGCAGGTCGTCCGTCGGCGGCGGCGCGTCGGCGTCGGGGAGGTGGAACGCGATGCCGTCGTCGGACCAGATCGACTGCACCTCGAGGCCGAGCGAGTCGCGCAGCCGAGCCGCCGCGGCCAGCGCCCACGGAGCGTGCACGCGCGCACCGAAGGGAGTGAGGATGCAGACGCGCCAGTCGCCGATCTCGTCGCGAAAGCGCTCGACCACGATCGCGCGATCGGAGGGGACGGTCCTCGTCGCGGCCTCCTGGTCGCGCAGGAAGCGGAGCAGGTTGTGCGCCGCGCGCTCGTCCAGCATGGCCTCGCCCTGCAGGCGCTCGAGCGCCTTCGCGTCGCCGAGCCCGAGCAGCTCGCGCGAGAACTTGCCGATCGCCGTCCCGAGCTCGTACGGCCGACCGACGCCCTCGCCCTTCCAGAAGGGAACCGCGCCCGGCACGCCGGGAGCCGGCGAGACGAGCACGCGGTCGCGCGTGATCTCCTCGATCCGCCACGTCGAGGCGCCGAGCAGGAACGTCTGCCCCGCGCGCGCCTCGTAGACCATCTCCTCGTCGAGCTCCCCGACGCGGCCGCCGCCGTCGACGAGGTGCACGCCGTACAGACCGCGGTCGGGGATCGTGCCGCCGTTCGTCACCGCGAGGCGCGCGACACCCGGCCGACCGCGGATCACGCCGCCGATCCTGTCCCAGATGATCCGCGGCTTCAGCTCCGCGAACTCGTCCGACGGATAGCGGCCGGCCAGCATGTCGAGCACGTTCTCGAGCTGCGTCCGCGAGAGGTCGGCGAACGGATACGCCCGGCGGACGAGCGCGTGCAGGTCGTCGACCGAGATCTCCGACTCCGCGGCGGTGGCGACGATCTGCTGCGCGAGGACGTCGAGCGGGTTCCGCGGGATGACCGTCTCCTCGATCGCGCCCTCGCGCATCCGCGTGGCGATCACGGCCGCCTCGAGCAGGTCGGCGCGGAACTTCGGGAAGATGCGGCCGGTCGAGACCTCGCCGAGCGAGTGGCCGGCACGGCCGATCCGCTGGAGCCCTCGCGCGACCGACTTCGGCGACTCGACCTGGATCACGAGGTCGACCGCGCCCATGTCGATGCCGAGCTCGAGCGACGACGTGGCGACCAGGCATGGAATCGCGCCGCGCTTCAGCAGCTCCTCGATCTCGACGCGCTGCTCGCGCGCGATCGACCCATGGTGCGCCCGGGCGATCTCCAAATGCTGATGGGCTACACCGCTTCGGCGTCCGCCTGA
This sequence comes from uncultured Actinomycetes bacterium, assembly GCA_963708685.1. GTDB lineage: Bacteria > Actinomycetota > Thermoleophilia > Gaiellales > Gaiellaceae > DASVFB01. Next base: position 26,036 of record CAVPTP010000006.1, read on the forward strand.
GCCAGCTCGTTGAGCCGGAGCGCCAGCCGCTCCGCGAGCCGCCGGTTGTTGACGAAGACGATCGTCGAGCGATGCTCGCGGACGAGCCGCAGCACCTCCGGGTAGATCGACGGCCAGATCGACGTGCCGCGCCCCTCGCCGCTGCCGCCGGGCAGCCCCTCGAGGTCCGCTCCCGCGCCGGGCTCGCGCATGTCCTCGACCGGGACGACGACCTTCAGGTCGAGCTCCTTGGCGACGCCCGCGTCGACGAGCCGGATCGGCCGGCCGCCCGAGACGAAGCGGCCGATCTCCTCGAGCGGGCGCTGCGTCGCGGAGAGGCCGATCCGCTGCACCGGATCGTCGAGGAAGTGGTCGAGGCGCTCGACGCTGAGCGCCAGGTGAGCGCCGCGCTTCGTCCCGGCGACGGCGTGCACCTCGTCGAGCACGAGCGTCCGGACGCTGCGGAGCATCTCGCGCGCCCGCGACGTCAACAACAGGTAGAGCGATTCCGGCGTCGTGATGAGGATGTCCGGGTGCTCCCGGAGCATCTGCGCGCGCTCGCGCTGCGGCGTGTCACCGGTGCGGACGGCGACGCGGAGATCGGAACCGAGGCCGGCGAGCGGCCCGCGGAGGTTCCGCTCGATGTCGTAGTTGAGCGCCTTGAGAGGCGAGACGTAGAGGAGGCGCAGTCCCTTGCCCGCGCCTTCCTCGTTGAGCCGGTCGATGCCGTACAGGAACGCCGCGAGCGTCTTTCCCGAGCCCGTCGGAGCCTGGATCAGCGTGTGCTCGCCCGAGGCGATCGCCGGCCAGCCGAGCGCCTGAGCAGGCGTCGGTGAATCGAATGCCTGCTCGAACCACCTGCGCGTCGACGGGCTGAACGCGGCTAGTGAGTCCACGAACCCAGGGTAGTGAATCGGCCCCGCGCCGAGCAGCGCGGTCGCGGTCCTACTTCAGCACGGACCAGAGAATCAGCAACGCCACGATCAGCACTCCGGCGACGACGCCGATGATCACGAACACGCTCGCCAGCGCGCGCGCCGGGGTCGCATCGTCGTGGCCGCGCGCGGTTTCCCTCGCCTCGTTCTCGACCTTTCTCAGTGGTTTCGTCATGGGGACGGGCTACCCCGTCCCGCGCGCCGCTAAGCGTGCTCGACCGAGATGTTGAGGTGCGGCGTGCCGAGCGCACCGACGAGCCTGAGCCAGAGCGGGAGAAACATCTCCATCCCGCGGGAGCTCGTGATGTCGCCGAGGTCGACGACGCGCTCCGCCGGCCAGCCGAAGGAGCCGAGCAGCTCAACCACCTGAGCCTTCGCCGCCTCGTCGTTGCCGCAGACGAACAGGACGTGGTTGCCCGGAACGAGCGACGGCTCGACCATGACCTCGTTGTTCACCGTGTTCAGCGCCTTCACGACCTTCGCGTCCGGATGGGCGCGCTGGATCTGCTCGCCCAGGCTGTCCCAGTTGCTGACCGAGAGGCCGGGCGGCATGCCTCTGCTGAAGTCGAGCGGGTTCGAGGCGTCGATCAGCACCTTGCCGGCGAGGTTCCCGGCACCGGCAGCGTCCAGCGCCTCGAGCGACGCCTCTCCGTTCGTCGCGTTGAGGATCAGCCCGGCGCCGGCCGCAGCCTCCGCGTACGACATGGCGTCCTCACGCGGGGTGCGCGTTCCGATCTGGACGTCGTGGCCGACCTCGCGCAGCTTCGCCGCGAGCCTCCGGCCCACCACTCCCGCTCCGAGAACGGCGATTTGCATTGCTCTAGGATGAATGAACGGATGCCCGACGCGCTGCACTTCACCGACGACGACGCGGCGAACACGCTCATTGCGAAGGATCCGCTCGCGCTCCTGATCGGCTTCGTGCTCGACCAGCAGGTGAACGCGCAGACCGCGTTCTCCGGACCGCTCAAGCTCCAGCAGCGGCTCGGGCGGCTCGATGCGGCGGAGATCGCCGGCCTCGATCCGGGCCGACTCGAGGAGATCTTCCGCGAGAAGCCCGCGATCCACCGCTTCCCGGGCAACATGGCGCGACGCGTGCAGGAGCTCTGCGCGACGATCGTCAGCGAGTACGGCGGCGATGCGGCCAGCGTCTGGACTGACGCGAAGGACGACGGCGACCTGCGCAAGCGCATCGGGTCGCTGCCCGGCTTCGGCCCGATGAAGATCACTTCGCTCGGCGCGGTGCTGGCGAAGCGCTTCGGTGTCGCGGTCGCCGAGCCTCTCGTCCCGAAGCACCCGACGCTCGGCGACGTCGACTCGCGCGAGCAGATGGAGCGCTACCAGGCCGCGAAGCGCGAGCACAAGGCGAAGATGCGCGCGGAGGCTCATTAGCGAGCGGCGCCCCCGTCGCGCGCAACCGCGCGCGACCGCGAGGAGGAGCGTGATCCAGGTCCGGACGCTTACGGACGGCGGCCAGAGCGCGCTCGAGATCGCCCGGCTGCTGGCCTCGTTCGTCGAGCGGGCGGAGCGGACACTCGACCTCGCGCTCTACGACGTCAACCTCGCGGACGAGACGGAGTCGCTGGTGCTCGGCACCCTCCGTGCGGCCGCCGCGCGCGGCGTCACGGTGCGGCTGCTCTACAACGTCGACCGCCGTCCGCCCGGGAAGCCGGCACCGCCGCCTCCGAAGACGCGTCAGGAGGAGATCGAGGCGCTGCCGTTCGAGAAGCGCGGCGTGCCGGGCTGGCCCGACCTGATGCACCACAAGTACGTCGTGCGGGACGGCGCTTCGGTCTGGACCGGCTCCACGAACTGGACCGACGATTCATGGTCGCGCGAGGAGAACGTCATCGCCGTGGTCGACTCCGGTGCGGTCGCCGGCCGGTACGCCCAGAACTTCGAGCAGCTGTGGCGTAGGCAGCGCGTGTCCCGCTCCGGCAAGGTGTCGTCGAAGCGCGCAGACGGCGTTCGCGTGTGGTTCTGCCCGAAGCGCGGCTCACGGCTGGCGCACCGGATCGCGCACTCGATCGCCACGGCCGAGCGGCGCGTGCGGATCGCGTCGCCGGTCATCACCTCCGCTCCCGATCCTCGGCTCGCTGGCCGAGGCGGTGGCGGACGGCAAGGTCGACGTCGCCGGCGTCGTCGACAACACGCAGGTCAACGAGGTGCTCCTGCAGTGGGCCGCGAACCCGGTCCAGACGTGGAAGGCGCCTGCGATCCGGGCGATTCTCGCGGCCACACCGTTCTCCGGGAAGGTGTCGACGCCGTACGCGCCGGGGTCGGTGCACGACTACATGCACGCGAAGGTGACCGTCTGCGACGACACCGTCTTCCTCGGGAGCTTCAACCTCTCGCACTCCGGAGAGTCGAACGCGGAGAACGTGCTCGAGATCGACGACGCCGCCCTCGCGGATCGGCTCGCGCGGTTCGTCGACGAGGTTCGGGCGCGCTACCCGGCAGCCGAGCTCTGGGACCCGGGGCAATCCGCGCGCCTGCGCGACCCGTAGTCAGGGCGTGTACGTTCGCACGCTGCTTGCCGCGGGTCTGGCGCTCGTCGCGCTCCTCGTCACCGGCTGCGGTGGCTACAGCAGCCCCGGGGACGGTGGGACGAAGTCGACCCCTTCCTCCAGCTCGACGACGTCCGGGTACGCCGGGTACTGATGCCGGCTCAGGCGGCATGACCCACGTCCCGTAGCGCGACGCGCGCCGCGGCGAGCTCCGAAAGCCGTGAACGCCGCCTCCGGGCGGCGTTCACCTCAGGCGCGCTTCACCAGAAGTCGATCGTCGGGACGCGCGCGTCGCCCGTGAGGCAACTGTCGACGTAGAGAGCGACCCCGATGTCGCCCGTCCAGAGCGAGAAGCGTCCGCGCCCGTGCTCGCTCCGCATGCGCTCGACCTGCTCGGCGGCGTGCATCGCGAACGCCCGCGCGCGCTCGAGCCACAGCTCGTCGCCGGTGCGCTCGAACAGCTTCAGCAGCGCGTAGCCGTTGCCGGCGGTTCCGTGGCAAAGCCCCTGCCCCTTCGCCAGCGGGCCCGCGCGCCACGTGAGCTCGCCGCCCTCGAGCAGCACTTCCTCACAGGGAAGATCCCAGAGGGACGCGACCATGCCGGGCGCGCCGTGGCACCACTGCACGCGGATCTTCGAGGGGTCGCCCACCGTCCACCGGCAGCCAGTTCGACAGGCCGTCTTCGCGCAGCGCCAGACGCTCGACGCGTTCGCGCCGCCCGGTCGGCGACGTCGGCGCCGCCGTCGAGCAGCACGCGCACGTTGCCGGCGAAGCCGTGCGCCGGGCCGAGATAGCGCGTGACGTCGCCGTAGAGGTGCTGCGTCCAGAGGCCGTCGTCCTCCCAGCGCTCGAGCAGGACGTCGGCGCTCGCCTGCCATTCGTCGAGCCACGCCCCGTCGCCCGTGCGCTCGTGCATGACGCGCGCGGCGATCATCGTCCCGGGCGAGCCCCACATCAGCTCGTTCGTCTCGTTCTCGCGGTTCGCGCGCACCAGCTCGAGCAATCTGCGCGCCCGCGTTTCGTCGGGCGCCAGCAACTCGCAGAACGAGCAGCAGTCCGGACTCTCCCATCAGGACGCTCGGCGTCGCCTCGTCGTAGTCCGGCTGCTCGCGGTAGCGCTCGAGTGCGCGTTCGCGCGATCGCCGCGAGCTCGAGAGTCGAGCCGAGCGCGTCGAGCGCCCAGACCATTCCCGCGGCGCCGAGGTAGACGGTCGTCGGTCCCGGCGGCCCCGACGCGTCGTCGTCGTTCGGATGCGGCGGCCAGAAGTCGTCGCCGCACCGCGGCCTCGGCTTCGGCGACGATTCTGGCGATCGCTGCGCGCGCCGCGGCTTCAGCCCAAGTGCCGCCGGCGAGCGCCTCGTGCTCGCTCGGGCGGAAGAGCGTCACGCGAGGCGCGACCATGTGAGCTCGACATCGATCGGGAGGACGTAACGCTCCGCCAGCAGCGCACGCACCCGCTCGAGGAGCGCGGACCGCTCGCCCTCGGGGAGCGAGGCGATCGAGCTGGTCGTCGCGTACAGCTCGAGCAACCGGTCTGCCGTGACGGGAAGCTCCCAGCCGAACGTCTCGTAGCGCAGCGGTTCGAACGCCGACCTGGCGAACACGTCGGGCCACGTCTCGACCGCCTCCGAGCGGCCGGATGCGACGAACGGCACGCGCAGGAGCTCGACCGCCGCGTCGGGCAGCGGCGGCTCGGTCTTCCACCACGAGTTCGAAAAGAGTGCGACGCCGCCGCGCGGCCGGAGCACGCGCTCGAGCTCGGGCACGGCGCGTTCGGCGTCGAACCAGTGGAACGCCTCGCCGACGAAGACGGCGTCAACGCTCGCGTCCTGCAGTGGAATCTCTTCGGCGGTGCCGCCGAGCACCTCGCCCTGCGAGATGAAGGCGCGCATCGCCTCGTCCGGCTCCACCGCGACGACACGCGCGAACCGCTGCGCGAGCTCGTGGGTCAGGCGTCCGGTTCCGGCTGCGAGATCGAGCACCTCCGCGGACGCGTCGAGCCCGAGCGCCTGCTGCGCGCGATCGAGCGACTCCTTCGAGTACTCCGGCCGCACGCGGTCGTAGAGCGCGGCGACGCGCCCGAAGCTCAGGCCAAGCTCCGTCACAGCGGCAGAGCGCCTCGAGGGGGTCACGATCCCGTCACCACGATGCGACACTTCCGCGCGCTTGGTCTGACCACGAGGCACGGCCCGTAGGACAGCGGCGCGATGGCTCAACGGTGCCGTTTTGGCGGTCTTGCGTCACACGTCTGACACGCCGCAGTGACCTTGGTCTGACCAAAGGCGCTGGCCGCGGCGAACACGGCCCAAGAGGTACGCGTCAGCCGACGCCCGCGAGCAGGAACGCTCGGTTCTCCTTCAGCATCTCGCGCGCGATGACGAGGCGCTGGATCTGGTTCGTCCCCTCGTAGATCTGCGTGATCTTCGCGTCGCGCATCATCCGCTCGACTGGGTACTCCTGGATGTAGCCGTAGCCGCCGAGGATCTGCACCGCGTCGGTGGTGACCTCCATGGCGACGTCGCTGCAGTAGAGCTTCGCCATCGCGGAGATCTTCGTCAGCTCCTGCCCGTCGGCTCCCTCGTCGATCAGCTGCCCGCAGCGGTAGAGGAGCCCGCGCGCCGCTTCGCACTTCGTCTCCATGTCCGCCAGCGACGCTGCGACGAGCTGGTGCTCCGCGATCGGCTTGCCCATCGTCTCGCGCGACTTTGCGTACTCGAGCGCGTAGTCCGTCGCGCCCTGCGCGAGGCCGAGCCCCTGCGCGCCGATCCCGGGACGCGACCGGTCGAGGATGCGCATCGCGATCCTGAAGCCCTCGCCCTCGTCGCCGAGCAGGTTGTCCGCCGGCACGCGGCAGTCATTGAAGAAGATCTCGCCGGTCGTCGAGCCCTTGATCCCCAGCTTCGGCTCGATGCGACCGACCTCGAAGCCCGGCGCATCCGCATCGACGACGAACGCCGAGATCCCCGAGTGACCGCCCTCCGGATCGGTCTTGGCGAAGACGGTGTACAGCTGCGCGACGCCCGCGTTCGTGATGAAGCGCTTGCCGCCGTTCAGGACGTACTGGTCGCCGTCGCGTCGCGCGGTCGTCCGCATCGCCGCCGAGTCGGAGCCGGAGCCGGACTCGGTCAGCGCGTAGGCGGCGAGCCATTCGCCCGACGCGAGCCTCGGCAGGAAGCGCTGCTTCTGCTCGTCGGTGCCCGCGAGCTTGAGCCCGAGCGAGCCGAGCTCCTGCACGGCGATGATCAGCCCGCTCGTCGCGCACACCTTCGACACCTCCTCGATCGCGACGAGCGTCAACAGCGCGGACGCGCCGATGCCGCCGTATTCCTCGTCGAACAGGATCCCGAAGACGTCGTTCTCGCGGTAGAGCTCGACGACGTCCCACGGGAACTCCGCGCTCTTGTCGATCTCCGCCGCGCGCGGTGCGATCCGTTCGCGCGCGAGCGCGCGCACGACCTCGCGGATCTCCCGCTGCTCGTCGGTCAGCGGATCGAGCGGCACCGCCTGAGTGTACGCGGGGAACTACGGACGCCGACTCCGTGACAAACCCGATTCCGGCGCGACGACCTGCGGCGCAAGGTGCGTGCGACTCGAAAGGAGCGACTCATGAATCGCGCATTCCTGCTCTTCGCGGCCGCGGCCGCGTCGCTCGTCGCTCGCCGCGCCCGCGAGCACCACACATGGGCGGACCGGTGCTGATCATCCGCCATCAGACCCGCGGCTGCCACACCTGGGGCCTCGCCGGCGGGACGTACAAAGCCTCGCAGTCGCTGACCCTGACGAAGGGCGAGCACCTGATGATCGGCAACAACGACGTCATGCCGCACCGGATCGTTCAGCTCGCCGGCCCGGCACTCAAGCTCGGCGTCGCGGCAAACCTGAACTCCGTGGGCAAGACGGTCGAGCTCATACTTCGCGCACGCGGGCGTGTACCGCTTCACCACCAAACCCGGCGAGGACTACACGAAAGGGATCAAGACGATCGGCGAGGACAACGTGCTGAAGCTGAAGGTGACCGTGCGCGCGTAGGGCGCGCGCTAGCCGCGCCGTTGTGGCAGACGGCCTCGACGTTGTTCCGTCCGGGTCGAGGACGAACGCGCCGTAGTAGCCCTCGTGGTAGACGGCCCGCTCGCCGGGCGGGCCGTTGTCGCGGTAGCCGGCGGCCGTCGCCGCGCGGTGGAACTCGTCGACCGTCGCGTTGTCCGGCACGCCGAAGGCGAGATGCACGTGCTCCGTCGCGGGCCGCCCGTCGTGGACGAGCCCGAACGACCGTCCGCCGCCGAAGACGTGAAAGCGCTCCGCTCCGGCGGGTCGGGCGGGATCTGGACGCCGACGACCGGCGCGATCGTCTCGTAGAACCGTCTCGACGCGGCGAGGTCGGCGACCCCGATCCAAAGGTGGTCGACGAGGTTGTCGCCGGTGCGCGGCTCTCCCGCGTGGATCGCCTCGGCGCTGTTGCGGTCCGGGTCGAGCAGGAAGGCGCCGTAGTAGCCGGGGGAGTACTGCGGCCGCTCGCCCGGTTCGCCGTCGCTCTCGTAGCCGGCGTCGACACCCGTCTGCCAGAAGGCATCCACGTCGTCGCGGGACCGAGCGACGAACGCGACGTGAAGATGGCGCGTCGTCGGCCGCTCGGAACTTGCCTGCGCGATGCCGAAGTCGTTCCATTCGTCGAAATGCTCGCCCGGGTGCGTGATGTCGTAGCCGAGGACGCCGAGGAGCGATTCGTAGAACTGCCGACTCGCGCGGCGGTCGGACACGCTGATCCCCACGTGGTCCCACACCGGGAGGATTCTTGCAACCGCCGCCGCCGGGTCCGGTGCGGGCGTCGAGGCTAGATTCCTCCGACGTGATCCTCGAGAACGGGGTCATCCGCACGCTCGATCCGTCGCTGCCGACGGTGCGGGCGCTCGCGATCGCGGGCGACCGCATCGCCGGCGGGGTCGGGACGCACGAGACCGCGCTCCCGCCGCCGGACGTGATCGACCTCGGCGGCCGTTGCGTCGTCCCCGGCTTCACCGACGCGCACGTGCACTTCCTGCAGTGGTCGCTGGCGCAGCACCAGCTGCGGCTCGAGGGAGCACGGCTCGCTCGACGAGGCGGTTGCGCGCGTTGCGGCTGCCGCGGCCGAGACGTCGCCCGGACGCTGGATCCGCGGCACCGGCTGGCGGAGCGGCGAGTGGCAGCCGGTCGTCGAGCCGACGAAGGAGTCGCTCGACGCGGTGACCGGCGACCGGCCGGCGGCGCTGATGGCGAAGGACGGGCACTCGCTCTGGCTCAACTCGGCAGCGCTCGCGCACGCGGACGGCGACCTCGCCGTCCCGGGCGGCGTCGTCGAGACCGACGCGCACGGCGAGCCGACGGGCGTGCTGCGGGAGGAGTCCGCGTGGGAGTTCCGGCGGCGATTCGTGTTCGACGCGCATCGGCGAGGACGAACGTCTCGAGGCGATGCGCGCCGGGATCCGGCTCGCCGCCTCGCGCGGCGTGACCTCGGTGCACGACAAGGACGGCTGGCTCGGCGATCTCCGCCTCTTCCAGCGGCTGAAGGACGAGGGACAGCTCTCGTTGCGCGTGTGGCAGTCGCTGCCGCACGAGCTCCTGCCCGCGCTCGAGTCGCTCGACGTCGGCGCCGGGCTCGGCGACGGCTGGCTGCGCGCCGGATACCTGAAGGCGTTCATGGACGGCACGCTCGGCTCCCAGACCGCGCGCATGCTCGACGGCTCGGGCGTCGAGATCACGAGCCGCGAGGAGCTCGAGGAGATCGTGCGGCGCGGCGCGCGGATCGGCTGGCCGGTCGCGGTGCACGCGATCGGCGACCGCGCGAACCGCGACGCGCTCGACGCCTTCGCAGCGACGCGCGACGAGTGGCAGCCGAAGGGCCTGCGCCCGCGGATCGAGCACGCGCAGTGCCTGGCACCGGAGGATCTGCCGCGGTTCGCGGAGCTCGGAGTCGCCGCCTCGGTGCAGTTCTCGCACGCGCCCTCCGACCGCGACCTCGCCGAGCGCTACTGGCCCGAGCTGGTCGACCGTGCGTACGCGTTCCGCTCGCTCTGGGAATCCGGCGCCGTCGTTGCGAACGGCTCGGATGCGCCGATCGAGGAGCTCGATCCGCTCGCCGGCATTCGCGCCGGCGTGCTCGCGAACGATCGACGAGCGTCCCGCGTGGCATCCCGAGCAGGCGCTCACCGTCGAGCAGGCGCTCGAGGCGACGTGCGTCACGCCCGCGTGGCTGTGCGGCGACGAGCGGCTCCGCGGCAAGCTCCTGCCCGGCTTCGTCGCCGACTGCGTCGTCCTCTCGACGGATCCCGTCGAGGACCTCGACGGCTGCGAGGTCGTGGCGACGATGGCCGGCGGCCGCTGGGTCCACAACCCACCGCCCTGGTCCTGAACGGCCGAGTCCGGAGCGACAGTCGCCGGGGACTCGGCCGCTCGCGGACATGCCCGAGGGACAGTCGCTGGGACTCGGCCCCGCGGACATGCCAGGCGTCTGGCGCCGGGACTGGCTGAGCGGAAGTCCTAGCGGAGCGCGGCCAGCCGGGTGTAGAGCTCGCGCGCGAGCTCGACGCCGAGCGGCAGGTACTCGAGGAGCACGCGCTCGTTCGGCGAGTGGATGTTCGACTCGGGCAGCGCGATGCCGGTGAGGATCGTCGGGATCCCCTGGTCGACGAGCGCGGGGACGATCGGCAGCGTGCCGCCGCTCCGGGCGAGCAGCGGCCGCCGGCCGATCACGTGCTCGAACGCGTCGAGCGCGATCTGCACGGCGGGCTCGTCCGGCGAGACCAGCCCCGGCGGCGCGAAGCCGACCAGCTCGAGCGAGACGTCGGCACCGTCCGGCGCCGACTCGCGCACGAGCCGCTCGACCGCGGCGCGAATCGTCTCGACGTCCTGTCCCGGCGCGATCCGGACGGAGAAGTTCGCCTGCGCAGCCACCGGGATCGTCGTGTTCGCGAGGCCCGGCTTGCCGCCGAGGATGCCGTTCACGTCGACCGAAGGCCCGGCCGTCGTCCGCAGGTAGAAGTCGTCCGCGGCCGCGGCGTCGTTCGGCACCGCGCCCGCCTCGCGCAGCACGTCGGCGCCGGGCGTCAGCTCGCTCCAGCTCGCGCGCTCCTCGTCGGTCGGCTCCGCGACGCCTTCGCGCAGCGCCTCGGGCAACCGCCCGTCGCGCGGCAGGATCCCGCCGAGCGCCCACGCCAGCGCGTGCGTCGCGTTCAGCGCCGCGTTGCCGTACATGCCCGAGTGGAGATCGCGCTCGCCGCGTGCGCACCACGAGCTCGAACGACATGACGCCGCGCGTCGCCGTGCACACCGCCGGCACCCCGCGCCGCTCCATCGCCGAGTCGAAGATGATGCAGGCGTCCGCGCCGCGCTCGTCGCTGCTCGAGGAAGTCGACGATCGAGTGGCCGCCGACCTCTTCCTCGCCGTCGCACGCGAAGCGCAGGTTGACCGGCAGCCGGCCTTCGGCCGCGAGCAGCTCCGCGCCCTTGAGCAGCGTCCAGAGCTGGCCCTTGTCGTCCGCGACGCCGCGCGCGTACAGCCACTCGCCGCGCACGGTCGCCTCGAACGGCTCGCTCTCCCAGAGCTCGAGCGGCGCCGGCGGCTGCACGTCGAAGTGGCCGTAGACGAGGATCGTCGGCGCGTCTGCGGTTCGCCGCTGGACGCACGGATCTCGCCGACGACGAGCGGATGCGTGTCGCCCGGCTCGACCTCCGCCGTCGCCGCCGGCGCGACGGACGAAGTCCGCGCACCCACTCCGCCGCCTCGCGCACGTGCGGCGCGTGCACGGGATCCGCGCTCACGCTCGGGATGCGCAGCAACTCCGAGAGCTCGTCGAGCCAGGCCTGGTCCACGGCGCGGCAGTCTATGCGTCGCAGCGCGCCGGCCAGCGTCGGCGAGGCCGTCGCGGCGACGGACTTCGTCGGTAGGCGACGTCGCGCAGCGTCTGCGCGTCGCGCGAAGGACCGCAGCTTCTTCAGGCTCTGGTTCTCGATCTGGCGGATGCGCTCGCGCGTCACGCTGAACGCGCGTCCCACCTCGTCGAGCGTGCGCGGATGCCGACCGTCGAGCCCGTAGCGGAGGACGAGCACCTCGCGCTCGCGGCTGCGACAGCTTGCAGAGGATGCGCTCGAGCGTCTCGCGCCGGAGCGTCGTCTCGGCGGCCTCGTCGGGCAGCGGCGCGGTCTCGTCGGTGATGAAGCTGCCGAACTCCGACTCCTCCTCGTCGCCGACCGGCTTCTCGAGCGACACCGGCGTCTGCGCGCGGCGGCGGATCGACTCCACCTCGTCGGTCGGGAGGTCGAGCTCCTTGCCGATCTCCTCGGCCGACGGCTCGCGGCCGAGCTCGGCGCGCAGCTTCCGCTCCGAGCGGACGATCTTGTTCAGCTTCTCGACGACGTGGACGGGCATGCGGATCGTCCGCGCCTTGTCGGCGAGCGCGCGCGCGACCGCCTGGCGGATCCACCAGGTCGCGTACGTCGAGAACTTGAAGCCCTTGCGGTGGTCGAACTTCTCGGCGGCGCGCACGAGCCCGATCGTCCCCTCCTGGATCAGGTCGAGGAACGGCAGGCCCTGGTTGCGGTAGCGCTTGGCGATCGAGACGACGAGGCGCAGGTTCGCCTCGATCATCTCCTGCTTCGCGCGGTGGTCGCCGCGCTCGATCCGCTTCGCGAGCTCGACCTCCTGCGCGGCCGTGAGCAGCTCGACGCGGCCGATGTCCTTCAGGAAGAGCTGGAGCGCATCCGTCGACGCCTCGAGCACGCGCGGCCGCCGGACGACGGTCTCCTCGTCGGCCTCCGGCGCGACGACCTCGATCTGCTGCTCCTCGAGCGCCTGGTAGAAGTCGTCGAGCTGGCCGGCCTCGAGGTCGAGCTCGTCGAAGGCGAGGGCGATCTCGTCGGTGGTCAGCGACCCGCTCTCGCGCGCGGACTCGAGGAGCCCTCGCGCCTCGTCGGTGTCGAGAACATCGTCAACGCGCTTCCGCTCTGCTTGAACCCGAGCCATCAATTTTCCCCCTGTCCTCGCTTGCCTAGAGCGACTGTCAGACCTTTGTGACGAACCCCACCGCGGAGCGGCAGTGTCGCATCGCCGGCGGACGGCCGCCATAGGCCGATCGGCCCATCTTTTCTTCATCCGGTCCCAACACTTTCCAGACGTTTTACGAGCGTCCGAGCTTCCCTCGCGAACTCGGTTTTCGGGTCCTGCTCGATCGCAAGCTCGAGCTCGCGGCGTGCCTGTGAGAACGCGCCGACCCAGATGGAGAGTAGCCCGAGATGGAAACGAACGGTCTGCGCCCGCGGAAAACGGCGGACGAGCGGGCCGAGCCGCCCGAAGGCGGCGGCGGGACGATCCTTGTCGTAGAGCCCGACCGCAGCCGCGACCTGCGCGTCGGGATCGTCGCGGTGCGAGGGCGGCCGCGGCCGCGAACTTCTTCTCCGCCGAGACGGGCCGGCCGCTCTGCTGCAGCCGCAACCCGCGCACGAGCAGCCGCTGCACCGCCGTGGTCGGACGAGCGAACGTCGGCTGGAACGGCGGCAGCCCGCGCGGCGAGTTCGGGTGGAGCAGGTCGCCGGCGCGCACGGCCGACGGCGTGTCGGGTTGCACGCGCTTGGCCTGCCTCCATGCGGCCAGGGCGCCTGCGTCGTCGCGCTGCCAGTAGAGCGCGAGGCCGAGGTTGAGCCGGACGAGCGACGAGCCGGGATTCCGGCGCGCCAGGCCGCGCAGTCGTCGAGACGGTGCCTTCCGGCCAGGCGCTCATCGCCCGGCGGACCGCCGCCGGTCAGTCCGGCGGGCGCGGTCCAGTCGGCGGCGAACGGCGGACTACCCGCGCGCGGCCCCTGCGGCGCCGGCGGCGAGTGGTGCGTCGCCGCGGTGATCGCCGACGACGGCGGCGGCAGCCCCTGCCGCGCTCAACCCCACGAGCGGTGTAGATCCGAGCGCGCGGGAGACACCGGGAAGAACCTAGCTGTCGTCATCGTTGGAAAGCCGCTACCTTTTTGAAAGTAATGGCTTCCTACCGCGACCTCCTCCAGGGCCTCCGGGCCGAGATCGACGAGATCCAGCCTCCCGAGGCTGCGGCTCGCGCCGACGCTCCCGTGTTCGTCGACGTGCGCGAGCAGGACGAGTGGGACGTCGAGCGCATCCCGGGCGCGCTGCACCTCACGCGCGGCCGGCTCGAGTCGCGCATCGAGCGCGCGGTGCCGAACAAGGAGGCGCCGATCGTCGTCTACTGCGAGTCCGGAACGCGCTCGCTCTTCGCCGCGCGAACGCTCGAGGAGCTCGGCTACGAGAACGTGCAGAACCTCGCCGGCGGGATCGTCGAGTGGAAGCGCGCGGGCTGCCGCTGGCGACGGGAGCAGGGCTCACGCCCGAGCAGCGGCGCCGCTACAGCCGGCACGTCCTGATTCCCGAGGTCGGCGAGGAGGGGCAGCAGAAGCTCCTCGACTCGCGGATCCTCCTCATCGGCGCGGGCGGCCTCGGCTCCCCGGCCTCGCTCTACCTCGCAGCCGCGGGCGTCGGCACGCTCGGCATCGTCGACGCCGACGTCGTCGACGAGACGAACCTGCAGCGCCAGATCGTCCATTCGACGGCGCGGCTCGGCGAGGCGAAGGTTCGCTCCGCGGCCGACACCATCACCGCCTTGAACCCCGACGTGAAGGTCGACGCCTTCGAGGAGCGCCTCACCTCCGAGAACGCCGATCGCATCATCGGCGCGGGCTGGGACGTGATCGTCGACGGCGCCGACAACTTCCCCACGCGCTACCTCGTGAACGACGCGTCCGTCTGGCACAACATCCCGGTCGTGCACGGCTCGATCTACCGCTTCGAGGGACAGGCGACGGTCTTCAAGCCGAACGAGGGCCCCTGCTACCGCTGCCTCTTCCCGCAGCCGCCGCCGCCGGAGCTGGCACCGTCGTGCGCGGAGGGCGGCGTGCTCGGCGTGCTGCCGGGCGTGATCGGCTCGCTGCAGGCGAACGAGGCGCTCAAGCTCGCCCTCGGGATCGGCTCGCCGCTGATCGGCCGGCTGCTGCTCTTCGACGCGCTCACCGCGACGTTCGACGAGGTCGCGCTCCGCCGCGATCCCTCGTGCCCCGTCTGCGGCGAGTCGCCGACGATCACGGAGTACGTCGACTACGTCGAGTTCTGCGCGGGACCCGCGCGGCAAACGTGAGCATCGTCCGCATCCCCCCCACGCTGCGCGAGGACGCCGGCGGCGAGCGCGAGGTGCTCGCGGAGGGAGGCACTGTTCGCGAGGTGCTCGACGATCTCGCTTCGCGCTTTCCCGCGCTCGGCGCTCGCATCCTCGACAACGGCGGAGTCGCTCCGTTCGTGAACATCTACGTCGAAGGCGAGGACGTCCGCACGCGCGACGGCCTCGACACTCCCGTGGGCGAGGCGTCGACGGTGATTCTGCTGCCCGCGATGGCGGGTGGCTAGCCCGCCCGCGCCCGCGTCTTCGCTCCTCGACCTGATCGGCAACACCCCGCTCGTCGAGCTGCGGAGCTTCTCGCCGCGGCCGTCCGTGCGCGTCTACGCGAAGCTCGAGGGACAGAACCCGACCGGCTCGATCAAGGATCGCGTGGCGAAGGCCATGCTCGACGACGCCGGACTCGAGCCCGGGCGCGCACGTGATCGAGCCGACGAGCGGGAACACGGGCATCTCGCTGGCGCTGATCTGCAAGCTGCGGGGCTACCGGCTGACGTGCGTCATGCCGGAGAACGCGACGCAGGAGCGCAAGCGGCTGCTGAGGCTCTACGGCGCCGAGATCGTCGAGTCCCCGGGCGCCGAGGGCTCGAACGGCGCCGTGCGGCTCGCGCAGGAGCTCGCCTCGCGCGACCCGTCGCTCTTCATGCCGTTCCAGTACGGCAACGAGGCGAACCCCCGCGCGCACTACGAGGGCACCGGCGCCGAGATCGTCGATGCGCTCGACCGCGTCGACGTCTTCGTCGGCGGGCTCGGCACCGGCGGAACGCTGATGGGCGCCGGCGCTCGGCTTCGCGAGCGCTGGCCGGACGTCGTCGTCGCCGCCGCGGAGCCGCTGCCGGGCGACCACGTCATGGGCCTCCGCTCGCTCGAGGACGGTTACGTGCCGCCCGTGCTCGACGTCTCGAAGCTCGACCGAAAGGTGCTCGTCTCGAACGAGGAGTCGGTTGCCGCCGTGCGCGATCTCCTCGCAGGCGAGGGCCTGTTCGCCGGCGTCTCGGCAGGCGCGGTCGCCCACGTCGCGCGCAAGCTCGCCGCGGAGCTCGACGAGGGCGTCGTCGTCTGCGTCCTGGCCGACGGCGGCTGGAAGTACCTCTCCGCCGAGTTCTGGGACGCCGCCGACGTCGGCGCCTCGATGGAGAAGACGGTCTGGTGGTAGTACCGGCCGAGATCCGAGCCGAGCTCGTCGAGCACGCGCGCGCCGAGGCGCCGAACGAGGCGTGCGGCTTGATCGTCCTCCGCGACGGACGAGCCGAGCGCTACGTCCGCGGACGGAACGGGCTCGCGTCGCCGTACCGCTATCGCCTCGAGGTCGACCCCGAGGCGTGGTTCCTCGAGGACGAGGGGTTCGAGCTCGCGGTCTTCCACTCGCACCCCGAGACCGCGCCGCGTCCCTCTCGCACCGACATCGAGAACGTCGGCCTGTGGGACGGCAAGCCGTACGTCATCTACTCGCTCGCACGCGACGAGCTCGCGGCCTGGACGATCGCCGGCGGCTCCGTCGACCCGCTCGAGCTGAGCTAGGCGCTACCCGCCCGCCGCAGCCTGCTCGGCCGACGGCTCCGGCTCCACGAACTCGACGGTCAGACGCTGGATGCGCGTCCCCTCGATCTCGTCGACACGGAAGACGAGCCTGTCGTGGCGCACCTCGTCGCCCACCGAAGCGGCGCGTCCGAGGAGGCCGAAGACGAAGCCCGCGATGGTGTGGTAGTCCTCCTGCGGGAGATCGACCTGGAACTGCTCGTTGAAGTCGTCGATCGGGAATGTGCCGTCGATGCGGATCGTGTGCTCGTCGATCCGCTCGACCGACTCGTCCGGTAGGTCGAACTCGTCCTCGATCTCGCCGACGATCTCCTCCAGCACGTCCTCGAGCGTGACGATGCCCTCCATCGCGCCGTACTCGTCGAGGACGACGCCATGTGCTGGTTCTGGCGGCGGAACTCCGTCAGCAGCGCCGCGAGGTCCTTCGTCTCCGGGACCATGTACGCCGGTCTGACGAGATCGGCGATCCGCACCGTCGCGAGGCCGCGTTCGTACAGGGCCTCGATCAGGTCGCGCACGTGCAGCACGCCGACGATCTCGTCGAGCGAGCCGCGGTAGACCGGATAGCGCGTGTACGGCGACTCGAGCACCGCCTGGAGCGCCTCCTCGGGCGGGAGGTCCACCGACAGCGCGACGACCTGCGGCCGCGGCACCATCACGTCCTCGACCTCCTTGTCGGCGAAGTCGAAGACCTTGTAGAGCATCTCCTGCTCGCCCGCCTCGATCTCGCCGCGCTCCGTCGACTCGCTGACGAGCATCTTCAGCTCGGCCTCGGAGTGCACGGTTCCCGCGGCGCCGGGCGCCTGCAGGCCGAACACCCGGAGCAGCAACTCCGTCGAGTGCTGGAGCAGCCAGATCAGCGGGCGCGAGACGACGAAGAAGATGCGCACCGGCGTCGAGACGGCGAGCGCCACGCGCTCGGAGTAACGGAGCGCGACCGCCTTCGGCACGAGCTCGCCGATCACGACGTGGAAGAACGTGAGGATGAGGTACGCGAGGACGATCGCGAGCGCCGTGGCGAGGAATGGGTCGAACACCTCTGCCAACGCCTGCTCGCCGAGCGCGCCGATCGCCAGTGAGGTGAGCGTCACGCCGAGCTGCATCGCCGCGATGAACCGCGGCGGCGAATCCGTGATCAGCAGCACCTGCCTCGCACGACGGTTGTGCTCCTGCTGCGCAAGCTCGGCGATCCGCGTCCGCCGGACGGTGACGAGCCCGTACTCCGCGGCGACGAAGTAGCCGTTCAAGAGGATCAGCACCGCGACGGCGATGAGCTCCAGGAAAACTGTCACGCCCCGCTCTCCGGGGCGTGGGTACTGAGCGGATCGTCCAAGTCAGCGATCACGGCGCAGTATAGGTGACCTCGTTGACGGCCCCGCCGCGCCGGGCGCGGCCGTCGAACACGAGCCGCTCGAGGTGCGAAAGCGTCTCTGCCACGGCGAACCGACGCTGCTGCGGCGCGAGCTCCGGCACCGAAGACGTCGAGCGAGACCGCGTAGCCGCTCCGCGGTTCCGTCGACAACGCGGCAGCGACCTGATCCAGACGCTTGCGGTGGTGCTCGACGATCTCGCGGGCGCGTTCGGCGGCGTTTGCGATCGGATCGCCGTGACCGGGATACACGACGCGCGGCGCGAGCTCGATCGTCCGTTCCAGCGAGGCGAGGTAATCGCCGAGCGGATCCGGCCGGCTCTCCGGATAGAGCCCGACGGCGGGCGTGATCCGAGCCAGGAGGTGATCTCCACCGACGAGCACGCCGTCGCGAAGAAAACCGATGTGACCGTCGGCGTGGCCGGGAAGATCGAGGACCTGCCAGCCGTCGAGCTCGCTGCCCTCGTACAGCAGCTCCGGGTCGCGTGCGAAACGGATGAACGGCGCGAACGCGTGACCCTGCTCGATCAGCTCGTTCGAGATCGCGGCTGGCACGCCGTGCGCGAGGAACCACTCGGCGATCCGCTCCGGCCAGTCGCCGGATCCCCAGACGCGCTCGCACTGCGCGTAGTCGAGCGCCCCCTGGTAGACGGCCGCACCGGTCGCGGCCGAGGCGGCCTCCGCGCCGCCGACGTGGTCGGGATGGAAATGCGTGATCGCGATCCTTTCGATGCCGAGCTCGCCCCACGCCGGCGCCTCCACGCCGAGGCCGGTGTCGAAGAGCGTTCCCGCCGCGACGTAGCAGTGCACGTGCCGCGGGCCGGTCGGCAGCGGGAGCGTGATCCGGCGGACGGCATCCTCTGCGAACGTATGTTCTAGAATCTCCGACATGCAGGTCGAGTATCGCGAGGAGCCCTGCCGGAGCGCGCTGAACCGCGTTCGCGGGATGATGTTCGAGTGGTCGCTCAACCCTTACACGGGTTGCGCGCACCGCTGCACCTTCTGTTACGTCCGCGCGTTCGAGCGCCGGGCCGACCGTCCCTCCGACGAGCGGTACGGCCGCTCGATCCGCGTGAAGGTGAACGTCGCCGACGTGCTCGCGCGCGAGCTGGCGCGCCCGTCGTGGGAGCGCTCGACGGTGGTCGTCGGCGCCGCGACGGATCCGTACCAGCCGGCCGAGGGCCGGTACCGGCTCACGCGCGCGTGCCTGGAAGTGTTGGCCGCCGCGTCGAATCCGTTCTCGATCATCACTCGCGGCCCGATGATCGTGCGGGACGTCGACGTCCTGCGCGAGGGGGCGAGTCGTTCAGACGTGTCGGTGACGTTCTCGATCCCGACGATCGACGAGGACGTGTGGCGGCGGACCGAGCCGTCGACCGCGCACCCGCGTCAGCGTCTGCGCGCACTGCGCGAGCTCGTGGACGCAGGCGTCGATGCGCGCGTCGGGATGGCGCCGATCCTCCCGGGTCTCTCGGACCGACCCGAGCAGCTCGAGGCCGTCGTTCGCGCGGCGCGCGAGGCGGGCGCCACGGGCATCTGGGCGAATCTCCTCTTCCTGAAGCCGGGGACGCGCGAGCACTTTCTCGAGAGCCTCGCACGCGAGTGGCCCGACGAGCTGCCGCGCTACGAAGACGCTGTACGCGGACGGCCGCGCGTATCTCCCGAAGGAGAAGACGCAGCCCGTACGCGCGGAGGTGGCGCGGCTTGCGCGCGAGCACGGCATCCGCGATCGCCGTCCGGTGAGGCTCGCGCCGCCGCCAGAGCCGGAGCAGCTGGCGCTGACCCTGTAGTCGCATCCGACCGACAGGGATACGATCGTCCGATGCAGAGCGAGATCACGTGCTTGATCGTCGACGACCACGAGGTCGTTCGCGAAGGCTTGCGCCTCTCGCTCTCGCGGACGCCGCACATCCGCGTCGTCGGCGAGGCGGCCGACGGCCGCTCCGCGATCGACCTCGTCGAGCGTCGCCGGCCGAACGTCGTGCTGATGGACGTGCGCATGCCGGTGCTCGACGGCCTGGAGGCGACGAAGGAGCTGACCGAGAAGGATCCGAACGTCGCGGTGCTGATCTTCACGGCGTACAGCGAGCGCTCGCTGCTCGCGCGCGGTCTCGAATCGGGCGCGAAGGGCTACATCCTGAAAGAGGCTCCGCACGACACACTCGTGCGCGCAATCGAGCGGGTCGCGGCGGGCGACACGTTCATCGACCCGGCGCTGATGCCGGCGTTCCTGAGTGGCCGCGAGCGCGACGAGATGCTCACGCCGCGCGAGCGCGAGATCCTGCAACTCCTCGCCGACGGGATGTCGAACGCCGATGCCGCGAAGCGGCTCTTCATCAGCCAGGAGACCGTGAAGAGCCACGTGCGCCACATCCTCGCCAAGCTCGAGGCGGACACCCGGACGCAGGCAGTTGCGATCGCGCTGCGCGACGCGATCATCGACTAGTGAACGAGGTGGCCCGGCCCGAGCAGGAGGGCGGGGACGAGCTCGACCTTCTCGCGCAGAGGCTGATCACCGCCGAGCAGGACGAGCGACGGCGACTCGCCCTCTTCCTGCACGACGGGCCGGTGCAGACGCTCTCGGGCATCGCGCTCATGCTCGACGCCGTCGGACACGAGATCGACAGTCGGCAATCTCGATGCCGCCGAGGCGCGTGCTCGCCGACGCCCTCAAGCTGCACCGCAGCGCGATCCGGTCGCTGCGCGATCTCTCGTTCAATCTCGAGCCCGTCGTCCTGCGAGACCAGGGTTTCACTCCTGCCGTGATCGAGCTCGCCGACCAGGTGCGCGAGGAGCGCGAGCTGGAGATCGAGCCTCGACGTCGAGGTTGCCGAGCAGCTCGCCGAGCGGACGCAGGCGGCGCTCTATCAGATCGTTCGCGAGGCGCTCAACGGCGCGGTCCGCCGCGGGCCGCCGACTTCGATCTCCGTCCGGATCGAGCGCGGGCACGACGACCGCTTCATCACGACGATCGTCGACGACGGCGCGCAGGAACGTCGACGCGAGTTCTTCGACGTGCTCGCCGAACGCGCGCGGACGCTGAACGGCCGGCTGACGTTCGATCAGGGAGCCGGCACGAAGATCGTGCTCGAGCTGCCGCCGAGCGCCGCGCGCGATTAGCATTCCGGCGCGTGAACGACCAGCAGACGTATCTCGCCTTCGTGTGGAGCCCGTCCGGCTACGTGCTTCGCGAGGAGCACGGCGAGCTGCCGCAGGTCGGCGAGACCGTCGAGTCGGACGGGAAGCACTGGACGGTCCTCAAGATCGCGCCGTCGCCGCTCCCGCACGACTCGCGCGCGTGCGCGTACCTCCAGGGTTAGCCGCGCGCCTCTCGGCACAGCCGTGTCGCGAGTCGTTCACGTTCGTCTGACCAGACGACGGCGCCCGCAGAGGCGTGTCGCGTTCGGCCATCGACTTAGGCAGCGAGCCAGATCCCCGGAGCGACGCCGATTCGCGTCACATTCTCGTCACACCGTCGTCACGTTGGTCTGACCAAGTGACGTGGCTTATGCGGCCGCGGCCGTCTCGGCGGCTGCCCGGCCCAGGACGAGCGCCGACGCAAGACCACTCGCGTAGCCGCCAGCCGAAATTCCCCCTGCATCCGCGCCTGCGGCGTAGAGGCCCTCGATCGGGCCGCCGTCTCCGTCGAGAACCCGCGCCTGAGCATCGACGCGGAGCCCGCCGATCGTGTGCGTGATCCCCGCGACGACGTGCACCGCGTAGCGGTAAGAACTCGGGAGGTCGATCCCGAGCTCATTGGCGAGCAGCACCTCGCCGCCGGCCTCGCGAGCGGCCTCGACCATGTCGTTGACCGTGCGACCGCGGATCTCCCGCGCGAGCGCGTCCTCATCGACGACGTACCACGCGCTCGCGTTCGGCCTGCGTGCGATCGCCTGCACGAGATCGATCTCCGACCAGGAGATCGGGTCGGGCGCGAACTCGTGGCCCTCATCGTCGAGGACGAGGGCATGCCGTCCGTAGAGCTGCGCAAGCTCGACGAACCGATCCTCGGGCACACCCGCGGGCGGCGCCGGCATTGCGCGTCCGTAGAACTCGTCCATTCCCGATGAGAGCGCGGCGCCGCGCTCGAGCCCGACGCGGAGGCCGTCGCCGGCGCTCCAGCTGTTCGAGCGGACGAAGAGCTCACCGCCGGGTGCGATGTGCTCGCGCACGAGTTCCCGGTCGCCCTGGAAGCCGCCGGTCGCGAGCAGCAGCGGCGTCTTGCCGGCGCGGCGCAGGCTCGGCGAAACGGATGTCGCCGGCAGAGCGCACGAGCGTCTCCGTCAGCTGCTGCGGATCGAACCGCACGCCGACCGTTCGCGGGTTCCCCGTCTCCGACCAGATCTCCTCGGCGCCGAGGCCGCGCAGCCAGTCGATCGCGTCGTCCAGACGCTCGATGACCAGCCGCTGCAACTGCGGGTCGCCGCGCGGGCACTCGGCCCGGAACGCGTCGAGATCGCGATAGCGCCAGACGACGCACGACGAGAGCAGCATCGAGCCGCCCGGCCGATCGCCCTTCTCGTAGACGACGACGTCGAGCCCGAGCTCGCGCGCACGCACCGCTGCGCAGAGACCGGCCATGCCGGCCCCGGCGATGTGCAAGGTCACGTCAGCGAGAAGCTGGGCTTGTGCTCGACGTACTCGATGCGCACGCGGTCCGGGCCCCACACGAAGACGGCAAGCGTGTTCGCCGCGTCGACGAACCGCTCGACCTCGATGCCGACTTCCTCGGCGTCGCGCTTGTGGTCCTCCGCCGAATCGACGAGCACCGCGAGATGGTTGAGCAGCGGCCGCTCCGAGTTACCTGGATCTCCTCGATGGAACTCGACGAACGCGCCGCCGACCTCGACTCGCGGCACACCGTCCCGCGGCTCGGCCGGCGCGAAGCCGTAGTCGAGATACGCCTCGGCGGTGACCTCGGGGTCTGCCGTGTAGAGGGCGACATGGTCGAGGTCGTACTCCACCTCGGTGGGCGCTTCGACGAGACGGATCTCGATCTCGTTCGGAAGCGTCAGCACGTCCGGGCCGTCGATCGAGCTCACGCGCAGACCGACGTGCTTGAGCGCGCCGGGATCACGCGGACCATCTGCGTCGAAGAGCGTCAGCTTTCCGTGCCGCGCGTGCGAGCCGATCAGCGTGAAGTTGTCCTGCCGATCGATGACGTGCAAACCGAGCCGATCCGTCGCGACGTCGACGGCGGCCTCGCGGTCGGAGACCCAGAAGGCGACGTGGTCGAGTGTCCTCGGTTCCACGTCGCCTAGGGTAGCGATCTAGCTCTTGCCTGCGATGGCGCTCTGCAACTGCTGCTTCGTCATGCGGGAGCGACCCTTGATCCCTCGCCGCTTCGCCTCGTTGTAGAGCTGCTCCTTCGTGCGACCCTTCGCGCGGTTCGTCCCGGAGCGGAGGCCGCCCCTGCGTCCGGACGAGATGTCGTTCGTCGACGAGCGCGACGCCGTCTTCGACTCGCCTTTACGCGCCCGCTCCTTGTTCACGGTGGCGGCTGCGATCTGCTTCGCGCGCTTCGTCGACTCGCCGCGCTCCTCCGCGCTCTCCTTGATGTGCTCGTACTGACGTTCCCGTTTGTTGCTCCATGCCTTCTGCGGCACGTGTCATCCCCCCTCGTGGTCTCGGAGGGGGGATACCACGTGGAAAAGAGCCGAAACGCCCTACCTTCTGCGTACCGGCAGTCGAGCGCTTGCTGGTCGAACGCTTCGCCGTGGAGCGCTTGGCGGTGGAACGCTTCGCGGTCGAGCGCTTGGCGGTGGAACGCTTGGCCGTCGAACGCTTCGCGGTCGAGCGCTTCGCGGTGGAACGCTTGGCCGTCGAACGCTTCGCGGTCGAGCGCTTCGCGGTGGAACGCTTCGCGGACGCGCGCTTGGCGGTCGAACGCTTCGAGGTGGCGCGCTTCGCGGACGCGCGCTTCGCGGTCGAACGCTTGGCGGTCGAACGCTTCGAGGTGGCGCGCTTTGCGGTCGAACGCTTCGCCGTGCCGCGCTTCGCCGTCGAACGCTTGGCAGTCGAACGCTTGGCGGTGCTGCGCTTCGCCGTCGAACGCTTCGCCGCGGAGCGCTTGGCGGTCGAACGCTTTGCCGACGAGCGCTTCGCCGTCGAACGCTTCGCCGCGGAGCGCTTGGCGGTCGAACGCTTCGCCGTCGAACGCTTGGCGGTGCTGCGCTTCGCACTACCGGAGCGCGACGTGGCCGCCGGGATTGCCGGGGCGTTCGCCTCCGTCGAGCGGGACTCTTCGTCCATGCTCGCTTCGGGTGAGTCGTACGAGCGTTCTTCGCTCGGCGTCTCTTGAGGCGACTGGTCGCCCCAACTTTCCTGAGGCATGTGCATCCTCCTGTTCGCTTGCACAGACATGTGCGTTCGCAGTGCGGTTTTACGCCTGCGTGCGTGTTCCTGCAAGCGTTGTGCTTGTTACACGCTTGCTCGAAACGTGCAACGAGCGTAAAGAAGATGTCGGACGACGTGTTCGCGAACTACAAAACAACGAACACGAACATCGTCCTAGTTGATCGGCTCGTTCTGAACGTTGTGCTCGGTCGCGTAATCGGTGACGAGCTTGTTCACGACGTCGAACCCTTCGAGGTATGCCGCGTTGATCTTGACGAACGGCTCCCACTTCTCCGGCAGCGCATCTTCCGGGAAGATCGCCTCGACCGGACACTCGGGCTCGCACGCACCGCAGTCGATGCACTCCTCGGGATCGATGACGAGCATCCGATCCGCCTCGTGGATGCAGTCGACGGGGCAGACGTCGACGCACGAACGGTCCTTGATGTCGATGCACGGCTCGCCGATCACGTAGGTCATGGCGGCCTACTCTAGCGAGGGGCTGAGGGCCTGCACGACATCTCTCGCACGGTCCTCCAGGGCCGATTTCGCGACGACGTGATCGAAGCCGGCGGCGTGCGCGCTGCGCAGTCCGGCGGTGTCGTTGTGGTTCGTGAAGCCGAGGATCGGCACCTCCGGATACGTCTCGACGACGTCGTCCGGATCGATCCGCGCGATGTCGCAGATGACGAGATCGGGCACCTCGACGGAGTCGGCGGTCACGAAGCGATGGCCGGGCAATGCCGCCTCGAGCTTCCCCCTGAAAAACAGGTCGACCCCTGCCAGCAGGATCGTTGCCATTGGCGAAAGCCTACGACGCGGACGCTGGTACTGTCGAGGGCATGTTCGTCACGGTCGCCAGGGCGGACGAGATCGCGCCCGGGACAGCAAGGCAGGTGCAGGCGGGCGACGTCGAGATCGCCCTCACCCGAGTCGGGGACGAGTTCTACGCCACCGCGGGCGCCTGCCTCCATCTGAAGGGCCCGCTCGGAGAAGGCCGGCTCGACGATCACCTGCTCAGATGCCCGTGGCACGGGTGGACCTACGACGTCCGTACCGGCCTGAACGACTTCGACCACGCCATCTGCCTCGGCACGTACGAGGTCCGCGTGGAGGACGGGGACGTCCAGGTCGCACTTCCTTAACGGCGTCGAGCTCATCCGCTCGGGCGAGTTCTTCGCCGCTCACGAGGAGCTCGAGCTGGAGTGGCGCGCGGCGGCGCCCGAAGAACGCGACTTCTTCCAGGGGCTCGTGCACGTGACCGTCGCGTGGTACCAGGCGGGCCGCGGCAACCGCCGAGGATGCGAGCGGCAGCTCGAGAAGGCCGCGCGACGGCTCGCGTCTTTCGCACCGGTGCATCGAGGCATCGACGTCGCGGCGATGCTCGCGCAAGTCGAACGCGCACGCGAAACGGTCGCCGCCGGGTCGCTCGAGCTCGCGCCGCCCGCCCTCTAGACGAAGTGGTGAAAGGTCGACCGCAGCCACCACATCCGGTCGAAGAAGAACAGCAGGCCGAGCGCGACGAGCATGAGCCCGCCGACGAGCTCGAAGTAGTGGAAGCGATCGCGCAGCCAGCGGAACTTCCCCATTGCGGGCGCGAACACGAGCCCGGCAAGGACGAACGGAATCGCGAGACCCGAGCGAGTACGCGAACAGGAGCACCGCTCCCTGCGTCACCGTGCTCGAGCTGCCCGCGAGGATGAGTGCCGACACGAGGATCGGCGACACGCACGGCGCCGCGCACACCGCGAAGGCGCCGCCGAGAAGCACGTTCGAGCCGCTGTCGCGCGCGCCGACGAGCAAGCTCGGCGCCACGAGACGCTGCGGCATCGGAAGCAGATGCGCGAACGCGAGGCCGATGACGACGAGCACGAGGCCGGCGATCTCCTGGAAGACGCGCCGGTCGACGACGCTGCCGAGGGCGCCCGCGAGCGCGCCGAGCGCGACGAAGACGAGCGTGAAGCCGAGCACGAACGGAACGCTTCCCACGAGCACGCGACGCGCCGCGCCCGGACGTCCGAGCTGTCGCGCCTCCATCGACGAGACGGCCGACAGATAACCCGGCACGAGCGGCAGCACGCAGGGTGCGACGAACGACGCGAAGCCCGCGAGGAACACGATCGGGATCCGGCCGACCACACTAGGCCTCGAAGCGGGCGAGCTCCTCGTCGATGCGCTGCTCGAGCTCGGGATCGAGTGGAGCCGGCGACGGTCGCGCCGACTCGCGCGCCGTGCCGCGCCACCTCCAGATCGCCGCGCCGAGACCCGCCGCGCCGACGACCAGCACACCCAGCGGCAGGAGCCATGCGGCGAGGTCGAGGCCGTGCTTCGACGGGCGCGCGAGCACCTCGGGCCCGAACTGCGCGACGAGCTTCTGCTCGATCTCGCTCTTCGTGTCGCCGGCGCGGATCCGCGCCGCGATGAACGCCTTCATCCGCGTCGCGATCGGCGACGAGGACTGGTCGAGCGTCGTATGGCACGTCGGACAGATCACCTCGCCCTCGAGGTCGCCGAGCGTGGGATGGCGGTCGCTCGCGGCCGCGACCGGTGCCAGCGCGAGCGCCATGAGCAACGCCGCGAAGATCCTCATCCGTTGAGCGCCTTCTCGATGCCCTGCGCGAGCGTCTCCTCAGTGACCGCGCCGGGAACGTGTCCGACGACCTTTCCGGAGCCGTCGATGAAGAACGACTCGGGCGCGCCCGTGACGCCCCAGCGCGACAGAAGGCTGCCGTTGCCGTCGCGGACGATCGGGTAGGTCAGGCCGAACTTGCGGACGAACTTGCGCGCGTCGCCGGTGAAGTCCTGGTAGTCGACGCCGAGCACGACGAGCTTCCCGCGGTAGTCGCGCGCGGCGTCCTGCAGGAGCGGCGCCTCGTCGCGGCACGGCCCGCACCACGAGGCCCAGAAGTTGACGACGCGCGGCTTGCCGTCGTACGCCGCGAGGCTCAGCTTCCCGTCGCCGTCGAGTCGCGGCAGCGAGAAGTCCGGCGCGGCGGGTGTCTTCCCCTTCGTCACCTGCGCGGCCACGTTGCTCGATCCGGTCTGATGCGCGACCTTCCAGACGAGCAGGCCGAGCAGGCGCGGCGACGAGCGCAACCGACAGCGCCTGCGCACCCAGACGGAACAGCCTCATCGGTCCGTCACTGTAGACGCGGCGCGCGGCGGCTACGCCGCGACGATGAACACTGGCGTTCCGATGTCCACGCGGTTGAACAGCCACTCCGCGTCCCTCACGTGCATGCGGATGCATCCGTGCGAGACCGAATAGCCGATCGAGGATTCGTTGTTCGTGCCGTGGATGCCGACGCCCGGTGCCGAGATGCCCATCCAGCGGGTGCCGAGCGGGTTGTCAGGCCCGGGCGGAATCGGCTTCTCCCCCTCCGCCCATGGAGACGCGGGCGGATACCACCACGGGTTCCGCCACTTGACGATGACGTGGAAGGCGCCGAGCGGCGTCGGGTAGACGCTCTGACCGGTCGCCACCGGGAAGAGGCGGTTCAGGCGCATGCCCTTGTAGAGGTAGAGCTGGTTCGAGGCCCGATGAATGACGACGACAGGGCCGAAGTTGCGCCGGTTCACGCGCGCCGGTGTCTCCTTCGTGCGCAGGACGATCGTGATCGCGCACGTTCCGGGCCAGCAGCGTCGAGATCGCCTGGACGGCGCGCTCGCGATTCAGTGCGACGGCCGGCCGGTCCGGCGTCACGTAGGGCTTGAGCCCGCGCAGGAGCAGGGTCGAGTCGACCGCTGTCCTGTCGATCTTCCCGGCGAGCTTTGCGACGTACGCGCGCACCTTCGGCGTCCGCACGTTGACGTCGAGCGGCAAGTTCGCAAACGGCCGCGCCTTCCGCGCCTGCGTCAGCGCGCGCGTGAGCCTCGGCGCAGCGAGCGTATTCGGGTTCACGCGGAACAGCCGCCGGCCGAGAGTGAGCTCCAGCGGGGACGAGAAGTACTTCTTGATCTGCTTCGTCGCCTGACCCGGGCAGGAGGTTCCCGACGGGGACACCGCCCACGGTGACGCCCTCGGGCAGCGTCTTCGGCGGCGGCGGCGGCTTCCGGACGGTCGTCGTCGTGGCGGTCGTCGTCGTGTAGATCGTTGTGGTCCCGGTCGTGGTGCCCGTCGTCGTCGTGCCGGTCGACGTCGTGCCGGTCGTCACGGTGACGAGCGTTGTCACCGCGGCGGGCAGGCGACCGCCTGCGAGCGCGTACGCGGACAGCACGCCGGCGGCGGCGCAAGCGAACAGCAGGGAGACGGCGAGACCGCGTTTCATGATCGTCCAGACTGGTGTGAGGTGACGCGGAAGGCCCGCGGAACGTCGTTGATGATAGCCACGGCTCCGGGGTTCCCCGGCCGCGGCTGGTTACGCCGTCTTCTTGATCACGACGACGGCGCAGTCGTCGCCGAGCTCGCCGGCGAACGCGCGGCAGTCGGCGATGACCGCCTCCGCGATCTCGGTCGCGCCGAGGCCGTACGACGCCGAGACGACCCGCATGAGGCGCTCGGGCCCGTACAGCTCTCCTTTCAGTCGGGCCTCGATGACGCCGTCGGTGTAGAGGACGATCGCCCCGCCCGCCTCGACGTGCGCGCGCTGCTCGTCGTACTCCTGGCCGGACTCGACGCCGAGCGCGAGGCCGCGCACGTCGAGTTGCGTCACCTCGCCCTCCGCGGAGACGAGCAGCGGCGCGGGATGTCCGGCGCTCGCCGCGACGATCTCGCCGGTGGCGGCGTCGACGGTGAGATAGACCATCGTGATGAACTTGCCCGCGGCGATCTCGCCGACGACCACCTCGTTCGCCGACGCGAGGAAGTCGCCGGGCGCCGAGTGCTCGCGCGCGAGCGAGCGAAAGACGAACTTGGCCATCGCCATGTCGGCGGTCGCCTCGATCCCGTGCCCGGTCACGTCGCCGAGCACGACGGCGAGCCTTCCGTCGCCGAGCTCGACGAAGTCGTAGACGTCGCCTCCGACGTCGACGCGCGCCGACGACTCGTAGACCTCGCCGATCTCGAGGCCGCTGAGCTGCGGGTGGGACCGCGGCAGCAGCGAGCGCTGCATCGTGTCCGCGAACTCCTTCTGCTGCTGGTACAGGCGACCGTTGTCGATCGCGAGCGCCGCCTGTGCTGCGATCGACAGCGCGGTCTGGAGCCCTGCGCGCATGATTGGTCGGAGCGGGTCGAACGAGATGACGGTCAGCGTCGCCGACGACCTCGCCCGGCGTCGCGATCGGGAGGATCGCCGCGGTCGCGCCCTTCTCGAGAAACGGCGCGAGCAGCCGGTGCGAGCCGCCGAGCTCGTTCGCGAGCTGCGGTCTGAGGATGATCGGGCGGCGTGTTCGGAACAGCCGCTGGATGGCGAGCGCGTCGAACGCCTGCGGGCGAACGAGCACCGGCCGAACCGCCGGCTCGAGGCGCGTGTCCCGCACGTGATACGCACGCGTCGTCAGCAGCTCGCGCCGCGCGTCGGGCATGCGGATCACGGCGGCGTCGACGTCGAGTAGCTCCGCGGCGCTTCGTGCCAGCGCCTCGAGCGTCGCCTCGAGCGAAAGGCTCTGAGCGAACGACTGCGAGATCTCGTACAGGGCGCGAAGTCGCCGCGCCGTCTCGCGCTCCGCCGCGAGCGAGCGGTCGCGTGCGGCCGCGAGCATGTTCGCGCGCTCGTGAAGGCGCGCGTTGTGCACGGCGATCGCGAGCTGCGTCGCGAGCGCCGTGAACAATGCCTCGTCGTGATCGGCGACAACGGCTCCCTCGTCGGGGTACACCGCGAGCAGCCCGATCGCCTCGCCGCCGGCGACGAGCGGCAGCGCGAGGGCCGCGTGAATGTCCGCCTCTGCGGCTGCGTCACGCACGTCGGCGAGCGCGGGCTCGCGGTCGAGGTCGGGAACGACGACGATCCCGCGTCCGCGGTAGCGGCCGAGGACCAGCTCGAGCAGCCGCTCGGCGACGCGCTCGTGCGGCCCGACGAGGTTGCTTCGCGCTCTCGAGCTCCAGCCGCTGTCCCTCGCGGAGGTAGACAGCGACTCGCTCGGCGCCGAGCAGCACGCCCGCGTGCTGGACCGCGGTCGCGACCGCGTGCTGAACCGACAGTTGCGCGGTCGCCTGGCCGACGACCTCGAGGAGCGCGCGCGTACGGTCGAGCTCGCGCTCGGCTTCCCTGCGCGCGGTCGCCGGCCCGCAGCGCCTCCGAAGCGCGAAGCGCGAACGTCGTCAGCCCGGCGATGTCGCGCTCGTCCGGCTCCTCGTCGAACACGAGCTGGAGCACGCCGATCGCCGGCTCGCCGAGCCGCAGGCTGACGAAAAAGCCTCCACCGATCCGATCGCGCGTGAGGAAGTTCCGCGAGTGGAGCACGACGCGCGCGGCCGAGAGCGCAGCCGATTCGGCCGCGGGCGAGTCTCCCGACACCGCCACGAGCCGCGGCTCTTCGCCGTCTGCGCGCCAGAGCAGGACGGCCTCCGCGCCGGACGCCTCCGCGGCCAGGCGCGCCACGTGATCGGGTGCGCCCGCGCCGTCGGCGCCGGCGGCGAGCCCTTCGCCGACGAGGCCGAGAGTCCGCCCGTTCGACTCCTCGTCGCCCTCGAGCGGAGCGGGCAGCGCTTGAAGGACGAGCGCCAGCTCGCCGGCGGCAAGCTCGGCGAGCAAACGGTCTCCGTCCGTGAACGGCGCGCTGTTGCGGAGGACCGACAGGACGCCGAGGGTCTCGCCCTCGTACTCGAACGGCGCGCTGAAGGAGAAGGCGAGCTGGGTCGACCGCTCGTCCTCGCCGACGGCGATGCGAGATCCTGCGAGCTCGGCGGCGAGCGAAGGCGACACCGAATGGACTGCCCGCGCGTGCAGCTCGTCTCCATCGGGCGCGACCAGGCGGACGATCGCAACGTCGGCGGCGCACGCTTCAGCCGCCGCGGCGGCGAACGCATCGAGGGCGTCGGCGCGCGAGCCGGAAAGGGCAGCGCCGACTGCAGCGACGAGCGCGCGCAGCGCGCCGGTCGCGCACGGCCGGCGACTCGGAGCGCTCCTCGGGAGCGGCGTTGATCAGAGGACTGGACACCGGCGAGATCCGTGCTTCGTGCGTCCGCCGACTCTAGTGAAAAGGTCTCGCGGCGGCGCAGGTCTAGACTTCGACGTGATGGGTCGGCCCGAACGAAGCACGACCGACGCGGAGCCGCGGACCGCGGAGACGCCGCCGGTCGACGTCACCGACGCGGTTCAGTGGGCGTACGGCTTCCACCGGACGAAGCGACGGTTGCGCATGGAACGGCGCCGTGCGGCGCAGCTCGCAGGCCTGCGCTTCGCGGTCACGCTGGCGCTGCTCGTCTTCGTCTTCGTCGTCCTCAGCCTCACGGCGTGGGCCGAGGTGCAGCGCCTCTTCGGGCTCTAGAGCCGCGCGCCCGACGCGAGCTCGGCCGCCCGCTCGGCGCTGACGCGGGCCCGACCGAACGGGCTCCACGCGCTCTGCTCCCATTCCTCGCCGCCGCACATCGGGCAGCGCGGCAACTCGCGGTAGACGGTGACGCCGTACCCGCACTCCGCGCAGTGGAACTCCCCCTTTGCGTGCATCCCCGACGAGGCGAATAGCACGAAGTCGCCGAGCTCCTCGCTCGGTGCGGCCTCGATCTCAGGCATGCTTGACCCCTTTCCCGACGACACTGGTGCGGCTACCAGCCTTCACGGTGCCCATACTTTACCTCGTGCAAACAAATGAGCCCATCACGCGTCCCGACCAGCCCTCGCCCATCCGGCTCTGGGCCGTCGGCGAGCGCCTGACGCCGCTCGCGGGGCTCGTGCTCATGCTGTCGACGCTGATGGGCTGGTACGTCGGCTCCGGCGACGGGCTGACGATCAGCGTGATCGGCTGGCACACCGGCGTGCTCGGCAAGCTCGTCTTCTTCATCGGGCTCGCGGTGCTGGCGCTGGTCGCCCTGCGCCAGGCCGGAATCGAGCTTCCGGCCGCGGTGCCCGAGAGCCTCGTCGTGATCGGGCTCGGCGCGATCGCCACGGTCCTCGTCCTCATCCGCGTCGTCAAGATTCCGGAGCAGTTTCTTCCGGCCGACGGCCGCGGCATCGGAATCTGGATCAGCCTGCTCGCGGCGCTCGCCGTGATCGTTGCAGGACTGCTGGAAGCGGCCGAAGAGCTCTAGCGACGATCAGGCCGAGCGCTGCTCCGGCCAGCACGTCGAGCCCGTAGTGGACGCCGACGTACACGCGCGAGTACGCGATCGCCGCAGCGAGCACGTAGAGCACGACCGCGCCGCGCTTCGAGACGTACGCGGCGAGCGTCGCGGCGCACGCGAAGCTCGTCGCTGCGTGGCCCGAAGGAAAGGAAGGCGTGGTCAGCTCCGGGACGAGCGGGTGGTCGATCGGTCGCCGCCGGTCGACGACGATCTTGATCACGTCGGTGATCGCCGCCGTCGAGAAGTACGCGATGACCACCATCGGCAGCACCAGCGGACGCCGCAGGACGAACGCCGCGACGATTGCGATCACGAACCACACCAGGCCGAAGCTCCCGATGTGCGAAAGCGCCACGAAGAAGGTGTTGAACGGCTCGGCGCGATGACCGACGATCCACCGCTCGAGTCGTTGATCGAGATCGGTCACGCTCGCCCGCGACGCGGCTCAGCCGCCGCTACAGCGGAAGGATCTGCTTCGCGCGTTCGATGAGCTGCTGCGGATCGAACGGCTTGCCGACGAATGCCGAAGCTCCGCGCTCGGCCGCGCGCTCGGCGGACTGCTCGTCGACCTGGCCGCTGAACATGACGACCGGAATTGCGCCGTGGCGCTCCTGGATTCGCTGCAGCATCTCCCAGCCGTCGGTGCCGGGCATCATCACGTCGAGCAGGATCAGCTGCGGCTTCGCATCCGCTTCGAGAGCTGCAAGGCCCTCTTCGGCGTTGCCGGCCTCGACCACCGCGTACCCCTCGAGCTCGAGGCTCACGCGCATGTATTCGCGCACGTTCTGGTCGTCGTCCACGACGAGAACCGTCGGGCCGTGCTGCTCGCGGGCGCCCGGACCGGAGTTTTCGAGAAATCTGTCGAGATCGAGCCTTCGGTACCGGCGGTGTCCGCCGGGCGTGTAGAACGCCGGAACGCGGCCCTGGTCGGACCACTTCCGAATCGTGCTCTGGGCGACGCCGAGGTACTTCGCGGCCTGGCCCAAGTGTGAGCCAGTCCGGCTCTGTTGCCGGGGCGCGCCGTCCGGGAATGTCGCGGTAAGCCACTGTCAAAAAGAATCTATCCAAAACTGCTGCAAAGTTAAACTCCATTATTGCAGAAAACTCTGAGACTTACGGACTGTAAGTCAGAAAGCGTGTCTGTGTGCCGCCGGGACGCGGATTGTCGTGCAGCGCCTGTCCGAGCGCGACGCCGAGGGCGAACACGACGACGAGAAGAAGCGCGACGATCCAGCCGCGGCGGGCGCGCCGCCTGCGACGACGGCGCGCGGGGCGGGCGATCACGGCTCGAAGTCGGCCGCGCCACGCGCATAGGCGTGGAAGGCGGCGTCGATCGCAAGCGCCACGTCGCGCGGCCAGCCGTCGTACGGCGCTCGCTCCCAGATCGCGTCGCGGCCCCACCGATCCGAGTCGCCGTACGCCTCGACGAGCTCCTCGAGCGTGTACGTCTGGCCGACGCGCGCGCGGAGCTCGGCCGTCACCGCCTCGACGGCATCGAGCAACTGCTGCCGGCGGCGAGGCTCTTTGCTCTGGGCATCGAGGTCCGAGGCGGCGCGCTCCCAGTCGTCGCGTGCGGTCTGGACGGACACGCAGCCGATGCTAGCCCGTGCAGCATCGATCGCTCCGGCCACATCCTCGGAACCTCCGCGAGAATCCGATCCCCGAGCTCGTAGCCGCTGCGCGCGAGGGCGAATGCCGCGTGCGCGTGCAGGCACTTGAGACTGCCCGGGACGCGACGAGCCGCCGATCCCGACCGGAAGCTCGGGACGCAGCGCCCTCTGCTCCCGCTCGGCGTCGGCAAGGCTGCGCCGCAGATCGCCGTCGCGTCGCGCTCGCTTCGTCCAGTCGTCGACGCCGCCGTCCGCCTCCAACCGTGAGATCGCCGCGACGAGGAAGGGACAGGTCAGCCAGAACGTCGTCGGGAACGGCGCGCCGCGGTCGTCGAAAGGCGCCTGCTCGGTGACGGCGGGACAGCCGAAGGGGCAGCGGGCGACGACGCGCCGAAAGGCGCGCGGCGGGCGTCCCAGCTGTCGCTCGATCGCTGTACGGTCATCCACCGCGGCCGACGCTAGCGTGGCGCTTCGATCCAGCGGTCGATGCCCTTCACGATGAACAGCCGCTCGCCCGGCTTCACCAGTCCGAGGCGACGCGCCTCCCGCGCCAGCTCCGCATCGCTCGTGGACGCGGCCACCAGCCGCGCCAGCCGCCGGTGCTTCGCCCGCAGCTTCTGCACCTCCGCCTGGCGCGTCGCGACGGTGTCGCGCGCGTCGAGGTACCGGCGCGCGGGCTGGTAGTACGCGAGCGCGACGAGGCAGAACGCGCCGACCGCCGCCCAGCGCAGCAGGCGACGCGACTTGGACCGCTTGCGACCTCGCACCGTGACGCCCAGTTCGTGCCCACCGAATCGAGCTCCTGCGAAGCGCTAGGCCGCTTCGACCTTGATCACGTTCGTCGAGCCGGGAATATTGACCTGCGTCCCCGCCGTGATCACGACGCGGTCGCCGACCTCGACGAGCCCCGCGTCGCGCGCGGCGCTGATCGACATCTTCCAGAGATCCTCGACGTCCGGCGACTCCGGAATCCACAGCGGCGTCACGCCCCACTCGAGCGCCATCTGCTGCAGGGAGTACTGGTGATGGCTGAGCCCGGCGATCGGCCGGCGCGGCCGGAGCCGAGCGATCAGCGAGGCCGTGCGGCCGCTGAACGTCGGGACGAGGATCGCCGTCGCGCCCAGCGCTTCGGCGAGGTCGCACGCCGCATTCGACATCGCGTTGCCGACGCTCGGTGCGTCGGCCGCCTCGGGAATCTCGTGCCGGTAGCCGAGGCTCGGCTCGACCTCGCGCGCGATCACGTCCATCGTGCGCACGGCCTCCAGTGGATACGAGCCGACCGCCGTCTCGCCGGAGAGCATCACCGCCGACGTGCCGTCGAGGATCGCGTTCGCGACGTCGCTCGCCTCGGCCCGAGTCGGCTCGGGCTGGTGCAGCATCGACTCGAGCATCTGCGTTGCGGTGATCACCGGCTTTCCGTTGTCGAGCGAGCGGCGGATGATCCGCTTCTGGAGCAGCGGTACCGCCGCCGGCCCGATCTCGACTCCCAGGTCGCCGCGCGCGACCATCACGCCGTCGGTTGCTTCCAGGAGCTCGTCCAGCACGTCGACGGCTTCGGCCTTCTCGATCTTCGCGATCACGCGCGCGCTCCGAGCCCGCGTCGTCGATCAGCTTGCGCAGGTCGCGCACATCTGCCGCGGAGCGAACGAACGAGAGCGCCACGAAGTCCACGCCGATCGCGAGCGCGAACGCGAGGTCGTCGGTGTCCTTGCGCGTCAGCGACGGGATCGGCAGCGGAACCCCGGGGAGGTTCACGCCCTTGTGATTCGTGACCGCGCCGCCGACGAGGACCTGGCAGCGGACGCGGCCGTGCTCGACCTCCTCGACCATGAAGCCGGATCATGCCGTCGTCGATCAGCACCTCGTGGCCCGGCCCGGAGCACGTCGCCGATGACCGCCGGGCTGACGCTCAGCACTCCGTCGGAGGCGTGATCGCCGCCGACGAGCGTGATCTCGCCCCCGCGTTCGAGCACGACCGGCTCCGCAAGCTCGCCCACGCGCAGCTTCGGGCCCTGGAGATCCGCGATCACGCTCAGCGGCCGCCCGACCTCCTCCTGCACCTCGCGGACCAACGCGTTTCGCCTCGCGTGATCGTCGTGCGTGCCGTGAGAGAAGTTCAGGCGCGCGCCGTCCATCCCCGCGTCGACGAGCGCGCGGAGAGTGTCGCGATCCTCGGACGCGGGGCCGATCGTCGCGACGATTTTCGTGCGGCGTCTCGCCGCTCCGACCATCCTCTGAGGTTAGCTCGCGCGGGGGAAGGCAGACCAGCCGGGATAGATCGCGCGGTCGCCCAGCTCTTCCTCGATGCGGAGCAGTTGGTTGTACTTCGCGACACGGTCGGTGCGTGACGGCGCGCCGGTCTTGATCTGGCCCGCGTTCGTCGCGACGGCGATGTCGGCGATCGTCGTGTCCTCGGTCTCGCCGGACCGGTGCGAGATCACGACGGCGTAGCCGTTCCGGCGCGCGAGGTCGATCGTCTCGAGCGTCTCGGTGAGCGTGCCGATCTGGTTCACCTTGACGAGGATCGCGTTGGCGATGCCCTCGTCGATGCCGCGCTGGAGGATCTCCGGATTGGTGACGAAGACGTCGTCGCCGACCAGCTGGAGCCGGTCGCCGAGCCGCTGCGTCAGCGCACGCCAGGCCTCCCAGTCGTCCTCCGCCACGCCGTCCTCGATCGGACACGATCGGGATAGCGCCCGCTCAGATCCGCGTAGAGCTCCGACATCGCGGGCCCGTCGGCCTCTCGACCCTCGAAGCGGTAGACGCCGTCGGAGTAGAACTCGCTCGCCGCCGGATCGAGCGCGATCGCCACGTGCTCCCGGTTCCCGGCGCGCTCCGCCGCCTCGAGAATCGCCTCGATCGCCTCGCCCGTCGAGGCGAGGTCGGGCGCGAAGCCTCCCTCGTCGCCGACGGCGGTCGCGAGCCCGCGCTCGTGCAGCACCGCCTTCAGCGCGTGGAACGTCTCCGCGCCGATGCGAAGCGCGTCGGCGAACGTCTCGGCGCCGGCGGGCACGACCATGAACTCCTGGAGGTCGATCGAGTTCTGCGCGTGCGCGCCGCCGTTGATCACGTTCATCATCGGCACCGGCAACGTCCGCGCCTCCTCGCCGCCGAGCAGCCGGTACAGCGGGACGCGCGCGTCGGCAGCCGCGGCCTTCGCGACGGCGAGCGAGACACCGAGGATCGCGTTCGCGCCGAGCCGTCCTTTGTTCGGCGTCCCGTCCAGCTCGATCAGCGTCCGGTCGACCGCACCCTGGTCGGCGGCGTCGAGCCCGCGCACGGCGGACGCGATCTCGGTGTCGACGTTCGCGACGGCTCTCGTCACGGCCTTGCCGCCGTATGCAGCGCCGCCGTCGCGTAGCTCGACGGCCTCGAGCTGACCCGTCGACGCGCCGGACGGAACGGCCGCACGGCCGAGCGCGCCGGAATCGAGACGCACGTCGACCTCGACCGTCGGATTGCCGCGCGAGTCGAGAATCTGGCGCGCGTGTACCTGCTCGATCCTGGTCAACGGAGCTCCTCCTTCGCTTCGTCGAAGTACGCGTCCTTGCGCTCGAGGCTGAGCTCGACGAAGGACTCACCCGCCGCGGCGGCGCTCTCCTGCGCGCGCTCGACACGGTCGCGGAACCGCTTCGACGCGGCACGCAGCGACGAGCTCGGGATCGACGTTCACGCGCCTCGCCACGTTGACCGCGGCGAAGAGCACGTCGCCGAGCTCGGCGAAGACGTGCGGGTCGGCGTCGGTCTCCGGTGCGGGCTCGCCGCCGGCGCCGGAGATCGCGTCCTTCAGCTCGCCCAGCTCGTCGTCGAGATCTGCGAGCGCGCCGTCGACGTCCGCGTACTCGAAGTCGATCGCTGCCGCGCGCCGCTGCACCTTTCGCGCGAGCAACAACGACGGCAGGGTCGCGGGCACGTCGTGGAAGATCCCCGACCGGCCTTCCTGCTCGCGCTTGATGGTCTCCCAGTTCGAGCGCACGCGGCCGGCGGTCTCCGCCTCGACCTCGCCGAACACGTGCGGATGCCTGCGCACCAGCTTCTCGTGGATGAGTCGCGCCACCTGCTCGAGGTCGCCCGCGCCGCGCTCCTCGAGCAGCAGCGCGAGGAAGTAGACCTGAAAGAGAAGATCGCCGAGCTCGTCGAGCAGCTTCTGCGGGTCGTCGCCCACGGCGGCGTCCGCGACCTCGTACGCCTCCTCGATCGTGTGCGGCACGATCGTGCGCACGGTCTGCTCGCGATCCCAGGGGCAATCGCGCCTCAGGCGGCGCGTCAGGTCTTGCAGCTCGAGAAGGGCCTCCGCGAGGCCGGACACGCTAACCGGTTGTCGTGGTCGCCGCGGTCGACGGCGGCGCGTAGCCGGCCTGGTAATCGACCTTGCCGCTGAAGTCCTTCTTCAGGTTGTTCACCCACGCCGTCATCGCGTCGTTCTTCTTCTGCTGCTCGAGCTGCTGGCGGATCGAAGCCTTCAGCTTCGCGTCGAGCGCCGTGACCTTCGCAGCCTTGACGGCGCTCAGCGCCTTGATGATGTGGTAGCCGAACTGCGTCTTGACGGGGTGCGAGACCTGACCGGTCTTGAGCAGGAAGGCCGTCTGGTCGAACGGGCCGACGGTCTGTCCCTTCGAGATCGTCAGCTTGCCGCCCTGCTTCTTCGAGCCCGGATCCTGCGAGTACTTCTTCGCCAGCGCCGAGAAGTTGCCACCCGCAGTGACCTGCTTGTAGAGCTGGTCGGCGAGTGCCTTCTTCTTGACGAGGATGTGCGCGATGTCGCGCTGCTCGGGGACGCCGTACTGGTCCTGGTGCGCGTCGTAGTACTTCTTGATGTCCGCGTCGCCGACTTTGACCTTCTCGGTGACCTTGGCGAAGAGCTTCTCCGAGACGAGGTTCGCGCGGATGTCGTCGCGCACCTGGTCCTCGTTCAGCCCCTGCTGCTTGAGCTGCTTCTTGTAGCGCGACTCGCTCCCGCCGAAGTACTGCTTCTTGATCTCGGCGAGCCGCTTGTCGACGTCCTTGTCGCTGACCTTGACGCCGAGCTTGTCCGCCTCCTGCGCGAACTCGACGCGCTGGACGAGGTACTGGACGGCCTGGTTCTTCAACGTCTGGTACTCCGGCGTGCCGGCCTTCGGGAAGGCGCGCTTCTGGCTCACGTAGCTGCGCTTCGCCTGCTGGAGGAGCGCATCGAACTGCGCCTGCGTGATCGTGCGATCGCCGACCTGCGCCACTGCGTCGTTCGGGACGTCTCCGCCACCGCCGCCGCCACAGGCCGCCAGGACCGCGGCAAGGGCCGCGAGAAGAAGCATGTTCGTCAGGTAACGCATTAAGAGAGCGGCCACACAGCGGAGAGTCAGGCTGCCTGGCGCGCGGCCAGAATAGCATCAACCAACGACGCCGCCCCTGCGAATGAACCGCTTCTTAACGTAACTTCGCGATTGCCCGACGAGTACACGGCCGTGTCGATTTGGCCGCGCAACATTCGCAGCTCGCCGGAGCCGAGGACGAGCGGACCGACCGACGCCCGACCCCCGCGATAGACGAGGTAGTCCGCGCCGAGCGTCGCCAGCTTCAGCTTCGCCTCCTGGATCGCGAAGAGGTTCTCGACGGGCTCCGGCGTCTCCCCGTAGCGGTCGACGACCGACGCGTGGAGCTCGCGCAGCTCGTCTTCGTTCTCCGAGAGCGCAAGGCGTCGATGCAGGTCGATCTTCAGCGCTTCGGAGGCGATGTACGTCGCCGGCACGTATGCGTCGACACGCGCATCCACTCGTACCGGACGCGCTGCGACTCGACGCTGCCCCGAGAGCTCGGCGACGGCTTCGGCGAGCAGCTCGACGTACAGCTCGAAGCCGAGGGCGGCGACGTGACCGGACTGTTCGTCGCCGAGCAGGTTGCCCGCGCCGCGAATCTCGAGGTCGCGCATGGCGATCGCGAAGCCCGAGCCGAGCTCGGTGTGGTCGGCGAGCGTTGCGAGCCGGGCGCGCGCTTCCGGGCTCAGCTCGGCCGCGTCCGGATAGAAGAGGTACGCGTGCGCGGTGACGTCGGAGCGGCCGACGCGGCCGCGGATCTGGTAGAGCTGCGCGAGGCCGAGCGCGTCGGCGCGCTCGACGATCAGCGTGTTCGCATGCGGGATGTCGATGCCCGACTCGATGATCGTCGTCGACACGAGCACGTCGGCGTCGCCGCGCAGGAAGGCGTGCATCTTCTCCTCGAGCTCGCGCTCCTTCATCTGTCCGTGCGCGACGAGGAAGCGCAGGCCCGGGCAGAGCTGCTGGAGCTTCGCCGCCGCTTCCTCGATCGTCTCGACGCGGTTGTGGAGGTAGAAGCTCTGGCCGCCCCGCTCCTTCTCGCGCGTCAGGGCGGTGGCGACGGTCTCCTCGTCGTACTCGCCGACCGTCGTGCGGATCGGCCGCCTCCCCTGCGGGGGTGTCTCGATGATCGAGATGTCGCGAAGCCCGGACATCGACATGTGTAGCGTCCGCGGGATCGGCGTGGCAGAGAGCGCGAGCACGTCGACCTCGAGCCGGAGCGCGCGCAGCAGCTCCTTCTGCGCGACGCCGAACCGCTGCTCCTCGTCGAGGATCACGAGGCCGAGCTCCTTCGGGATGACGTCGCGCGAGAGCACGCGGTGCGTGCCGATGAGTACGTCGACCTTTCCCTCGGCGAAGTCCTTGAGAGTCGCGCGCTGCTCCGCGGGCTTCCTGAACCGCGAGACCATCTCGACCCTCACCGGGAAGTCGCGATAGCGATTGCGGAAGGTGTTCCAGTGCTGCTCCGCGAGGATCGTCGTCGGCGCGAGCATCATCACCTGCTTGCCGTTGACGACAGTCGCGAACGCCGCTCGAACGGCGACCTCCGTCTTTCCGAACCCGACGTCGCCGCAGACGAGGCGGTCCATCGGACGCGTCGCCTCGAGGTCTCCCTTCACGTCCTCGATCGCGCGCTCCTGGTCCGGCGTCTCGCGGTACGGGAACTCGGCCTCGAGCCGCTGCAGCCACTCGTGCCGGAGGTCGTACGCGACTCCCGGCGCCTGCTGCCTCTGCGCGTAGAGCGCGAGCAGCTCCCCCGCGAGCTCCCGGACGGACGTGCGCGCGCGCGTCTTGAGGTTCTGCCAGGCCTTGCCGCCGAGCTTGGACAGCGCAGGCGCGCCGGCGTCGGCGCCGATGTAGCGCGAGACCTTGCCGATCTGCTCGTGGGGGACGTACAGACGGTCGTCGCCGCGAAACGCGAGCAGCAGGTAGTCGCGCGTGACGCCGGCGACGGACTTCGTCTCGAAGCCGAGCAGCTTGCCGATGCCGTGGTCCTCGTGGACGACGTAGTCGCCGGTGCGCAGGTCCGCGAACGACTGCAGCGCCCGGCCGATGCGCGCGGCCTCCGGCCTGCGTGCGCGCCTGCGGAAGAGCTGCGTGTCCGGCAGCAGGACCAGGTTGAGCTCGCGCCAGACGAAGCCGCGTCTCGCGGGCGAGATCGCGAAGCGAACCTCCGCCTCCTCGTTGAGCGTGCGGCCCGGCTCGAGGAGCGGCGCGTCGACTCGGCGGAGCAGGTTCTCGGTTCGCAGCGCCTCGCCGCGATGCGGGAACGCGACGACGACGCGATGCCCCGCGCGAACGAACGCGTTCAGCTCGTTCTCCGCCTCGGACAGCCCGCGAGCTGCGAGCGCCGGTCGCTGAGCCTCGAACGAGAACGGCTGGCCCGACGGGAGCTGGTCGAGCTCCGCAGAGCCGCGAAGGTCGATCGGCTCGAGTCCCTCCTCCTCCCAGACCTGTCGCACCTCGGACGGCTCCCAGACCAGATCGGGCCCGCCGGGCAGCACCGGGACGAGGTCCCTCGGCACCTCCGCGACGTGCTCCTCCTCGTCACGCAGCGTCGGCTCGACGAGATCGAGGCGCCGCTCGCCCGCCGGATAGACGACGGCGTCGTCGACCGAGTGCAGCGCGCGCTGCGTGAACGGCGAGAACGCGCGCACCTGCTCGATCTCGTCGCCGAAGAAGTCGATGCGCAACGGATCTCGTCCCGTCGTGGGAAAGACGTCGACGAGCCCGCCGCGCACGGCGAACTGGCCGCGATCCTCCGCGCGCTCGACGCGCTCGTAACCGGCGAGCGCGAGGGCCTCGGTGAGCTGCTCGATCCCCTGCTCCTCTCCCGGCGCGATCCTGACCGGCAGCGGCCGCGCCTTCTCGGGCGGAAGCCCTTCGGCCAGGGCAGCCGCCGAGACGACGACGAGGCCGCCTTGCTCGAGCACCTCGAGCGCGCGGGCCCGCTCGCCGACGAGGTGCGGAGGCGGCCGGAGGCCGGAGTCCCAGCGAACACCGCGGCTCGGCAGCAGTGCGACGCGATCCTCGCCCAGGAACCAGCCCGCCGCCTCGGCGAGATCTCGGGCGTCGGCGTCCTCCGGGACGAGCAGCGTCAGCGTGCGGGAGAGCTGCTCGTGGAGCGCGGCGACGAGCAGCGGCAGCGCAGGCTCGGACACGCGGGCACGCGCCGGGAGCGCGGCGGCGAACTCCTGAACGTGCTCGCGCTCGAGCAGCTCGCGGACGAGCGCGAAGAGCACAGGCCGTTGTTCGACATCCCGGACCATGAGGCGTGACGAGGCAGGCGCCTCGCGGGCGTCAATGTAGCCGTGCGGCCCTCGCGCTCGACGCGGGAAAAAGCTACTTCGTCGGCGTCAGCGTGACGGTCCACGAGACCAGGTAGTCGTCGCGGTACACGCTCTCGTCGTAGCCCGCCGGATCGAGTGTGCCGGGGACGCTCACCGTGCCCGAGCCCTTCCACCGGACGACCACCGGCTTACCGCTGAGGAGCTTTGCGCGGCTGAGAGGCGTCCACCACCTGCGCTTCTTGGCGCCGTGCTGCCAGTCGGCCGGCGGGAAGCCGAGGATCACGGAGCCGAGACCGGCGTCGCCGCCGTAGAACTCCGGCAGACAGCGGAGGCCGAACGGATCCGGCTCGCCTCCCGCGTACATCAAGCGGAACTTGCCGGCGCCGGCGAAGCCGACTCCGGTCAGCGAATTCGGAGATGTAGAAGCTCCTCGTCGCGCCGCACCCGGTCGTGGTCGATCGCTCCGCCGGCTGGGTCGCGAGCAGTGGGCACCCCTGCTCCCACCCGATCCAGTACGTGCCGGTTCGCTTCTCGCTCGCGACGCAACCCGACGATGCCCTTGCCGCCGCGGAGAATCTCGGCCAGCGTCATCCGCACCGGTTCCCGCGTCGACGCCCTGATCGTCTGGCGCGTGTCGATGTCGTTGCGGAGACGGCAGCCCGTCTCGTCCTTCTTCCGGACGACGTGCGTGATGTGGTGGCGCACGAACGACGACGTCACCCGAACGTTGAAAGCCGTCGGCTTCGCTTCCGTTCCCGCGGTAGCCGCGGCCGCCCCCGCGCACGCGAGCGTCGCGAGCACGGCGATGACGATCCGACCCCTCACTGCGAGCACCGCGGCCAGTGTCGCAGCCATTTGTTAGGCAAGGGTTAGTTGAACCGGGCCTGCGCGCGCTCGAGACCGCAGGCGTCGAGGGTCTCGATCGCGTCGGCCGCGCGCGACACGATCGACTCCGCGTCGTCGTGCGGCTCGAAGTCGGACAGGACGTAGTCCGCGAGCGAACGGCGGTCGCCGCGACCGGGACGACCGACGCCGACGCGCAGCCGGAGGAAGTCCTGCGTCCCGAGCTGCTGCGCGATCGAGCGCAGGCCGTTGTGGCCGCCGAGGCCGCCGCCCTTGCGCGCCTGGAGGCGCCCGAGGTCGAAATCGCCCTCGTCGTGCACGACGAGGATCGCGTCCGGCTCGACCTTGAAGAACCGCGCCGCGGCGTTCACCGACCGGCCGGAATCGTTCATGTACGTCTCCGGGGCGAGCAGCGCGACCCGGTGCTCGTCGAGACGCACCTCTGCGAGTCGGCCGTCGAACTTCGACCGCCACGACGCGCCGTGCCGGCGCGCGAGCTCCTCGAGGACCATCCAGCCGACGTTGTGGCGGTTCCTCGCGTACTCCCTGCCGGGATTGCCGAGGCCGACCACGAGCAGGTCGAGCGACGAGGCCCGTTCGCCCCGGCGCCACGGCAGCCGCACGCGCTACCCCTCGACGGTGCCGGGCTCGCCCGAGCCTTCGGCGCCTTCGCCCTCGGCGCCTTCGGGAGCTCCTCGCCCTCGGCCGGCTCACCTTCGGCGACTGCTTCGGGCTCCTCGCGCATCGGGACGGTGACCGTTGCCAACACCGTCTCCGGGTCATCGAGGAACGTGACGCCTTGCACGCCGGAGAGATCGGAGATGCGCAGGCTGTCTCCCATCCCCATCGCGCTCACGTCGAGCTCGAGGTGCTCGGGCACCTCCATCGGCAGCGCCTCGACGTTCACCTCGCGCGCGACCTGCGAAAGCGCGCCGCCTTCGCGCACTCCCGGTGCGTCGTCACCTCCGGTCAACACGACGGTGACGGTGGCCGAGATCGGCCGGTCGAGCCGCACTTCCTGGAGATCGACGTGGACGAGCTTTCCGCGCAGCGGATCCTGCTGGTAGTCCTTGAGGATCGACGGATGCGTCGAGTCGGTTCCCGTGACGACGACGTCGAGGATCGCGTGCATCCCGCTCCCGCCGGTCAGTGCGCGGCGCAGGTCTCGCTCCGGAACGGCGATCGCGTGCGGCTCGACTCCGGTTCCGTAGAGGATCCCTGGTATGAGGCCGCGGTTGCGCAGCCTCCTCGACTCGCGCGATCCCAGCCGCTCGCGCGTCGAGACCTCCAGCTTGATGCGTTCGCCCGCCATGTCGGCCGGGAAGTGTAGCCGACCAATCCGAATTCTCTGCCGCCGCTGCGACGCCGTAGCATGTGCCAAAAGTGGCCTCGCTCCTCGAATCGCCCCGGAGGCGCCGGCGGCTCGTTCGAGTCGGCGTGCTCGCCGTGGTGTGCGCCGCTGTCGCCGTCGTCGCCGTCGTGCTTCCGAACACGACCGGGAACGTCAAGTCCAATTTCTCGAACCAGCCGGTGCAGCGCGTGATCCGCGAGCGCCAGGTGCCGGTCACACCGAAGCGGCGCGCGGAGGTCAACGCGCTGTTCGACGAGTTCGTCTCGGACGCCGTGGCGCGTCGCGATCCGGGCGCGGCCT
Organism: uncultured Actinomycetes bacterium; assembly: GCA_963708685.1. GTDB lineage: Bacteria > Actinomycetota > Thermoleophilia > Gaiellales > Gaiellaceae > DASVFB01. Next base: position 70,749 of record CAVPTP010000006.1, read on the forward strand.
ATGACCTGGTCACGCCGTCGTTTCGCGCGGGAACGAGCCGTTCCGCGTGGCGTGCTGGGGAGCTTCCGGTGTACCCGTACGAGCCGCGCGGCGACTCGTTCCACGGCTGGACCGTCGACGCGTCGTTCCGCGACACGATGAGCGTGCAGCTCTACCTTCAGCCGCGCCATCCCCGAGACGGCGCCGTCGCCGTCAACGTCGACCTCCAGCGCCTGGACGGGCGGTGGCTGATCGACTCCTTCTATCCGCGCACGTCGTACGCGCCGTCGCGATCCGCGTCTCCTGAGGCGACGCCGACGACGCGCGTTGCGGCTCCGGCTCCGCCGATCGAACGGCAAGCGCGCAACGGGCTCATGTGGGCGCTCATCCTCACGTTCTTCTCGCTCGTGCTGCTCACGCCGGTGGCCATCATCGGCGCGTCCTGGTTCCGCTCCCGGCGCGGCGGCCGAGCGGGTCCTAGCGCCTGATGTGCAGGTCGATCCCGAGCAGGATCAGCGGCCAGAGCAGGATCGCCAGAAAGGCGGAGAGCACGCGCTGCCAGGTGTTGAAGTGGTTGAAGTAGTCGTGCGTCCAGGCGACGAAGACGCCGACGGCCACGTAGACGAGCAACAGAAGTCGCCGCGGGACGTACACGTTGCTGTCCTGTCCCCGACGGGCGTCCGAAAACGCGAGCGCCTCGCAAATTCCTCATTTGACAGTTCGCCGGCAGCGCGGCTCAGCCGCGCTGCTCACACCGACCAGATCGGAGAGGCGCGCTTCCAAAGGCGGCACGTCCAAGCGCGAAGTGCGAAGCACTTCGCGCTTAGAAGAGCTGGTTCTCGCCTCCGAAGATCCCGCTGACCGATTCGTCGGAGAAGACGTTCATGATCGCCTCGGCGAGCAGCGCGGACACGCTCAGCACCGTCATGTTCTTCGGTTGGCGGAGCGCGCTCAGCGGCACCGTGTCCGTGACGACGATGGCGGAGATGCCCGACGCCGGATCGCCGATCGCTTCGAGCGCCTCCTCCGAGAAGAGCGCATGCGTGACGAAGACGTTGACGTCCACCGCGCCGTGCTCCCGAAGTGCCTTCGCGGCGGCGATCAGCGTGCCACCCGTCATCGACGAGTCGTCCCCGATGATCGCTCGCTTTCCGCGGACGCGGCCGGTGACCTCCGTGATCTCGACCTGCTCCTGCGCGGGCCGCGTCTTGTGGATGATCGCGAAGGTGGCATCGATCATCTCGGCGAAGCGGACGGTTTGCTTGGCGCGTCCGGCGTCCGGCGCAACTGCGACGACGCCCTCGCCGGTGAGACCAAGGTCGCGGAAATGCGTTGCGAAGAGCTGCAGGGCTGTCATGTGATCGACGGGGATCGTGAAGAAGCCCTGGATTTGCCCAGCGTGGAGATCCATCGTGAGCACCCGGTCGACGCCGGCGAGCTGGAGCGTGTCCGCGATCAGCCGCGCTGAGATCGGCTCGCGCGGCTTCGCCTTTCGATCCTGGCGCGAGTACGGGAACCACGGAACGACGGCGGTGATCCGCTTGGCCGACGCGAGCTTCGCCGCCTGGATCAACAGGAGCAGCTCCATGAGGTTCTTGTCGACCGGCGGGCAGCCCGTCTGGACGATGAACACATCGGCGCCGCGAACGGACTCCTCGTAGCGAACGTACGTCTCGTCGTTCGCGAACGTCTTCAGCATCACCTCGCCGGGCTCGACGCCGAGCTGCTCGGAGATCTTCTGGGCGAGGTCGGGATGAGACCGGCCTGAGAAGACCATGAGCCGCTTCAGCGGCCCGCGCTCGATCCAGTGGCCGGGACGCGGCTGGGCTGCAGATCCCGTGCCCTCGAGGCCGGGAAGCGCGAGCTCAGCGGTTCCGGTTTCCGTGCTTGTCATAGACCCAGCCTTCTTTGTTGGTCTGGCGCGGCGCGAACCCGGCAAGAGATCCGGGCGGAACATCGTCTGTGATGACGGCGCCCGGCGCAAGCCACGCATCGTCGCCAACATCGAGCGGAGCAACGAACGTATTGTCGACACCGGTCCTGACGTTACGCCCGATCCGGGTTTTCGTCTTGCCGCGGCCGGGCTCGTGCGGGTAGTTCGCGGTGATGTTCCCGGCGGCGATGTTCGTCAGCGCGCCGACGTCGGCGTCGCCGAGGTAGGAGAGGTGCGGAACCTTCGCACCTTCGCCGATGTGGGAGTTCTTGAGCTCCACGAACGTGCCTGCCTTCGCGCCTGCGTCGAGCACCGTGCCGGGGCGAAGGTAACAGAACGGTCCCACGGCGACACCGGTGCCGATCTGCGCGTCGACGGCGACGACGCCGGCGAAGATCTCGGCGTCGCGGGCGACCTTCGTCCTTCCGCGGAGCTGGGTGAAGGGATGAATGGTCACATCGGGCTCGAGCTCGACGCCCGGCTCGATCCAGGTCGTGTTGGGGTCGACGATCGTGACACCGGCGAGCATGTGCGCGTGGTTGATGCGGTCGCGCAGCGCAGCGGCTGCTGCCGCGAGCTCGACGCGCGTGTTGATCCCCTCGGCCTCGACCGGATCGGGCGCGACGTGGACGGCGACGGCTTCGCCCGCGTCGGCGAGGATGGCGATCGTGTCGGTGAGGTAGAGCTCGCCCTGCGCGTTCTGCGGCTCGATCTGCTCGAGCGCGGGCCAGAGCTTCGCCGCGGCGAAGACGTAGATCGACGAGTTGACCTCGCGGAGCTCGAGCTCTTGCGGCGTCGCGTCGACCGCCTCGACGATCCGGGTGAGTCGACCCGATTCGTCGCGGACGATGCGTCCGTAGCTGCCCGCTTGCGGCGGCTCGAAGGCGAGGACTGTCGCAGCGGCTTGCTCGTCCCGATGCGTCGCCACGAGGTCGCGCAGCAGCTCCGCGCTGAGCAGCGGCACGTCGCCGGAGAGGACGAGCACGTCGCGCGACGCCGCGCCGAGCTTCTCGCGGGCGGCTCGCACAGCGTCGCCGGTGCCGAGCGGCCGCTCCTGCACCGCGAGCTCCATGCCTTCGAACTCGTCGCGCGTGTCTGGCGACGCGACCACGACGATCGGATCCGCCCCCGCCTCCGTCGCTGCAGCGATCACCCAATCGACGAGGCGGCGGCCGAGCAGCGGGTGCAGGTGCTTCGGCGTCGCCGAGCGCATCCTCGTGCCCAGGCCGGCGGCCATGACGACTGCGGCGAAGTCGTGAGTCATGAGAGGCAAGGTGGCTGGGGCGCCAGGATTCGAACCTGGGATCGCGGGACCAAAACCCGCTGCCTTACCACTTGGCTACGCCCCAGGGACAGGCGGCAAGTCTATCGGCGGTCGGCGAAGATCAGGAACAGCGCAACCGCGGCGAAGATCCCGGCGAGGATCAGCACGAACAGGCCGATGAAGTGCGCGAGCAGGACGGCGACGATCGCGAGCGCCTGCGACGCAGCGGCGATCCAGCTGATCTGCCTGATCGTGTCGCGCTGGTCCTTGCCCCACAGCAGATAGAGCGGAATCGTGATCAGGCCGAGCACGATGATCGTGTACTGCGAGACGCTGTGGGTCAGCGCCGCGAGGATCGCTTCGAGAACGGCGATCCAGAGAGCTGTGCGGACCCTGTGGCGGCGAAGCCGGCGGCCGGTAGGCGAGCTGTCGTGGTCGACAATCACGTCGCTCGACATCGCGCTCAACCGTACCACGCTGGTTTCGCGATCCAGGTTCGTCCCCGGGGCTGCAACGCGGCGGCCGCGGCGACGCGCGTCGTGCTCGCGGAGGAACAGCCCGTAGACGGTCGGCCCTGCGCCGCTCACGTCGGCACGGAAGGCGCCCAGCTCGCGGAGCGTCGCGGCCAGCGGCGACGACGCGAGGTCGTTCGGCGGAAGCTGCGCTAGGTCAGTCGGACGGCGAACGCGCCGAATGGCGTCGAGGAGCTCGGCGCACCTGTCGCCGAATCCGGCGGCGCCGTCGAAGCGCGCGTACACGGATGCGGTCGACTCCTTTCGCTCGTCGTGCGGCAGGACGAGGACGATCCAGTAGTCCTGGGGCAGGCTGACGGGCTCGAGTTCCGTGCCCGTTCCCGTGGCGAGCTGTGGTCCCTCCGTCAGGAAGAACGGCACGTCGGAGCCGACCTGCGCGGCGACATCGTGGAGCTGGTCGCGGGAGAGCCCCTCGTTCGCGAGGGCGAGTGCCGTCGCAGCGTCGGAGCTGCCGCCGCCGAGCCCGGCGGCGACCGGGATCCGCTTCTCGATGTGGACGTGCCAGCGCGGATCTCCGCCGTCGGCCCGGGCGAGCAGCCGGAGCGCGTGCGTCACGAGCGTGTCCTCGGGAAAACCGGTGACGCTCAGCGCGTCGGCGTCCTCGATCGTGACCTCGTCGGCCAAGTCGATGCGCTGGAGCACCGTGGTGACCTCGTGATAGCCGTCGTCTCGCTTCGGGCCGACCAGGAGCGCGAGGTTGATCTTCGCGTTCGCGCAGGCGCGCCTCAATCGAGAGCCTCGGCGAGCGCGACGAACTCGTCCGGCTCGAGCGTCTCTGCCCGCGTCGCCGGCTCGTGTCCGAGGCTGCGAAGCGCTTCTTCCGCTTCGGCGCGCGTTGCGACGCCCGAGAGCGCCAGCGAGTTGGGGAGGGTCTTGCGCCGGTGCGCGAACGCCGCCTCGACGAGCCTCTTCACGCGCGCGTAGTCGACCGGCAGGCCGACGCGGCGAAAGGCGACAAGGGCGGAGTCGACGTTCGGGCGCGGGCGAAAGACCTCCCGCGACACCGCGTGAAACCCGGTGCGTTCGGTTGCGAGCTGCATCAGAACCGACACCGCGCCGTACGCCTTCGTGCCCGGTCGCGCGAAGAAGCGGTCGGCCACCTCGCGCTGGACCATCACGCACCAGCGATCGATCGACGGCAGGCCGTCGAGGCTCTCGACGACGATCGGCGTTGCGACGTTGTAGGGGAGGTTGGCGATCAGCTTCCGCGGTGCAGGTTCGAGCGCCGCGAGGTCGAGATCGAGAGCGTCGCCCCAGTGCACCCGGACGCTGTCGCTCGCCGGCAGGTGCTGCTCCATCGAGCGGTCGATCTCGACGGCGTGGACGAGCGCGACTCGATCGGCGAGGAAGCGCGTGAGGATCCCGAGGCCCGGGCCGATCTCGAGCACGACGTCGTCCGCGACCGGCTGCGCCAGGCGGTCGATCACGCCGAGAATGTTCTCGTCGACGAGGAAGTGCTGGCCTAGTCGCTTCCTCGGGCGGACGGTCAAAGGCCGAAGCAGCGCGCTGCGTTGGCGTCGATCTGCGCGGCGAGGTCCGCCTCGTCGGCGTTCCTCGCGCGCGCCAGCGCGGCGACGACGTGAACGACGTTCGCCGGCTCGTTCGGCGAGCCGCGCCGCGGGACCGGCGTCAGGTACGGGGAATCCGTTTCCGCGAGCACCCGATCGGCGGGAACGGCGAACGCCGCGGCGCGGATGTCGTGCGCGTTCTTGTACGAGACGTTGCCGGCGAACGAGACGTACCAGCCGCGCTCGAGGGCGGGCTCGAGTAGCGGGAGCGACGAGAAGCAGTGCAGCACCACCGTGCCGGCGAATCCCTTCAGCGCTGCGAGCGTGTCCTCGTCCGCCGCTCTCGTGTGGATGACGACGGGCTTCGACAGCTCTGACGCGAGCGCGAGCTGCGCGTCGAAGACGCGGAGCTGCGCGTCACGGGGCGCGTAGTCGCGGAAGTAGTCGAGACCGGTCTCCCCGACGGCGACCGCCTTCGGATGCGCGAGAGCCTCCCGCAGAGCACCGACGTCGCCGTCGGCGGCAGCGTGCGGGTGGATGCCGAGCGCTGTGACGACGTCGTCGTGACGCTCGGCGATTTCGAGCGTGCTGCGCCAGGACGACTCGTCGGTGCCCACCGAGACGATCCGCGTCACTCCCGCCTCGCGAGCACGGGCGATGACCACGTCAGCCGGATCCGCGCACGCATCCAGATGCGCATGGGTGTCGATCACGCCGTCGTGGCGGGCAATTCGATGCGCGGGAAGAGCGGCGGCGATGCCTCGATTCCCTCAGCCGCGAGCGCCGTGCCGCCGCGGATGCGCTCGAGCGAGAGATCGTCGGTTGGCTGGCCGAGCGCCGCGAGGATCCTCGGCGCGCTCTCCGGCAGGTACGGAAAGAGCGCGACGGCGATCGACGTCAGCCCGTCCGCGAGGTTGTAGAGGACCTCGTCAAGCTCGCCGGCGCGTGCGTCGTCCTTCGCGAGTTGCCACGGCGCGGACTCCTCGACGTACTGGTTCAGCCGGCGTACGAGCTGCCACACCGTCTCGAGGGCAGTCGGTGATGTCGTACACGTCGAGCACGGAGACGAGGTCGGTGCGCAGCACGTCTGCGTCCCAGGGCGGAGCGTTCGTCGGTTCGAGCGAGCGTTCCGCCGCGATAGCGCGCGATCATCGCCGTGGTCCGCGACACGAGGTTGCCGAGATCGTTGGCGAGCTCGCGCTCGTAGCGCTCGCGGACGTCGTCGACCGAGACGTTCCCGTCATGGCCGAAGCTCGTCGCGCGCGCCGCGTAGAAGCGCACTGCGTCCGAGCCGTAGACGTCGACCAGCTCGAGGGGGTCGATCACGTTGCCGAGCGACTTCGACATCTTGCGATCGTCGAGATTGAGGTAGCCGTGGACGAACAGCTGCTTCGGCGGCTCATATCCCGCGGAGAGGAGCAGCGCCGGCCAGTACACGCAGTGGAAGCGCAGGATGTCCTTCGCGAGCAGATGATGGACGTCCGGCCAGAAGCGCTCGAGGTTCGCGCCGGGCGCGTAGCTGAGCGCACTCAGGTAGTTGACGAGCGCGTCCGCCCAGACGTAGGCGACCTGCTCCGTGTCCCACGGGATCGGAACGCCCCACGTTTGCGTCGCGCGACTGATCGAGAAGTCGCGCAGCCCGCCGGCGATGAAGCTCCGCGCTTCGTTGTAGCGGAAGTGCGGCAGAACGAAGTCCGGACGCTCGTCGTAGAGCGCGAGCAGCCGTTCCTGGTAGGCAGAGAGCCGGAAGAACCAGTTCTTCTCCTCGAGCCACTCCGCCGGGCGATCGTGGATCGGGCACTTGCCGTCGACGAGCTCCTCTTCCGTCTTGAACGCCTCGCAGCCGACGCAGTACCAGCCGGCGTAGACGTCCTGGTAGACGTCCCCGCGGTCGTAGATCCGCTGCAGGAAGTCCTGGACGAAGCGCTTGTGGCCGTCATCGCTCGTCCGGATGAAGAAGTCGTTGGTGGCGTTCAGCCTGCGCGGCAGGTCCTGCCACGCGACGACGATCCGGTCGGCGTACTCCTGCGGCGTGAGCCCCTGTTCCGCGGCCACGCGTGCGACCTTGTCGGCGTGCTCGTCCACACCCGTGAGGAAGTACGTCTCCTCCCCACGCTGGCGATGATGGCGCACGAGGATGTCCGCCGCGATCGTCGTGTAGGCGTGGCCCAGCGTCGGCGTCGCGTTCACGTAGTAGATAGGTGTTGTCGCGTAGAACCGCATCCCCTTCAATGGTAAGCCCCGGGCGCAAACGCCTCCGGCGAACGGCGTAGCCCGCCGCGACAACGAGCACGCCCGCGAGCGCGAGCCAAGGTTTGCGCGTCGGGCCGTTCCGAGGATCCGCGCCGCTGCGTCGCTCGGCGCGGCGGAGGCCCTGGGGAGGGCCGCGTCATGTCGGGTGCGACCGGCGGCCGGATGCAAGAGCCGGTGACGGGCGACTCAGCCGTGTTACCGGCGCCACGTGCGATCGCTCCAGGACGGGTCGATGGCGAGGTGACGCGTCGGCGACCGCCGTCGCGGCTTCGGCGCCTGCAGGCCTGGCGAGGCGTGGCGTGAACTTCGTCGTCGGGAGCGACCCTCGAGGGGAAGCGGCGACGGCCGGCGCGGCGATTTCGGCCGTGGCGGGCGACTCGATCGTCGGCGCGGCCTCCGGTGGTGCCGTCGGCCGAATCTCCGTTGAATCCTGGGCGGGCCCGACACTGCCTCCGGTCACGGGTGCCGGGGTGGCGTCGGGAGTCGGCGGCGCGGGCGCGCTCTCCGCGACAGGAGGCTGGGCATCGGCGGCCGGGTCGCCGGCAATCGCAGGCAGGACGGCAGGCGCCGCCGGCTCGGCAGCCTCGACCGGCGCCGGGGCAGGTTCAGGCTCCGGAGTCGCCACGGCAGCCGCCGCGTCGGGTGGCGAGGTCGGCGGCGCCGACTGGCGGAGCGGGAAGCAGGGACAGCGGATCGACATAGCCGTTCTCGTCGTCCGTGTACCGGATGCCGAGGTGGACGGACGGCAGGACGAGCTCGGCGTCTCCTGCGACCGCGATCGTGCCGACCGGCTCGCGCTCGGACACCGTGTCGCCCGAGTGGACGAGGAGCGAACCGAGGTGCGTGAGGGCGACGGTGTAGCCGTCGGCGTTCGGATGCTCAGCGTCAAGCCGTTGCCGGGAGTGGTCCCTGCGAACGAGACCACGCCTGCGGCGGGCGCGCCGACCTGCGCGTCGGGGACGCCGCCGATGTCGATCCCTCGCCTCTGGCCCGCTGTGTACGGATGCGCGCGGTCGAACGAGAAGGTTCGGAGGACGACGCCGTCCGTGGGCCATGACCACGCGAGTGCGCGCGCCGGGAGAGCAACGCACAACAGAGCGAACCCAAGGATCAGCGGACGCACGATCACCTCGCGTTGTCGAAGATGCAAACGCCGATCACGGTAGTCAGCGCTCCAGCAGTTGTCAACAGTGATTACAGCGAGTTGCGGAAAAGTGCGTTCTTCGAGCCGCCGGTGAGCCGCGCAACGAGGTCGGCGGCCTGTCGGCGGGGCAAGCCAGCCCGGACGAGCTCCGCGACCGCTTCGGCTCCGGCCGGCTCGTCCACCTCGCGCTCGGCCGGGCCGAGAACGAGCACGATCTCGCCCTTCGGCGGCTCGGCGTACCGTTCGGCGAGCTCGCCGGGCGTCCCGCGCGCGACCTCCTCGAACCGCTTCGTGAGCTCGCGGCAGACGGCGACCGGACGCATCGGCAGCGCAGCTGCGAGCGACCGGAGCGTGCGCGGCAAACGCTGCGGCGACTCGAACGCGACGACCGGCCAGGTCCAGCGCGCGAGCTCCCGCCAGAGCGCGTCGAGCGCCCGATCGCCGCGAGGCAGATACCCGACGAACTGGTAACGCTCGCCGGCGAAGCCGCTCGCAACGAGCGCCGTCTCGACCGCTGAAGGCCCCGGCAGAACTGTCACGGGAACGCCCGCCTCTAGTGCCGCCGCGATCAGCCGCGCGCCAGGATCCGACACACCGGGAAGGCCGGCGTCGCTGACCAGCGCCGCACGCAGGCCCGCCTCGAGTTGCGGCACGAGCTCGGCAGTGCGCTTCGCCTCGTTGTGCTGGTGGTAGCTCAGCAGGCGAGCACTGACCCCGTGCCGGTCGAGCAGGATCCGCGTCCGCCGCGTGTCCTCGCAGAGCACCACGTCGGCCTCGCGCAACTCGTCGAGGACGCGAAGGGTGACGTCCTCGAGGTTGCCGATCGGCGTTGCGCAGACCGCGAGCATTCAGTCGTCGAGCGCGTCGAATCCGACGAGCCCGGCGCCGACGAGCCCGGCCATCGTCCCGAGCTCGGAGCGAATGATCCGCAGCCGCTCCCCGGACTCGCCGAGCGCCTCGCGCCGCGCAGACTCGAGCGCCGCGGGAACGAGAAACTCCTCTGCGGCCGCGAACCCGCCGCCGAGGACGCAGAGCTCGGCGTCGAAGATGTTCACGAGTGTTCCGATTCCCGCACCGAGCCGCCGGCCGATCCCGTCGAGGATCTCGATCGCCTCTTCGTTGCCCTCGTCGGCGAGGCGGACGAGGCGGTGCGCGTCGACGGCCGGGCCGAAAGCCTCCTGCGCGCGCAGCGTGGCGGCGGTGCCGCTCGCGTACGCCTCGAGGTGCCCGCGCCCGGTGCACGCGCCAAAGCACGGGTCGCCGTCGTACTCGACGACCATGTGACCGAACTCGGTCCATTCGCGGAACAACTTGCCCCTGAGGACGAGGCCGCCTCCGACACCCGTTCCGAGCGTGAGCATGACCATCGTCTGCGAGCCGCGGCCGGCGCCGGCTACGTGCTCCGCGTACGCGGCGCAGGTCGCGTCGTTCTCGACCGTGACCGGAAGGCCGAACCGCTCGGCCACGCGCTTATGGAGGTCGACGTTCCCGAGCGGCGTGTTCACCGAGCCGAGCGCGCGGCCAGTGCGCCGGTCGATCCGCGAGGGGACGCCGACCCCCAGCGCGACGACCTCGTCGTCCAGCAGCGCGATGACTGCTTCGTCGATCCCGGCGAGCAGCTCCGCCTCGGAGCCGAGCGGCGTCACCGTCTCGCGGTGCCGCTCCACCGCTCCACTCCGGTCGACAAGTCCCGCGAGGATCTTCGTCCCGCCGAGGTCGACCCCGATCGCCCGTGCTCTCATCCGCTGCGGATAACCTAACCCGCCGCATGCCCCGCCAAGAGAAGCCGTACCGCGTCTACCGCGGCGGCCGCCAGAAAGGAAAGGTGCCGCTGAAGACGCGTCCGGCGCGCGCCTCGGTGCGCGGCAAGACCGCGGACGGCACCGGCGGCTACCGCGGCCCCGGCCCGGTCAAGCAGCGGAAGCGCTGGTCGTGGGGCCGGCGGATCGGCGTCCTCCTCACGTTGCTGCTGCTCGTCGTGATCGTCTGGGCCGTAGCCAGCTATCTCTCCGTCCGCAGCGGCGTGGACGCGGCGAACAAGCGTCTGCCCGTCGGAACGAAGCGGACACTCACGAAACAGGACTCGCTGATCCTCAACACGCCGACCGACATCCTCCTGCTCGGCACCGACCACTCGAAGTGGCCGGGGCACGAGGGACAGCGATCCGACTCGATCATGCTCATCCGCACGGACCCGTCACTCCACCGGGTCGTGTACCTCACGATCCCGCGCGACCTGCGCGTGCCGATTCCCGGCGTCGGCGACACGAAGGTGAACGCGGCCATGCAGGCGGGAGGGCCGGCGCTCGCGATCCGGACGATCCGCGACTACACGGGACTGCCGATCAACCACGTGATCACCGTCGACTTCGCCCAGTTCGAGGACGTGATCGACGCCGTCGGCGGAGTCGACGTGAACGTTCCGGAGGAGATCCTCTCGAAGTTCGAGTGCCCGCTGAAGACGCAGGCGGAGTGCGACGCCTGGAAGGGCTGGCACTTCGTGAAGGGGCCGCAGCACATGAAGGGCAAACGGGCGCTGATCTACTCGCGTGCACGGAAGAACGCGCTCAATCCGGCCGACTCCGACTTCACGCGCGCCGAGCACCAGCAGGACGTCCTCCAGGCGCTGCTCCGGAAGATGACCAGCGCGTCGACGCTCGTCAGGCTCCCGTTCATCGGCGACACGCTCACGAAGCCGCTCGCCACGGACCTCTCGCCGTTCCAGTTGATGCAGATCGGCTGGCTCTACAAGCGCGGAAGCGTCATGCGCTGCCGCCTCGGCGGGACGCCGCAGACGCTGCCCGACGGACAGGCCGTGATCGTCGCCGAGGGCGATGACAAGGAGCGGGTGCTCCTGGCGGTGCAGGGAAAGACGGCTCCACTGCCGCCGCGCCCGGGCGAGCACACGTACGGAGCGGGGTGCGTCAAAGGTCGGAACGCGCACTTCCCGCGCTGACGGAGCGCGCGCGGGCTAGCGTTGCCTAGGCCTCGGCGGCCTTCTTCTCGACCGTGTCCTTCTTCTTGTCGCCGCTTCCGGAATCTCCGGAGTTCGAATTCGAGCCGGAGTCGCCGTCCCGCGACGACTCGCTCTTGCGCTTCCCGCCGCGGCCGTAATCCGTGGAGTAGAACCCGGAGCCCTTGAAGTGCACTGCGACGGGATGGAGCACGACCTCGACCGGGCCTTCGCCGCACGTCGGGCAGACGTCCGGCGCGGGAGCATTCATCGACTTGAACACCTCGAACAGGTGCCCGTTCGGACAACGGTACTCGTACGTCGGCACAAATCTAGGCTAGCAGCGTGTCTTCGCCGCAACTGGATAATCCAACGGTGAGCGACGCCGCAGCGAGGACGGCCGCGCGCGCCCGTTCGGCCGCCGTCGCCGCGTCGCCCGAAGCGTTGTGGCGCTTCGGTGTCGCGGGACTCACTGCGGTCGTCGCAGGCTTTCTTTTCGCGCGGCTGACGGTGTGGCCGCCGCACGAGGACGAGACGCTCGCCCTCTTCACCGGACGCGCGCCGGTCGGCGAGCTGTGGCGAACCGTGCTCGGCGAGCGCGGCGGCGCCCCCCTCCACTTCCTCTTCGCGTGGGCGATCGCTCACAGCGGCGGCGGCCTGGTGGAGCTGCGGCTCGTCTCCGCGGTCTTCGCCATCGCGAGCGTGCCGCTGATCGCCGTGCTCGTCGCGCGCCTGACCGATCGCCTGGTCGCGCTCGTCGCGACGGCGATCGTCGTGCCGAGCTGGATGCTCCTCTTCCACGGCATCTACGGGCGGATGTACTCGCTCTTCCTCTTCACGTCTGCGCTCTCGTACCTCGCGCTGCTCGTCGCCGTCGAGCGCCGCGACCGCCGGGGCTGGACGCTCTGGGGACTCGGCGATTCTCGCGTGCATCGCAACGCATCCCTACGGCGCCCTGGTCGTCGCGTCGCAAGGGCTCTACGTTCTCTATGCGAGACGCTTGCGCGAGGCCTTGCCGGCGTTCGTCTTGGTCGGCCTCCTGGGAATCCCGTTCTGGCGCAGCGATACCGTCCTGGCCAGCCGGTTCGACGTCGGCGTGGGCGGCGGCGGGACGAAACTGGGCAGCCCGCTCTCGATCCTCGAGTACCTCGAGCGCGTGGCCGGCGACTTCACCGTCGGCTGGATCGGCGCGCGGGAGATCGTGGTACTCGTCGCGCTCGTGGGACTCGTACTGCTCGTGCGCCAGAACCGCGCAAGCGGCGTCTTCGCCGGCTGCGTGCTCCTCACGCCGTTTCTCTTCTTTGCGTTGACGCGCATCGGGAGCGGAACGGCCTCGCCCGAATCGAGGCACCTGATCTTCGCGCTCCCCTTCTTCGCAATGCTGCTGGCGGTGCCGCTGGTCCGGCTTGCGCGGCGGCGCGTCGGCCTCGTGCTCGTCGTCCTCGCCCTGCTCGCGCTCAGCGTCGGCGACGTCGCGTGGGGACTCGAGAAGACGCGACGCCTCTACGTGGGCGAGCCGCAGGTGCGAAGCGACGCACGTCAGGCCGCGTCCGCCTGGCTCGCCTCGACGAGCTCGCCCGGCGACGTTCTCTTTGGCTACGACCCGCTCTTCCTCGGAGCGTGGGAACAAGACCCGCGCTTCTCGAGGACCGTCGTCCCGCGCGCGGACACGAAGCTCGCGCTGCAGGTGCTCAACCGCGCGCAGAAGCCGCTCGGCCGCGGCGTCTGGGTGCTCGACGCCAGCGATACGAACAATTTCACGCCGAGGCTGCACATCAAGCTGCGGTATCCGCGGCCCGCCTCCGAGTTCGAGGCGCGTGTGTTCGGTCCATTCCTCGTCCTCCGCAGCCGGAAGCCGACGGGATCCGTGCGCGAGTTCCTGCTCCAGACCCAGGCCGTGCAGCTCGTCGGCCAGTCGCTCCTGCTCGGCGACTCGGACATCAACCTCGTCACGGTCGAGCACGCGCTCGGGTTGCGTGGACTCGACGCGGGCGGAGCTCGCTAAAGCCCCGCCCGCGTCGCCGGCCTTACTCCCCGTCGATGCTGAACGCGAACAGCTTGTTGTTGCCGTTGCCTCCGAGCCTGCGGTCGTAGCCCGAGCCCCAGTAGACGGTGCCGTCGACGACGGCCGGCCCCGAGTTGACCGAGCTGCCGGCGGCGTACCGCCAGAGGATCTCGCCGGTCGCACCGTCGAGCGCGAACATCTGGTCGCCGGTCTGCGGCATCGACGACGCGAAGACCACGCCGTTGGCCGACGTTACCGGCGCCAGGTCGTACGCGCCGACGGGATCGGCCGTCTGCCACAGGATCTTTCCCGTTTCCGGATCGAGCGCGGCCCACGATCCGCCGGTGACGAACGGCCCCGACGTCACGCCGTCCTGGGTGAGCTGGTACGGGATGTTGTGCTGGTTCGTGATCGAGCCGTAGATCCGCTCGCCGTCGTACGCGGTCCCCCACTCGAAGCCGCCCTGGTCGCCGCCGGGCCCGACGAGCGTGTTCCAGACGAACTCTCCGGTCTCGGCGTCGAGGACGATGTACACGCCGCTCTTCTCGCCGATCCCGACCACGTCGCGCTTCTTGCCCTCGCCGAGCTTCAGCTTGAAGACGTTCGCGCCCGATCCGCCGAGATCCCACTTCTCGCCGTCGGCCTCGGCCCCGCACCAGGTCACCGTCGCGGGCTGGGAGCCGCACGCCCGCTGCCACGGCTCGTGGCCGAACACGCGGTAGGACCAGCGCGGCTCGCCTGTCTTCACGTCGAAGGCGACGATGGACTTCCAGAACGCGCCGGGCTGCTCGCACGACTCGCTGAACCCGCCCGACGCAGCCGCGTTGCAAGCGTCCACGCTCGCCGGCTTCCGGTACGGCTGGCCGAAGGTGCCGTACACGAGACCGAGCGACTCGTCGACCGCCGGCGGCGCGAACATGGTCGCGCCCGCGTAGCCGGTCGGGAGGCCGCCGTTGTCCGGCATGGAGTACGTCTGCCACCGGATCGCCCCCGTCTGGGCGTCGAGTGCGACGATCTCGCCGCGGAAGGTCGATGTCGGCCCGCCCGCGTTGTTCGCGGAAACGCCCGTGATCACGGTGTCGCCCACGAGCATCGGCGAACCGGTCATCACCGCTCTTCGGTCTGGGTGGATCTGCGTCTTCCAGCGCAGCGCGCCGGTGTTCGCGTCGAGGCCGAGCATGTTGGGGCCGTTCAGGCCGCCCGGGTTCGGGCCTCTGATGACGCCCACCACGAGCGTGTCGCCCGCGAGCGACGGGCTCGTCCGTGCGTAGTCTCCCGCGATGCCGGTGTAGGCCGGCACCGAGGCCGACCAGATCGTCGCGCCGGTCTCGGCGTCGAGCTTCCAGACGGTGCCGCCGAAGTCGCCGAAATACACGGCGCCGTCGACCACGGCAGGAGTTGCCGAGACGTCCCCGTTCGTCGTCGCCACCCACTTCGGCGCGAGGCGACTGACGTTCTTCGGCTTGATCTTGTGCTCGAACGGCTGGTCGCGGGTGTTCGTCGGATCGTGGCCGATCGTCACCCAGTCGTGCCCTCCGATGTCCTTGGCAAATGTCTGCGTGGCGCCCACGAGCGCCGCGACCAGCGTGATCGCGACGACGAACCTTCGTGAGCGCAGCCAGTCAAAGCCCGGCCTGTTGCGGTGGGCCCGCTTCAACATGAGTCCTCCCTCCCCGGTCTGAATCCCCTGATGAGCCGAGACGTCCCCGGACGGCGTACCCGCGCAGGCTACTCCGTTCGGCCGATGGGACGCGACCTTTCAAGCGTCTAGCTTGGCTCGAATGAAGGACGTTACGCAGACCGAAGCTCTGAACATCACCGATCGTCAGCGACAGGTCGTGGAGTTGATCGCGGCCGGTTACTCGAACGAGGAGGTTGGACGGAGACTCGGCATCTCAACCCGCACGGCCAAGGCCCACGCGGACGTCCTGCGGCAGAAACTCCGCGTCGCGCGGCGGCGCCAGATCCCAGCGGCATACCGGGCAGCAACCGGTGACGACCCGCTGGCAAAAAGCCTCGAGCAAACGGCTTCGCTCGGGGACTAACGGCAGCCCGTGCCCACGCAGCATGTCTGCGCGGGCACGGGTAGTTCTCTCGTCTTCACTTCGATCGAAGGCTCGGAGTACGCTCGCCCAGACGAACCGACGGCGACATGACAGAACGCGAGCGGGATGAAGAGATGGCCGAAGTCCTGGCGCCCGCGCAGCGTCACATCATCAAGCGCCCTCGCCTGACGAAGCTCCTCGACGCGGCGGAGGCGAGGATCATCCTTCTCGTCGGTCCGGCCGGCTACGGGAAGACGACGCTGGCGCGCGAGTGGACTTCCCAGCGGGGGCGCCGCGCGCTGTGGTACCGAGCAGGATCCGGGGCTTCGGACGTGGCCGTGGTCGCCCGAGGTCTTGCGCAGGCGTTGGCACCCCTCTCTTCGAGCGTCGGGCGCGACGTTCGCGAACTCTTGGCGGCGCTGAGCACTCCAGAGGACGACCCAGAGGCCATCGCCGAGTTGATCGCCGATGACCTCGACGGATGGCCTCGCGGGACATGGCTTGTAATCGACGAATACGAGCTTGTCGGAGCGCACGCCTCCCCGACGCGACTGGTCGAAGCATTTCTTTCGAGGTCGCAGGCACAGGTGCTATTGACGAGTCGCGTGCGTCCGAGTTTCATCAGGCCGAAAGACGTGCTCTACGGTGAGGCGTTCGAGCTGGGCCGGGCTGCGCTCTCGATGTCTCGCGACGAGGCTCATCAGGTCCTGAAGGGCACCGCGCACACTCCAACCGACCTCGTGGAGCTTGCTGATGGGTGGCCCGCGGTGATCGGGCTGGCCGCACTGCTTCCCACCGCGGTGAATCCCGTTTCTGAGATGCAGGCCGGCTTGTTCGATTACGTCGCGCAGGAACTTTTCGACGAGCTCGATCTCGATGTTCAGCAGCACCTGACGCTCCTGGCTCTGCCATCAACCCTAAGTCATGCGACTATTCGATCGGTCGCCGGAAACGCCTCCGAAAGAGTGATTACGGGATTCCGTTCGCGCCGGCCTGATAACGCTGCGCGACGGAGACGGAACTCGAAATCCATCCGCTGTGCCGCGTCTTTCTCGTGAGGCAAGTTGAGGGAGCAGACGGTGCGCGCAGAGATCGGGTAAAGGACCTCGCCGAGCATCTGGTTGAAGCACTGCAGTGGGACGATGCGTTCGACGTCATCCGACAATTCGCGCTTGTGGAGCGTTTTCCATTGCTGATCGAACACGGTTTACACCGCGTTCTTACCGAGGGTCGTCTCGCAACGATCGAAAGTTGGATCGCGTGGGCCGTCGCGGCAGCGAATAGAAACGCCCGAAGTCGCTCTCGCTCGAGCAGAGATTTACCTGCGGAGTGGAGATTGGCAACTGAGCGAGTCACTTGCGATAACGGCGGCGCGGACGCTCGGTCGCGCGCACTCGCGGCACAAGCGCATCTTTGTGCAGCCGCGGCTGCCCAACTGCTTAGACCAAGTGGATCGCGCAGCACGCCATTGCGCCAACGCGCTAGCGACTGATGATTCGGCCGAAACACGCCGTCGCGCGCTCTGGGGGCAATTCACTGCGTCGTACTGGACGAACCGCCGAGGTTACCGGGCACGCTCGCAGCACTTGAGGAGTCGCTGACTCGAGTCCGGAGCATCTCGTCGAGACTCTGCCACGCTCGACTCGTGGTCGCTGAGCGTGAAGGAGGCGTAGGCGGAGGCGCTAGCCGGCGCGCTCGCGGCAGAGCCACTTATGGCCGAGTTAGAAGATCCGTTTATCCGATCCGGCTTTTCAAACAGCCTTGCGTATGCGCTTGTGCTTGTTGCGAGATACTCGGAAGCTGAGACTTTCTCCGCACGTGAAGTCGAGGAAGCCGAGCGGTTTCGACTCAACTTCGTCTTGCCGAACTGCGCTTCTAAACCTGGCAGCGGCAAAACTCGGACTTGGTCTGTACACGGCGGCGAGTGCGCTCATTGACAAATCTGAGCACATCGATACGACGAATGACTTCTTTCATACGAATCAGACGCGATATCACGCGAGGCTGCATAGCTCTTTCGCGCGGTGAGCCACGTGTGGCGATAGATATTGTTGGCCGACGTTCCATTGGACAATGATCGGTCGGATCTCGTCGGCGAAGCTCTCGCGGCACGTGCATTCGCCGAAGCATGCGTCGGCGACATTCGGCTCGAAGGAGACGATGGCAGCTGCGAGCGCCTTCGCTGGCGATGTGACCTCGCGAGTATTTGGCGCCGCAACGGAATCGATACTCGCGTTGAAGGGGATGATCTCGCAGCCGCGACAAGCGACTTGACAACTCGCAGATGTCGTGGTCAACAACAAGTTGTTTCGACACGCTCGTGTGCACGCTACGGGCTGAGCCGGCACTACTCGCCGCTTCGCATCCAACATGCTGCGATGCGGGAGGTCGTTCGAATAGCTGCGATCCGCAGCGGAGATCCAACCCTCGCAAACTCGCTTGGCGACACTGCGGCCTCGTCAGCGCGCTGATGGGCGCACTTTCAAGCCGCGAGCGTCGACGTTCTTCAACTCGTTGCGCGAGGGCTTCCACAACGATGAAATCGGTCGCCGTCTTTACATCAGCCCGAAGACCGTGAAGACGCATCTTCAGAACATTTACGCGAAGCTGCAAGTTCACTCGAGGACCGAGGCAGCGATCAAGGCGAAGGAAGCAGGCCTACTGGGCTAAAGCAAGCGGACTCGCTGAAGCCAACGCCAACTCACGCTCCTGCTCGTGAGCACGCATCTCCAACGCAAAGTCGGCACTCTTTGCCACGCGGTACTCCTCAGGCGCGCCAGCAAGAATCGCCTCGAACGCTGCAACGACCGACGTGTCGAACTGCGTCTCGACTGCCTGCGCAAGGCGCAGTCTGGCTACGCGACTCGGCATTGCTTCACGATAGGGTCGATCGGAAGTCATCGCGTTGTACGCATCCGCGACTGCGATCACCCGGGAAAGAGGCGGTACGGCGTCACCTTCGAGCCCATCGGGATAACCGTTGCCATCGACTCGCTCGTGGTGATGTCGGACGATCGACGCTATCTCGTCGTAATCTTCGACCTTCGAGAGGATCCGTTCGCCGATCGCGGGGTGCGTCTCCATTTGACGCCGTTCCTCCAGGGTGAGTGCACCCGGCTTCTCGAGCAGTCCAGCGGGCAGCCCGATTTTGCCGATGTCGTGCACGAGGCCGCAAAGGTGAGCGAGGTTCTGCCGCTCTTCGGACATTCCCATGCGGATTGCGATGTCTCTGAGTAGATGGCGACGGCGGCAGAGTGTCCGGCGGTGTAGCGGTCTCGAGCGTCCAGCGTCGTGACGAGGGCTGTCGCAAACGAGATGTTCGCACGCTCAAGGCGCTCGTTTGCGACGCCTAGCTCTTCGGCAGTCTGACGCTGTTCTCGATACATCAGAAAGAGCCGTTGCGCTGCGAAAGCAGGCATCACGAACAGAGCGACACTCCACGGCGAAACTTCGCGGTAAGCGTAGGCAAGGACCGCGATGAAGGGCGTATGTAGTGGGACGGATGCGATAAGGAGGGGACCGCTGGCGCGAGCGAGATCGCGAACGGAGCCGGTGCCACGAATCACGGCGTCACAGAGTTGAAGGCAAGGTCGAGGATCACTTCTGTCACCGCCGCGGCACCAGTCGCGACGAGGAGCACGCCAAAGGAGTGCGTGCTGGTCGCCCCGAACGCAACCGCGACAAGACCTGCCGCCCCGCGGTGATTGCGCGCGATCCTGTCCAAATGGTCCACCGCGTGTATGGCCGCCCGAAGTCGACCAGGAGACCAGCCGCGCCAACGATCATGGCCGCAAGGGGCCCGAACGTGACGCCGGCGAATATGAAGACGAGCGAGGAGATCGAGACTTCCAGCGCCTCGCCCGTTCGGCCCTCGCGGCGTCAGCCGAATGCTCTGCCGCTCAGCGAGGAGACGCAACGATGACAAGCGTCGCGACGGCAGTAACGCTACCTAGGCGGTACCCGACGGCGAAAAGCGATGCCGCCATGAGTACGGCGGCAGCCGCGAGGCCTACCGCGTAGCCACGCAGGAGGATGTCACGGTCTCGTCGACTGAAGAAAAGTACAGCAATTAGGAGATTTTTGCCGGAAAAAATGTCAAATACCCTTGAAAACTCCCCTAGATGGGTGATATCTTTCAGTTGCCGTTAGTCCCCGAAGTGAAGGAGTTCTGCCATGCGTTTTGCCGTCGTTAGCTTCATTTCCCGCGCAGCCATCGCGGGTTCCACGAAGGTCTGGTAACTCCGTAAGTCTCCCGTTTCGAGGAGGCGGGGGCGTCACCCGGTTGAGGGATTTATCCACAGCCTGGGGAAACGCCACGGACTGCGGTCCGTTTCGCCCGGCTCCGAGAGACGGCTAGAAATCCGCTACGCGATCAGCCCACGCCGGAAGCCAACGGCTACGGCGTGGGCCCGCGAGCGGGACTGCAACTTGGCGAGCAGGTGACGGACGTGAGACTTGACAGTCTCCTCGCTCAGGTAGAGCCGCTCGCCGATCTCGCGGTTGACCAGACCATCCGAGATCAGCTGGAGTACCTCGATCTCGCGCTTGGTCGGTTCCTGCTCCAACTGCTGTAGCGGGCCGGCGAACACCATCACATTTTCTGTGCTGGTGTTTCGGCGCCGGGTGGCCGCGACCTTGTCGAATCGACGGGTGTGATCCCGATAACGGGTGAGAATCTGCTGCCGCTGTGCCGCATCCATGTGAGGCTTATCGGCGGCGGGGACGCGGCTCTTTAGGCGCTTCTTCCCGATCTAGTGACTTGCGTTCTCCGGAACGGGGCGCGAGGCACCGCTCGTGTCCTCCGGCAGAGCCGCCTCGTCGGCTGCGGCGGGAGTCTCCGGAGCGGCGGTCACGCGCCTCAACGTCTCCTCGTCGACGTTCAGTGGGTGGTGGCAGGCGGCGAGATGGCCGTTTCCGTAGTCCGCCAGCGGCGGCTCGACCTGGCTGCAGATCTCCGTCGCATAGCGGCAGCGGGGATGGAACCGGCACCCTGACGGCGGCGAGATCGGACTCGGGACGTCGCCCTCGAGCACGATCCGCTGGCGCTGCTCGGACAAGTCGGGATCCGGGATGGGCACCGCCGAGAGCAGTGCTTCCGTGTACGGCATGATCGGCTTCGTGTAGAGCTCCTCGGCCGGCGACAGCTCGACGAGCTTGCCGAGATACATCACCGCGATCCGGTCGCTCACGTGGCGCACGACGCCGAGGTCGTGGGCAATGAAGATGTAGGTGAGCTTGTACTCCGCCTGGAGGTCCTCGAGGAGATTGATCATCTGCGCCTGAATCGAGACGTCGAGCGCTGAGACAGGCTCGTCCGCCACCACCAGCTTCGGGCGCAGCGAGAGAGCGCGCGCAACCCCGATTCGTTGGCGCTGACCGCCGGAGAACTCGTGCGGGAAGCGGTTGTAGTGCTCCGGCGAGAGACCGACCGTCTCGAGGAGCTCCTGCACACGCTGCCGCCGCTCACGCTTGCTTCCGGTGCCGTGGATCTTCATCGGGTCGCCGATGATCGAGCCCACGCGCTTCCGCGGATTGAGGCTGGCATATGGATCCTGGAACACCATCTGCATCTCGCGGCGCAGCGGCCGCAACCCCCTGGCGCCCAGCTTGGCGATCGAGCGGCCGCCGAAGCGAACGTCGCCGTCGGTCGGCTCGAGCAGGCGGACGATCGTCCTTCCTAGGGTGGACTTTCCACAGCCCGACTCGCCGACGAGGCCGAGCGTCTCGCCTTCGAACACCTGCAAGGTGACGTCGTCCACTGCGTGGACCCGCGCGACCTCGCGCTGAACGAGCCCCTTGCGGATCGGGAAGTACTTCTTCAGGTGAACCGTCTCGACGAGAGGCGTCGCGCCGTTCGTCTCGCTCATGCCGCCGCCTCTCCGCGGATCGTGGCCTCGCGCAGACCGCGCTTCTGGTCGACGGTCAGCCAGCAGCGGTCGAGGTGCGGCGGCGTCTCGGCGACGCGGTTCTCGAGCGGCGGATGCTCCGTGCACTTCGCGAAGGCGTGCGGGCAGCGCGGCCTGAACTTGCACCCCTCGGGCAGGTTGATCAGCGACGGCGGCGACCCGGCGATCGACGCGAGCCGCGGCTGCTTCTCTCGGTCGAGCCGTGGGATCGAGCCGAGCAGGCCCCAGGTGTACGGGTGCTGCGGGTCATAGAAGACCTGACGCTTCGTCCCGTGCTCGACGACGCGCCCCGCGTACATGACTGCGATGTCGTCCGCGATCTCGGCAACGACGCCGAGGTCGTGCGTGATCAGGATCACCGACGAGTTGAAGTCGTCCTTGAGCTTGTCGATCAACTCGATGATCTGAGCCTGGATCGTGACGTCGAGCGCGGTCGTGGGCTCGTCGGCGATCAGGACGTCGGGGTTGTTCGCGAGCGCCATCGCGATCATGGCGCGCTGGCGCATCCCTCCCGAGAACTGGTGCGGATAATCGTCCACGCGTTCGTCGGGGTGCGGGATCCCGACCTGGCGCAGAAGCTGCACGGCGCGGTTGCGCGCCGTCCGCCGGTCGATGTCCTCGTGCGTCTCGATCGCCTCGGCGATCTGCATCCCGACCTTGTAGACCGGATTGAGGGACGTCATCGGGTCCTGGAAGATCATCGCGATCTCGTTGCCCCGGAAGCGACGAAGCTCGGCCTCGCTCTTCGTCAGGAGATCCTCGCCGCGGTACTCGACGGAGCCCTCGAACTTCGCGTTCACGCCGCGGGTCAGGCCGAGGATCGTCATCGCGGTGACGCTCTTGCCGGAGCCCGATTCGCCGACGATGCCGAGGACCTTCCCTCGCTCGAGCTCGAACGACACCCCGTCGACCGCCCGGACGACGCCGTCCTCCGTCGCGAAGTGGACGTGCAGGTCGCGAACGTCGAGGAGCTTCTCCGCCACTAGGTCGGCCGGATGCGCGGGTCGAGATACGCGTAGAGAAAGTCCACGATCGCGCTGAACATCACGATGAAGAACGCGCCGAACAGGGTGACGCCGATGATCGGCGGCAAGTCGAAGTTGGCGATCGACTGCGCGGCGTACTGGCCGACGCCGTGGAGGTCGAAGACGGTCTCCGTGAGGATCGCGCCGCCGCCCAGGACCGCAGCGAAATCGAGGCCGAATAGCGTGATGATCGGGATGAGCGAGTTGCGGAGCACGTGCTTGAACAACACGCGGCGCGGATTGAGCCCCTTCGCACGCGCCGTGCGGATGTAGTCCTCGTTGATCGTGTCGAGGATGTTCCCGCGCAGCACCCGGCCGTAGAAGCCGATGAAGAGCACGGCGAGGACGAACCACGGCAGCAGGAGGTGCCAGAACCACTGCGCCGGATTCTCCGTCAGCGGCACGTACTCGCCGTCCGGGAAGATCGTGGTCAGTCCGCCCTCCGCCAGGAAGTAGCGCGCGAGCAGCCCGAGCCAGAACACCGGCATGGAGATGCCGATCAGCGCGAGCAGTGTGATCGCCGCGATCCGACCAGCGGCCGGCGGTAATCGCGGAGATGATGCCGACGGCGACCCCGAAGAACAGCCAGATGATCGCCGCCCCGATCGGCAAGCGAGAAGGTCGCCGGGATCCCCGCCTTGATCTGATCCACGACGTTGAGCTGGTTCGTCTGCGAGCGCAACTCCGACTGCTGCCCCTCGCAACAGCCCGGGCGGAGACCGTTGCCCGCCTTCTTCATCATGTCGACGTACTGCACGTAGAACGGCTCGTTGAAGCCCCAGGTCTGTCGGATGTTCTCGATGTTCTGGTCGTTCGCCGTCCGACCCGCGATGCGTACCGCCGGATCGCCGCCCGGGATCACGATGAAGACGAGGAAGACGAAGAAGCTGACGACGAACAGCACGAGCACCATCCCGAGCAGGCGTCTGATCGCGAAGGCGAGCATCAGTGCTCGATCCTCACCTTCGCGCGTGGGTCGAGGGCGTCCCGCAGGCCGTCGCCGAAGATGTTCAGCGAGAGAACGGTCATGACGATGGCGAGGCCCGGGACGAGCGTCAGCCACGGCGCCGTCGTCAGGCGGGTCTGGCCCTCGGCGATCAGGGTTCCCCACGACGGATTCGGCGGCTGCACACCGGCACCGAGGAACGACAGCGCCGCCTCGGTGAGGATGTTGCTCGCGATGATCAGGGTGAAGAAGACGAGGACGCTCGACGCGATGTTCGGCAGGATCTCGGCGAACATGACGCGCAGGGGCTTCGCGCCCTGTGAGATCGACGCCTCGACGAACTCCTTCTCCCGGAGCGACAGAATCTGGCCGCGCAGAGGCCGACCGACGTACGGGATCAGCACGTACGAGATCACGAGCGTCGGAATCCAGAGGCTGCCCGATTCGATGTTGATCGGCCCCCAGTGGAGGCCGTTGATCGCGAGCGCCGACCCCAGCGCGATCGCGAGGAGGATGACGGGGAAGGCCCAGATGAGATCGAAGAACCGGGAGATCAGCCAGTCGCCCCAGCCTCCGTAGTACCCCGCGAGCAGGGCGAGGATGATGGAGAGCAGCGTGCAGATCAGCGCCGAGCCGATGCCGACCTTGAGCGAGTTCCTGCCGCCGTAGAGC
Organism: uncultured Actinomycetes bacterium; assembly: GCA_963708685.1. Taxonomy (GTDB): domain Bacteria; phylum Actinomycetota; class Thermoleophilia; order Gaiellales; family Gaiellaceae; genus DASVFB01. Next base: position 94,915 of record CAVPTP010000006.1, read on the forward strand.
AGCCGGACCGCGACATCGCGTCCGTTTCCGTCGGCGCCGAGGACGAACTTGCCGCCGGCGTGCCACCACGTCGGGCCAAGGATCGTCACGCCGATGCGGCCACCCTGGTTCAGCGACATCACCGGCACCTGTTTGTCGCCGATCTTGACGGTGTCCGTGACATGGTTGTCATCGGGCCCGGTGTGCGCGACGTGGTGCGCGTAGACCGGCGCGAGGGCGCACGCCACGACGATCAGGATGAAGATGCCGAGGAACGCCAGCGCGACGTAGTTCCTGCGAAGCCGGCGCCAGGCGAGGTACCACGGGCTTCGTCCGGTGATCGAGACGCCGTGCTCTTCGCGGGCGAGCAGCTCGGCGGTGTCGAGCGTGAGCTCCGCGTTTCCCTGTCTCGCCGATTGCTCTTGAGTCGCCATTTGAAGTGCTTCGAGGGCGCCCTAGGGCGCCCTCGAAGCTCGTATCACCTTTGTCCCTTGCCCAGAACTACTTCTTGCAAATCCGGCTGAAGTCGAACTGGTAGAGGACGTGGTTGAGGTAACAGCTCGTGTCGATGTCCGTGCTGAAGAAGTCGGTGAACTGACGGTTTACGAACGGGGCCCAGGCGGCCTTTCTGATGACCTGGGCGTCGAGCGCGGCCCACTGGGCGTTGATCGCTGCGTTGACCGACGGCTTCTGCTTGAGCTCGTTGATCTTGGCGTTCACGGTCGGGTCGTCGAAGTTCGAGTAGTTGTTGTTGTGCGTCTCCGTGATCCGATCGCCGTTCAGGAGCACGTCGAACCAGTCGAGCGGATGCGGGTAATCCTGGAACCAGTCCGCGAAGCCGATCTGAGCCTTCGTCTTCTGGTTGCCGACCGTCGTCCAGTAGATCGCGGCGTCGATGATCTTCACCTTCGGGTTGAGCCCAATCTTCTTCAGGACGTCCTGGAGGTACTCGACCGGCTTCTGCGATGTCTCGCGGTTCGATCCCCAGATCGTGACCGAAGCTCCCTCGGCGCCGGCGGACTTGATCAGCTGCTTCGCCTTGGCGACGTTGAGCTGGTAGATCGTGTGCTTCTTGTACTGCGGATACGTCGGCGGAAGGACGTTCTCCGTCGGCGTCGCGAGCCCGCCGTACAGCCGCACGAGCGCGTTGCGGTCGATCGCGTAGTTCACCGCCTGCCGGACCGCGAGCTTGTCGAACGGCGCCTCGCGCTGGTTCATGAAGTAGTAGTAGGTGTTCGCGGGCGTGTAGATCTTCAGCTGATCCCCGTACTTCTGCTGGACGTCGGCCAGCCTGTCGACGGGAATCGGATGGAAGTCGTAGTCGCCCTGGCCGTTGATCACCTGCTGGAGAGCGGCGGAGTCGTCCGCCACGATCTTGACGGTGATCTTGTCCGGGTTCGTGGCCGGCACGTTCTCGGTCGGCTTGAACTGCTGGTTGCGGACCATCACGAACTCGCGGTTCGGGCTGTAGCTCTGGATCATGTACGGGCCCGTCGCCGGGATCGGCGTCGTCGACTGATCCTTCGCAGGCGTGTCCTGCGGAACCGGCGCCGCGAAGACCGTCGCGAGGATGTTGACGAAGTCACCCTGCGGCTTCACGAGCTTGATCGTGATCTTCCCGGTCGCGTCGTCGGCCTTGATTCCCGAGATCTCGCCCTTCTTCGACTTCGAGAAGGCGTCGGCGCCGACGATGTTCGTGAAGAACCCGACCCCCGAGGAGTCGAGCAGGAACAGGCGCTTGACCGTGTACGGAAAGTCGCTGGCTTTCACGGGTGTCCCGTTCGAGTACTTCAGCCCCTTGCGCAGGGTCAGCGTGTACGTGAGGCCGTCCGACGAGACCTGCGGCAGGCTCTGTGCGAGCGCCGGGACGATCGTCGCGCCGTCAGGTCCGTTGACGTGCTTGTACCCGAGCAGGCTCAGGTACACGTTCCACATCGCCTCCCAGCCCTGGACCGTGTACGACAGGCCGGGGTCGAGGTAATCCGTGCCGGTGTCGTAGACGACCCGGAGATTCGGGAACGTTTTCTGTTGAGTCGACCCCCCGGTGTTCGCCGTTGTCTCCGCGGTGGTAGCCGCCTTCTTGCCGCTGCCGCCGCAGGCGGCCACGAGGAGCGCGAGACCGGCCACGAGCATCACGATGCTCGCCGACCGGGTCCACCGATTCCTCATAGTCAAATCAATCCACCTCCCGGTATCGACGGCGGCCGGTCCGGCCTCCGCTCCTGGTTGATACCACTCGATTGTTACAAGGGACGTCCAAAGCGAGTCGCGGTTAGCGGGGAACCCGCTCAGGGCAGCCGAGAGAGGCGCCTGCGGCGGACTCGGAGTTCTTCCGGCTCGTGCTCCTCGACCACGCCGTTCGCATCGTCGCGCTCGGTCGAGTGGAGGATCCGGCCGTCGCCGAGCCAGAACGCGATGTGCGTCGTCCGCTCGTCGCCGTACGTGATCAGGTCGCCGCGGCGGAGCGCGCCCTCGTCGACCTCCGTCGCCGCCTCCTCCTGCTGGTCGGCGTCGCGCGGCACGAGACGACCGAGACGGCGGTAGCTCATGTGGACGAGCCCGGAGCAGTCGATGCCGCGCTTGGTCATCCCGCCCCAGAGGTACGGCGTGCCGAGGAAATCTCGCGCCTCCGCGACCGGGTCGCCTTCCGGACGCGGCTCCGGGAGCCAGGGCTCGGGACCTGGTCCCTGGAGGGGGGGTCCCAAAGCTGAACGCCGGATCCAGCCGGGGTAGTCGTACGCGGTGCGGACGCGGGCCCAACCGTCGCGGACTTCGTCGACGGAAAGCGGCTCGCCGCGCAGGACCTGCGTCACCTGCTCGGCGCTCTCGTCCGGCGCGGCCCGGACCGGCGCCACGTCGTCCCGGCACACACGGACGTCGCTCACGCGCCGGATGGTAATCAGGTGGGAGGCGGCTCCGGCGCGGGCTCGACGATGCCCGGATCGAAGACCGGCTCGCGCTTGGTCGGCGTAATCTCACCGGCGCGAATTCGCTCGGCCCAGTGGCACGCGACCTCGTGACCGGGCTCGAGGCGGCGCAACTCCGGGCGCTCGTCGCGGCAGCGCGTCGGCTGCACGTACGGGCACCGGGTGTGGAAGCGGCACGCCTTCGGCGGAGCGGCCGGGCTGGGCAGGTCGCCCTGGAGGAGGATCGGCTTGCGCTCCCGCTCGACCCGCGGATCCGGGATCGGCACCGCCGAGAGCAGCGAGATCGTGTACGGGTGCAGCGGCCGCTCGTAGAGCTCGTCCGCCGGCGACACCTCGACGATCCCGCCGAGGTACATCACGGCGATCCGGTCGGAGATGTGACGCACGACCGCGAGGTCGTGCGCGATGAACAGATAGGTGAGGTCGAACTCCTCCTGAAGGTTCTCGAGCAGGTTGACGATCTGCGCCTGGATCGAGACGTCGAGCGCGGAAACCGGCTCGTCGGCGACGATGAAGTCCGGGTTCACGGCGAGCGCGCGGGCGACCCCGATCCGCTGGCGCTGGCCGCCGGAGAACTCGTGCGGGTAGCGCGACACCGCGTCCTCGGGCAGGCCCACCACCTTGAGCAACTCGCGGGTGCGCGAGCCGGCGCTGCGTCCGCGCGCGATGCCGTGCGCGCGCAGCGGCTCGCCGACGATGCGGCCGACCGAGTGCCGCGGGTTCAGCGACGCGAAGGGATCCTGGAAGATCATCTGCATCCGCCGGCGCAGCGGCCGAAGCTCCGTCTCGTCCATGGACGAGATGTCCTGGCCATCGAACAAGATCCGTCCGCCGGTCGGCTCGTAGAGACGCAGGATCGCTCGTCCGACCGTCGACTTCCCACAGCCCGACTCGCCGACGAGCCCGAGGGTCTCGCCCCGCTTGATCGACAGGCTGACGCCGTCAACAGCCTTGATGTCGCCGACGTGCCGGTCGAGGACGACGCCGCTCTTGATCGGGAACCAGACCCGGAGGTCGTCCAGCTCCACGAGCGGACCGCCTCCATTGCTGCCCACGCTCATGCGAGCGTCATCTCGCGGCGCCACGCGTCGTCGGGCACCGGGTTGAAGCAGGCGACGAAGTGCCCGCGCTCGAGCTCGACGAGGCCCGGGACCGCCTCGCGCGACTGTGCGACCTCGTACGTGCACCGCGGCGCGAACGGACAGGCCGTCGGCGCATTCAGCATGTCGCGGGGCGCGCCGCCGATCGGCCTCAGCCGTTGGCCACGCCCGACGTCGAGCCGGGGAACGCTCTGGAGCAGGCCGAGCGTGTACGGGTGCCGCGGCGTGTCGAACACCTGGTCCGCGGTGCCCGTCTCCATGAGCATCCCCGCGTACATCACGTTGACGCGCTCGCACATGCCGGCCACGACGCCGAGGTCGTGCGTGATGAGAACGAGCGCCGTGTCGCGGTCGGCGACGAGCGAGCGGAGCAGGTCGAGGATCTGGGCCTGGATCGTCACGTCGAGGGCTGTGGTCGGCTCGTCGGCGATCAACAGCTTCGGCTCGCACGCGAGCGCCATCGCGATCATCGCCCGCTGCCGCATCCCGCCCGAGAACTGATGCGGATAGTCCGAGAGACGAACCTTCGGGCTCGGGATACCTACCTGGTCCAGCAGCTCCGCCGCGCGGGCCGTCGCCTGCTTGCGGTTCATGCCGAAGTGCGCCTCGAGCGCCTCACGGATCTGCCGCCCGATCGTCAGCACCGGGTTGAGCGACGTCATCGGGTCCTGGAAGATCATCCCGATCTCGCGCCCGCGGATCTTGCGCATCTGCCGGTCCTTGAGCTGGAGCAGATCCTGCCCTCCGAACCATGCGCTGCCTGCCGTGACGTGGCCCGCGCGCGGGAGAATCCCCATCAGCGCGAGCGCGGACACGCTCTTGCCACAGCCCGACTCGCCGACGATGCCGAGCGTCTCGCCGGCCGCGATGTCGAACGAGATGCCGTTGACGGCGTGGACCGTGCCGCGGTCGGTGCGGAACTCGACCTTCAGCCCCTCGACCTGGAGGAGCGGGTCAGGGCTCATGGCCGCCGCCTAGATACGACCACGGAGCTTGGGGTCGAGTGCCTCTCGAAGAGCGTCGCCGATGAGATTGAACCCGAGCGCCGAGATGACGATCGCCACTCCGGGGATGATCGCGAGCCACGGCGCGGTCTGGAGGTACTGGTTCGTGCTCGTGAGCATCGCGCCCCACTCCGGCCGGGCTGGATCCTGGTCGCCGAGGCCGAGAAAGCTCAGGCCGGCGACGTCGATGATCGCGGTCGCGAGAGCGAGCGTTCCCTGCACGATCACCGGCGAGATGGCGTTCGGGAGGATGTGGCCGTACAGGATCGAGCGGTTCCGCACGCCGACCGAGCGCGCGGCGAGCACGAAGTCGTTCTCGCGCTGCGCAAGGATCGTCCCGCGTAACAGGCGCGTGAAGATCGGGATCTGCGTGATGCCGATGGCGATCATCACGTTGACGAGGCCGGGCCCGAGCACCGCGACGATCCCGATGGCGAAGAGCAGTCCCGGGATCGCCAGCATGACGTCCATCAGACGCATGATCACGTTGTCGATGACGCCGCCGAAGTAGCCCGCGATCGATCCGAGGACGAGGCCGATCGACAGGCCGACGGCGACGGAGATGACGCCGACGACGAGCGAGAGTCGTGCGCCGTAGAAGATGCGCGAGAGCTCGTCGCGCCCGAGCTGGTCGACGCCGAGCAGGTGCTCCGCCGACGGGCCCGGGCAGCACCCGTGCGTCATCAGGTCGAGGTTCTGCTCGAGCGGCGAGTAGGGGGCGATGAGCGGCGCGAAGATCGCGACGAAGATGAAGGCGCCGACGAAGAGGAAGCCGATCTGCGCTCCGGTGTTCCGCCGGACGCGCCTCCAGGCCTCACGCCACAGGCCGCTCGGCTGGTCGAAGACGAGTTCGGCAGACTCGAGCTCGGCGACGCTCATCCGGGCCTCCTCACGAGTACCGGATCCTCGGGTTGATCACGCCGTAGAGCAAGTCGACGACGAGGTTCACGAGCACGAAGACGATCGCGAGGAAGAGGATCCCGCCCTGGAGGACCGGATAGTCGCGGTTGAAGATCGCCTCGGAGAGCCAGGTGCCGACTCCGGGCCAGGCGAAGACCGTCTCGGTGAGGATCGCGCCCGAAAGCAGCAGGCCGGTCTGGAGGCCGATCACCGTCGTCACCGGCAGGAGCGCGTTTCGCATGACGTGCCTGCGGTCGACGATGCTCGGCGACATGCCCTTGGCGCGCGCGGTGCGTACGTAGTCCTCGTTCTGGACGTCGAGCACCGACGCGCGGGTGATGCGGGCGACGATCGCGAGCGGGATCGAGCCGAGCGCGATCGCCGGGAGGATCAGGTGCTTGAGCACGTCCGCGAGCGCCGCCCAGTCGCGCGTGATGATCGCATCGAGCACGTAGAAGCCCGTCGGGTGCTCTGCCGTGGTCAGGATGTCCGCGCGACCGATGCTCGGAAGCCAGCCGAGCCGGACGGCGAAGACGTACTTCAGCATCAGCGCGAGGAAGAAGACCGGCGTCGAGATGCCCACGAGCGACGCGACGAGCGACCCGTGGTCGAAGGCCGAGCCGTAGTGCTTGGCGCCGATGAAGCCGAGCGGGATGCCGGCCAGTACCGCGAAGAGCATCGCCGCGACGGCCAACTCCACCGTGGCCGGGAAGCGCTCTCGCAACTCGGACGTCACGGTTCTGTGCGTTGCGATGCTCGTGCCGAGGTCTCCTGCCGCGGTCGCTTTCACGTAGCCCCAGTACTGCTCGGGGATCGACCTGTCGAAGCCGTACTTGTCGTTGTACGACTTGACGAGCTCGGGCGTCGCGCGCTCGCCGAGCAGAGACGTCGCGGGGCTGCCCGGGAGGGCGTGAACCCACGCGAAGATCACGAGCGAGAGCCCGATGAGGATCGGGGCCAGAAGGAGTAGCCGGCGGACGACGAAGCGGAGCACGAGCTTTCGACTGCCCGCCGGCTACTAGTTCACGTTCTTAGACCCCGCCGAAGAAGACGGGAGCGAAGGGGTCGGACCCTGTCGGGCTCGCGATGTAACCCTTGACAGTCTTCTGGAAGCCGAGCGCCGGCCTCGTGTGCGCGTACGGAATGCCCGGCAGGATGTCCTTCATGACCGTCTTGTTCGCCTGCTGGTAGATCGCGACGCGCTTGTTGAAGTTCACCTCGGCGGCGCCCTTGTTGAGCAGCGCCGTCAGCGCCGGGTTGTCGAACCCGAACTGCGGGTTCTTCGCCTTGAAGAAGACGCCGAGGAAGTTGTCGGGATCGCCGTAGTCACCGGTCCAGCCGATCATATTCAGGTGGCCCGCGGTTCCCGCGTTCACGTCCGCGACGTAGTCCGGCCGCCACGGCTCGCTGTGGGGCACGACCTTGAAGCCCGAGTTGTCGAGGCTCGCCGAGAACACCTGGAAGATGCCCTGCGGATCCGGCATGTACGGCCGGGAGACGCCGGTCGGGTAGTAGAAGTCGATGGTCACCGGAAGCGAGAGGCCGGCCTGCTGGAGCAGTTGCTTCGCCTTCGCCGGGTTGTAGTCGTACTTCACGACGTCCTTCGCGTAGCCGAAGAGGCTTGGCGGCATGAACTCGTTCGCCACCTGCGCGCGGCCGGCATAGAACGTGTTCACGACGGCCTGACGGTTCAGCCCGTACGCGACCGCCTGCCGGACGAGCAGCTTGTCCATCGGCGGCTTCGCCTGGTTGATTCCGACGTAGGCGACGTTGAACGCGGGCCGGCTCTTCGTCGTCAGGTTCGAGTTGTTGTTCACGGTCGCGACGTCCTGCGGCTGGAGCAGGTCCATCGCGTTGACCTCGCCCGTCTGCAGCGCCTGCACACGCGCCGAGTTGTCGGCGATCGGCACGACGACGATCTGCTTCAGCTTCGACTTCTTGCCCCAGTACTTGGCGTTGCGGTTCAGAACGACCTTCTGCTTGACCGTCCAGCTCCCGAACGTGAACGGGCCGGTGCCCGTCGGGTGCTGGAAGGCGTAGCTGCCGGTCGGAGCGAAGGCTCCGTTGTTGATCGTCGCCTGGTTCGCGCCGTACTTCTTCAGCGCGGCCGGGCTCTGGATCGCGAACGACGGAATCGACAGCGCCGGCAGGAACGGGCCGTTCTTCCTCGTCAGCGTGATCACGGCCTTGTAGCTGCCCCTTGCCTTGCAGCTCTTGAACAGGGGAGAACTGAGCGACGCGACTTCGTTGTGCGCGAAGCCGCCGAAGATCGCCTGGTAGTAGAAGGTCGCGCCTGCGTTCTGGAACGCGCCTGTGAAGTTGTACCAACGGTTGAAGTTGAAGCAGACGGCCTTCGCGTTGAACGCTGTGCCGTCATGGAACTTCACGCCGTGGCGGAGGTTGAACGTCCAGACCTTGCCGCTCTTGTCGACGCTCCAGCTCGTTGCGAGCTTGGGGCCGACGGCGGTCGAGCCTGGCTTGAGGTCGACGAGACCCTCGAAGATCTGCTTCGTGATGCGGAAGCTCTCACCGTCGGAGTCGAGCATCGGGTCGAGGAACGTCGGATCCGACGCGCCCGCGTAGACGAGCGTCGTCGGCGTCGCTTTGCCGGAACCCTCCCCGCGGAACGCAGCGGATCCCGCCCCTGCGAGGCTCAACATCCCGACCAATGCTCCGAGCATGATCAGGGTCCTGCCTTTCGGAATCTTCACTGGTGCTCCTTTCTGACTGCGATGGGGACGAGTATCAATGACGCCGAGGCGCACTTCAAGGTCGTAGAAGGTCCTCGGCTGACGAACCGCGGCCCCGCGGGTCAGGTCAGCTGTCGACCGCCTTCGCTGCGACTAGGCAGCGATGGAAATCATGTCGCGGAGGGCCGCAAGACGCGCGAGCGCCTGGCCCTCCAGCTGCCTCACCCTTTCACGTGTCAGATCGAGCTCGTGCCCGATCGCCTCGAGTGTCCACGGCTCCCCCTCGAAGCCGAAGCGCAGCTCGAGGATCCGCCGCTCCCGCTCGGGTAGTGCGTCGAGTGCCTTCCGCACACCCTGGCGGCGCAGCGACTCCTCGGCCTCGTCGAACGGATCGGCGGCCTCGCGGTCGGCGAACAGATCGCCGAGCTCCCCTTCGTCGTCCGATCCGACCGTCTGGTTCAGCGAGACCGAAGCCTGAGCGGCGCCGAGCGCCTCGTCCACGTGCTGGATCGGCAGCCCGGTCGCCTCGGCGAGCTCCTCCTTCGTCGCCTCGCGACCGAGCTCGACCTCGAGCCGGCGCGCGGCCCGCGATAGCTTCTGCTGCCGCTCGACGACGTGCACGGGGACGCGGATCGTCCGCGCGTGATTGGCGACGGCGCGCTGCACCGACTGGCGGATCCACCAGGTGGCGTAGGTCGAGAACTTGTAGCCGCGGCGCCAGTCGAACTTCTCGACGGCGCGGTTGAGGCCGAGCGTTCCCTCCTGGATCAGGTCGAGGAAAGGCACGCCGAGGCCGCGGTAGCCCTTGGCGATCGACACGACGAGGCGCAGGTTCGACTCGATCATGCGGCGCTTCGCGCGCTCGTCTCCGCGCTCGATCGCCTTCGCGAGGACGACCTCCTCGTGGGCGGTGAGCAGTTTGTGACGGCCGACGTCGGCGAGGAAGAGCTGCAGGCTGTCCGCCGCGCCTCCGACCTCGTTGATCTCGAGATTGACCTTCGGCTGCGGCGCCTTCTCCTTCTCCTCGTCGGCGAGCGGCGGACCGACGTCGAGACCGATCGTCTCGAGCTCGCGCGTCAACTGCTCGATCTCGTCGTCGGCGAGGTCGTGCTCGAGGACGAAGGCCTCGAAATCGACGAGCTCGATGTAGCCGCGCTCTTCGGCGTTCTCGACGAGGGAGCGCGCGCTCTCGCTCTCGAGCAGATCGTGAAGCTGATTCTGCGTCAACTGCGGGTTCAGTCCTTTCGGCAGCTCGTCGTGTGGCGGGAAACTAAGACCCTTCGGACTGTAGGGCGGATCTCCTGGGGTTGCCAGGGGAAGTATGTCGCTCCAACGTCCTTTTCCGGCCCTTTATTTCCTTAGTCCGTGTCGCAAATTCGTGTCCTCGGGCACACCGGACCGAGCCGACGGGCCCCTGCTGCTCTTCAAGACGACCCTCTCACAAAAAGGTTTGCGGTCTATTAAGGAGCCTTGCCGCGGCATTAAGAGCGCTTACGGCGCGGCTTCGCAGGCCCGCGCGCGCGCCGGTCGGCGAGGAGCTCGATCGCGCGATCCATCGTCACCGTCTGGGGGTCGTCGCCTTTCCGCAGGCTCGCGTTCGTCTCGCCGTCGGTGACGTACGGCCCGAAGCGGCCTTCGCGGACGACGATCGGCTTGCCGGTTCCCGGATCGGGGCCGACCTCGCGGAGCGGGCCCGCCGCCTGGCCGCGGCCGCGACGCTCTTTCGGCTTCGAGAGCAGCTCGACAGCCTCTTCGAACGTGATCGTGAAGAGCGCCTCCTCGCTCGGGAGCGACCGCGTCTCCTTTCCCTTCTGCACGTAGGGGCCGTAGCGGCCGTTCTGCGCGGTCACCTCCTCCCCGTCGGCCTCGCCCACGACGCGAGGGAGCGAGAGGAGGCGCAATGCCTCCTCGAGGGTCACGGTCTCGACGGACATCGAGGCGAAGAGCGACGCCGTGCGGGGCTTGTCCTCCGAGTCCTCCGGCGGCAGCTCCGCGACGTACGGCCCATAGCGACCCTCGCGCGCGACGATCCGGCGGCCGGTCTCGGGGTTGACGCCGATCTGCCGGTCGCCCGACGGCTTCGCGAGCAGCTCCTCGGCGAGCTCGACCGTGAGCTCGTCCGGCGGGAGGTCGTCGGGAACGGAGACGCGCTTGTCGTCCCGCTCGAGGTACGGCCCGTAGCGCCCGATGCGCAGCGTGATGTCGTTGCCGATCGGAATCGAGTTGATGTCGCGGGCGTCGATCTCGGCGAGCTGGTTGATGACGAGGTCGCGCAGGCCCTCGTCGCCGTCCGCGCCGAAGTAGAAGCGTCCCAGCCAATCGACCCGCTCCTCGTCGCCCTCCGCGATCCGGTCGAGGTCGTCCTCCATCCGCGCGGTGAAGTCGTAGTCGACCAGCTTCCCGAAGTGCTGCTCGAGGAGCGCGACGACCGAGAAGGCAAGGAAGGAAGGCACGAGGGCCGTCCCGCGCTTGAAGACATAGCCGCGGTCCTGGATCGTGCCGATGATCGACGCGTACGTCGACGGGCGGCCGATGCCACGTTCCTCGAGGGCGCGGACGAGCGACGCCTCCGTGTAGCGCGCCGGCGGCGACGTGGAGTGGCCCTGAGGCTCGAGCTCGGTCGCGTCGAGGCGGTCGCCCTCGGCGAGCGGGGGAAGGATCGCCTCGTCGTCCTTGCCGTCGTCGCCGGCCGGCGACTCGTCGCGTCCCTCCTCGTAGGCGAGCAGGAAGCCGCGGAACGTGATCGTCGTCCCGGCCGCGCCGAACTCGGCGTCCTCGCCGCTCGAAGCCCGCGCGCCGAGGCGCACCGAGACCGTCGAGCCGGCCGCGTCCTTCATCTGCGACGCAATCGTCCGCTTCCAGATCAGGTCGTAAAGCGCGTGCTCGTCCCGCGTGAGCTCTCCTTTTACTTGTTGCGGCGTCCGGAACCGGTCGCCGGCGGGACGGATCGCCTCGTGCGCCTCCTGCGCGTTCTTGACCTTGCGGTCGTAGCGGCGCGGCTGGTCGGGCACGTACTCCGCCCCGTAGAGCTCGCGCGCCTGGTCGCGCGCGGCCGTGAGCGCCGACTCGGCGAGTGTCGTCGAGTCGGTGCGCATGTAGGTGATGTAGCCGTTCTCGTACAGGCGCTGCGCGATGCGCATCGACGTCTGCGACCCGAGGCGGAGCTTGCGGCTCGCCTCCTGCTGGAGCGTGGACGTGATGAACGGAGCCGCCGGCCGCCGCGTGTAGGGCTTCTGCTCGACGCTGCGGACGAGGAACTCGCGGCCCTCGAGCGCGTCCGCGAGACGCTTCGCGGTGAGCTCGTCGAGCTGGACGGCACCCTCGCCGAGGATGCCCTGAGAGCTGAAGTCGCGGCCCTGCGCGACCCTCTTGCCGTCGAGAGCGACGAGCCGCGCCTTGAATGCACCGGGTGAGAACGTCCCTTCGATGTCCCAGTAATCCGCGGAGACGAAGGCCATCCGTGCGCGCTCGCGCTCGACGACGAGCCGCGTCGCGACGGATTGCACGCGGCCTGCGGAAAGGCGAGGCATGATCTTCTTCCAGAGCACCGGCGAGACCTCGTAGCCGTAGAGCCGGTCGAGGATGCGCCGCGTCTCCTGGGCGTCCACGAGCCGCTTGTCGATCTCGCGCGTCTCGTCGAGCGCCCGGACGATCGCGTCGCGCGTGATCTCGTGGAACACCATCCGCCGCACCGGGACCTTCGGCTTCAGGACCTCGAGCAGATGCCACGCGATCGCCTCTCCCTCGCGATCCTCGTCCGTCGCCAACAGCAGCTCGTCGGCCTTCGACATGAGCTTCTTCAGGTCGGCGACTCGCTGCTTCTTGTCGGAGTCGACGACGTACAGCGGCTCGAAGTCGTGCTCGACGTCGACGCCGAGTCGCGCCCACGATTCCTTCTTGTACTGCGGCGGTATGTCGGCCGCGCGCTCGGGGAGATCGCGGATGTGCCCGATGCTCGACTCGACGTCGAAATCGGGCCCGAGGTAGTTCTTGATCGTCCGGGCCTTTGCCGGCGATTCGACTATGACCAGGCGCTTCGACATCGGCGCGAGGGTAGCGGAACGGCGAAGATGCGCCCGATGAGCGGGCCGTCGCTGACATATCGATTCATCGCACTGTTGTCGTATCCCTTGGTGTACGGCGCGTTCCGTCTGCAGGCACGCGGACGCCAGGGGTTGCCCGCGGGTGGCTTCGTGCTCGCCGCAAATCATCTGTCGAATCTCGACCCCTGGGCCCTGGGGCTGCCGCTGTTCCCGAAGCGGTGGCTGCGGTTCATGGCCAAGTCGGAGCTGTACTGGTGGCCGGCAACCCTGGTACTCGACGGCGCCGGCGCGTTCAAGGTGCGCAGAGGCGAGCAGGACAGGGCAGCGATCGAGACGGCGGTCGAACTGGTCCGCGCAGGCGAGATCGTCGTGATGTTCCCGGAAGGGACGCGCCGGCGGAAGGGACTGCGGAAGACGCGGACGGCCAAGCCGCACACCGGCGCCGCGCGGATCGCGCAGCTCGCGGGCACGCGGCTCGTCCCGGCGGCGATCAAGGGCACCGACCGGCTTGCGCGCCTCGGTCAATGGGAGGTCGCGTACGGGGAGCCGTTCGAGCCCGGAGACGACGCCCAGGCGGCGACGGAGCGCCTGATGCGGGAGATCGACGCGCTGTACGAGACGCTGTGAAATCGCTGCGCGATCTCACACGGACCAGGTCCGTCCAGCTCGACCCCGATTCGCCAATGGGGGCGCGGACCTGGTCCGACCATGACGCTCGCAGTAGGCGAGCGTCATGATGCCGCTGCTCGCCGTCGACGGCGATTCCTTCGCCCACCGCGCGTACCACGGCGTGCCGAAGTCGGTCAACCGCAACGCCGTCGTCGGGTTCACGAACATGATCGTCCGACTCTGGGAGCAGGAGCAGCCGCGCGCGGTCGTGGTCGGCTGGGACACGCTCGAGGTACCGACGTACCGGCACGAGGCCTTCCCGGCTTACCAGTCGGGCCGCGAGTTCGACGCGTCGCTCCTCGAGCAGCTCGCGATGCTGCCGCAGCTCTGCAGCGCGCTCGGCTTCGTCTGCGGCAAGGCGCCGGGGTACGAGGCCGACGACTTCCTCGCCGCCGCCGTCGCGCACGAGGAAGGCCGAGGTGGAACGGTGCTCGTCGCGAGCGGCGATCGCGACGCCTTCCAGCTCGCGAGCGAGCGTACGACGATCATCCAGCCGATTCGCGGCGTCAGCGAGCTCGCGCGGATCGGGCCGGCGGAGGTGCGCGAGCGGTACGGCGTCGAACCGGCGCAGGTTCCGGACTTCATCGCGCTGCGCGGCGACCCGTCGGACAAGCTGCCCGGCGCGAGAGGTGTGGGCCCGAAGACCGCGGCGGACCTGCTGAAGCAGTACGACTCGCTCGAGGCGATGCTGGCGGACGGGCGATTCTCGGCGCAGGCCGACGAGCTGCGCCTGTACCGGCGCATCGCGGCGATGGATGCGGAAGCCCCTCTCGCGGATGTTCCCGACGCGCAGCCGGACTGGAACGGCGGCGCGGAGGTTGCGCGCAACTGGGGGCTGAACAACGTCGCCGACCGCCTCGCCGCGAGGGCGCAATAGAAGTCGTCAGCCATCCGCTGCTCGCGACGCTCCACCCGACGGGAAACCATCCGGAGCAGCCGGCGCGACTCGCGGCACTGCTCGACGCCTTCGAGTGGAGCGAGGGCCGGCCGGCGAGCGACGAGGCGATTCTCCGCTGCCACACGCGCGAGCACCTCGAGCGAATTCGTGGGATCGTGCGGCCGACGTGGCTCGACGGCGACACGCCCGCCTCGGAGACGAGCTGCGAGGCCGCTCTGCTCGCCGCGGGCACGGCGATCGAAGCGGCCGAGCGAGGCGCGTTCGCGTTCGTGCGTCCTCCCGGTCACCACGCGCCGGCCGACCGGGCGATGGGCTTCTGTCTGTTCAACAACGTGGCGGTGGCCGCGCGCGCCGCGCAGGCGGCCGGCGCCGAGCGCGTGGCGATCGTCGATTTCGACGTGCACCACGGCAACGGCACGCAGGACATCTTCTGGGACGACGACTCCGTCTTCTTTGCATCGCTGCACCAGTGGCCGTTCTATCCGGGCACGGGCGGGCCGCACGAGCAGCGAGACACGACGCTCAACGTTCCTCTGTCGGCCGGCTCCGGCGACGCCGAGTACCTGCACGCCTTCGACGTTGCGATCGCGCCGGCAGTGGAGGCGTTCGCTCCCGATCTCGTGCTCGTGTCGGCCGGCTTCGACGCGCACGAGGACGATCCGCTCGCCGGCATGAACGTCACGGAGGACGGTTTCCGCGAGCTCGCGCAGCGGTGCGCAGCGCTCGGGCCGCGCTGTGCCGCGGTGCTCGAGGGCGGCTACAACCTCGCGACGCTATCGCGGCTCGCCGCCGCCGCACTCGACGGCTTCGGCTGACGGGCGCAATCCGGGGCGGTCGGAAGGACGTAGAGTCCCGCACAGGGCTTTACGGCCGGGCATGCGGCTGGCCGGAAGTGCAGGCAACGAAGAGGAGGAAGAATGGTTCACAGACTACGGCTGTACATCGTTGCGGCTGTCGCTCTCGGCGCGCTCGCGGCAGGTTCATACGCGCTCGCAGGGGCGCTCGACAAGCCGCTGAAGCCGCCGAAGGTTGGAGATTCGAAGCAGTTCAGTGCTCACCTCATCGGCTACCAGGAGACACCGTCGGTCTCGTCGACGGGCATCGGCGAATTTCGCGCGACCCTTGTCGAGGATCAGAAGCTCCACTACGTCTTCCAGTACCAGGGGCTCGAGGGTGGAGCGTCGCTGTTCGCGCACGTGCACTTTGGTCAGATCGGCGTCGCCGGGGGCGTGTCGTTCTTCCTGTGCGGTGGCAGCACGAAGCCCACGCCTTGCCCGAATGTCGCGGGCGAGGTCGAGGGAGACGTCACTCCAGCGGACGTCATCGGGCCGAACGGGCAGGGGATCGAGCCCGGCTCGTTCTCGGAGATCCTGAACGCGATGCGCACGGGACACGCCTACGCGAACATCCACACGACGCGTTGGACAGGCGGCGAGATCCGCGGCCAGATCAACGCCAACAAGGGCAAGATCAGGTAGCTCGTCAATACGAGGCCCGGCGGCGGTGCGGCGCCGCCGTCGGGCCTCGTCGGCGGCGCCTCTAGCGGGCGCGCACGAATGAGACGATCGAGCGCCGCACCTGCGCGCTCGCGTCAACGAGTCGGCTGCCGTGCTCGCCGCGGTCGACGATCAGCAGTCGCTTGTCGGTCGAACCGGTGGCGTCGTAGAGACGTTGCGCGTCCTCCGCGAACGACGTGTCGAGCCGGCCCGCGACGTAGAGCGCGGGCAGCGCGAGCTTCCCGGCCGACGGCAGCGCGTCCTGGAGATCGGCCGCGCCCGAGATGCTGACGACGCCGGTGACGCTCGGCTTGATCTCTGCGGCCGCCTCGATCACCGCGGAGCCGCCGAGCGACGCGCCGACGAGGAAGACCTTTCTCGCAGCGAGCGCTCGTACCGTTTTCGTCGCGGCTGCGACGTCGAGGTCGAGCCGGGACGGCGCTCGAACGCCGTGCTGCGACTCGCCGGAGCCGCGGAAGTCGAAGGCGAAGACGAGGTACCCCTTCGCGGCGAGCTGCTTCGCGAACGGCGTCCACTCGCAGAGCCAGCTGCGCGACTGATGCGCTAGGACGATCGCGACGCGGCCGCTGCCGAAGCGGTGGCCGACGAGTCGCGTGCCGTCGGCGGCGCGGAACCTGACATCGCCCTTGCGCGGCGTGCATCCATCCCAGGAGCTTCGTGCCGTTCCGCCACCCGCGGTCGCCGCGGCGAGCGCAACCGCCGCGAGCAGAACCGCGATCGCCTTCACACGGGTTACGACGCGAGTTGCCGCACGCCGGTTAGCGCGTCCTCGCAGGCATCGGAGCAGCGTCAGTCGCGGTCGTCCTCTTGGCGAGCGACGGCCGGACCGGCGTTGACGAAACGGTCGAGCGCCGTCACGAGCCCGAGCCAGCCGCTGAAGGTGCGTGCGGCGCCGGTGCCGTCGGTGGCGCTGCCGGTCAGCGACTCGCCGGCGACATCGAGCTCGAGCGTGATCGTGATGCTGCGAGAGTCCATGCGGCTCAGGATGCGCCCGACCCGTGCGCGCCGCATCGAGGCCGTCCCCTAACTGCGACCCCAGTCTTTGCGAATCAGGCGTCTGCCAGCGCCGAAGCGAGCTGGCGCCGTGACGGGATGTCCAGCTTCCGGTACGCGTTACTCAGATGGACCTCGACGGTCTTCGGCGTGACGTAGAGAGCCTGCGCGATCTCGCGGTTCGTGCTTCCCGCGGCGGCGAGATCGGCAACGCGGCGCTCGCTCGTGGTCAGCGCGGTCACACCTTTGAGCGCGGTCGTGCGCGGGCGCGCGCCGGATGCGTAGAGCTCCGAGCGAACGTGCTCGGTGAGGGCGGCCGCGCCGCAGACGTCGGCCAGCTCGAGCGCAAGCCGAAGCGGCTCTCGCGCGTCGCTCGGCCGCCGCGCATGTCGAAGCGCCGCGCCGAGCGCGGCCAGCGCCTTGGCGTGCTCAAGCCTCGCGGGCGTCCCGTGCAGCACGTCGACAGCCTCCTGCAGCCGCTCCACGCCCTCGTCTCGCTCGAGCACGCCGAGAACGCGGAGCGAGCGGCCGAGCGCCCACGGAGCACCCCACCGCCGGGCGAGCTCGACCTCTTCATTGGCGCTCGCCAGGGCGTCGGCGCCGAATCCCGCCCGGTCGAGCGCCTGCGCCCTGAACGAGCGCCAGGACCCTTCTGCGGGATTCCGGGCATGCGACCACCGGCGCTCGAGCTCGTCCGCGGTCGCGAGCGCATCCTCGATGCGACCCTCGGCGACGAGCAGCTCCAGACGGCTGTTAAGCCAGTAGCGGCCGGCGTCGCTCGCCGGCTCCGGCTCGCCGGCGCGCGCGAGCGCGCGGCGCGCACCGTCGAGGTCGCCGCGCTCCACGAGCACGCGGGTCAACACAGAGCTTCCGTACACGGCGGCCACCGAGCTGAAGCCCCAGATCTCGAAGTCGCCGTAGGCCGTCTCGAGCGCCTGCTCCGCCTCGACCAGCTCGCCCCGCCGGTACAGGGTGAAGCCGTGCCAGAGATGGAGGCCGCCGATGGCGAAGAGGGAGCCGCGCCGATGCGCCTCGGCGAAGGCCGCGTCCCAGACGTCGAGCGCCTCGTCGCGGTCCGCGAGCGCGAGGACGATCGAAGCCGCGATCGGCAGCACGCCGCCGTTGTCCGCCGCGATCAGCTCGCCGCCGGAGAGTGCATGGAGCGCGAGCTCGGCGCACGCGTCGGCGGGGCCGGGCTCGTACGCCCAGTCGAGAGCCGCCAGCGCGGCGAGCGCCTTCCCGCCGAGACCATCTGCGCGCTCCGTTCGATACCGCTCGAGCCGGTGCAGCGCTTCCGGCCCCCCGGCGAAGAGCAGCGCGGCGTGCTCGAACGCCTCGAGCGCCAGGCGCAGCTCCGTCGCCTCGGCCGGTAGTTCCGCAGCCGCGCGGCGCGCCACGTCGACTCCACGCTCCGGCGCGCCGGTGAAGAGGAGCGTGGGAGCGAGCGCCTGCGCGACGGTCGCGCGTGCGATCGGATCGCTCAGCGCGTCGAATGCCTCGCCCAGGTGCTGCGCGGCGGCGGGGCCGCTCGTCAGAGCCTCCGCGAGACCCAGCTCCAGCACTGTCTGCGTTCGTTGCTCGTCCGACGGCGGCTCGGCGAGCGCGCGTTCGAGATAGGCCGTCGCGCTCTCGGCTGCTCCTTTCCGCAGCGCGGATCCGGCCGCGGCACGGAGCACGTCCACCGCCCACGCCTCTCCGCGAGGCGGCATCGCGAGCACCTGCGCGGCCACCTGCTCTGCCGGCGCGCCCGCGTCGGCCAGCAACCGCGCGGCGCGCGCGTGCATCAGGCTCCGCTCCCCCGGCGTCACGTCGTGGTGGACGGCGGCCGCGACGAGCGGATGCACGAAGCCGAGCGGCGATTCCGGGCGGAGGATCTCCGCGTGCACGAGCTCACCCGTCGCGCGCGCAGCGCGCGCTTCGTCGACATCGGAAAGCGCGGCCGCGTGTGCCAGATCGGCGCCGTCTCCCAGCACGGCGACGGCGCGCGCGAGGGCCACCGCGTCGGCGGTGAGGCGCGCGAGCCTCAGCAGGACGGCACGCGACGCGGCCCTGGGCCCCAGGTCGCGAACCATTGCGATCTGGCTCGCCTCGGGGCGCACGCCCTCCGCGGCGAGCGCTTTCAGCAGCTCGCTGAGCAGCAGCGGATTCCCTCCCGTCGCCGCATGGCACGCGGCAACGAAACGGGCGTCGGCCTCGTCGCCGAGCCGCTCGCGGACGAGCTCCGCACCCGCGATTTCGGTGAGCGGCCCCGGGCTCAACAGCAGCGCCAGCGGATCGGCGGCGAGCTCGGCCACGAGCGTGGTGTCGACCCCTGGTTCCGACGGCCGAACGCAGCACACGACGAGCACCGGCAGCCCTTCCAGCCGGCGGACGAGGTAGGCGAGGAACCGCAGCGACGGGTGGTCGCACCAGTGGAGGTCGTCGATCGCGAGCACGAGCGGACGCTCGGCGCTGACGTTGACGGTCAACCAGTACAGCCCGTGGAGCACCGCGAACGAGGCGTCGCCCCCGCTGTCGCCTTCCAGCCCGTCTGCTTCGAAAACGACCCCCGCGGCGCCGGCCGCTCCGGTGAGGAGGCCGGCTCGAGCGTCGCCGGCGACGAGCACCGGCTCGAAAAGCTGGCGCACGACGCCGAACGGAAACTCGCGCTCGAACTCGCCGCCGCGCGCGGACAGGACGCGTGCGCCGGCGTCGGACGCGCGGCGGCGCGCCTCGCCGAGCAGCCGGCTCTTGCCGATGCCTGCGGCGCCCTCCACCAGAAGGAGCCGAGCCTGTCCAGAGCGCAGCCCATCGAGCAAGCGGTCGAGCGAGTCGAGCTCACGCTCCCGCTCGAGCAGCAACCCGCCCGCTGGGCTCCCGACGCTCGTCTCCCCCGGCCGCACGCGGGAATCCTAGGGGCGCCGCGCCGAAAGCCTCGGGGACAAGTCGAGGGGGCGCCACGATGTGGCGAAGGCGCGCAGAGCCCAGAGTCGATGCAGCAAACGACTCGTGCACATCGACCCTGAGGAGGCTGCAATGAAGCTCGTCGTCACCATCGGAACGATCGCCGCCACGCTCGCTCTCGCGGCCACGGCGTCGGCCGGAACGGGCAAGGGAGCCGGCGTCGTGAACAGCTCGGGCTGCGTCACCACGCCCCTCGCGACCATGTGTTACGACATCCACACGGTCACGAACATGACGACCACGCCCTCGGGCGACCTCTCGTACGTGACGAACGGCATCTCGACGACCACGCTCGACTTCGCTTTCGCGGGGTGCACGTACACGAAGTCCGAGCCGGTTCACCTGCACGTGCTCGTCAAGGACGGCGAGACCCACTCCGAGAGCGGGTCGATCGGGCAGACGACTGCGTTCGACTGCGGGGCGTTCGCGCAGTCGTGCACGTCGACGTTGCAGTACCACTACGTGGACGGCGAGACGCAGTTCCAGCGCCCCGATTTCATCTGCACTCCGTAGGAGCGATCGCCGCCGAGCGGGGGCGCTGCACGTGCCGCGCCCCCGCACCGCTATGGACGCGGCGAGCGGATCGCACTATCGTCGTCGGGGACTGAGGGGAACGACATGAGGCGATCGGTGGGGACGATGTGCGGTGCAGCCGCGCTCTGCGCGGCGGCGATCGTGCTCGTCGCCGGACCCGAGCGCGCGCAGGCGACCTTCCCGGGGCGGATCGGGCCGCTCGTCTTCTCGAGCACCACGTCGGGCGCGCGCGACCTGCTCGTCGCCAATCCCGGTGAACGGCAAGACGACTCGCATCACGAGCTCGTCCGCGGCCGACGACGACGAGCCCGTCTGGTCGGGCGAGCTCGGCGATCCGCACATCGCGTTCCAGAGCAAGCGGGCGGGCAACCTGGACATCTACGTCGTCGACGTGGACGGCTCGAACGAGCAGCGGCTCACGACCGGCGCGGCCGCAGACACCGAGCCCGGCGTGGTCGCCGGACGAGGCGGAGCCGCGCATCGCGTTCGTCTCGGACCGCGACGGGAACCGCGAGATCTACTCGATGGCCGCGGACGGCAGCGACGTGCGACGCCTCACGAACGACCGCGCCGACGACGTCGATCCCGCATGGTCGCCGAACGGCGAGCGAATCGTCTTCGCGAGCAACCGCGAGGGCACGCTTCGACCTCTACACGATGAAGATCGACGGCAGCGACGTTCAGAAGATCACGAAGGCTGCCGGCGACGACCGCCACCCCTCGTGGTCTCCCGACGGGTCGCTCGTCGCGTTCGACCGCGCCGGCGACATCTACTTCATCGGCGCGCAGGGGAATCGTCTCGGCCGGCTGACCTTCGACCGCAGCGTCGACAGGGAGCCGGTCTGGGCGCCGAACGGAGGCTCGATCGTCTTCTCGAGCAACCGCGGCGGCGGCTTCGAGCTGTGGATCATGCGCTCGACGGGAGCCCGGCAGAAGCCGCTGACCGCAGGGCGCGAGCGGCGCCTCCGCGCCGGACTGGCAGCGACGCGTTCCGCTCGACGTCGAGATCGTCCTGCCGAAGCTGGCGCCCGGCACCGGCGGGCGCGTCTGCACCCAGGAGGGAACGGAGAAGAACGACACGCGGATCGGCGGTCCGGCATCCGACGTCCTGTGCGGCCTCGGAGGCGACGACAACCTCAAGGGCGGCGACGGCGACGACGTGCTCGTGGGCGGAACCGGACGCGACACGCTCTCCGGCGGCGGGGGCGCGGACACGATCTATGCGGAGGACGGCGAGCGCGACGTCGTCGTCGGCGGCGCCGGGCGCGATCGCGCACGGGTCGACGCGCAGGACAAGCTGATCGGCGTCGAATCACGCTTCTGATGGCCGGAGCGCACAGGCACCGCATGAGCGCGAACCCGACCGACGCCGAAGCCCACCGCGCTCGACAGGATCAAGGAGCTTCCGAACCTCGCGAAGGGGGTCGGCGCGATCGTGGCCCTGATCGTCAGCCTCATCGGCCTCTTCACGTGGGCTTTCCCGGGCTGTTCGCGCCAGGCGGCGGGACCGACGGACGGCGCGCTGAAGGTGCTCGATCTCCAGAAGCACGTGACGCTCGGCGAATACCTGCGCACGCACCCCGTGAAGTCCGCGAGCCCGACGGCGGCAGAGCGCGCGCGCGACGGGGTCGTCGTGCTGGTGCGGGCCGAGGGCCTCTCCGGCATGAAGCGCGCCGACCTCTACTCGACGGTGCGCGACTCGGCAAGCGGCGCGGATGTCGAGAAGCACCTCGCCGGACGACTCGCGATCAAGGCGGCGGGCGACAGCGGCGGCGGCGCGTTCTGGATTCCGGCGCCGTCCGAGCCGGGGAGCTACTACATCCTCTTCGAGCTCGACTCGCCGTCGGGAACGCTCATCAACACCGTCAAGAGCGACCCGTTCTCCGTCGGCTAGACCGGGCTCTTGTACGTCGGGGTCCTAACGCGTACCCTTTGAAAAAAGGGTCTGCGGCTTGATCGAGGGGAGGTTCGATGTGAGCGAGCTCAGCCATGCTCTGGCCGGAGGAAAGCCTTCGCGGCGCGGCCCGGCGCACGTCTCCAGAGCACCGTCGTTCGCGGAGCTCGTCTATGCGCATTACGACTGGTGGCGCGATCGGAGCGCGCCGGAGAACGGCAGCGCCAAGACCTACTACGAGGCGCTCACCCGCTACCAGCACCATCACGGCGAGGTCGTCAGCGCCTACTGGTGCACGCACGTCGAGAGCGGAGCCGCCCTCACCGAGAAGAAGCGCACGCTCCCGTGGGCGACGCCCGTGTGCACCTTCCACCGCGAGAGCGACTGGGCGACCAAGCACGCGCCGGACATCGCGCGCGAGCTCCACCGCTGCGACGAGCTCGCGGTACGCGCGCGCGTCGTGTTGAAGGGAGTCCGGCAGAGCATCTGCCTGCGCCTCGTGATGTCCTCGACGGCGCACCTGCTCAGCCTGGTCGACGCGCGCGCCGCGCACGCGGACGAGGAGAGCATCAAGGCGGCGCTCGAGCAGGAGCGCGACTCGCTCAAGAGGGCGAACGAGTACTACACGCAGGCCGCGAACGGCCAGGCGCAGATCGTCTACTTCGTCGGGATGGTCGTCGTTGCGATCGCGATCTCGGTCGTCGCCGGCCTCTTCCTCGCCTTCGACGAATGGGCTCCCGCGGTCGCCGCGGCGATCGCCGGCGCGGCGGGCGCGGTGATCAGCGTCGTGCAGCGGATCAACGACGGCCACTTCGAGCTCGAGTACGACGTCGGCCGGCCGTACGCGTTCTTCCTCGGCGGGCTCCGGCCGGTGATCGGCGCGGCGATGGCGGTCGTGATCGCATCCGCTTTCGCGAGCGGCATCATGCACCTGCCGATCTCCGCGGACGCCTCCGCCGCGGACGAGCGCTTCGCGCTGATCGTGATCAGCTTCCTTGCGGGCTTCAGCGAACGGTGGGCGCAGGACACGCTTGCAGCCGCCGTTCCAGCTTCCAAGGAGCCTGCGGCGAAACCCGCAGGAAGCTAGAGCGACTCGCTGCGCCGGTCGCGACGAGCGGCCGGCGCAGCTCTCGCTCTGGAGTTACGCCCTGAAGGCGCCGGTGTCGGTCCACTCCTGGTTCGTCAGCGACCAGAAGTCGACCGCGAGCCGGTTCGTGACGTAGCTGTACGGGAGCATCCCGTAACCGTGGTCGCCCCAGCTCGTGCCCCACGAGTTGCGGACGATGAAGGCGCCCTTCGTCGAGCTCGCGTTGTTGGCGTTGGTGATCGTGACGTTGTCGTCGTAGCCGACCATCAGCATCGCGTGTCCGCCGATCACCTTGTCGCCCGTGGTCGGATACGGGATCCGTCCCGTGGCCGCTGCCTGCGAGATCGAGCTGTAGACGGTGAAGCCGAACACCGACGGCAGGCCGGCCGAGAGGTTCGCCTTGATCCTGTCGAGCAGAGCCGACGGCGTCGTGCCTGCCGGATCGAGGCGGTAGTAGGCGATCGCGCGGAAGTTCGACGCGAACGCGAAGCACATCGCGCTCGGCTCGTTGTCGAACACGGTCACGTCGTACGGGCAGTACTCCTCCGGCGGCACGCCGAACAGCGCGAGCGCTCCCATCGTCGACCGCAGGTACGCGCCGGTGTCTCCCGTCCAGTGCAGGAGATCGCGCGTCACCTTGTAGAGGAAGAGCCGCGACGCGTCGATGAACTTGCCGTGCGCGCGCCGCTCGAAGTACTCGACGAGCCCGACGGTCGCGTTCGCGGTGCACGAGCCGAGCGCGCCCTGGTTCTCGATCGGCGAGCAGTACTGCCGGAGGTCGACGCGTGACGCGAGTGTGAGCGCCTTAGGCTGCGCCACACCGATTGCCTCGAGCTGGGAAGCGACCGGCGCGCTCTCGCTCGTGTAGTCGCGGAAGTCGGGCAGGTCGCGCAGCCAGCCGAGGCCGACCGGGCCGCGCTCCTCGACGATCGCCGGACCGACGCGCACGACCGGGATCACCCTTCCGACCATCGCCTCCTCGTACGTCACCTGCGGTGCGTCGTGCATGTTCGTCTCGATGCTGCTCATGTGATTCGGTCCCCCTTCGAGTGATGGTCGAGCGCCTCAGGGCGCTCGCCGACGGCGTGATCCGGCACGACCGTCGAGGCGGCGAACGCGATGCGTCCGCCCTCCGCCCGACCGGGTAGGTGACCGCCGCAGCAACTCGCCTCGGAACCATCGACACTGCTCCCCCCGATCGGCTGCCGCTTCACACGATGAACCGGTCGCCGCGCAGTGTCAACGTGTCGCTACGGGGTCAGCCGCGCGCGACCTCTTCGCGCAGGGTGCGCACGGTGTCGGGAATGTGCGAGAGCGCCTGCTCGTCCTCTTCGAGGATCGCGGCGAACGCGCGGAGGCACCAGCTGCGGAACTCGGGATGGTCGTTGCCGAGCAGGATTCCGATCAGGTGCACGGCCCCGTCGAGGCGCCCCCAGAGATAGTCGTTCTCGCGCGCCGTCCGGTCGAAGAACGCCCAGAAGTGCATGAGCTTCTTGCCGTGAACCTTGTCGCCGGGCGGCGTCGACAGCACGCGCGCCTCGTACGGGCTCATCCGCTGGATCACGACGTTGTCGCTCTCGCCCGCGTCTGCGAGCGCCTGGATCGGGTACAGCAGGACGTCCCAGAGCGGGAAGCCGAGGTAGCGCACCAGCAGGTCGCGTCGGCGGTCCGGGTGCCAGTCCTTCGAGAGGTCGTTCAGGTCCCGGTACAGCCGGGCGGTCGACCCTTCGAGGCTCGCCGTGACGAAGGCACGAAACTGCGCCTCGACGGCCTCGAGGTCGGCGCGATGCTGCTCGACGTACTCGACGCTGTCGATCCCGGCCGAGGCGAGGAACTTGCGGATCCCCTCGTCCGGGAAGCACTTCTTGAACAGATCGCGAAGGCCGTCGTCGACGTCGTCTCCGCCCATCGTGCCGCGCAGCTTGTCCACGGCGTCGTAGAGCAGCGTCTTCCCGCGATCGAGGTCGGCGCGCGGCGGCATGTTCGGCTTGCCGTCGCGGAGGTCGCGATACCACCAGCGCAGCGCCGACGTGACGAAGCGGAGGCGCCGCTCGCCGTAGCCGAGGTCCAGCGAGCGCAGGAACGCGCGCTGCGCATCGGTCGGCTCGGGCTCCCGCTCGAAGAGCCCGCGCTCGTCGCCCCAGCGCCGGAGCACGGCCCGCACGAGCTGCGCGTGGTTCGAATCCTCGGGGAAGTCGCAGACGTTGCAGACGGTCTCCGCGTAGCGGTCGACGGCGCCGCTGATCTTCGTGCGCAGATACGTCGCGTAACTCAACGCCCGCTTCCTCGATCGTCCGCTCGTTGATCGTCTTGCTCCACTGCGCGAGCTTCGCGTCCTCCGCGTCCGCGGGAAGGTCTTCCGCCGGGCCGACCACGTCGGTGACGAACTCGGTCACGCCGGGGAAGCTCGTCTCGATCACGTCGCGGATCCGCTGCACGCGCGCGTTGTGCGCATCCATGTGCGAGCAGGTCGTCCAGGATCGGCTCGCTGCGCGGGATGTTGCTGACTGCGGCGAGAATCGCGGCGATCGTTCCCGGCTCGGCCTTCGGCTTGGCCTGCTCCGGATGTTCGAGCCCCGCGGGGTCGGGCTCGACGTAGAGCAGGCGTCGATCGACCTCGACGTCCGCGCGACGCTTCGGCGATCGCGCCGATCGCCCAGCCGAACGGCCTGTTGTCGAGGATGCCGCCGTCGACGAACTGCGAGGTCTCCGGATCCGTGCCGGCGAGCGTGTGGCTGCGGAAGCAGCGGACGAGATCGTCGAGCGGCGCCTTCGGAACCCATTCGCGGAACGCCTTGAAGCTGACCGGCGGGAACACGCCCGGGAAGCAGGACGTCGCGCGAGCGGCGAAGGCCATGCTGCCGTTGTTCGCGCGCTGGAACTGGTCGCGGCCCGCAGGCCCGTACGAGAAGGTGAGCGCGTGCCGGTGCCGCAGGTCGTGCACGAGGTGCGGGCGCGAGATCGGCACCTGCCGCTCGTAGCCGTAGAAGTCGGTGATCGTCACGAAGAGGTCGATCCGGCCGTCCTCCGGCACGAGCGTCTGGAGGCCTGCTGGCTCGGCGGTCGCGTCGTCCATCTCTTCGAGCGCCTTGAAGAGCCACTGCGCCATCTCGTTGCCGCGAAGCGGCGAGTGGCGCACCGCGCGCGGCAGCAGCAGGAAGAAGCGCAGCTTCACGGGCAGCCGCTTCGGCAGCAGGAGCAGCTCCTTCATGTCGCCCTTCTCGAACCACACGTCGCGCAGCCCGTCGAGCGAGCGGTTGCGCGCGATCGCCTTCGTCAGATAGATGCCGTTGATGCCGCCTGCAGACGTGCCGGCGACGACGTCGACGACGACGCGGGTGGTCACGTCCTGCTCGTCGGCGAGCTTGCGAAGGAGATCGCGGTAGAGCGTCTCGCTGAGCGCGTCCTTGGCCGGCTCGAGCTCGGCATCGAGCAGCGCCGAGCCCTTGACGAGCCGGTGCAGCTCCTTCGTGACGCCGTGCATGTAGATCGCGAGGGAGGAGCCGCCGTAGCAGACGACTCCGAGTCGCAGCTCTCTCGTCCCGCCGGTTTCCGCTTCGGTGGCCGTCACGTGAGGCGAGCTTACGACACGAGCCCCTTCAGGGCCTTGAGCTCGGCGCCCCACTGGTTCTGCGCGTCCTTCAGCGCGCCCTCACGGTCGTTTGCCTGCGCGTCTTCCTGAGCGATCACGTCGCGTGCCAGCTTGACGTCGGCGGCGAGGGCGCTGTCCTTCCGCGCGGCGGCGTCGACCTCCTTGGCCCCGAGCGCCGCCGCGGTGTTCCTGCGCTCCGCGACGGCTTCGGTCTCGCGCTGCCGTGCAGTCGCCGCGAGATGCTCGAGGATGTTGCCGCCTGCGTTCGTGAGGCCCTCGATGACCTGGTCGAGCGTCGGCTGGTCGGGCGACAGGTCGCCGTGCGTCGAGATCTGAGGGTGATCCGGCACCGTGATCACCGTCCCCGGCTCGAGTGCCTTCAGGTCGACGTGTGGATTCGCGGCCGCGACCGCCTCGGTGATCTCGCGCATCGCCGTGGTCGAGACCTTGCCGCTGACAAGGCGCGGGCGGAGGGCGGTGAAGTTCTTCTCGGCGCCGACGATGATCACAGCCATGATTGGCCTCCCAGCGTAGTGGCGTTTACGGGACGGTCGGGTTGAGCGGCTGCCAGACGGGCGGCAGCGCTCCGGTCGGTGAGTTGAGCCGGGTGCCGCCCGACGCGAGGTTGCCGACGGCGGCGAAGCGGCCCTCGTTCACCCTGAGGATGAGCATCGCGTTCGAGCCGCGCACACGATTGCTCGACGCGGTGATCGCGGTTCCCTCGAGGAGAACGCCGATCGGTTGCTGGCCGCCGTCGTAGGTGCACTGGTTTCCCTGGGCGACGACGTCCCCTCGCACGCGGACGAAGCAGGTCGCGATGGCGCCGCCGCCGACGAGGGTGTTCGAGGCGACGCCGACGTGGTCGGTCCGAGCGGGTGCAGCGAACCCCCACCCGTTCGTGAGCACGACTGCTCCTCCGTCGTTCAGCGGGACGATGGCCTTGCCGGCGCCGAACCGCACGAGGTCGCTCAGGCCGGCCGACTGGATCAGGAGCGCGTTCCAGCTCCCGCCTTCGAAGGGCGCCGACTGGTCGCCGGCGAAGCGCGACGAGTTGTCGGAGACCGACACGGCGTTGAACGGGCCGCTGACGGCGATGCCGCCGGCGAGCCCGAGGAAGCCGAGCGCCGAGCCGACGCCGTCGACCACGTTGCCGCTGATGTGCACGTCGTCCACGGCGAAGACGAGGATGCCCGCCCGGAAGCGGGCGTCGGCGGCACCCATGCCGACGCGGGTGACCGTGTTGCCGACGACACCGACGGATGTGGCGCGCGTGAGCATGATCCCGACCGGAGCGAGCGGGCTTCCCTGTGCTGCCGCGGCGACGTCGTACAGCTCGTTGTTGTCGACGGCGACTCTCTCGGCGGCGCCCTGTCCCTCGATGACGATCCCGGCGCCGACGTTCGTGGCGATGTTCTCCTTGACCACGAACGTGCGCACCGGCGTCACGAGTGCGATCGCGTTGCCGCCGCGGTCGTGGATGCGGTTGCCCGTGATCCGCACGTGCCCCGGCGCGGCCCTGAACCCGCCCGCGGCGACGACGATCCCGTCCCCGCCGGGGTTGTCGGTGAGAACGTTCACCGAGTTCGAGTCGACCGTCGCGTCGGGCCCGACGACGATGCCCTCGGCGTCGGTGACGATCTTGTTGCCGACGACGTCGAGCGTGGCACCGGGCGCCACGAGCCCGGTCGCCACGATGCCGCCGCCGCTGCCGGCGAGCACCTCGTTGCGCGCGACGCGGCACGAATAGAGGTACGCCGAACGGCCGCCGAGGTCGATCGCGCGCGCGACTGCGGCGACGACGTTGTCCTCCACGCGCAGCCCGCCGCGAAGACACCGAGCTTGTCGCCGCCGGCTTCCCGCGTCCACGCCTCTCGTCCCGATCAGGACGTTGCGACGCAGCGCGACGAGGAGCGCGACCCCCGTCAGCTCGACGGCCGAACCGCCCCCCTCGCGCGACGGATAGGACAGCACGACGAGGTCCTGGAGGTTGCAGAGGATGTTGCTCCGCAGGAGCACCGCGGCCGGAGCGGATGCGCCGCTCACGACGGCGAGGTTCTCCACGGTGACGGCGATCGACTGCTGGATCGTGAGTGCCGTGCCGCGCGCGACCAGGATCGTCGCGGGCCCCTGCCCGCGGATCTTCAGCGAGCGCGCACCGGTGACGTCGACGCCGTCGCCGAGGTCGTAGACGCCGGCGGACAGGCAGATCGTGCCGCCCGTCGTCTTGATCGCGTCGACCGCGTCCTGGAGGCTCTGCTCGGACTGCGGCGTCAGGCAGACCGTGCAGTCGCAGCCGTGGTCGTCGCCGCCGAGCGGCGGCCAGAGCCGGCGGCAGTCCGTCTGCGAGCCGGGGAACGTGACGAAGCCGAGGCGCGCGTAGTGGTGGTGGATTCCGAGCGGCGGCGCGGCGGTCGAGCTCCTCGATCGACGTGTCCGCGGTGCGCGCGGCGAAGATCCAGTAGTCGCCCGGACGGAAGCGCCCGCTGCCGCCGCCGGCAAGAGAGAACGAGACGACGATGCCGTGCTCGAGCTGCACCTGCGTCGCCGCGCTCGCCGGCACCTCGATCAGCCCGTCGGAGCCCGCGGCGTCGAGGTTCTCGATCTCCGTTCCGGCTCCGTCCTTGACACTGTGGGCCTGGTCCCAGCGGCGGACCCGCAGGTGGCGCGCGGCGGCGTCGGCCGCGTTCGCCGGACGCAGGTCGGTGGGGATCGCACCGGTGAACGTGATCGTCCGCACCGCGTCGTCCACGGTGACCTTGCGCATCACGCCCGGCTTCTGCGCGAGCTCGTAGCGGTCGTCGAGGATCTCGACCCAGTCGCCGGTGGAGATCCGCAGCACGTCGTCCTTGCCGATCGACGCGAGCCGGAGCACCGTCGTCGACACCATCTCGACGGCCGGAATCGACGACCGAGCCGTTGTCGCGCGACCACTTGAAGGTCGCGTTGCCCGAGCGTGCCCCCGTCGTGGATCTCGACGCGATAGGTCTGGTTCTCGAGGCCGCGGTAGCCGCCGTCGGGCGGCAGCTCGCACGGGTCGTCGTCGGCGCTGACGTCGATCGTGTCGGTCGTCAGCCGTCCGGCCGAGGGCCTGATCCGGTCGAGCCAGCCGGGGATCTCGTCATCGTCGGACGCGCACGCGGCGTTGGCGGTGTTCGGCAGCACGCGCACCTGCCAGACCGTCTGCCTTCGTGCCGTCGTGTCGACGCCGACTGCGATCTCGACGAGATCGGGATCCTCGAGGGACGTGACCTCGCGATCCCAGACGTCGAGGTACGCGAGGTGCGGTCCGTTCCCGGTCGGCAGCGGGTCGGGCGTCGGCCAGTACGGCTGCTTGTCGTACGGCGTGTCGGCCGTGCCGCGTCGCCTCGCAAAGCAGCGGGTCGAACCCGAGCGGCGGCTGGCCGTGGTTCTCCGCGAGGAGGCCGTCGACGTACATGCGTCCGCGGCCGATCGTGAGCTGCCCGCCTGCAGCCGTGACGCGGAAGCCGTCGGGCGTCTGGCGCGGCACCCACGACTCGCCTGCCTGGTCGGGGTCGGGGCCGAACGACGTCAGGTCGACCGTCTCCGCGCGCAGCCGGCGGTCGAGCAGCGCGACGTACTCGTTGAAGTCGGCGTCGAGGAGCAGCCTTCCCTGCTGGAGAACCACGCCCGCGAAGTCGCGGAGCGGGTCGAACCTCACGCGGCTTACGTCGGCACCCATCTCTGTCTCCCTTCCCGGTCGGTCATGTCGCGTAGAAGAAGCCGGCCTCGAGGCCGTAGCGGAGGTACTCGTCGAGCCGGATGCGCAGGTTCGTCTCGCGCTGCGGCTGGTAGAGCTCGTGCGTGACGCCCATCTCGCTCTCGTCGCCCGCACCGGTGCGGATCGCGGGGTGCGTCGAGCGGTGTAGCTGCATGTAGCCCGGGTCGCCGTACCGCAGCGAGGTGTGGAACGGCCGGTGCGCCGGGTCGCCGCCGGCGCAGTGGAACTTGCGCGGCGTCCGCGACCCCGGCGGCACGAACGAGAAGCGGATGCAGCCGACCTGGCGGCGCTCGGCCCACACCGGCGCCGGCCACGCATCGCCCGCACCGGCGCGGCGCGCCAGGAGCAGCGAGTTCGAGACGTCGAGCCGCTCCGCGTGAACCTTGCCGAGGACCGTGCAGGCGTCGAGCGTCAGATGTCCTCCCGGCGTCAGACCGTCACCCGTCTTGCGGTCCGCGGCGTTCGAGACCGTGAGCAACCCGCCGCCTCCCGCCGGGGCGCGGCCGCAGTAGGCCACCTCGTCCTCCTCCGCGGCGTCGATCACGGAGTCGTTCGCGGCGACCTCCGCACCTTCCACCGCGACGATCGGACCGACGATGCAGTGATCCAGCGTCACCGACGCGAACGGGTGCAGCACGATGAGGCTCGCGCGGCCGACCGAATGCGGCGCCCCGTCGGGATCGCGGGTGATCCCCGGCACGAGCGTGCAGTGGCGGAGCACGAGGTTGCGCGGCTCCGCGTCGGCCGACTCCTCGATGACGAGCGGCGCACCGGCGAGCACGCAGTCCGCTCAGGACGACCGTCGTGTCCGGATCCATGGCGAGGCGAAGCTGGTCGGTGCGCAGGAGGAACGGGCGTGCGCGGTTGACGGAGCGGAGGACGACGGCGCGATCCGCCGCGTTGGCCGCGGGCGTCGTCGCCGTGATCGTCGCGGGCGCTGCGTAGCGGCCGCTGTCGAGGATCTGCACTCCGCCTCCACCGGCGACCGAGGCGAGCGGCGCCGCGAGCGGGTCGCCGCCGGAGACGGGCACGATCGTGTGCAGCTCCTCCAGCGACTTCGCCCGGTCGTAGCCTCCGCCGCCGACCGCGAGGGCCGAGCCGTAGTGGAAGGTGCCGAGGCGCCGGTCGCCGCCGACCGCAGCGGCGGGAAATGCGACGCGGCCGAGCACCGGATCGACCGCGACGTGCGTGTCCGCCGGCTGCGGCTCGTGCGCCCACGCGCCGGGAACGGCCGGGTCGTCGGAGAGATCGCAGATGCGGACGTCGGCGGCGGGAATCGGGTCGACGCCGGTCGCGGTCTCGGTCTCGAGCAGCAGGGATCGGCCCGCGCCGTAGAGGTCGGCGAGGTGCGCCTTCGCGAAGCGGCGCTTCAGCGGCAGCGGCACGTCGAGCGGCTCGGCGAGGTGGGTGATCTCCTGCTCGGTCGCGCTTCTGCGCGAAGAGGGGCTTGTCCGTCCCGAGCTGGTCGAAGCGGAAGCGCCGTCCCGAGCCGTCGGCGCCGACGAGCGGCGAGCGCGTGAGACGGAGCGACGCCACGCGCCACAGGAAGATGCCGATGTTCGGGATGTTGTAGCGACCCGAGCGCGCGGCGACGCGCCGCATCTCGGCGGTGTGGGCGAACGAGTCGAACGCTCCAGCCTGGAACGTGCCGGCGAGCTCGAGGCGCGCCTCGTCCCGCAGGTCGGCGGTCGCCGCTGCGTGCGGGCGCACGTGGTTCATGTACTGCGTCGTCGCGAGCAGCTCGAAGAACTCGACGGCGTGCGCGGGCCAGCCGGTGACGTCGCCGGCGAGCTGCTCGAGCACCGAGACGGTTCCCTTGCGCCGGCGGAAGCGGATCGTGTTGGCGACCTCCGCGCGCGGCGACGCGATCTGCGGCACGACCCCGTGCAGCGTGCGGTAGCCGACGAGGTCGCCGATGTACGGAGCCGCCCACGGCGCACACGTCTCGATGAACTCGTCGTCGTACATCTGCTCGAGGCTCTCGGCGAGCACGTTGACCTGGCCGGTGATGACGTCGACGAGCTCGCGCAGGACGCCGTCCTGCTCCGCGTCGCGCACGCGGTAGACGGCGGGCAGCAGCCGGTAGATCTCCTCGGCGGTGTAGAGGCCGGTCGTGCTCACGCGGCGCCTCCACAGTGCGTTGCGTCGTGCCAGTGCGTGGCACCGGAAACGACCCTCGCGCCCATGGGTGGAACGGCCGGTCACGTCAGCTGCTCCAGCCAGTCGAACGGCGCGGGATCGAGCATCAGCAGGCCCGCCGGGATCGCGCTACCTCCGGCACCCACCGCGGGACGCTGCGCAAGGAGCCGGTCCGCGAGCGCCTGCGGTCGTGCCCTTGTAGAGCCGATCGACGTCGACGCCGAGCACGCCCGCGACGGTGTGGGCGGTCGAGACGATCCCCGAGCGGAAGACCGGCTCCGTGAAGGCGCGCGCGTCGAACGAGTACGCGCCGCGCAGCGCCGTCTCGACCTCGGCCAGAACCGTCTTCGCCTCGTAGGCCGGGTCGACGACGACCGTCAGCGCGAGCTTGAACGTCTCGGTCGTCCCCGCCAGCACCACGACGTCACCCGCGGGTCGCCGTGGCGTCCGAAGCGCCTCGCCGAGATCGTCCAGCCGGTCGCCTCCCTCGAACGCGACGCTGACGACGACGGTCCGGCCGCCGCGCAGCGGAAGCACCGCGCGCATGCGCCTTCGCCACGCCGCTGAACGCGCGCGCGAAGTCCTCGTAGTCGAGCAGCGAGACGGCGCGTCCGAGCGTGCGGACGCCGAGCGGGATCGACGCGCGCGCCGAGTCCTCCGACTCCGGATCGACGCCGCCGCTCGCCGCGGAAGGATTGCTCACGCCCTTGACGCCGAGCGGCCGGTCGAGCAGCTGCGCCAGAGCACCCGGCTTCACGTTGCCCGCGGCGCCGATCCCTTTGCGGTACTTCGCGCGCACGTTGTTCGAGCCGGACGGGAGGCGCGCACCGTGCTCGCCGTCGCCGAACTGCACGTACGCCTTCCCCTGCTCGTCCGTACGCAGCGCGTACGCGCGGTCGCGCGAGGCGGCTCCGTACAGCGTCGGGACCTCGTCCCACCGAACGTCGTTCACGCGCACCTCGAGCTCCGAGTCGACGCCCGACGGATCGACGCTCGACTGCCGGTACGTCAGCGGCTCGTGCGCGAGCGTGAAGCGCTGGAACGGGGCGCTCGCGCGCCCGGAGCCGAGCAGCTGTTGCACGGTCTCGCCGTGCGTCGCGAGCGCGACGTTGCCGTGCACGATCACCGACTCGCGCTCGTACGTCTCCGCAAGATCCGCCGCTAGCGTCAGCCGCCAGCGGCCGCCGGTCGACAGGGCGGATGCGACGACGACAGCTTCCGCGTGCTCCTCGCCGCCCGTGGTCTTGCCGCGCACGAGCAGCGTGCGGCCTTCCCGCATCTCCGAGACGTCGACCTCGACGTCGAGGGAACCTCCAGCGACGTCGGTGACGTCCGGCGCCTCCGCGAGCGCGAGCGTCTCCTGCACCGCGAAGACCTTCGTCTCGCGCACCTGGTCGTCGAAGACGTCGTAGTTCTCGCCGCCCTCGAGCTCGAGCCGCGTGACCTTGCCCGAGACGGCGTACTGCGCCCGCGACAGCTCGGTGACGCTCTTCACCCTCCACAGCTCGCGGTACGTCGGCCTCGCCAGCACGACCCACGAGCCGACGATCACGTCCGGGTGCGAGCCCTCCACGTCGACGTAGTTGGCGCCCTTCGGGGAGAGCGTGAACGACCAGTCGCCGTCGCCCGGCTTCGCCGGTGATCTGGCTCTCGAGCGGGCGCGTTGTGACCGAAGACGTCGAGCCGCTTGCGCAGGACGAACGGCTGCGGCGGGAACGCCGGCGTCACGCCCCACGTCGCCGAGCCGAGCGGCTCGTCCCACGTGACGAGCGTGCGGTCGTTCGGCGCGTCCGGCTCGACGGTCGGAGAGGACGCGCAGGTCCCAGTGATCCGGCAGAACGTCGGTCAGCTCGCCGGCGAGGAGCAGCGCGTCGCCCGGCTTCAGGTTCGGGCCCGCGCCTTCGAGATAGGCATGCGTGTCGCCGAAGACCGGGATGAACGACACGGTCTGTGAGGCCGGCATCGCGTTCCACTCGGGACGCGCCTCTACCTCCTCCACCGTCTCGAACGTCTGCGGCTGCTCGCCCGGGCCGGGGATGCTCTGCACGCGCAGGGCCGGCTCGAGCGTCACGACCGTCGGCGTCACGGGCGGTGTCGAGCCCGGATCCTTGGACGCGGCAGCCGGAACCTCGGGCGGCGGCTCGAGCGCGAACGCGACATACGTCTCCGCTGCGACTCCGGGACGCAGCCGGTAGCCGATCAGCCGCCCGAGCTCCTGCAGCGAGATCCGCTCGCGCGCCGTGCGCAGGTACGACTCCTGCGCGAGCCGCTCGTTGTAGAACGCCAGCACGTCGGCCGCGACGGCCCACGCGTCGAGCAGCGCAATCGAGAAGTCGTCGCGGTCGCGCGTGCCGAGCGCGGCGAGCCGCGGCCGGTCGGCGTCCGTGAGCTCGGCCAGCATCGACGCGAGGAACTCCGAGTGCACGCCGACGCGGTACGCGATCGCCGACAGCCCGGGACGGTTGTCGACCTCGAGCGGCGTCCGCTGCGTGACGCCCGAGCAGCAGCCGCAACCGGACGTCCCCGCGCTCACTTGCCGCCGCCTGCGGTTAGCACGAGGACGCCGCGGTCGGGGAAGCTCGGGTCGTCGTCCAGCCGCGCGATCTCGAGCCGGCTCATCGACAGTACGCCTGAGTCGAGCGCGCTCGTCGCGTTGTCGCGCTGCCGCTGGAAGACCTTCGGGATCACGGATTCGACGCCCGGCACTCCTTGCGCCGCCGCGACGATCGCTGAGAGGTAGACCGGCGCCCCGAAGGTGAAGCGGTCGGGGTGGAAGAACCCGAACGTTCCGTCGGCGCGCGCGCGGCTCGAGAGGACGTCGAGCACAGCGGCCTTGACGTGCGCGCGGAAGTACTCCGGCTGCACGCAGAGATGGAGCTCGACGTCGAGCGGGACGAAGCGCGGGCCGTCGACCTCGAGGTCGTAGCCGGCCATCCGGAACGGCTCGAGGTGCCTGCGCAGCTCGGTCTCGAGCTCGTCGTCGACGGGCAGGCCGCCGACGCGATCGGCGGTGACGAAGACGGTGTGCCACGAGCCCGTCCACCGGAACGTCGCAGCCGCGCGCTGGATGTGCGGGTCACGCTCGCTCACGCGTGCGTAGTCCTCGGGAGTGACCGCGCGCTGCTGGACGAGATAGGCCTCCGGAGCGTCGCGCCGCACCGCGTCCGCCGGCTCGGGGTCGGCGCCGCCGGAAGCGGGCAGCGGGTTCGTCGCCCCGAGGATCGCGCCGTTGAGCGTGGCGACGTGCGCGATCGCTCCCGCGCCGACGTTGCCCGAGGTGCCGTTGCCGACGCGATACGTCGCCTCGAAGCTCGTGCCGACTTCGGGCCGTCGTCCGTGGACGTCGTCGCCGAAGCGCAGCGTGGCCGAGCCGTCGTGCTCGACCTCGACGACGAATTGCGCAGCGTCACCGTCGCTCGCGAGCAGGTCGACCTCTGGCGTCCACGGCTCGTTCGCGCCGAGGAGCGTCCCCTCCAGGGCGACGGCGGGCCGGGCCGCGCGCGGATCGGCGGCGATCGTCGCCACGGCGGAGGAAGGTCGCGCGAACGCGGTGAGCGTTCCGCCCTCGAGGCGCAGCACGGCGACGGTGACGCCGTCGCTGACGGAAAACGATCCGTTGCCGCCCCGAACCACTGCCGGCCCGGCCCGGAACGCGAACCCGCGCGCCTCCAGCCAGTCGTGGAGCAGCGGCGTGAACGCAAGCGCATTCAGATCCGTCTCGAGCTGGTCGCCCGGCGGGACGGGCCGTTCGGCGACCTCGTGCGTCGGACCCGGACGCGCCTGCGTGACCGGCGCGTTCGCGAGCGTGGGACGAAAGCGGATCGGCAGCGCCTCCGGCTCCTCGTGCTCGCAGGGGTCGCAGCCGTCGTCGCCGATCGCCGTGAGGACCGGCGGCGGGACCTCTCCGAGCGACTCGGCCGGGATCGGTGCGTCCGTGGTCGGCCAGGACGATGTTCCCCCACGCCTCGCCGACGACGAGGCCGGGCCGCTCCTCGACCGAGACGCAGAGCGGGAACGGAAGCGCATCGGCCTCGTCCCACGCGATCTCGGTCACCGTCACGGCGGCGTTCGTCGGCGGTACCGCGAACAGTCCGCCGGAGGGATCGCTCGACGGAACGACGTGCGTCAGGCGCACCGCTGCACGCTTCGCCGGATCGGCGTCGCCGGGCTGACCGGTCAGCGGGCCGGCGACCTCGGCCAGTACGAGCACGTCGCCGGCCTTGAGCTGCGGATGATCGCCGGCGAGCGTCGCCGACGTGGCGCCGCGCGGAAGGCAGCAGCCGTCGTCGCCCCACGTCCAGAAGTCGAAGCGCTCGTGCGACTCGTACAGCACTTGCTCGTCGAGTGTCTCGAACGTCTCGGCGCGCGCCGCGAGCGCGGCTCGGTGCTCGGGGCCGCCCGGCTCGATCACCTTCGGGATGTCGGGCACGCGCGTGACCAGCGGCGTTCCGCGGTCGACGACGACCCCCGCGCCCGCGACGAGAACCCGCGCCCACGCGCGTGCGTTCGCGCCCTCGTGAACGACGTAGTCGACGAGCCTCGCGTGGCGGCGCAGCGACGTGCGGCGGCGCGCGGTGGCGAGATACGCCTCCGTCGCGACTGCGTCCTGGCGGTAGGACAGCTCGTCCGCGAGGTACGCCAGGAGCTCGACGAGCGCGATGCCGACGTCGGCCGTGCTGCGTTCCGTCCAGTCGGGCGCGAGCAGGCTGAGCCGGTCGAGCATGAGCGAGCGGAACGACTGGAAGTCCTTCGCGAGGTAGTCGATCGACGGCGACTCGTCCGTCTCCGGCGCGCACTCGCAGACGGGCGCGCAGTCGAAGTCGGACGGGCACTCGACCTTGAACGCGAAGTCGACGGACGCCAGCAGCGGGTCGAAACCGGCAGGCGGCTGCTCGCTGCCGCCGCCGGCGACGAGCCGCAGCGTGTAGGTCGAGAAGTCGCCGCGCGAGTCGGTGCGGACGAGCAAGACGGTCGCCGGATCCGCGAGCCCCGCGACGAGCGCGGGATCCTCGCCGGCCGGCAGCGCCGTCGCCGGAGCGACCCACTCGACGCCGACGGTGCGGATGCGCTCGCCGCCGAAGATCTCGACGTTGTCGCCGGTGAAAGCGGGCGGCGACTGGAGCAGTCGCACGAACAGCGTGCGCTGCCGCAGCACCTGCGACGGCGCCTCGGAGTCGGAGACCTCGACGTACTCGATCCCGTTGAGCACGCCGGCCTCCTTGACCGCGCGCAGGCGCCGCTCGTCGCAGCACATGTACCTCAAGCGACGCTCCTCGCGAACGTCGCCGAAGTCCGCTCCTGCGTCTGGAGCGCAACGTACGAGACACTGACGGTG
Source organism: uncultured Actinomycetes bacterium (assembly GCA_963708685.1). Taxonomy (GTDB): domain Bacteria; phylum Actinomycetota; class Thermoleophilia; order Gaiellales; family Gaiellaceae; genus DASVFB01. The sequence goes on from CAVPTP010000006.1 coordinate 132,898, forward strand.
AGTGCGCCCTCGTCCTGCTCGACCTCGACCGACTCGACGGCGATCAGGTGGCCGAGCTCCTGCTGGAGCGAGCCCTGCACGATGTGCTGGGTCGTCGCGACGAGCTCCGGCCCGCCCGGCTCGAACACGAGGTTGAGCAAGCCGCTGCCGAAGTCGGGACGCATCACGCGCTCGCCCGGCGCGGTGAAGAGCACCTGCTCGATCAGGTCGCGCAGGTGGTCGTCGGCGTCGGCCGGCCGTGCGGCCGCGCCCGTCGACGTGGTACGGAAAGTCCACGTTCGTCATGCGCGCCCCTCGCGGCGTCGCCTCCGGCGGCGGAGCCGGCTCGGCACCGCCTGACCCGCTCGCGGCACGGTGCTCTCCGATTACCCACTGCGACCTCCGGCCCCGCACCGCGAGCGGCGCCCGAGGAACGCGCAGACGTCTGCTTTGACGCCGGGCCATGGCGAGCACCCGGGGCTGCGCGGAGACCGGCAGCATCGGCGTTCCAGTGGGGATGCAGGTCGACGCGCCGGCCATCGTCGCGACCGGCACGCCGCCGGCGAGCACGCGCACCGCGCCGCTGATCCACTGTCCCGTCACGCAGGGCGGCGCTCCCGTCCCGGTCAAGGCACACCCCGTCACGGCGTACGGCGACGACAGCGTCACGACGGGCTGCCCCGACAGGAGCACGCGCGGAAACGGCGCGAGCGGCGTCGCCGGCCCGGCGTGCGAGCACGTGACGACGGCACCGAGATGAAGTGCGGGCGCAGGCACGTCAGACCACCGTCAGCGCGCCTGTGTTGAGGTCGGTCGTCGGGCCCGAGCATGCTGATCACGGCCCCCTTGCCGTTCGAGATGATGATCCCGACGTCGCTCACGGAGATCATCGCGCCGGTCGTCGTCTGGATCAGGATCCCGCCGGTCGGGCCGGGGACGTCGCTGACGACGATGCCGTTCTTCAGCGTCGTCTGGATCGTGAAGCCGTTCACCGCCGGCGGCACCATGTGCGCGAGCACCGGCACCTCGGCGGCGGTCCCCCAGTAGCCGCCGACCCAGATCGGCCGGTCGGGGTCGCCCTGCTCGAACTCGATCCAGACGCCGGACCCGATCTGCGGCACCGTGAAGACGCCCGTGTTGATCCCCGCACCGGGCAGGCACGGCATCGCCCACGACGTCGGGATCACGTTGGAGACGTCCGGCACGATCGCCTGGATCCGGCCGATCTGCATCGGGTCGACGTTGTTCACGACCGTGCCGCGGTACTTGCCGTAGAAGCGCTTCTGGACCTCGTTCTCGGTCAGCAGCTCGTCGAACGTCTTCATACCGGCACCGTCGGGACCGTCGACAGCAGGGCATTGCGCGCGAGCGAGAACGACTGCGTGAACTCGCCGCGCTTCAGCGACGACGACACCGACGAGACGTAGTGCAACCCGTCGAACGCGTCGCCGGCGCCGCGCACGCCGACGAGCTGCCGCGCCTTCAGCACGTGGCCGTAGCGCTGCACGTCGAGCGAGCCGGTGCCGAAGACCGAGTCGCTGTGCTGCCCCGCGTACGCGAGCCCGCGCATGGCCGCGACGAGCGGGTTCAGCTTCGCCGTGTCGTTCAGGAACTTGAGCTTCGGCGGGAGCGGCGGCACGACGCCGAGCGGCGGGTTGAGCGGCGTCACGTCCGGGATCGGAATCGGGATCGGGATCTTGCTCGTCGGCTCCTGGATGAACACGATCGGCAGCTCCTTCCTCTCCTTGTCGAAGCGGAAGGACAGGCTCTTCAGGTCGGGCGACGTTCAGCGCGTGCTGCGGCGCGCCGACGCGGATCTCCGGGCCCCAGTACGCCTTGCTCACGCCAGGCACCGGGCCGGGGTCGATGTAGAAGACGTAGCCCGCGTCGTGCGCGAGCGACTTGATGTACGCGTAGTCGGTGCCCTGATGACGGGGGATGCGGTCGATCGGGATCGGCAGGTCCTCGAGCACGCTCGGGATGACGAGCGGCACGATCCCGAGCGCGGCGTATTTCGCGAGCGCGACGAGCACGCGCACCGCCGGCGTCATCGCCGGGTACGGAAGACCGTCGAGCGGCGCGATGTCCAGGAAGGCCGTCGCGTCCTTGCCCTTCACCACCATCGTGGCGTTCGGGCCGCTGTCGGAGCGGATCTCGTGATCGGTCATCACGCCGTCCATGAGGACGGTGGTCTGACCGCCGAGCGTCACGGCGATCACGACGCGTAGGAACGGGATCCCGGCGCCGCCGGTGAGCAGGAACAGCGTGTGCAGCGGCGACCGCATCGAGATGCGGAACGTGATCTCGAACCCGCTCTGCGTCTCGCCGGAGTTCGACTCGACCTTGACCTCCTGCACGGCGTCGAGCACGGCGCGCGGCACGGGCACCGCGACCCCCGGGCCCATCAACAACTGGAGGCGGACCGCTTGCTCAGCCATTGCTCGAACCCGGAACGTCGAGGGGCAGCGTGATCCGCAGGCGGCGCCCGATCGGATCGGCGAGGGAGCGCGGATCGACGACGCCGTTCGCGTCGGCGAGCTGCCACCACAGCTCGGCGTCACCGCCGTGTCGCGCGCCGAGCAGGTCGCGACGATCGCCCTCGACGATGCGCACCTCGTACAGAAGCGCGAACCGCTCCGCGCGCGGGCAGAGGCGGCGGCGCAGGAAGGGAACCGGCGGCTCGCCGTTGCCGGGATCCCAGGCGTCGACGCCCGTCGTCGCGTACCGGCTCGTCGGCGGGAACGTCGTCGTCGGGACGGCGCCCGCGGCGAGCAGCTCTTGCAGCGGATCCGGCATCAGCCGAGGCCCTCCACGCCGAGATCCGAGAGCTGCACCGACGTCGCGCGCCCGGCGAGGCTCTCCTTGTTCCGCAGGTAGGCCATGAACAGCGTGCCGCCGCGGTGCGCGAAGCCGAGGTCGTCCACCGAGAGCACGCGCAGGCTGAGGCTCACTTTCGCGCGGATCGGGTTCAGCAACACGTCGAACGCCTCCTCGGTGACGGAGACATCGGTGACGCGCACCGGAACGACGCGCTGCTTGCTCCAGACGAAGAGCGTCAGCGGCGCCTCGAGCGGCAGCACCTCGAGCACCCCGGCGCTCGCGAGCGCGTCGTTCGCCTGGAGGTCGTCCGCGCGCGCGTGGACGAGCGTCTCCAGCGCGGCGAGCTCGGGCTGGATGCCGAGCTTGACCGCGCTCGGGTTCGACTCCGGGTCGGCCAGCCGCTCGGTCCCTTCGATCTCGATCTCCACCTTGATCGTCTCGACCGCCGCGCCCTTCAGCCGCAACGCCGTCGAGCGGTCGCCGGACTCGCCGCCTGCGGACTGCACCTGGAGCGTCCGCGTGAGCGTGTCCGGGTTGTACTGGAGGCCGATCACGCGCAGCACGCGCCCGGACCCGGGATCCATCTGCACGAGCCCGCCCTTCAGCAGGCGCGGAGCGAGGGGCGTCGTCACGACTTGCCTCCCGGGCACTTCCAGGAGTCCGGCGGGATGTCCTCGTCGCCGGTGAGCTTCGGCTCCTCGTCGAGATAGACGTCGCCCTCCTTCGGGGGGCGCTCGTAGGTCGTTTCGTCGGCCCGCTTGATGACCGCCTTGCCGTCGCTCTTGTGATCGACGAGCACGTCCTCCGGCTTGCCTGCTTCCGGGCCGCCGTACCGCGTGCGCACGTACTTTTCGACCTTCGCCTTGTCCGGCTCCTGCGACCACCGGGCTCCGCGGTCGTGCGCAGCCCCGGCTTGCCGCGCAGGCCGTAGGAGATCGCGAAGCGCTCGCCCTCGGTGTACGCCTCGAGCTCGCGCTCGTACCGCGTGCCGCTCTTCTGCCCCGCGTGCACCGCCTCGTGCTTGAGAGTCGCCGCGACGTCACCGCAGTCGCGGCGGCGCTGGAGACCGACGGTGACGTCCGAGCCCTCGGAGTGCTCGAACCCGTCCGGATGCGCGACCTCTTTCGTCCACGCCTTGCCGTCGTACGACCACCGGTCGACGTCCATCTGCGTGAACCGCTTGACCTTGATCGAGCGGATGCTCGTGATCACGTCCGGGGCGAGCGTGCAGAAGATGCCGAGCAGGCACGGGACGCTCCACTCGTGCACGGCGCCGGGAAGGTCGGGCGAGACGAGATCGTCCTGGCTCTCGATGTCGTCGCCGAGCGGGGCGGCGTCGCCCTGCGGGCGGACGTCGCCCTTCAGCACGGCCTCCTTGCCTCCCTGGAACCTGCGCTCGAAGAACGCCTCGAGGCGGCGGTGCTCGAGGCCGTCGAGCGCGGAGTCGACGTCCTTCGGCTTCACGTTCCCGGCGGTGAAGATGTACTGGAGCTCGGCGTTGAACGACCGTACGAGCAGCTCGAGGATCATCTGCTCGTCGTCGTCGTAGACCGCACCCGACAGCATCTCGCGGATCAGCACGGCCTTGCGCTTCGCCGTCAGCACCCACTTGCTGCCGCCGGTGCGCCAGGCGCGGACGATCGCGCGCGCCTTGTTGTCGCTGTCGTAGTTGTCCTCGATCTCGCCGCTGTCGCGAGCGACGAGGTAGGCATCGAGCTCCTCGTCGGTGAACGTTCCCTCGCCGAACAGCCGGCTGAGGAACTCCCCTGCGCCGACGCGCTGCACGGGCCCGTGCTGGGCCGCGCCGTCGAGTCGCTGCTGCACGACGTGCGCGAGCTCGTGCGCGAGCAGCCGGCGCCCGTCGGGGCTCGACGGGTCGTAGCGGCCCGACGCGAAGACGACGTCCTCGCCGACGGTGAACGCTGCGGCGTCGATCGACGCGGCGGTCGCCGCCGAGCGCGCGTCGTCGTGGACGCGGACCGACGAGAAGTCGTAGCCGAAGCGCGCCTCCATCGAGCGGCGCAGCGACGAGTCGAGCGCGCGGCCCGGTGCCGAGAGCACGTCGTCGACGTGCGCGTAGGCGGGCGTTTCCTCGGCGGTTGCCGTCGCCGGCGACGGCTGCACCGGCGTCTTATCGTCGTTCTTCTTCGGCTCGTCGGGTTTCGCGTCCTCGACGCGCGGCAGCGCCCCGGGCGTGAGCGGGAGCGTGAACTTCTGGCGCGCGACCCACGCCTGCACGAATTCGTCCGCCTCGGCCTTCTCCGCGGCCTTCTGATCCGCCGGCTTCAACATCTCCTGCTGCGCCCGGAGCCGCGCCTTCTCGTCGGCGATCGCGTTTGCCGCCGGCTTCTTCCCCTTCGGTCCCTGCTCCTTGTAGGTGAGCGTGAGACCGACGAACGTGGGCGAGTTGACGGGGCCTTCGACCTTCACCTGCGCCGACAGCCCCGGCGTGATCTTGTCGAGCGGGATCTCCGGCGGCTGGAACGGCAGCTCCTTCTTCGCCGCGCCGAGGGCGACCACGCCTCCGGCCAGGGCGGTTCCCGCGACCGCCAGGCCGGCGGGTGTCGAGACCGCGTCCTTCACCGGCTTCACGAGCGGATCGGCAAGGACTTTCTCCTTCAGCGCCTTGCCCGCGGGCGTCTCGAGCGCCGCCTCGGCGGCCTTCGACGCGGCTTCCTTCTTCTTGTCCTCGTCGCTCTTCGGCTTGCCCGTCTCCTCGCGCTGCACGCGCTCGGGAGCCGACGCGGGCACGGCCGAGAACGACCAGCCCGCGACGCTGCCGCCGGCGGCGACGACGTCTGCGGCGCGCCGCGCCTGGCGCTCGTCCGGATCGTGCGGGCGCGAGACGGCGCGCGTCGTCGACGCGTTCAGGCGCCTGCGAGAGGTCGACTTCACGGCAGCGTCTCTCCCCCGCGGAGCGCCGGACGGGCCGGCGTCGGAACGAACGACAGGACGGCCGACGTCATGCCACCGCCTCCCTGTCCCCGCCGCCCGGCCCGGGAGTCGACGCGCGCTCGGAGCCTTCGTCGGCGGGCTCGTTCATCGCCGTCTGCGTCGCGACGTGGCACGGCGTGCTCGTCGCGGTCATGTCCTTGAAGCAGATCGAGCCCGCCTGCCACTTCGGGTCGTCCTGCGGGCTCGCCCACTCCGCGGCGATCGAGCCCTTGCCCATGAAGTACCGCGCCTTGATCTTCTCGAGGTTGCGATCGGCGGTCTCGCCGGGGCCGAGTCCGAGGATGCAGTCCTTGACGGAGTGGCCGTCCGGGCTCTTCGTCTGCGCGATCAACCGGCGGAGGCCGGTCTCGAAGTTGGCGCGGTTCTGCTCCGTGACCTGGCCGGGGCTCGTGATCTCGACGTCGCCGAGCGTGATCGGGCCCTCGACGTCGTCGAACGTGAAGCAGTTCGAGCCCTTCGCCGCCTTCGCGCCGGTCGCCTCCCGGAACCTGCCGAGCTCCTCGGTCGCGCCGCCGGCCTGGCAGCCGCGGAAATCGACCACCTGCGGCGACTTGTCGGCCGGGAGCGCGCCCTTCAGGGCGGCGCCGATCTCGCTCAGCTTCTTCCACGAGATCGTCCCGATCTTCGACTCGAACTGCACCTGGCCCGCGTTGGCGTGCGATACGACGTAGAGCGTTCCGATCGGTGCGCCCGCCGAGGTGAGCGCCGTCTTGATGTCGTCGACGTCGTACGCGCGAACGACCTTCGGCGCGAGCTGCTGCGCCGCCCGCAGCGAGATCTCGCTCCCGTCGAGCACAACGGCGACGTCCACGCGGGCGGGCTTGTCCTTCTCGTCACGCTGGATCCGCTCGCCGCTCCGCTCCTGCTGGACGACGTGCGCGAGCTCGTGTGCGAGCAGCCGCCTCCCCGCCTCGGAGTCGGGGCGGTACTCGCCCTCGCCGAACACGACGTGACGCCCGAGCGCGTAGGCGTGCGCGTCGAGCGCATCGGCCGAGCGCGCGGCCGCCGCGTCGGTGTGCAGACGAACATCTGAGAGGTCGGCGTTCAGCCGCGGCTCGAAGAAGGCGCGCGCGTCTGCGGACAGCGGCCGCCCCGCCGCGCGAACCGCGCCGTCGACGTGCGCGGTTCCGGTCGGCGGCGCCACACCGGAGGAGCGGCTCGAACGGTTGAGCCTCGCGCGGCGGCATTCGGGACACGTGCCTCCGCAGCCGCACGTCCGCGCGTGCTGCACCGCGGAATCCGGAGCAACGGGGATCGACGAGAACGACCAGCCGGCGACGCTGCCTCCGCGCGTCACCGTCTCGGCCACGCGCTCCGCCTCGCGCTCGTCGGGATCGTGCGGCTTCGACACCTGCCGCGGCGCCGGCGCCTGCGCGCGCGAATCGTGGGCGACGGCCGAGCTCAACGCTGCCCCCATCCGGGCACGAGCTCGCCCCAGACCGCGCCCGCGACGGCGTCGCCGACGGCGCGCCGGCGAGTCGGCGGGCGCGTCGACGGGTGCGGCGCGGCGGAACGACTCGGCGCGGGCGGTCAGCGCCGCCTCATCGCGTTCTCCGCGAGTGCCGCCAGCCGCGCCTCGAGCGCCTCCGCAGCGACGCGTGCCTCTGCGGCCGACAGCCCGCGCACGACGAGCTCGTCGATGACGATCTCCAGCCGCGTCATCGCAAGCCCTCCGTCTCGGAGTCGGTGAGCGCGCGCTCGGCCTTCGCGTACTCGACCTGCGCCGCGCGGAGCACGTGCGCCGGCGTGATCGGCGTTCCGTCTTCGGCGGCGGCGAACGCGGCGGAGAGCGCGATCGACCGGATCGAGCCGCCGGACACGTTGAGCCGCGCGAGCCTGCTCCGGCTCGATCCCGTCGAGCGGCGTCGCGGCCGGGAAGGTGCGCCGCCAGATCTCGGCCCGCTGCTCCGCGTCCGGGAACGGGAACTGGACGACGAAGCGCAGCCGCCGCAGGAACGCGCGGTCGACGTTCGAGCGCAGGTTCGTCGTCAGGATCGCGAGCCCGCGGTACGACTCCATGCGCTGCAGGAGGTAGGCGACCTCGAGGTTCGCGTAGCGGTCGTGGCCGTCCTTGACCTCGCCGCGCTTGCCGAAGAGCGCGTCGGCCTCGTCGAAGAGGAGCACGGCGCCGCTCGCCTCGGCCGCGTCGAACAGCGCGGCGGAGGTTCTTCTCGGTCTCGCCGATGTACTTGCTCACGGTCGCGGCGAGGTCGATGCGGTAGAGGTCGAGCCCGAGCTCGCGCCGCGAGCACCTCGGCGGCCAGCGTCTTGCCGGTGCCGCTCTCGCCGGCGAACAGCGCGGTGACGCCGAGGCCGCGCGGCGGTTCGCTCGCCGAAGCCCCAGCGCTCGTAGACCTGCGTGCGGTGGCGGACGTGGCGGACGATCTCGTGCAGCAGCTCGAGCTGGCCGTCCGGCAGCACGAGGTCGTCCCAGCGCGCGACGGGCTCGATGCGCTCGGCGAGGCCTTCGAGCCCGACGCGCGCCCGCTCGCGGCAGAGCCGCCGCAGAGTCGTCCGCGTCGGCGCTCGTGCCCGCCGCGCAGCTCGCGCGCAACCGCGTCGATCGCGGCCGCGCCGAGCCGGAAGTGCTGCGCGAGCTCGTCGACGACGGTGCCGAGCGCGCGCGCGACCGGCTCGCCGAGCGCGGCGGTCCAGAGCGCGCGCGCTTCGGCGGGCGACGGCAGCCGGACGGCGCGGTGCAGCACCACGCGACCGCCGGGCCGCGCCCGGCCACTCGCCGAGCAGGACGACGAGCGGCGCCTCGAGCTCGTCGAGGAACGCCGGTGACGACTGCCGGTACCGCGCCTTCTGCGTCGACGACCGGCACGCCGTCGACGAGCAGCGCCTCGCGGTCGACGAGGCGCGTCGACGCCGGCGAGCTCCGGGCCGCCGGCGGCAGCGCAGTCGCGCGCACGAGGAGGGACGTGCGACCGAGCGTCCGCGCGAGGCGCTGCGCGACGCCGAGGCTCGCGTCCACGTCGTCGCCGTCGAGCTGCACGAGGATCGCGCGAGCCCGGCGGCCCGAGCGGTCGCCGCCAGCTCGTCGGCGAGGCGCTCCTGCGACGGTGCGAGCGAGCGACGCTCGGTCGTCGGCGCGCACGACGCCGTCGAGACGCTCGTCGGGCGCGTCGAGCCGGTGAGGTAGTGGAGGATCCGCTCGTCGATCGCGAGCGGCCGCGTCGCCAGGGTCGCGCCCGCGCCGGGCTCGAGCAGCCGCCACCGGCGCAGCGGCGACAGCGGCGCGAGCGCGTCCCAGTGCGACGCCGGGCAGCGCGGCGAGCGCGAGCCCGAACGTCGGCCGCGGGTCGTCGCCCGCTCTGCAGCGTCGCCGACGAGCGCCGCGATCTCGCCGTCGAGCTCGACCGCGGCCGCGAGCAGCAGCAGCTGCCGCTCGAACGCGCGACAGCCCGAAGAGCCGCGCGAGGCGGTCGATCGCCGGCTCGAATCCCGTCGGCTGCCTCGCGCGCGGCGCGGGCTGCCGAACGACCGTCGCCGAAGGCCGCGCAGCAGCGCGCGCACGAGCTCCAGCTCGCGCGACGAGCGCGCGTCTGCTCGCGCTCGGCGGCGGTCGGCTCGCGTTCGACGACGACCGCCGTCATGCCGGCACCGCCACCGACTGCGCCGGATCGAAGGCCGGCGGCTCCGCCGACCGGTCGACGAGCAGGCTCTCGACGCCGTCGACCGTGAGCCGCACCCACTGCGCGCCCGGCGGGACGTCGCCGAGCTCGAACGTGAGCGTCGCGGTCGCCGTCGGGTGCGGCGCGGCGAGCGCCGCTGTCGCCGCCGAGCGTGAGCAGCGCGTCCTGCGCGGGCCGCACCTCGCGGCGTCACGTCGAGCGTGACGGTCACGCGCCGCGTCGTCGCGTCGCGCGTGACCGTCGTCGGCGGCAGCTGCGGCTCGGGCGCGAGCAGCATCGCGGCGACGTTCGACTCGCGCGGGTCGACCTCGCCGGGCCGGATCAGCGAGACGGTCGACGAGGTAGACGCCGGCGGGCCAGTCCTGCTCGGCCGTCGCCGCCGGACGGCAGCGGGACGTCGATCCCGGCCGGGTCGGTGCTCGCGCCGATCGACGACCTCGTTCGGCGCGTCGAGCAGGCGGTGCGCGAAGCGGACGACCGCCGACGTGCCGTCGAGGTGGTGGCCCTCGAGCCGCACGGTCTCGCCGAGCCGCGCCGCCGGCTGCTCGTCCGGCGGCACGACGCGCACGATCGTCGGGTACGGCGGCAGCAGGCTCGGCTCGACGACGACGCCGCGATCCTTGCCGCGTCGCCGGGTCGACCGGCCCGCGCGAGAGCACGGCAGCGCCGTGCGCGTCGGCTTGCGCGCCTCGATCAGCACGACCGAGACGACGTAGCGGCGCGGTCGGCCGGTAGTGCGCCTGGATCGCCGACCACAGCCGCGACATCTCCTCGGTGTCCATCGGCTCCGGCGTGACCGTGACCGCCTCGAGCTGGTCGGCGAGGTCGGCGGCGGTCAGCGCCTGGAACGCCGGCGGCAGGATCGACGCGCCGAGCGGGCTCGGGTCGAGCGCCGTGCGGATCGCCGCGCGGTCGAGCACCGGCCGCTCGTGCAGCAGGTGCATCGCGTAGCCGAGCAGGATCTCGGCCTGGAAGTCGGCGCTGCCGTAGGCCGTGAGCAGGTAGTGCAGGTTGAGCGCGAGCGGCGGGTTCGTGAGCCGCGAGTCCCGTTCGCCGTCGAAGGACGGCAGCCCGACCTCGGCCCAGCCCTGGTTCGGCTCGTGCGGTAGAGGAAGAGGTTGAGCGACGGCGGCGCGTCGGGGTCGTCGAGCTTGATCGTGTCCGGCGCGACCGCGGTCACCTTCACCGGCCCGAGCGGCGCGCCGACGTCGACCAGCCCGTTGTCGAGCAGGTTGCGCAGCACGGCGCTGACCGCGCCGATCGCGAGCGGGCTGCTCATCGGCGCGCCCGCTTCCCGCGGAGGTAGTCGGCGAGCGAGAGGCCCTGCGGCGCGGCTCGGCGCGCGCGGCCGCTGCGGCGCGCGGCGGCTCGCTGGAGGTTCGCGCGCACCTCGAGCCGGCCGATGTGGACGCGCACCGGCGGCTCGGCTCGCGCGGCGACGGTCGCGGCCGGCCTGCGCGACGGCCGGCGCGGCCGCGTGCGCGCGGCGCCGCACGGCGTGCCGGCACCGCGACCGCGGCGGCGCGGTCGACGGCCGTGCGGCACCGGCGGCGGCGAGCGGCGCGCGCGGCCGACGCCGGCGGCCGGACGCGGGCTCGCGCGGCGCGCGCCGGGCTCGGACCGTGCCGGCGCCGGCGTCCGCGCGTCGACGCGGCTCCGGCTGCGACGGGCTCGCCGGCGTCGCGCGGCGTCGGACGGCGACGGCGTCGCGGCCGGCGTCGCGCGCTCGGCGCGGCCGGCGTCGTCGCGCCGGCGCGGCGCGGCGGCTCGATCGGGACGCCGGCGCGCGCGGCGTCGCGCCGGCTCGGCAGCGCGCGGCTCGCGCCGACGGCGCCGGCCGGACGACGATCTCCGTCGTCGACGACCTCGAGCCCCGGCGCCGCCGCCGAGCGCGCCCTCGAAGCAGCGCCGGCAGCCGCGGCTCGCGCGAGCGGGCGCCTCGCCGACCGCGCGCGCCGGCGACCCGGCGCGAGGAAGTCGCTCACGGCGCGCCCTCGCTCGGCGAGCTCGAGGTACGCGGCGCGCCGGCGCTCGCCGAGCGCGAGCACCTCGGCCTCGGTCCAGCCGTAGGCGCGGGCGAGCACGTCGACCTCGCGCAGCAGCCGCCGGCGCCGCGCGCGTCGAGCTCGGCCCAGACGAAGCGGCCGACGTCGACGTCGGCGACGAACGCCGTCGCCGCACGCCGGGCACGTCGAGGTCGACGAGCACCTCGGCGAGCGGGTCGGCGTCGGCCATCGCCCGCGCGACCGCCTCGCGCACGTCCGCCGGCAAGCGCGTCCGTCGCCTCGCCGTCGGGCCGCGTGCGCCGCGACGACGCAGCGCTCGAGCAGCACGCGCTCGGCCGCCGCCGCGTCGCCCGCGGCCGCAGCCGCGGCCACGTCGCGCGCTGTCGGGCGACCGCCACGACGACGACGAAGCCGTCGACCTCGAGCGGCGCCGGGCCGGCGCGCGGCTCGGCCTCGCGCGCGAGCAGCGCGTCGGCGTCGACCGCGAACTCGGCCGCGCTCGCCGCACGCCGGGCACGCCGCCGTCGCCTCGAGCGTCGGCCCGGCGAGCGCCGCGCGGAGCCCGAGCAGCCGCGCGTCGCGCCGCCCGAGCGGCAGCCGCGCGAGCTCGTCCGGCCGCGCCGGCGGCTCCGGCCGCCGCGGCGAGCGCGAGCGACGCGCTCGACCGAGCCCAGGCCTGTGCCGCGCCTCCCAGAGGTCGAGCGTGGCCGCGGCCGACAGACCCTCGCATCGGTCGACGTCCTACGGCTCGGAGAACTGCGGCTCGCTGGGCTCGGGCACCTCGTAGTCGCGCTCCCAGCCCTCGTGCTCGAGCTTGAGCGTCTGGATCGCGACGGCGTTCGCGTTCGCGTCGAGGTCGGGCAGCGCCTGGTACTCCGAGACCCACGCCCGGTAGACCTTGTACGCGAGCACGAGCTGGCCGGCCTCGTTGTAGACGTCGATGATCACGTCCTTGCGGAAGTCCTTCAGCGAGACCTCCGCGCCGAGGCCGGAGCCGAAGTTCCAGACCTTGTTCGCCCACGCACTCGAACTCGGTGTCGTGCGTGACGCCGCGCTCGAGCGTGATCGCCTCGTACTTCGTCCGGCCCGGCGACTTGCGGCTCGTCGACGGGTCGCCGCCCTCGCGGTGCTCGACCACCTCGGTCGTGCGCTTGAGGGCGCCGACCTTGCTGATGCCCGCGACGTAGCGGCCGTCCCACTTCACCCGGAACTTGAAGTTCTTGTACGGGTCGAACCGCTGCGCGTTGACGGTGAACTGAGCCATCACGCGCCCCCTGTCTGGCCGGCCATCTGCTGCAGCTGGATGACGACGAACTCGGCCGGCTTCAGCGGCGCGAAGCCGACCACGATGTTGACGATCCCGAGGTTGACGTCGTCCTGCGTCGTCGTCTCGGCGTCGCACTTGACGAAGTAGGCCTCGCTTCGGCGTCGTGCCCGCGAAGGCGCCCTGGCGGAAGAGGTTGTTCATGAACGCGCCGACGTTGAGCCGGATCTGCGCCCACAGCGGCTCGTCGTTCGGCTCGAAGACGACCCACTGCGTGCCGCGGAAGAGCGACTCCTCGAGGAAGAGCGCGGTGCGGCGGACCGGCAGGTACTTCCACTCCGAGGCGAGCCGGTCGGCGCCCGCGCGCGTGCGCGCGCCCCAGACCACGTGGCCCGCGCCGGGCGAGGCGCGCAGGCAGTTGACGCCGAGCGGGTTGAGCCGGCCGATCTCGAGGTCGGTGAGCGGGATCGCGAGCGCGGCGACGCCGCCGAGCGTCGCGTCGAGCCCGGCGGGCGCCTTCCACACGCCGCGCGTCGCGTCGGTGCGCGCGATCACGCCGGCGATCGCGCCCGACGGGCGCGAACGTCCCGATCTGGCCGTCGCGCAGCGGGTCGGGCTCGCGGATCGCGCGGGAAGTAGACGGCGGCGTTCTTGCTGCGCGTGAACGCGGCGGCCGAGGCGCCGGTGACGGCGTTGTCGAGGCTCGTCCACGCCGGCGGGCGGGTCGATGATCACCACCGCGCGCCGCTCCTCCGCGTACGCGATCGTGTCGGCGAGCACCTGTCGCGTCGATCTCGCCGGTCGGCGGTGTACGGCGGGATCACGAGCAGGTTGACGAGGTCGGCGTTCTCGAGCGCGTACAGGCCCTTCTTGTCGGCGCGGAGGTTCGCGCCGGTCGTGAAGACGGTCGTCGTCGACCGGGTCGCCGTCGTTGCCGTTCGTCGCGGTCGCGCGTGACCGGGAACGACGACTGCGGCTGCGGTCGGCAGCGAGCCGCGTCATCCGGACGAGCGTCGACTCGGCGGCGAGCACGAGGTCGACGCGCCGCGCGCTCCCGGTCGCGAACGACACGTTGCGGAACGACTCGATCTTGCCCGGTCGCCGGTGTCGGTGACCGTCAGGTTGAAGAGCGTCGTGTCGGTCGTGTCGCTGACGAGGTTGTCGATCGTCGCCGACGAGCTTCGAGCCCCACGCGCCCGGCGAGGCGGCGACGAGCGCGACCGCCGCGCGGCCGCTGCCGAGCGTCATCGACGCGGTGTCGTTCGCCTCCGTCTTGTGGACGCGGACGATGATCGCCATCGAGCCGCCGTTCCGGTAGAAGTCCTGGACCGCGTAGCCGAGGCTGCTCTCGATCCAGAGGCCGCCGAAGATCCGTTCGAAGTCGCCGTACGAGGTGATCGTGATCGCCTCGTCGACCGGGCCGCGCAGCGCGCGGCCGACGAACGCGGTGATCGACGTCGCGACGCCGGTGATCGGCCTGACGCCGCTCGGGATCTCCTCGATGTAGACGCCCGGATAACGTGAGTGTGTGTGGCATCAGACCGTCCTCCGTTCGCTCGTTTCGTCGCGTCACGGCTCCGCGTCCCAGGCCGGCACGGCGCGGATCGTCCGCACGAGCGTCTCCGACGAGATCTCGCCGAGCGAGACGCGGTGCGGCCGGAGCTCGTAGAGGACGCTCTCCTTGCCGTCGGAGCGCACCTCGAGCGCGCGCACGCCGCGCTCGCGCGCGACGAGCGACCGGACGCACTCGTCCGACGCGCGTCCGAGCCGACGATCACGAAGTCGGCGCTCGTCCCGCTCGACCGCGTCTCGCAGGTCGACGGCGCCCTCGTGCTCCGCGACGACGTCGAGATCCGGCTCCGGGCGAGACGCCTCCCGGACGATGTCGCGCAGCAGCGGTGGCATGTCTATGAGCACGATCCGGGTGCGCTCCAACGGCGTTCCCCCTCGGGGGTCTGGCGGCGAGTCTGCGCGCCGCGCGCCGCGCGTGGGAATGGATCGCCGGATCCGACTTCGATCCAGCCGGAGAGTCCGGATCTCCGCGGCGCGAGAGGTCTAGATCCGGTTCAGCTCGCCGCGCGCGCGGGCGGCGGCGACGGCGTCCGTGCGGCTGCTGACGCGCAGCTTCTCGAGGATGTTGTGCACGTGGTTCTTGACCGTCGGCGAGCTCGATCTGGAGCGAGCCGGCGATCTCCTTGTTCGAGAGCCCCTTGCCGATCAGGCGCACGATCTCGCGCTCGCGGCGCGTGAGCGAGCGTCGCCGTTCGGCGCCGTGCGCTCGCCCGCGACCGAGGCGACGCGCCGGAGCAGCGCCGCCGTCGACGGCCGGCGAGACGAGCACCTCGCCCCTCGCCGCCGCCTCGACCGCGTCGAGCAGCTCGGCGAGCGTCGCGTCGCGCGAGACGAGCCCGGAGACGCCCGCCTCCGCCCACGAGACGACGTCCTCGTCGTTCTCGCGCACCGCGAGCGCGACGATCGTCGTCTCGGGCCACGCAGACGCGCAGCGTGCGGGCGGCATCCGCTGCCCTCGGCAGATCCGACGTCGACGAGCGCGAGCGTCCGGCGGCCGCCTGCGAGCACGGTCGAGCGCCTCCCGCGCCGAGTCGAGCGACGGCCGCGCTGCCGACGACGCGGAAGCGCGCGATCGCTGCCGGAGCGCGTCCGCGATCCCGTCCCGGTACAGGCGCACAGACACGAGAACGAAGATCTCGATGCGGAGGCCGCAGCAACTCTCCCGGGAACCCGGCACCGGTCT
Organism: uncultured Actinomycetes bacterium; assembly: GCA_963708685.1. GTDB lineage: Bacteria > Actinomycetota > Thermoleophilia > Gaiellales > Gaiellaceae > DASVFB01. The sequence goes on from CAVPTP010000006.1 coordinate 148,315, forward strand.
ATCCCCCTCCGGCTAGTCGCTTGCGGCGATGTTACGCCTGCGCGCGAGCGCCGCGCAACCGGCACTCGATCGGGATAACGAGTTTGTAACACGTGCCCTGTGAGGCGCCGGCCGCGGAGGCTCGACACCACGGGGGCGCAGAACACGAACGTGAGCACCGTGCGGCCCTCGCCGCGGGTGCGCGAGCTCCGGAGCAGACGTCGCCTGAGGCTTTTCTTACTTGCTCCGCCGCTCGGAATCCGGTAAACACCGCGCGCAGCCGCTCAGTCCGCTGCACGCTGGCAATACAAGGAGGAAAGGGTGAGTCACCGCCGCAACCTTTCTCGTCGGCATACCCGTGCATGGCACCTGCGCCCGGCGATCGTCGCCGCGCTCGCACTGCTCGCACTTGCGCTGCCGCCGATCGGTTCCAGCATCGTCAACATCGAGGGCGTCACGAACGACCAGCTTCCCGACTACGACTCGCGCGGGGAGGTGACGGCGACAGAGGACGACGCGCCGGCCGCGGGGACGGCCGCGGTCGGCGTCCACGTCACGTGGAACTCGCTCGGCACGCCGAGCTCGATGATCCGCTACGGCGGCTATCTCAAGACGGGGATCCAGGCCAAGAGCGCCGACGCGGCCGCGAGGACGTGGGTCGCGTCGCAGCGCGGGCTCTTCCGCGCCGGGTCCGCGGACAACCTGAGCCTCGTGACCGCCAAGCGCCTCGCCGGCTCGAGCAACCTGTACGTCGCGGTCTACCGGCAGACCTTCGGCCGGCTGCTGTCGGCCGACGGCCTGCTCTCGGTCGGCCTGGCGGGCTCGTCGCGAACGGGCTGGAAGATCACGTACGCGTCGTCCACGCTCGCCCCCGCGACAAAGGGCGTGACCGGTGCGTGGACGCTCTCGCCGCTTGCCGCCTGGGCGCGTGCGGCCGGGTACGCGGGACATCGCATCTCCGTGCTCTCCCTGCGGAGCGCGGGCAAGAACGCCGCCGGTGCAACGCGCGTCGCCGCCGTCGGCTTCGACGGCCAACAGACGGTGAGCAAAGTGGCCTTCGGGACGGCCGAGCGTGGCGCGATCCGCGCCTACAGCGCCGTCGTCACGAGGACGGTGCGCGGCGAGCTGACGTCGTACCAGGTCATCGTGGCCGCGAAGACCGGCAAGCTCCTCTACCGCCAGAGCCAGGTCGACAACATCGCCGACAACCCGACGTGGCTGGCCCCACGGCACTCGATGCCGTACAACAACCTGAACGCCTTCCCGTGGAACTACCCGACCACGGACAACCGCGTGGTGCACTGCTGGAATGCAACCGCGGGCTGCGCCGTCGTCGTGGGCGACAACCCCGCGACCACCGTCTATCCGTTCGGCGTTGCCTCGAAGTTCCCGTGGGACGTCCAGCTGAACGCCGCGGGCACGGACCTCGGCACGACGGCAACAATCGGCAACAACGTCGACGACGCCCGGCTCTGGAGCGGGAACCGCGGGCCCGCTGCGACCGCTTACGGCAACCCGACGCTCGTCCGGGCGACGAGCGCAACGCGTGACTACCAGCCGGCCTTCACGGACGCCTGGTACACGTCGGGCTGCAACCCGAACAACGTCGATGCCGCGATCAACCCGCTCGGCAACGACATCGAGGCCTCGACGGTTTCCCTCTTCGTCGGCCACAACGTCATGCACGACTTTGCGTACTACCTCGGCTTCGACGAGGGGCACTGGAACGCACAGCAGTACAACAACGGTGTCACGGTCAACGACCCGTCGCCGACGCCCGGCGGCCCGACGATCGCGGCGCCGCTCGCCAACGACGGGCTGATCGGAAACGCGCAGGCCGGCGCTGCGACCGGGAGCCGCGACAACGCGAACATGAACACGGGCGCCGACGGCAATCACCCGACGACGAACCAGTTCGTCTGGCAGCCGCTGGCGGCGTCGTTCTACGCTCCGTGCGTCGACGGCGCCTACGACTTCGCGGTCTTCGGCCACGAGTTCGGGCACCTGATCGAGAACCGCATGATCGGCAAGGGCGTCGGCGCGCGCCAGGGAACGCCACGCCGGCTCGATGGGCGAGGCGTTCGGCGACTTCGACGCGCTCGCGGCGTTCAACGAGCTGCACCTGCCGGTCCCGGCGGGCGCGGACCGCTACACCGAGGGCGCGTACGCCACCGGCAACGGCTACAACGGCATCCGCGACTTCCTCGCCGGCCGGCCGATGGGCGGCGAGTTCCCGGAGCCGGGCAAGAATCCCGACACCGATCCGCTGAACTACGGCGACTTCGGATTCGACAACGTCGGCGTCGAGGTGCACGCCGACGGCGAGCTCTGGGTCGCGGTCCAGATGGACCTCCGTGACCTGTTCCTCTCGCGCAACCCGTCGCCGGGAGAAGCCACGGACATCGCGTGTGCCCGCGGCCAGATCGCCCCGACGGCGTGCCCGGGTGACCGCCGGTGGATCCAGGACTACTACGACGCGATGGTGATGATGCCTCGCAACACGACGATGATCCAGGCGCGCGACGCGATGCTCGCCGCGGACGTGGCCCGGTTCGGCGGGGCGAACCAGGATCTCCTCTGGCAGGGCTTCGCGATGCGCGGCTTCGGCCAGTTCCAGAACACCGTCAGCAACGGCGACTCGAATCCGGTGCCCGACTTCTCGTCGCCGTTGGCGGACAACACGACGGTCAACTTCTTCGCGGACACGACAGGACGGCACGCTGCCCGTGAACGCGAAGATCTACGTCGGCGACTACGAGGCTCGCGCGACGCAGATCGCCGACACCGATGCGGCGACGGTCAACGCCGGCACGCCCGGCGACGGGAAACCTCGACAACACGGCGCAGTTCGCGCCGACGTCTCCCGAGTCGCTCGTCGGGAACACGGGTAAGCGCTGGTCGGCGTACAACTTCATCGCCGTCGCCCCCGGCTACGGGTTCGTCCGCTTCAGCATGAAGTACCTGAAGCCGGGCCAGACCCGCAACGTCACGATCCACTTCGCGAAGAACTACGCCTCCGCGGCGCAGGGCGCGACGATCGTGGGCGACGCGCTCGGCACGAACACGAACCTCGGGAATCTGATCGACGACACCGAGGCGACGAACAACGGGCAGACCGGCGCGCCGGTGGGCGGCCGTTGGGTCGTCGTCAAGCTCGGCACGACCAAGGCGGTGCCGATCGAGAGCCTCGGCGTTTCGGCGCTGCTCGTGCCCGGCAACAACCGGTTCACCGCGCTTCGTTCGTTCCAGGCCTACGCCTGCACCGAGGGCAGGCCTGCGAATCCGACGTGCGACGGCTCGGTTGCAGCAGGTTGGACGCAGATCGTCAACTCGCCGGCCAACGCGTTCCCGTCGGTCAACCCCCGTCCGGTTACGCCCGACGAGACGCTCCGGTACTTCAATGCGCTGGGAGCACCGCCGGCGACGCACGTCAAGTTCGTCGTCGTCGCGAACCAGTGCACGGGCCAGCCGTCCTACGCAGGCGACCAGGACAACGACCCGAACAACAACGCCGACTGCCCGGCCACCACTCGCGCGAGCGAGGTGCACGCGAACGAGCTGCAGGTCTTCAGCTCGGCGGCGAACGTGGTCGACGCGCCGCGGGTCGGGTAACGGCCGGACGGCGATAGCACGACTCGGAGGGCCGGTGCGAACCGGCCCTCCGTTTTTCCGCTTCGCTTTGCCCGGAGCGGGTACAACGTGCAGGTGGCCCGGAACCGATCGCTGCTCGCCGGACTCGCCCTGGCTGCTCTCGTCGGTCGTCGGCGCTTCGTCTGCCGCGCCGTCCCCGATCACGCAGGCGGCGTCCGGGAAGGTGTTCGGGCTCGCGAAGGGTGACTCGGCGACGCTGCGGCTCTCGAACCGCTGGCGCTGGAGCGAGCCGCGCGTGAGCACGAATGCCGTCGAGCTCACACCGGTCGAGTACTTCGTCGACCCCGGGTACCGCGAGTGGACGATCGACGCGCGCACGAGCGGCCGCGCGACGATTCGCTCCGTCGGTCGCCCGCACTGCTCGAGCTGCGCGCTCGCGACGCGCCGTTTCGCGGTGACGATAGTCGTCTCCCGCTAGCGCTTCGACATGCGGCTACAGTGGCCGCCATGTGTAGGAACATCAAGACGCTCTACAACTTCGAGCCGCCGACGACGCAGGACGAGATCCGCGAGGCCGCGCTCCAGTACGTCCGCAAGGTGAGCGGCATGAGCAAGCCGTCGCAGGCCAACGAGGCGGCGTTCGAGCACGCGGTCGACGAGATCACGACGGTGACCGCGAGCCTGCTCGAGCAACTCGTCACGTCTGCGGCGCCGCGCGACCGCGAGGTCGAGGCCGAGCGGCGCCGGGCGCGCGCGGCCGAACGCTTCGGCCGCGCCGCCTAGTCGAAATCCAGCGCCGACGGGTGGAGCAGCGGCACGACCGGCTGCCAGTCTGCGCGCAGCACCTCGACGAGTGACGGCGGCGTGATCAGCTTCGCCTTCCCCCGCGCCGGTCGCGGCAAGGCGGTGGCGTAACCTGCCGCCGTCCAGCGCAGGAGCCGGTCGCCGAGTACGAGCCACGGCTCGTCGTCGTGGAGCACGAACGCGCCGTCCGGGAGCCGGTCGTACGCCGCCTCGTGCACCCGGTGCCGACGCGACGCGGGATCGACCCGCTCGCCGTGGAGCCGGAGGTCGATCGCATCGGCTCCCGCCTCGCCCTGCTGTCGCTCGCGCCACAGCGCGCCGAACCGGTCGTAGTCGGCGCGGCGGCAGAGCGCGCACGGGCGGTGCCCTGCCGCGAACGCGGTCGCCTCGTCGAGGAAGAAGAGCTCCGTGAACCGCCCCGGCTGGAGGAGCGGCCGCCGCAGCCAGCCGCGAAACTCCAGTCGGCAGGCGATCCACCGACGGCCGTTGTAGCGCCGGCGGACGCGCCCGCTCTCGTCGTGGAGACAACCGCGGTTCCCGTAGACGAGCCCCCGCGCAGGATCGGCAACCAGCTCCCCGAGCGGCGTCACCCGGTTCTGCAGAGGGCGTTCCATCCGGCGAACCTACTTCTCCGCCAGCGAGCGGTCGAGGAAGGCGGTCACGCGCCGCTCGTATTCCTTCGGGTGCGCGTCGAACCCGCCCATGTGCTCGACGTGCGGGATCGCCCAGATCGACTTCGGCCCCTGAGCGAGGCGGTAGTAGGTCGGATTCATCGACTCGACGCCGCCGTCCGGGGCATAGATGAAGAAGACCGGCTCGTGGATCCGCGGCACCAGGTCGGTGAGCTTCGGCGGAGGCGCCGTGCTCGAGAAGACCGCCACCGACGCCGTCTTGACCGCGAGCAACGGGATGCCGAGCCACTTGTCGGTCCCGTGGAACTCCTCCATCTCCTCCGCGAACCATCGCGTGCCTGCGCCCTCGGAGACGACCGCGGCAAGACCGGCCGACTCGGCCGCCGTCTGGAGCATCAGCTCGGCGCCTACCGAGAGCCCCATCCCCGCGATCCGCGTGGGATCGACGTCGGGCCGGTGCTTCAGGAACTCGACGGCGGCGAGGATGTCCTTGTCGCCGCCCCAGCCGAAGAGGTTGCCGTCGCCGTCGCTCGCGCCCTCCCCGCGGCGGTCGAAGAGCAGCACTCCGTAACCGTGACGCGCGAGAAACCGCGCCGGCTTCTGCGGACCCTGACGGCCGGGGAACACGATCACCGCGGCGCCGTTTCGCGACGGGACGTACCAGCCGGAGAGGTCGAGCCCGTCGCTCGTCCTGAACGTGACGTCTTCGTGCGCGACGCCGAGGTTGGGCACCGGCACGATCGGGCGCAGGATGTGCGTCGTCCCGTAGCCGAGCGCGACCGGGAACATGACCTCGGCCGCGACGACGAGACCCGCGGCGGCGATGCAGCGCGCGACGCACGTAGCGCCAGATCCGTCCGTCGTCGAGGCGGCGCGATCTCCAGAGCGTCCACGCGCCGAGGCCGACGAGCACGAGGCCCGCAGCGATGGCGAGTAGCCCGGTGTAGTCGTCGCCCGAGGGCCCGACCTTCAGCGTGTAGTACCCGGCCTCCGCCACGCCCATGATCAGCGCGAGCAGGCCGAAGAAGAGCGCGAGCACTCCGCGGATCGCCGGCGCGAACGCGCGGGTAGGCGAACGCCGCGCCGGCGATGAGCACGAGAGGCACGAGCCCGCCCGCCAGGTGGTCGGTGGCCGACGTCCCCGGCTGCGGCTGGAGAAACGAATCGTCGGCCACGTGGAGCGCGAGGACGCCGATCCCGAGACCGGCGATCACGGTGGTGCGCTGCGTCAGCGTGGTCATCGGAAGCTCCTTCGGAGAGTCGGCGCCCCGGCCTCGTCGAAACCCGAGGCCGGGGCGCGGTTGCGTCCTGGCTAGGCGGCAGCCGGGACGGAGTGGGCGCGGCGCGGACGGCGCGGCCTCGTGCTCGAGACGCGGCAGCCACTGGAGCCACTTCGGCAGGTACCAGTTCGACTCGCCGAGCAGCTTCATCGAGGCCGGCAGGAGCACGCCGCGGACAAGCGTCGCGTCGAGCAGGACGGCGACCGCGAGGCCGATGCCCATCTCCTTGAAGTCGACGACCGGCAGCAGCGTGAACACCGAGAACACGCCGACCATGACGACTGCAGCGCTCGTCACCGTGCCCGCGGTCGACTTGATCCCGTACGCGATCGCGTTGTCGGTGGAGAGGCCGCGGTCGTACGCCTCGCGGATGCGGCTGATGATGAACACGTGGTAGTCCATCGAGAGCCCGAACAGGATCACGAAGAGGAACACCGGCAGCCAGTTCGCGATGCCGCCGTTCGACGTGAAGTCGAGCAGGTTCTCGCCCCAGCCCCACTGGAAGATCACGACGAGGACTCCGTAGGCGGCCGCGACGGAGAGCAGGTTGAGCGCGATCGCCTTGACCGCGATCACGATCGAACGGAACGTGACGAGCAGCAAGCCCGAACGCGAACAGCAGGACGAAGGCGAAGACGAGCGGGAGCGACTTCGCCTGCGCGTCGTTGAAGTCCTGCGATCCCGCGGTCTGGCCCGTCACCGCGTACTCGACTCCGTCGACCTGGCCCAGCGTCGCCGGCAGTACGGTGCCGCGAAGCGTGGCGAGCGCGGCGTTCGAGGCGTCGTCGTTGCCCTTGCCCTCGAGCGGGATCTCGACCTTCGTGACGGTCCCGTCGGGGTTGGTCGTGACGTCGATCGGCGCATTCATCTGGCCGGTCGCCAGCGCCTGCTGCTTCAGGTCCGCGATCGCCTCGCGGACCGGTGCGGCGTTCACGTCGTCGGCCTTGACCGCAACGATCGCCGGCTCGGGCGTGCCGGGGAAGGCGTCGATCGAGCCGCTCGACGGGCTCGATCGCCGCGATGCTCATGCCCTCGATGCCGGTCTGCGTCGTGTGCATGCCGAGCGCCGGCACGGCCAGCGCCACGAGCACTGCGCCGGCGGCGACGGTCGCGACGACCGGACGCCGGAGCACGCGGTCGAGCACGGCGCCCCACATGCGGCTCTCGCCCTTGTGGCGGCGGAGGCGGTGCACGAACGGCATGCGTCCCTTCTCGACCCGGTCGCCGAGCTTCGAGAGCACGGCGGGCAGGACGGTGAGCGAGCCGAGCATCGCGACCGCGACGACGATCATCGTGCCGGCGCCGAACGACCTGAAGTCCTGGTCGCTGGAGAACAACATGCCGGCCATCGCGATCAGGACGGTGATGCCGGAGACGAGGACCGAACGGCCCGACGTTGCGGCGGCGGCCTCGAGCGCGGCGCCCTCGCTGCGGCCGGCCCTCCGCTCCTCACGCTCGCGCCTGATGTAGAAGAGCGCGTAGTCGACGCCGACCGCGAGGCCGATCAGCAGGACGACTTCCATGACGTCGTGGCTCATCGGCACGAGGCGGCTCGCGAACCCGATCAGGCCCATCGTGGCGATCACCGAGGTGATGCCGAGGAGCAGCGGGATCAGGGCTGCGACGAACGACCCGAGGACGATCATCAGGACGATGATCGTGAGCGGGATCGACACGAGCCCGGCCGTCCTGAGGCCGCCCTGGATCGCGCTCTGAGCTTCCTTCTCCGTCGACACGCTCCCGGTCTCGTCGATCAGGAAGCCGGGATGCCGCGCCTCGACCTTGTCCACGGCCGCGACGAGCTTGTCGATGTAGAGCACTGCCCTCTTCGTACGTGCCTTTCGGCGTGAACTGGATCATCGCCGAGCGGCCGTCCTTCGAGATCAGGTCGGATTCGGCCGGATCGAGCGGCGAGCGGAGGTTGCGGCACCTGCCGGAACTTGCTCAGCGTCCTGTCGGCGTCCGCGATCGCGGCGCGGAACGCGGGATCGTGCACGGTCACCGACTTCGACGTCGCCTGGAAGAGCACCATCTCGCCCTGCTCCTCGACGGTCTCGCCGTTTCGGTCGACGTTGAAGCCCGCCTCGTCGATGATGTGGTCGGCGGTGCGGGACTCGCCGACGTTCCGGTCGTTCGGGTCGATGGTCTTGGTGCCGACCTGCATCCCCGCGAAGACCGCGAGGAAGACGAACGCAAACCACGCGACGACCGCTGTCTTCCAGTGGCCGGCGCTCCAGCGACCCATGCGGGCCGCGACGTTCTTTGAGTGCTTCAGAGGTGTCATTTCGTGCTCCTTTTCAAGGTCGGTGGACTGCATGGAGCGAGCCTGCGCCCACGACGCCTGCGCGACATCGGGGCGCGACCCTGAGCCCGAACCCTGATTTCCGCGGAACGCGGCTAGCTCAGCGGCCGGCGAGCTTGCGGTGCGGCTTTGCGACGACGAGGTAGCTCAGCCCGCCGACGGCGATCACCGCGAGCACGAGCGGAGCCGCCCAGACCTGGTACGCGGGCGCGTCGGGCGGCGCGAGCGACGTCCGCGGCCACGCGATGTTCGCGGTCTCGAAGGCCAGCCAGGCGACCGCCAGCACGTTGACGATCAGGCCGGCGCGGCCGAGCCGAACGCGGCCGCTCGGGACCCAGGTTCCGCGCACGCGCGCGATCAGCGCGGCGAACGCGACCATCAGGAAGGCGACGTAGATCGCCGCGGTTCCGAAGGCGATGAGGCTGCCGACCGCGGCCGAGTTCAGTCCGAGCAGCAGCGAGACGCAGCCGACGACGGTCGTCGCGACGATCGCGCCGATCGGCGCCTTGCGGCGGTCGACGGTGCGCAGGAAGCGCGATCCCGGGAGCACGTCGTCGCGGGCGACCGAGTAGATCGTGCGCGCGGTCAGCGCCTGCGCGGCCATGCCGCACGCGAGGAACGCGACGAGCACGACGGCGGCGAACGGCTTCGCCGACCACGACCCGAAGGACGTGACGACGGCGGTCGAGACCGGATCGACGTCGCGTCCCGCGACGACGTCGGCCGGGTTCGGGTGCGCCAGGCCCGCTGCGACGGCGTTGAGCATGACAACGGCGCCGACGCTGAGCAGCGCGATCCAGATCGCGCGCGGAACGTGCCGCGCTGCGCCGCGTGTCTCCTCCGACGCGCCGACGCACGCGTCGAAGCCGATGAAGACCCAGCCGCCGACCGCGAGTGCGGCGAGCATGCCGGCGCCGACCGAGCCGCCCGAGAGCTGCTCCGCGCCGAGCGTGTGCGTGAGCATCGAGACGTCCTGGTTGCGGAAGACGAGCAGCAGCGCGAGCCCGATCCCGACCGACGCGACGGCCTCGGCCGCGATGCCCGCCTTGATCGCGCGGCCGAGCACGTCGATGCCCAGCGCGCCGACGAATGCGCAGACGAGCAGGAGGATCATCGCCGTCGCGACGATCGCGTTCGGCGTCGGCTCGATGCCGGCGAGCGTCAGCGCCCAGGGCGCGCCGAGGTACGCAATCGTCGTGTTCGCGACCGCGTACGCGCAGATCGCCACCCAGCCGCTGAGCCAGCCGTACGTCGCCGCCCATCAGCCGCCGGCTCCACTGGTACGCGCCGCCGGCGATCGGAAACTCGGACGCGAGCTCGGCGTAGACCGCGAGCAGCAGACACTGTCCGGCGAGCGCGATCGGGAGCACCCATACCCACGCCGGCCCGGCGACGACGGTGCCGACGAGCACGACGGCGTAGAGCCCGACGACGGGCGAGATCGCCGCGAAGCCCATCGCCGCGTTGTCGAAGAGGCGAAGCCCGCGCGACAGCTCCTGGCTGTAGCCGAGCTCCTCGAGGCGCGCCGCGTCGGGGTCGATCGACGGCGCGTTCGACGCCGTGTCGCGTCGCGCGCGCGCTCGTGCTCGATCGCGCGCGCGACCTCGACGCGGGACGAGACGCCGAGCTTGTTGAAGATGTGGCGCATGTGCGACTCGATCGTCTTGCCGCTGAGGAAGAGCTCCGACTGCGATCTCGCGGTTCGTCTTACGGTCGGTGACGAGCTTGGCGATCTCGAGCTCACGCTTCGTCAGCGAGGCGACGCCGCTCTCGCCCTCGGCCGCCGGCCCACGCGCCTCGGCGCGCGCGCCGAGCCGGCGCAGCTCGCGGCGCAGCTCGTCGCGCGCACGGATCGACCCGCACGCGTCGAGCTCGTGCTCGGCCTGGCGCAGCGTGGCGATCGCCTGCGTGCGCTCACCGGCCGCGGCGAGCGCGCGACCCTGCAGACCGCGCGAGAACGCGACGTGGAGGTGTGCGCCGATGTCGGTTGCGGCCGCGACCGACCGCGCGGCAACACGCGCGGCTTCGACCGGGCTCGCCGGTTGCGAGCAGCACCGCCGCGCGCGACCGGTCGGCCAGCGCTGCGGGGAGCTTCAGCCCGAGCCGGGCGGCGTCCTCCTCGGCGCGCCGCGCGTACCCGTCCGCCGCCTCGGCGTTCCCGACGGCCAGCTCGGCGAGCGTCAGGCTCTCCCAGTCGAAGCAGCGCTCGACCGGCATCGTCCGCGCGACGTCCTCTCCGCCGAGCTCGAGGAGGATCGAGCGCCCGCGCTCGATCTCGCCCGGCGTCGAGCCGCGCAACGCCGAGCACCCAGCCCGGCCCGCCGCCCGCGTTCGGAATCGCCCCGCCGGCCAGGCGCGCGATCGACGCGCAGGCTCTCCTCACCGGCGGCGATCGCGCCGTCGAGATCGCCGGAGTAGTAGAGCGTCCACCCCAGCTCGAACAGCGCGCGATACAGCTCGTGCGGGCTGGTCGACAGCGCGCACCGCCTCGAGCGCCGTCTCGCAGCACTCGACGACCTTCCGCCAGGCGACCCGTCATCTCGAGCGTGAAGTTGCTGCCGAGCATCATCGGGACGAGCAGCCGTCCGTCGCCGGTCGCGCGGGCGATCGTCGTGCCACGCTCGAAGTGCGCGAGCGCGTCCGCGTAGCGCTCGAGGTAGGTCTCCGCCCAGCCGAGGTAGTAGAGCGCCTCGATTCGGGGCGCGAGCTCGTCATCCGAGAGCCGGTCGACCTCGGACTGCGCCTCGTCGCGGTAGCCGCGCGCGGTCGTCGATCCGGCCCGCGGCGGTCTCGCCGAGACAGAGCGCCGACGCGGCCGCAGCGACGAGCGCCCGATCGCCGAGCGCGCGGGCGGTCTCGAGCGCATCGCGGCCCATCTCGGACGACCGGCGCGAAGTCGAGCTCGTACAGGCCGTCGACCGCCAGCTCGATCTGCAGCGCAGCGGCGCCGGCCGTCGACCGATTCGGGAGGCTCGTCCCATGCGCGCGCCAGACGCTGGTGCGCTTCCTCGTGGCGCCCGAGCCAGTGCTCGACTGCGGCGCACAGCGCCGTCAGCTCGACGTGCCGCTCTCCCGCGTCCGGCGGCAGCAGCTCGATCGCCTCGAGCAGCGTCGTGCGACACAGCTCCAGCTCGCCGACCGCGCGTAGCGCGGAGGCAAGCGCGACCCGCACGTCGACCTGACGCTCGTGGTCGGAGGCTCGTAGGAGGCGAAGCGCCGCTTCGAACCAGCGAACTGCCACCGCGGGCGCGCGCGGCGCGGTTGCGAGACCGGCTTCGAGCAGCAGCGCGATCGCCTCCTCGTCGCCCCGCTCGGCCGACTGCTCCACGTGGTGCGCCCGCTCCGACGCGGCCGCGCCTCTCGCGGCCAGCTCGGTCGCCGCTCGCGCGTGCGCAGCGAGCCTCCAGCCGCCCGCTGCGCGACTCGTAGACCGCGCGCCGGACGAGCGGATGGCGGAACACGAAGCGCCGCGGCACCGGCGTCGGGCGGAGGAGGTCGAGGTCGAGCAGAGCGTCGAGCGCGTCGAGGCCCTCTGCCGCGCGACAGCTCGGCGATCGCCGACGCGAGATCGGGATCGAACGGCTCGCCGGCCACGGCCGCGGCCTCGAGCATCGTGCGCTCGGGCCCCGCGAGCGACGCGAGCTCCTCGGCAAGCGACGCCGTGACCGCCGGCGGGACTCCCGAGCCTGCGCCGTTCGCTCCGGACGCGGCAGCGAACATGCCGCCGCCCGTCCGCGCGAGCTGCTCGAGGTAGAACGGGTTGCCGCCGCCGTGCCGGTAGATCGCCGCTCGCCGTCTGCGCATCGAGCTCGTGCAGCAGCAGCGTCGCGTGCGCCTCGCTGAGCCGGCCGAGCGCCATCCGTCGCACGGACGCCACTGCGAGCGCGGCCGACAGCCGAGCCGGCGCCTGTCCCGAACGGAATCGCGACCGCAAACAGAACCGGAGCGTCGGGCCCGCGTCGCAGTAGCGCCCCGAGCAGCTCGATCGACGCACCGTCGCTCCAGTGCAGATCGTCGAGGACGAGCACCAGCGGCCGCTCCGCGGCGAGCAGCTCGAGCAGCCGGCGCACGGCGCGGTGCGCTCGATAGCGCTCGTCGGCGACCGAGCGTCGCGCGTCGCCGTCGGCGGGCGCGCAGCGACGGAACGATCTCCGCCAGCTCGCCGACAGCTTCGGCATCCCACGCCTCGTGCAGGCTGAGCTCCTGCGAAGCGACGTACGCGTCGAGCGCGTCGACCCAGACGCTGAACGGCAGGTCGCGCTCGAACTCGGTCGCCGACCCGGAGAGGACGAGCCAGCCGCGGTCCTCGGCTCGGCGCCGCAACTCGACGAGCAGCCGCGTCTTGCCGATGCCCGGCTCGCCTTCCACCGCCACGCACATCGACCCTTCCTCCGCGAGCGCGTCGAGCGCCGCGTCCAGCTGCTCGAGCTCGGCGTCGCGCCCGACCGTCGGCCGGACGCTGGAATCGATCTGCACGGTCAGCCCACCCTACTCCCGTTCAGGGTGCCGGTTCAGGGGCCGGCCCGGATGTCGCGCGACCCGCGCTCGGGCACTCTCGCTGCATGGCCTTCTTTCTCCTCCACCACCAGCACGATCCGGCCGAGTGCGCGGCGGCGTTCGCGGCCTGGACGGGATTCGACAGCCCACTCCGGCACGGCCAAGCCGCCTCGACCTGCCTTTCCGGCGGCCACGCGGTGTGGTGGCGCGTGCAGGCCGAGAACGCCGCGGCCGCGCTCGCATTGCTACCGCGCTACGTGGCTCGCCGAACGGTCCCGATCGAGGTCCGGAACGTCGAGATCCCGTGAACCGACGACCCAGTCGGCCGCGGGGGCCGGCTGGGCGTCGCTCGTCGCGCGCTCGAGCAGACACGCCGCGCCCGAGAGCGCGAGCCAGACGAGCGGCGCTTCCCGGCGCCGACGCGTGACGGTGAGGCTGACCGGCGCGGCGACCCAGACGCTCAGGCAGTAGAAGCAGTCCATCAGCTCGCCGAGCTGACCATCGCCCAGCCGCGCGCGCAGACGCACGACCGCGCCGCCGGGGCCGTCCTCCTCCGCGAGCAGGTGCGTCACGCGCCACGTCGCGAGCGAGGCGAGCGCGAACCGCGCGGACGGCGTCACGCCGACCTCATTCGGACCGGGGCGACGCCGCGGATCAGCTGCTCGATCTGTCCCGACGGCTCGATCCCGAGCCGCTCGCGGAGCAGGCGCTTGAACAGGCCGTACTGCCGGATCGCCTCGCACACGTTTCCCTCCGCGAGGTGCACGCGCACGAGCGCGCGATGGGCGCTCTCGCGCAACGGCTCGCCCGCGACGGCTGCGAGGCCGACGTCCAGCGCCTCCCGGAGACGACCTTCGTCCGTCAGCCGCTCGCACAAGTGCGTCGAGCGCGCGCAGGCGGAGCTGGCGGAAGCGCTCGCGCCGGGGGACGATCCAGTCGTCGTACCAGTCCGGGAGCAGGTCGCCCTCGAGCGCGAGCCGGTCGAGGTCGAGGTCTCCGAGACCGAAGTCGTCGAGGGCGCGCCGGAGGCGCCCCTCGGTCTCCGTCAGATCCACGGAGACGTGCGTGGAGAGCCGGAGCTGCTGGCCGCTCGCGTCGACGAGCGTTCGTCGCGCGCGCTGAAGCCGCCAGAGCGCCGACCGCAGATTCGCGTGGGCGCGATGCTCCGGCGTCTCGAGCCAGAGCGATCCGGCGACGTACGCCCGCTGGATCGGGCGGTCGTGAGTCGCGACGAACGCGATGACACGCTGCGCGCTCAACGGGAGCGGAACGGGGACACCGTCGCAGACGACCTCGAACCCGCCGAGCAGAGTCAGCCGCGCCTGCGTCGGCCCAGGCTGACGCTCGAGCGACCTGGCAGTCGACCTCCTAGCCGCAGCAGCATTCGGCTTCCCCCCCAAAACGCTGCTCCCCCACGCTCGTTGACGACAGCAGCCACGCTACGCCCGCCTCGACGGTGCGTCAACAGTGGTGACGCCTGCGGTGACGTTGCGGTGACGCACCGGCTGTGAACCTGCTGCGCGTGGGTTGTTGCGGAAAGGCTCGGGCCGCACTCCGGGCGAACGTCCGGGGATCGGCGGCGCCGCTCGCGCGCCCGATGAACGTCGGGCCGCACGACCATCCGCGCCTCGAGAACGTCCGCCGCGAGAACCTTCGCATCCGCGGCGCCACCACCGGACGGACGTACGTCTTCACTCCGGCCGAGCCGGTGCAGACGGTCCATCCCGCCGACGCGGACATCCTGCTCCGCAGCGGGCACTTCCGCCCCGTCCGCTGACGCACGACCGCGGTGACGCGGCCGGTGACGAGCCGGTGACGAGCGGCCGGTAGCTGTTCCCTCGACTGGTCGACCCGACACGAAGGGGGACACGTGGCAACGGCGCGCGGAACGATCGACCTCGGCGAGATCCCGTCAGAGGACTTCAACCCCGACCTCGAGCTTCGAGTCGCCGCCGTCTACGGCGACAGCATCCTCGGCTCGACGACCGTCAAAGCGCAGGAGGGACGGTCGGTCGCGTTCGAGGTGGAGCTCGAGCCGGTCTTCAATCCGGGCTCGATCATTCCGTGCGGCTTCAGGCTCGTCGTCGGCCCGAACGTCGGCGACCGCGAGCTGCTCTCGCTCGACGTCGCGGCGACGACGTACAACTTCGAGAAGTCGAGGCCGAAGCCGTCGCAGAAGTCGTTGAAGAAGAAGGCGTCGGTGTCCGCGGCGGCGGCGAACGTCGATCTCGACCCCGGCGAGGCACATGACGAGGCCGACACGGAGCGCGCGAGAGCCGAGTTCGCGAAGCTGCAGATCGACGTCGGAACGGTCGCCGTGCTCCCGCACATCTACCGCTGCTGGCTGTTCTGCTGCCGCATCTATCGCATCCGCGGCAGGGTCGTCTGCCGCAACTGGACGTACGACCCGATCAAGCACAGGTGGGGCTGGTGCGACGATCCGGTGCCCGGCGCGTCGGTCGACATCTACGACGTCGACCGCTTCCTCTGCTGGTACCGCGAGGACCTGATCACGACCGTCACGACGCAGTTCGACGGGACGTTCGAGGCGACGGTCGTCTGGTGCTGCTCGCGCTTCCCGTGGTGGTGGGAGGGCTGGCTCATCGACCAGGAGATCCTCCGCCACATCCGCGAGCTCCTGCTCGAGCGCAACGTCGTCCTGAAGCCGCCGCCGCCCGATCCCGACCCGACCGCCCTGCAGGAGCTCGTGACGTCGCTCCAGCCGCGGCCGGCGCTGTCGAGCGCCCTCGCGCCGGCGCGACCGTCGAGCAGGTGTCGACGTCGGCCGATTCCCTGCGCGCCGTGCTGCCGGAGTCGGACCGGCTCTCGTCGCTGCGCGTCTGGCCGTGGTGGGACTCGAACGACTGCGAGCCGGACGTCATCTTCCGCGTCCGCCAGTTCTGCAAGGACCGCGAGGAGGTGATCCACGACGAGGGACCGGCGCAGGCGCGCTGGAACATCCCGCAGAACCTGAACGTCACGCTCTTCGCGAACGACAAGGCGTGCTGCCTGCCGATCTGCCGCGACCCGGAGTGCCCCGACTGCATGAAGCTGAACTGGGTCGCCTGCGTCCCGGTCGACCACATCGCCGACGCGTCGTTCGCCGGACCGCCCGACCTGCGCGGCTACGTGAACGCATCGACCCAGGCGGACGAGCCGCTCTACGGCTCGCTCCAGATGCGCGGCAACGTCGGCCGCGAGATCGACTACTTCCGTCCGCAGTACTCGAAGGACGGAGGCCCGTGGACCGACCTGCCGACGCCGCAGTTCGCCGGCTACTCGCGGCGCTACTGGCAGGGCGCGCCCGGCTACAGCCCGTACATCCCGTTCGTGCCGACGCCGAAGACGTACGGCGGCGGCAACGTCGTCGTGATCCCGACGCGCCACCACTACGAGGAGCTCAACCCCGGTCTGCCGACGTTCGGCGGCGACGTCTTCTGGGACGACTGGGACACGCTGTTCTACTTCGCGACCGATGCGTCGCCGTCGCTCGGCGACGGCCTCTACGAGCTGCGCTTCATCGGCTACCAGGCCGACGGCGACCGACGAGCTCGTCGCCGGGAGCGAGTACGTGATCCGCACGTGCGGGCTTCCGACGTGGGAGACCGTGTACCTGCGGATCGACAACCAGGCGAACCCGAACCACCCGGCCGTCGACCACGACGTGCGGCGGGATCACGAGCCACCTCTGCGTCGACGAGCCCGAGTCGTACATCCGCAGCCTGATCAAGAACGAGGGCATGTGGAACGAGCAGCCGGTGTCGGTCTGCGACATCGTCGAGCTCCAGCCGACCGACACGCTCACCGTGCACTTCACCGTCACGGTGCCGACGAACATCAGGGACGGCCACCTCGGCGGATACGAGATGTGGGCCGACTACGGCGCGTCGAAGCGGTTCTCGATCGGCGGCGCCGCGCTCGGGGCGTCGTGTCCGGAGCCGGACTCTCCCCTGCCGCGGGGCATCTTCGAGGAGGATCCTCCGAGCGCATCGGTTCAGGTCGGCCCGTCGTACGCCGAGGCGCTCGCACAGGGCGCACCGCGGCCGCACTGGTACGGCGGGAAGTACAAGGTGACGTTGCGCGGCTGCGACTTCCCGGTGTGCTGCGCGTACGACATCTACCTGCACGCGTGGAAGCGCACGTCGAACGGCTGCAACGTGCCGGCGTGGACGCACTGGAACCAGTACCACAACACGTTCACGATTCTTCGGCGCGACCTGTGTCCCGACATCTGTCGCGACATCGGCGACGAGCAGGTGGCCGTCGGCTAGCTGCAGCCCGAAAGGAGATCGACATGCCTGCAACCGTCGAGTTGTTCCACTGGGTCTACGCCGCGAAGTTCCTCTGCGGCGAGCTCAAGCCGAGCGATCCGCAACGGGAGGGCCCGGCCGAGACCGGGCGCTACGCGACGGCGATCAACGTCCACAACCCCGGACGACGTCCGGTCGCCTTCCGGAAGAAGGCGGTGCTGCTCTTCGACGGCTCGCACCCGGACGACGCGCTCGAGCGGCCGATCCCGCCGAGGCCGACCGGTCGCGCGGAAGCTCGGCCCCGACTTCGGCCTCGAGATCGACTGCCGTGACATCCGCGAGGTCCTGCTCAGGGACGCGAGCGGCGCGCCCGGCCCGCCCGCGCCGATCTTCATCAAGGGCTGGGTCGTGATCGAGACGGTCGCCGACACGCCGCTCGACGTCGTCGCCGTCTACACGTCTCAGGCGTTCGGCCCGCCGGATACGCAGGCGCCCGGGATCGCCCTCGATCGCGTGACCGGGAACCGCATCCGGCTCTCGTAGAGGAGCGCTCAGATGAGGCCGGCGCGCGTCGCGTGCGCGGCGGCCGCTGCACGCGACGACTGCGCGAGCTTGCGCAGGACGTTCGCGACGTGCCGGTGCACCGTGTGCTCGCTGAGGACGAGCGACGACGCGATCTCGCGGTTCGACAGGCCGGCTGCGACGAGGCGCAGCACCTCGGTCTCGCGACCGCTCAGCGGCGAGTCGCCGTTCGATTGCGCCGGGACGGCGTCGTCGAGGAAGCCGGCGAGCGCGCGCTGAAGCTCGCGCTGGTCGTCCATCCACGGCAGGTGCGAGTCGCCGCCCAGCGCGACGAAGCGCGCGTTCGGAAGCAGCGACGCGAGCTCGCGCCCGCGCCCGATCGGCACCGTCCGGTCGCCGCGGCGGTGCAGCACGAGGACGGGCACCGTCACGCTCGGCAGGAACGCGCGCGCGTTCGAGACGAGGTCGAGCTCGAGGAAGGCGGCGGCGACGTCCGCGTCGGCCGAGCGGCGCTGGTAGCGGCTGAACGCAGCGATCTCGTCTCCGCCGCCGCGCGGGAGGAACAGACCCGGCGAGCATCTGCGCGGCGAGTTGCCAGTTCACGCGCACGAAGTCGACGAGCGATCGACGCGTCGCATCCGGGATGTCGTCGCGCGAGACGTAGCCGCCGAAGTAGACGATCTTGCGGACGCGCTCCGGCTGCTCGCTCACGAGGCGCGACGTCGCGAGCCCCGCGCACGAGCACGCGAACAGCGTCGCCGGCTCGTCGCCGCACGCGTCGAGCACGGCGGCGAGAGCGCGCGTCTCCGATTCGGGCGTCGGCGCAGCCGGCAGCCCGCGATCCGACAGCCCCGCGCCGAGCCGGTCGTAGCGCACGACGCGGTGCGAGCGGGCGAGCTCCTCGTAGAACGCGCGAACGCGAGGATCGAGCCACTCCTCCTCGAGATGGCTCACCCACCGGCCGCCGAACACGAGCAACGGGCCCTCGCCGATCGTCGCGTACGCGAGCCGCCTGCCGTCGACCTCGCAGAAGCGGATCTCCTGCTCCATGACCCGCCATCCTCATGGCCCGATCGGGCCATGTCAAGAAGATGGCCCGCGGCGGGGAGGCGCAGACACGGGTGCCGCAGCCATCATGGAACGATGCAGTCGCGCTACGTCAACGGGATCACGATCCGGCCGCTGCGGGACGGCGACACCGAAACGGTGGCCGCCCTGTTCGACCGACTCGGCGACGGCTCGCGCGAGAAGCGGTTCTGCGGCGGCAAGCGACGGCTGTCGGACGCCGAGCTCGCGTCCCTCGCCCGCGTCGACGCAGACCACCACGTGCTCGTCGGCTATCTCGCCCGGCGACCGGCAGCCGGTCGGAATCGCGCGGCTCGCCCGCGCGAACGGCGCGACCGAGGTCGCGTTCGAGGTCGCGGACGAGTACCAGGGCCGCGGCGTCGGCTCGACGCTCGTGCGCGAACTGGCCGCCGACGCCCGCGCGGTCGGGATCAGCGAGTTCGTCGCGATGGTGTGCCAGGACAATCCCGGCGCTGTCGCGTTGCTGAAGCAGGTCGCGAAGTCGCTCCACGTGACGTGGCACGGGCGCGAGCGCGAGTTCGTCGTCGGCCTCGAGGCGTAGCCGGAACCAGGTCCGGCGGCTACGCCGGGCTGCGGTAGTCCTCGAAGACGTCGAGCGGGAGCAGCGCCGAGACGAGCGCGTTCGGCAGGTCGACGAGCTGCGAGATGCGGAGCTCGGCGGCGACGCTGGCGAGGACGTAGGCCGCCTCGCGCGTGAAGCCGTACGTCGCCGCGAGGTAGTCGATCAGCTCGAGGACGGCGCGTCGCGAGGCGAGCGTCAGATCGAGCAGCTCGTTTCGCCCGTCGTCGGCCACGGGGATCCCGGTCGTCGCGAAGTAGCGCCGCTGCGGCTCCGCGGCCGTCTCGAAAGCGGGGAACCTCGGCGTCCAGGCCGGCGACGACACGACGTCCAGGCGCAGCGTCACCGTCGCGCCGATCTCGATCGCGCTTCCGCAGACCTCGCCCTCGCCCTGCGCGAAGTGCATGTCGCCGAGCGACAGCAGCGCGCCCGGGACGTGGACGGGCAGCAGGAGCCGCGATCCCGCGCAGAGGTGGCGGATGTCGACGTTGCCGCCGATCTCGCGCGGCGGCAGCGTGCCGAGCCCGTCGGCCGCTCCGGCCGGGACCGCAGGCGGCGGAGAAGGCGGCGAGGTCGAGACCGGAGCGCTGCGCCAGCTCCTCCTCGCGGGCGCGAACACGCTCGAGCAGCGTCTCGCGACGGCGCCACGCCGATCGTCCCCGGAAACGGCCTGCCGGGAACGGCGACGCCCGGCAGCTCGGCGCTCCGAGCGTGCCGGCCGTCGAGCTCCCAGGTGACGAGGTACGGCCCGGGAATGACGTCCGCCAGCAACCCGAACCCCGGGAAGATCGCCGAGAACCCGAAATCCGCCGGCTCCACGTCGAGCGAGCTCGACGACGAGCACGTCGCCCGGCTCCGCGCCTTCGACGTAGACCGGGCCCGCGAGCAGGTCCTGCGAGAGGTCGATCTCCAGCAGGTCCGCGTGGACGCTGTCGCGGCCGATCTGGTCTCCGGTCCCGAGCGGCGCGTCGAGCGACACGACCTCGCCGGGCCGCACGACGAAGGCCGGCTCGATGTCCGGGTGCCAGCGGTTGTGCCCCTGCACGCGCTCTCTTCTACCAGCCTGCGCGGCACGTTTGACCGCTCACGAGCCGGAAGGTAGGTTCGCTCACTGGGCTAGACCGGATCGTCTTTTGAGGGAGGAGAGGCACATGCGCTGGTTTTTCCGACCCATGGTTCGCATGGGTGCACGACGAACGACGATGCTCGCGGCGGTGCTCGTCTGCGCGGCGCTCGCGGCGGGGGCGGCCTTCGCGCGCGGCGACGCGCGCTCGGCCGACGTCCCGCACCTGACCTGGGCGCTCGGCGCTCCGATTCGCGGCCTCGAGTACACGCACTCGGCCGACTCGGGGACGGCGACCGTCGTCTCGCTCGGCTGCGAGACGCTCGTCAAGTACGACCGGATCGGGCGGCTGCGCCCGGCGCTCGCCACGACGTTCACGACGCCGAACGCGCTGACCCGCGTCTACACGATCCGCAAGAACGTGAAGTTCTGGGACGGGACGACGCTCACCCCGGCCGACGTCGTCTTCTCGCTGCAGCGGGCCGCGAGCTCGAAGGCGGGCTCGCAGATCGCCGCCTTCTACACCGCGGTCAAGTCGATCAAGGCACAGGGCAACCGTGTCGTCGTCCGCTGAAGCAGCCGGATCCGTACTTCCGCTACGCCGTCGCCGTCACGTACATCCTCCAGAAGAAGTACTGGCAGGCGAACCTGAAGGACATCGGCACGCCGCAGAAGCTGACGATGTGCACGGGCCCGTTCCGCTTCACGAAGTTCCGCGGGCGACGAGAACACCGAGCTCGTCGCGTTCGACGGCTACTGGGGCGGCCGCCCGAAGGTCCGCGCGATCACGCTCAAGGTGATCGTCAACGAGGCGACCCGCCTGCTCGCGATGCGCCAGGGCGAGATCGACGGCTCGTTCCGCATCTCGCAGGACGTGATCGACCAGTGGAAGAGGCTGTCGAAGACGCAGATCCAGCTCGCACCGGAGCTCCGCACGGCGTACCTGTCGCTCGACACGGCGATCGAGCCGTTCAACGACGTGCACGTGCGGCGCGCGATCGCCTACTCGTTCGACCAGGCCGGGCTCGTGAAGGCCGTCCTGCGCGGCTACGGGCAGACCGCTCCCACGATGCCGCCGCCCGAGCAGTGGGGCGACCTGATGACGCAGCCGCAGGTCCAGCGCCTTCTACAAGACGCTGCCGAAGTACACGTACAGCCTCGCGAAGGCCAAGGCCGAGCTCCAGAAGTCGAAGTTCCCGGACGGCTTCAAGGCGACGCTTCCGTATCCCGACTCGGAGCAGACGCTCGGGAAGGCCGCGCTCCAGCTCAGCCAGAGCCTCAAGAAGATCGGCGTCGACCTGACGGTCAAGGAGGTGCCGACCGACACAGTGGTTCGCGTCGATCTACGCACACCCGTCGCCGCTCGGCCCGCAGATCATCAGCTGGGGCGTCGACTACCCCGACCCGGCGGACGCGCTGCACTTCATCTACGACAGCAAGGCGCGCGGTGAAGAACAACTTCAACACCGCGAACTACAAGAGCGCCCAGATGGACAAGTACCTCGCGCAGCAGCAGGCGTCGGCGAAGTCGAGCGTCCGCGCCGCGGCGATCAAGAAGGCGCTGCGCCTGGCCGCCGTCGACGTGCCGTACGTCCCGATCTGGTACCAGGACATCGCGATGGCGATCAACACGAAGTTCGCCTACCGGGGTTTCGGCACGTGGTACCTGTACACGCCTTGGGCCCTGGACATCTCGGCCCGCTAGCCGACGCTTCGACCGGTGCGCCCGACCCCGTCGCGGGCCGGGCGCACGCGGGCTCACCTTGAGCCGCCGCGGACTCGGGCTCTACGTCGTGCGGCGCCTCCTGGCGCTGGTGCTGCTCGTCGTCGTGATCTCGTTCGTCGTCTTCAGCCTGCTCTACCTCGCGCCCGGCAGCCCGGAGCAGATCCTGCTCGGCGCGAGGCCGTCGACGCCCGAGACGATCGCGGCGATTCGCGAGCAGTACCACCTGAACGACTCGTTCTTCGGCCAGTACTGGGAGTGGGCGCACCGGGCCGCGCGCTTCGACTTCGGCCGCTCGATCAGGACGAACGAGCCGGTTGCCGGCGTGATCGGCGAGCGGTTCAAGCTGACGCTCCAGCTCGGCGGCCTGGCGTTCCTCATGACGATCGTCGCGGGGATTCCGCTCGGCGTGCTCGCGGCCGTGCGCAAGCGAACGTCGACCGACCGCGGCATCGTCGCGGTGGGCGTCGTGGGAGTGAGCGCGCCCGCGTTCGCAACGGGAATCCTGCTCCTGTACGTCTTCGCCGTCCGGCTCGGCTGGTTCCCGGTCTTCGGCGAAGGGACCGGCGTCGTCGACCGGCTACGCCATCTCACGCTGCCCGCATTCGCGCTCGCGCTCACCGGCATCGGCCTGCTCCTGAAGCTGACGCGCACGGCGGTGATCGGCGCGCTCGACCAGGACTACGTCACGTTCGCGCGTGCGCGCGGGATTCCGCGACGCCGGGTGCTCTGGGCCTACGGGCTCCGCAACGGCCTCGTCCCGATCGTGACGGCGGCCGGCCTGCTGCTCGCGTACATGCTCGCCGGAACGGTGCTCGTCGAGGTGACGTTCGCGCTGCCCGGGCTCGGCTCGCTGCTCGTCGACTCGGTGCAGACACTCGACATTCCCGTCGTGCAGGCGCTCACGATCCTGATCGCGACGATCGTCGTGCTCGTCAACCTGCTCGCCGACCTCACGTACATCGTCGATCGACCCGCGCATCGGCTTCGGCAAGGCGCGCGCGTGAGCGACGTCGTCGCCTCGACCGCCGCCGCCGAGCTTGCGGCGCCTCGCGCGCACCGCGGCTTCTCTCCGGCGGTCGGCGTCGCCGCGGTCATCCTCGCCGTCGTCGTCGTCTGCGCGCTGATCGGACCGTGGATCGTGCCGCACGACCCGAACGAGCAGGACCTGCTGAACAGCCTGGCCGGCCCCAGCCGCGACCACCTGCTTCGGCACCGACGACCTCGGCCGCGACATCTTCTCGCGCACGATCGTCGGCGCGCGCACCGCCGTCGTCGGTCCGCTGCTGATCGCGCTCGGCGCCATGCTGATCGGGAACGCGCTCGGGCTCGTCGCCGGCTACTTCGGCGGAGCCCTCGACTCCGGCATCTCGCG
This sequence comes from uncultured Actinomycetes bacterium, assembly GCA_963708685.1. Classification (GTDB taxonomy): domain Bacteria; phylum Actinomycetota; class Thermoleophilia; order Gaiellales; family Gaiellaceae; genus DASVFB01. The sequence continues at coordinate 171,978 of CAVPTP010000006.1, forward strand.
CGTCGTCGATCTCGTGTACGCGATGCCGGCGCTCCTCGTCGCGATCGTCGTCGTCGGCGTCCTCGGCGGCGGCTACTTCCTCGCGGTCGGGCTGCTCGTCGTCCTCTTCTCGCCGGTCGACACGCGGATCGTGCGCGGCGCGACGCTCGACCAGCGCTCGCGACCGTACGTCGAGGCGGCGCGCATCCTCGGCCTGCCGTCGAGGCGGATCATGCTGCGACACATCTGGCCGAACGTCCTGCCGCTCGCCCTGGCGAACGCGTTCCTGACGTTCGCCTTCGCGATCGTCTCGCTCTCGGCGCTGTCGTTCCTCGGGCTGGGAGTCGGGCCGGGCACGCCCGACTGGGGGCGCATGCTCGCCGACAGCCGGACGCTGCTCTTCGACGTCCCGCTGGCCGCGCTCGCGCCCGGGATCGCGATCGTCGCCGACCGCGGCGAGCGTCAACGTGGTCGGCGACTGGCTCTACGAGCGGCTCGCCGACCGGGGACGCGCGCGGTGAGCGACGCCCGTGTCGCCGCTCGTCGACGTCGAAGCGCTGCGCATCGAGGCGCGCATCGGCCGCACCGCCGCGGACGATCGTCCGCAGCCTCGACCTCGACGTCGCAGCGGGCGAGACGATCGGCATCGTCGGCGAGTCGGGCAGCGGCAAGTCGCTCACCGCACGCGCCCTCGTCGGGCTGCTGCCCGCCGGCGTGCACGCGCGCGGCCGCGTCACGGTCCGCGGACGCAACCTGCTCGACGTGAACGAGCGCGCGCTGAGACGCGTCCGCGGACGCGAGATCGCGCTGCTCCTCCAGGACCCGTTCACGATGCTCAACCCGCTGATGAAGATCGGCCCGCAGATCGTCGAGACCGCGCCGCGGAGCGGGACGCGACGAGGCGATCCGCCGGCTCGCCGAGGTCGGCATCACCGATCCGCGCGTCGCCGACCGGTACCCGTTCCAGCTCTCCGGCGGGATGCAGCAGCGAGTCGCGCTCGCCGCCGCGCTCGCGAGCGATCCCGAGGTGCTCGTCGCGGACGAGCCTTCGACGGCGCTGGACGTGACGACGCAGAAGGAGATCCTCGCGCTGTTGCGGCGCGTGCAGGAGGCGCGCGGGATGGGCCTCGTGCTGATCACGCACGACCTGCGCGTCGCCTTCTCGATCTGCCGCCGGATCTACGTCCTCTACGCGGGCTCGGTGCTCGAGGTTGCGCCCGGGCGCCGACCTCGAGCGCGAGCCGCTGCACCCGTACTCGCTCGGCCTGCTGCTCTCCGAGCCGTCGGTCGAGCGGCGCTTCGAGGAGCTCGCGGCGATCGACGGCTCCGTGCCGTCCCCGGACGACGTCGCCGGACGGTGCCCGTTCACGGCGCGGTGTCGCTGGGCGGCTCCGGTGTGCGCGGCCGGCGACCCGCCGCTGCGCGAGGTCGCGCCGGGGCGCGTGTCGGCCTGTGTTCGCGTCGAGGAGATCCGCGCGCGAGCTCGCCGAGGCGCGGCGCGCCGCAGAAGAGCGCGCGCACAGTGCCGTCGTCGCCGGCACGAACGGCGGTCCAGCCGCGCTCGTCCGCGTCGACGAGGTGCGCAAGGAGTTCGCCGCCGGCCGGAGGGCGGGCACCCTCGCGCTCGCGGGCGTGTCGATCGAGGTCGGCGAGGGCGAGAGCGTCGGCCTCGTCGGCGAGTCGGGCTCGGGAAAGACGACGCTCGCGCGCTGCCTCGTCGGGCTCGAGACGCCGACCGGCGGCCGCATCGAGATCGGCGGCGTCGACGCAACGGATTACGCGCGGCTCGACACGGCGGGACGCCGGCAGCTCCGGCGGCTCGTGCAGATGATCTTCCAGGACCCGTACTCGTCGCTGAACCCCGTGCGCACGGTCGGCGCGACGCTGCGCGAGGCGCTCGCGGTCGGGCCCGGACCCGCGCGCGTCGGTCGGGCGACCTGCTGGCGCGGGTCGGCCTTCCTGCCGAATACGCGCAGCGCAAGCCGGTCGCGCTCTCGGGCGGCGAGCGCCAGCGCGTCGCGATCGCCCGCGCACTCGCGCTGCAGCCGAGGCTCCTCGTCTGCGACGAGCCGGTGTCGGCGCTGGACGTGTCGGTCCAGGCGCAGATCCTCAACCTCTTCAACTCGCTTCGCGACGAGCTCGGGCTCGGCTACCTGTTCATCACGCACGACCTCGCGGTCGTGCGCCAGGTCGTCGAGCGTGTGTACGTGCTGTACCGCGGCGAGGTCGTCGAGTCGGGCCCGGTCGACCGCGTGCTCGACTCGCCGACGCACGAGTACACGGCGCGGCTCGTCGCCTCCGTCCCCCGCACCGATCCGCTCTGGCTCTCGGCCGGCAGCTAGGCGGGCGCTTCCTCGCGCGGGTTCTGGAAGGCGTACATCAGCTCCGCTTCGACCCGTCCCGCCGAGCCGCCGACGGTGCACTCGTCCATGACCGCACGGTGCTGGTGATCGACCTCGAACGGTGAGGCGAAGAACGCCTCGTTGGCGCGATCCATGTCGTCGACCTCGATGAAGACCGCCAGCAGGTCGCCGTGCTCCGTGTTGAGGATGTACGCCACCTCCTGGCGGACGCCTTCGTTGTTGAGCGTCTGGAACGCTTCGTCGCGGCGGCTTTCGAGCTCGACGTACCAGTCGCGCAGCCGCTGCGTCTTTCCGGGAAGGATCCAGGCGGTGGACAGGATGTAGGGCATCTCGCCTCCTTTTCGGTGGGCGAGCAGCCTATTACGGCAATCCGCTTCGCGCACGAACGGCGTCAGCCGTCGATCGTCACCGGCACGTGCAGTTGCGGTCCGCGTGCACCGAACGGATCGAGCTCCCAGAAGAGACCGTTCGCGCCGACGGGAGCGTCCTTCGGAACGCGGAGCTCGTATCGCGAACGCGAGCTTCTTGCCGGGGGCGATCGCGTGAGCGGCCTTGCAGTTCAGCTCGTAGACCTCGACGTTCCCACGCGGCGCGAGCTGCTGCGACGTACGCGGGGCAGCGGTCGAAGGACGCGGTGACGTTGTCCATGTTCTCGAGCACGACCGTGAACCGGAGCAAGCCGCCGCGCCGGCCGTGGATCGGCCGGCCCGGCGCCGACGCACGGACGAAAGCCTCCGTCCAGCGTGCGCCCGGCGGGACCAGGTCCGGCTGGAAGGGCGAGACGCCGATCGTCGACGGAGCGTTCGGATCGAGGCACGGCGGAACGGCGTTGTAGTCGGCGTCGACGCTGCCCCGGCCGCCGGGCAGCGTGATGCGCAGCGCGCTCGGCGGAACGCGCGGCTTTCCCTCGATCACCGGGTCGCACCAGTTGTCCCAGCTGATGGTCACGTCGGCGGACTCGCCCGGACGCAGCGCGAGCAGGCCGGACGCGGGATACGTCACCTCCGGGAACTGCGACGGCGTCGCCGGGATCGCCGTCTGCACCTGCACCGGTCCGCCCTGCTTCACGAAACGCACGCGCGGCCGCCCCGCGAGCCGGCAGGCGCGCTTGCCCGTGTTGCGGATCGGGACCAGGGCGATTCCTCCCTGGAGGCTGCGCCACGAACTTGACCTGGCCCCGCACCGTGAGCCCGGCGGCGCGACACGCGAGAGCCGCCGGCGTCCGCTCGGCGACCTCCGTCGGCTTCGTCGCCGTCCACGGAACCGCGGGAGCTTCCGGCTCCGCCTGCTTCTTCGAGCCCGAGCTGCAACCCGCCGCGACGCCGACCACCAGGACCAGCGCGATCGGAAGTCGCCGGCGCACGTCGCCATGATTGCTGAACGCGGCGCGGATACCCTCTTCGGCATGCGAGGGGCGGGCGTTCGCGTGTTCTCCGTGCTCGCCCTCGCGGTCGCGCTCGCGGGGTGCGGCGGCAAGACCGCGACGCGCACCGTGACGGCGACAGTGCCGGCGTCGACCGACGACGACGGCGGCGCACGACCGGCGCCCACGCTCACGTCCGCCGCCGACCGCGCCGCCTGCAACGAGCTGGAGACGAACATCCGCATCGTCTCGCAGCTCATCTCCGGCAGCGTCGAAGCGCTGACGCAGCTCCATCCATCCGAAGCAGCTCGCCAGGCGCACCGGCGACACGCAGAAGAACCTGTTGTTCGCCGCGAACGTCCTCGCGACGATCACGACTCCTCCCTCGCTCGTGGCGGCTCGCGACCAACTCGTCCTCGGCCTGCGGCAGTTCGCCGCAGACTTCGGCCGCGCGCGCAAGTCCGTCGCGCGCAACGACTTACCGGCGGCGGCGAAGCAGCTCGTCGATCGAACCGCGCTCGCGAACGTGCAAGCGTCGACGCAGGTGATCGACCACGCCTGCGGGGCCTGACGCGAAACCGCGCCCGCGCACTTGCAGTCGCGCGCGTACGAGTAGAGACTCTGCCCTTGATCGCGGGGCTGGCATGGCGCTCGGGTCGAGCGCGCCGTAGACAGGGGTCGACGGATCTCCCGCGAGACTGCGCGCCCACGCGCGTGCAGCGTCGGTGCCCTTCGGATCGGAGGTCGGCATGAAGGTGCTGGGGAAGGTCAGGCGGAGGAGATGGTTGGCTGCCGCCGCGCTCACGGCTTTGCTCGCAACGGGCGCGTATGCCGTGAGCGGCGTGCACGAGCACGGCTGCGCCCACGGCGCAGGCGACGCCGGTCGTCGATCGCGACTACATCTACGGCCAGCTGTTCGACGATGGCGTACAGCGACGTGTACCGCGTCTCGGGGGCCGACGGACCACCCACGGACGCGAGCTCTCCGTGGAACCAACCGTCGACGGTCAACGGCTGGCAGGAGTTCTTCCAGCACTGGAAGGACCAGCTCACCGACGAGAAGGTGATGAGCCCGCTCGCGAAGTTCGCGACCGTCTCCGATCACTACTTCCGCCGGATGCCCGAGCAGCGGACGAATCCGAACTACTCGTTCGACCCCGCGTACCGCTGGGACTCCGACGACGCCGAGGTGACGATCCCCGGCGCGGAGTGCCCGGGCGTGCGCGTGCTGATCGCGGCGCACCCCGACGGCTCGCCGGTGTCTCCGACGATCGTCGGCGAGGTGAACAACCCGCAGAATTCGACCAGCGGCGTGTTCGGCTTCGGCGCAGGCCGCCGCACGCTCACGCTCAGCAACGTCGCCAACGGCGGCGCCTACGACGACACGTCCGGCGTCGCGCTGACGATGGGCGAGTACCAGGCGCTGCTCAGCTGGTACCAGGCGAACCACTCGTACCCGTCGAAGACGCTCAAGGTCGCGCTGCTCGACGCGTCGGCCGGCCGCGCGAAGGACGGAACGTACCTCCGCGAGGGCGCGAAGTACTACGCGAACAACCTCATCCCCGACGGGCCGCAGGGCCAGTACGCCATGTTCGCGCAGATGAACGCGAACGGGATGAGCTATCCCGCGTACCACCTCGGCACGCAGTACTTCTGGAACAACCTCGCGAACGGCGGCGTCGGCCCGTGGCGCACGTTCATCACGGACACGCCTTCGGCGCCGAACGCGCTCTACCCGGACACCGGTCCCGGCTCGGCGGGCGCGAACATCGCGGCGAACAGCGCGGCGATCGCGCAGTTCGACGCGAACCTCCAGAGCGCCGTCGCGACCGGCTTCCTCCAGCAGAGCGCGAAGTACGGCGGCACCGTCCCGCAGGAGAATCCGCTGCGCTACAACCACACCGGCTCGGCACCGCTGCCCGCGGTCCCGACGCCGATCGTCCCGGCCTACACGGCGTCCGGATCTGGCGACGCTACTCGCCGGTGCACCCGGCGGGGACGGCCGTCGAGGCGCAGGAGTCGACGCACGAGGACGAGGCCTCGATCTTCTGGAACCTGGGCATCCCCGGCTTCAGCGTCGGCGGCGTCCAGGACTCGAACATCGACGAGAACCCGTACCCGTCGACGGTCTCGGCGACTATCAGGTCGACGCCGATCCGGCAGTACGCCGGCGGCGGCACGGCATTCGAGCTGGCGAGCAACGTGCCGGTCGCCGGGATGACGACGCTCGAGCGCCGCAACCGCGGCCGGCGCCACGACGGTCACGGTCGCCTCGGCGGCGAACCTGATCGCCGGCCAGCCGTTCTTCGTCGACAACGGGCTCAACCTCGAGACCGGCGTCATCGCAGTCGATCAGCGGCACGACCGTGACGATCAGCCCGGCGCTGACGTTCGCTCATGCGAGCGGCGTCCCGTTCAACGTGAACCAGGGGCAGCCGGTCGGCTTCACGGGCGACACGGTCGAGCATCTGAACTTCTTCGCGTCCGGCGCTCCGCACGGGCTCGACGGCGAGAACGTCGCCGACCGAGGAGCTGCTGCGGGCGCTCGAGCTGCCGGCGACGTACACGGCGCTCCTCGCGAGCAGCAGCGACTACCTCGGCTGCCGTCGCGAAGCCGGACAGCGACGGTCGCGTACTTCGAGACCGACCCGGTGAAGCCGACGTCGACGCTGACGGTCAAGTTCGACGCGAGCTTCGCGCGTGGCGGACAACGGCGACACGGACGGCCTGAAGTACTACTGGGACTTCGGCGACGGCACGACCGGCATCGGCATGACGGTCTCCCACACGTACACGTCCGTCCACGTGGGCGGACGTCGAAGCTCGTCGTCGCGCAAGGGCGACGACGCGAACGACGTGGGGCATGTACCGGCAGGCGCGTCGCAGTGAGCCACCCGTCGGGCCCGGCCCCGTCGACTCCCGCCTGCGGGACGTTCTCGGCGACCGAGCGACGACGCGCTCATCGACGCCGCGCAGGCGGCTCTGAAGGGCAAGTCATGAGCGCGCTACCAGGAGGTTCCAGGATGCAGAGAGGTCTGCGGAAGGCGGTCCGGTCGCGCTGGCTCGCGCATACTCGTGCTCGCGACGCTGGCGGTTCCCGCCGCGCTCGCCGCATCGACCATCGACTTCCAGTGCGGCGCCGAAGCCGCTCGCCAACCCGGCGCACCCGGTCGTCGACGCGAACTGGATCTACGACCACAACTGGTACGACGCCGTCAACTTCATCTACAAGGTCGCCGGATCCGACGGCTGCCTCCCGACGGCGACCGATTGCTCGACGGGCGGCGGCACGCCCGGCGACAGCAACAACCTGCCGCCGAACTACAACGGCGCCCAGGAGTTCTACGACGTGGTGGAAGGGCGTCGGGACGAGCGACGACGCCGCAGCCGAACGGCCAACTCGGCGCCGTTCGTCTCGGCGAGGGACCACCTCTTCAACACGAGGAGCTGGCAGCTCAACGACGCCGAGCTGACGATCCCCGGCGCAACTGCGCGGGCCAGCAGGTCATGCTCGCGAGCCACAACGACTCGACGCCGGTCTCGACGAACAACGGCGGGCCGGCCAGCGGCGCACGGAGCGGCAGCGCAACGCCGATGAGCACGATGCACTCGGGCAACTGGGGCAACGGCTCGGCCTACGACGCGAACATGGGCGAGAACATGAACCTCGAGGAGCTCGGGTCCGTGCTCCGCTGGCACGAGGCGAACGGGACGTACCCGGCGCGCACGATCAAGGCGACGCTCTACGACAACGAGGAGGGCGGCCTCGTCGGCTCCGGCCAGTACTCGGCGGCGGGCACGCGCGGCGACGCTGCTCCAGGAGGCGACGACGGTCGGCGCGACGCAGATCCAGGTCGCGTCGGTCGACGAACCTCGGCGTCGGCAGCCAGCGTCGCGATCGACGAGACACGCGGGCAACACGGAGAACGCGGTCGTCCAGACCGCCGGGACGTCACCGCGCGCGGAGCGACGACGCTCGCCGCCGCGTCGGCCGCCGGGCGACACGAACGTCAAGGTGACCGGCCAGTCGACGACGTCGTCCGCCGCAACCGCGGTCGGGGCGACGAACATCAAGTTCGCCAGCGCCACGAACATCCTGGCGAACACGCAGCTGATCGATCGGCACCGGCGCGTCGGCCGAGACGGTGACGATCACCGACCGTCGGCAGCACGGGCGCCGGCGGCACCGGCCTCACGGTCACGCCGGCGCTCGCGATCGCTCATCCCAGCGGCTCGCCGATCCTCGCCTCCGGCGCGTTCGTCGTCGGCGAGCGGGTGCGGATCGAGGCGCTGAGTGCCGCGAACGCCGAGTGGGACACCGTGCAGTCGATCGGCTCCGCCGGCGCCGACCGGCACCGGCATCACGCTGACCGCCGCCGCTGACGCTCAGGCCCACGCGAGCGGCGCGCCGGTCCAGGACCTCGGCGTGCCGATCACGCTGTCGGCTCCGCTGACGCAGGCGCACGCGGCCGGCACGACGGTGAACGGCCCGGCCACGGGCCTGATCTCCGACAGCCCGCAGGGCCAGATCATCGGCGTGCTGAACAACGACCAGGACGGCCTCAACTACCCGGCGCACAAGTGGGGCACCGGCTACTACATGAGCAACCTGCTCGACGGCCAGGCCGGGCCGTGGTTCAACAACATCAACGCGACGCCGATCTCCCCGGCGCCGAACAACGTCTACGGCACCGTCGGGATCCAGCGGCTCCAGCACAACCTGGCCGGCCGTGCAGGCGTTCCGCGCCTCCGCTGCCGACGCCGTGACGCAGGTCGCTCGTGGATCTGGGCCAGAAGTACAACTTCAGCATCCCGCTGGAGAACCCGCTCGTGTTCAAGAACACGGGCTCGGTGCCGGACGACCCGGCGATCCAGTCGGTGCCGGCGTACCTGCCGGAGGACCAGGCGCTCTACACGCCGGTGCTCGACGACCGGACCGGCCGCACCGACCAGGTGTCGTTCGGCGTCCGCGGCATCCCGTCGCTCGGCGACATCGGCCAGTACGACTCGAGCACCGACCCGCTCGTGGGCGGCGCCGACAACCCGTACCCGTCCGGCGTACCCGAGCAAGCCGACGCTGGCCGGGGAGTTCGGCCAGGACTCGAACAGCGACTACTTCTCGAACCTCAACTACTGGGCCTCCGGCACCGTGCACGGGCCCGGGCGGCTACGACCAGCCGTCCGAGGGGCTGCTGCGAGGCGTCGAGTTCGTCGCGACGTGGTTCTCCTACGTGCGTCGCCTCGCCGGAGGAGGGCGGCGCGATGCCGAAGCCGGACCGCCCGATCGCGTACTTCGAGACGTCGCCCGAAGAAGCCGACGGCGCAGACGACCGTGATCTTCGACGCGGGCTTCAGCCGGACGAAGGACGGCAAGACGAAGAACCTGACGTACTACTGGGACTTCGGCGACGGCAGCCCCGTCGTGTCGACGACGGAGCCGACGATCCAGCACACGTTCCCGACGCAGGCGGCGTGGCGCGACGTCAAGCTGGTCGTCGCGCCCAGGAAGCTCGACGCAAGTGGGCGGCGTTCGTTCCGTCAGGAGGAGCCGATCGACTTCTTCCCGACGTACTACCCGGCGGTGGCGCCCGGCCTCGGAGCCGCTGCCGCCGTCGACCGGCGCGGCAGCCGACCCGTGCGGCGTGCTGTCGGCCGACGAGCAGGCGGCGCTCATCAGGGCGGCCGGCCAGGCGAAGCCGTCGAAGGCGAAGGCCCCGACCGAGGCCGAGCTCGCGAGCGTCGGCGATCAAGCCGAACTAGATCCAGCGTATGACGCAGCACCCGGAGAGGGCGCCGACGAGGCGCCCTCTCTCCTTGGGCGAAGATGGTGAGCGTGCAGATCTTCACGATCGGCTTCACGCAGTCGTCCGCGGAGCACTTCTTCGGCCGCCTCGCCGACGCCGGTGTCGCGCGCGTCGTCGACGTTCGGCTGAACAACTCGTCGCAACTCGCCGGCTTCGCCAAGGCTCAGGATCTGCCGTTCTTCCTCCGCGAGCTCGTCGGCGCGGAGTACCGGACACGAGCCGCAGCTCGCACCGACCGCGTCCCTGTTCGACGCCTACAAGAAGAAAAAGGGAAGCTGGTCGCTGTTCGAAGAGGGCTTCATCGGCCCTCATGACCGAGCGCCGGATCGAGACCCTGCTGTCACCGCGCGACTTCGAGATGCCGACGGCGTTGCTGTGCAGCGAAGCAACGGCCGAGCATTGTCACCGTCGACTCGTGTGCGATCACCTCGCGCGCCACTGGCCCGACGTGCACGCTGTCCATCTCTGATCGAGACCCGAGCCGGATGTAGGCTGGCCGCGTGGGGGACGACACGACTGCCCTCTACGACCTGCGCGTGACCGTCGAGCGGATCGAGGGCCGTTCGGTCTGCGGCCTCCAGGTCGGCGACTACTTCGAGCTGACCGAGTCGAGCCGGCTGCGGATTCCGCCGGGGCGGCATTTCTGCATGTACGCGCTGCAATCGGTCCTGCCGTTGCTCCCCGCGAAGCAGCGGCAACTGCCCGAGGGCGACTGGCTCGAGCAGGACTCCCTCGTCGCGTGCCCCGATCCGGACGAGCGCGTGATCATGCGCATCGAGCGGATCGGGCGGCGGACGATGGCCACGTCCGACCTCACGTGACGGAAGGCCCGGCGCGAGCTCGGGCTCGCATTGCAGACGGACAAGCCGGTGGGCGAGTACGCAGCGCTCGCGCGTCGGGCGGACGACGCGGGGTTCGACGTCGTCACCGTCTTCAACGACCTGTGGTTCCAGCCGGCGCTTCCGGCCTTGCTAGAGATCGCAGCGGCGACGCGCCGCGTGCGGGTCGGCCCGTCGTGCCTGAACCCGTTCACGCTGCACCCGGTCGAGATCGCCGGACAGATCGCAGCGCTCGACCGCGCCTCGCGCGGACGCGCGTTCCTCGGGCTCGCCGCAGGAGCGTGGCTCGAGACGCTGGCGCTCGACGGCACTCGTCCCGTCACCGCAGTCCGCGAGGCCTGGGAGGTCGTGCGGCGGCTCCTCTCCGGCGACGACTCCGGCTTCACGGGCACGCGTTTTTCGCTGCCCGCAGGCGCGCGGCTGCGGTACGAGATCGAGCGTCCGGAGGTGCCGCTCCTCGTCGGCACGTGGGCTCCGCGGTTGGCGGCGTTCGCCGGCTCCGCGGCGGCCGAGCTCAAGGTCGGCGGCAGCGCGAACCCGGCGCTGGTGCCGGTGCTGCGCGAATGGAGCGGGTCGCCGTCGATCGGAATCGTGATCGGCGCGGTGACCGTCGTCGACGAGGACGGAGGCCGCGCGCGAGCCGCCGCTCGTCGAGCCGTTGCGATGTACGTCGACGTCGTCGGCGCCCGCGATCCGACGGCACCGGTCGAGCCCGAGCTGCTCGAGCGGATCGGCGCGCTCGTCGCGGGCGGCCGCGCGGAAGAGGCGGGGGCGCTGCTCTCGGACGACGTGCTCGCGCGCTTCGCGTTCGCCGGCACGCCGGCCGAGGTCGCAGCCCAGGCCGAGGCGCTGTTCGAAGCCGGAGCGTCGCGCATCGACTTCGGCACCCCGCACGGGATCGACGAAGCACACGGCGTCGACTTGCTCTGTCGCGAGGTCCTGCCGCGGCTTAGACTCGCGTGAGTGTTCGACTACGCCGAACGCCGGCGGCGCCTCGCAGACCGCATGCAGCAGGAGGGCGTCGACGCGCTCTTTCTCGCGCCGTCGGCCGACCTCGAGTACCTGACGGGCGTCGAGCGTCAGATCCCGAACTTCGGCCAGGTCGCGTACGCGCACGGCTGGGTGTCGGGAGCGTTCTTCAACCGTGACGGCGAGCCGACCTTCATCTTCCCGCGGATGTTCGCCGCCTTCGATCTTCGCGAGCAGCCGGACGGCGAGGTCGTCGTCGTGAACGAGACCGACGACGGGTCTGCGATCGTTCGAGCGCGTCGCGCGCGCGCTCGGCGCCGAGGGAGCCGTCGCGGTCGGCGACCGCGTCTGGGCGGAGACGGTGCTCGAGCTCGGCACGCGTGTTCGGCTTCGAGACGCTGCGGACGGGGTCGCGCCTCGTGAACGAGCTCCGCCGGGTCAAGACCGACGAGGAGCTCGCCGCGATGGGTCGCGCGATCGCGACGGTCGAGCAGACGATGGCGGCCGTGACGCCGCTCGTCGTTCCCGGCGTGACGATGGCCGGCCTCGCAGAAGCGGTCGAGCACGAGCTGCGCGCGGCGGGCTCGCGCTGCCCGTCCTTCGCGACGCACATCTTCACCGGCCTCGGCGAGAACGACTTCGACTCGGGCGAGGCGACCGCGCACGCGCCGATCCCGGAGGGAACGTCGGTGATGTTCGACTTCGGCGGCGTCGTCGACGGCTACTGCTCGGACTTCGGCCGCACGATCTACTGCGGCGACGCTCCCGACGACTACCGCGAGGCGTACGACGTCATGCTCGCCGCGCAGGAGGCCGGGCGCGCGGCCGCGAAGGCGGGCACGCCGGCGCGCGAGGTGAACGCCGCCTGCCGCGGTCCGATCGAGGAGGCAGGGCTCGGCGAGAACTTCCGCCACCGCATGGGCCACGCCATCGGGATGGACGTGCACGAGCGGCCGTTCCTGTCGCCCGAGGACGAGACCTGCTCGAGGCCGGGATGACGTTCACCGACGAGCCGTCGATCATCGTCCCCGGCCGCTTCAGCGTGCGCATCGAGGACATCATCGTCGTCGAGGAAGGCGGCGGGCGAGTGTTGAACTCGTATCCCGCCGCCCTCGTCGCGAACGCCTAGAACTCCGTTACCTCGGCGACACCTGCGTCACGTCGACGGCGTAGGTCGCGTTGAACACCGCGTTCTTCAGGTCCTTCGTCGACACGAACACCTGCGTCGGCTGGATCAGCGGGAAGTACGGTCCGCGCTGGTTCAGCTGCAGTCTGGATCTTCTGGTAGAGCGCCTTGCGCTTCTTCGCATCGGTGGTGACGAGCGCCTGCGCGGCGAGCTTCTCGATCGACGGATCGGCTCCCTTCTGCCAGCCGACGCGGAGGCCGACGAGCTGGCCGGGCGAGAACGTCAGGTAGTCGGCCGGATCCGGGTAGTCGGGGCCCCAGAGCGAGAGGCCGAACGCCATCTTGCCGTCGCGGTACTTCGTCAGCCAGGTGGACGTCGGCGCGCCCGAGAGCTCGATCTTGAAGCCGGCGGCCTGGAGGTTCGCCTGGACGCGCTGCGCGAGCGTCGTGAACGGCACGCCGTTGATCGTCAGGTCGCTCGGGTACTCGAGCGACACCTGCTGGTCTCCCACACCGGACGCCGCGAGCGCCGCCTTCGCCCGCGTCAGGTTCTGCTTGATCGCGGCCGCCTTCGGCAAGGCGCCGAGGAACATCGACGGGATGATTCCCGGCGTCTGGATCGCACCCGGGCCTGCCACGGAGACGATCGAGTTGTAGTTGAGCGCGTAGCGAACGGCCTCCTGCCATTTCTTGTTCGACGTCACGTTCGACAGCTGGCTGCTGTTGTTCGCGAAGAGCCAGAAGACCCATGTCGACGGCCGCAGCGACACGTTCAGCTTCTTGTTGCTCCTCAGGCTCTGCGCCTGATCGGAGGAGAGGTCGATGGCGACTTCGTGCGAGCCGCGCTGGATGTTGATCTGCTGCGTCGTCGCAACCATGTTCCGGACGACGACGGTGCCGAACTTCGGCTTCTTCGCGCCCCAGTAGCGCGTAGTTCGGCGAGAGCGTCACCTGCGAGGTCGTGCTGTACGACTTCAGCACGTACGGCCCGCTGCCGGCGCCGGCCGAGCCCGAGCGAGTTGAGCCACTGCTCCGCCTTGTCCGCGCGTCGACGCGTTCGGCGGCGCTCGTTCCACCGTGCGCCTTCACGAGCTTCGCGTTGACGATGCCGGTGCTCGGGTTGGCGAGAATCGCCGGCAACTGTGCCGACGGCGTCGTCGCGCTTCATGACGACGGTGTACTTGCCTCTCGCGTTGACGGAGACCCCGGCGAGCAGGAACGACGGGTTGCCCTTGATGTTGATCAGCCGGTTGAGCGAGAAGACGACGTCCGCCGCAGTCAGCGGATTGCCGTTCGCGAAGTGGACGTTCTTCTTGAGCTGGAAGGTGAACGTCTCGCCGTCTTGTTCGCCTTCCACGACGACACGAGCAACGGGATCGGATTGGAAAGGTCGCTGCCCTTGTACGTGAACAGCGTGTCGTAGATCGCGCGGTTGATGATCGACCCGGTCGGATCGAAGGCACGCTGCGGGATCCGCCGTCTTCAGCGTGAACGAGTTGTCGACGACGAGCGTCGGCGCGGCGGTCCCGTGCACCGAGGCGCCCAGCGCCGCCGCGGCAAATGCAAGCGCGCCGATTCCGGCGAGCAGCAGATGCCACTTCGATCTCCGGACGAGTGAATGTCTCACTCTTCTCCTCCTGTTGGAATGGTTTTGGTGCTGCCCCTGCCGCTGACCCTATCCACGGCCGGCCCAGCGCCAAGCTCGCGGCGCGCGTCGCCGGCGGCGCCAGCGGGACCGCCTTCGGGCTGCAGCCAGCACGCGGCGCGCCGGCCCTCGCCGAGCGCGAGCAGCGGCGGCTCTTCGGTCGGGCAGCGATCGAAGGCGTAGGGGCAGCGGGGATGGAAGCGGCAGCCCGTCGGAGGGCGGCCGGGATCCGGGACCTCGCCCTCGAGGCTCTCGGGAAGGAAGCCGCGCCCGTCGGGCCGCGGCACCGCGGCGACGAGCGCCTCGCTGTACGGATGCGCCGGCATCTCCCAGAGCGGCCGGGTCGCGCCCGTCTCGACCATCTTCCCGAGGTACATCACCGAGACGACGTCGGCGACGTGACGGACGATCGCGAGGTCGTGCGAGATGAGCAGCAGGCCCGACGTCGAGCTCGCGCGTCAGCTCGGTCAGGAGGTTCGCGAGCTGAGCCTGCGCCGACGCGTCGAGCGACGCGAGCGGCTCGTCGAGCGCGATCACCGACGGGTCCGCCGCGAGCGCACGGGCGATCGCGATCCGCTGACGCTGGCCGCCCGAGAACTCGTGTGGAAACCGGTCGGCGGCGGAGTCGGGCAGCCCGACGAGGCCGCACAGCTCCTGCACGCGCCGGCGGCGCGATCGCGCGCGAGGTTTCGTCCTATGCCGTCGGCGAGCTGTGAGCCGATCGAGCGGCGCGGGTTGAGCGACGAGTACGGGTTCTGGAAGACGAGCTGGAGGCGAACGAGGCTGCGCGGTCGCGCCCGCCGCGTGAGCGCCGTCACGGGCTCGCCTTCGAAGCGGACGCTGCCGGCGGCGATCGGAACGAGCCCGACCGCAGCGCGCGCGAGCGTCGACTTCCCACACCCCGACTCGCCGACGAGCCCGACGATCTGTCCGCGGTCGACGCTCAGGTCGGCGCCCGCAACGGCGGCGATGCGCGCGCCGCCGCGGCGCTCGTACTCGACGACGACGTTCTCGAGCTCGAGCGCGGCGCTCATCCGGCGTGCGAAGGGATCGACCGGGACAGGCGAGGCGCCGCGAGTCGACGGCCACGAGCGCGGGCACCTCGACGCGGCACGAGTCGCTGCGCGTACGCGCAGCGCGGGTGGAACGAGCAGCCGGCCGGAAAGCGGCCCGGACGTCGGCGGCGCGCCGCGCGATCGCCGCCAGCGGCTTGTCGGCGGCCTCCGGATGCGGCAGCGCGTCGAGCAGCGCGCGCGTGTACGGGTGCCGCGGCCGCTGGAGCACGTCCTCGCGCCCGCCGGACTCGACGACGCGGCCCGCGTAGAAGATCGCGATCCGGTCCGCGATCGACGACAGCACGCCGAGGTCGTGCGTGATCAGGACGACCGCGAGCTCGTGCTCACGCCGTAGCCGGTCGAGCAGGCGAAGGATCCCGGCCTGGACGGTGACGTCGAGCGCAGTCGTCGGCTCGTCGGCGATCAGGAGCTTCGGCTCGCACGCGAGCGCGATCGCGATCGCGATGCGCTGGCGCATCCCGCCGGAGAACTGATGCGGAAAGGCGTGGAGCGCCGCCTGCGGATCCGGGATCCGGACCTCGCGGAGCAGCTCGACCGCGCGCCTGTCCGCGGCCCGCCGGTCGAGGCCGAGGTGCGCCGCACGTGCTCGGTCAGCTGCCGCCCGATCGAGAGCATCGGGTGGAGCGACGTGATACGGATCCTGGAAGACCATCGTCAGCTCGCGGCCCGAGATCGACCGCAGCCGCCGGCGCGGCATGCCGATCAGCTCCCGCCCGTCGAAGCGGGCGCTGCCGGCGACGGAGGCGCGGTCCGGGAGCAGGCCGAGCAGCGCGAGCATCGACACCGTCTTCCCGCTGCCGCTCTCGCCGGCGACGCCGAACACCTCGCCCGGCTCGACGCTGTAGTCGATCCCGTCGACGACGGTGGCCAGCCCGGCCGGCGTCTGCAGCCGGACGCGCAGCTCCTCGACGGCGAGCAGGCTCATTCGCGCGCTCTCCCCGGCCCGCCGCGCCGTTCGCGGGTCGAAGACGTCGCGAAGGCTGTCGCCGATCAGGTTGAAGGCGAGCACGACGCTGAAGATCGCCAGGCCCGGGAACGTCCCGATCCACCACCACTGGAAGTACTGCGTTCCCTCGGCGACCATCGACCCCCACTCGGCCTTCGGCGGCTGCGCGCCGAGCCCGAGGAACGAGAGCCCCGCGAGGAGCAGGATCGCGTTCGCGAGGTCGAGCGTGGCCAGCACGAAGACCGGGCCCGGCGACGTTCGGGAAGACGTCGCGAACGAGCGTCTTCCGGCTCGACGCGCCGAGCAGCCGTGCGGACTGGACGAACTCGGAGTCGCCCACCGAGAGGACGAGCCCGCGAACGACGCGCGCGTACGACGGCCAGGCGACGACGACGATCGCGAGCGCCGCGTTCACGAGCCCGCGACCGAGCACGGCGGCGACGACCATCGCGAGGATGATCGGCGGAAACGCGAACACGAGATCCGTCGACCGCATGAGCGCCCCGTCGGCGATCGCCGCGGAAGTAGCCCGCGATCGCGCCGATCACGCTCCCGATCGCCGCCGCGAGCGAGACGAGGATGAGCGCGACCGGAAGCGACGCGCGCGAGCCGAAGATCACGCGGCTGAGCACGTCGCGCCCGAGTTCGTCGGTTCCGAAGAGGTGGTCGAGCGACGGCCCCTGCGACGGCGGGAAAATTCTGCGAGAGCGGGTCGGCGGGCGCGATCAGCGGCGCGAAGATCGCGATCACGAGCCAGGCGACCGCGATGACGACGCCGGCGATCGTGAGCGGCTGACGCCACGCAGCCGGAACCCGGAAGCCGCGACGGCGCGCGGAGGCGGAGCGCGAGCGACGCTCACGTGACGCGGATCCGCGGGTCGATGACGCCGTAGAGCACGTCGACGACGAAGTTGATCGTGACGTAGACGATCGCCACGAACATGCTCACGCCCGCGATCGCCGGCACGTCGAGGTTGACCGCGGCCTGATACGCGTACTGCCCGATCCCCGGCCAGGAGAAGATCTTCTCGACGAGGACGGCGCCGGTGAGCACGTTCGCGAAGACGAGCCCGAGCACGGTGATGACCGAGGGCAGAGCGGCGCGAAGGACGTAGCGAGTGACCACCGTTCGCTTCGGGCAGGCCCTTCGCGCGCGCGGCGCGGACGTAGTCGTTGCCGATCACCTCGAGCACCGCGGACCGCGTGAAGCGCATCAGCAGGCTGACGTTGAACGCGGCCAGCACGAGCGCCGGCAGCACGAGATGGTGAAGCGACTGCGCGAAGAGGCCGAAGTCGCCGGCGAGCAGGGCGTCGATCGTGTAGAGGCCGGTGACGTGCGGCGGAGGCTCGACTCCCGGATCGAGCCGGTCGGCGCCGGGGAACCAGCCGAGGCGGTAGAAGCCGACGTAGAGCGCGACGAGCGCGATCCAGAACGTCGGCATCGAGATCCCCGCCAGCGATGCCACCCGCAGCGCGTGGTCGGTCGGCCGGTTGCGGCGCAGCGCCGCGACGACGCCGAACGCGACGCCGACGAGGGCGGCGAAGAGAACGGAGTAGAGGGCGAGCTCGGCCGTCGCAGGCATGAACTGTCCGAGGTCGTGCGTGACGGCGCCGTGCGTCAGCGACGACTCGCCGAGGTCGCCCTGGAGCACGTGACCGAGATAGATCACGTAGCGGACGGGCAGCGGCCGGTCGAGGCCGTAGTGGCTGCTTGAACGCCGCGACGGCCGCAGGATCGCCGGCGGCCTGCTCGCCGAGGTTCGTCGCGACCGCGTCGCTCGGCACGAGCTGCGTGAGCACGAACGCGACGGCCGTGATTCCGAGCGTCAGCAGCACGAGCGCCGCGAGCCGGCGCAGGATGAAGTAGACGAGACCGCTGGACGGCCGGAGCCGCCGCCGCGCGCCGACAGGCTCGTCGGAGATGTCGATCGGCGTCGTCGTCACGCGCGACGGCGCACGGGCACGAGGTCCGGGTGCGGCACGCGCCTACGCTAGCGCGGCTTTCGCCGCGTATCGTCCGCGGCGATGCGCGTGAGCGTGATCGGCGCAGGGATCACCGGCCTCTCGATCGCGTTCCACCTTCTCGAGCGCGGCCTCGGCCCGGTGACCGTCTTCGACCGAGCCGGCGTCGGCGCCGGAGCGTCGGGGGTGCAGCCGGGCGGCGTCCGGCGCCAGTGGGGAACGCGCGCGGGCTGCCTGATCGCCGACGATTCGTACGCCTTCTACCGCGACCTCTCGGCGCGGCTGGGGATCGCCGTCGACGCGCGCCTCGACGAATGCGGCTACCTCTTCGTCGCCGACGAGGCGTCGACGCTCGAGCGCCTTCGCGCGGGCGTCGCGCTCCAGACACGAGCTCGGCATCCCGTCGCGCTCGGTCACGCCCGACGAGGCGGCGGCGCTCGTGCCGGGCCTGGCGCTCGACGGGTTCGTCGGCGCGGCGTACTGCGACACGGACGGGTACTTCGACCGGCCGCAGACCGTGGTCGAGGCTTTCGCGGAGGCGGTGCGTCGCCGCGGCAGGTGCGTTCGTGACGGAGGACGTGGTCGGTCTCACGGGCCGACGGCGCCGGCTGGCATGCTGCAGACCCGAAGCGGCGCCGACCGCGTCGCCGACGTCGTCGTCGTCGCCGCCGGCTGGGAGACGCGCGCGCTGCTCGCGCCGCTCGGCGTCGACCTGCCGATCTCTCCCGTGCCGCGCCACCTCTTCCTCGGCGATCGCATCCGGCGAGCGGGTGCTCGAGCCGCTCGTGGTCGCCGTCGATCGCGGAGTGGCGGCGAAGCAACTCGCGGACGGTCGCCTCCTCGCGAGCGACCTCGACGCCGAGGGTGATCCGGCGACCGCCCAGGACAGCTGGCGGCGCAGGATCCGCGAGCAGATCGTCCCGCTCCTGCCGATGCTCGAGTACGCGTCGCTGCCGCTCGTCGTCGACGGGCGTCTACGACATGACGCCCGACGGCCAGCCGATCGTGGACGAGGTCGCCGCCGGCCTGTGGGTCGCCGCCGGCTTCAGCGGCCACGGCTTCATGATCGCGCCGAGCGTCGGCCGCCTCGTCGCCGACCTCGTCGCCGGCGAGATCACCGCCGCCGTGGCGCGACGCCTTGCGCGCCGACCGCTTCGCGTCCGCCGACCGGGGACGCGAGACGCACGTGATCTGATCGATGACGTCCGGCAGAAGCGGCCGATCGGCCCAGCCGGATCGTGCGACTGGGCCGATCGAGGCGTGCGGTTCGTTTCTACTGCAGGTCGATGGTGATGTCCGGCCCCTGATGAGTCGCACCTGGTCGACGACCAGCGCTCCTGCACCGAGGAATGCTTCTGCGCCCGCGAGCGCCTCCCGATGCGTCGTCGTCGAAGTTCACGGCCGCCTGCGCCGCCGACGAGACCGTCGACGCGTGCGTCACGGCCCGCCGCCGAGTCGGCCGAGGCGAAGTGAACGCGTGCGCCGAGGCGTCCGCGGATCAGGCGGAGCACGTCGAGATCGGCGCACTCACGACGCCATGTCGTGCGTCGCGCGGGAGTTGAGCACGGCGCGCCTGCGCCGCGAGCCCTGCACCGGTCACACGTGTGCACGCTCGACGGCTGCCTTCGTACGCGCGACGATCGCTTTGTGTCTCATGCCCCCGGTCAAGTACGTGCCGGGCGAGCAACGACCCGGCAGTCGGACAAAGATTCTTGCCACCCTTCCCGTTGGCTTCTCTCCACCCTCGGCGGCGCCCCGGATCTGGCAGGATGCGCCGAAGTCGCGGCGACCTACCAATCACACCGCCGGGGGGCGATATGGCAGCGGTCGACTACTTCATCAAGTTCGACGGCATCAAGGGCGAGAGCACCGATGCCAAGCACAAGGACGAGATCGACATCGAGGCCTGGAGCTGGGGCGAGACCAACGCGGCCGGCTCGGGCTCCGGGCGGCGGCGCAGGCGCCGGGAAGGTCTCGATGCAGGACTTCCACTTCACGATGAAGCTGAACAAGGCGAGCATCGGCCTCATGAAGGCCTGCGCCACCGGGCAGCACATCAAGACGGCCGCGCTCACCGCGCGCAAGGCCGGCAAGGGGCAGCTCGAATACCTGACGTTCAAGTTCTACGACGTCCTCGTGAGCTCCGTCCAGATCGGCGGATCCGAGCAGAGCGACACGGAGATGGATTCGGTGTCGTTGAACTTCGCCAAGATCGAGGTCGAGTACAAGCCGCAGAAACCCGACGGCTCGGCCGGGCCGCCCGAATCAGTTCGGTACGACCTCAAAGCCAACAAGAGCTATTAGCGCGTCGGGCGGCGGCACAACGGTAGAGCCGGTTCGCGTCGTCCAGCCGTCGACGCGCCCGGATCCGCCGCGCGCCGAGAGCGCGGAGGCGGCGGTCGAGCTCGCGCGGCTGCTGCGCGCCGCCGGCTACGAGACGCCGCGCATCCAGGAGCGGCTCGCAACGGGCGACCAGCTGCTCGCGCGGTCGCCCGAGCTGCCCGCGTACCTGCGGCGGCTCGGCGACGGCGACGAGCTGGCCGTGCTGCTCCGGCTCTTTCTGCTCGGCGTTCCCGTGCCGCGGGCACGCGTCGACGAGCTGGTCGGTGCGCAGCTTCGAGCGCGTCTCACGGGCGCCGGGCTGCTCGTGGACGAGGACGATGTCGTCCACGGCGCCGCGCGCCTCGTGCCTCACGACGAGCTGCTGATCGCCTCCGATCAGGCCGCGGCCGCCGAAGGACACGCCGATCACGTGCCGGGTGTTCACCGACCTTCGGTGGCGCTCGCACATCTGACGGTTCGCAGCCCACGTCGAGCGTGCGCTCGACCTGTGCACCGGCAACGGGATCCAGGCGATTCTGCTCGCCGCTCACGCCGAGCACGTCGTCGCCACCGACGTGAACGTGCGCGCGCTCGCTTACGCGCAGTTCAACGCCGCGCTCAACGGCGTCACGAACGTGGAGACGCGCCTCGGCAGCTTCTTCGAGCCGGTCGAGGGCGAGCGGCTTCGACCTCGTCGTCGCGAACCCGCCGTACGTCATCTCGCCGGAGAGCGCGTTCCTGTTTCGGGACAGCGGCATGCGCGGCGACGCCGTGTCGGAGCTCGTCGCCCGCGGAACGCCGGCGATGCTCGTGCCGGGCGCGTTCGCGTCGATCCTCGTCGCCTGGGTGCTGGATCCGGACGACCCGCCGGCAGGCCCGCGCAGCTGGCTCGAGGGGTCGGGCTGCGACGCCTATCTCCTCCACACGTCGACCGACGACCCGATCGAGACGGCGACCGTCTGGAACCGCGACGTGATCGACCAGCCGGAGGCGTACGCCGACGCGATCGACCGCTGGCTCGCCTACTACGCCGAGCTCGGGATCGAGCAGGTCGGCTACGCGTGTCTCGTCCTGCGCAAGCGCGCGGACGGACGCGACGGGTGGTTCGAGACACAGCAGCTACCGCGAGCGGCGCTTCGGCCGGCGGGCGAGCACGTCCGGAAGCTGTTCGGGACGCACGACCGGCTCGACCGCGCTTCGCTGCTCGATCAGCGGCTTCGCGTCGTCGACGACGCGGTCGTGACGCAGGAGAGCCGGTTCGCCGACGGCCGCTGGCGTTCCGAGAGCCTGACACTCCGCCTCGAGCGCGGTCTCCCCTTCTCCGCGGAGCTCGATCCGACCACCGCGCGGCTCGTGCGCGAGCTCGACGGCTCGAAGACGCTCGGCGAAGCGCTCGCCGCGGCCGTCGCAGATCGCCGCCGAGCGCGAGACAGGCGCGGCGCTCGCGCGACAGATGCTCGCCGTCGGCTTCCTCGACTTCGCGGATGAGCGCGAGATGACGCCGAGCGAGAGATGGCTGTCCGCCGCCTGGCCGTTCGTGAGGAGCTGCCTACCTGCTGCCTCCGGCGCGGATCGTCGACGTCGGCTGCGGCCCGCACGGCGGATTCGTCCCGATGCTGCGCGCCGCCGGCTACGACGCCGAGGGCATCGATCCGAACGCGCCCGAAGAGCCGCACTACCAGTCGGTCGAGTTCGAGGAGGCCGAGCTCCCGCAGAAGCCGGACGCCTTCGTCGCGTCGACGTCACTCCACCACGTCCTCGATCCGGCGATCGTGATCGACCGCATGACGAGCGCGCTCGACGAGCGGCGGCGTCGTCGTCGTGGTCGAGTGGGCCTGGGAGACGTTCGACACGGAAACGGCCGAATGGTGCTTCGAGCGCCTCGCCGCGGACGGCGAGCCGGGCTGGCTGCATCGCCGACGAGAGGAATGGCTCGCATCCGACCAGGAGTGGCCGATCTTCCTGCGGGCGTGGGCGGACGGCCACGGGCTGCATCCCGGCGAGACGGTTGTGCGCCTGCTCGACGAGCGGCTCGAGCGGCGGCATCTCGCGCCACGGGCCGTACTTCTTCCCCAATCTCGCCGACACCACCGAAGCAGACGAGCAGGCGGCGATCGACGCGGGCCGGATCCGACCGATGCGAATCGACTATGTGGGCGCCGTTCGCTAGTGGCCGACTTTCCAAAACCGGCAGGTCACCTAAGGTCCGCGCGCGTGCGCCGGCTTGCCGTAGCACTTGTTGTCGCCTTTGTCCTACCGGCTGCGGCACACGCCGCCACGCCCGCGGCCGAGATCCGCGACTCCGACGGCGTCCTGCTCCGCGAGATCGGCGTCGGCGCCTACACGTCGCCCGACGACTTCGGCTACCTGCTGACGATCGGCGCAGCGCGCCGCGACGCGGGCGGCCTCACGCTGAACGACGTCAGCATCCTCGGCGGCCGGATTCGCCTTGCGCGGATGACGCTCCCCGCATCGGGGACGGCAGGCGCGCACATCGACGGCCTGCAGGTCGCCGGCTTCGACGTGCGGGCGAAGCCGAACACCGTCATGCAGGTCGGCGACGGCGGCTACGCGGTCATCCTCCAGCAGGCCGCGCTGCCGGGCCGCCTGGGCCAGGACACCGGGATCGTCGGGCTCCGCCTCGTCACGCACGACCGGCAGATCCTCGTCGGCGTCGCTCGTGCGCAGACGCCCGCGCAGTCGAGTCACGGGTCGCCGTTCGGTCTATTCGGCCTCGCGCCGATCGCCTCCGTCGGCGGCCCGTCGCCCTTCGCCGGGTTCGTCATTCCCGCGAACGGCGGCATCGGCGCGCGCGCCGTCGTCGATCGCCGAGGGATACCTCGGAGTGCCCTACGTGTGGGGAGGCGCGACCCCGGAGTACGGCTTCGACTGCTCGGGGCTCGTGATGTACGTCTACGCCCAGCTCGGGATCCACCTCTCGCACTTCAGCGGCGCGCAGTGGAACGAGGGAACGCCGATCGCGGCGGAAGACCTGGCGCCCGGCGATCTCGTCTTCTTCCACCCCGGCGCGAACGGCCCCGGACACGTGGGCATCTACATCGGCGGGAACAACTTCATCCACGCACCGCACACCGGCGACGTGGTGAAGATCTCGAGCCTCTACGAGTACTCCACGAGCTACGTCGGCGCCGTGCGGCCGCGCTAGACCGTGGCGGCGGTGCCGGCGGGAGCGCGCCGCCGGCTCACGGCGACCTGCGCGGCGGGCTGCGTTCCGCGGAGGAGCGTGTAGGCGATCCACCAGCCGGCGACGACGACCGCGCCGCCCGCCGTCGCGTCGAACCAGAAGTGGTTCCCGGTGGCGACGATGTCGAAGAGCATGAAGGCGGGATAGACGGCGCCGAGGACGCGCACCCAGCGGCGGCGCGCGAGCCAGGCGACGGCGACGCCGACGATCAGCGCGTAGCCGAAGTGCAGCGACGGCACGGCGGCGAACGGGTTGTAGAAGCTCCCGAGGAGATCCGAGCTCAGGTTCAGGCCCGTGTGCTTCGAGACCGTGTCCGAGATGCCGACGCCGGCGAGGCGCGGGGCGCAGCCGGGTACAGGACGTAGCCGACGAGCGCGATCGCGGTCGAGATGATCAGCGTCATCCGCACGAGCGGAAACGCCTCGCGGCCGCTCGCGGTAGACCCAGCGCACGGCGACGGTCGTGGCGCCGAAATGGAGGCTCATGTAGGCGAGCCCGAGCAGCGCCGGGAGGTAAGGGACGCCCCGCGACCACTCCTGCACCGCACGCTCGTTGAAGACGTGAAGAGCACGTTCGAGCGCAACGATGTCGGAGGTGTGATCGCGGGCGACAGAGAGGCTCGCGTGGCCCGCACCGCGCACGGCTTCGTATACCCCGTAGAGGGAGGCGAGGATGGCGATCTCGACGGCGGCGCGGTGCGGGCGGAGGAGGGAGGACGCGAGCAACATGCTGTGAGATTGGCATCACGGCGTGCGCTGCGGAAGGCGGCTGCCCCGCGTCTTGGGGTGTGGCAAACCGAACGGTCGACCGCGCCGTCGGCGCGCGGCCCTACTCGCTCGGCTGAGCCGAGTCGAGTTGCACTTCGCCCCAGACGCGCGTGCCCGCACCCGGGGCGCTTTCGATCCCGAAGCGGCCGCCGAGTGCCTCCATGCGGTCGGCGAGCCCGCGCAGGCCCGAGCCGCCTCCGACGTCCGCGCCGCCGACGCCGTCGTCCGCGACCTCGACCCGCACGAGGCCGTCCACGCAGGTCGCGCGCACGTTCACCTCGGACGCCGCCGCGTACTTCGCGACGTTCGTCAGCGACTCGGCGACCACGTAGTACACGGCAGCCTCGACCGCCGGCGGAAGCCGTCCGCCGAGCTCGTTCGCGACCGTGACCGACAGAGGAGCACGGCTCGCGAGCGCCTCGAGCGCGGGCTCCAGGCCGTGCTTCGTCAGGACCGCCGGGTGCAGACCGCGGGCGAGGTCTCGCAACTCCTCGAGCGCCTGGGTCAGCTCGTACGAGGCGGACACGACGAGCGCCCGCGCCTCTTCGGGCGCAGCCGGGAGCTTGGCAGTCGCGAGGCGCAGGACGACGGAGACCGAGACGAGGCGCTGCTGCGCGCCGTCGTGCAGGTTCCGCTCGAACCGCTCGCGCGTTTCGTCGGCCGTCCGGACGATCCGGGCGCGCGAGGCGCGGAGCTCCGCCTGGGCGCGCTCGTTCGCGATCGCCTGCGCCGCCAGGTCGGCAAAGCCTCTCAGCCTGATCTCCGCACCGGCCGGGAAAGGGTCGGTTCCGAGTCGCGCTGCGGCGAGGGCTCCCAGCAACGACGCCTTGATGATCACCGGCGCGGCGATGACGTGCTCTCGCGACGGATCCTCCGACCGGCTCGCGAAGCCCGTCTCGAGCACGGTGATCGTCGCGCTCTCGTGGCCGGGGTGATACAGCGAGCCCGGCTCCAACGGCCAGGTGCTCCCGTCCGACCAGGACGCGACGACCACGACCTCGTCCTGAACGCCTTCCCAGCGGACGAGCGTCACCTTCGTCGCGCCGAACAGCGACGCCACCTCCGAGTTGACGGCATCGAGCACCTCGCCCTGCGGCCGCCCCGCGGCCACCAGCGTGGCGATGCGGCGCAGGGCGGACTGCTCCGCGACCAGCTCTGCGGTCTCGCGGCGGGCCTCGGCATTGACGATCGCCTGCGCGATGAGGGCGGTGAAGTCGCCGAGCTGATGCTCCGCGCCGGGCGGAAACGGGTTTCCGCGATCCGTCCGCGATGCGGTCACGACTCCCCAGACCCTCCCGTCGACCACGATCGGCGCCCCGATCGACGCCTGCAGACCGAGCTCGGCCCAGCGTCGCTTCGCGAACTCGGTCTGGAGGTCTCCGGCGGAGTTCAACCGGGCAGGCGCCCCCGATTGCACGACCCGCGCGGTGATCGTGTCCCCGCCGAAAGGCATCACGAGGCCGGCCGCCGTCTCTCCTCCGGCGTACCAGTCGCCGATCACGCGGATGGTCTCGCCTTCCCAGCGCAACGTGTTGGCCGCGTCGGCGCCGAACAGATGGCCCAGCTCCCGCGACACCGCCTCGGCGAGCTCGCGCTCGGTGGCTCCTCGCGCTACGAGCGTCGCCACCCGGCGCAGGGCGGCCTGTTCGTCGGCGAGGCGCTCGAGCTCGGCAGGCGAGCGCCTCTCCTCGAGCGGATGCGACCCGGCAGTCACCCTCTCAGAGTACGCAGCCTCGGCGCCGGGGGTGCCCCGGCGCCGGGGTCGGCGCTGCCCGGATCGCCGTGGCGACCCTAGGCGGCGACAGGCGTGACGTACGCGAAGGGATGGTTGTAGACGTCGAGCGCGCGATCTTGCGGAGCGTCGACGGTGAAGGTCTCGCCGGTGCGGGTATCGGCTACTGCGACGACCAGGCGGCCGGTCTGGCGGCTCCAGAGCAGGGCTACGTCGAGGCCGTTCGATGCGCGGTGGGCTAGCTCGGTCATGGCGTCCTGTCCTTTTCGGTCGGAGGCGATTGGGCTGGCCGGAGACTCGCACCGTGGATCCGGCGTAGCCAGGGGGCCACCCGGCGTTCAACAGTGCGGCTAACCGTATGGCGGAACCGTCGGTTCGCTGCCAGGATTCAGCACATGCCGCCCACCGTCCTCATCGTCGACGACCACCCGAGCTTCCGGCTGACGGCCCGAGCGCTGCTCGAGGCCGAGGGATTCGAGATCGTCGGCGAGGCCGAGGACGGCGCAGAGCGCGATCGAGACGGCGCGGCGCCTCCGGCCCGAGGTCGTCCTGCTGGACATCCAGCTTCCGGACATCGACGGGTTCGGCGTCGCCGAGGTGCTGACCTCGAACGGCAGCTCGCCCGCGATCGTGCTGACGTCGAGCCGCGACGCATCGGAGTTCGGTGCGCTCGTCGAGCGCAGCGGGGCGCGGGGATTCATCCCGAAAGCTGAGCTCTCGGGTGCGGCACTGGCGGCGCTGCTGGCGTGAAGCTGCCGACACGGCGTCCGTGGCTCGCCCTTCTGCCGGCAGGTCTCGCCGCGGGAGGCGGCGCGCTTGCGCTCGTGGTGACGAGCAACCACGAGACGGACATCGTCGGCTCCAGCATCCTCGGCCTGCTGCTCGGCTGGACGTTCATCGGCACGGGCCTGTACGGCTGGGCGCGCAGGCCGGACAACGGGACGGGGCGATTGATGGTCGCCGTCGGCTTCGCCTGGTTCCTCGGCGCGGCCGGCTACGCGAACGCGTCGATCCCCTACACGATCGGGATCGCGGTCGGCGCTCTGCCCCTCGCCGTCTTCATCCACCTGCTCTTCGCCTTCCCGTACGGGCGTGTCGAGGGCAAGTGGCAGCGGCGGATCGTCATCGCGGCATATCCCACCGCGCTCCTCGCGACCACGGTGAGCCTGCTCGTGGACTCGACCCCGGACGACGGCTGCGACGGCTGCCCTGCGAACGCGTTCCTCGTCGTCGACAGCGATTCCGCGGCGAGCGTGCTGGTCCTGGTCGGGAACCTCGTCGGCGCCGCCTTCATGCTCGCCACCGCGGTCGTCCTGGTGAAGCGGTGGCGCGCGGCGACGGCGCCGGCGCGCCGCGTGCTCGCACCGGTGTACGTCGGCGGCTTCGTGAGCGTTCTGCTCGTCGGGCTGAGCCTCGCGCTCGACCCGGTGACCGACTTCTCCAACGTCGTCGGGACGCTCGGGATCCTCTCCTTCGTCTCTGTCCCGTTCTTCTTCCTCGCGGGCCTGCTGCGGACGCGGCTCGCGCGCGTCGGCGCGGCGCAGCTTCTGCAGGAGACACCGGAGAGGCAGTCGTACGAGGAGACGGAAGCCGGGCTCCGCCGCGCGCTGAACGACCCCACGCTCCGGCTGCTCGTGCGCGACGACGAGCGCGGCGGCTACGTCGACTCCGGCGGTCGAGCGACCGAGGTTCCCGACGAATCGGAGGTGGTCGCCGTGTCGCGGCTCGCGGACGAGGGTCTCCCGCTCGCCGCCGTCCTCCACGACCCGGCGCTCCGCGAGGAGCCCGAGCTGCTGGAGGACGTGCTCGCAGCGGCGCGGCTCGCGCTCGTCAAGGACCGCAGCGTCGAGGCCCTTCGCGCGAGCGAGCGACGCAACCGCGCGCTCCTCGACGCGATGCCGGACAACATGTTCCGGATCCGCGGCGACGGGACGTACGTCGACTTCCACTCGAACCGGCCGGACGCGCTGACCCTGCCCCCCGATCGGATCATCGGCTCGAGGATCGGGGAGCACGTCACGACCGGCGACGCTGCGGCGCGGCTCGCGACGATCGGGCGAGTCATCGCGACCGGTCGCGCCGAGACGTTCGAGCTGGAGACCCTCGACCGGTCTGGTCAGATCAGCCAGCGCGAGGTGAGGATGGTGAAGAGCGGCGAGGACGAGGTGCTCGCCATCTCGCGCGACATCGCCGACCGAAAGCGCGCCGAGGAGGAGATCGTGCGCCAGCGCGACTTCCTCAGCACCGTCGTCAACACGGCGACGAGCATCTTCTGCGTCGTGACGCCCACCGGCGAGATCGTGCGCTTCAACGAGTTCTGCATCGCCCTCACGGGTCGCGCCGACGACGATCGCGCCCGCGGCCTTCTCTTCTGGGACCTGTTCGCAGCGCCGGAGGACGTCGAGGCCGTGCGCGCCGCGTTCGAGGCCGACGTCGCCGAGCGCGAGCACGAGCACCGCTGGCTCCACGTCTCGGGCGAGCGTCGCCTGGTCGCGTGGTCGAGCACGCCGATCGTCGACGAGAAAGGCGAGCAACGGCGGCTCATCCACGGCACCGACGTGACCGACCGCCGGCACCAGGAGGAGGAGCTCCGCCGCTCTCGCACGCGCATCGTCGAGGCCGAGGCCGCCGAGCGGCGCCGGCTGGAGCGCAACCTCCACGACGGCGCGCAGCAGCGGCTCGTCTCGCTGTCGCTGGCGATGCGCCTCGCGCAGGGAAAGCTCGCCACCGATCCCGCAGGCGCCTCCGAGATCCTGGAGAACGCGCGTGCCGAGCTCACGCACGCGCTCGAAGAGCTTCGGGAGCTCGCGCGCGGGATCCATCCCGCGGTGCTCACGGACCGCGGGCTTGCCGCAGCGCTCGAGGCGCTGTCCGCGCGCGCGACCCTGCCGGTCGAGATCGACGAACTGCCCGAGCAGCGGCTTCCCGAGCAGGTCGAGGCAGCGGCGTTCTACGTCGTCTCCGAGGCGCTGGCGAACGTCGCCAAGTACGCGCACGCGTCGTTCGCCCGCGTCAGCGTCACGTGCGTCGACGGGTACGCGATCGTCGAGGTCGCCGACGACGGGGTCGGCGGCGCCGACGCCGCCGGCGGCACCGGGCTGCGCGGACTGGCCGACCGAGTCGACGCACTCGACGGCAGCCTTCTGGTCGAGAGCGCTCCCGGCGACGGCACGCTCATCCGCGCGGTCATCCCGTACGCGCCGCAGTTGGTCTCCGGAGGCACGGGCGGCATAGACTCGTAGCGGGTTGACCGGGAACTCGTTGCCGAGCGGCGTCGTCACGCTCCTCTTCAGCGACATCGAGGACTCGACGGGCCTTGTCCACCGGCTCGGCGAGGACTACCTCGGTGTCCTCGAGCGATACCGCAGCGTGGTCCGGAACGCAGTCGCGGAGTCAGGTGGAATCGAGGTCGACTGCCGCGCCGACGAGCTGTTCGTCGCATTCGAGGAGCCCGCACAGGCCGTCGCGGCGGCGGTCTCGGCACAGCGCGCGCTCGCCGCAGAGGAGATGCGCGTCCGGATGGGCATCCACACGGGCAAGCCGGCGCTCTCGGAAGGGACGTACTTCGGCGTCGACGTGCACCGCGCGGCGCGGATCTGCGAGGCCGGCCACGGTGGCCAGATCCTCGCGTCTGCCGAGACCGGCGCCGCAGTCGAGAGCGAGGAGGCCGAGCTGCGCGACCTCGGCGAGCACGACCTGCGCGGCCTTCCGCGCCCCGAGCGGATCTACCAGCTCGTGGTCCCCGGCCTCGCGGCCGACTTCCCGCCGCTGCGCGTCGACCACTCTTCCGGAGGGTTGAAGCAGACGGAGACCGAGCGGACGCGAGTCGTTCTCGCCGAGGACTCCGTCCTGCTCCGCGAGGGCATCGCCAGCCTGCTCGAGGACGGCGGCTTCGAGGTCGTCGGCCAGGCGGGCAATGCCGACGAGCTGCTCCTGAAGGTTCGGTCTTACAACCCCGACGTCGCGATCATCGACATCCGCATGCCGCCGACGCACACGGACGAGGGGCTCGTCGCCGCAAACGAGATTCGCGAGAAGCACCCCGAGACGTCGGTGCTCCTGCTCTCGCAGTACGTCGAAGCCGGGTACGCGATGGAGCTCCTGTCGGAGAGCGCCGAGGGCGTCGGCTACCTGCTCAAGGACCGCATCTCCGACGTCGACGACTTTCGCGCGGCCGTGCGCAGGGTCGCGGAAGGCGGCAGCGCCCTCGATCCGACCGTCGTCTCGCAACTCGTCGGTCGCCGCCGCCGCGACGACCCGATCGGGGACCTGACGCCGCGCGAGCGCGAGGTGCTCGGGCTCATGGCCGAGGGGCGGTCGAACCACGCGATCGCCGACGAGCTCGTCGTGACGGAGCGGGCCGTCGAGAAGCACGTCACGAGCATCTTCTCGAAGCTGCGCCTCGCTCCGGCAGCCGAGGATCACCGGCGCGTGCTCGCCGTGCTGGCGTTCCTGCGCGGCTGACGGCCCGTTCGGTTTCCCACACCTCCAGACGCCTGCTGCCCTCATTTCGCATGGGAAGGCGCGCTGCGAACGTGCAGCTAACGCACTTTCCCCCCGCAAACGAGGAGACCCATGACCCCCCTGAAGCGTTCGAACAACATCGCGGCCCGCATGGGTCGCTGGAGCGCGGGCCACTGGAAGACCGCCGTCTTCGGCTGGCTCGGGTTCGTCGTCCTCGCGCTGGCGCTCGGCATGACCGTCGGCACGAAGCAGCTCAAGGTCGAAGACGCGAACACCGGCGGGTCCGGGAAGGCCGCCAAGATCCTCAAGAAGGGCTTCCCCGAGTCCGCCCCGCAGACCGAGTTCGTGGTCGTGCAGAGCGCGAGCCAGACGGTCGCCGATCCGGCGTTCCGCGCCACGGTCGACGACGTCGTGCGCTCGATCCAGGGAGACCGAGCGACGAAGAACTTCAAGTCGCCGTTGAATCCTGCGAACGCCGATCAGATCTCGAAGGACCGCCGCACCGTGCTCGTCACGTGGGACATGAAGGGCGAGTACGAGGCCGCAGCGAAGAAGATCGACGCGATCGAGGCGCGGGTCGCCGTCTCCGCCGCGCGCCATCCGGGCTTCTACGTCGGCGAGGCCGGCGCGGTCAGCTCGGGCAAGGCGCTCGACAAGATGTTCGGCGACCAGCTCAAGCTCGCCGGCGAGCGGTCGATCCCGATCACGATCGCCGTGCTGCTGCTCGTCTTCGGCGCGCTCGTCGCCGTCGGGGTGCCGCTGCTGCTCGCTCTCTCGGGCGTCATGGCGACCATCGGTCTCGTCGCGCTCCCGAGTCAGATCGTCCCGATGGATCAGAACGTCAGCGCCGTGATCCTGCTGATCGGGCTCGCCGTCGGCGTGGACTACTCGCTCTTCTACATCAAGCGCGAGCGCGAGGAGCGGGCCGCCGGCCGGAGCCCACGCGCAGCCATCGAGGCAGCCGCGGCGACGTCCGGCCGCTCCGTGCTCATCTCGGGCATCACCGTGATGATCGCCATGGCCGGGATGCTCCTCTCCGGCGACAAGTCCTACCTCGGGTTCGGAATCGCCACCATGATGGTGGTCGGCGTCTCGATGATCGGGTCGCTGACCGTGTTGCCGGCGCTGCTCTCGAGGCTCGGCGACAAGGTCGACAGGGGCAAGATCCCGTTCCTCCACAGGCTCCGGCGCGAAGGCGGCGAGAACCGGTTCTGGAAGGCGATCCTGACCCCGGTCCTGAGGCATCCTGCGATGGCAGCCCTCGCCGCAGGCGCGGTGCTCGTCGCGATGGCGTTGCCGGTGCTGCACCTCCACACGGCGCAGAGCGGCCTCGACGCACTGCCGAACAGCGCACCGACGGTTCCGACGATCAAGAAGGTCCAGGCGGCGTTCTCGAACGGGACCGCCGATCAGACGCAGATCGCGATCGAGGGCGACATCGATGCGCCTGCGACCCAGCAGGCCGTCACGAACCTGAAGTCGAAGATCGTCGCCGCCGGTCTCAACACGGGAGCGATCGACACGGAAGTCAACAAGTCGCACACCGTGGCGCGGATCGACATCCCGCTGGTCGGCAAGGGCACCGACTCCACGTCGCTCACGGCGCTCAACACGCTCCGCGACGACATCCTGCCTTCGACGATCGGCCGGGTCGGCGGCGCCGACTACGCCGTCACCGGCACCACGGCGATGTCCGCCGACCAGAACTCGATGCTGAAGCAGAAGGCTCCGATCGTCTTCGGCTTCGTCCTCGTGTTCGCTTTCCTGCTCCTGCTCGTCACCTTCCGGTCGGTCGTCATCGCCGGCAAGGCCGTCGTGCTCAACCTCCTGTCGGTGGGCGCCGCGTACGGAGTGCTCGTCGCCGTCTTCCAGTGGGGTTGGGGAGCAGACATCCTCGGCTTCCAGTCGAACGGCGGGATCGCGTCATGGCTGCCGATCTTCATGTTCGTGATCCTGTTCGGGCTCTCGATGGACTACCACGTCTTCATCCTGAGCCGCGTCCGCGAAGCGTACGACCGCGGAATGAAGACGGAAGACGCAGTCGCGCACGGCATCATCTCGACTGCCGGTGTGGTCACGAGCGCCGCGCTCGTCATGGTCGGTGCGTTCGCGGTGTTCGCGTTGATGCCGATCCTCGACATGAAGGAGATGGGAATCGGCCTCGCGGTCGCGGTCCTGCTCGACGCGACGCTCGTCCGCGGCGTGCTGCTGCCCGCGACGATGAAGCTGCTCGGCGACTGGAACTGGTACCTGCCGAAGTGGCTGGAGTGGCTGCCGCAGCTCGAGCACGAGCCGAAGACCGAGGCGCCGACAGTGGACTCGCTGCCTCAGCCCGCGTAACGCTCTTCCTCTAGCCCGTCCTTTCGGAGCCCGCGCCACCAGGCGCGGGCTCCGGCGCGTTCGCGGCCGGACAGGCCGCCCGCTACTGCTCGTAGCGCTCGACGACCTCGGGCTCGCGAACGTGAGCCGCGCCCGGATCCTTGCCCGCCTCGCGGAGCGCGCGCCGCTGGCGCAGCAGATCCCAGCACTGATCGAGTCCCACCTTGATCGACTCGAGCCGGTTGTGCTCGCTCGCGTTCAGGCCGCCGTCCGCGCCGCGGTCGTACAGGTCCTGCTCCTCTGCGACGAGCTGCTCGATGCGTGTATGGATCTGGTCGTCGTCTGTCATGTCGGCCCTCCGAACGATCGATGGCTGTGCTCGGCGTCACCGTACCCCTGCGCGACGAGGTCCTCGTACTGAGGGTTCTCCTCGATGAAATGCGCGATGAACGGACAGAGCGGAACGACGTCGAGTTGCTGCCGGCGCGCATCGTCGAGCATGGTGCCGGCGAGTCGGCTGCCGAAGCCTCGGCCTTCGTGCGACTCGTTCACCTCCGTGTGCGTCACCGCGATGTGGCCGTCGCGGCGGTGATAGGCGGCGAAGCCGATGGGGCGGCCGTTCACCCGCAGCTCGTATCGAGACTCGTCGGGAATGTGGACGACTTCGGCGTCCTCCGGCGACGCCCGGACCTCCTCCACCACCGGGCACGCGCGGAAGTGCTCGACGAGCCGGCCCGGCGTGTCCGACTCCCGCGCGTCGCGGTGGTCGAGGAAGCGGCGCCGGTGCGCGGCCTCGTGCTCCCACGGCTCGAGGTCGCGCAGGTACGCGAAGATCGCGCGCGTTCCCTCGACGAACCGGCCGTCTTCCGTCTGCAGCGTCGGGATCTGGTCGGTTCCGGCGAGCTCGCGCAACGTCGCCCGCTGCTCCGGCCACGGCTCGACCTGGCGCGCGACGAAGTCGATGCCGAGCTCTGTCAGGATCTCGCGAACCGCAGAGGTGAAGGGACACCACTCGGCGCCGTAGAGCGTGAGCATGCGCAACCCATTTCCCGCTGCGCACGCACTCGACACCCGCGGCCTAACTGCCGGGGCGGTAGCCGAAGCGGAGCTGCGCACCGAGTTGGCGCGTGTCCGCCGAGCCGAAGTCGGCCGGCGAGAACGTCGGGCTGACGCTGACGACGATCCGAAACGGCGGGGGCGGAACGGGGATGTCGACGTGCTGCTCCTGGCCGGAATGGATGACGAGGCTCCGGCGCGCTTTGACGGCGCCGTCGGGTGTCTGCGCCTCGACCGACACATTGCCCGGCCGGTCCGGTCCACCCCACGCCTTGCGGCTGACCGTCAGGCGAACCTGCCCGGGGCGCGGCGGTCCGGCGAAGCGGCGGTAGGTGGTCTGCTCGCCGCTCCAGCCGTCCGCGTAGCGGCCGTCGACCGTCTCGGACAACGTGAGCGGGAGCACCGGTCGTATGAGCACGCCGCCGGACGAGCGCGCGATCTTCGTCCCCGCCAGGTCGACGCCGCGCTCGACCACGAGATCCGCGTCCGAGCCGGGGATGAGCCCGGTCTTCGGATCGACGGCGGACGGATCCAGCGGGCGGGCTCCGAGGACCGTCCGGTTCCAGAGCCTCAACTGGGCGATCGTCCGCTGGTCGAGATTCGCGGCCGGGCCGACGACGTAGACGTGCGCGCCGCGACCGGCCCCGTGATCGACCCAGCCGCGCGGCCCCGGCTCGACGGCCGCCAGCGCGCGCGCCTCCGCGCGAACGCTCCACCACGCGGCCGCGTGCCCGGCGACGAGGAGCAGCGCGAACGCCGCGGGCGCAGCGAGCCGACGGACTCGCGTGGGGAGAACGGCCACCACCGCGAGCATCACGACGATCGCGACGCCGACGACGAGCAACGCGCGCGACCTTCCGTTCGGATCGACGAGGCCGAGCCCGGCCGCGTGCGCGACCGGCGCCCGCCCGAGGGCGGTCAGCGCGAGCGAGGCGAGCACCACGAGTGCGCCCACTGCGACGGTTGCGGCAGGACGAACCTCGCGCGCGCGCCAGGCTGCCGCGGCGAGCGCGAGGACGAGCGGGACGAGCACGAGGAGCGGCCGCTCGTCGAGGCCGCCGGCGTGCGCGTTCCCGAAGACCCCGGCGGCGACGAGCAGCGCCGGGAGGCAGGAACCGAGCAGGGCGATCTCCCGCGGCGCTCGCGTGCGCGATCCGACCAGCAGCCACGGGACGACGCCGACACCCACGACGACGACCGCGAAGCCGGCCGCCGCAGCGCGTGCATCGGCTCCCGGGGAGGAGAGCGCGTCCCCCACCTCGGGAGCCGTCGCCGCCACGACGAGGTAGGCAAAGGCTGCAAGCGCGGCGAACGCGAGCGACCCCGGCCAGCGCAGAAACGTCCTCCCCGCCCGGGGCAGGTCCCAGGCGACGAGCAGAGCCGGCGGCAGGACCACGAACCACGGCCGTGTGAGCGCCGCGGCAACCGCCAAAGCGACAGCGACGGCAAGTGCCCGTTTGCCGCCGCGCGCCACGAGCGGCAGCGACGAGACCGCGAGCAGCAACGCCAACGCGTCGGGAACGGCCGCCGTCGAGTAGACCGCGGCGGGAGCGGCCACCGCGAGCGCGGCCACGGCGAGCGACCACGCGTGCGGCACCAGTCGGCGCGCGAGGAAATAGGCGGGAATCGCCGCCAGCGCCCAGAGGAGCGCCGACAGCGCCTTCGCGAATCGGTGAGCCGCCGACGGAGACAGCGACCGCGCCGCGGGCGCGAGCACCACCGGATACAGGATGCCTCCGGCCGACTGCACGCTCCCTGCCCCACGCGCGCGTTCGAGCGCCGCCGACTCCTCGATCGGCAGCCAGGCCGTCGGCAGCACGGTTCCCTCGAGAAAGAACAGCAGTGCGAAAGCGGCGACGATCCCGCCGAGCGCCACGCGCTGGCGGCGACTCACGGAGACTCGTCGACGGCCGAGGCGGCCTCGGCCAGCAGCAGCGGCAGAAAGACGGCCGCGAGCACGACGCCGGATGCGACTCCCCGCTCGGCGGAGGTCGTGACGTAGAAGTCGACCGGCGGGAACCCGATCCAGTAGACGACGAGCAGGCCGAGCGGCACCGCGAAGACGCTCACGAGCGCGAGGAGCGACAGGCCGGGCCGCCGCGGTGCGGCCAGCAGCGCGGCGACGAGCATGAGCGGAACCGCGAGCAGCCAGTGGTTCGTCCCGAACACGTAGGCCGGGAGCTTGTGCGCCGCATACGAGAGGCGATCGAAGCGATCTGCCAGCAGCCCGGGGTGAAGCACGTCGGACAGCCGGTAGTCGGGGCTCGCCGGGACGTCGTTGACGCGAATCCAGATCTTCCACGGCAGGATCGCCGCGAACGGCCCGAGCAGGACGAGCGCCGGAACCAGCGGTCGCCGCGGCGGACGCGCGACTGCGACGACGAGTGTGGTCGCGGCAACGACCGCGGCGATCGGCAGCCCCTCGCTCTTGGCGAGTGCCGCCGCCGCGAGGAAGAGGCCGGCGAGCGCGCCGAACCGCGGGTCGCGCTCGAGCAGCCACAGCCCCGAGCAGGCGCCGCCGAGCCCGACCAGGAGCATCAGCGGCTCGTCGCCGAGCGAGGAACCGAGGAGCGAGGTAAAGGTCGGCAGTAGCGCGAGCAGCGCGAGGCACGGCCAGAGGATCGCCGGCCGCACGCGCACCGCGAGCAGCGACGCCAGGGCGCCGAAGAACGCGACGGCGACGACCCAGTGCTGGAGCGCCAGGGGCGAGGCTTTCGTGTTGCCCATGATCGCGAACGCGCTCGCCTCCAGCGCCGGAAGGAGAGGCGGATACGTCGCGTGCGCGAAGCTCGTGAATCCGCCGACCCCCGTGTCGAGGCCGCCGAAGTCGACGATCGAGCGCGCCTTCGGCAGCCAGAACGCCCACGCATCCCATTGGAGCGGGCCGCCCTCGACCAGAGCCCGGCGGAGGAGCGCGGCGACCTGGACGACCACGACCGACGCACCCGCGACGGCGAGCCAGGAGCCGGCGCCGGGCTCGCCGACGGCCGGGAGCCGACGGCCGGCGACGCGGCGCGCGAGCAAGATGCCGGCGCCCGCGACGCCCGCGGCAGACAACGTGACGACCAGGCGAGAGAGCGGCGCGCCGAGCACGAGCAACGTCGACTCGACGATCCCGAGCGCCGCCCACCCGGCGACGAGTGCGACGCCGGCATGGCGAAGCGCGTCGCGTCCGCTGCGCACGAAGCCGAGCCCGTACAGGAGGCCCAGCCCAGCTCCGAGCAGCAGCACGTCGAGCACCGCGATCCCGAGGTACGACGACGTCACTGCTCCACCCGCAGCAGCTCGGCGCCGCCGCCGAGATCCGAGACGACCTTGTAGTGCACGCCGAGCTGAGCCGGATCGCCACCGTAGGACAGGATCCATTGCGCCGAGCCCGGCTCGTCCGTGTGGCGCCTCGGCAGCAGCCAGTACGCCGAGAACGGCGACGCTGCGCCGAGTCCCGGCTGGCCTCCGGTCGCGACGTAGAACACCGCGTCCTTCGGGATCAGCTCCTGCGCGCGCAAGAGCAGCGACCCGTTCACCTCGTACGCAGTCGCGGGCGCCAGCTCGCGCTCGACGTCCGACAGGCCCGCGTTCGTCTCGACCTGTTGCTGCGTCGCGCGCAGCGAGGTCGGGAGCTGCCTCACCGCGGCGATCAGCGCGACGAGCGCGATCAGCATCGCCGCTGCCGCCGTCAGATGCCGAAACCGGGGCGCCACCGCAGGCGAGGATAGAGCGAACGTCCGACGCCGACCAGAGAGACTGGAGCACGTGCAGGCGGCCGGGACGACACCGAGCGAGCGCGCTCTCCTCCGGGGAACGCTGGCCGGATTCTGCGCGCTCGGTCTGTTCTGGGGCGCGTGGGCGGCGGTGCTGCCGAGCGTTCAGACGGCGACCGACGCCTCGAACGGCACGCTCGGCGTGGCGCTCTTCTTCGTGGCGGTCGGATCGCTGCCCGCAATGCTCTTCCTCGCAGGGCCCGCCGTCGACCGGTTCGGCTCGCGTGCGGTCTCGCTGTCGTGCGCGATCTTCGCGGCCGTGACGATCGTGCCCGGCTTCGCCACCTCGGTGCCCGCGCTCGCGGCCGCGCTCGTGCTGACGGGAGCGGCGTCGGGGATCCTCGACGTCGGCATCAACGCGAATGCGGCGCGCATCGAGACGCGAAGCGGCCGCAGGGTGATGCCGCTCGCACACGGCCTCTACTCGACGGGAGTGCTCGTGGGCGCAGCGGGCGCCGGCCTCGCGCGCGGGGCGGGCGTCGGCCGCGAGGCGATCCTGCTCGTCGTCGCCGGGCTGATCGGGCTGACGGCGCTCCTGCTCCGGTCCGACGACGACGCCTCGCGCGACGCGCCCGGCCCGCGTAGGCGCGCGCGCCTCGAGCGCGGGCTCCTCGTGCTGGGGCTCGTCGGCGCGGCGGCCTTCGTGGTCGAGGGCGGGACCGAGAGCTGGAGCGCGCTCTTCCTGGAGCGGCAACTCGACGCCGAGCCGGCGATCAGCGGCCTCGGTCCGGGCGTGTTCGGAGCCGCGATGGCGGCGGGCCGCTTCTTCGGCCAGGCGACGCGCCTCGGGGACCGGACGCTGCTCGCCGGCGGCTCGCTCCTCGCCGCCGGCGGCTGTACGCTCGTCGCGTTGTCACCGGGCGCGCCGCTCGCGCTCGCCGGCTTCGCCGTCGCGGGCGCCGGCATCTCGCTCAACGCGCCGATCGTCTTCGGCCTCGCCGGTCGTGGCCGCAGCGATGCCGCCGCCGCGATCGCGACCGTCACGACGATCGGCTACCTCGGGCTCCTCATCGGCCCTCCCCTCGTCGGCGGCATCGCGGAGGCGGGATCCCTGCGGATCGCGTTCGGCGCGCTCGCCCTCATCGCTGCGGTTGTCGGGCTTGCGGCCGCGCGCCTCCCGCTCCAGGCACACTCACGCGATGAGCGAGCGGTTCGAGCGCATCAGCCGTGAGGCGCTGCGCGAGAAGATCGATCGCGGTGGCGATTTCGTCCTCGTGGACGCGCTGTCGCCGATCGCGTTCGCGATGTCGCACCTGCCCGGCGCGATCAACCTGACGCCGGGCTGGGTCGACGACCGCGCGCGCCGGCGCATCCCCGACCTCGACACCGAGGTCGTCGTCTACTGCGAGAGCTCCGACTGCGAGAGCTCAGTGGCGGTCGCGAACCGCCTCGTGGAGCTCGGATACCGGAACATCCTCCATTACGCGGAGGGCCGGCGCGACTGGGCCGAGGCGGGGCTGCCGCTCGAGGGCGGACGCGCGTAGCACGGGCACGGCCGAGCCGTGCGAACATACGTTCGTCGTGGACGACGCGACGATCCTGCACGCCGACCTCGACGCGTTCTATGCGTCGGTCGAGCAGCGCGACGATCCGCGCCTGCGCAGCCGGCCGGTGATCGTCGGTGCGGGAGTCGTTCTCGCAGCCAGCTACGAGGCGAAGGCGTACGGCGTCCGGACTGCGATGGGCGGCCGTCGCGCCCGCCGCCTCTGCCCCCAGGCCATCGTCGTCCCGCCGCGCATGTCGGCGTACAGCGAGGCGAGCAAGGCCGTGTACCGCGTCTTCGACGACGCGACGCCGCTGGTCGAGGGGCTCTCGATCGACGAGGCGTTCCTCGACGTGCGCGGGATGGGGCGGATCGCCGGCACGCCGGCCGAGA
This sequence comes from uncultured Actinomycetes bacterium, assembly GCA_963708685.1. Lineage (GTDB taxonomy): Bacteria > Actinomycetota > Thermoleophilia > Gaiellales > Gaiellaceae > DASVFB01. Next base: position 211,552 of record CAVPTP010000006.1, read on the forward strand.
TCGCCGCGCGTCTGCGCCGGGACGTCCTCGAGCGCGTGGGCCTCCCGATCACCGTCGGCATCGCCCGGACGAAGTTCCTCGCGAAGGTGGCGAGCGGCGTCGCAAAGCCCGACGGGCTGCTCGTCGTGCCGCCGGACCGGGAGCTCGCATTCCTCCACGCGCTGCCGATCGAGCATCTGTGGGGAGTCGGACACGGTGACCGCGCGGAAGCTCCACGAGCAGGGAATCGCAACGGTGGGCCAGGTCTCGCGGCTCGGCGAGGCGGCGCTCGTGTCGATCCTCGGCCGCGGCTCGGGACGTCACCTCCACGCCCTCTCCCACAACCGGGATCCCCGTCCGGTGCAGGCTCGTCGCCGGCGCGGATCGATCGGCTCGCAGCGCGCGCTCGGCCGCTCGCCGCGCTCGCCCGACGCGATCGACGCGGTGGTGATCGGGCTCGTCGATCGCATCACGCGACGGATGCGCACTGCCGGGCGCGTCGGTCGCACTGTCGTGCTGAGGCTTCGGTTCGGCGACTTCTCCCGCGCGACGCGCTCGCACACGCTGCCGTACGCGACCGCGCACACCGACACGATCCTCGCGACCGCCCGCGGCCTGCTGGCGGCGGCGATGCCGACGATCGAGCGCGAGGGCCTCACGCTCGTCGGGATCTCCGTCGCCAATCTCGACGACGACCGCGCGGTCCAGCTCTCGCTTCCGTTCCACGGGCGAAGCGGCGAGGAACTGGACGCCGCGATCGACGAGGTCAGGCGGCGCTTCGGCGCGACGGCGCTGACCCGAGCGGTGCTCCTCGGGCGCGACCCGGGCCTGACGGTCCCGCTCCTCCCCGACTGATCCGGGCGACGAAGACCGCACTTGCCGCTACGGTGTCACCAGCCGCGCATCCAACCAGAGAGGAAGGGCTGAATGCCCACGAAAAAGCGCCAGACCATGGGGAAGGTGACGCGCGAGCGGGAACTCAAGGAGCGCCGCGCCCTCAAGCAGGAGAAGAAGGACGCCCGGAAGGCCGAGGCCGCCGAGCGCGCAGCGGGGATCGCGAACGGGACCTACGACCCCGACGCGCTCGACGAACAGACTGGCGAAGGCGCGCAGGCGACCGACGCCGGCGAGTCCGAAGCGGTCTAGACGGCGTCTGTCGGGACGCGAACCGTCCCGTCCAGACCGACGATCAGCCGCTGCGGCGGCTCGTCTTCGACGAGATACGGAGCGAGGGCCTCGCGCGCCCAGCCGCTCGACGCAACCGACGACGGAGCGGTGAACTCGACCGTCGACCGCGCGCGCCGCTCACCGCGCGACAGCTTCAACAGGTACGACGTGTCGCAGTCGGCGCCGGGCGTCGGCTCGACCGGACGTGTGTCGTCGACATTCCACTTCGCCACCTGCCCAGTATGACTGCTGGACGCAGCGAACCGCAGCCCGTCGCGAGCGCGCGTCCGCGACCGGCCCCCGTTCTCCGTGCCTGCAGCTAAGGCAAGGCGCGGCCAAGGCCGCCGACGTTCGAGCCCCGTTACCGGTAGCGCTTGGCGAAATCGCGCATCGACGTCTCGTCGGGGAACGTGACGACCACGCCCTCCACTCCCGCCTCGACCAGACCGTCCACGTTCTCCAGAGACTGACGCGCGATCACGCGAAGCTCGGGGTACCGCTGCTTCACGCTCCGAACGTGCTCGATGCTCGAGCCGCGCGACGGATGCCACGCGTCCCCGAGCGCGCGCGCCCGCCGAATCGCCCGCTCCGAGCTGCCTCCGACCCAGATCTCCGGCGGCGGCGACGGAAGCGGGTCGGCGGTGGCTTCGTCGTATGACCAGTGGTCGCCGTGGAACGACGGCTCGCCGCTCCAGAGCGCGCGCACGAGCCGGATCGCCTCGTCGCCGCGACGCCCTCGCCCTTCGAACGGGACGCCCATGAACTCGTACTCGCGCTCGTACCAGCCCATCCCGACGCCGAGCGTGAGGCGGCCGCCCGAGAGCTCCTGCACCGTCGCCGCCTGCTTTGCGAGCTGGAACGGGTTGTGCAACGGCACGATCACGATCGAGGTGCCGAGGGCGATCCGCTCGGTCCAGCCCGCGATCCAGCCGAGCGTGACGAGCGAGTCGTACACGCGCCGGTACGGATCGGCGCGCTCGTCGGGCCCGACGACGATGTGCTCCGTCGTCCAGACGGAATCGAAGCCGAGCTCCTCGGCGAGAGAGACGGCGCGGCGAATCCCGTCCGGAGACGAACCTTCGCCGTAGTTCGGCAGGATCACGCCGAGGTGCACGGCGCGAGGTTATGCGGCGCCGACGACCCGGCGCGGCAGGTCGAGGCTGTGCGAGGCTCCGGGCGTGCGCATCCGGGCAGCGGTTCTCGAGGAGTTCGGACGGCCACTCGTCGTGCAGCAGGTCGATCTCGCAGAGCCGCGCGCGGGCGAGGTGCTCGTCCGGCTCGCCGCCTGCGGCGTCTGTCACACGGATCTCTACACAGCCTCGGGCGCCGACCCGTCCGGCTACGCGCCGACCGTTCTCGGCCACGAGGGCGCGGGTGTCGTCGAGCGCGTCGGCGCAGGCGTGACCTCGCTCGCGCCCGGCGACCACGTCGTGACGCTCTTCTCCCCGCAGTGCCGCGAATGTGTCCACTGTCTCAGCGACAGGACGAACCTGTGCCTCGCGATCCGCGAGCAGCAGAACAAGGGCTTTCTCCCGGACGGGACGACGCGGCTCGGCCGCGACGGCGAGCCGATCAGGCACTTCATGGGAACGTCGACGTTCGCCGAGTGCACGGTGATGCCGGAGATCGCGCTCGCGAAGGTCAACCCGGAGGCGCCGTTCGAGCACGCGTGCCTCTTCGCGTGCGGGCTGTCGACGGGGCTGGGCGCCGCGATGAACACGGCGAAGGTGCAAGCCGGGATCGACGTGCGTCGTCTTCGGCGCGGGCATGGTCGGGCTCGGCGCGGTCGCCGGCTGCCGCCTCCAGGACGCCGAGCGGATCGTGTGCGTCGACCTCTCGCCCCAGCGGCTCGAGCTCGCGCGAACCCATGGCGCGACCGACACTCTGACCGGCGGCCCCGAGGTCGTCGATCAGATCGTGGAGATGACCGACGGCTTCGGCGCCGACTACACGTTCGAGGCGACCGGCAACGTGAACGTGATGCGGCAGGCCGTGGAGTCCGCTCGCATGGGCTGGGGTCTCTGCACGGTGGCCGGCGTCGCGGGCAAGGGTGAGACGCTCGAGATCGTCCCGCGCTTCCTGATCACGGGCCGGCGCGTCGCCGGCTCGTCGTTCGGCGGCGTGAAGGGCCGGGACCAGGTTCCTCTGCTCGTCGAACGGGCGCTCGCAGGGGAGATCGACGTCGAGTCGTTCGTCTCGCACCGCATCCGGCTCGACGACGTCAACCGCGGCTTCGAGCTGATGGAGGCGCAGGACGGCATCCGCAGCGTGATCGAGTTCGCCTAGCCCTGGAGCGAAGACTTCAGGCGCAGGATGCGGTCGTACGACGTTCGAAGAGCGGCCCGGCTGACGGCTCCCGAGCGCGCCGCGCGGATCAGCACGACGAAGGCATCCTTGCTCGCGCGCTCCGACTGCGGATAGAGCAGCAGGTCGACGCCCGCGCGAATCGCTCTGGCGGGCGCGAGCGGAAACGGCACGACGCTCCGCGCTCCCATCGTGTCCGTCACCACCGCTCCCTTGAAGCCGAGCTGTCGCCGCAGCAGGTCGTTCACGATCCTCGGAGAGAGCAGAGCCGGCAGCCGAGTCGGATCGAGTGCCGGATAGCGCGCGCTCGACACCATCACCAGGCGCACGCCCGAATCGATCGCAGCCCTGAACGGCGCCAGGCGTCGCATCAACTCGCCCCGCGACGTCTTCACGGTCACGTCGCTCCCGTCGGTGTTCGCCGACGCGGTTCCAAGCCCGGGGAAATGCTTGGCCGTCGACGCGACGCCTGCTGCCTCGAGCCCGTCGGCGAACGCGACGCCTGCCTCCTCGACGGTCGCGGGATCCCTCCCGAAGCTCCGGCTGCCGAGGAACGAGTGCCGCGAAGCGGCGACGTCGAGGACCGGCGCGAAGTCGACGTTGACGCCGACGGACCGCAGCGAACGGCCCGTCGCGAGCCCCGCCGCGCGAGCGTGCGCGCTGTCGCCCGAGGCCCCGAGCTCGGCGGCGGACTCGTAGGGCGGCGCGGACGCCAGCCGCTTCACGCTTCCGCCCTCCTGGTCGATCGTGATCAGCAGCGGCGGCTGTGCGCCCGACTGCGCCGCGCTCTGCAACTCGGCGATCGTCGCGCGCAGGCTCGAGGCCGAGGAGATGTTCTGCCCGCGGAGGATGATCGCGCCGAGCCGACCGCGTTCGATGCGGCTCAGCAGCTCGGCGCTCGGCCGCGTGCCGGTGAACGTCCCCACGAGGTGCTGGCCGACAAGCTGCGAGAGCGTCGGCTCCCTCGCGGTCGCCTGTGCGCCGCGCAGAGCCGGAGCAAGGACGAGGCCGCCGGCGAGCACGGCGAGAGCGGCTCGTTTCGAACGCTGCACCGGTGCAGATTGCCTACGCGGAGCTGCGCGTCAGTAGACGTGCATGCGGTCGACCTCGTGGACGGCCGCCTCGAGGCAAGCCTGGAGGCTGGGAGCAGCGTCCGGCCTGGCGTACGCGTTCGTGTGGGCCCAGACGTGGAACTCCTTGCCACCGCCTGCGTGAACTGTCCCCCGCCGCTCGAAGTCCGCGACGTAGTTGCCCGTCTTCAGGTCTCGCCACGCGGTGATCCGAATCTCACGGCGGTCGCTCGTCTCGACGATGACCACGTTCTCGCCGACGCCGTATAGCGCAACGACCGTGTTCAGGCCCGAGAGCTCGGCCCAGTCGATTGGCGAGCTAATGGCTGCTCACCCCCGGATGCGGCGGATCAGTAGATGTGGATGCGATCGACCGCGACGACCGCGGCCTCGAGGCACGACTGCAGGTCGGCTGCAGTCACTCGCTGGTACGCGGGTGTCTGTGCCCAGACGTTGAACTCCTTGCCTCCGGACCGGATCGTGCTCCGGCGCTCGAAGTCGGCGATGTACTCGCCGTTGCTGAGGTTGCGCCATGCAGTGATGCGAATGTCCCGCGAATCGTGGGTGTGAACGACGATGCTGCTCTCGCTCAGCGCGTAGATCGACGCGACCTGGTCGAGCCCCGAGAGCTCGCTCCAGTCCACCAAAGACGAGGGTGCGCCTGCCCCACCTGAGAGTCCGGACGATTCCATCGCTGACCACTCTCCTTTTCTGGGTCTTGCGGAGCGAAACCGAAGACGCAGGGAATGTACTCCTTGTCACATCCCTGCGCCGGATAATGGCATTCCCTTCGGCCGTCCCTGGGGACTTGCGCTCGACGGCGAGTTCGGCTAGAACACCGGTCAAATGCGTTTAGCGGTGTTCCAGTCTCCGAGGGCGCGCCGGCGCGGCATGTGGGGGCTCGGCGTGATCGCGGTCGCCGCGGCGATTGCCGTTGCGAACGCAATCCTGCCGCACGGCGGCCCACCGCCGGACACATCGCGCCCGGGCAAGCCGCAGCTCGTGAGCGTGTCGCGGACGGTTCGCCTCGACGCCGAGCGCCGGCGGACGATCAACACGCTGCTCGACAAGTTCGTGCCGGCCGCAGTCGAGCGCGACCATCCGCTCCGCGCGCTGCCGCTGGTGACGCGCGCGTTCCGCGCCGGGGTCACGCAACGCCAGTGGGCGCAGGGAAAGCTCCCCGTGATGCCGTACGACGCACGGGGCAAGCGGTTCCACGGGTGGACGCTGAACTACTCGCTCGCGCAGGAGATGAGCGTCGACGTCCTCCTCCGCCCCGGAGCGCGTGAGACGCGCGGCGGAGTGGCCTTCACCGCGACGTTCAAGCGACAGCACGGCCGCTGGCTGATCGACGCGTTCATCCCGGCGGCTTCCTTCGCCCCGGACAACGCGAAAACGTCCCGCATCCTCGCGACGCCGGACTTCAGCCCGGCGGTAAAGGGCGGTTGACGCGCGCTAGCATGCTCTCGCCGCGGCACTGAGACGCTCCGAACCGCGTCAGGTCCGGAAGGAAGCAGCGCTAAGGATCCCGTCTCAGGTGCCGCGGTTTTCGCAGCGCCGGCACTGCGGCCCGCCTAACCGAGGTGCTTCGCGAGCCAGTCGCGCATGCGGTTCCACGAGTCGATCTGATGCTCGCGCTCGGTCCAGCCGTGCCCCTCGCGCGGGTAGACGACGAGCTCGACCTCGCAGCCCGCCTCGACGAGCGCGTTGTAGAACTCGGTCGCCTGCGGGAGCGGCGTGCAGAGGTCCTCCTCGCCGTGGAGGATCAGCGTCGGCGTCTTGCACCTTTCCGCGTGGAAGACCGGCGAGCGCTCGGGGTAGGGGCCCGTTGGATCGTTCGGGTCGCCCTGGAGGAACAGCGTGTCGAAGTGGCCGATGTTCGTCGTGTAGTGGAAGCTCGTCCAGTCGGTGACGACGGCGAACGGCATCGCCGCGGCGAAACGATCGGTCTGCGTCACCGCCCACGCTGCCATGAAGCCGCCGTAGCTGCCGCCGGTGATCGCCACCCGCGCGTCGTCGACGATGCCGTCGCGCACGAGCGAGTCGATGCCGGCGAGGATGTCCTGGAGGTCGCCGCCTCCCATGTCGCCGAGGTTTGCGCGTGCGAACTCCTGGCCGCGCCCGCTCGAGCCTCTCGGGTTGGGAAACAAGACCGCGTACCCCTCCTGCGCGAGCAGCGGCACGGTCGGGTGCGGGTACGACCACGACCAGGTGCCCGTCGGGCCGCCGTGGACGAACACGACGAGCGGTAGCGCACGATTTTCGCTTCCGCTCGGAAGCGCAAGCAGTCCTTCGATCTCGAGCCCGTCGAACGATTCCCACGCGTAGGCCTGCCACTCGCATGCGCGGAGCTGTGGCGCCAGCTCGGTGTTCAGCGACGTCGCCGCGCGCGGCTCGTCCTCGTCGAGAAACGCAACCTCGGGAGGATCCATCGCGGTCTCGAGGATCGTGGCGATCCGCGACCCGTCGGCGCTCGGCCAGATCTTCTGCTGATAGCGATGCCCGACGAGCGCGTCGCCCGAGAAGAGCTCGTCGTAGGAGCCGTCGAGGCCGATCCGTCCCGCGAAAGAGCCGCTCCGACGCGAGCCCGCGCACCAGAGCGTCTCGTCGTCGGCGAACGCGAGCCACGTGACGTCGAGGTCGGGCGCGAGCGGGCCGATGCCGAACACGTGCGCGGTGCCGGTCACGACGCCGCGATCCGATGCGAAGCCTTCGATCCAGGCGACCCGTCCAGTCGTCGAGATGCAGGGAGACTGGAGCTGCCACTCCGGCACGTGCACGCGCTCGACCGTCCGCGACTCGAGATCGAGCACGCCGACCCACGCGTCGTACCACGCGCTTTCCGACGGCTCGTCGGTGCAAACCGCCGCGACCTTGCCGCCGGCCCAGTCGAGCTCGAAGACGTTGACGCCGTCGGGGCTCACGTCCCTCGTCTCTCCCGATGCGGCGTCGACGAGGTAGAGCCGCCGCCAGTACCGAGCGGGGCGGGTGACCTTCGGATCCTCGTCCTCGGCGTCCGCCTCCCTGATCCGTGTCGCGGACTGCGCACCCGCCCGATCCGAGCCGAGATCGGCGGCTAGCACCAGCAGCGAGCGCGAGTCGGGCGACCAGGAGATGTCCTCGACCGAGCCGGGAACGTCGCCGAGCTCGCCGCGCCCTTCGATCCAGACGCTCATGCGGCCGGCGTGACCGCGGTCCGAGGCGTAGGCGAGCGTCCCGTCCGGGGCGAAACGCGGCAGCGCGTCGGCGGCACCGGGCTCCGTGACGGGGGCGCCGTCGACCCAGAGCCGCGCCTCGAGCGCCTCGCCCTTCTCGCGGAAGACCGGCGCCACGAGGTACGCGAGCCGCGACCCGTCGGCCGAGAGATCGAGATCGGTGGGCCGCCGGACCTGCAGCGCGAGCTCCGGCGTGACCCTCACGGCTTCGGGAGCGGGCGCGCGCACCGGCGCGATCCTACTCTGCTTGAATCGGAGAGGTGACCGCCCTCTACCGCAAATACCGGCCGCAGGGGTTCGAGGAGGTGGTCGGCCAGGAGCCGGTCGTCCGCACGCTGAAGAACGCGATCGCGGCCGGACAGGTGCGCCAGGCCTACCTCTTCGCCGGTCCCCGCGGCACGGGAAAGACGTCTCTCGCGCGCATCCTCGCGAAGGGACTGAACTGCGTCCACGGGCCGACGCCGAACCCCGACATGACGTGTCACGCGTGCCTCGCGATCGCCAACGGCAGCTCACTCGACGTTGTGGAGATGGACGCGGCATCGCAGCGCGGGATCGACGACATCCGGGAGATTCGCGAGCGCGTGGTCCTCCAGCCCGCGGAGGGTCGCTACAAGGTCTACATCCTCGACGAGGCGCATCAGCTCACCGATGCCGCCTGGAACGCCTTGCTGAAGCTGATCGAAGAGCCTCCTCCCCACCTCGTCTTCGTCTTCTGCACGACGGATCTCGCCAAGGTGTTGCCGACGGTCCGGTCGCGCTGCCAGACGTTCGTGTTCCAGCGCCCGCGCCTGCCCGAGCTCGTGAAGAAGCTGCGCCGGATCGCCGACGCGGAGCAGATCGACGTGCCGGACCAGGTGCTCGCACTGATCGCGCGCGGCGCGCGCGGCGCGTATCGCGATGCCGAGTCGACGCTCGACCAGCTCTCGGCCGCGACCGAGGGGCAGATCACGGTTCAGGACGTTCTGCAACTGCTCGGAGCCGTCGAGGAGGAAGCGCTGTTCCGGCTCTGCGACCTCGTGATCGACGCGGACACGGCGGGCGCGCTGACCGTCGTCGAGGAGCTGGCCGCGCAGGGTCAGGACCTCGGACGGCTCGTGCTCGATCTGCTCGAGCACCTGCGGGCGCTGCTGCTCGTGCAGCACATGCACGAGGTTCCGGACTCGCTCCCTCTGACGGACGAGTCGCGCGAGCGGCTGGCCGCGCAGGCGAACCAGCTCGGCGAGTCGGCGGTCGTGCGGCTGATCGACCTGCTGGCCGTTGCGGTCGACGACCTGCGCCAGGGTGGCGATCCGCGCCTGCCGCTCGAGCTCGCGCTGGTGAAGGTGACGCGCCCGGCGGCAGACATGTCCCGCGAAGCGCTGTCATTCCGGCTCGACCAGCTCGAACGCGGCCGGGTCGGCCATGCGCCGGCGTCAGCCCCCGAGACGCGGCCCGTCGAGACAACGACTTCCCGGGAACCGCCCGCCGCTCCGCCGAACGTGCAGCTCGACCAGCTCCAGGAGGCGTGGCAACGGAGTGTGCTGCCGGCCGTCGGGGAGAAGTCGATCCCGACCGCCTCGATGCTCGCCGAGGCTCGTCCTGCTGCGCTCGACGACGACACGCTGACCATCGAGTTTCCCCAGAACGCGTCGTTCCACCGCAAGCTCGCGGAGGAGCCGAAGAACGCGACACTGCTTCGCGACGCGCTCTACGAGCTCACCGGCCGTCGCCTCGGGCTCGTCTTCGTCCTCGGCGCAACGGCGCCGGACGTGGAGCTCGACGACCCGCCGGCCGGCGAGGAGGAGATCTACCAGCTCGTCAAGGACACTTTCGACGCGAGAGAGGTGGACGAATCGTGAGCATGGACTTCGGCAAGTTGATGCAGCAGGCGCAGGAGATGCAGGAGCAGATGCAAAAAGCGCAGGAGGAGATGGAGCACGAGGTAGTCGAGGGGACCGCGGGCGGTGGAGCCGTCACGGTCAAGGCCTCGGGCACCGGCAAGCTCATCGAGATCAAGATCGCGAAGGAGGCGGTCGACCCGGAGGACGTGGAGACGCTCGAGGATCTCGTCCTCGCTGCGGTCAACTCGGCGCTCCAGGCGGCGGAGGAGCTCGCCAAGTCGAAGCTGAAGATGGGAGACCTGGGGTCGCTGGGACTCGGTTTCTGAGCGCGCCGCCGGTCGAGTTAGCCGCATAGGCAGGCACAATTCGGCCGTGGTCTCACCGGCCGTCGACAATCTCGTGGCGCAGCTGACCCGCCTACCCGGTGTCGGCCAGCGCACGGCACAGCGCCTCGCGTTCCACCTGCTCTCGCGGCCGAAGGACGAGGCGCTCGCGCTCGCGGAGGCGATCGAGGACGTGAAGGAGCGCGTCCGCTTCTGCACCGAGTGCGGCAACCTCACCGAGGAGGAACGCTGCGTCATCTGCGCGGACGCGCGACGTGACCACTCGCTGATCTGCGTCGTCGAGCAGCCGGTGGATCTCGTCTCGCTCGAGCGCACGCACGAGTACCGCGGCCTCTACCACGTGCTCGGCGGTTCGCTCTCGCCGCTCGACGGCGTCGAGCCAGAGCACCTGCGGATCGACGAGCTGCTGCGTCGCGTGGATCAGAACGGCGTGGCCGAAGTCGTGCTGGCGACGAACCCGAACATGACCGGGGAGGCGACCGCAGCCTTCCTCGCCGACCGCCTGCGCGGCCGCGTGCGCGTGACGCGCCTCGCGAGCGGGCTGCCCGTCGGCGGCGACCTGGAGTACGCCGACGAGGTGACGCTCGGCCGCGCGCTCTCGGGCCGGCGCGAGATGACGTAACGAGGCCCAGGCAGAATGGGCCGATGACCGAGACCGCCTACCAGTCGATCCCCGAGGTCGCGACCGACGAGCGCGTGCCGCACGCGGGAACCGTCGTGATGAAGTTCGGCGGCACGTCGGTGGCCGGGCCCGAGCGGATCAAGGGCGTGGCGCGGCGACTCGTCGGCGCGCACGAGGCGGGCAACCGGGTCGTCGGCGTCCTTTCGGCCATGGGCGACACGACCGACGAGCTGCTCGACCTGGCACAGCAGGTGTCGTCGCGGCCGGATCCGCGCGAGCTCGACATGCTGATCTCCGTCGGCGAGCGGATCTCCTGCGCGCTCGCGGCGATGGCGATCGTCGATCTCGGCCACGAGGCCATCTCGCTCACCGGCTCGCAGGCCGGGATCGTCACCGACACCGTGCACGGCAAGGCGAAGATCGTCGAGGTGCGGGCGAAGCGGATCCACGACGCACTCGACGCCGGCCGCATCGTGCTCGTCGCCGGCTTCCAGGGCGTCTCGAACGAATCCTTCGACGTGACGACGCTCGGCCGCGGCGGCTCCGACACCACCGCCGTCGCCCTTGCCGCGGCGCTCGGCGCCGACACGTGCGAGATCTACACCGACGTCACGGGCGTGTTCAGCGCCGACCCGCGCATCGTTCCGGACGCACGCAAGCTGCACGTTCTGAGCTACGACGAGATGCTCGAGATGGCAGCGTCCGGCGCCAGGGTTTTGCAGCTACGCTCGGTCGAGTTCGCGCGGAATCACGGCGTGCGGCTGCACGTCGGCTCCACGTTCGCGGACGAGGAAGGCACCTGGATCACGGAGGAGGACGACCCGATGCTCGAGAAGGCGATCATCTCCGGCGTCGTGCACACGCGCGAGGAGCTCGTCTACCGCGTGGCCGGTGTCGGCGCCGCGCCGCTGTTCGAAGCACTCGCGAATGCGTCGGTCAACGTGGACACGATCGTGCAAGTGGCGGCCGACGAGATCGTCTTCTCGGCGCCGACCGACGACCGCGTCGACGCCGAGCGCACGCTCGACGCGATCGGTGCGCGGTGGTCGTCGCGCGACGATCTCGGCAAGGTCAGCGTGATCGGCGCGGGGATGAAGAGCCACCCCGGGATCGCCGCCAAGACTTTCGCCACGCTGCGCGACGAGGGCGTCGAGCTCGCCGTGGTGACGACGTCCCCGATCAAGATCGCGTGCCACGTCCCCGTGGACGAGGTCGAGACAGCCGTGCGCGCGCTTCACGAGGCGTTCGACCTTGCCTAGAGTCGCGATCGTCGGCGCCACGGGTGCGGCAGGCTCGGTCCTGCGCGGCCTGATCCGCGACTGGGAGGACGTGACGTACTTCGCGAGCGCGCGGTCGGCCGGCTCCGAGCTCGACGGCCGGCGCATCGAAGAGGGGACTGCCGATGCGTTGGAATCGGGAGGCTTCGACCTCTGCTTCTTCGCCATCGGCGCCACGGGGTCGCGCGAGCTCGTCCCCCACGCCGTGAGCGGCGGCGCCGTCGCGATCGACAAATCGTCGGCCTGGCGCATGGAGCCGAACGTGCCGCTCGTCGTGCCCGAGGTGAACGGCCGCCGCGCGCACGAGCACGAGGGCGTGGTCGCCGTGCCGAACTGCTCGACGATCCAGATGACCGTCGCACTCAAGCCGCTCCACGACGCCGCCGGCCTCCGCAGCATCCGCGTCGCGACGTACCAGTCCGTCTCGGGCGCGGGCAAGCAGGCGATGGAGAGGCTGCGCGCCCAGAGCGTGGAGGAGCACGACGCGCGCGGCGACTGGACGTTCGACGGCGAGGAGTTCGAGGAGGAGACGAAGATCCAGGAGGAGACCCGGAAGATCCTCGAGCTCCCGGAGCTGCCGGTTCAGGCCGTATGCGTCCGCGTGCCGGTGCTCGTCGGCCACCTGGAGGCGGTGTGGATCGAGACGGAGGACGCGCTGTCACCGGACGACGCGCGATCGCTGCTCGGCAGCGCACCGGGCGTGCGGGTCGTGGACATTCCGAGCCCGAGGCAGGCCGCCGGCGTCGACGACGTGCTCGTCGGCCGCGTCCGCCGGGACCCGGCCGCGACGAACGGCCTGACGCTCATGGTCGCCGGCGACAATCTCCGCAAGGGCGCGGCCCTGAACGCGAAGCAGATCGCCGAGCTCCTGCTCGAGCAGAGCGTCCTGGCGGCGTAGCTCGCCGCAGGCGTCGCCTACGGGATCCGGTGGGGCACGGGCTCGGTCGGCAGGAACGCTTCACGCAGCTTCTGCAGAACCTCCGCGCGCTTGCCCTCCAGCACCGGCTGCAGCCCTCCGAGCTCGAGGCGGCACAGCTCGACGCGTCCCTGAGCTCGTAGCGTCCTGAAGCCGAAGTCCGCGAGGAAGTCCCGCGGAAAGACGGTGCGGTGCACCTCGAAACGCTCGTACGCGGACTCGCCCTCCGGATAGCGGTACGCGAACGTCTCGATCGCGGACGCGCGTTTGTCTCGCGCGTCGCCGATCGCCGTCAGAAAGAGCGACTGCATCACCCACGGCGTCGACCGCTCGACCAGATACGCACACGTGATCAGGAAGGCGTCGCTGGTCGGCGGCCCGGCCGGCAGCTCCTGCGCCCGCGGAAAGAACCGAGCAGGGCCGAACTGCATCGAACCGAGCAGGCGCCCGTCGTCGTCGTGGTAGACCGCACCCCAGGCGCCCCAGTCGTCCTCGATCTTCTCGATCCAACGGCGCTTGTCGGTCGCGCGCCCGCCGCGCGACTGCCACCAGATGCAGTTGTGGCAGACCGTCGGCGTCGTCTCGAGCGTCGCGCCGGTCAGTCCGACGACCCCCGTGCTCACGGCGTTCCGACTTCGTCGACGAAGACGTCCACCGTCAGGTCCGCGCTCGTCATCGAGCGGAGGTAGTCGGCGACGCGCTCCCGCACCGCGCGCCCGACCTCTGGGATCGACGCGCCCCACGCGACACGCACGTGGAGCTCGACACGATCGTCGAGGACGCGCACGCCGCGGTGCCGGTGCAGCTGGCTCGGCACGACGTCGTCGATCCCCTCCACTGCGCGCGCCGCGTCGGCTGCGTAACGCGCGACGATGTCCGGCGAGATCACGGCATGGCCTTCCATCAGGCCCGTTGTAGCACCAGCTCCGTCGCTTCCGGCCGCGCGGCGAAACGGAAGGGAACGAAGGTGGTGCCGAGCCCGGCGGAGACGTGCATCAGACCGCCGGGTCGCTCGTACAGACCGCGCGTGTAGCGCGCATCGATGTGCGCGAGCCGTAGCTTGCCGCCGGGAAAGGGAACGCAGATCTGGCCGTCGTGCATGTGCCCCGCAACGACGAGATCGAACGCGCCCGGCTGGAGCTCGTCCACGAGGCCCGGGTAGTGCGCGATCAGGATCCGCAGGTCCGCCTCCTCCCGCGAGACGGCGAGGTCCTGCGGCTGCGGCCGCGTCCGGGACCAGTTCGAGCGCGGATCGGCGCCGGCGATGTACACGCGGCGGCCTCGAACGTCGATCGTCACGCCCTCGTCGGACAGGAGGGTCGCCGGCTCGAGCTCGGGCAGGTCCGTCCGCTCCGAGAACGGGTCGCGGCTGATTGCGTAGTCGTGGTTGCCGAGGATCGCGAAGCAGTGCGGCAACAGCGGCACGAGCCGGCGGAGAAGCGGCTCACCGCTGCTGCGCGTGAGCAGGTCGCCGCTCACGAGCGTCAGGTCGGGCTGTCGTTGCGCGACCCATTCGGCCGCGCGCTCGACAGCGTGCGCGCCGCGGCCCGGAACGCCGAGGTGGAAGTCCGAGAGGTGCGCGATCCGCAGGCCGCGAAGCTCATCGTCGAGACCCGGGATCCGCACCTCGCGCGTGGCGAGCCGCACCCAGCCCGCCTCGAACCATGCCCAGCCGAGGGCGGCCGCGGCGAGCCCGGCGAGCGCCCGCGCGAAATGCGCAGCATTTCGCGCGATCAGGCTTGCAGCTTCTCGAGCACGGGATCGACCGCCACGACGTGCCGCTTGAAGCGCAGCTCTGCCTCGGAGAATCCGGCCGCGACGCCGATCAGTTGCGAGAGGTGCAGGATCGGCATCTTGAAGTCCCTTCCGGTTGACGCGCGCAGCTTCGACTGCCACGCGTCGAGCGACAGGTGGCAGAGCGGGCACGGCGTCACCATTGCGTCCGCGCCGGCGTCCATCGCCTGCTCGATCGGCTGGATCAGCTCGGCGAGGGCCGTGTCCTCGCGCGCCTGGATGATCGGGAACCCGCAGCACTTGACCTTCGCCGGGTAGTCGATCGCCTCGCCGCCGCAGGCCTCGATCACCGCCTCGAGCGACCACGGCCGATCGGGGTTCTCGAAGCCCATGATCTTCGAAGGCCGCAGGATCTGGCAGCCGTAGAACGGGGCCACCTTCAGGCCCTTCAGCCCCTTGTGCGCGACCTGCTTCATCAGCTCGAAGCCCTCGCCCTCGGCGATCAGCCAGAGGAAGTGCTTCACGTCGACGTTGCCCGCGTACGGCGGCACGCCGACGGCCTCGAGGTTGCGGTTGACGCGCTCGCGCACCGTGTCGTCGCCCTTGAGCACCCAGTTCGCCTGACGGAGATTGAGCGTGCAGACGTTGCAGATCGTCATCAGGATCTCGGCGCCGGTCGCCTCGGCGTACGCGAGGATCCGCGCGTTCAGGTGGAGGTAGTAGTCCGGCTCCGCCTCGTGGATGTCGCCCGCGCCGCAGCAGGTGACCGAGTCCAGCTCCTCGAGCTCGAGGTCGAGCTTCGACGCGAGTGCCTGCGTCGAGATGTCGAGCTCCTTCGCGGAGAGGGACGCGAGGCAGCCCTTGTAGTACGCGACCTTCACGACTCGACGCCGGTCTTCCGCGTCGGCTCGGCGCCGGGCGTGACGTCGGCCTGCGTGCGGCTGCCCATGCCCTGATCGCCGCCGGCGGGCACGGCCTCCTGCTCGCCGGGGATGAACGGCAACGGGAACGAGACCTCGCCGTCCACGAACTCCACGCGGCCGTTCTCGTCGTGGCCATGCTCGAGCCGCGACAGCGCACGCTCGTTCTGCACGATCCCCAACGCGCCGTCGCGGCCCTGCGTCTTCACGATGTCGTAGAGAGCGCGCGCCTGGCTCACGTTGTTCGCCACGTGAGGCGGCACCGGCAGCGGCACCTTCCCGTGCGCCGCGAGACCGATGGCGAAGCCGGTCTGCTTGATCGCGGAGATGATGCCCTGCGTCTTCGGCACGAGCTCCGTCTCGCGCAGCCAGCCGGTGGTCTTCGCCGAGATGACGAACCACTTCGCGTGCTTCGCGCCGAGGTCGCGGTCGACGCCGCGCTTCATCGACTCCGCGCCGAGCTTCGCGATCGCGTCGCGCGGGTCGACGCCCTTCGGGCACCGCTCGTTGCAGAAGTAGCACCTCGTGCAGTCCCAGATGCCGTGCTCGCTGTTGTACGCCTCGAGCCGCTCCACGGTCGCAGCGTCGCGCGGGTCGCCGACGAAGCGCATTCCCTTTGCGAGCGCCTGCGGGCCGAGGAACTCGGGGTCGGCCTCCATCGAGTTGCACTCCGAGACGCAGCACCCGCAGTTGATGCAGAGCGCCTCCTTGTGGATGTGGTTCAGGCGCTCCGGCGGGATGAGGTACTCCTTGCCGTCGAGCGGCTGCTCGTACCCGGGCTGCAGCCACGGGTCCCACGCTGCGGAACTTCGACCAGAACGGCGTCATGTCGACGACCAGGTCCTTGACGATCGGGAGGTTCCCCATCGCGGAGATCACGGGCACGTGACCGCTCTCGGCGATCGTCTGCATCCGCGTCTTGCACGCGAGCACGGCGGCACCGTCCATGCGCATCCCGCACGAGCCGCAGATCATCATCCGGCAGCTCTTGCGATAGGCGAGCGTGCCGTCCACGCGGTCCTTGATCATGTCGAGCACGTCGAGCAGCGTGACCCACTCGGGCGCGTCGACCTCGTAGTCCTTCAGCGCGCGCTCGCCCGTCGACGAGTCGTACCGCCAGATCTTCAGTGCGACCTTCATCAGTACGTGCGCTCCGTCGGCTTGAACTTGGTCATGCGAACTTCCTTGGAGGAGAGCACCGGCTCGCCGTCGACCCAGCGCGAGATCGAGTGCTTGAGGAAATGCTCGTCGTCGCGGTCGGGGTAGTCGTACGGCCGTGAGTGCGCGCCGCGGCTCTCCTTGCGCGCGACGCCGGCCTGCAGCATGCATTCGGCGATGTCGAGCATGTAGCCGAGCTCGATCGCCTGCGTCAGGTCGGTGTTGAAGACGTTGCCCTTGTCCTCGACGTAGACGTTCTCGTAGCGCTCGCGCAGGCCGTCGATGATGTCGAGCTCGCGCAGCATCTTGTACTCCTCCCGGAAGACGCCGAAGTTCTCGAGCATCGACGCTCCGAGCTCGTCGCGGATCTTCCACGGGCGCTCACCGTCTTCGCGATCGAGGAGTGTGCTGAGCTCGCGTTCCGCGTCGCGTTCCGCCGACTCGGGAACCTCGACGGTCGTGTGCGACAGCGCCCATTCGGCAGCGGCCTGGCCGGCGCGCCTGCCGAAGGTGATCGTCTCCATCAGCGAGTTGCCGCCGAGCCGATTCGCGCCGTGCACCGAGACGCACGCCGCCTCGCCGGCTGCGTAGAGGCCGGTCAGCTCGGTGAGCCCGTCGTTGTCCGTGTCCACGCCGCCCATGTGGTAGTGCGCTCCCGGCCGGACCGGGATCGGCTCGTGGATCGGATCGACCGCCGCGTATGTCATCGCGAGCTCGCGCGAGCCGGGCAGCCGCTCGATGATCCGCTCGGCGCCGAGGTGGCGAAGGTCGAGGAAGATCGAGCCGTTCTGGCCGCGGCCGTCGTCGATCTCCGTCTGCTCCGAACGCGAGACGACGTCGCGAGAGGCAAGCTCCATCGCGTTCGGCGCGTAGCGCTTCATGAAGCGCTCGCCCTCCTTGTTGATCAGGTAGCCGCCCTCGCCGCGGCAGCCCTCGGTGATGAGGATGCCGGACGGGAAGAGCGTCGTCGGATGGAACTGCATGAACTCCATGTCCTTCAACGGGAGCCCTGCGCGGAGCGCCATCGCCATCCCGTCGCCGGTGCACGCGTAGGCGTTCGTCGTGGCGCGGTAGAGCCGGCCCGCACCGCCCGTGGCGAGGACGACCGTCTTGCCTCCGAGCGCCTTGAGCCCGCCGCCGAGCAGGTCCCAGCAGATGACGCCCTGGCAGCGGTCGTCGTTGAGCACGAGCTGCCAGGCGAAGTACTCCTCGTAGACGGCGATCTCGCGTCGGCAGAGCTGCTCGTAGAGGACCTGGATGAGGACGTGGCCGGTGATGTCGGCCGCGTAGACGGTTCGTGGCGATCCCGCGGCGCCGAACGGCCGCTGAGCGAGGCGCCCGTCGTCGCGGCGCGAGAAGTACGCGCCCCAGTGGTCGAGCTGGTAGATGTCGCCGGGCGCCTCCCGGCACAGGATCTCGATCGCGTCCTGGTCGCCGAGGTAGTCCGAGCCCTTGACGGTGTCGAACGTGTGCTTCTCGGGATCGTCCGGCCCGGCGTTCCCGAGCGCCGCGTTGATGCCGCCCTCGGCGGCGCCGGAATGGCTCCGCGTCGGGTGCAGCTTCGAGACGACGCCCACGTCCGCGCCCGCGTCGTGCGCCTCGATCGCCGCGCGCATCCCTGCGCAACCGGCGCCGACGACGAGCACGTCGTGCTTCGCATCCACTTCGTCGCACGGTACCGAACCACCTGTGACGAGCGGCGCCGAAGGCGCAGGCGGGGACGTGCTTGCGACTAGACGCGCGGGCCGGCGGCCGCGACCTGCGGCGGCGCATCGGCTGCGAACGTCTCGAAGTTCGCGTGGAACGATCCGGCGAGCTCGCGCGCCTTGCGGTCGTACGCTTCGGGATCGCGCCAGGTCGAGCGGGGATCGAGCAGCTTCGCGTCGACGCCCGGCACGCTCGTCGGGACCTCGAACCCGAAGACGTCGTCGGTCCGGTACTCCACCGAGTCGAGCTGGCCCGAGAGCGCCGCATGGAGCAGCTGGCGCGTCGCCTCGATCGGCATCCGCTCGCCTTCGCCGAACGCTCCGCCGGTCCAGCCGGTGTTGACGAGCCAGACGACAGCAGCGTGCTCGTCGAGCTTCTCGCCGAGCATGCCGGCGTAGACCCGGGGCGGCTGCGGCAGAAACGGCGCGCCGAAGCAGGTCGAGAACGTCGGCTGCGGCTCGGTGACGCCGATCTCCGTGCCGGCGAGCTTCGCAGTGAAGCCCGAGAGGAAGTAGAACAGCGCCTGATCCCGCGTCAGCCGCGCGATCGGCGGAAGGATCCCGAACGCATCGGCGGTGAGCATCACGACCGAGCTCGGATGCCCCGCCCGCTTCTCGGGCAGCGCGTTGGCGATCCGCTCCAGCTTGTACGACGCGCGCGTGTTCTCCGTCTTCGAGGCGTCGTCGAGATCGAGTACGCCCTCCTCGTCCACGACCACGTTCTCGAGAATCGTCCCGAACATGCGCGTCGTCTTGTAGATCTCGGGCTCCGCGGTCGCCGACAGCCGGATCACCTTTGCGTAGCAGCCGCCCTCGATGTTGAAGATGCCGCTGTCGCCCCAGCCGTGCTCGTCGTCGCCGATCAGCCAGCGCGAAGGGTCGGCCGAGAGCGTCGTCTTGCCCGTCCCCGACAGCCCGAAGAAGATCGCGACGCGCCCGTCATCGCCGACGTTCGCCGAGCAGTGCATCGGCAGGACGCCCTCGAGCGGAAGCCGGTCGTTCATCACCGTGAAGATCGACTTCTTGATCTCGCCCGCGTAGAACGTTCCACCGATCAGCACCTCGGCGCGCGTCGGATGCAGGACGACGAACGTTCCGCTGCGCGTGCCGTCCTCCTCCGGGTCCGCTTCGACCGCGGGCGCGTGAAGGACGACGGCGTCTGCGGAGAAGTCCTCGAGCTCGTCGTCGGTCGGCTCGATGAAGAGCGTCTTCGCGAAGAGCGCGTGCGTCGCAAGATCGCTGATGACCCGTACGCCGATTCGATGCTCGGGATCGGCGCCGGCGAAGGCGTCGATGACGTAGACGGTCTCGCACTGCTCGAGATGCGCGATCACCTTGTCCCGGAGGCCGAGGAAGCTCTCCTCGGCGATCTCGGCGTTCACGTCGCCCCAAGCGATCCGGCGCTCCGAGCCAGGCTCGCGCACGATGAACTTGTCGTTCGGCGAGCGACCGGTGTGGGCTCCGGTGTCCACGACGAGCGCGCCACCCTCGGCGAGCACCGCCTCGCGCCGCTCGAGTGCATGCGTGTACAGGGTCGCCGTCGTCGGATTGCGGCAGATCTGTCCCGATGGATGGAGTCCGTGCGCGGAGAGATCGACGATCCCACTGCGCTCAGCCATGGTCGCCATCGCTCTTATCGTATTGGCGCCGCGATCGACATGCCGCAATTCACGCGGACGCGGCTTCGCCACCCGCAGTGCGCCTCGGCACGACGTGGCCTTCGAAGCGGCATCCGACGTCGAGAGGCTCCAGCTTCGCGCCGCAATCGTTGTTGCTGCGAGGAGCTCTGAACGTCGTCCCGAACGACAGCGTTGTGGCAATCCAGCGCGAGATCGATCGTTTCCTGAGCAGCCCGTCCTTCGCGGACGCGACGAGACGGTCGTACCGCGTGGACCTCGAGCACTTCGCGCGCTGGCTGGACGCGCGGCAGCTCGAGCTGTCGGATCTGGGCATTCGCGAGCTCACCGAGTACGCGGCCGACCTCGGACGGGGCCGGACGCGGCTCGCGCCGGCGAGCATCTCGCGGCGACTCGCGGCCGTTCGTTCGTTCCTGCGCTCGACCCTCGGCGCGCGCCGCGTCCCCGAGGCTGCGCTGACGCCGCGACGCGCGCGCCGGCTGCCCGATCCGCCGCGGTCCGCCGATGTCGAGGCGACGCTCGACGGGCTGGAGGGCGACGGGCCGCTCGCGCTGCGGAACCGCGCGCTCGTCGAGCTCGTCTACTCCGCCGGGTTGCGCAGCGCCGAAGCGGTGGGGCTCGACGTCGGTGACGTGGACTTCGAGCAGGAGCACGTCCGCGTGCTCGGGAAGGGCGGCAAGGAGCGCGTCGTGCCGCTCGGCGAGGAGGCAGCGTGGTGGCTCGCGCGTTACCTCGAGCAGGCACGGCCGGAGCTCACCTCGGCGCCGCCGAGCAACGCGCTCTTCCTCTCGGTGCGCGGACGGCGCCTCGACACGAGCACGCTCCGTCGGATCTCGCCGCATCCGCACCGCCTGCGTCACGCGTTCGCGACGCACCTGCTCGAGGGGGGCGCCGACCTACGGACGATTCAGGAGCTGCTCGGCCACGCCTCGCTGTCGACGACGCAGGTCTACAGCCACGTCGACGGGAAGCGGCTCCGGCGGGTGTACGACCGGTCGCACCCTCGTTCCTAGGGTCGCGGCCGAGGATCCTGCCGGCGGCGGCTTTCGGGTCCGCCGCCCACGCCCAACGACCCACGAACCCGCCCCCCACCCTTCTAAAGGGCGGGGGTGAAAATAGCGCGCGCCAACCGCACGCCGCTGTGCCAATGCCGCGCCAACTTCGCGCAGGAGCAGGGCCCTCGCGGACAGAACGTCACATTCGTGAGCGCGCCCGCCCGCGATCCCGCCCTCGACGGCTTCCTCGCGCTGCTCGCGACGCGCCGCGCGCCGCGCACGGTCGACGCCTACCGGCGCGACCTCGCCCAGCGTTTCGGCCTTCCTGGGTCGTTCGCCCGCGGAGGCGACTACGGAGGACCTCGAGCGCTACCTGGCCGAGTTGCGCGCCGCCGGCCTCGCGCCGGCAACGCTCGCGCGACGCGTCGCGGCGATTCGCGCCTTCTTCCGGCACCAGCAGTTGCTGTCCGACCGCACGGACAACCCGGCCGCCGAGCTCGAACTGCCCCGCCGGCGGCCGAAGCTTCCGCGAACGCTCTCGCCGGGCGAGGCCGAGCGCCTCATCGACGCCGCCGCCGGCACGCGCCCCCGAGACCTACGTGACCGCGCCCTCGTCGAGCTCCTGTACGGAGCCGGGCTGCGCGTCTCCGAAGCCGTCTCGCTCGAGAAAGGCGGGATCTCGCTCGACGACCGCCTCGTGCGCTGCGTGGGCAAGGGAGACAAGGAGCGGATCGTCCCGATCGGCCGACAGGCCGCGGAAGCCGTCCGCCGCTACCTCGCCCGCGGGCGGCCGCACCTCGACCGCCGCCACCGCCCCGAGCTCTTCCTCAACGCGCAGGGTGGCGCGCTGACCCGCGCCGGCGCCTTCTTCATCCTGCGTCGGCTGGCCGCCAAGGCGGGCCTCGACCCCGAGCGGATCCACCCCCACCTGCTCCGACACTCGTTCGCCACCCATCTCCTCGAGGGAGGCGCCGACCTGCGGAGCGTCCAGGAGATGCTCGGCCATGCCGACCTGTCCACGACGGAGCTGTACACGCACGTATCCGATCGGCGCCGTCGCGAGTTGTACTTCCAAGCGCACCCGCACGCTCGGCGGCGCCCCCCGAAAAATGATGAACCCAACGCTCTCACTCGTTCTCTCGGCAGCCGGCGTCGGATACCTGATGGTGAAGGCGGGCCTGAGTAAGAACGCGCTGGAGCTGCGGCGCCGCCGGCGCATCTGCCCGTCGTGCGGGCGCCAGATCACCGGCCGCCGGTGTAGCGCGCACTAGCGCGTCAGTTCTTCGTCCGCGCCTTCTTCGTCAGGATCGCCGCGACCTTCTGCGCTGCCGCCTGAAGCTCGCGCTCCTCGTCGTCCGCCTGCGCGAGACCGGCCAGCAGAGTGATCGTCTCCCGAGCCGGAGGGCCGTTCTTGAGGCAGACGATCGCCAGCCGCCGCACAGCCTGGTTCGGATCGTCGTTCGTCAGCTCGTGGAGGATCCGCCGCGTCTGGTTGATGGTTCCGGGGCTGTCGCGTGACAGGAGCTCGAGCGAGACGAGAGCAGAGCCGCGGCACGCCGGGCTCTCGTCCTCGAGACCGCGCTGGAGGAGCTCGACCTTCTGGCGGTAGCGGAACTGGCCGATCGCCCGGTAGCCGAGCGCACGAACGCGGTAGTCGGAGTCGCGGACGGCTCCCTCGACCTCGTCCTCCCACTCGCGTCGGAGCGTTGCGATGCCGCGCTCGTCGCCTGTCTCGGCGAGCTCCTGCGCGTGCGCCGCGGCTTCGGCCAGGTTCAAGAGCGCGAGGCGACCGGGTAGTCGCGCGGCTCGGGACCGACGTACTCGGCGCCGGGCCGGATGATCTTGTTGTCGGCGTGCTGCTCGAGCACGTGGGCCGCCTGGCCCACGACACGGCTGCACTCGAAGAGCGGCGTGAACAGGTCCGTCGGGATGCCGAGGTAGCTGTAGAGCGAGCCGGAGTAGAGATCGACGTTCGGCCACAGGCCTTTCTGCTCCCGCACCGCCTGCTCGACCGCGTCCGTGATCGCGAACCAGTTGGGCTCGCCGCCGTCCAGCGACAGGGCTTCCGACCAGTGCTTCAGGATCGTGGCCCGCGGATCCATCGTGACGTAGAGCGGGTGGCCGAACCCGTAGACGGTCTGCTTCCGCTCGAACCTCGCGCGGACGACGTCTGCTGCGCGCTCGGGCGCACCCGCGTCGACGAACAGCGCCATCGCCTGCTCGTTGGCGCCACCGTGGATCGGGCCTTTGAGCGCGCAGATCGCGGCAACCACGGCTGAGTGCAGATCGGCGAGCGTCCCCGCGACGACCCGCGCAGTGAAGGTCGACGCGTTCATCTCGTGCTCGGCGTGGACGATCATCGCCACCTCGAACGCCCGCGCTTCCTGCTCGGTGGGCGTGTCGCCGCGCAGCATCGTCAGGAAGTTCTCGGCGTAGGAAAGGGATGGATCGGGCTCGACCGGCTCGAGATCGCGGCGCCGGCGGTCGTACCGGGCGACGATCGTCGGCAGCAGCGCGATCAGCCGGGCCGCCTTGCGCCGCTCGTTCGCGCGATCGATCTCCGCCTCCGCCGGATCGTCGAACGACAGCGACGAGACTGCCGTCCGCAGCATCTCCATCGGAGCTGCCTTCGCCGCGTTCTCGTCGATCAAGGCGCACGTCGCCGCCGGCAGCTCGCGCTCGGCAAGCTCTTCGCGGAACTGGGCGAGCGCCTCGCTCGAAGGCAAGTCGCCTTCGAGGAGCAGATACGCGACCTCCTCGTAGGTCGCGTGCTCGGCGAGGTCGGCGATGTCGTAGCCGCGGTACATGAGGACTCCGCGCTCTGCGTCGATCGAGCAGATCGAGGTCTGTGCGACGACGACGCCCGACAGCTGCACCGACTTCTTCGCCATCGCTGCCAACGTTACCGCGCGCAGCACGAGGCCGAAGCTACGATCCTGCACGACGTGTCGGAGAGGCGGAAGATCACGGTCGTCGGTGCCGGGAACGTCGGCGCGACGTGCGCGCAGGTCCTCGCGGCCCGCGACTACGCCGAGATCGTGCTCGTCGACATCAAGGAGAACCTGCCGCAGGGCAAGGCGCTCGACATCAACCAGATGGGCGCCGTCCTCGGATACGAGCCGCGCGTTACCGGCTCCAACGGCTACGACGAGACGGCCGGCTCCGAGGTCGTCGTCATCACCGCCGGTTTGCCGCGCTCCCCGGGCATGAGCCGCGACGACCTGGTTGCGACGAACGAGAGGATCGTCGGCTCTGTAACTGGGCAGGTCGTCGCCGCGAGCCCCGACGCGGTCGTGATCGTCGTCTCGAACCCGCTCGACGCCATGTGTCACGTGGCGAAGAACGTCTCCGGCTTTCCCAAAGAACGGGTCTTCGGCATGGCCGGGATCCTCGACACGAGCCGCTTCAGCACGTTCATCGCCTGGGAGACGCGCTCCTCCGCCAAGGACGTGTCCGCGACAGTCCTTGGCGGCCACGGCGACCAGATGGTTCCGGTCGTCAGCGCGACGAGCGTCGGCGGCGTCCCGCTCGCCAAGCTCGTCGCGGAGGATCGGATCGAGGCGATGGTCGAGCGCACGCGGAAGGGAGGCGGCGAGCTCGTGAACCTGCTCGGCACCTCCGCCTGGTACGCGCCCGGAGCGGCCGCGGCGCAGATGGTCGACGCAGTCGTCCTCGACGAGAAGCGCGTGCTCCCCTGCACTGCGCTGCTCGAGGGCGAGTACGGCATCGACGGCCTCTACATGGGCGTGCCGGTCAAGCTCGGCGCGAACGGGATCGAGGAGATCGTCGAGATCGACCTGACCGAGCAGGAGCGCACGTGGCTCCAGGAGTCGGCCGACGCCGTGCGTGAGGTCGTCGGCGTCCTGACCACCTAGCGAATGGATTTCGGCCTCAAAGGCCGCACCGCGATCGTCTGCGGCGCGTCGTCCGGGCTCGGGCTCGCGTCTGCCGAGGCGCTCGCCGAGGAAGGTGCGAACGTCGTCATGTTCGCACGGCGCGGCGACCTGCTCGAGCAGGAGGCCGAGCGCATCGGCGGTCGCGCCGTCGTCGGCGACGTGCGGGATGCCGCAGACATCGAGCGCGCCGTCGGTACCGCGGTCGAGGCATATGGGGGGATCGACATCCTCGTCCCGAACAGCGGCGGGCCACCGCCCTCGCATGCGGACGAGATCGACGCCGAGCAGGTTCAGGCCGCCGTCGAGCTGCTGCTGCTGCCGGTCGTCCGCCTCGTCCGGTTCGCTCTACCGCATCTCCTCGCCAGCGACCAGGCGCGGATCGTCCTGATCAGCTCCCTTGCCGTCCGGGAGCCGACGGCGCACCTCGCGCTGACGAACGCCGTCCGTCCGGGCGTCGTCGGGTACATGAAGTCGCTCGCCAACGAGCTCGGCCCCAAGGGAGTGACCGTCAATTCGGTCGCGCCCGGGCGCATCGCGACCGCGCGCCTGCGCGAGCTCTACGGCGAAGGCCCGCCCGCCGAAGAGGTCGCCAGGATCCCGGCGCAGAGGCTCGGCGAGCCGCGCGAGCTCGGGGATCTCGTCGCCTTCCTGTGCTCGAGCCGCGGCTCCTACATCAGCGGCACGCACATCCCGGTGGACGGCGGCTTGTTCCGCGGTCTCCTTTGAGCCTCCGCCGCGCGCTCTCGCCGCTGCGGCTCGCCGTCGCCGGACTGGTGCTGCTCGTCGTCGCGTTCCTGCTGCTCTGGCTGCTGCCGTCGAACGCGTACATCTTCCTGCCGGACCGCGCCCATCCCGTGGAATCGCTCGTGAGCGTCGACGCCCGCCGGCCGAAGCCGGACAAGGGCGGCATCTACTTCGTCGACATCTTCGTCCGCAAGGCTTCGCTCATCGAGCGGCTCTGGCCCGGGATCCACGAGGGCGCGGAGCTGATCCCGCAGTCGGCGATCCTCGCGCCGGGTGTCAGCGAGAAGCAAAGACAGACGGCCGACCAGCAGGAGATGACGAGATCGCAGCAGATCGCAGCGGCGCTCGCGCTCAGAGCGGCGGGCTATCGCGTGGAGGCGAAGCCGAGCGGCGTGCTCGTCGATCAGGTCGCCTCGGACGGCCCCGCCGCCGGAAAGCTCCTGCCCACGGACATCGTGACCGCGGCGAACGGCAAGCCGGTCCGGACGCCGGCGGATCTCAGGCGCGTCGTCGGGAGCCTGAAGCCGGGCGCGAACGTGCGGTTCACCGTCAGGCGCGGCAGCGGGCTCACGACGGTCGACGTCAGGACGATCGCCGATCCGGGACAACCGCGGCGCTCGATCGTCGGCGTCTTCATCTCGCAGAACGCCTCGATCAAGCTCCCGCTCAAGGTGAAGATCGACGCCGGAGATGTCGGCGGGCCCTCCGCTGGGCTGGCCTTCGCGCTCGAGGTGATGGAGAAGCTCGGCCGCGACGTCGACCACGGGCAGCGGGTCGCCGCGACGGGCCAGCTCGAGCTCGACGGCTCGGTCTCCCCGGTCGGCGGCCTCAAGCAGAAGACGATCGGCGTTCGGCGTTCGGGAATCCACCTCTTCCTCGTCCCGGCTGGGGAAAACGCCGCTGAAGCCCGGCGCTACGCGCACGGGGTGCGGATCGTGCCTGTGCATAGTTTTCGACAGGCGTTGCGCTCGCTGGCAACGTTGCCAAAATCTACCGCTTAGCAGCGGATTTCGGGGGGTTTGAATCTCCAGGAAATTGGGGGCTTTTCAATTCTCGCCCGCTTGCATCCTTCGGACGCGGCCCTAGTATCCACGCTCGTAGCAGGCGGGTTCGAGGGCTCAGGACAAACACCGAAGGGGAGATCGATGGCCAAGCTGGTCGTGTCGACGTGCGCAGATTGTTACTTCCGCAGGGCCGGACTCTGCGCGATCCCGACCGAGATTGCCTGCCCCACGTTTCGCGGCTACGCGCGTGGCGCGCTGGCCCCCGCACAGCAGCCGCGACTCGTGCCGCGGCCGCTTCGGCAGCTCGCGCAGCAGCACGCAGCAGCCTAGACTCGCCGCGTGCGCCTCTTCCGCGGCAAGGGCCTCGACCCTGAAGCGCGCGAGACCTTCCAGCCACGTCTGTGGCTGATCGTCGGCGGCCTCGTGCTGATCGGGGCGTACGTCGTCGCGTTCATCGCCGAGAACAACAAGAAGGTCACCGTCCACTTCGTCCTCTGGTCCGCACACACATCCGTGATCTGGGTGATCCTGCTCACCCTGGTGATCGGCCTCGTCGGCGGACTGCTGCTGTCGCAGCTAGTGCGGCGACGCAGCCGGCGCGAGAGCGGCTAGCCGCTCGACGCCTTCGCGGATCTCGTCGGGTGACACGAAGCTGTAGGCGAGCCGCGCCGTCGACGGCGCGCCTCCGAAGTCGGTTCCGGGAACGAACGTCACGCCGGCGCCGGTCGCCCGCTCGAGCAGCTCGCCGCCGTCGACGCCGGGCAGATCGAGCCAGACGAAGTAACCGCCATGCGGCCGCGACCACGTGGCACCCGAGCCGGCGAGCTCTCGGTCGAGCGCCTCGAGCATCGCGTCCCTCCTGACGCGGAGCAGGTCACAGACGCGTGCGACATTCGATTCGAATCGCCCGCCCTGAACGAACGCGTGAACCGTCGCCTGTCCGACCAGGGCCGGAGTGATGTAGGTGGATGTAGATGTAGCCTCGAGCTCGGCGCGCAGGTCGGGCGGAAGGATGAAGTAGCCGACCCGGATCCCCGGGGCGACCGTCTTCGAGAAGGACGACGTGTAGACCACGTGGTCGCCGCCGTCGAGCTCGAGCAGCGAAGGCTCCGGCTCTCCGTCGAAGCGGACGAGCCCGTACGGGTCGTCCTCGAGCACGAGCAGGTCGTGCGCCCGCGCCAGCTCGACGATCCGGCGCCGCCGCTCGGTCGTGAGCGTGCGCCCGCTCGGGTTCTGGAAGGTCGGAATCGTGTAGAGGAACCCGGGCTTGGCCCCTCCGGCGAGCGCTGCCTCCAGCGCGTCGGGGTCGAGGCCTTCCTCGTCCATCGCCACGGGCACGATCTCCGCTCCGAGCTCCCGGAGGAGCTTGAGCGGCCGGTCATAGGTCGGCTGCTCGACGAGCACGCGCGCGTTGCGGCCGAAGCGCTGCGCGAAGAAGACGAAGCCCTGGAGCCCGCCGTTCGTGACGAAGACGCGATCGCGCTCGACCCCGTGGCGCTCGGCGATCCAGTCGCGGAGCGGCTCGTAACCGCTCGGCGAGCCGTACGAGAGGATCGTCCGCCCGTCTGCGAGAAGCGCTGCGTGCGCGCTCTCGGCGAGCTCGTCGACGGGCAGGCACTCGGGGGCGGGAACCCCGCGCGCAAAGGAGATCGTCGGCACATGTCCAGTCTAGGCAGAGCAGCAGCCGGGTAGCCTCGCCCCATGCGGCTGCGGCTGATGATCGAGGGACAGGAGGACGTGACCTGGCCGCAATGGGTCGCGCTCGCACAGGCGTGCGAGGAGCACGGCGTCGACGGTCTCTTCCGCTCGGATCACTACCGCGGCTGGACCCGCAGTCCCGGCAGCGCGCTCGACGCGTGGACGACGCTCGCCGGCCTGGCCGCGGTGACCGAGCGAATCAGGCTCGGCACCCTGGTCTCTCCCGTCACGTTCCGGCCGGCTGCGGTGCTCGCCAAGAGCGCCGTCACCGTCGACCACATCTCCGGTGGCAGGGTCGAGCTCGGGATCGGCATGGGCTGGAACGAGCGCGAGCACGCCATCCACGGCTTCCCGTTTCCGCCGCCGCGCGAGCGGGCGCGCCTGCTTCGCCGAGCAGGTGGACACGATCGTCCGCCACTGGACGGAGGACGACGAAGTGCAGCCGAAGCCGATCCAGCGCCCGCGCCCGCCGCTGATCGTCGGCGGCGGCGCCAGGGCCGGGCACGCTCGGCCCGGCCGTCCGCCACGCGGACGAGTACAACACCTTCGGCGTCACGCCGGAGGAGCTTCGCGTGCGACGAAGCCGCCTCGACGAAGCCTGCGCGGCCGCCGGACGCGACCCGGCTTCGATCCGGTTCACGCTGATGACGACGTTCGTCGCCGGCGACGACAGGGCGACGAGCCGAGGCGAACCTCCGCCGGGTGCAGGAGCTCGTCGGCCGCGACGGCGATCCGCCGGCGAGCTGGATCGTCGGCACGACCGACGAGGTCGCCGAGCGCCTCCGCGATTACGCCCAGGCCGGCTGCGACGGCGCCTACCTCCAGCACCTCGTGCACGAGGATCTCGAGACGGTCGAGCTGATCGGCCGAGGGCTGGCGCCGCTCGTCGCGGACGTCGCTAGTCAGGCGCGAGCGCCGACACGCTCGGCGACGAGCTGCGCGACCTCGGTCGGCGTCGTGCCGACCGTGATCCCGACGGCTTCGAGCGCAGCCTTCTTCGCCTCCGCAGTTCCGGACGTTCCGGAGATGATCGCGCCCGCGTGACCCATCGTCTTGCCGGGTGGCGCCGAGAACCCTGCGATGTACGCGAGCACGGGCTTCGACATCCGCTCCTCGATGAATGCGGCCGCCTTCTCCTCCTCGTTGCCGCCGATCTCGCCGACGAGCACGACGTACTCGGTCTCCGGATCGGACTCGAACTTCTCGAGTACGTCCACGAAGGAGGATCCGACGACGGGGTCGCCGCCGATGCCGACGATGGTCGAGTTGCCGAGGCCGAGCTGCGTGAGCTCGTGGCCGATCTGATAGGTCAGCGTGCCGGAGCGCGAGACGAGACCGACGTTGCCCTCGCTGAAGATCTCGGCAGGGATGATCCCGACGTTCGCCTTGCCCGGCGAGAGGACGCCCGGGCAGTTCGGGCCGACGAGGGTGATCCCGAGCGGGCGGATGTACGTGTAGACGCGAAGCATGTCGTGCGCCGGGATGTGCTCGGTGACGCAGATGACCGTGCCGATCCCTGCGTCCACCGCCTCGTACACCGCATCGACGGCGAATCGAGCCGGTACGAAGATGAGCGTCGTGTTGGCTTCGGCCCCCGCGACGGCCTCGGCGACGGTGTTGAAGACGGGGATGCCTTCGACGTCCTGCCCGCCCTTGCCGGGCGTGACGCCGGCGACGACGTTGGTGCCGTAGTTGCGGTTGCGGAGCCCGTGGAACCGTCCCTCGCTTCCGGTGAGGCCCTGGACGACGAGTCGGGTGTCCCTGTCGACGATGATCGCCATCAGCGGGTGCGCCCCTTGAGCGCGATCCGCGTCATCGCGAGGCGGCCGCCGTCGATCCTCGCGCCGAGCAGCTCGCGCACCCGCGCGGCCTCCTCGCCCTCGCACCCCGCGCGCGCGAGCCACGCGTCGGCGTCGATCTCGGTCTCGATCAGCTCGACCGCCTCGACGTCGAGCGCCGCCTGCTCGAAGAGCTCGCGCCACTCGAGCTCGCTGTAGTTGCGGACGTGCGTCGGGTCGCGGAGCCGTTCCGCTTCCTCGACGCTGTCGTCGCGATAGAGGTTGTCGACGACGAGCACGAGCGCGCGGGAGACCCTCGCCATCTCCGTCACCGCTGCGCCGACGTTCGCGAAGTGATGCGGAGCGATCCGGGTGACGACGACGTCGAAGCTCGCGTCGGCAAACGGAAGCTCCTCGGCATTCGAGAGGACGTCCGCGCGCATCCCCGGCGCGGGATCGACGGTCACGACCGTGAAGCCGGCCTCCCGGAGGCGCCGCGCCACGTGACCGCCGCCCGATGCGACGTCCAGCGCCGTCTCGCCCTCGGCCCACTCGACGATCAGCTCCAGGTCTGCGCCGCTGCGGTGCGCCTCGCTCTGCCGATAGGCCTCGGCGTGCGCGCTCCAGCGATCGCTCACGCCGCCAGCTCCACCGCACGCCGTGCGGCGTCGAGCATCGTCGGCTCGACGTAGAGGTTCGGCGTGCCCTCGAGCAGCGCCCGCCCCTCCTGCGCGTTCGTGCCGTCGAGTCGCACGACCATCGGCAGCTCGATCGACATCCGCTCGAGCGCGGCGAGGATCCCTCGCGCGACCTCGTCGCAGCGCGTGATCCCGCCGAAGATGTTGAAGAAGATGGAGCGCACGTCGCGATCCCGCGCGATCACCTCGAGCGCGTCCACGACGCCCTCGGCGTCGCCGCCGCCGCCGAGGTCGCAAAAGTTCGCGGGCCGCCCACCCGCAACGACGACGACGTCGACGGTCGACATCGAGAGCCCGGCGCCGTTGCCGAGGATCCCGACCGAGCCGTCGAGCTTCACGTATGTCACGCCCTTCTCTCGGGCGAATGCCTCGAGCGGGTCGGCCGCCGCGACGTCCCGCATCTCCGCGATGTCCGGATGCCGGAACAGCGCGCCGTCGTCGACGGTCACCTTTGCGTCGAGCGCCTTCACGGTATCCGTCAGGCGTCACGATCAGCGGGTTGATCTCGCACAGCATCGCGTCGGACTCCGTGAAGCACGCATAGAGCTTTCCGATGATGTCGAGCACCTGCCGCTGCTCGCCGGCGTCCGAGATGTCCGCGCCGTAGATGAGGCGCCGCCCTTGGTACGGCTGAAAGTTCTCGAGGACGTTGACGTGCAGCCGCGCGAGTGCGTCGGGACTCTCCTCGGCGACCTGCTCGATCTCGACGCCACCTTTCGTCGTGAGCATGAAAAGCGGTTTCTTCTCGGACCGGTCGAACGTGAGCGGAGAGGTAGTACTCCTTCGCGATGTCGGACGCGCGCTCGATCCAGAGCCTGCGCACCAGGTGCCCGCGAATGTCGAGTCCCAGGATCTCGCGGGCCTTCTGCTCCGCGTCCACCGGACCTTCGGCGAGCTTCACTCCGCCGGCCTTGCCCCTGCCCCCGGTGAGGACCTGCGCCTTGACGACGACCGGCGCCGCCGAGGTCGACCGCCGCGGCGCGCGCCTCCTCGGGCGAGGTCGCCAGGCGTCCTTCGGACACGGGTATGCCGAAGCGCCGGAAAAGCTGCTTCCCCTGGTACTCGTAGAGATCCACGGCCGCGGGCGAGTCTAGTCGCCGGATGGCGACTCGACGACGCAGATCACCTGACCGGCCGTCACCGGCTGGCCGGGCGCGACGGAGAGGCGGGTCAGCGTTCCCGGATCGCTGGGCGTGGATCTCGTTCTCCATCTTCATCGCCTCGACGATGCAGATCAGCTGGCCCGCCGCCACCTCATCGCCCTCCGCGACGTGGACCGCGAGCACCGTCCCCTGCATCGGGCTCGTCAGGGCACCCTTGCCCCCGGCACCGTCGCCGGCCTCGGTCCGCTCGCGGCGGCGCCGTACCAGCTCACCCCACGGCGGCTCCGGTTCGACCACGGTCACGGCGAAGAGGCGCCCGTCCACCTCGACCTCGCGCTGCCGCGCGCGCACGGCGCCGTCCGGCGATGGAGCTACGCTTGTTTTCTCGTGAGACAACTCCTCCGCCTGCTGCGCAAGCATCTGCGACTCGACGATCCCGTGACACGTCGCGCCTTCGACAAAGCACGGGTGGGCGAGCAGCGCGCGGTGGAATCCGAGCAACGTCAGCGGTCCTTCGATCACGAACTCCTCCAGCGCTCGCAGCATCCGCCGCCGCGCTTGCTCGCGATCCGGCGCGTGGACGATCACCTTCGCGACGAGCGGGTCGTAGAGCGGCGAGATCTCGGTGCCGACCGTCACCCCGGAGTCGACGCGCACTCCCGGCCCCGCCGGTTCCCGGTAGGCCGTGACCCGCCCCGGCGCCGGACGGAAGGCTTGCGACACGTCCTCGGCGTTGATCCGGCACTCGATCGCGTGCCCGCTCAGGCGCACGTCTTCCTGACGCAGCGATAGCGGCTTTCCGGCCGCGATGAGAATCTGCTCGCGGACGAGGTCCAGCCCGGTCACGAGCTCGGTCACGGTGTGCTCGACCTGGATCCGTGTGTTCATCTCGAGGAAGAACCACTCGCCCTCGGGCGACAGGAGCCCCTCGATCGTGCCCGCGCTGCGATAGCCGACCGCCCGTGCGGCCGCGACGGAGATCTCGCCGATCCGCTCGCGCAGCGGCCGCGTCGACCGCGGGCGACGGCGTCTCCTCGACGAGCTTCTGATGGCGGCGCTGGATCGTGCAGTCGCGTTCGCCGAGAAAGAGGACGGTGCCGTGCGCGTCGGCGATGATCTGGGCCTCGACGTGGCGCGGGTCCTCGAGGTAGCGCTCGATGTAGACCGTGTCGTCGGAGAAGTAGGCCGAGCCCTCGCGCTTGGCCGACTCGAGCGCCGACGCCGCCTCGTTCGCGTTTCGAACCACCTTGAGGCCCTTGCCGCCGCCGCCGGCCGACGCCTTGATGGCGAGCGGCCAGCCGAGCTCGTCGCCGACGCGCACGAGTTGCTCGACCGACTCGAGGGGCTCTGTCGTGCCCGGCACGACCGGAACGCCGGCAGCACGCATGCGCTCGCGCGCCGCGATCTTCGATCCCATCGCCTCGATCGCGTCGGGCGGCGGGCCGATCCAGACGAGCCCTGCGTCCTCGATCAGCCGCGCGAACGGTGCGTTCTCCGCGAGGAAGCCGTAGCCGGGATGGATCGCGTCTGCCCCCGACCGCAGCGCGATGTCGACGAGCCGCTCCGCCGAGAGGTACGTCTCGGCCGGAGCGCCCGCGCCCAGGACGTATGCCTCGTCGGCATAAGCGACGTGAGGCGAGCCGCGATCGGCCTCGGAGTAGACGGCGACGGCTCCGATGTCGAGCTCGCGGAGCGTTCGAAAGACGCGAATCGCGATCTCTCCGCGGTTCGCGACGAGGACCTTCGTGAACGGCACGCGCTTATTCTGTCCCGGCGGTGACTCTTCCTGATCAGCTGACGATCGCCCGTGCGCTTTCAGTGCCCGTCGTCGTCCTGCTGTACGAGTGGAACTTCAGCGGACACAACTACTGGGCGACCGGCCTCTTCATCGCGGCGATGTCCACCGACTGGCTCGACGGCCGCATCGCGCGCCGTCGCGGTCACACGTCCTCGCTCGGGTCGCTCCTCGACCCGGTGGCCGACAAGCTGCTCGTCCTCGCGGTGCTCGTCGTCCTGATCGATCAGGACGTGTTCCCCGCGTGGATGGTCGTGGCGATCGTCGCCCGCGAGTTCCTCGTCTCGGGCCTTCGGCTGGCCGCCCTCGAGCGCGGCGTCGTGATTCCCGCGCGCGACCTCGGCAAGCTGAAGACGTGGTCGCAGGCGGTAGCCGCAGCCGTCGGCGGCTTCGCGGCGGCGGGCGCCTGGTCGACCACCGTCGCGTGGTGGGCCCTGCTCGTCGCGGTTGTGCTGACGTGGGTGTCAGGGCTGGACTACGCGCGGGTCGCGCCCGGACTGCTCCGCAAGCGCGTCGTCGCGTAGGTCGTCGAGCGCAGAGGCGCGCCACCGGCTCGAATAGGAAGCTGGAAGCGCGCCGACGCGAGCGAGCGCGGCGAGAATCGCGCGCCGCTCCTCGTCGCTCGGCTCCGGACGGATCTCCGCTTCCACGCGCGAGAACTCTAAAGCCTGTCGGCGCGCCGGCCGATGCCACGCGGGATGCGCCGCCGCCTCGTCCCGCTGCTCATGCTCGTTGCGCTGACCCCGGCGGCAGCACTCGCCGGCGTCGCGGCGAAGGCGTCCTGGGCGCAGCCGCAGATCACGGTCGTCACCGCGCGCGGCCTCATGGGCGGCCGCGCAGCAACGTTCAGACCCGACGCGCCGCTCACGCACTCGGCACTGGAACGGCTCGTCGCCGATCTGACCGACCGGAACAACAGCGCGCCGACTGCGCCGAACGACCCGGCGACAATGGCCGAGCTCGACGCGGCGCTCGTCCGCGGGCTCGGCCTCGGCGACGCTGCGAGCGGCGTTCGCCGCGACGGCTCGCGCGGCAGGGCTGAAGCCGCCGGCCCGCTTCGGAACCGAGGTCGTCGCCCGGCTCCTGGGTCTCCGCACGAACCATCCGGCGGGACAGGACTCGCTCGAGTTGCTCCCCGCCGACGCCGCCACCCGCGCCGAGGCCGCCTACTCGGCTGCGCGCGTCCTCTCGCTGGCGGATCGGGAGGCACGAACGCGTGCGCGATGCGGCACTCGACTTCCGGCTACCGGTCCTGACCCCGTGGCAGGCCCGCGTCCTCCGCACCGCGGTGTCGCTGATCGGCTATCCCTACGTCTGGGGCGGAACGAGCGACGGAACTCAGGCGCCGTTCGGCTCGCCGGCACCCGGCGGCTTCGACTGCTCGGGCTTCGTCTGGCGCGTGTACAAGCTTCAGCAGTACACGGGCGCGACCGGGCTCGCACAGGCGATTCGCGGCCGCACGACGATGCAGATGAGCGCGGAGGTTGCGAAACGCGACCGGATCGCAATCGACGGCCTCGAGCCCGGCGACGTGCTCTTCTTCGGCGCGCGTGGCCCGAAGTCCACACCGGCGCAGGTCGACCACACCGCGATCTACCTCGGCGGCGGCTGGCTGATCCACTCGTCCGCCTACGGCGTCGCGCTGGCGCCTCTGAGCGGCTGGTACGCATCCAGCTTCGCCTGGGCGCGCCGGCCACTCGCCGAAGCACAGCTCGCCTGACGCCGCGAATCCCCCGTCTGCCCGTGCAGATCACCCCTCCAGGGGATGCTGGGGCAGTGACCCGCGGACACAATCGGTGCCTTGCAGAGTCCCTCTAGGTCGGAAGGACACCATGCTCCAGTGGATGCCCCGGTTCTACGCAATCCTGACGCTCGGCATGCTCGTGGTAGCGGCGTTCCTCGGCGGGCTCGCCGACCTCGCCCAGTTCGGCTGGTAAGCGCGTAGATGCAAACAGGTGCGGCCCACCCGCCGCGTCTACTCGTCGTGTTGGTGCCCGTCTGCGCAGCGGGCGCCTTCACACTTCTCTGGGCGGCCGTCGGGTTTGCCCGCACGCCTCACTCGAGTGCGAGCCTGATCGGATTGGCCGCGCTGCTGGCGGCCTCGATGTTCGCCGAGCGCTTTCCGGTCCCCGTCGAGGGCGCTGACGCGGGAGGCGTCTCGCTCCTCTACGTCTTCGTCGTCGCGACGGCGGTGCTGTTCGGCTGGGAGGCCGCGGCGCTGCTCGCCGCAATCGGGACGTTCACGCAACTCCTCCAGCATCGCCCGCTCATGCGTGTGTCGTACAACGCCGCGGTCTTCGGAGGCGGAGCGGCCGTCGCGGGCCTGTCGATCGGCTGGCTCGGGAGGCAGGACACGGGCGAACTGCTCGCTGCAGTCGGCGTCGCCGCGCTGCTGGACTACTGGGTCAACCTGCTGCTGATCACGCTCGTGGTCGCCGTGCACTCGAAGCGGAGCTTCGTGACGCTCGTGCGGACGAACACGCGCGCGACGATCCTTCCCTTCGCCCTCATGGCGTCGGCCGCGTTGATGCTCGTCGTGATGTGGCAGCGGTCGGCCGTGCTCTCGGCGGCGCTCGTCGGCCCGCTGATCGCCATCTCGCTGTACCAGCGCTCGACCTTCCGCGAGCTGCGCGCCATGCGCCTCGCGCTGACCGATCCGCTGACCGGTCTCGGCAACCACCGCCACTTCCACGAGCGGCTTCAGCGGGAGCTTGTCGCGGCGGAGGCAGAAGGCGCTCCGCTCAGCCTCTGCCTGATCGACGTCGACGACTTCAAGCGGATCAACGACGACCACGGCCATCCCACGGGCGACCGCGTCCTGTCGGAGGTCGCGGCCAGGTTGCGCCAGGGCGGCGAGGCGTTCCGCCTCGGCGGCGACGAGTTCGCCGTGCTGCTGCCGCACTACGACGCCGAGACGTCGCTCTCGACGGCCACGGCAATCGTCGATCGGCTCTGCGAGATGGAGATCGTGCGAGGCGAGCGGATCACGATCAGCGCCGGCGTCGCGACGTTCCCGGTTCAGGGCGTCGCGCGCGACGAGCTGATCCGGCTGGCGGACAGCGCGCTCTACTGGGCGAAGGAACACGGCAAGAACCGGGTGCGCGCGTACCGGCCCGAAGCGATCGAGCTCGCGGAGCTCAGGAGCCTCGTCGGGAGCGCCGACCGCGAGGCGCGCGTCCGGGCGGCCGCGATCCTGGCCCGCGCCGTCGACGCCCGCGACGTCTACGAGGGAAATCACTCCCAGCGCGTCGGCGACCTCGCGGCACGGATCGCCGAACGGCTGGACCTGCCGCAGGAGCAGATCGAGCTCGTCCGCGTGGCCGGCAACCTCCACGATCTGGGCAAGCTCGCCGTGCCCGACGAGATCCTTCGCAAGCCCGGGCCGCTCACCGACACCGAGCGCCTGGTGGTCGAGCGCCACCCGCAGATCGGCTATCGGATGCTCGAGAGCCTCGCGGTCGACGCCGTCGCCGACTGGGTGCTCCACCACCACGAGCGCTGGGACGGCACCGGCTATCCCGGCGGGCTCGAGGCCGAGGCGACGCCGCTCGGCGCGCGCATCATCCTCGTCGCCGACGCGTACGACGCGATGACGAACGATCGCGTGTACCGGAGCAAGTTGTCCGTGGAGGAGGCGCTCGTCGAGCTCGAGGACTGCTCCGGCACGCAGTTCGACCCCGACGTGGTCGACGCGCTCGTCGCCGAGCTCGCACCGGTCGCGCTCGCCGTCGCCTGACACCCGGCCGAAGCACTAGCCTCGGCTCGTGACCGAGTTCTCAGCAGGGGCTGATCGACGCATCGGGGTACGCACGCGAGGGCTTCGCGTCGACGTACGACCGGTTCCGGCCGAGGCCGCCGCGGGAGCTGCTGGAGCTTCTGTCGCGGTACGCGCGGGCGCCACGTCCCGCGCTCGTCGTGGATCTCGGCTGCGGCACGGGGCTCTCGACGCGCGCGTGGGCGGGCGTGGCCGAGCGCGCGATCGGGATCGAGCCGAACGCCGCGATGCTCGCGGTTGCCGAGCCGGCGGACGGCGTCGAGTTCCGCGAGGCGTTCGCGAGCGCGACCGGCCTCGACGATGCCTGCGCGGATGTCGTCACGTGCTCGCAGTCGCTGCACTGGATGGAGCCCGACCCGGTCTTCGCCGAGGCGGCGCGGATCCTCCGGCCCGGCGGCGTCTTTGCCGCCTACGACTACGACTGGCCGCCGGTCGTCGACCCCGAGGTGGACGAGGCGTTCGTCGGCTATCAGGAACGCAGGTGGTCCGCGCGCAGCGCCCGCGGGATCAAGCGCGGCGTGGATCGCTGGCCGAAGCGCGAGCACCTGGAACGGATGCGCGCGAGCGGTCGCTTTCGTTTCTGCCGCGAGCTCCTGCTCCATTCGGTCGAGGACGGAGACGCGGAGCGCGTCGTCGGGTTCGCGCGCAGCCTCGGCCTCCCGGTGGCCGACGGCACCGACGATGCGCTCGAGCGCGAGCTCGACGTCGACGAGCTCGAGGCGGTGGCGCGGCGAGTGCTCGGAGACCGCACTGTGCCGTTCGTCTTCGGCTACCGCGTTCGCGTCGGCGTGCGCTAGAGCGGGATGTTGCCGTGCTTGCGCCGGGGCCGCGGCTCACGCTTCGTCAGGCAGGTCTCGAGCGCGTCGATGAGGACCGGCCGCGTTCGCCGCGGCTCGACCACGTCGTCGACGTAGCCGCGTTCGGCCGCCGACCACGGATTCGCGAAGCGCTCGCGGTAGTCGGCGATCAACTCCGCGCGGCGAGCTTCCGGATCGTCGGACTCCTCGAGCTCGCGGCGGAAGATGATGTTCACGGCGCCCTCCGGCCCCATCACCGCGACCTCCGCGCTCGGCCACGCAAAGTTGAAGTCGGCGCGGATGTGCTTGGAGCTCATGACGTCGTACGCGCCGCCGTAGGCCTTGCGCGTGATCAGCGCCAGCTTCGGCACGGTTGCCTCGGCGTACGCGTAGAGAAGCTTCGCTCCGTGGCGGATGATCCCGCCCCACTCCTGCTCGGTTCCCGGGAGGAAGCCCGGCACGTCGACGAACGTGACGAGGGGGATGTTGAACGTGTCGCACGTTCGCACGAAGCGCGCGGCCTTCACCGAGGAGTCGATGTCCAGGACCCCCGCCAGCGAGCGCGGCTGGTTGCCGATGACGCCGACGACGTGTCCGCCGAGGCGCGCAAGGCAGCAGACGATGTTCTCGGCGAAGCGCTCGTGCACCTCGAGGAAGTCCCCGTCGTCGACGACGGACGCGATCACCTGCTTCATGTCGTACGGCTTGTTCGGGCTGTCGGGGATCAGCGTGTCGAGCTCCGGGCTCTCGCGGTCGCGCGGATCGGCCGGCTCGGCGAACGGCGGCGCGTCGAGGTTGTTCTGCGGCAGGAACGAGAGGAGGTAGCGAGCGTCGTCCAGGCATGCCTCCTCGTCGGGCGCGACGAAATGCGCGACGCCGCTGCGCGAAGCGTGGGTTGCCGCGCCGCCGAGCTCCTCGAACGTCACCTCCTCGCCCGTCACCGTCTTCACCACGTCGGGCCCGGTGATGAACATGTACGACGAGCCCTCGACCATGAAGACGAAGTCGGTGATCGCCGGCGAGTAGACGGCGCCTCCCGCGCACGGGCCCATGACCAGCGAGATCTGCGGGATGACGCCGGAGCACTGCACGTTTCGCCAGAAGATCTCCGCGTAGCCGGCCAGCGAGACGACGCCTTCCTGGATCCGCGCGCCGCCGGAGTC
This sequence comes from uncultured Actinomycetes bacterium, assembly GCA_963708685.1. GTDB lineage: Bacteria > Actinomycetota > Thermoleophilia > Gaiellales > Gaiellaceae > DASVFB01. The sequence goes on from CAVPTP010000006.1 coordinate 250,870, forward strand.
GTTGATCCCGATCACGGGACACCCGAGCTTCGCCGCGAGGTCCATCACCTTGCAGATCTTCTCGGCGAAGACCTCGCTCAGCGAGCCGCCGAAGACGGTGAAGTCCTGCGAGAAGACGAAGACCTTGCGCCCGAAGATCGTGCCGTGGCCGGTGACGACGGCGTCGCCGTACGGCCGGCGGTCGAGCATCCCGAAGTTCGACTCGCGGTGGCGCACGTAGCGGTCGAGCTCGACGAACGAGCCGGGATCGCAGAGCCGCTCGGCCCGCTCGCGCGCGAGCAGCTTGCCTTCGGAGCGGTGGCGCTCGACGGCGCGCTCGCTGCCGGCGTGGAGCGCGTTCTCGCGCAGTTGTGCGAGCCACTCGAGCTTGGCCTCGGTCGTCTCGTGCGTGCGCTGTTCCTCCGCCTTCGCCACGCGCGGAGCCTACTTCGTGTGCAGACCGCAGCCCGACGACGAGCGCGGAGCCATGTCCGTCCCCGTGGCCGACCCGAGCCCGTCTGCCGCGGCCGAGGTGCGAGCGCGAAGCCTGTCGTGGAGCCGTCCTCGATGTCCGACCGGGACATGAGAGGGGTCTGACCCCGGCCATGGCTTGAAAGTAGAGTCGCGGGCGTGAGCCTCGACCGCTCCACGATCTGGCCGTACGACGAGCGCGGCGAGCACGGCGACTTCTTCTACCAGCGCTACGCGCACCCGACCGGCGTCGCCGCCGAGCGGGCGCTCGGCGACCTCGACGGCGGGCACGCGCTTCTCTTTCCCTCGGGCGCGGGCGCGACGACTGCGCTGGCGCTCTCCGTGCTCCGGCCCGGATCGACGGTGGCGCTCGCCGCAGGCGTCTACTTCGGAACCGGACGGCTGCTCGCGGCGCTCGAGCCGCTGGGGCGTCAACGTCGTCGAGTTCGACCAGACGGGCCCGCCGCCGGACGGCGCAGACCTCGTCTGGCTCGAGGCGCCGTCCAACCCTTTCCTGACGATGCCGGACCTCGATGCGGCCGCCGCGCACCCGGCACCGTCGTGGTGGACGCGACGGTCGCGACGCCGGTCCACCTCCGGCCGCTCGAGCACGGCGCCGACTTCGTGCTCCACAGCGCGACGAAGTACCTCGCCGGGCACGACGACGTCCTGCTCGGAGTCGTCGTCGCCAAGGACGAAGACAAGGCGTCAGACCTCCGGCAACTGCGAGGGACGCTCGGGATCGTCGCCGCGCCGGACCCGTGCTGGCTGCTGCTCCGCAGCCTCGAGACGCTCGAGGTCCGGGTGGAGCGGCAAAGCGCGACGGCGCGCGAACTGGCGGCGAGGCTCGACGCGCATCCAGCCGTGCAGATCGTCCGCTATCCCGGCTTCGGAGGGCTCCTCTCCTTCGACGTGGCCGACGGCGACGCAGCACGCGGTGTCGAGACCGCGACCCGGGTGATCACGAACGCGACAAGCCTCGGCGGCACGCATTCGGTGATGGAGTCGCGCCACCGCTGGGAGGGCGACCGCGTACCGACCGGCCTGCTCCGGCTCTCGGTCGGGCTCGAGGACTGCGACTCGCTCTGGGCCGACCTCGAGCAGGCTCTGAACCGGGTTTAAGAGCCACATCCGGGTTTCCGTCGACGCCTTTCGGGGCAGCAGGCCCCGAGGGCACAGGTTGGAGACCCCGGAGAAATCCGCCCTGACCTCTCGTGCGGCGAAAACGAGAGCCGCGGCCGGCGCGAGCCAGCCGCGGGCGCCGCGTGCCCGGAAGCAAGCGGCCGCCGAGAGCAACGGCGCCGCTCGACGAGGCAACGCTGCGCCAGGTCCTCGCCGGCCTGCGCGCCGCGATCGCCGGCAACTTCGACTTCCGCATTCCGGAGGATCAGGACGGGCTGGCCGGAGAGGTCGCGCGGGCCTACAACGAGATGGCGGAGCGCCGCGCGACGCTGACGGGCGAGATTCGGCGCGTCGCACGCGTCGTCAACCGCGAGGGCCGTTTCACCGAGCGCGCGTCCGTTCCGAACGCGTCCGGCGCGTGGAAGCAGACCGTCGATGCGGTCAACGGGATGATCGACGACCTGGCCCGGCCGACGACCGAGATCGCACGCGTGATCGACGCTGTCGCCGTCGGCGACCTGTCGCAGAAGATGGAGCTGAAGATCGACGGCCGGCCGTTGCGCGGAGAGTTCCGCCGCATCGGCACGACCGTCAACGCGATGGTCGACCAGCTCTCCTCCTTCGCGGACGAGGTCACGCGGGTCGCGCGCGAGGTCGGCACCGAGGGCAAGCTCGGCGGCCAGGCCAAGGTCAAGGGCGTCTCCGGCGTCTGGAAGGACCTCACGGACAACGTCAACCTGATGGCCTCGAACCTCACCGCCCAGGTGCGCGACATCGCGCAGGTGACCACCGCGGTCGCGAACGGCGACCTGTCGAAGACGATCACCGTCGACGTCAAGGGCGAGATCCTCGAGCTCAAGAACACGATCAACACGATGGTCGACCAGCTCTCCTCCTTCGCGGACGAGGTGACGCGCGTCGCGCGCGAGGTCGGCACCGAGGGCAAGCTCGGCGGCCAGGCGAAGGTGAAGGGCGTCAGCGGCACCTGGAAGGACCTCACCGACAACGTCAACTTCATGGCGACGAACCTGACGACGCAGGTGCGGGGAATCGCGCGCGTCGTCACAGCCGTGGCGCACGGCGACCTCCATCGCAAGTTCACCATCGAGGCGCAGGGCGAGGTGGCGGAGCTCGCCGACACGATCAACTCGATGATCGACACGCTGCGCGAGTTCGCCGACGAGGTGACGCGCGTCGCGCGCGAGGTCGGCACCGAAGGAAAACTCGGCGGCCAGGCCCAGGTCGAGGGCGTCTCGGGCACGTGGAAGGGGCTGACCGACTCCGTCAACTCGATGGCGTCGAACCTCACCACCCAGGTGCGCGACATCGCCGAGGTGACGACCGCGGTCGCGAACGGCGACCTCTCGAAGAAGATCACCGCGCACGTCAAGGGCGAGATCCTCGAGCTCAAGAACACGATCAACACGATGGTCGACCAGCTCGGCTCGTTCGCCGACGAGGTGACGCGCGTCGCCAAGGAGGTCGGCACCGAGGGCAAGCTCGGCGGCCAGGCTCAGGTTCAGGGGGTCAGCGGCACCTGGAAGGACCTGACCGACAACGTCAACACACTCGCGGACAACCTCACGAACCAGGTGCGGAACATCGCCGACGTGACGAAGGCCGTCGCGGCCGGCGATCTGAGCCGCAAGATCTCGGTCGGCGCGAGCGGCGAGGTGCTCGAGCTCAAGGAGACCATCAACACGATGGTCGACCAGCTGCGCTCGTTCGCCGCGGAGGTGACGCGCGTCGCGCGCGAGGTCGGGACCGAGGGTCAGCTGGGCGGCCAGGCTCGCGTCGACGGCGTCTCGGGCGTATGGAAGGACCTCACCGACAACGTCAACTTCATGGCGTCCAACCTCACCGATCAGGTGCGGAACATCGCCGAGGTCACGACCGCGGTGGCCGAGGGCGACCTCGGTCGCAAGATCACCGTCGACGTCAAGGGCGAGATCCTCCGCCTGAAGAACACGATCAACACGATGGTCGACCAGCTCTCGTCGTTCGCCGACGAGGTGACGCGCGTCGCGCGCGAGGTCGGCACCGAAGGCAAGCTCGGCGGCCAGGCGAAGGTCAAGGGCGTCAGCGGGACCTGGAAGGACCTCACCGACTCCGTCAACACGCTCGCGGACAACCTGACCGGTCAGGTGCGGAACATCGCCGACGTCACGACCGCCGTCGCGCAGGGAGACCTCTCGCAGAAGATCACCGTCGACGCGCGCGGCGAGGTGCTGAAGCTCAAGAGCACGATCAACACGATGGTCGACCAGCTCTCCTCCTTCGCGGACGAGGTGACGCGCGTCGCCAAGGAGGTCGGCACCGAGGGCCGCCTCGGCGGGCAGGCTCAGGTGAAGGGCGTCTCGGGCGTCTGGAAGGACCTCACCGACAACGTGAACACGATGGCCGCGTCGTTGACGACGCAGGTGCGCGCGATCGCCGACGTCTCCACCGCGGTGACGCAGGGCGACATGACGCGCTCGGTCTCCGTCGACGCGAAGGGCGAGGTCGCGGAGCTCAAGGACAACATCAACGAGATGATCCGCAACCTCGCCGAGACGACGCGCCGCAACGCCGAGCAGGACTGGCTCAACTCGAACCTCGCGCGCTTCACCGGGATGATGCAGGGGCAGCGCGACCTCGAGACCGTCAGCCGGATGATCATGTCGGAGCTGACGCCGCTCGTCGGCGCCCACCACGGCGCGTTCTTCATCGCCGAGCCGATCGAGGAGGACGAGGTCGAGCTGCGGCTCATCTCAAGCTACGCGTACAAGGAGCGGAAGAACGTTTCGAACCGGTTCCGCCTCGGCGAGGGGCTCGTCGGCCAGGCCGCGCTCGAGCGGACGTCGATCCTGCTGACCGAGGCGCCCGACGACTACGTCCGCATCGCTTCCGGCCTCGGCGACTCGGCGCCGAACACGATCCTCGTGCTGCCGGCCCTGTTCGAGGACCAGGTGCTGGCCGTGGTCGAGCTGGCGTCGTTCCGGCCGTTCAGCGCGACGCACCAGGCGTTCCTCGACCAGCTCATGGAGTCGCTCGGCATCGTCATCAACGTCATCCACCAGAACATGCGCACCGAGGAGTTGCTCGTGCAGTCGCGGCAGCTGACGGACGAGCTGCAGGAGCGCTCCGAGGAGCTCCAGTCGCAGCAGGAGGAGCTGAAGCAGTCGAACTACCGAGCTCGAGATGCAGGCCGCGTCTCTGAAGGCGTCCGAGGAGCTGCTCCAGCAGCAGCAGGAGGAGCTGCAGCAGACGAACGCCGAGCTCGAGGAGAAGGCGATGTTGCTCGAGGAGCAGAACATGCGAATCGAGATCAAGAACCAGGAGATCGAGGAGGCGCGTGCAGCGCTCGAGGAGAAGGCGGAGCAGCTCGCGCTCTCGTCCAAGTACAAGAGCGAGTTCCTCGCGAACATGTCGCACGAGCTGCGCACGCCTCTGAACTCGCTGCTGATCCTCGCGCGGCTGTTCGCCGAGAACCCCGAGCAGAACCTGACCGACAAGCAGCTCGAGTTCGCCAACACGATCTACACGGCGGGCAGCGACCTCCTCGACCTGATCAACCACATCCTCGACCTGTCGAAGGTCGAGGCCGGGAAGATGGACGTCCAGGTCTCCGATCTCGTCTTCGCCGACGTGCGCGAGTACGTCGAGCGGTCGTTCCGACCCGTCGCCGAGCAGAAGGGGCTCGAGTTCCGCGTCGACGTGCAGGACGCGGTCGCGCGGCGGACGATGGCGACCGACGAGCAGCGCCTGCAGCAGATTCTCAAGAACCTCCTGTCGAACGCGTTCAAGTTCACGCACGAGGGAACGGTCTCGTTGCGCATCGCGCTCGCGCCGCCGAACACGCGCTTCCGGCACGACACGCTGCGCGCGGAGGAGACGGTCGTCGCCTTCGCCGTCTCGGACACGGGCATCGGAATTCCGGAGGACAAGCTCAAGCTCATCTTCGAGGCCTTCCAGCAGGCGGACGGGACGACGAGCCGCCGCTACGGCGGCACCGGCCTCGGCCTCTCGATCAGCCGCGAGATCGCCCGGTTGCTCGGCGGCGAGATCCAGGTCGAGTCGGGTGTCGGCAAGGGGTCGACGTTCACGCTCTACCTGCCGGTGAGCCACCGACCCGAGCCCGTGCGGCCCGTCGAGCCGAGCGACGACCCGCTCACGCGCGAGCGGCGCGCATCCCTACAGCCGGGAGTCGACCTCGAGTCTGCCCTCGCGCTGCCGCAGGAGCTTCCCGACGACCGCGAGAAGATCGAAGCGGCCGACCGTGTCGTCCTGATCGTCGAAGACGACCCCGGCTTCGCCTCGACGGTGCTCGAGGTGGCGCGGAGCCGCGGCTTCAAGGGCATCGTCGCGCTTCGCGGCGACGTCGGCCTCGCGCTCGCGCACGAGTACAAGCCGGACGCGATCGTCCTCGACATGCAGCTGCCCGGCCTCGACGGCTGGGCCGTGCTCGATCACCTCAAGCGCCACCCCGACACGCGCCACATCCCCGTGCACGTCGTCACCGGAGCGAACAACGGGCGACAGCACGCGCTGCGCGCCGGCGCCGTCGCCTTCCTCTCGAAGCCGATCGAGAAGGAGCACCTCGAGGAGACGTTCGCGCAGATGTCGAGCTTCCTCGAGCGCGACATCCGGAACCTGCTCGTGGTCGACGACGACGAGACGCAGCGGAAGGCGATCGGCGAGCTGCTCGGCGACGGCGACGACGTGCGTGTGACCTCGGTCGGCTCGAGCGAGGAGGCGCTGGCGGAGCTCGAGCTGCGCACCTTCGACTGCATGGTCCTCGACCTGAAGCTCCCCAAGATGCAGGGCTTTCAGCTGCTCGAGCAGGTGAAGACCGACCCGCGGTTCTCGAACCTGCCGGTGATCATCTACACCGGCAAGCAGCTCACGCGCACCGAGGAGACGAAGCTCCAGCGCTTTGCCGAGACGATCATCGTCAAGGACGTTCGCTCGCCCGAGCGGCTGCTCGACGAGACCTCGCTGTTCCTCCACCGCGTCGAGTCACGACTCCCGGCGGAGAAGCGAAAGCTGCTGCGAGCAACTGCACAGCGCCGACGCGATCTTCGAGGCGAAGCGCGTGCTCATCGTCGACGACGACGCGCGAAACGTCTTCGCCCTGACCAACGTCCTCGAAGGGCGCGGCATGCACGTCCGCTACGCGGAGAACGGGCTCGACGCGATCCGCATGCTCGAGGACGACGCGACGTTCGACCTCGTCCTGATGGACATCATGATGCCCGGCCTCGACGGCTACGAGACGATCAAGCGGATCCGCGCGATGCCGCAGTTCGAGTCGCTCCCGATCATCTCGCTCACCGCAAAGGCGATGAAGGGCGATCGCGAGAAGTCGATCGCCGCGGGCGCCTCCGACTACATCGCCAAGCCGGTGGACATCGATCAGCTGATGTCGCTCCTCCGCGTCTGGCTGTACGACCGCGCGGCCACGGTAGCCTAGGGCGCATGAGCATCGCGCAGGCGGCGACCGGCACGAACGTCGGCGCCTCGTCGCGGGACGACGTCGAGAAGATCGAGCTGGACTGCCTGCTCGAAGCCGTCTTCCGCCGCTACGGCTTCGATTTCCGCGAGTACGCGCCGGCGTCGCTGCGCCGGCGGGTCAACCGCAGGCTCAAGCTCGAGGGGCTCGAGAGCATCTCGGCGCTGCAGGACCGACTCCTTCGGGACCCGGAGGTGATGCAGCGGCTCCTGCTCGACCTCTCGATCAACGTGACCGCGATGTTCCGCGATCCGACGTTCTACCGCGCCTTCCGCGACAAGGTCGTCCCGCTGCTGCGTACGTACCCGTTCGCCCGGATCTGGGTCGCCGGCTGCTCGACCGGCGAGGAGGTGTACTCGCTCGCGATCCTTCTCGAAGAGGAGGAGGTGTACGACCGGACGCGCATCTACGCGACGGACATCAACGACGTGGTGCTCGACCGGGCGCGGCACGGCGTCTTCCCGCTCTCGAAGATGCAGGAGTACACGCGCAACTACATCGAAGCCGGCGGAACGCGGTCGTTCTCGGACTACTACGTGACCGCCTACGACGGCGCGGCCTTCGACCGCTCGCTCCTCCGCAACGCCGTGCTCGCGCAGCACAACCTCGTCTCGGACCGGTCGTTCAACGAGTTCCACGTGATCCTCTGCCGCAACGTGATGATCTACTTCGAGCACAGCCTCCAGGAGCGCGTGTTCGACCTGTTCGACGCGAGCCTCACGCGGTTCGGCGTCCTCGGGCTCGGCCAGAAGGAATCGCTTCGCAACAACCCTCATGCAGGGAACTTCGAGGAGATCGACGCGGCGGAGCGCCTGTATCGCAAGGTTCGCTGAAGCAGGCGCGTGGAACACGAGCTGATCGTGATCGGCGCGTCGTGGGGCGGCCTGCACGCCGTGGGCACGGTCCTCACGGGTCTCGGCGACGCAGCGGGCGCCGGCGTGATCGTCGCCCAGCACCGCGGCCCGGGAAGCGGCGACCTGCTCGCACCGCTCCTCCAGCGGCACACACCACTCGTCGTGCGCGAAGCCGAGGACAAGGACAGCCCGCGCCCCGGTGTCGTGCTCCTCGCGCCGACCGACTACCACACGCTCGTCGAGGACGACGGCAAGGTCGCGCTGTCGACCGAAGGTCTCGTGCAGAACGCGCGTCCGTCGATCGACGTGCTCTTCCGGTCGGCCGCCGAGGCGTACCGCGAACGTTGCGTCGGCGTCGTCCTCACGGGAACGAACGAAGACGGCGCCGACGGGCTCGCCCGCGTCGAGGAGCTGGGCGGGGTGGCGATCGTCCAGGAGCCGAGCAGCGCCGAGCGGTCGGTGATGCCCGCCGCGGCGCTCGCGGCGACGAAGGGCGCCGTCGTGCTCCCGCTCGAGGAGATCGGGCTCTACCTGCGCGACCTGGTAGCGAGCCGGCAGCGCTAGCGGGCGAGGAGCCGGAGGTGGGACTCGAACCCACGACCTACGGTTTACAAAACCGTTGCTCTGCCAGCTGAGCTACTCCGGCGCTCGACGCAGCGTAGCGACGCTACTGCAGGACTTCGCGCGACTGCTGGTGCGTCAGCACCTTGCGCTTGACCCGCTGGAGCGCATTGTCGATCGTCTTCGTGTCGCACCCGAGCTCGGCCGCCATCTCCTCGTAGCTCGACCCTTCGAGGTAGAGGCGCAGGGACTCCGACTCGAGCTTCGAGAGGCCGGTGCCGAGCGTGAAGACGAGGCTCTGCAGCTCCTCCGTGGAGATGACGACGACCGACGGCTCCTCGACCGCCGATCCCGGCAGCGCGTCGCCGAGCGTGCACTCGCCGTCGCTGTCCTGGCCGGCCGGCGTGTGGCTGAACGAGACGTACTGGTTCAGCGGCTGGTGCTTGAAGCGCGTGGCGGTCTTGATCGCCGTGATGATCTGGCGCGTCACGCAGAGCTCCGCGAAGCTCCGAAACGACGTCTCCTTGTCGCTCCGGAAATCGCGCACTGCCTTGTACAGGCCGATCAGCCCCTCCTGGATCAGGTCTTCGGAGTCGCCGCCGGCGAGGAAGTAGGAGCTCGCCTTCAGCCTGACGAAGCCCGTGTAGCGGCGCATGAGCTGGTCGAGCGCGGCGCCGTCGCCGTTCCGCGCCCTGAGTACGAGTTGAAGATCCTCAAGCTCTCGTTGAGCCCTTTGCGCCGTCTGTGCGGGTGTCGCGGCTCTGGCAGCCATGTCTTTATCCCCTGTTTCGGCGGTTGCAGGACGAAAGTCTCACCCTCAACTTGAGGCGGAACATAGCAAGCGGTCCACGGAATTACAAGCCGCTTGCGCCGGACCTTTTATGATCAGAACGTACGTTCGACGAGACGGCTCAGCCGAGGCCGCGGCGCATCCGCTCGAGCGCATCGCGCGTCGCCGGGTCGACGCGGTCGCCGAGCTCGGACCGCTTGCGCTCGTCGTGCTCGACTGCCGCGACGTCGCCGAGGAAGGTCTGCGAGGTCAAGGTCTGCACCTGCCGGCCGGCGGTCTCTCTGATCGTCGCGTCGGACGAGACGACGCACACGCGCTCGGTGGCGCGGTTCTCGCTCGCGAGCCGCTCGATCAGCGTGTCGGCGTGGGCGGCGAAGCGGACGTCGAGCGGGCCGAACGTCGCCTCCTCGCCCGTGCCGTCGAAGACGAGGATCCCTCGCGCGCCGCGCAGCGCGACGAAGCTCGCCAGCGTGTCGCGAAGCTCGCGCCGGTCGGCGAAGCCGCCCGCGTGGAGGATGTTGTCCCCGTCGAAGAGGTAGAGCGTCGGGTCAGCCACGCTGACGTCTCGCCTCGTAGAGGAGGAGTGCCGCGGCGACGCTCACGTTCAGCGACTCGACCTTGGCCGCAAGCGGAATCGAGACCGCCGCGATCGCACGTCCGCCGCACCAGCGGGCGCAGCCCTCGTCCTTCGGCACCGAGCACGACAACCGTGCCGCCGGTGAAGTCGGTCTCCCAGAGCGTCGCCTCGGCGTCGCGGGCGGCCGCGTAGATCCAGAGGTCGGGCCGCTTGATCTCGGCGAGGTAGCGCGCGAGGTTCGGAACGACCGCGACCGGCAGATGCTCCACCGCGCCGGCAGACGCCTTCGCGACCGACCGGCGTCGACCACTACGGAGCCGTGCGCGGGGACGACGACGCCGGACGCGCCCGCACCCTCGGCGCTCCGGCAGACGGCGCCGAGATTGCGCGGGTCGGTCACCTGGTCCAGCGCCGCGATGAGCGGCCGCTCGCCGCCCGCGAGCTCCCAGGCGTCGGCGTACCGGTACGGCTCGGTCCAGGCGACGACGCCCTGGTGGTCGCGGGTGCCGACGGCCTCCGTCAGCGCGCGCTCCGGCTTGACCTGAACCTTGACCGGGGCCTCCCGAAGCCACGGCTCGGCGGCGAGCGCGCGCTCGCCGGCCCACAGCTCGAGCACCTCGCGTCGGCCGCGCAGCGCCTCCCGCACCGGCCGGCGCCCGTACACCTGGTCTCGCGTCAACGCCTGGGGACGAGCTGAAAGCCGTCGGCGGCGTCGCGCGCCTCCCAGCCGGCCGCCTCGATCTCGCGCCGCAACCGGTCCGCCTCGTCGAAGTCGCGCGAGGCGCGCGCCTCCTGCCTGCGCTGCGCGAGCGCGACGACTTCGTCCGGCGCCGCCGCCTGCTCGGCGAGCGACGCGAGGCCGAAGACGCCGAGCGCGCGGCGCAGCAGGTCGTGGTCGCGCAACGAGTGCATGATCGCGAGCGCCTCCGGCGTGTTGAAGTCGTCATCGAGCGCGGCCGCGAAGCGCTCCCACTCGCCGTCCGGCGCCGGCTCGGAGGGATTGCGGAACACCTCGCGGAAGCTTTCCGCGCGCGCTTCCGCAGCGGCGAGCGTCTCGTCCGAGTAGTCGATCGGCTTCGACCAGTGCGCCGTGAGGAAGAAGACGAGCAGCGCCTCCCTCCCCCACCGGTCGTGCGCCTCGCGGATCGTCGCGATGTTGCCGACCGACTTCGACATCTTCTCGCCGGTGAACTGGAGCATCCCGTTGTGCATCCACAGCTGCGCGAACTCGTGACCGAGAGCCTTCGACTGCGCGATCTCGTTCTCGTGATGCGGAAAGACGAGGTCGAGCCCGCCGCCGTGGATCTCGAACACCGGCCCGAACACGTCCTCCGCCATCACCGAGCACTCGATGTGCCAGCCGGGCCGTCCGCGTCCCCAGGGCGAGTCCCACCACGTGTCCTCGCCCGGCTTGTTCGCCTTCCAGAGCGCGAAGTCGCGCGGATCTTCCTTGCGCGCGTTCGGCTCCTGGTCCTCGACCTGATCCGGACGCTGGCCCGAGAGCTTTCCGTAGTCGGGGAACCGGCCGACGCGGTAGTAGACGTCGCCGTCGACCTCGTACGCGTATCCGCGCTCGACGAGGCCTTCGATCGCAGCGACGATCTGCGGGATCAGCTCGCTCGCCTTCGGTTGGTGGTCCGGCATGCCGAGACCGAAGTCGGCGGTGTCCTGGAGGTACCACTCGGTGGCGCGCGCCGCGAGCTCGGCGCTCGCGCCCGGGGCCGCGTCGTAGATCTTGTCGTTGATGTCCGTGATGTTGTGGACGAGCACCGCGTCGAAGCCGCGCTCGCGCAACCAGCGCGCGAGCCACATCCCGATCACGAACGGACGCGCGTTGCCGATGTGAGCGCGCGCGTACACCGTCGGGCCGCAGAAGTACATGCGGATCGGGCCGGGCGGCTCCGGCAGCTCGCGCTTCGCGCGCGTGAACGTGTCATAGAGACGCATCGAGCCTGAGTCTAGATCGGAAGTTCTTAGATCCCTCTTACCGACCTCTTAGGCGCCGATGGTCGGATATGCGCATGGAAAAGAACACCACACGCAAGGTTGCAGCCGGGGCCGTCGCGGCAATCGCGGTCGCCGGTGGAGGAGTCGCGATCGGCGCAACGCAGATCGGCTCTCCGAAGGAGGAAAGCCAGGCGGTCGTCGCCGACGCGGCGAAGAAGCTCGGCATCGAGCCGAGCAAGTTGAGCGCCGCGCTCGAGCAGGCTCTGGAAGACCGCGTCGACGCAGCAGTCGCGTCCGGCGCGATCACGAAGGCCGAAGGCGACAGGATGAAGGCCGATGATCGAGTCCGGCGAGCTGCCGTTGTTCTTCGCCGGCGGCCATCATCGGCCCGGCGGCTTCGGCTTCCGCCACCACGGGGCCGGTCTCGAGGGAGCGGCCGCCTACCTCGGGATCACCGAGGCGCAGCTCCGGACCGAGCTCGAATCCGGAAAGACCCTGGCGCAGATCGCGACCGCGCACGGAAAGACCGCGGCCGGGCCTGGTCCAGGCGCTCTACGACGCCAAGAAGAAGGATCTCGACGCCGCCGTCGCCGCGGGCAAGCTGACCCGGTCGCAGGCGGACGCGATGCTCGACGTCCTGAAGACGCACCTCACCGACCTCGTCAACGGGACGCTGCCGCACTTCGACCACGACCGAGACGGGATGCCCGGCTTCCGCGGCTTCCGCCCCGCCGGCGACGGCGTTCAGGGCGCCGACCGCGTGACGCCATGGAGTCGAGGCTCGAACCCGCCCGCCGTCGCGCGTCGGACGGCCAAGCGGGCACTGACAGGCGCGGCCGCGATCGGTTTCGCGGCCGCGCTCCTGCTGGCGCGCGCGAGCCATCCCGGGGCACGCCGCCTCTCCGGCGTCGTCTCCTTCGTCGTCGTCGAGCTCGGTGATCGCGCCGGCCGACGACGGCTACTACGGCGACGACGCGGCTTCACCCAGACGCCGCAGGTTCAGACGCATGTCTCGTGAGCGCTTCACCGCGATGGGCGTCGAGGTCGTCGTCGGCGGCGCCCGCCGAACGAGCTCGACGACGTGCGCGCGCTGTTCGACCTCTGGGAGCGCACGTTCAGCCCTTTCTCCCCGAGAGCGAGCTCGCGCACGTCAACGCCGCACGGACGCGGCTCGTCGCGGTCTCGCCGCTCTTCTCGCGCGTGCTCGACGTCGCGCTCGAGGCGGCGCGACTGACGGACGGCCTCGTCGATCCGACGTTCGGCTCGCCCGCGGGGACTGGACGACGCTTGCGGCTGACCGGCCCGCTGCTCGGGCGCCGTCCCGGCACGACGCTCGACCTGAACGGCGTCGTCAAGGGACTCGCGGCGGACGCGGCGCTCGAGCTGGTCTCGGGACCGGCGTTCGTCTCGGCGGGCGGCGACGTCGCGAGCCGCGGAGTCGCGGTCGTCGGGCTTCCGGGCGGAGGATCGCTCCGGCTCGAGGACGGCGGGCTGGCGACGAGCGGCACGACGCGCTGGAAGGACCACCTGGTCGACCCGCGAACCGGCCGCACGTCCACGTCGCGCTGGACGGAGGTGACGGTCGCGGCCGCGAGCTGTCTGTCGGCGGACGTCGCCGCGAAGGCCGCGTTCCTCCTCTCCGACGACGGGCCGGCCTGGCTCGACGGGCGCGGCCTTCCGGGCCGTTTCCGCGAAGGCGAACGCATCGTCACGAACCGCGCGTGGCGACACGCGATGGAGACGAGGCTCGCAGCATGACCGTGACCTGGTACGTCGTGCGCGCGTCGGGCCTCGTCGCGTTCGCCGTGCTGACGATCTCGATCGTCCTCGGGCTGCTGATGTCGGGCGGCGCGCGCTCCACCCGTTGGCCGCGCTTCGCGCTCGAGGACGTGCACGGCTTCGCGGGAGTCGTCGGCGGCGTCTTCATCGCTCTGCACGGTCTCGCGCTACTCGTCGATTCGTACCTCCCGTTCACCGCTGTTCCAGCTCGTCGTTCCGGGAACGCGCCCGTACCGGCCGCTCGCGACGGCGGCGGGGGTGATCGCGGCCGAGCTGCTCGCCGCGCTGGCCGTGACGAACCGGCTGCGACGCCAGATCCCGCACCGTCTGTGGCGTCGCGCCCACTACCTCAACTTCGCCGTCTGGCTGCTCGCGCTCGTCCACGGCCTCACCGCCGGCGCCGATACCGGAACCGCGTGGGCCGAAGTGCTTCTACACGTCGTGTGCCGCAACGGTCGCCGGCCTCACCGTCTGGCGCGTGCTCGGGCCCACCGCCCCGCCTCGACGCGGCGTTAAGAGACGCTCTCGCCGAGTTCTTAGGTGCCTCTTAGAGGCAGGTGAGAGTGTTTTCCCGAGAGACCAGAGCCCTCCGGCGGACGGGCACCGTTTGACCCGCGGTACCCGTCCGCCCGTCCTTAGAGTGCACGGGCCGTGGTCCCGAATCCCGATGTAGCGGCGGCAGCGCAGGCTCGGCGAGGCATTGTCGCGCGCCGAGTACACGGAGGACGCGATCGACGAGCTGCTCGGCGCACGACGCGTGGTCGACCGCGATCGAGGATGCAACGGCGCACAACCGGCGGCTCCCGCGCGACGCGACCGGCACCGCGATCCGGCTCTTCTTCCTGGAGCTGGCCGTCCCGCTCGCCGAGGCCGAGCGCGCGCTCGGCAAGCGCGGGCGTCCAGGCGCTCGAGCGGACGGGCCTCGCCAGAGCGTCGGGGCGAAGGTCGCCCCGCGCGCACGCATCGCACCCGTCGACGGGCTGCTCATCGCGTCCGACCGGCTCTCGACCGATCCGACCGACGATCCGCCGGACTACGTCTCGACGTATTCGCCGACCGCGCGGCTCTGCGACCTGCTCACGCCCCGCCCGCGCTCGAAGCGGGCGCTCGACGTCGGCACCGGCAACGGCATCCACGCGCTGCTCGCCGCGCGACACAGCGCGGCACGTCGTCGCCACCGACGTCAATCCGCGCGCGCTCGCCTTCACGGAGGTCAACGCGGCGCTGAGCGGCCTGGACAACGTCGAGTGCCGCCGCGGGAGCCTGTTCGAGCCGGTGGACGGCGAGCGCTTCGACCTGATCGTCTGCAACGCGCCGTACGTCGTCTCGCCGGAGCGGCGCTGGACGTACCGCGACGGCGCGCTCGAGGGCGACGAGCTGTCGGAGCGCGTCGTCCGCGGAGCCGCGGCACAGCTCGAGGAGGGCGGCTTCGCCAACGTGTGCGTCACCTGGCTCGGCGGCGACCCGGAGGTGCCCGACGAGCGCGTCGCCGAGTGGGTCGACGGCTCCGGGTGCGACGCGTGGATCCTGCCGCTGAACGAATCGAGCCCCGTCGAGTACGCCGAACGCTGGAACTCCCACTTCGTCGGGCGACCCTGCCGAGTACGACGACGCGCTCGACCGCTGGACGTCGTACCTCGAGCGACTCGGCGCCGCCGTGGTGACCGAGGGAGCCGTCATCCTGCACCGGCGCGCCGGGACAGAACACAACGCGGATCGACGAGGTCGACGAGGACGAGCTGGACGTCGCGAGCGCGCAGATCCGGCGTGCCTTCGCCGCGCGCGCGCGCCTCGACGGCGCCGACCTGCGCGACGCTTTACTCGCGTCGCCCCACGATCTCCGCGTCGACACGCGAGCTCGAAGAACGGCCGCGCCGTCGGCGCGCGCGTCGTGCTCGAGGAAGGAACGTGGCCGGAGCTCGAGGCGAGGCCCCGCGCGGCGCCGAGCTCGTCGCCGCGGCTCGACGGCAGCCGGACGCTCCGCGACCTGTCG
Organism: uncultured Actinomycetes bacterium; assembly: GCA_963708685.1. GTDB lineage: Bacteria > Actinomycetota > Thermoleophilia > Gaiellales > Gaiellaceae > DASVFB01. Next base: position 266,434 of record CAVPTP010000006.1, read on the forward strand.
GCTTCGCGCGACGTCGGTGTCGCTGTGCCGTGAGCTGCTCGAGCTGGGCGCGCTCGAGCTGGTCGGCTTCGCGTAGGGAAGGCGCCGGCCGGACGCGCAGCGCGCCCGGCCGACGCTCCTTGTTCGGTGTCAGCCCTTGACCGAACCGACCGCGTAGTCGAACGGCTGCGTTGCGTCGACGTCCGCGTAGAGATCGTCGAAGCTGTTGTTCCTTCCAAACGTGAACGCGGTGACGCTGTGCAGCGTCGAGCCGTCGATCGGCACGCCGAAGCCGGTGTTCAGCCCGGCTTCGATCGTGATCGTGTTGCCGCTCATCGACCCGTCGACCGCGGTGTCGCCGCGGTACTGGAAGATCTTGCAGTTCGTCGGCGTCGTCGACTGACAGGCCGCGACCCCGCCGTAGAACTGCGGCACTGCGTCCGCGGTCTTCTGCATGTACACGTAGTAGACGTGGTAGACGTCCTGCGGCGCCGTGGTCAGCGGGCCGAGCGCCTGGAAGCGAACGAGCCACAAGGGCGTCGTCTTCCCGGGCGGCGGCGTGAGCTGCGACGCGTCGGCGACGGTGATCTGGAAGCGCAGCGTCGTCGGAGTCGGATTGGAGACCTTCAGCTTCGTGATGTCGAGCTGCGGCAGGTTCGGCCCGACGCCGAGCGGCGAGTAGTGCGGGAACTGCGCGTCGCCGGTCGAGTCGCTCACGGGATCGGCCGCGGGCGTGGCGCTCGAGGTTCGTCCCGAAGATCGTCTGGCCGGCGAGCTGCCGCGTGACGAAGAGCCCGGCGCCGTCGAAGTTCGTTCGTCGTGTCGTCGTACACGATCCGGAGGCCGCCGTTCTGCGCGACTCCGAAGCCGAAGAAGTCGGCCATCTGACGATCGGCGGTGAGGTCCGTCGCGCACGCCGTCCCGGAGTTGCAGATCGCGCCGTAGTGCATCGGCTTCGACGTGAAGCGCGCCTGGAGGATCTGCGGCTTCGCAGTGTTGGCGTTCTTGACGAGAGCCGTGTAGCCGTACCACGGGTACGCGGTCGCGGCGCCCTGATCGGCAAGCGAGCTCGGCATGCCGTCGGAGCCGCCGACCGCTGTCCTCGGCGTGCCGTACCACGCGAGCGAGAGCAGGCCCGTGTTGCCCGCCTCGGCCCAGTCGAACTCGTTCGTCGCCGAGCCGCTGTTGTTCACGCGCACCGGCGCCGACCAGCTCTTGCCCTGATCCGTCGAGAACGAGTAGTAGAGGTTGAAGTTCGTCTTGTCGATCCACGCGACGTAGACGTTGCCCGCCTTGTCGGTGGCGAGCGACGGGAAGAGGTTCAGCACCGACCCGCCGCCGGGCGTGCGCGGCGCGTTGTAGTTCGCGTACTGGATTCCGGTGCGCTGTCCGGGCGCCACGTGTCCGACGGTCACGCGGATGTGGTTCCCCTCGTCGCACGCGTAGTAGAGGTTTCGCGTGACCGGATCGAAGCGGAGCTTCGCGCAGATCGCGTCGGCGGCGAGCGGTTGCAGCGCGCCGGGGCGATCTCCGGAGTTCTGGTAGACGAGCCCGCCGACTGGATCCGTCGCACCCGTCGAGCCGGGCGAGGAGTAGATGAACGTGCCGACGAGAGTCTCGTGGAACGCGAGGAAGATCGTGTTGTCGATCGACGACGTAGAGGCGCCGTTGTCGACCGCGAGCCACTGCCTGTCCACGACCGACTGCTGAACGGCCGCCGGATTCTTCGTCCAGTTCATCCCGTTGTCGTGCGAGACCGACACACCGAGCTCGTCGAGCGCGCCTTCGAGATCGGTGAAGTAGACGTTGCCCTGGTCGTCGTAGGCGATGTCGGTGTCGCCGCCGCCGGGAGGCGAGTCCGGACGCGCGCCGATCGCCGAGACGAGATGGAACTCCTGACCGTCGTTCGTCGACCGGTGGACGAAGGACTGGTTCGTGGAGAAGCCCCAGGGGCCGGACTCCCAGATCGTCCCGTCGCGATCGACGGAGAGCAGAGGCTCGCCCTCGGTGCGCTGCGGATCGACAACCGTCGCCGCGCGCGAACTTCGCGTTCCAGTTGCCGTAGCTCGCCACGGGCGTCACCGTCACCGGGTTCGTCGTCGAGCCGGGCGGCGCGAACGGATTCTGCGCCGAGGCGTCGACATCGGAGTAGATGCCGGTGTACGGGTACGGCCCGCCCGCCGGCATGAAGGGCGTCGCGGGGTTGCCGGACTTGCAGACCTGCACGGTGTACGTGCCTCCCGCGGTATCCGAAACGGAGTAGACGAAGGTCTCCTGGCCGACACCGCTGTCCTCGTTCCGCACGATCGTTCCCTGGTACACGAGGTTGACCATCACGTCGTTCGTGCCGTTGTCGGCGGTCACCGTCACGTTGATGGTCGACGCGGGATCGGCGGTGAAATCGTTCTCGCCGCACGACAACGTCGGTGAGCTGGTTGCTGAACTGCTGCTGGCTCGTATCGGTGATCGCGGTCAGCGTGGACTCGGGCTCTGCTGCGAGCGTGAACGCCGCCGTCTTGTGCGGTTTCGAATTGCCTGCCGTTAACGTGAAGGTCAGCGCGATCAGCACGAACGCGGCAACTGCAAAGGAAAGGCGCCAGTGAATGCTGCGCCTCGTCGAGCGACTCGGTGCCACTCCTCTCCCCTTTCGATGTAGGGCAACCATTCGGCTTTGGCTGTCTTCTCCGCGCATGCGGAAAGAACAAAACCCGATTGATTCGTCAATCGAAATTCGGAGACCCCTCCGACGACGGGATTTCGGCGACGAATTCGAGTCGCCGGCTCGCCGACCGCAGCTCTCGCGGAACGCTTACTCTCCAGCCATGGTCGCTACCGACGGGCACGCTCGCGAGCCGGTCCGCTATCTCGTCGTCTCGGCATCGCTGCGGGAGCAGTCGCTCAACACACGCCTCGCGCGCCTGGCCGCCGGGACGATCGAGGCGAACGGCGGCGAGGTGGATCTCGCTTCGATGCGCGAGTTCGACTCGCCGTCGTACGACCAGGACGTCCAGGTCGAAGAAGGGTTCCCGCGCGGCGCCGAGATGTTCCGCAGCAGGCTGGAGGGCTGCGACGCCTTCGTCGTGTCGTCACCGGAGTACAACTCGTCGATGCCGGGTCTGCTGAAGAACGCGATCGACTGGGTCTCCCGCTACCGGCCGCAGCCGTTCAACGAGCGCCACGCGCTGCTCATCTCGGCGTCACCTTCCATGGTCGGCGGAAACCGTGGCCTCTGGGCGTTGAGGATTCCGTTCGAGCACCTCGGTGCGCGCGTCTACCCGGACATGTTCTCGCTTGCGCAGGGTCACAAGGCGCTGACGGGCGACGGCCGCATCGCCAACGAGCAGCTGCAGCAGCGCTTCGACGCGAACATCGAGAACTTCATGGATCTCGTCGAGGCCGCAAAGCACTACCCGTGTGTGAAGCGCGCCTGGGTCGAATACCTCGGAGAGCACCCCGACCCGGCCGTCGATCGCGTCGAAGCGAAGGTCTGACTAGGGGTCGCTCCTCGTAGAGGCGCCACGCCGACGTTTCAGGGCCCACCGGACGACCTCGACTGCGGCGGTGACCGCCAGAGCGATCCCGAAAGCGAGCAGAAGCCCCTTCCACGGCGCATTCTCGAACGCTTTGCCTCCGAAGTAGCCGAGGAGCGACGCGTACAGGGCCCAGACGAGCGAGGCCACGGCGTCGAAGGCCGCGAAGCGACGCCACGGGAATCGGAGCGTTCCCGCGGTCAGGGTGACCGCCGTACGTCCGCCCGGTATGAAGCGCCCGATGACGATCAACTCGCCGCCGCGCGTCCCGAGCTGGCGCTCCGCCCACGAGATCCGGCGCTGCGCCTTTTCACCGCTGAAGAACCGCGCCTCCACGCGGCTGCCGAAGCGACGACCGATCAGGTACGCGGTGTTGTCGCCGACGAAGGCACCGGCCGCCGCGGCGACGATGACCAGCGGGAGGCTGAGATCGCCGGCGGAGGCGACGACGCCCGCGGTGATGACCGCCGTTTCGCTCGGTACGACGGGGACGATCGCGTCGAGGACTGCAAGCGCGAAGACGACCGCGTATGCCCATCCCGACGCATCGGCCACCATCTGCGTGAACTGGTCGAACAAGAGGGCTCTAGTACGCCGTTCCGCCTGGAGGCAGTCTCTTCGTTTCGAGGAGGCGCGACATCTGGACGCGCACAGTAACTCCCCGCCCGTCCCTCTCGGCCCGACCGCGGCCGCTCACCGGGGCGCGCGTGCGCCGTCGCGCGCCCCGGTTGGACAGGCGGTGGTGGACTGGAGGGCCCGTGTCTCCTGCCGTCCGTGACAGCATCGAGGTCCGTTCCACCGACGCCCGTATGGTCGCTGCAGACCCGGGCCTTGACCATGGGGGCGTCACCCGATTTCGCGTACGGCCGGACCGACCGGCGCGCCGACGGTTGCTCTAGTCTCGGCGCGATGGACGCGCTCCTCTCCGCCTGGTTCGGCCAAAACGCACGCGACTTGCCGTGGCGGAGAACGACGGATCCGTACGCGATCCTCGTCTCGCGAAGTCATGCTGCAGCAGACGCAGGTCGAGCGTGTCCTCCCGCGCTACGAGCGCTGGCTCGAGCGCTGGCCGACCGTGGAGGCGCTCGCGGCGGCGAGTGCCGCGCGACGTCATCCGCGAGTGGCAGGGACTCGGCTACAACCGCCGAGCGCTCAACCTGCACCGCGCCGCCTGCGTGGTCGCCGAGCACGGTTGGCCGGACGACCTGACCGAGTTGCCCGGTGTCGGCGCGTACACGGCCGCCGCCATTCGCAACTTCGCGTTCGGCGAGGACGTGCTGCCGGTCGACACGAACGTCCGACGCGTGCAGGAGCGGACCGGCCACGCGTTCTCCGCGCGGACGCGCCCAGGCGCTGATGGACCTCGGTGCGACGGTCTGCCTCGCGCGCGTGCCGCGCTGCGGCGCGTGCCCGCTGGCGGAGCGCTGCCCGTCGCGCGGCCGGCGTTACGAGCCGCTGCGCCGGCAGTCGCGCTTCGAGGGCTCGTTCCGCCAGCGTCGCGCGAACGCGCTGCGCGCGGTCCTCGCCGGCGACGCGGCGGACGACGCCGAGGCAGTCGCCGCGCTCGCGCGCGACGGACTCGTGAGCGTCGACGACGGTATCGTCGCCTTGCCGACGTGACCCGCTACGACGAGCTGATCCAGCGCCTGCGCGACGCCGCGCAACCCGACCGGCCGGTCGCCGCCCGAGCTCGCGCCGTACGTCGAGAAGGTTCGGCTGCACGCGTACAAGGTCACGGACGGCGACGTCGACGCGCTGAAGGCGGCCGGCTTCTCCGAGGACGAGATCTTCGAGCACACCGTGTCGGCGGCCGTCGCGGCCGGCCTCGAGCGGCTCGACGCGGGACTGCGGGCGCTGTGAGGCTCGCCGTCGTCGACGCGTCGCCCGCGCCGCGCCCGCTCGGCGTGCTGAAGACGCTCCACTACCGGCCCGAGCTCTTCGGCGAGCCGTACTCCGACGCGCTCGACCTCGCGCTGCGCGGGCCGTCCGACTGGAGCGCCGGCGAGCGCGAGCTCTTCGCGGCGTTCGTCTCGTCGCTCAACCAGTGCCCGTTCTGAACGAACGCCCACGGCGCGGTCGCGTCGTACGCGCTCGGCGAGGAGGTGTGGCAGGCGGTCGAAAGCGACTGGCGGACCGCGCCGGTGTCGCCGCGGATCCGCGCGACGCTCGGCTTCCTCGAGAAGCTGACGCTCCGTCCGGAGGAGGTCACGCGCGACGACGCCGACGCGGTGCGGGCGGCGGGCGTGTCGGACGACGCGCTCGTCGACGCGATCCACGTCTGCGCGCTGTTCAGCATGATCGTGCGCCTGGCCGACTCGCTCGGCTGGGACGTTCCGCCGTTCGAGTCGTTCTGCGGAGCGCGCCGACCGGATGCTCGCGACCGGCTACCGACTCGAGGACTGAAGCAGCGCAACCGCCTGCGCCGCGAGGCCCTCGCCGCGTCCGGTGAAGCCGAGCCCGTCCGTCGTCGTCGCGCGCACCGACACGCGGTGCTCGTCGACGTCGAGCGCGCCGGCCAGCAGCGCCTGCATCTGCTCGCGCACCGGCGCGATCCTCGGCTCCTGGCCGATCAGCACGACGTCGGCGTTGACCAGCTCCAGCCGCACTTCCGCACCTGCGCGTAGGCCTCGCGCAGCAGCTTCACCGACGAGACGCCCTTCAGCTCGGGATCGTCCGACGGAAACAGCGAGCCGATGTCGCCGAGCCCCGCGGCGCCGAGCAGCGCGTCGATGAGCGCGTGCGCGATCACGTCGCCGTCGGAGTGCCCGGCGAGCCCGCGCGTCCCGCGGAACGAGACGCCGCCGAGCACGAGCGGCACGCCCGGCTCCAGCGCGTGCGCGTCGAAGCCCGTGCCGACGCGGAAGTCAGCCAACGACCGCCTCCGGCACCTCGTCGAGGCTGTCGATCGCGATCGCGTCCGGCGGGCGTCTCGCGCACGCGGCCCCAGGGCCCGCGGCGGATGTGCACCGCGATCATCCCGGCCCGGAGCGCGGGGAGCACGTCGTTGTCGACGCGGTCGCCGACGTACGCGACCGAGCCTCGTTCGGCCGGCACGCCCGCGACGACGCGCTCGAAGAACTCGGGCGCCGGCTTCTCGACGCCCCACGCCGGCCGACGTCCCGATCAGGTCGAACGGAAACAGGCGCCGCAGGAAATCCTCGGCCCCGCGCGGCTGGTTGGCCGCGACGCCGACGACGTAGCCGGCCTCGCGCAGACGCGCGAGGCAGTGCACCGCGTCCGGATAGAGATCCGACGGCTGCCACTCGTCGGGCACGTCGAGGCTCCTCGACGCCGAGAGCGCGAACACCTCGCGGTGGTGCACGCCGCGCTCGGCGACGTCCGGCGAGCGCCGACCGCATCGCGTCGTGCGACACGCCCGCGGCGTCGGCCACCACCTCCCAGTGCCTCCGTTCGTCGACCAGCGTCTCGCCGACGTCGAAGACGAAAGCCGTCACCGCCACGGCGTCAATCGTCGTCCGACGGCGACCGACGGAAACGGGCTCGGGCACCGCGAGCCAGCGCGAGACGAGCTCGAGATCCTCGGGCGACGTCACCTTCAGCAGCCGCGGGTCGCCGTCGACGGCCTTGATCCGGCCGCCGCGCGCCTCGACGAGCGAGGCGCAGTCCGTGCCCTCGCCGTCGCGCCGCCCGACGCAACGCGTCGGCCAGAAACGCCTGCGGCGTCTGCGCCGCGACGAGCCCGTCCCGTTCGATCGTCTCGACGACCTCGCCGTCGCGCACGCGCTTGATCGTGTCGACGACGGGCAGCGCCGGCACGGCGCCGTCGTAGCCCTCGGAGAGCGGCGCCAGCACGCGCCCGATCACCTCGTCCGGAGACGAGCGGCCGCGCCGCGTCGTGGACGAGCACGACCGCGGCATCGTCGGGGATCTCGGCGAGCGCCGCACGCACCGAGGCGGCGCGCGTGTCGCCGCCGGTCACGACCGCGGCCACCTTGCCGAGCGCGAGCTCCTCCGCCAGGACGATGCACGGCTCCTCCCAACCGGGAGGAGCCGCCACCACGATCCAGTCGATCCAGTCCGACTCGTCGAGCCGTCGCAGCGGCTCCGCGAGCAGCGGGTAGTCGCCGAGACGCTCGAAGGCCTTCGGGCGGTCGCCGCCGAACCGTTCGCCGCGCCCTGCCGCAGCAAGGACGGCCCAGACCGACACGCCGGCTCTACGCCGCCGCGCCGGCCTTGCTCGGGGACTTCGACGCCGCCGCAGTCTTCGCCGTCGTCGTCGTCTTCTTCTTCGCGCCGCCGTTGCCGTTCGTCGCGAGCACCTCGTCGAGCCACGCCGCAGCCGCCTCCTCGTCGAGGGCCTTCGCGTACATCAGCTCGGACGCGAGGATCTTCTTCGCCTTGACGAACATCTGCTTCTCGCCTGTCGAGAGGCCCTTCTCGTGATCGCGCAGGGAGAGGTTCCGCACGACCTCTGCGAGCTCGAAGATGTCGCCGGTCTTCATCTTGTCGCGGTTGTGCTTGAAGCGGCGGTTCCAGTTCTTCGGCATCGCCGTGCCGCCGCCGGTCAGCGCCTTCGTGACCTTCTTGACCATCTCCTCGTCGATCACCTGCCGAAGGCCGACCGCCTCGGCGTTCTCGCAAGGAACGTTGACAGTCATGTCGTTGTGAAGGATCTTGATCGTGAGGTACTCGCGCTTCTCCCCCAGTACGACGCGCTTTTCCTTTTTCACGACCGTGCCTGCTCCGTGGTGTGGATACACCACCTTGTCGCCGACCTTGAACAAGCCGTCCTCCCCTACATCGTGGGTCTACACGCCACAAACGCCGGGGGCTGTGTGCCTCCGGCGCAAGTGTTAACAAGTGTAGCAAAAGTCCCGCAAATGAGCCATTTTTTTGAAAAAGCCCTGCTCTTTGCGAGCTACAAGTGGGGGAAACGGCTCCGCGAGCCCGATCGGCCGGCCGTCAGAGCTGCAGATAGCGGTCGACGAGATTGTGCTCCTGGAGCCGGCGCAGACCCTCGCGGATGTCGCGGGCCCGCGCGGCGCCGACCCCCTGCACCGCCTCGAGGTCGCGCTGGGACGCCCGGACGATCGAGTCGAGCCCGTCCATGTCCCCGACGACGCGCTCGATCACGCCCGACGGCAGGCGCGGGATGTTCGCGAGCACGCGGTAGCCCCGCGACGAGACCGAGTGGTCGAGCGGGTTGATCGTGCGCGGGTAGCCGAGCAGCTCCGCGATCCGCTCGAACTCGAGCAGCTCCTGGTAGCTGAGCGCGGCGAGGCCCTCGCGCGCGAGCACGGCCTCCGGGCTCGCGCCGGCGACGTGGAAGTCGTTCACGACCGCCGCCTTCTGCGTCGGGACGTCGCCGAGCAGCTCGGTCAGGCGCATGCGGATCACGCGTCCCTCCGAGCCGAGCTCGACGCAGTTGCGCTCGATCTCCTCGGCCATCCGCGTCGTCAGCTCCGCGCGCTGGAGCACGACGAGCACGTCGTCGAGCACGACGGCGTTCTGGAACTCGAGCGCCGTCAGCCTCGTCAGCACCTGCTCGAGGCGCGTGCGGTAGGTGTCGAGCGTCGCCAGGGCCTGGTTCGTCTTGGCGAGCACGGTCGGGACCGGATCGAGCTGGTAGCGCTGCTGGCCCTGGAAGATCGTCACCGTCTCGCGTTGCTGCGAGATCGACACGACGAGCGCGCCCGTCTGCTTCGCGACGCGCTCGGCCGTGCGGTGCCGCGTGCCGGTCTCGCTCGACGAGATCGTCGGGTCCGGCATCAGCTGGACGTTGGCGTACGCGATCTTCGAGAGGTTGTCGCGCAGGATGATCGCGCCGTCCATCTTCGCCAGCTCGTAGAGATGCTGGGCGGTGAAGGCGAGGTCGAGGCGCATGCCGCCCGAGTAGAGGAACGAGAGCGCGTCCGGGTCGCCGATGACGATCAGCGCGCCCTCGTGCGAGCGGATGATGTCGTCGATTCCCTGCCGGAGCTCCGTCCCGGGCGCGAGCCGCGCGATCGACGCCAGCAGGCGCGGATCGCGGCGCGGGTCGTCCTCGGACGGCGAGCGCGTGAACCCGAGGATTCCCTGCCTATCTCCCTTGTCCGGCATCCAAGCCCGCCTCGATCGCTTGTCGCAACGTCTGCTGCTCCTGCACGTTGAGTTTGCCACGAACGGCGGTTCCGGCGGGGACGACGACGTGCGGTCAGGCCGAGCTTCGCGCACTCCTCGAGCCGCCGCTCAGCCTGCGTCGCCGGTCGCAGGCGTCCGGTCAGGCCGACCTCGCCGAAGGCGGCAAGGCCGTCGCGGACCGCGCGTCCCCTTCGCGGCCGACGCGATGGCGAGCGCGATGGCGAGGTCCGCGCCCGGCTCGTCGATTCGCACGCCGCCGGCGACGTTCACGAAGACGTCGGCGGCACCGAGCGGCGACGCCGGCGTGCCTCCCGAGGACGGCGACGATCATCGCGAGGCGCTTCGGGTCGACGCCGGTGCCGACGCGCCGCGGCATCGCCAGATCGGTCGGCGCGACGAGCGACTGGATCTCGAGCAGGATCGGACGCGTCCCCTCGAGCGCGCACGCGACCGCGGCCCCGACCTCCCCGGCCTCGGTCTTCCCGAAGAGCGCCGAAGGATCCGGCACGCCGACGAGCCCGGTTCCCGTCATCTCGAAGACGCCGAGCTCGTTCGTCGAGCCGAAGCGGTTCTTGACCGCGCGCAGGACGCGGTGCGCGCGGTAGCGGTCGCCCTCGAACTGGAGCACGCAGTCGACGAGGTGCTCGAGGACGCGCGGGCCCGCGACCGCGCCGTCCTTCGTGACGTGGCCGACGAGGATCGTGGCGACGCCGTTCTCCTTCGCGACGCGCAGCAGCCGCGCCGCCGCCTCGCGCACCTGCGCCACCGATCCGGGCGCCGACGCCAGCTCTGCGGAGTAGAGCGTCTGCACCGAGTCGATCACGCACACGCGGGCCGCTCGCGCTCGAGTGTCGCGCAGACGGTCTCCAGCTCGGTCTCGGCGAGGATCTCGACGTTTCCGCCTCCTCCGAGCCGCTCGGCGCGGAGCTTCACCTGCGCGACCGACTCCTCGCCGGTGACGAGGAGCGCGCGGCGCGTCTCGCTCATCGCGCGGAGGGCGCTGAGCAGGAGGGTCGACTTGCCGACGCCGGGCTCGCCGCCGACGAGCACGAGCGACGCGGGGACGAGGCCGCCGCCCAGAACGCGGTCGAGCTCCGGCACGCCGGTGCCGATGCGTTCCGCCTCCGTCGCGTCGACGTCCACGAGCCGGAGCAACGGCCTGGCCCGAACGGCGGCCGGAGTCGACTCCGCCTCTTCGACGAGCGTGCCGAACTGGTCGCAGCCCGGGCATTTCCCGAACCAGCGCCCGGCGGTGTAGCCACACTCGGAGCAGGCGAACTTGACGGCGGCCTTGGCCATCGCGGCCAGCGTACGGACGGCTCCGGACGCGCTTCGTGCCGGCTCTGTGCCGACTCTCAGTCGGAGCGAGTGACCGTGAAGTTGATCTCGCCCGTGCCGCGCCTGGAACGTTCCGCTGATCACTTCGCCGGCGAGCGAGGCGTCAAGCCCGGTCCTGCGAGGCGGGTACCGGTGGCCGTCGCGGTGAGCTCGCCGAACGAGTTCGTGCGCTCGACCTCCATGCAATTCTCGGTGGTGACGACGTGGGCGTTCTCGCAGCCCGAACCGCACGTCGTAGGACGTCGTCCCGAGTTGCTCGACGATCACCTCGGCGATCCCGCTGATCGCAATGTCGGGGCAGCCGGGGTCGCCGACGAGGATCCCGCTGTACGTGCCGACGAAGTCACCGACGAAGTCGGGCGGCTCCGGCGGGGGCGGCGGAGGAGGAGGCGGCTTGCAGAAGACACCGACGTGCACGGCGATCTTCTGGCCCTTCTTCAGCGCGGCCCGAGGCGCCGGCTTCTGATCGAGGACGCGACCGATCTTCGCGGTCGCCGACCCGCACTTGCTCGTCGCCTTGAAGGCGGATGCCGGACAGCCGGCGCGCTTCACCGCTGCCTTCGCGGCGCTCGTGGTCAGCCCCGTCAGCTTCGGAACCTTGCATGGAGCCGCAGCGGCCGGCGCCCCGGTCGGCCGACGAGCGCGGCGGCGATCGCGGCGGCGGCTACGACCAGAAGCAGGAACGCGCATGTCCGAAGTTTGACAGCGATCCGCTCAACCCGCCAATTCCGGCTCGGAAGCCGGAACGCGCCGCCCGAGCGAGGCGATCACCAGGCCGGCGAGAATCCCGGCGGCTCCGACGAGCTGGAGAGCCGACGGCGCCTCGCCGAGGATCGCCGCCGCGAACAGCACGGCGCAGACGGGCTGGAGGGTCAGCGAGACGGACGTCACGACGGCCGGCAGCCGCGGCAGCGAGATCGTGATCAGCAGCCACCCGAGCACCTGCGACGAGAGCGCGAGCAGGATCAGCCAGCCCTGCGCCGACCACGAGGGCGTGAGATCGAGGTCGCCGACGACCGCGCCGATCGGCAGGCACACCAGCGCGCAGGCAAGCGTCGCGTCGAACAGCGGCCCGGCCGGGCCGACGACGCCGCGCCCGCCATGCCGAAGAGCGAGCAGGAAGCCCGTGTACGCGAGCGCCGGTCAGCACCCCGAAGATCGCGCCGAGACCCGGGTTCCGCCCGTACGCGCCGTGCTCGAGCGCGCCGGAGATGAGCAGGACGCCGACGAGCACGACCGGGATCGCGGCCAGCGACAACCTCTGCGGCCGCTCGCGGAGCAGCAGCCAGGCGATGCAGGCCGACGAGCACGACCTGCGTGTTGCCGAGCACGGTCGCGAGCCCGGCGCCGACCTGCTCGATCGCGTGGTGCCACAGGACGAGGTCGAACGCGAAGAAGATCCCCGCGAACCAGGCGTAGGCGCGCGCGGCGAGCGGACGCCTCCCCCAGCGCCGCTCCTCCCAGAGCGAGATCAGCCAGAGCGCCGGCAGCGCCCAGACGCAGCGGTAGAAGGCGCCGGTCGAGGGCGAGACGTGCGAGAGGCGGAAGAGGATCCCGGAGAAGGCGATCGCCACGGCGCCGACGAGCACGGTGAGCGCCGGCCGGCGCGCGAGCGTGGAGAGCCGCACCTCGGGGTTCTACAGAAAGCGAAGGGCCCGCCGGAGCGAGCTCATTGGATTGTGCGGAACCGGCAAGGTCACAGTGTCTCTGCTCTGCAGCAGCGATCTCCGCACCGGACAGAGCTCAGCGCACAACCGAGAAGAGGCGCCTCGCGGCGCCTCTTCGAATCACTCGTCGACCGAGGTTTCCTCGGGCTCGCTTGGTTCCTCCGGCGGGACCGTCACCTTCTCGGCGGTCACGTCGGGCGGAAGGACGACGATGTCGACCTCGGTCTCGCCCTCGACGATGTCGCCCTTCCGTCCGACGAGGATCGTCGAACCAGGCTCGAGCGACCGGCCGAGGACGAAGTCGGCGAGCGGATCCTCGATGAACCGCTGGATCGCGCGCCGCAGCGGACGCGCGCCCATCGCCGGGTCGTAGCCCTTCTCGACGAGCAGGTCCTTCGCCTCCTCGGTGAGCTCGATCGTCACCTCGTGCGTGCCCATCTGCTCGCGCAGGCGGCGCATCAGCAGCTCGATGATGATCTTGATCTCGTCCTTCGTGAGCTTGTGGAAGACGATCACCTCGTCGATGCGGTTCAGGAGCTCCGGACGGAAGATCTTCTTCAGCTCGGACATCACCTTCGTCTTCATGTCGTCGTAGCTGAGCCCCGCCTCGTCGCCGACGCGAGAAGCCGAGCGACTGGTTCTTCGAGATCTGCGCGGCGCCGATGTTCGACGTCATGATCACGATCGTGTTCCGGAAGTCGACCTTGCGCCCCTGGGCGTCGGTCAGCTTCCCCTCCTCGAGGATCTGGAGCAGGATGTTGAACACGTCCGGATGCGCCTTCTCGATCTCGTCGAGCAGGAGCACCGAGTACGGCTTGCGGCGCACGGCCTCGGTGAGCTGGCCGCCCTCGTCGTAGCCGATGTAGCCCGGAGGCGAGCCGACGAGCCGGGACACGGAGTGCTTCTCCATGTACTCCGACATGTCGACCTGGATCATCGCGTCCTCGTCGTTGAAGAGGAACTCGGCGAGCGTGCGCGCGAGCTCCGTCTTGCCGACGCCGGACGGGCCGAGGAAGATGAACGACGCCGTCGGGCGCTTCGGATCCTTGATGCCGGCGCGCGCGCGGCGGATCGCCTTCGAGACGGCGAGCACGGCCTCCTCCTGGCCGACGTAGCGCTTGTGCAGCTCGCCCTCCATCTGCACGAGCCGCTCGGCCTCGGCCTCGGTGAGCTTGAAGACCGGGATGCCCGTCCACATCGAGACGATGTCCGCGATCTCCTCTTCGCCGACCTCGGGCTGCTCGGCCTCGGACGACTCGCTGCGCCAGCTCTCCTCGAGCTCGCGCTTCTTCTGCGTCAGCTTCCGCTCCTTGTCGCGAAGGCTCGCTGCCTTCTCGAACTCCTGCGCCTCGATCGACGCCTCCTTGTCCTTGCGCACCTTCTCGATCTCTTCCTCGAGCTCGCGGTAGCGCGGCGGTGCGGACATCGTGCGGATGCGCAGGCGGGACGCCGCCTCGTCGATCAGGTCGATCGCCTTGTCGGGCAGGTGCCGGTCCTGGATGTAGCGATCGGCGAGCGCGGCGGCAGCGGTGAGCGCGTCGTCGGAGATCTTGCAGCGGTGGTGCGCCTCGTAGCGGTCGCGCAGCCCGCGCAGGATCTGGATCGTGTCCTCGACCGACGGCTCCTCGACGCGGATCTGCTGGAAGCGCCGCTCGAGCGCTGCGTCGCGCTCGAGGTACTTGCGGTACTCGTCGAGCGTCGTCGCGCCGATCGTCTGCAGCTCTCCGCGCGCGAGCGCGGGCTTCAGGATCGAGGCGGCGTCGATCGCGCCTTCGGCGGCTCCCGCGCCGACGAGATTGTGCAGCTCGTCGATGAACAGGATGATGTCGCCGCGCTGCATGATCTCCTTCATGACCTTCTTCAGCCGCTCCTCGAACTCGCCGCGGTACTTCGAGCCGGCGACGAGCGCGGCGAGGTCGAGCGAGTAGATCTGCTTGCCCTTCAGCAGCTCCGGCACCTGGCCGGCCGAGATGCGCTGCGCGAGCCCCTCGACGACGGCGGTCTTGCCGACGCCCGGCTCGCCGATCAGCACCGGGTTGTTCTTCTGGCGGCGTGAGAGGATCTGCATGATCCGCTCGATCTCGGTCTGGCGCCCGACGACCGGGTCGAGCTTGCCCTCGGCGGCCTGCTTCGTGAAGTTGCGGCCGAACTGGTCGAGGAGCTTCGACGACTTCGCCTTCTCGCCCTGCCCGCCTCCGCTTCCGCCGCCCTGGCGGCGTCCGGGGCCGGAGAGCATGCGGATGATCTCGTTGCGAATCTTCTCGGCGTCGGCGTCGAAGTCGAGCAGGATCCGCGCCGCGACGCCCTCGTTCTCGCGAACGAGGCCGAGCAGGATGTGCTCCGTGCCGATGTAGTTGTGGCCGAGCGACAGCGCCTCACGAAGCGCGAGCTCCAGCACCTTCTTGGCGCGCGGCGTGAACGGGATCTGACCCGTCGTCACCTCGTCGCCCTGGCCGACGATCCGCGCGACCTGCGCGCGCACCTCTTCGACCGTGATGTCGAGACTCTCGAGGACGCGCGCGGCGAGACCTTCCTCTTCGCGCAGCAGTCCGAGCAGGATGTGCTCCGTGCCGATGTAGTTGTGCTTCAGCGCCCGCGCTTCGTCCTGGGCCAGGACTACGACCTGTCGTGCCCGTTCAGTAAAGCGTTCGAACAAGCTTCCTCAAGCCCCTTTCGCTTCTGTTCCCCGTTGACCGTACGTCCTCTGAAGAGCTGCGTCCAGTGTACCGAGTGATACCAAGCGACCCGGCGGCGGCGGCAGGGAAGGCATGGTAGACGCGGTTTCGTCGTTAGGCTAGCCCGATGGCGGGCAAGGCCCTGATCACCGGCGGGGCCGGCTTCATCGGCTCGCACCTCGCTGAGCGCCTGCTCGACGAGGGGTGGGAGGTCTTCGCGCTCGACGACCTCACGACCGGCGCTCACCGAAACGTGGAGCAGCTTCGGGAGCACAGCGACTTCCACCTCGTGGTCGACTCCGTGCTCTCGCCTTCCGTCGTCAGCGAGCTCGTCTACAAGTGCGACGTCGTCTTCCACCTCGCCGCCGCGGTCGGGGTTCGCCTGATCGTCGAGCAGCCCGTGCGCACGATGGTGACGAACGTGCAGGGGACGGAGACGGTGCTCGAGTACTGCGGCAAGTTCGGCAAGCGCGTGCTGATCGCATCGAGCTCGGAGGTGTACGGCGACCACCGCGAGGAGCGTCCGCTGTCGGAAGGCGATCGCCGCGTCTACGGCCCCGTCACCGAACGCCGCTGGCTGTACGCCGACTCGAAGGCGATGGACGAGTTTCTCGCGCTCGGGCTTCCACCAGGAGCGCGGTCTCGACTGCGTGATCGCGCGCTTCTTCAACACGGTCGGGCCTCGGCAGTCGGGCCAGTACGGCATGGTGATCCCCCGCTTCGTCGAACGAGCGATCGCCGACGAGCCGATCGAGGTGCACGGCGACGGCCTGCAGACGCGCTCGTTCTGTCACGTCTCGGACACGGTTCGCGCCGTGGTCGACCTGATGGAGGCACGCGAGGTCTCCGGCGAGATCTTCAACATCGGCTCGGCGGAGCGCGTCCGGATCCTCGATCTCGCGCAGCGCGTCGTCGAGCTCACGGGCTCGAGCTCGGAGCTCGTGTTCGTCCCGCACTCGGAGGTCTACGGCGTCGGAATCGAGGACGTGCTGCACCGCGAGCCGTCGATCGAGAAGATCGGCGACCGCGATCGGCTGGCGTCCGTCGCTCGACCTGAACCGCGTGCTCGAGGACGTCATCGCCTACGCACGCCGCGCTCCGGTCTCGGAACCCGCCTGACCGTGGCACGTGTGCTCGTCACCGGCGGGGCCGGGTTCGTCGGCTCGCACGTCGCGGATGCTTTCCTCGCGCGAGGCGACGAGGTGCTGGTCGTCGACGACCTCTCCACGGGGAGCGAGGACAACGTCCCCGAGCGCGCCGGGTTCGAGCGGGTCGACATCGTCGACGCGCCGGCGCTCGAGCAGGCTTTCTCGTTCGAGCCGCAGGTCGTCTGCCACCTCGCCGCCCAGGCGAGCGTCACGGTCTCCGTCGAGAAGCCGCAGCTCGACTGCGCCGTGAACGTCGTCGGAACGCTGAACGTCTGCGAGTCGGCACGCAAGCGAGGGACACCCGTCGTGTTCGCGTCCACCGGCGGCGCCCTCTACGGCGACGGCGCGCCGCTCCCGACGCCGGAGGACTTCCAGGCCCGGCCGCTCTCGCCGTACGGCGCATCGAAGCTCGGGGGCGAGGCGTACGTCTCGACTTGGGCGCGGCTCTACGGCGTGCCGAACGTCGTCCTGAGGCTCGGAAACGTCTACGGGCCGCGGCAGAACCCTCACGGCGAGGCGGGCGTCGTCGCGATCTTCAGCGGCTTGCTCCTCGACGGCGGTCGCCCGCAGCTGCGCGGGGAAGGCGCGCCGACGCGCGACTACGTCTACGTGACCGACGTTGCGGCCGCGTTCGTCGCCGCCGCAGCAGGCGGCGAGGCGGGGACGTTCAACGTCGGCACCGGCCGGCAGACGTCGACGGCTCGCCTGCTCGAGGTGCTCCAGGACGCTGCGGGCACCACGATCGAGCCCGACCAGGTCGAGCTCCAGTCCGGCGAGCTCGCCACGAGCGCGCTGGACTCGAGCCGGATCGACGGCGCGCTCGGCTGGCGCCCGAGCGTCGAGATCGAGGCGGGTCTCGCGAAGACTCTCGAGTGGTATCGCGCCGCGCGGCGCTGAGGTCCGGCCCTGCGTAACGGGACCGTGCCGAATCGGTGCCAAGTCGCGCGGGGACACTAGCCGGCTCGCAGCGCCGTACGTAGACCTGTCGCTCCAACCACACAGGAGGAGCGATGCGATTCACTCGGCTTGTCCTACTCGTCTCCGCGGCGCTCGCACTCGCGGGCGGGACGATGCTCGTCGCGCATGCCGGCACCGGCACGACGAGGGCCGCAACGATTCACGCCTGCGCAAAGATGCCCGACGGCCAACTCCGGACGATCGGCGCGAACCGCGCGTGCAAGAAGAACGAGCGCGCACTCGACTGGAACGTCCAGGGGCAGAAAGGCGACCCCGGCGCGAATGGAGCGAACGGGCCCGCCGGGCCTCCAGGCTCGGCCGGGCCGGTCGGTCCCGCAGGACCACCAGGCGCGCAGGGTCCGGCCGGTACCGGCCCACAGGGACCGCCCGGACCTGCCGGCCCGCCCGGCGCCCAGGGCGGGAACGGACCGGCCGGCCCCGCCGGCCCGACTGGCCCGGCCGGTCCGCCCGGCGCGCAGGGCGCAACCGGCTCGCAAGGCCCGGCTGGACCGCAGGGCCCCGCGGGCGCGGGAGTCACATCGCTCGAGGGCCTCAACGGCATCGCCTGCCACGCAGGCGGCGAGGCCGGCACGGTCGCGCTGTCGTATGACGGCTCGGCGCACGCCGTGCTGACGTGTGTCCCCGGAGGCGGGGGCGGCGGTGGTGGCGGCGGCGGCGCGCCCGGGCTCAAGATCAACGAGTTCTCGACCGGAGTCACGGGTGCCGCGACGAACGAGTTCGTCGAGCTCGTGAACTCGGGCTCGTCCTCGGCCGACATCGGTGGCTTCAAAGTCGTGTATCGCTCGGCGGCGGGAAGCTCCGACACCACGATCGCGACGATTCCGGCCGGCACCACCCTGGCGGCAGGCGCCTTCTACCTCCTCGGCGGAAGCGGCTACGCGGGAACGGCGACGGCCGACCAGTCGTTCGGGACGTCGATCGCCGCGACGGGCGGGAGCCTCGCCGTACGCGACGGCTCCGCAGCCCTGCTCGACGCCGTGGCCTACGGCACGGCTGCGAACGGCCTCGGCGAAGGTCCGCCGGCCACGGCTCCACCGACCTCCGCGAGCCCCGGCTCGAGCGCGATCCGCCTCCCGGACGGGCACGACACGGACAGCAATTCCGCGGACTTCTCCGTCTCGACGAAGCCGACCCCAAAGGCGGCAAACGCCGCTAGCTGAGCCAAACGAGTCGCCGGCGCGCCCGCTCAGGGCGCGCCGGCACTAAGCCCGTCGGGTCGGCAAGATCACCCTTTTGGGACTAGAGGAATCGCGAGCGAGACCCGATCTTGCGGGTGTGCGGTACGCCGTCATCGCATTCGTGGCAGCGCTTGCGGTCGCGCCGACGAGCCTCGCCTCCGGCGGGCAGACCACGCTCGAGTCCGGCCTCGTGCGCCAGATCAACGTTGTGCGCCGCGATCACGGGCTCCGACCGCTCGTGATGTCGAAGAAGCTCTCTACCGCAGCGACGCAGCACACCCGAGAGATGGGCGTCGACGGCTACTTCGAGCACGAGTCCGTCGACAAGTCTCCGTTCTGGAAGCGAATCGAGAAGTGGTACCCGTCGAGAGGCTGGAGCAACTGGGCGGTGGCGGAGAACCTCCTGTGGTCCTCACCGGTCGTCTCGCCGAGCGCAGTCGTCACGGCCTGGTTCAACTCGCCCGAGCACCGGGCGAACATGCTGAGCAGGCCAGTGGCGCGAGGTGGGCATCTCGGCGATTCGCTTCGACACGGCGCCCGGCGAGTACGGCGGAAGGCCGGCCACCATCGTCACTGCGGATTTCGGCGCTCGCCGTTAGACGTCAGGTCCGCGCGCGCAGCGCCGGGAAGAGGATCACGTCACGGATCGTGTCGCTCCCGGTGAGCACCATGACCAGCCGGTCGATGCCGACGCCGCAGCCACCGGTCGGCGGCATGCCGTAGGAGAGCGCCTCGACGAAGTCGGGATCGCCCGGCTCTGCTTCTGCGTCTCCCGCGGACCGCTCGGCCTCCTGCATCGCGAAGCGGGCGGCCTGCTCCTCGCTGTCGTTCAACTCGCTGAACGCGTTCGCGAACTCCATCCCGCCCACCACGCACTCGAACCGCTCGACGATCGTCTCGTCGTCGTCCGTCGTTCGCGCGAACGGTGACATCTCGATCGGCCAGTCGTAGACGATCGTCGGCTGGATCAGCTCCGGCTCGACGAAGTGCGAGTACGCGTGGTCGGCGAGTTGCGTCCAGGTCCGGTCGCGGGTCGTGTCGACCTCGGCCGCGTCGAGCTTGGCGCGTAGCTCCTCCGGATCGCGCGACCACACGCCTTTCTCCTCGAGCGCCTCGACGAACTTGACGCGCCGCCACGGCCGCGCGAGGTCGATGTCGTGGCCGCGGAACGTCGTCGTCCGTCGAGCCGGTCGCGCCGAGTGCGGCGCGCTCGACGAGCGCCTCGGTGCGTTCCATCGTGTCGCGGTAGTCGGCGTACGCCTCGTACCACTCGACCTGCGTGAACTCGGGCGAGTGCTTGTACGAGATGCTCTCGTTGCGGAAGTCCTTGGCCAGCTCGTAGACCTTCTCCAGGCCGCCGACGATGAGCCGCTTCAGGTAGAGCTCGTCCGCGATTCGCAGGTACAGGTCGGCTTCCAGCTCACTCGAGCGCGTGACGAACGGCTCCGCGAACCCGCCTCCGTAGCGCGGCTGGAGGATCGGCGTCTCGACCTCCAGGAAGCCCTCGCCGTCGAGGTAGGCCCGCGTCTCGCTCACGATCCGCGTGCGGAGCATCGTCAGCCGCCGCGAGTCCTCGCTCATCAGCAGATCGAGATAGCGGCGGCGATAGCGCTGTTCGACGTCGGTGATGCCGTGGAAGGTGTCCGGGAGCGGCGCGCGGATCTTCGCAAGCAGCTCCAGCGAGCGCACGGCGAGGGACGGCTCGCCGCGGCGCGACTTGGTCGGGACGCCCTCGACGCCGACGAGGTCCCCGAGGTCGAGGTCGAGCCCGCCGAGGTCGTCGGGCCGGAGGAGCAGCTGTATGCGACCGCTCCGGTCGACGAGGTCGAGGAACATCAGCTTGCCGAGGTCGCGCCGCGCCATCACGCGACCCGCGAGCCGTCGCGTCGTCCCCGCCTCGGCGCCGACCTCCAGCGCATCGGCCTCGGCGCGAACCGCGGCTACGTCGTCGCGGTCCGGAAATCGCTTGGGCATCGGCACGGCCGCGAGTCTACGGAAGCACTCACGGCAACGCCGCTGGGCGACTTATGCCGCCTTGATCTCGAGGATCTTGTACTTGAGCGAGCCACGGGGCGTGGTCACCTCGATGGTCTCGCCCTTCTTGTGGCCGATGATCGCCCGGCCGACCGGCGACTCGTTCGAAAGCTTGAGCTCGGCCGGATTTGCCTCCGCCGAGCCGACGATCCGATACTCGACGGTTTGCTTGGCATCGACGTCGCGCAGCCGGACGGTGGACCCGACCGATACGACGTCCTTCGAGATCTCGCGCTTCTCGATCACGCGCGCCGATGCGAGCCGCTCTTCGAGCTTTGCGATCCGCGCCTCGAGCATCGCCTGCTCGTTCTTCGCCGCGTCGTATTCGGCGT
Source organism: uncultured Actinomycetes bacterium (assembly GCA_963708685.1). Lineage (GTDB taxonomy): Bacteria > Actinomycetota > Thermoleophilia > Gaiellales > Gaiellaceae > DASVFB01. The sequence goes on from CAVPTP010000006.1 coordinate 287,374, forward strand.
TCTCTGCGATGTCGCCGAATTCGCGGGCGATCTTGATCCGCTCGGCGACCTCGCGACGACGGGTCGTCGAGAGCTCCTCGATCTCCTTCCTTAGCTTCGTAAACCCTTCTCTTGTAAGGATGACATCCTTCAACCCAGGCCCCTCCAAAAGGAAAAAATCGCGGCACTCCAGGCGCCGCTAGCGGGCGGGAATGGTAGCTCCGAAGCGGCTGCGAGTCAACAGGGGTCGAGTACCCTGTCGAAACCGTGATCGATCTCCACGAAAGTTGGCGAATCGGGCCGGTCGAGGTGCCCACGAGGGTCGTGCTCGCCCCGATGGCCGGGGTCAGCGTCCAGGCCTTCCGCCGGCAGGGTCGACGGTTCGGGGCCGGACTCGTCTGCTCGGAGATGGTGTCCTGCGCGGGGATCGAGCACCGGAACGAGCGAACGCTCGGCTACCTCCGCGTCGCGGCGGACGAGCATCCCCTGGCGATCCAGATCTTCGGCTCGGATCCGGGGGTCATGGCCGAGGCAGCGCGCATGGTCGCGGCCGCCGGCGCGGACATCGTCGACATCAACTTCGGCTGCCCCGTTCGAAAGGTGACGAAGACCGGCGCCGGCGCGACGCTCCTCGACGACCCCGAGCGCGCTTGCCGGATCGTCGATGCCGTCGCCCGAGCGGTCGAGGTTCCCGTGTCGGTCAAGATGCGCCGCGGGCTCGAGAACGGCTCGCGTCGCTGCCTGGAGGTCGGCCCAAGGCTCGTCGAGTCGGGCGCGCAGACGCTGACTCTCCACCCTCGCTCGGCCAAGCAGATGTACACCGGTGAGGCCGACCACTCGCTGACGGCTGAGCTCGCCGCGCTGGTCGACGTGCCGGTGATCGCTTCCGGCGACATCACGTCGCGGGCCAAGGCGCAGGCTGTGCTCGCGACGACCGGTGCGGCCGCCGTGATGGTGGGCCGAGCGGCGCAGGGGAACCCGTGGGCGGTGAAGGAGATCCTCGAGGGACCCGGCGGCGAGCCGACCAGAGAAGAGGTCGTCGCGGAGCTCGTGCTCTTCATGCGCGAGACCGTCCGAGAGCTCGGCGACCGGCGCGCGGGCGGCTTCCTGAAGAAGTTCTACGGCTGGTATCTCGGCCGCGGCCGCTTCCCGAGACCGTTCAAGCAGGAGCTGGTACTGCTCGAGACCGTGGGCGAGGTCGAGGCGCGTCTGTTCTCGGAGGTGCCCGGAGCGCGATTCGTGCTGGCCCGCATCGAGCAGGAGCAACCGGTGGCGGACGAGATCCTGCTGGACGGCATGCCCATCTCCATCTACGGCGGCGGCTAGACGCGCGACGTCCTGCGGACTTCGCGCGGGGATAAGCGGGCGGGCGGGCCGGACAGTTATGAGTGAATCGCTTCGCGGGCAGTTGCTCGTCGCCTCTCCGGCTCTGGTCGATCCGAACTTTCGGCGAACGGTCGTCCTCGTCGTGGCGCACGACGAGGACGGGGCCGTGGGGATCGTGCTCAACCGTCCGACCGACACCGAGGTCGTCGAGGCGGTGCCCGACCTCGCCGAGCTCGTCGAGCCGGACGCTGTCGTCTCGATCGGCGGCCCGGTTCAGGACGAGGCGGTCGTCGTCCTTGCCGAGTGGGAAGACACGAACGAGGCGGGGTCGATCGTCTTCGAGAACGTCGGCCTGATGAACGGCGACTCGGACTCCGACCGGATCGTCGCCGCCACGCGCCGCGTGCGCATCTTCGCCGGGCTACGCCGGCTGGGGCGGCGGCCAGCTCGAGGCCGAGCTCGAGGAGCCGTCGTGGATCCTCGAGCGCGCCCGCCCCGAGGACGTCTTCGGCGACGACGCCGATCTGTGGGCGAGCGTCGTGCGGCGCAAGGGAGGCCCGTTTACATTGATCGCGACGATGCCCGAAGACCCCTCGCTCAACTGAAGCTCCGGTACCTCGCGCCCGCGCTCGTCGTCGTCGTGCTGCTCGGCGCCGGCGCCCGCTCTCACGCGAGGGCCGTCCAGGCCCATGCGTTCGCCGGAGGCGTGACGTTCGCGCAATCTCGACGGTGCGTGGACGATCTATACGAGCTGCTTCGAAGGAGCCGGACCCGGCTATATCGCGCGGGTCGTGCGCTCGGACGGCGTCGTCGTCAGCGACGACCGGCACCGCACCGGTGGCTCGAACAAGCCGGGGAACGGTGGCCTCGGCGAGTTCGGCTGGCACGGCGCCCGGCGGCACGGCGGCGCCTTCGACTACGACTACGCGTGGACGATCGACGGCCGCACTTGCGCCGACGTCGGAGTCGGCCGCGCGCTCGTCGTCGAGCCTCCGCGCGTCGTCGACGGCGTCGGCCGGATGACGATCGACGTCTTCCTCCGGGACAATCACGTTGCGCCCGGGCAGCCCATGGTTCGAGTGCGCTATCGCTACCGGATTCGGCCGCACGTCGTGCGGGCCGCGATCGTCGTGACGGAGCTCTGCCGCGAGGGACGCTGCGGCTGGCAGGGACGGGCGTACGTGAAGGAGCCGAAACTCCAGGCGTCCGTGACCGGCGGCGGCTACTCGCGCCTGGCCGTGCTGGACGCAGACGGGCTCGTGGCGCGGAACACGCTCGAACACGGCGGTTCGCCGTGCGTCTGGACAGGCGTCGACGCGAGGCGACGAGACCGGTCAGTGCGACGACCCGGAGCGAGAGACGGTGCGCTTCGAGGGGCCGCACGTGCCCGCGCTCAACGTCCGGATGACGGCGGTCGGCGCGCTGTGGCAGTCGGGCCGCGGGCTCGACGGCTGGGCGCTCGCAGCTGCGCCGCGCGCCGCGTATGCCGCGTCGGATTCGCTTCTCGACGGTGTGCGCTGGGGCTGCAAGGCCGCTTCGACCGGCAATCCGCTGCTCCGCCGCTGGGAGCTCGGCGGCGGCGCGAAGCGCGGTGGCGCGTATGTCGCGGCGAGCGCGATGTTCCCCGCGTGGGAAGGTGGCCGTGGCTTCGGCGACTGTGAGCCGCTCTCGCGCACGTTCGGACCGAGAGGCGAGTCGTGGAACGTCCTCGCCTCGTACTGGTTCGACCCGTCCGCTGCCTAATCGGCGTTCAGATCCCAGACGAGCCGCAGGCCGTCGAGCGTGAGCCAGGGGTCGACGCGGGCGATCGTGCGTGAATGCGGTGCGATCAGCTCCGCCAGGCCGCCCGTGGCGGTTGCCTGTGCCTCCGCGCCCAGCTCCTCCCGGATGCGGGTGACGATCTCGTCCACCTGCCCGACGAAGCCGTAGACGAGACCCGACTGCAGCGACGCGACGGTCGTCTTCCCGATCACCGTCGGCGGGGCGGTGAACTCGACTCTGAACAGCCTCGCGGCCCGCGCGAAGAGCGCATCCATCGAGATCTCGATCCCGGGGGCGAGGACGCCGCCCAGCCACTCGCCGTCCGCCGACACCACGTCGAAGTTGGTCGAGGTGCCGAAGTCGACGACGATTGCAGGCGCGCCGTACCGCTCCTTGACCGCGACGGCGTTGGCGATCCGGTCTGGCCCTACCTCGCGCGGATCGTCCGCACGCACGGGAACACCGGTGCGGACGCCCGGACCGAGAACGAGCAGCCGCGCCGACGTGAAGCGCGCGACGAAATCCTCGTACGACCGCACGAGCGCGGGGACGGTCGAGGAAAGACAGACGCCGCTGATTCGCTCCAGACCCGGAAGCAGCGCGTCCAGCAGCGCTCCCAGCTCGTCCCCGCTTCGATGCGCTTCCGTGGCGATGCGCCAGTGGTCACGCAGCTTCTCTCCCTCGTAGAGCCCGAGGACCGTTTGCGTGTTCCCGACGTCGATTGCCAGCAGCATCGCTTGGGGAACGTAACCGGAACGGCTTCAAACACGTTCAATCGACGTGCTTTCGTGGTACCCGCAGTCCCAGTACACGCCGTGCCCCGACTGCGGCGCTCCCGTCCCCGCCGACGAGATCGACGAGCACCGGTGCGAGCGGTATCGCTACGTCGAGTACCAGCTGCTCCTGCTCCGTCCCCAGATCGCGGCGTTCGAGCTTCAGTTTCGCGACTGGCTCCACACCCCGCACGGACGGTTTGCCGCGTTCTACGCCGCGCGGCAGCGGTTGACCGTCGCGGTCTAGAACTCGTCGTCGGTGGCGCGTGACTCGCCGATGCGCTCTGCGAGCGCCTCGGCAGTGAGCTTCGGCTCGTCTCCCTCGCCGCGCAGTTCCTCGATCGTCACGTCGCTCGATGTGTAGACCTCGGCGCGCGGGATGATCCGGGTCGGCCGGTTCTTGTCCCACACCCAGACGTCCTCCATCTTCAGGTGGAAGAACGGATAGTGCGGCTGCGGCACGTACTGGAGGTCGAGCTTGTTGCACAGGTACGTCGCGTCCTGAGTGAGGACGCAGTAGCGAAAGAGGCCGAACACCGCCGAGTACTCGCGCCGTAGCTGGAGCTCGAGCTCCGCCTCGTACTCGTCCAACTCGTCGAGGTGGCTCATGGTGACTCAGTGTAGCCCTGCGGGGGCGGGGTCCAGCCGAGCTCAGCGAGGGGCTCTAGGACGAACTGACGTTCGTGGAGGCGTGGGTGCGGTACCTGAAGGCCGGCCTCGTCGATCCGCTCGTCGCCGTAGACGAGCAGGTCGAGGTCGAGCGTCCTCGGTCCGCCGGATGGACCGTTGCGCGTGCGGCCGAACTCGGCCTCGACGGCCAGCAGGAGGCCGAGGAGATCGCGCGCGGTCAGCGAGGTTTCCAGCTGCGACTGCGCCGTTGAGGAAGGCTCGGCTGGTCTGTGACAGGGCCGACCGGCTCTGATTCGCGGAGTGTCGAGACGGCCACAACCTCGACGCCTGGGGCCGTTCCCAGCCGCTCGACGGCGCCGCGAAGCGTGGCCTCCCGGTCGCCGAGGTTCGAGCCGAGGCCGACGTAGGCGCGCACACCGGGCTTCAACGCTGCCGCGCGCGGCGCGTCGCGGTCGCCGCAGTCCACTCCGCCCACGCTATCCCCGGCTTCCGAACTCGCACGGTCACCGCGTCGACCGCCACGCCGGCCAGGATCGCCTCGGCCGTCGCCGCGGCGAGCGACTCGAGCAGCTCGTACGCCCGGGAGTCGGCGACATCGCGGACGATGTCTCGCACTCGCCGATAGTCGATCGTCGCGTCGATCGAATCCTGCGCCGGTTCCGGCAGCTCGAGCGTGACGTCGAAGAGGAACGTCTGGCCGTCCCTGCGCTCGGCCTCGCCGACGCCGTGGCGGCCGAACAGCTCGAGGCCGTGGATCTCGACGATCACGCGATCGCGCGCGCCACCGTCAGCGCCTCGACGTGCTCCTGCACGTCGTGAACGCGGAGGATCGTCGCGCCGCGCTCGTACGCGGCGACGGCAGCGGCGAGCGACGCCGAGAGCGAGCCGGTGCGAGCGAGGGGATCGCCGAGGAGACGGCCGAGCGAGCTCTTGCGCGAGAGCCCGATCAGGACGGGACGTCCGAGGCGCAGGAGCACGTCGAGCCGCGAGACGAGCTCGAGGTTCTGCTCCACGGTCTTGCCGAAGCCGATGCCGGGATCGAGGCAGATCCGCTCCTCCTCGATACCCGCTTCGACGGCGAAGCGCAGACGCTCCTCGAGAAAGGACGCCACCTCCGACGCGACGTCGTCGTAGGTCGGGGCCGTCTGCATCGTGCGCGGCGCGCCCTGCATGTGCATCAGGCAGAGGTAGCACTCTGCGTCGGCGACGACGCCCGCGAGCGCAGGATCGGCGCGCAAGGCCGTCACGTCGTTGACGAACTCGGCGCCGAGCGCGAGCGCCCGGCGCGCGACCTCGGCCTTTGCGGTGTCGATCGAGACGGGCAACTCGCCCTCCAGGCGCTCGAGCACCGGCAGCACCCGACGCAGCTCCTCGTCCAGCGGGACAGCATTCGAGCCCGGCCGCGTCGACTCCCCGCCGACGTCGACGATCGCTGCGCCTTCCGCGACCATGCGCCGCGCGGTCGCCGCAGCGTGCATCCGGATCGAGGTTCACGCCTCCGTCGGAGAACGAGTCCGGAGTGACGTTCACGATCCCCATCACGGACGGACGCGGGAAGCGTTGCTCGATCGTGATCATGCCGAGGATGTTGCACGACGCCGGGGAAGTCACGGCGCAATCGGAGCACCGGGAGACAGTCGTGCTCTAGCTATTTGAGTTGCCTGAGAGGCCCGCTTCGGCGGGCCTCTTGCTTAGCCGGTCGGCTCGGGCGGCGGAGGCGGCTGCAGCGCTCGACCCGGCTGCGGGAAGGGCCGCGGCTTCGGCTGCGGAAGGCGCTTCTTCTCCTCCTCGGGCTCGGGCGACTCCGGCTCCGGCGTCCTGGAGCTCCGGGAAGACCTCCTCCTCGGGATCGCCGGCGGTCGAGGCGCTCGAACTGGTCCTTGTCGATCGTCTCGCGCTCGATCAGGATCGCCGACATCCGGTGCAGCTCGTCCATGTGCTCCTGGAGCACGCGCGTGGCGCGGTCGTGCGCCTCCTCGATCACGCGGCGGATCTCCTCGTCGATCTCGCGCGCCACCTCGTCCGAGTAGTCCGGCTCGTGGCCCATCTCGCGCCCGAGGAACGGCATGTCGGCGTTCCGGCCGAGCACGCGCGGGCCGAGCTTCTCGCTCATCCCGAAGCGCATGATCATCTGCTTCGCGGTGTGCGTGACCTTCTCGAGGTCGTTCGCGGCACCCGTCGTGATCTCGTGGAAGACGAGCTCCTCCGCGGCGCGCCCGCCGAGCGTCATCGCGAGGTCGTCCATCAGCGCGCTGCGCGTCTGCAGGTAGCGATCCTCGGTCGGCAGCGAGATCGTGAGGCCGAGCGCCTGGCCGCGCGAGACGATCGTGATCTTGTGCACAGGGTTCGTGTTCTCGAGGAAATGACCCACGAGCGCGTGACCCATCTCGTGGTATGCGGTGATCTTGCGTTCCTGCTCCGAGAGGAGGCGCGCCTTCTTCTCGGGGCCTGCGAGAACGCGCATGATTCCCTCCTCGAGCTCCTCCTGCTGGATGGTCTTCTTCCCGCGGCGCGCTGCGAGCAGCGCAGCCTCGTTGACGAGATTCGCCAGATCCGCGCCCGTGAAGCCGGGCGTACCGGCGGCAAGCGTGTCGAGATCGATCTCGGGCGCGAGGGGCTTGCCCTTCGAGTGCACCTCCAGGATCTTGCGGCGGCCGTTCCGGTCGGGGCGGTCGACGACGATCTGCCGGTCGAAGCGGCCCGGGCGGAGCAGCGCCGGATCGAGGATGTCGGGCCGGTTGGTGGCCGCGATCAGGATGATGTTGTCCTTCATCTCGAAGCCGTCCATCTCGACGAGCAGCTGGTTGAGCGTCTGCTCGCGCTCGTCGTGGCCGCCGCCGAGCCCGGCGCCGCGATGGCGACCGACGGCGTCGATCTCGTCCATGAAGACGATGCACGGCGACGCCTGCTTCGCCTGCTCGAACAGGTCGCGCACGCGCGATGCGCCGACGCCGACGAACATCTCGACGAAGTCGGATCCCGAGATCGAGAAGAAGGGCACGCCGGCCTCACCCGCGACCGCGCGCGCGAGCAGCGTCTTACCGGTGCCGGGCGGTCCGTAGAGAAGAACGCCCTTCGGGATCCGCGCTCCGAGCGCCTGGAACTTCTTCGGGTTCTCGAGAAACTCCTTGATCTCCTGGAGCTCCTCCACCGCCTCGTCGACTCCCGCAACATCCTTGAAGCCGATCTTCGGCGAGTCCGGCGTCATCCGTTTGGCGCGCGACTTGCCGAAGCTCATCACCTTCGACCCGCCGCCCTGCACCTGGTTCATGAGGAAGATCCAGAACCCGAACAGGAGCACGAACGGCAGAAGGCTCGTCAGGATCGACCACCACGCCGACGTGCCGATGCCCTTCGAGTCGAACGTGACGTGCTGCTCTTCGAGCTGCTTCTGCCAGGCCGCCTGCGCCTGATCGGTCGCGTAGTAGACCTTGAACTTCGTCCCGTCGTTCAGCGCGACCTGCGCCTGGTGCTTGTTCGGGTTGAAGACGACCTCGCGGATCGAGCCCGGGTTCAGCGCGATCGCCTCGGACGTGGTGCGACTCGCCGTCGACTTGTGATGACCCATGAGCGTCTGCGTCCCCAGCCAGACGATCAGCGTGATGACCACGACCGGGAAGAGCGCGCTGCGTAGGAAACGATTCACAAAGAGTCTTTCGGCAGGGTACCAGCGCCTTTCAAGTCAACGAGGCGCGCCGTGAGGCGGTTACGGCACGGCGTCGGGGTCGAGAACGGCCACATAAGGGAGGTTCCTGTAGCGCTCCGCGTAGTCGAGCCCGTAGCCGATCACGAACTCGTTCGGGATCTCGAAGCCCGTGTAGCGGACTTTCACGTCGATCTCCCGACGCGCCGGCTTCGTGAGCAACGCGCAAACCTCGAGCGTCGCCGGGTTGCGCGATTCGAGATTGCGGATGAGGTACGAGAGCGTCAGCCCCGAGTCGATGATGTCCTCGACGACGAGCACGTCGCGGCCTTCGATGTTGACGTCGAGGTCCTTGAGGATCCGAACGACGCCCGATGAGTCGGTCGACGCGCCGTAGCTCGAGATGGCCATGAAGTCGACCTCGCACGGAATCGTGAGGTTGCGCATCAGGTCGGCCATGAAAAAGACGGCTCCCTTGAGGACTCCGACGAGGAGCAGGTCGCGGCCTGCGTAGTCGTCGGAGACCGCGGCACCGAGCTCCGCGATCCGGCCGCGCAGCGTGTCCTCTTCGACCAGGATCTTCGAGACGCCGCGGGTCAGCTCGGCCATCGTCATTCGCGACTCGCCTCGACTCCCGCTGCGTCCACGATGCCCGGGACGGCCACCACCTCGGCGCCCTTGACGACGAGGGGCCACTGTTCGCGTTCCGAGCGCGGGATCTTGGCGTCCACGAATACGTCCTGGATCTTCTTCGTGCGGCCCGCGAGCCTGTCGCCCGGGCGCCACGTTCGTACCTTAAGGCCTGGCCGCGTCGAAACGATCCGCCACGGCCCCCAGCGCACCTCGCCCTCGAGCGGAACCGGCGAGCGCTCGAGCCAGAGCCGCTCGTACTCGCGGACAGCCTGCACTCCGCCGCCCAGGTCGACGCGCTTCGAGCCCGCCGGCGACGCGAGCAACTCGGCCAGCGCCGGGTCGAGCGTCTCGCGGCGGTCGAGGGCGCGGAGGAGGTTCCGGTCCGCGGCCGGGTGGATCCGGCGCAGGAGCGGCAGCAACTCGTCGCGGATCAGCCCTCGTGTCGTGTCCGCGTTCGACGTGTCCTCCCGGTAGGGAAGTCGCTCGTCCTCGCAGTACGCGCGCGTCTCGTCGCGCCAGAGGCAGAGCAGCGGTCGAACGACTCCGTCCTCGCGCCGCGTCTTGATCCCCTTCGCGTTGCCGCTCGAGACGAGCCGGTAGAGGACGGTCTCGACCTGATCCGAGAGTGTGTGGCCGGTGGCACGGACGCGATCCGTGGCGAAGCGGTAGCGGATCCGGCGCAGCTCGTCCTCCGTCGTGCCGCCGCGGCCGTCGACGACCTCGGCTCGGTAGAGCTCCCGGCAGAAGCGAGCGTCCGCCTCCGACTCGTCGCCGCGCAGACCGTGGTTCACGTGCAGGGCGGAGACGCGGTAGCCCAGGCCGCGCAGGACGTGCCAGAGGCACGTGGAGTCCGCGCCTCCGGACACGAGGACGGTGACCTCGCCGCGCGGGAGCGATCAGAGCCGCGTCCCGGATGAACGCCTCGACCCGCTGGTGCACTGTCTCTTTCGGCATAGGTGATGTAGGTGTACACCTACATCACATCGGAGCCGCCGCCGGGCCGACGAGCGGAGGCGCGAGGCGGCGGTCCGGGCCGCTGCCAGTGGCGCCCCGAGTAGGCCGCGAGCTCGCGAGCCGCCCAGCGGAGCAGCCAGGCAGCCAGCGCGAGCTTCACCAGGTTGGTGAGGCGCACCAGCTCTCCAGAACCGCGACGGCTCCCTCGAGCTCGTCCGCCCTCAGCCGGTGCGGATGCGCGTGCCTCACGAGGGGCACCCGCGGTGCCGGCGCGGCACCGTCGAGCGCCGCGAGCACGTACGCGATCGGCAGCGAATGGGCGACGACGAGAGCACTCGCCTCCGTCCACGAGAGCACGCGCCGGAATCCCCGCACGTATCGCTCGACGATGTGCCGCCGGGCCTCACCTCCACCCGGCGGCTGGTCGCTCGAAACGGCACCGTCCGCCCACGCCCGGTAGTGCTCGAGCGCGCCGCCCTCGTAGTCGCCGTAGAGCGGGTCGTTCAGCTCCGGCACCACGACGCGCGGGACGTCGCGACCGCCCAGCGCAACGTCCGCCGTCTGACGCGTTCGCTCGAACTCGGTCGTCACGCACACGTCGATCGGGATCGTCTGCGATCGCGCGCCCGAGCTGCTCGGCCTCCTCCACCCCACGCGGCGTGAGCGGGCCGGGTACCGCTGCGTCGCCGTTGACGAGCAGCCGCTCGCTGAACACGCTCTCGCCGTGGCGAGCGAGGATCACGGCCTCCACTCGACGTGCTCCCGCGAGACCTCGGCCGGGGACGAGCAGCCGAGCAGGCGGAGACCGAGCTCGACCTCGTCACGGAGAAGGCCGAGGACGGCGCGGACTCCCGCCTCGCCTGCGGCGGCGAGGCCGTACGCCATCGCTCTCCCGACGAGCACGGCGCGCGCTCCCAGCGCGAGCGCGCGGAGCACGTCCACTCCCCGGCGGACGCCGCTGTCCAGCAGCACCTCCGCGCGGCCGTCGATCGCCTCGACGACCTGCGGCAACGCGTCGATCGTCGCGCTCACGCCGTCGAGCTGCCGCCCGCCGTGGTTCGAGACGACGACCGCCGCCGCGCCGTGCTCCACGGCTCGCTGCGCATCCTCTGCCGTGATGACGCCCTTGAGCACGACCGGCAGCCCGTGGCCGGCGAGCCACTCGAGGTCGCGCCAGCCGATGCTCGAGTCGAGCCCCTCGAAGATGTCCGCAGCCACCTCCAGCCCCGCCGGGATGTGGAAGCCGACGCGGAGAGCCCCCTCGCGACGTCCGAGAATCGGCGTGTCGACGGTGAGGACGAGGGCGCCGTAGTCGTTCGCGCACGCCTCGTCGATCAGCGCCTGTGTGATCCCGCGGTCGCGGAAGACGTACACCTGGAACCAGCGCGGCGCACCGGGCGCGGCGTCGGCGACCGCGGCGGGACGCATCGTCGCGGAGCTCGAGAGCACCATGAGCGTCCCGGCAGCCGCGGCTGCCCGCGCGGTCGCCGCCTCTCCGTCCGGATGGAAGAGCTTCTGCGTCGCCAGCGGCGCGACGACGATCGGAGCCGCGATCGGCGTGCCGAGGACCGTCGTGCCGGTGTCGATCCGATCGGTCGCGACGAGGACGCGCGGGCGCAGCTTCCATCGCCCGAACGCCGCGATGTTGTCGCGCAGGGTGGCCTCGTCCCCGGCGCCGCCGCGAAGGTACTCCCACGCGTTGTCGTCGAGCCGCTCGCGCGCGAGCAACTCGTAGTCGTGGACGTTGAACGGGTCGCTCACGCGAACAACTCTGTCAGCTCGTCGCGATCGACCTCCAGCTCGAGTGCCGCCCAGACGGGGTCGAGGTGCGAAGGACGCCGCGGACCGACGACTACCGCCGCGACGTCCGGGTTGTCGAGGATCCACGCGAGCGACAGCGCCGTCGGGTCGCCGCAGCCGCTCGAGCTCCTCGAGGGAGTCGAAGATCTCGTCGCGCACGAACGCGGTGTACGGGCCTGGTCGCAGCGTCATCCGCGAGCCCTCGGTGAACGGCGTGTCGCGCCGGTACTTCCCCGTGAGCCAGCCGCCCGCAAGCGGGCTGAACGCCTCGAAGGCGATCCCGTGCTCGACGCACAGCGGAATCACCTCGCGCTCCGAAGGGCGCACGAGCAGCGAATACTCGTTCTGGACGACGGCGATCGGCGCGAGCTCGATTGCGTCGGCGAGGTACGCGCCGTCGACGTTCGAGAGGCCGATCGCGCCGATCAGTCCGTCGCTCACCAGCTCCTCGAGCGCCGACAGCGTCGCGGCGAGCGGCGTCGAGGGATCGGGCTCGTGGACGAGATACCGGTCGATGCGCTCGACGCCGAGGCGCGCGGCGCTCTCGCGCGCGACGCGGCGGATTCGCGCGGGAGCGAGACCCGAATCGTCGCCCTCGTGCACCGGATGAAAGACCTTGCTGGTCAGCGTCAGCCCCTCGGGACGGCGAGCCGCGATCCAGGCGCCGATCGTCCGCTCGCTCCGCCCGCCGCCGTACGACGACGCGGTGTCGAACCTGCGGACGCCGCGCTGCCAGGCCGCGTCCATGATCGCGAAGGCCTCCTGCTCGTCCTCGCCCTTGCCGACAAGGGTCAGATCCGAGCCGACGCCGCCGAAGTTGCCGCCCCCGAGGACGATCCGCTCGATCCCCATCAGAAGATCACGCTGCGGTAGGCGAGCACGCGCCGCATGCCGACACCCTCGTACACGCGGATCGCCGGCGCGTTCTCCGGGCGAACGAACAGGCAGACGCTCGGCACGCGCTCGAGCAGCATCCGGCAGAGATCGCGCAGCCCACGCTGCGCGTAGCCGCGTCCGCGGACCCACGGATCGACCCAGACCTGCTGGATCTGCACCGCGGACGGCGTCCACGCCGAAGCCTCCGCCTTGAAGCGAATCGTGCGGCCGTCGAGCCAGACCCACGAGCGGCCCTCGTCGATCTGGCTCCGCGTCCTCCAGCGGAACGCTTCGGCCTCGCGGTCGAGAGGATTCGCTCCGATCTCCTCCTCGTGTGCCGCCGCGCACGCCGGCAGCAGCACGCGGAAGTCTGCCGACGTCGCGGGGCGAAGCTCCGTTTCACCCGATTCGGGCGGCTCCTCGATCGCGTACACGGGCTGGCCCGGACGGTCGTCGCGGGCGTCGGGCATCCGGTCGCGGATCGCATCCCACAGCTCGCCGACGGACTGCTCCTTGCCGATGATCATGCGCGCGTTGCCGCGCAGCGCGTGGCTCGCGAACGCCGCGCACCCCTCGCCGGCCGGGAGCAGGTTCGCGCCGACATGGCAGAGCGCGGTGAGCCTTCCGTTGTCACGAAGGGCGGCAAAACGGCCGAGCCCGCGCCGCGCGACGTCCTCGAGAATGACGCGCTCGATGGGATCCTCCGCACAGAACGCGAGGATCTCGTCGAGCTCGGGGACGGTCGGCACCGGTCAATCCTCGCGCACAGGATAGGGTCTCGCCCGTGCCGATCCACATCCGCGCCGAACCGGGCGAGTACGCAGAGGCCTGCCTCCTCCCCGGCGACCCGCTCCGCGCGAAGTACATCGCGGAGACGTACTTCGACGAGCCCGTGCAGCGGAACGGCGAGCGCGGGATGCTCGGCTACACCGGCACGTGGGAAGGCAAGCCGATCTCGGTCCAGTCGACGGGCATGGGCTGTCCCACTGCCGCGATCGTCATGGAGGAGCTCGTGCAGCTCGGCGTCAAGCGCTTCATTCGCGTCGGTACCTGCGGCGGCCTGCAGCCCGACATGGAGCTCGGCGACCTGATCGTCGCGCTGACCGCAGTCCCCGCGGACCACACGACCGATACCTACGTCGACCACGAGCCTCACTGCCCGACCGCGAGCTGGGAGATCGTCCACGGCGCCGTTCACGCAGCGAAGGAGATCGGCCAGGCGATGCGCGTCGGCCCGATCGTGTCGAGTGACGTCTTCTACAACCCCGACGGCGGCCAGTACGAGCGCTGGTCGAAGCGCGGCGTGCTCGCCGTCGAGATGGAAGCCGCGGTCCTGTTCACGCTGGGCGCGCTGCGCGGCGTGGACGCCGGTGCGCTGCTCACGGTCAGCGACGTCGTCGTCGAAGGCGAGTTCAAGCGGATCACGGACGACGAGCTGCGGGCTGCCGTAGATCGCATGACGCGCGTCGCGCTCGCGACCGCGACGGCCGCTCATTAACACCGTCTTCCTCGTCAACCCGGCGTCCGACAACGGGACGACCGGACGGCGCTGGCCGCAGATCGCGCGGACGGCCGCCACGCTCGGACTCGAGGGCGACACCCTGCTCTCCGAGCGCCCGGGCCACCTCGGAGAGCTCGCGGCCGCCGCGGTCGCGGACGGTGCGGAGCTGCTCGTCGTCGTCGGCGGCGACGGCTCGGTGAACGAGGTGGCCAACGGCGTCGCAGAGCAGGACGTCGAGATCGCGCTCATCCCGCGCGGCACCGGGTGGGACTTCGCCCGCAGCCAGGGAATCCCGCGCAACCTCGAGCAGGCGGTGGACGTCGCGCTGAACGGGAGCGACGCGCGCGATCGATCTCGGCCGCGTCCGCTACCGCGCGTGGTCGGGCGCCGACGAGACCCGCTGGTTCGCGAACGTCGCCAGCGCGGGGATGAGCGGCGCGATCGCGCAACGCGCGAACGACACGACGAAGGCGCTCGGAGGCAAGGTCTCGTATCTCCTGGCGACGCTCACCGTGTTCGCGCGCTGGCAGGTCGGCGACGTGCGCGTCTCCGTGGGCGAGACCGTGCGCGCAGGCCGCATGCACGACGTGATCGTCGCCAACGGGCCCTACCTGGGAGGCGGAATGAAGATCTGCCCGGACGCGCGAGCCGATGACGGGCTGTTCGACGTGCTGCTGATCGGCGACCTGACGAAGCGCGACCTGATGCTGACCCTGCCGAAGACGTATCGCGGCAAGCACCTCCCGCATCCGAAGGCGGAGGTCCTCCGAGGCGACGTCGTCACCGTCGAGGCTCCTACGCTCCTGCCCGTCGAGCTGGACGGGGAGCAGCCGGGCACGACGCCGGTCCGGTTCGAGCTCGTCCCGCGCGCGCTGCGCGTCCGCGTCCCGAAATGAGAGGCGGGGGCTCGCGCCCCCGCCTCGGAACTGCGCCTGCCGGTCGATGGAGCTAGACGGCCGCCTCGTTGACGCCCGCCTTGAGCATGCCGCCGGTGGCGATCTTCGTCAGCAGCTTGTCGGCGTCGGCCTCCTCGTCGAGCGTCTGGTCGAGGAGATCCTTCGCGTCGTCGAGATCGAGCACGTCCGCGAGCGTGCGCGCGGTGCCGTACGCCGCGATCTCGTAGTGCTCGACGCGCTGTGCGGCCGCGATCAGCGCCGCGTCCTTCGCCGCCGAGTTGCCCTGCATCTTGACCACTTCGTCGCCCTCGGCGATGAGGCCTTCCATCCCCTTGCAGTGCTCCGACGGGGACGAGATCCCGAGCTGCCCGAGGATCTCCTGGAGCCTCGTCACGTGGCCCCGGGTCTCCTCGAGATGGTGCTCGAAGGCCTCCCGCAACTCGGTCGAGCTGGCCGCGGAAGCCATCTGCGGCAGCGCCTTGACCAGCTGCTGCTCCGCGCTGTACAGGTCCTCGATCTGTTCGTGAAGAACGTCGTCGAGTGAGTTCAGCTGCACCCTGTCCTCCTTTGTAGCCGGTAACCGTGTTGGTTGCTACCCGGACAGTCGGCACCCAAACGGGAGGAGGTGCTAGGGCGTGCTCTTGCGCGCAGGCGTCCGCTTCGGCGACTCCTTCGCGAGCGCCGCAACCTGCTTCTCGAGCCGGGCGATGCGGTCCTCGAGCGCCGAAATGCCCTGGACGCGCTTCGTCAGCTCGTCGAGCTGCTTCGCGCGTGGACTTCGCGTACGCCGTGGCGCGCTCCATTCCGGGCGCCTCCGCGAAGCGGCGGAGCGCGTCCTCGCCGGCGTCGGCCAACCGCGCCAGAAGATCCTTCTGGTCCTTCTCGCTCCTCTCGCCTTCTCGTCCTTCTTCGCCATCGGTCGTAACTCTAACGGCCGACGCGGCGGACGGTGAACGTGACGCTGTAGCAGCCCTTCCGGTTCACGGCGGGGCACGTCGAGCCGGCGTTGCTCGCGTTCAGCGTGTGGGTGCCGAGCGAGGCCGCGACCGAGCGGAAGCGCTTCAGCACGGCGCCCGGGACGTCGTCGCCGCCGCGGTTCCCCGCCTCCGCCTGCTTCGGGCACGGGGCGAGCGCTCCCGAGCCGCCGCGGGCGAGCGTTCCCCAGTCGCACTCGCGGGCCCACACGAGCAGCCGCCAGGGCGCGAAGCGCGGAACCCACACGTCGACCGGCTTTCCCGGGTGGATCGTCTGCCCGTCGCGAACCCGCCACACGCGCGGCTGTCCAGGCGCTCCAGACTCCGGCCGACGTCGGTGTAGAAGTTCCACTCGCCGGTCGGCCCGTGCGACACCTGGTCGTCGCGCGTCGTCTCCGGCGTCCCGCATCCGGCGGCGCCGACGGGATGCACGCCGGATCCATCGCCCGGCGGATGAGGACGCTGTCGAACGTCACGCGGAGATGATCGAGCGCGCGGCGCCTTGCGCTTCGGCTGGACGAAGATCTGCTTGGCGACGACGAGGCGCCGCCGGTCCGGCAGGCGGCCGTCGACCGGAGCGACGAACGTGACCTTTCGGCCGCTGATCTTGCAGCGGCGGCGCGTAACGGCTGCCCATGTCGACGACCCGGACGCGACCGCTGACGGGCAGCGTGAACTCGTAGCGTCCGCTCACGTCGGCGTACCTCGGCTCCAGGAGGACGCACGCCTTGAACGTCGCCTGGCTGTGCTTCGCGCGGTGCGCGCAGTCGGCGGACTTGCCGGCCTCGGTCTTGTCGCTCGAGACGTAGAGATCGATCTCGCGCTCGCCGGTCCTGCTGCGGGCGGACTGCGCGCGCTCGACCCAGAGCGCCGTCCACGGATGGAGCTCCGTCTCCTCGCCCGTGACCTCGCCGGAACCGGTCGTGAAGTGGTCGCAGTCCCAGACCCAGGAACCGCGCAGCGTCACGCGGTCGCCCGGCTCGGGCCAGACGTAGGTCGGAACCGCCGCCTCCTCGCGCTCGACGTGGAGGCCGCCGCTCGTGTTCGTCTTCGCGACGAGATCGGCGTCGGCGGAGTCGACCGTGACGTCGAAGTTGAGGTCGTAGGCGGCGTGGCTCACGGGGTTGTCGCCGCCGCTCGTGTGGACGTCGAGCGGGTCGCGCCGGACGACGCCGCTCACGGTCTTGAACGGCGGAGCCGGACCGCCGGCCGGATAGTCCTTGTCGTTGACGTAGACCCAGTTCGGCGACTGCAGCGTGTGGAGCGTCGTGTCGTTTCGCTCGCAGCCGTCGGCGCGTCGCCTGCTGCAGCGGATCCGGCGGCGCTGCGTCCGCGCGAGCACTCCGGCGGCCGCGGCGAGCGCGACGAGCGACGCGGCGACGATCGCGACCCGGGTCTTCACGCGCGCCATGATGTCAGCCGCTGCCGCTCACCAATTTTTAACTTGCGCGCGCCGACGACGTCCTACTCTCAATGGAGATGAAGGGTCAGGCCTCACACAGGCATCGGGCGGTCGTGACACACGTGCTTCGTCAGCGTGCGGGCGTGCCGTACGAGATCGAGCGGAAGGTCTGCGCGTCGTGCGCGCGCGTGCTCGAAGAGCGGCCGCTCAAGCGCGCGGCGGCGTAGCGGCTTCGCCGAGCTCCTCGACGACCGCGCGAAGAACCTCCCCGGCCTTGCCGTCGATCTTCATCGCGGCCCGCGCGTCGAACGCCGTCGGGCCGAGGTTGACGATCGCCACCTCGCCGCCGGCCGTCACCGTCTCCCACGGCAAGCCCGCGACCGGCTGCACCTCGAGCGTCGAGCCGACGACGAGCAGGAGCTTCGTCTCGCGCGCGAGCTTGAAGGCCCGGTCGATCGACTCGGAGTCGAGCAGCTCGCCGAACATGACGACGCCGGGCTTGAGCACCTGGCCGCACGACGTGCAGCGCGGCACCGCCGCGCCGTCGAGCATCCGCAGCACCTCGTCGAGCCCGTAGCGCGCGCCGCAGCCGAGGCAGACGCACTCGCGGATCGAGCCGTGCATCTCGATCACGTCGCGGCTGCCGGCGCGCTCGTGGAGCAGGTCGATGTTCTGCGTGATGACGGCCGAGACGAGCCCGCGCCGCTCCAGCTCGGCGAGCGCGAGGTGCGCGTCGTTCGGGCGCGCCTCGGTCAGGGCGCGGTAGCGCAGCGCGTAGAAGCGCCAGACCTTCTCGGGATCGGCGCGGAAGGCGTCGATCGTCGCGTACTGGCTCGGATCGTATTTCGCCCAGATGCCGGTGGGCGAGCGAAAGTCCGGGATGCCGCTCTCGGTGGAGACGCCCGCCCCGGTGAGGACGACGCTGCCGCCGGCGGCGAGCAGCCGCTCGGCGAGTTCGGCGACGCTCACGGCACGCGCGCGAGCAGCTCCGCGAGCGGCACGTCCTCGAAAGACTCGATCAACAGGTCGGCGTGCGACAGGTCGAGGCCACCCGTGACCTCGTTCGGGACCGCGATGCAGAACAGCCCGGCCGCGCGTGCGGCGGTGATCCCGTTCGGCGAGTCCTCGATCGCGATCGCCTCGTCGGCGTCGAGGTCCGAGCGCGTCGAGCGCCTCGAGATAGAGAGCAGGACTCGGCTTGCAACGCTCGGTGTCGCCGTCGGCGCAGATGATCGCATCCCACCCGTCGCGGAGCCCGAGCCGGCGCGAGGTTCCGGTCGATCCACGAGCGCGGGCTGCTCGAGACGATGGCGACGCGGATACCGCGGGAGTGGGCGTCCTCGAGGTAGGCGGCGACGCCGGGACGAAGCGGCTCCAGCCTCGAGCAGCTCGAGCTCGCGGCCGCGCCGTGCCCGCGTCACGGCGTCGCGGTCGCAGGGCGCGTCGAGCAGCGCGTCGAGCTCGTCGAGCTCGTTCGGGCCGGTCAACGTGCCGATGCGCAGCGCGAACCGTTCGACCGGAAGCACCACGCCGTGCGCGTCGAAGACCTCGCGCCAGCAGCGGAGGTCGATCGACTCGGTGTCGACGAGCGTCCCGTCGAAGTCGAAGAGCAAGGCCCTGATCACGGGCGCCATCGTAGAGTGCGGCCCGTGGAGGGCTTCCGCTTCTCGACCGAGGTTCGCGTTCGGTTCGCGGAGACCGACGCGCAGCGGATCGCCCACAACGCCACGTACCTCGTCTGGTTCGAGGTCGCGCGCGTCGCGTATCTCGACGAGTACACCGCCGGCTATCGCGCCTTTCAGGACGCGGGCTACGAGGCGACGGTCGTCGAGACGCACGTCCGCTACCTCACGCCGGCCGTCTTCGACGACGTCATCCGGATCTGGACGCGCTGCGTCGACGTTCGCGGTGCGCGCTTCCGCTACGACTACGTCCTCGAGCGCGCCGGCGACGGCGCCCGCGTCGCGGAGGGCTGGACGACGCACGCGTGCGTCGACGCGCACACGCTGCGTCCCACGCGCCTGCCGCAGTGGATCGTCGACGCGATCGCTAGGGCCGAGTCGTAGAGGTCGGTGCGGCCGAGGCGGCCGCCGCCGGCTTCGTCGTCGTCGTCGTTGCAGTGGTCGTCGTCGCGGTCGTCGTCGTCGTCGCGGTTGTCGCGGTCGTGGCCGTCGTCGTCGGATTCTTCGTCGGCGGCGGCGGCGGAGGAGGCGGCTTCTTCGTGCCGATGCGGACGATGCGGTACTCGCCGCGGTAGTGCGAGGACCAGTTGTCGTCGTAGAGGAGCTTCCCGCCGCTTCGTGTAGACCTTCCGCTCGACGCTCGTGGCCAGCGCCGGCGAGCCGGCCGCGTCGACGACGTCGTCGCCGACGCAGCAGCGCCGGGTCCTCGATCTCGCGAACCGGAACCGGGCCGACGACGGTCGAGCGGCGTCGACTCGCTCACGACCTTGCGATGAGGGCTCGTCCCGTACAGCGTCACCGTGAGCGACGACGCGCCGACGAAGCTTCGAAGCAGCAGCCAGTGGTTCGTGTCGTTGACGAACCGGAGGTCCGTGTCGGGATAGTTGACGGTCGCGTCGCGGCCGAGGGGATAGTGCGAGATGTAGAGCGCGTGATTCGTGCGCGACGTGATCCGCAGCCCCGCCTCGTATGCCGCGTTGAACACCGTCGTCGAGACCTGGCAGACACCGCCGCCGAGCCCGTTCTGGAGCTCGCCGTTGATGATCACCGGCGCCTCGAGAAATCCCTTCGACGCGTCGCGCGAGCCGGTCGTGTTGTTGAACGAGAACTCCTGGTGCGGCGGGATGAAGTGACCGTCGATCAGGTGCGCGACGAGCTGGACGTTGTGGATGCGGTTCGCGATCCCGCCGTACTCCGTCGTGTACGTGCCGACGACTTCCCTGATGCCTCTCGACTTCGCCTCGGCCGTCGTCAGCTGCGGCGACGTGCGGACGAGGGCGAGGCGCGCGAGCCGGTTGGTCGGCGAGAGCGCGGCGCGGAGGATCGATCTCGCTGTCGCAGGAACGTCGACCTCGCGCCCCTTCCGCGCCGGCACCAGGCGGACGCCGCTCGCCACCGGCTCGAACGTCGCGTCCCGCGCGGGCCGCTCGATCGTCCTGTCGAGGCGCACGAAGAAGGAGTCGGCTCCGATCCCGGCGATGCGGAGGTCGGTGCGGCCGCCGCGCGGCAGGTCGAGCAGGCGCGCGAGGCGATACGGCCTGAGCTCGAAGCGACCCTTCGTGACGGCCAGCTGGACCGGAGCGGAAAGCGCCGTACGCACCTGCCGCGCGGCCGGCCGAAGCGCCGCCGCGGTGACGCGTTGCGCGTCGACCGCGACCGGGAGCTGCACCGTGAGCGGACGCTGGAGCGAGGCCAGCGCCTGGACGATCGCGCGCGGCCGCGGCGCTCCGCTCGAGCTTCAGGCCCGGACGTCCCGGCGCGACGACGGCGTGCGTGCGGACGAGGCGAAGCGACGCATCGCTGCGAGCGCCTGTCGACGCGCCCGGCGATCTGGTCGAGCTCGTACTGCAGCGCGGCGTCGTAGGCCTGCGCCGCGGGGGTCACGTCGGCGCCGAACAGGCGCACGCCGAGCCGGCGAAAGCCGCGGAACGGCACCGATCCGTCACCCTGGCGCAGCGCCGCCGAGACGGCTCCGCGCCAGTTCACGGAGACCTCGAGCCGCCGGGCAGTCAGTGGCCAGCTGTGGCCGCCCGCCACGAACGTGACCGGCTCGTTGACGACGGCGCGCGAGCGCGCCTCGAGCGCCCGCCGCGCCTCGACCGGCGACATCCCGCCGACCTCGACCCCGGCGATCGAGACACCCTCGGGGAGCTTCGTCGGCGAGCCGGCGAACACGAGCGCCAGCAGCGCAGCCGTGAGCGCGATGGCGCCCGACCGCGACGGCGGTCCGCTGCCAAAGCAGTCTGCGTCTCCGCGCTCGCGTTCTCCCCCTGGTTGCCAACGCGACGCCCAGTCTAGCCAGCGCCTACGTGCCTGAATGCTGGCGATTTGGGTGCGAAGCTAGACGAGTCGGACGCGCGGGTCGAGCCAGCCGTAGAGCAGGTCGACGACGAGGTTGAGCACGATCACCGCGACGGCGATCACGAAGAAGAGCGCCGCGATCAGCGGAAGGTCGAAGCCGAAGTTCGCGCCGCCGCCGGCGATCGTGCTGAGCATGATCGACCCGAAGCCGCCGAGCCCGTACATCGTCTCGATGTACATCGACGCCATGAGCGCCCCGCCGAGATCCATCCCGACCATGGTCACGATCGGCAGCAGCGCCGGCCGCAGCACGTGCGACCGGAGAACGCGGAACTCGGACGCGCCCTTCGCCCGCGCGGCCGCGACGTGGCTCGCGTCGAGCGTCTCGAGCACGCGGGCGCGGATCATCCGCGTGTAGAGCGGGAGGAAGAACAGCGCGAACGTCAGCCACGGCAGGATCATGTGGTGCGCCCACGGAAGCACCCCGGCGCACGGCCCGGCCCCGGGCGGCGGCGGAGGCGCGCCGGGCGCCAGCTCCGCCGGCGTGCCGGCCGAGATCAGGTGGCAGTAGCCGCCGAAGGGCGTCAGGTGCACGTATCCCGAGAAGGCCCTCGTCAGCAGGAGCCCGACGAGGAAGGGGTGCAGGGCGATGCCGATGACGCTGAACGCGAGGATCGCCCGGTCGATCGGCTCGCTGCGCCCGGGTCGCCGAGATCACGCCGAGCGGGACCGCGAGCAGTAACAGGAAGATCGCGCCGCCGACGAGCACGGACAGCGTCTTCGGGATCGCCTGCCGGATCAGCGGGTCGATGTTGCCGTGGATCCACGAGGAGCCGAAGGTCCCGTGCCGCGCGATTCCCCAGACGAATTTCCCGTACTGGACGACGACCGGTCGGTCGGTGCCGAGCTCGTGCTCGGCCGCCGCGATCTCCGCGTCGTCGGTTGTCGTGCCCGGTCCGCACGGGACGACGAGGCAGCCGCTGGGCAGCGGGATCAGCCTGAACAGCGCGAACGTCAGGATCGTCATCGCAAACAGGAGCAGGAACCCCGCGAGCAGACGGCGGATCGCGTAGCGGACCATCAGGTACGCACCGCCTGGCGGGTCGAACGCGTTCCGGACGCCCTCGCCGAACAGCGTGAGCGACAGGACGGTCGAGGAAGAGGAGCGCCGACGGCCACAGCGCGATCAGCCACGCCGCGTGCGCGACGCGCGAATCGATGTAGTGGGCGCTCGCGCCGGTGTCTCCGAACAGCGTCCCGTAGTGAGTGGCGATGATGCTTCCCCAGCTCGCGTAGCCCGGCTCGATCCCGACGCCGAGGATCGCAAGTGCGGCCTCGAGGAAGATCGTCAGGGCCAGGAGCTGGGTGCCGTAGACGATGAGCGAGCCCGAGACGTGCGGGAAGAGGTGCTTCCGCATGATGCGGATGTCGCTCGAGCCGATCATCCGCGCGGCCTCGACGAACTCCTGCTCCTTCAGCGAAAGCACTTGCGACCGCACGAGCCGTGCCGGATAGAAGGAGTAGAAGACGCCGATGACGACCACCAGCGAGAGCACTCCCGGCGCGAGCGCGCTGTGGAGCGTGATCTGGTCGAGCCGGTTGCTCACCGTCCAGCCGAACACGATCAGGAAGAGCAGGATCGGGAAGCCCATGATGAACTCGGTGAGCCGCGAGACGGAGGCGTCGGCCCACCCGCCGTAGTAGCCGGAGGCGAGGCCGAGAATCGAGCCGAGCAGGAGCGCGAGGAACGTCGACGCGAACGCCAGCTCGAGCGAGGTGCGGCCGCCGTCGAGCACGCGCAGGAACAGGTCGCGCCCCAGCGTGCCGTCGGCCCCGAGGACGAAGAGCGTCCGCGGCATGTCGGGAGTCACCGTCGCGACGCCGTGGATGTTCGGAACGTGCGACCAGGGGCCCGCGGGGAGCAGGTTCTTGTCCGCGTCGACCGACATCGGGAAGAGGTCGTTCGGACCGTGGCCCAGCAGGTGCGCCGCGAGCGGCTCGCCCCCGAAGCAGGCGATGAGCACGAGGCCGATGAAGATCCCGCACACGAGCGCGACCTTGTCCCGCTTGAACCGCGACCAGACGAGCTCCCACTGGCCGCGCGCCCTGGGCAGCATCGTCTCGTCGACCGTGCCCGGCGCGCGCCCGTCTTCGGCCCGCAGGTTCCCGTCCACGCCGGCTGGGGCGCGCGTGCGGCCGAGCAGTCTTCTCCGCAGAACGTTCACCGTACCTCGGATCGGATAGGCCAACGTTGTACCAACCGCCTCGCGGCCGGAGCAAGCGCCGCGGACCGATTAGCAGAGGAGTTTTGCGGTTTCCGAGGTGGTCGGTGTTCCCGGGGTCGAGACGTCAGAAGACGAAGAGCTCGATCCCGCCGCTGACGTTCAGGCCGACGCCGGTGACGTAGGCGGCGAGATCCGAGCAGAGGAACGCGATCGCGTTCGCCACGTCCTGCGGGTCGCCGGGGCGGCGCAGCGCGGTCCTGCGGATCATCCGCTCGTTCATCTCCGGCATTGCCCATCTGGAAGGCCTCGGTGCCGATGATCCCGGGGACGATCGCGTTGCAGGTGATCCCGTGCCGGCCGCCCTCGAGCGCGAGCGTGCGCGTCAGGCCGAGCAGGCCGGCCTTCGTGGTCGAGTACGAAGCCTGGCCGAAGCCGCCGAGCGTGCCGGCGACCGACGCCATGTTCACGATCCGCCCCCAGCCGCGGTCCTTCATGTGCGGCCAAACCGCCTGCGCGCAGTTGAAGGCGCCGGTCAGGTTGACCCGCAGGTCGCGCTCCCAGAGCTCGGGGCTCTGCGCGTCGAGCTGCGCCAGGTGGTCCAGTGTTCCTGCGTTGTTGACGAGGATGTCGATCGAGCCGAGCTCCTCGACCACGCGCGCGACCGTCGCGTCGACCTGGGCGCGATCGGTGACGTCGCACTTCAGCGCGAGGGCGCGCCGGCCGAGCCCGCGAATCTCCTCGGCGGTCGACTCGGTGAAGACGAGCCCCTGTGCGCGCGACGCCTGCGCGAGCACGCCGTAGCGGGCGGCGTCCTCACCTGAATCGGACTCGACCTGGATGTCCGCGAGCACGACGTCCGCCCCGGCACGCGCGAGCGTCAGCGCGTCGGCGCGCCCGAGCCCACGCGACCCGCCGGTCACGAGCGCCACGCGTCCCGACAGGTCGATCTCGAGCGCCACGCGTGAAGCCTAAGCAGCCAAGTGACACGTTGTCACTTGGCTAGGAACGCGGGAGGAAGATCTCCTTTGCGATCACGAGGCGCTGGATCTGGGAGGTGCCCTCGTAGATCTGGAACAGCTTCGCGTCGCGCATCAGCTTCTCGACCGGGTACTCCTTGATGTAGCCGTAGCCTCCGAAGATCTGCACCGCGTCGGTCGTCACCTTCATCGCGGTGTCGGCGGCGAAGCGCTTCGCGAAGGACGAGTGCAGGGTCGCGCGCTTGCCCTGGTCGCTCAGCCACGCCGCCTGCCAGGTCAGGAGCCGCGCGGCCTCGATCTCCGTGGCCATGTCCGCGATGAGGAAGTTGACGCCCTGATGCATGGCAATCGGCACGTCGAACGTGACGCGCTCCTTCGCGTAGTCGACGGCGAGCTCGTAGGCGGCCTGCGAGACGCCGACGGCTCCGGCCGCGGTGCCGGGCCGGGTGAAGTCCAGCGTCTGCATGGCGATCTTGAAGCCGTCGCCCTCCTTGCCGAGCCGGTTGTCCGCCGGAACGACCACGTCCTGGAGCGAGAACGCGGACGTGTCGGTGGCGCGCTGGCCCATCTTGTCGAGGTGCTTCTCGACCGTGACGCCCCCGGCGTCCATCGGGACGACGAACGCGGAGAGCCCGCGGTGTCCCTTCGTCGGATCCGTCTTGGCGAACACCACGGTCCACGCGGCGCGGCCGGCGTTCGTGATGAAGGTCTTCGAGCCGTTGAGGACGTACTCGTCGCCGCGCCGCTCGGCCTTCGTCTTGATGCGCGCGACGTCGGAGCCCGCGTCGGGCTCGCTCAGGGCGAACGAGCAAAGGAGCGGCGCGTCGACGAGCGGCGGCAGCCATTCGCGCTTCTGCTCGTCGGTTCCCGCAACCATCACGGGGCACGCGCCCAGCGTGTTTGCCACGATCGAGACGGCGATGCCCGCGCAGCCCCACGAGAGCTCCTCGCCGATCAACATCCCGGGGAAGCCCGGCAAGCCCGGCCCCCCGTACTCCTCGGGGATGTGGACGTTCATCAGGCCGACCTCGTGGGCCTTCGCGATCACGTCGGCCGGATGAGTCGCCTTTTCGTCGTACTCGGCGGCGCGCGGCCGGATCTCCTTCTCGGCGAAATCGCGGGCCAGCTCGCGCAGCGCCTGCTGCTCGCCGCTGAGCGCGAACGAGATCCCCGCCGCAGTTTCCTCGATGGTCGCCATAAGACCTTGACTGACTGGTCAATCAATATCGTAACTCACTGGACGGCGGCGGCATAACCTCTTCCCCGGGAATGAGCGTTCAGAGCGAGACCGGGCCGCGGGTTCGGCACGATGCGGCGGAGCTCGCCCTGCGCGACCCGAAGCTGCGTGGCGTCGCCCTGCTCCACGAGCTGCGCCGGCCGAGGCGTCGCGAGTACGTGCGAGATCGCGGCACCTGGCGCCTCACGTTCCCGCGACCCGAGGCAGACCGGCTCGAGTACCTGCTCGAGGTCACGTACGGCAACGGACGGAGGGCAGTGATTCCCGACCCGGCGAACCCGCTGACGACACCCGGGCCGTTCGGCGCGAAAAGCGTGATCGAGTTCCCGGGCTACGAGGCGCCGGAGTGGGTGGCCGACGAGGAGGCCGCCCCCGGAACGCTGCGCGACCTGCCGCTCGAGAGCGTGCGCCTCCGCGAAACCGTTCCCGCGCTTCTCTGGTCGGCGGCGGACACCGATCCGGAACGGCCGCTGCCGCTGCTGATCGTCCACGACGGGCCCGAGTACGCGCA
The DNA here is from genome assembly GCA_963708685.1 of uncultured Actinomycetes bacterium. Lineage (GTDB taxonomy): Bacteria > Actinomycetota > Thermoleophilia > Gaiellales > Gaiellaceae > DASVFB01. Next base: position 313,455 of record CAVPTP010000006.1, read on the forward strand.
GTACTCGTCGCTCGTCCGCCTGCTCGACCACCTCGTCGACTTCGGCGAGGTGCCGGAGCTGCGCGCGGCGCTCGTGGCTCCGCCCGGAGACCGGAACGAGTCCTACTCGGCCTCCGCGCGGTACGCGAACGCGCTCGCGGCCGATCTCGTGCCGGGAATCCTGCGCGAGGCGCCGTCGAACCGGCCGCCGGTTCTGGTCGGGGCGAGCCTCGGCGCGCTCGCCGCGCTCCACGCGCACTTCCGCAACCCCGGGCTCCTCGGCGGCCTGCTCCTCCAGTCGGGCAGCTTCTTCCGGCGGCGGTTCGACAGGAGCGAGGAGAAGCTTCCCCCGCTTCGCCCGGATCGCACGCTTCGTCGGGCAGGTGCACGGCCGGCGCGGGTTCGCGCCACGCATTCCGGCGACGATCACGTGCGGGATCGTCGAGGAGAACTTCGACAACAACCGCGCGCTGGTCGGCGCGCTCAAGCGCCGCGACTGGGATATCGACTGCGTCTGGCACCGAGACGCGCACAACTGGACGTCCTGGCGCGACACGCTGCATCCTCAACTCGCCGAGCTGCTCCTGCGCGCGTGGACCTGAATCGGCGCGACATCGAACTGGGGCCGGCGCGTCTGATCGCGTACGGCCACCACGGCCGGCCGGTGGTCGCGTTCCCGTCGGAGCTCGGCCGGCGGTGGGACTGGGAGAACAGCGGGATGATCGGGGCGCTCTCGCCGCTCCTGGAGGCCGGCCGCGTCAAGGTCTACTGCGTGGACGGCGCCGACGAGTGGTCGTGGCGCGCAGACGATGTTCCGCTCGAGGAGCGGGCGCGTCGCCACGGCGACTACGAGCGCTGGGTCGCCGACGCCGTCGCTCCCTTCGTCCACGCGGACACCGGAGGGGACATCGCGGTCACGGGCGCGAGCTTCGGCGCGTACCACGCAGCGAACTTCGCGCTGAAGCGCGCGGATCTCTTTCCTCTGGCGATCTGCATGAGCGGCGTCTACGACGTCTCGATCGTCGGCTGGGGCGAGCGGGGCGACGCGGTCTACTTCAACAACCCGCTGGACTACGTGCAACACCTGAACGGCGACCACCTCGACTGGTTGCGCTCGCGCGTGTCGCTCGTGCTCGTGTGCGGGCAGGGTCAGTGGGAGGACACGACCGGCGCGCTCGAGTCGACGAAGAGCTTTGCGTCGCTGCTCGGCTCGAAGGGAATCCGCCACGAGCTCGACCTGTGGGGCCACGACGTGCCGCACGACTGGCCGTCATGGCAGGCGCAGATCGCTCATCATCTATCGCGCTTTGCCTGACCGGACCCTCATAGGCCTCCTCCTCGGCACCGAGGAGGACTGGCCGGGCGCGTACGAGGCGCTCGTCGAGCGGCTCGGCAAGGTCGCGGGACGGACGCTCGTGACGGAGCGCGTGATGAACGAGCCGTTCGACCTGCGCGCGAAGCCGCGCTACTCGCTCGTGATCGACCGCCTCGCGTGGTGGTACGACCTGCCGCGCGAATGGCTGAAGAAGATCAGCCTCATGGACGACGTCTACCTCCTGAACAACCCCTTCACGTTCCAGTCGATGGAGAAGCACTCGGCCTACGTCGCGATGATGCGCCTCGGGCTGAAGGTGCCGCCGACGTGGATGGTCCCGCACAAGTCCCCCACGCCGCTCGCGCGCTTCCAGTACATGGCGGAGAAGTTCGCCGACGTCGCTTCGAAGTACAACGCGCCCTTCGACCTGGGCGAGATCGGCGAGCGCGTCGGCTATCCGCTCTACATGAAGCCCTTCGACGGCGGCCAGTGGGTCGGCGTGACGCGCGTGTCGGGGCCGAAGAGCTGCAGGCGCGGTACGACGAGTCGGGAGAGCGCCTCATGCACCTCCAGGCGGCCGTCGACGACTTCGACGTCTTCGTGCGCTCGCTCTCGATCGGCGCCGAGACGATCTCGTTGCACTTCTCGCCGGACGCGCCGATGCACGAGCGCTACACCGTGCGCCACGACTTCCTCTCGCCGCAGGTCGGCAGGGAGGTCGTGACGATCTCACGGCTCGTCAACGCGTTCTTCCGCTGGGAGTTCAACTCGTGCGAGACGCTCGTGAAGGGCGACGAGGTGCATCCGATCGACTACGCGAACGCGTCGCCCGACGTCGCGCTGACGTCGCTGCACTACTACTTCCCGTGGGCGATCAAGACCCTGGTGAAGTGGTCTGCGTTCTGCGCGGTCACCGAGCGCCGGATGCGGATCAGCCAGAACACGCGCGACTACTTCGCGATCGGCGACCGCGACGATCTGACCTACGAGGAGAAGCTCGACGAGTACCGCAAGCTCGCCGACACGTTCTTCCAGGTCGCGGAGTACGAGGAGTTCTGCGCGAAGGAGCTCTCGCGACTCGACGACATCGCGCTCGAGTACTTCGCCTCGCCCGACTTCGACGGCCTGCTCGTGCACGTCGTGACGGCGACGTTCCCTGCGCAGGAGCACGAGGAGATGGTCGCGCGCCACCGCGGGCTCGTCGGTGCCTGGGTCTCCGATCAGCGTGTTCCTGCGAGCTAGGCTCGTACCGTGACGACGGCGGCCGGAACGGCGCTCGACCCGCGCGACTTCCTGGCCGTCGACGCGCTGCTCGACGACGAGGAGCGGACGATTCGCGACACCGTGCGGCGCTTCGTACAGGAGCGCGTCGTGCCGAACGCCGGCGAATGGTTCGAGGAAGGGATCCTCCCGCGCGAGCTCGTCCAGGAGATCGCGCCGCTCGGTCTGTTCGGGATGCACCTGCACGGCTACGGGCTCCCGGGCGCGAGCTCCGTCGCCTACGGGCTGACGTGCATGGAGCTCGAGGCAGGCGACTCGGGCGTGCGCAGCCTCGTCTCGGTTCAGGGCTCGCTGGCGATGTTCGCGATCTGGCGCTGGGGTTCCGAGGAGCAGAAGCAGCGCTGGCTCCCGCCGATGCACGCGGGCGAGGCGATCGGCTGCTTCGGGCTCACCGAGCCCGACGCGGGCTCCGATCCCGGCGCGATGCGTACGCGCGCGCGGCGCGACGGCTCCGACTGGCTCCTCGACGGGACGAAGATGTGGATCACCAACGGGTCGATCGCAGACGTCGCGGTCGTCTGGGCGCGCACCGAGTCCGGCGAGATCAACGGCTTCCTCGTCGAGCGCGACATGGAGGGCTTCAGCGCGCCGGAGATGAAGCACAAGCTCTCGTTGCGCGCATCGGTGACGTCGGAGCTCGTGCTGCGCGACGTGCGCGTGCCCGGAAGAGAACCGCTTCCCCGACGTCGACAGCCTCCGCGGGCCGCTCTCGTGCCTCAACGAGGCGCGGTACGGAATCGTCTGGGGCGCGGTCGGCGCGGCGCGTGCGTGCTTCGAAGCGGCGCTCGACTACGCCAAGGAGCGCATCGTCTTCGGCAAGCCGATCGCGGGCTACCAGCTCACGCAGCAGAAGCTCGCCGAGATGGCGCTCGAGGTGAACCGCGGAACGCTGGTCGCGCTGCACCTCGGCCGGATGAAAGACGAGGGAACGCTGCGACCGGAGCACGTCAGCCTCGGCAAGATGGGCAACGTCCGCGGCGCGATCGAGGCGTGCCGCACCGCGCGCACGATCCTCGGCGGCAACGGAATCACCCTCGAGTATCCGGTCATCCGCCACATGAACAACCTCGAGTCGGTGCTCACGTACGAGGGCACGCACGAGGTCCACACGCTCGTCGTCGGCCAGGCGCTCACCGGCGAGAGCGCGTTCCGCTAGTAGGCGCTCCGCCGTGCACCTGCTCGCGCTGGCCCTGACGCTGCTCCTCCCGAAGGGCGGCGAGCTCGTGCCGTGGCAGAGCCTCGGCGGCGTGCGCCTGGGCATGACTCCCGCGCAGGTGCGCCACACCTGGGGCACGAGGTTCGGGCGCTGCGGCTCCTGCCGGCAGCAGACGTGGTACTTCAACTACGAGCCCTTCCACGCGGAAGGCGCGGCCGTTCGCTTCCGCAAGGGACGCGTCGACTCCGTCTGGACGCTCTGGAAGCCGCCCGGGTGGCACCTCCGGAGCTTCGAGCTCGGAGCTCCGGCGAGCTCGCTCAGCGGACGGTGGGGCGCGCTCGTCACCGTCCCGTGCGGCTACTACGAGGCGCGCATCGCGTCGCGAGGCGGTGCGACGACCGTCCTCTACATCTACGGAGGCCAGCTCTGGGGCTTCGGCCTCAGCCGGCAGAACGCGCAGGTGTGCCACTAGCGCTCTTCTCGAGCAGCGCCATGTGGCGGACGAGCGGGATGACGGCGAGGATCGGAATCCCGAGGATCGGCCACAGCAACTGGTAGCCGTCCGTCGAGGTGAAGTAGCGCCCGAAGATGTCCATCGCGGCCCCGGCGGCGATCGGGCCGATCACGAGGCCGAAGCCCTTCGTCGTCGTCGCCAGGCCGGCGACGGTGCCGCGATGCTCGGCGGGCGTCAGCTTGAAGAGCAGTCCCCACGCGAGCGTCATGACGGCGCCGGCGGCAACGGTCACGGGAAACATCAGCGCGAGGTACCAGTCGTGCCACTCCCGCGCCAGCCCGGCGAGCAGCAGCCCGGCGCCGTAGACGAACGAGCAGAAGTAGATGACACGCGCGAGGCCGAGGCGATCGCCGACCCAGCCGGCCCATGCGGCGGCCACGACATACCCGGCGGCGACCGTTGCGAGCACCGCGGTGCTCGTCGACACCGGCTCGCCCAGCCCCTGCGTGATGTAGAGCACGACGAAGAAGCGCGCGCCTGCGAACGTTCCCTCCCAGGCCGAGTTGCAGACGAGGAAGCGGCGCACCTCGGGCTCGCGCTTGAGGATGTGCCAGCTGTGCGAGAGGTAGGCGTGGACGCCCTCGAACACGCGGTTCGGCACGCCCACCGGCTCGCGAACGAACAGAATCGTCGCGCCGCACGCAGCGACCGAGACGAACGCCGTGATCAGAAACGGCGCGGGATGCCACGCGTCGAACAGGAGCCCGCCGCCGATCAGGCCCGTCCCGATCGCGAGCCCGCGAAGAACGTGCTGGATGCCCTGCGCGCGGCCGTACTCCGACGGCGGCAGAAGATCGGGGTAGAGCCCGCGGTAGGGCGGCTCGTACACGTAGTACGCGAAGAAGAACGCGAGCAGGATCAGCGTCATCAGCCAGAGGCTCGGCATGAAGGCGACGACCGCCAGGCAGAAGCCGAGCGGCGCGAGCGCGACGAGCATGAACGGACGTCTCCGGCCGAGCGGCGTCTGGAACGTGTCGCTCCAGGGGCCGGTCACGAGCGGCAGCGTCAACGCGAAGAGCCCTTCGGATCCGAGGACGACGGCGATCAGCGCGCGCGAGTCCGTGAACTGGCCGAGCAGCGGCGGCAGGTACGCCGACGTGGCGGTGAGCGAGAGCGCAAGGCCGAACGCGCCGAGACCCAGCGTCCACGGCAGCGCCCGCGTGCGCTGCGGAAGCGGGACGATGTTCGCCGGCAGCGTCGACATCGGCATCAACTTCTATAGGTTCACCCGGTCGTGGCGCCGTTGAACGGCCTGCTCGTGGTCGACCTGACGCGCTACCTGCCCGGCGCGTACGCCGGCCGGGAGCTGCTGCGGCTCGGCGCGCGCGTCGTGCGGATCGAGCAGCCCGACGGCGATCCGCTACGGCATACGACACCGTCGTGGCACGACGCGCTGAACGCAGGCAAGGAGTCGGTCGTGTGCGATCTGAAATCGCCACGCGGCCTCGAGCTCGCCCGCGCGCTGCTCGGGCGTGCGGACATCGTCCTCGAGGGCTTCCGGCCGGGCGTTGCCGGCGCGCCTCGGCGTCGGACCCGACGACGCGCGCGCCGACGCCGTCTACTGCTCGATCACCGGCTTCGGCGAGGAGGGACGGCACGTGCAGCGCGCGGCGCACGACCTCAACTACCTCGGCTGGGCCGGCGCGCTCGACGACACGGCGCCGGCCCTGCCGCCGATCCAGGTCGCCGACCTCGCGGCCGGCGCGCTCGGCGCGGTGACGCAGATCCTCGCCGCGCTCCTCGAAGGAGGCGGCGCGCACGTCGTCGTCTCGATGACGCACCGCACGCACGACCTCGTCGCCCACCGGGTCGGGCCCGAGCCGATCCCGAAGCTCCTGACCGGCGGCGTCGCCTGCTACCGGATCTACGAGACGGCCGACGGTCGCTTCCTCACCGTCGCTGCACTCGAGCAGCTGTTCTGGCGGCGCCTGTGCGAGGTCCTCGGCCTGCCGGGCCTCGTCGAGCGCCGGTGGGAGCCGCGCCTGCGCGAGCTCGAGGAGGCGATCGCGTCCCGGCCGCTGGCGGAGTGGCTCGAGCTGTTCGACGGCGAGGATGTCTGCGCCGGACCGGTGTCCACGCTCGCCGAGGCGGCGGCCGAGTTCGGGAGTGGCGAGCGGCTCGGCGCCCCGCCGCAGATCGGTGAGCACACGGAACGCTGGCGCTCCGAGCTCGGCCTGGGCGGCGCGGGCTAGAACGCAGGCGCGCGGAAGCGCGAATGCGCCAGGTGCAGCCCGGTCGTCAGCACGAGCACGCCCGCGCCGGCGAGGACGATCAGCCCCTGCGCCGCGACGGCGAAAGCGGTCGCCTCCGAGGCGTGGATCCCGGCTGCGACGAGCAGCCCCGCGCCGGCACCCGCCTGTGCGACGCCGCCCGCGGGAGCGATCGGCAGCGCGGCGGCGGCCGCCGAGGCGCAGAGGAAGCCGAGGGCGAGCGGGATCGACGTACCGACCGAGAGCGCGTCGAGCAGGACGAAGACGGCGGCCACGCGCAGCACCCACGAGACGGCGACGAGGCCCCAGGCCTGCGCCGCCTCCTTCGGAGCGGCCGCGTGCTCGGCGAGCCAGCGAACGGACTTGTGCCGCTCGACCCAGCGATGCCGCGACGAGCCACGGCAGGAAGCCGACGAGCGCGCCGGCGAGAACGCCGGCGACGGCGATGACGATGAGTCCCGCCTGCACCCAGCCCGTCGGCGCCGCGACACCCGCACCGAGCGCCGCGATCGGCGTCATGGCGGCATTGTCGATCAGGCCGAGCAGGACGAGCGAGACGGCGATCGAGCCGATGCCGGCCCGCTTCCCCGGAAACTTGCGAACGACGGTGATCCGCACGACCTCGTCGGCGCGCCCGGGCAGAGCCAGGCCGGTGACCGTCGCGGCGCCTCCCGCGGCCGCGAGCGCGAGCGTGCCGGGCCGCTCGTCGTGCCGGAACAGCCGCTGCCAGCCCCACGCCTTGAAGCCGTAGGCGCCGAGGAAGAGCGCGCCGGCTCCGAGGACGCCCAGGACGTTCGCCTCGCCGAAGCGGCCAGCCGTTCTGGAGAAAGTGACGTGTGGTGAGGATTGCGACGCCGAGCCCGACAACCGTCCCCACCACGTTGAAGGCGATGCGGGCGCGCCGCGTGCCGAGGATGCGGAGAAACCTCATCCTCTCCATAGATCGGCCGCAGGCGCCCGGTGCTGACGTCGACCGGAGCGATTCCTACTTGTATCAGCGGCCGAGCGCGCGCGTACCCCCCGGGCGGGGGGCTTTTCGCGCGGTTCGGCTATTTCTGGTCGCTCTGGTCGTTCCCGCCGTGAGCCGCGACCGCCGAGCGTCCCGAGCGCCTGCGTCAGCTCGCTGGGGATGATCCACATCTTGTTCGCCTCGCCCTGGGCGATCTGCGGCAGCATCTGGAGGTACTGGTACGCGAGCAGCTCGGCGTCGGGCTTGCCCTCGTGGATCGCCTTGAAGACGGTGTCGATCGCCTGCGCGCGGCCCTCGGCCTCGAGGATCGTCGACTCCCGCTGTCCCTGGGCCCTGAGGATGGCGCTCTGCTTCTCGCCCTCGGCCGTGAGGATCTGCGACTGCTTGAAGCCCTCCGCGGTGAGGATCGCGGCGCGCTTGTCGCGGTCGGCACGCATCTGCTTCTCCATCGAGTCCTTGATCGACGCGGGCGGATCGATCGCCTTCAGCTCGACGCGGTTGACGCGAATCCCCCACTTGCCGGTCGCCTCGTCGAGCACGCCGCGAAGTTGCGCGTTGATCTGGTCGCGCGAGGTCAGCGTCTCCTCGAGCGCCATCCCGCCGATGACGTTGCGGAGCGTCGTGACCGTGAGCTGCTCGATCGCCTGGATGTAGTTGGCGATCTCGTACGTCGCCGCCTTGGGCTCGGTGACCTGGAAGTAGATGACCGAGTCGATGCTGACGACGAGGTTGTCCTCGGTGATCACCGGCTGCGGCGCGAACGAGACGACCTGCTCCCGCAGGTCGATCATGTCGCGCACGCGGTCGACGAACGGGACGACGATCGAAAGCCCGGGACTGAGCGTGCGCGAGTAGCGGCCGAGCCGCTCGATCACCCCGGCTCGGGCCTGCGGAACGATGCGAATCGTCCTCGCCAGCACGACGAGGACGAGCAATGCGACGAACGAGCAGGACGATGAGAGAGGCCACGGTTTTCTCCTATTCGTAGACGAGCGCCGTAGCGCCCTCGATCTGTGCAACCTCGACGCGGGTGCCCGGCTCGAGCACCTGCTCCTCCATGTACGCGCGCGCGGACCATTCCTCGCCGCCGAGACGGACGCGGCCGCCGTTCGCGTCGACGCGCTCGAGCACGACCGCGCGCGCGCCGACGAGCGCAGCCGTTCCGGTGCGCGTCAGCGCGGGCATGCGCAGGTGCGCCCGCGCGATCGGCCGCAGGACAGCGATCGAGCCGAGCGAACCGGCGATGAAGACGAGCACCTGGAGCCATGCCGGCCCGCCGATCAACGCGACGACCGCAGCGGGGATCGCCGCCAGCGCGACGAGCACGAGAAAGAACGTGCCCGGGGTCGCCAGCTCGCCGAGCGCGAGGCAGCACGGCGACGAGGATCCAGATGACCCAGTCGGGCATTCAGCCCATTATGGGCCTGCGCCTGCCGCTCAAGGAGCCGCGCGCCCGAGGCCGAGGGCCGCAGGCAGCTCGCGCAGATCGGTGCAGGCGCTCCGGATGATCGAGGGGAAGCGATCGTCCCGGTCGACGAGCCACGCGCGCATGCCGACCGCACGCGCGCCTTCGACGTCGTCCGTCGGGTCGTCCCCGACCATCGCCGCGTGCTCGGCCGGCACGCCGAGCCGCTCGAGCATCGCGCGAAAGATCGTCTCGTGCGGCTTCGTCTTGCCGTGCAGCCGCGACGTGAGGATCGCGTCGACCTGGATGCTGTGGTGAGCGACGAACGCGTCGAGGTCGCGGCCGGTGTTCGAGAGCAGCGCGAGCTTGAGGCCGTAGCCCGCGGAGCTCGTCCAGCACGGCAAGCACATCCTCGAACAGCTCGAAGTGGTCGGCGCGCTCCCACGCGCGCGTCATCTCGAGCGCGCACGCGTAGGTGTCGCCGACGCCGCCCATGCCCTGGATGATCCGCTCGGTGAAGAGCACCCACACCTCCTCGTCGTGGTCGAGCTCGGGGTGCCGCTTGAGCGTCGCGATCGCGTCGCGACGCGCGCGGTCGTAGAGCGCCGGCTCGAGGTCGAGGCCGAAGCGGAGGCCGAGCGTCCGGTAGCCCTCGGGGCCGAGATCCGGCCCGGGCTTGGCGATCGTGAAGTCGACGTCGAAGACGACAGCCTCGAGTTTCATGCCGTCCTCCAGCAGCCAGCGCGCGACCTGAACGTGCCACGACGCCTCCGACCCGTCCGACGCCCACGCGACGGTCTGGCCGATCGTCCAGCCGCGCGCCCGCTCGCGATCGAGGCCGAGCTCCGAGGTCAGCCGGTCGAACCGATGGAGCACGTCGCTCCTGCTCCGGCCCAGCTCGAACGAGCGGACGATCGGCGCCACGGCGAACTCGCGCTCGCCGGCGAGAGGCTTCGGATCGATGACGAGCCACGGCTCCCGTGCCGGCGGCGAGCACGTTGTCCGCGTGCAGGTCCTGGTTGACGAGCACCTGCTCTCCCTGCGTCGGCGCCAACTCGCGCAGCGCGCCGAGCGCAACGTCGAGCAGATCGCCGTCGCCGCGCCACGTCCCGGGCAGGTACTCCAGCCACCAATCGGCCTCGTCGGCGAGCGATCGAAACGGCGCGGCGGCAGGCTTCCAGAGACGCGGCAGGAGACCGACCAGCGCGTCGAGCGCCGCGTCCTGGCCGATCCGGCTCAGCGGCGTGCCCGGGCAGGCAGCGCTCGAGGAGTAGGGCGTGCCGCTCCGGGATCGTGCGCGAGCAGGCGGACGGCTCCGTCGCCGTCCCAGACGCGCAGCGCCTCGGCCTCGTGCTCGCTCTCGCGATGCGGAACCTGAACCTTGAGCACGACGTCCTCGCCGTCGGCCGTGCGGGCGGGCACGACAACTGCCGCGGAGGCATGGGGGAACGACTCCTCGACCTGCAGCCCCCAGCGCTCCGCGCACTCGTCGACGACGCTCGCGAGTTCGGCGTTCACGCGACGGCAACCATAGCCTCGCCGCGGCAATTCACACCTGCGCGCGCGGGAAGGCACGGCGTGCAGAAGCTCTTCGGCTGGTTCGGTGGCACACGCCGAAGTGGAACCCGCGGGGGAAACATGGTTTCCCCCGCGTCTTATCGGGGTGCCCAGATTTGAACTGGGGACCTCTCCGACCCGAACGGAGCGCGCTACCAGGCTGCGCCACACCCCGGCTGAACGGCGTACAGCCTAGCAACGGTTTCGACACAGACCTGTCACGAATCCGCGGTTACGGTTGTCCTGTTCGACAACGGAGGAGGCAACGAAGGAGGCAGAGTGAACGTCGTCACGCTGATCGGAAATCTCGCCACGGCGGTGGAGCTGAAGGACGTCCAACCGGACAAGAAGGTGGCGACGTTCCTGCTCGCCGTCGATCGTCCCGGCCGCGACGCCGGAGCGGACTTCATCTCCGTCGCGACCTGGAACCGCCAGGCGGAGGTCTGCGCGGAGCACCTCGCGAAGGGCGCACGCATCGCCGTCGACGGGCGGCTCCGCACGCGGTCGTGGGAAGACGCCGAGAGCAACCGCCGGACCGCGACCGAGGTCGTGGCGAACCACATCCAGTTCCTGGACACGCGCAGTCGCGAGGACTCGCCGTTCGAGGCGGTGGCGCCCTAGGATCGAGCAATGGCAACCAGAGACGCAATCGTCGCCTACGCGGACGAACTGCTCGACGTCGACGCCTTCCCCGAATACGGACGGCCCGGTCTACAGGTGGTGGGCGCTGACGAGGTGTCGAAGCTGGTCTGCGGCGTGTCGTGCTCGAAGGAGCTGTTCGAGCAGGCAGGCGCACGGGGTGCGCAGTTGGTGCTCGTGCACCACGGCCTCTTCTGGCGCAACGAGCCGCTGCTCGTCGACCGACGGCTCAAGGGACGGCTCGAGGCGCTGTTCGCCGCGGAACATGACGCTGCTCGCGTACCACCTCGCGCTCGACGCCCATCCGGAAGTCGGCAACAATGCCCTGCTGGCGGAGCGGCTCGGCGGTAGACGTGAGGGAGCGTTCGCCCAGATCGGCGCGGCGGCGCGGCTCGACGAGCCGACGGGGATAGACGAGCTGTCCGGGCGACTCGGCGAGGCCACCGGAGCGGAGCCGCTCGTCTTCGCCGAGGGGCCCGAGCGGATCGAACGCATCGCGGTCGTCACCGGCGGCGGTGGCACGCGGTTGATCGAGGCGGCGCACCAGGGCTTCGATGCCCTGGTCACGGGCGAGCCCGAGGAGCCGGCCCTGCACACCGCGCGCGAGCTCGGCATTCACTTCCTCGCGGGCGGCCACTACGCAACCGAGACGTTCGGCGTTCAGGCGCTCGCTGCGCGACTGGCCGACGAGTTCGCGCTCGAATGGGAATTCGTCGACGTCGAAAATCCGGTTTGACTCGCCACGACGTCGGCCATCGCGACTATGCTTGGACGACTGTGAGCTTTTGGAGGACAGCGGGACGTTGAGTTTCCGCCTGAACAACCGAAGGAGCGCCTAGCCCGCTCGGCCGAGTGCCGGAGCGGGTTTTTTGTTGGGTTTTCGTCCCCGACCAAGACGTGGAGCGAAAGGAGCCAGCATGCCGAACCATCTGACGCCGGACGAGCTGTCGAAGGAGCTCGGGATCGACCGCCAGGAAGTCATTCGCGTCTGTCTCGAGGAGGGCGTGCCGATCTACCAGGGCAAGATCGACAAGACGCTCTTCCAGGCCCAGCTCGCAGCGATCGGCGCGCTACCGATCAAGCACTAACGCGCGCGAAAGCTGCGCTTTCGCGCGCGGCTCGGAGTTCGCTGCTCTTGAAGGGTTAGCGCTTCGTCATTCCTCGACGTCGGCGGGGCAAAGCCCCGCCTTGGGCGGCGGCGGATTCAACGATTAGGCGGGTCGGCCAGCAGCGCGGCCACGCCGCGCTGCACGCGGACGCAGGCCGAAGGGGCCGCCCACCAATGGAGGGCTTCCCTCGCGCGAAGTCCGCAGGACTTCGCGCGAAGAACTACTTGGCGCGGCCGGCTGCCGCGGTCTTGCGCGATCGCGCCGGCTTCGAGGCGGCCGGCTTCTTCTTCGACGCCTGCGCGACCGACGCGCGAAGCGCGTCCATCAGGTCGATGACCGGCGTCTCGGCGACCGGTTCTGGCTTCTCGATCTCCGCGCCGGTGAGCTTCGCCTCGAGCAGCGCCCGCAGGTCGCGACGGTAAGCGCTCTCGAGCTCCGTCGGCTCGAACTCCGCGACGAGGCTGTCGATCACCTGGCGCGCGAGATCGAGCTCCGCGTCCTTGACCTCGGTCTCGCCCACGGCCTCCTCGATCTCCGCCTGCGAGCGCACGTCCTCGGCGAGGAACAGCGTCTCGAGCGCGAGCGCCTCGCCGCGCGGGCGGATCAGGCAGAACGTCTCGTTGCCGCGCAGCACGAAGCGGCCGACGGCCGCCATGCCGGTGTCCTTCAGCGCCTCGAGCAGGAGCACGTACGGCCGCCGCTGCGCCAGCGTGTTCGCCGGCGAGAGGTAGTACGTCCGGTCGAAGTAGACGGGATCGACCTCGTCGAGCGGAACGAAGCGCGTGATCTCGATCGCGCGCGAGTCGTCTGCGAGCTGGATCGCCTCGAGATCCGCGTCCTCGATCACGACGAACTCGCCCTTCGACACCTCCCAGCCCTTGACGATCTCGTCCGGCCCCACCTCGCGGTCGTGCACCGGGCACCAGCGCTTCTGGCGGATCGGCGTCTTGCAGTCGCGATGGAGCTGCCGGAACGAGACGTCGGACGCACGCGCCTTCGGGGACGTCGCGAGCGCGAGGCCCACCGGGATGTTGACCAGGCCGAAGCTGAGTGAGCCGTTCCAGATCGTCCGCACGAGAACCTCGATTGTAGAGGGACCGGGCGTTTTCGCCTTTCGGCTCCGCCTTCCTCCAACTACGCTTTCGCTCGATGACGCAAGCCGCGACGGTCGAACCGCGCAGCGACCTCTTGCAGGGCCGCACGATCGGCCGCCTGTGGCTGAACGCGGTCTCCGAGAATCGCCCCACCCCGGCCTACCTCGTCGAGCGCGACGGGAGCTGGGAGCAGGTGCAGTGGGCCGAGGCCGCGCAGATGGTCGACGAGCTGGCACACGGCCTCCTCTCGCTCGGCGTGCGCAAGGGAGACGCATTCGCGATCCTCGCGCAGACGACGCTCGAGTGGGCGATGTTCGACTTCGCGCTCGCGCTCATCGGAGCGATCGGCGCGCCGATCTACGCGAACAGCTCTCCGCGCGACGCGCAGTACGTCATCGAGCACTCCGAGGCGATCGGCGTCCTCTGCGAGGACGAGGAGCAGCGTGCAAAGGTCGCACCGCTGGCGCTCGCGCACACCCTGACGTTCGCGGACCTCGACGACGTTCGGGCGCGCGGTCGCGCGCACGCGGAGGAGCATCCCGACGCCGTGCTCGAAGCGGCCTCACGCGTCGGCGAGGACGACCTCTTCACCTACCTGTACACGTCCGGCACGACCGGCCCGCCGAAGGGCTGCATGATCCGGCACCGCAACTACTACGAGATGGTCGCGGTCGTCGACCAGCTCGACCGCCTGACGGTCGCCGGCGACCTCATGCTCCTCTACCTCCCGCTCGCGCACAACTTCGGGCGGCTGATGCACCTCTCCGGGCCGTACGTCGGGTTCACGATCGCGTTCCTGCCGGATCCGCTGCGCACAGCCGAGGCGCTGCTCCAGGTCCGTCCGACGGTATTGCCGAGCGTGCCGCGCGTGTACGAGAAGGTGCACGCGGCGGTGCTGGCGAAGTTCGCCGAGGAGACCGGCGCCAAGCGGCGGATCATCGACTGGGCATTGCGCGTCGGCCGCCGGGTCAGCGCGCTGCGGCAACACGGCACAGCAGTCCCGCGAACGCTCGAGCTGCAGCGGCGCGTCGCGCACAAGCTCGTCTACGCGAAGGTGACCGACCGGATCGGCGGACGGATCCGGATCGCCATCTCCGGCGGTGCGCCGCTCGGCCGCGAGGTCGCCGAGTTCTTCGACGCACTCGGTCTGACGATCCTCGAGGGCTACGGCCTGACGGAGTGCACGTCGGCCGCGACCGTCAACCGGATCGGGCGCTACCGCCTCGGAACCGTCGGTCCGGCGCTGCCGGGTACCGAGCTGCGTCTCGCCGACGACGGCGAGCTGTTGATCCGCAGCCCGACGGTTTTCGCGGGCTACTACAAGGACGAGGCCGGAACGCGCGAGGTGCTCGACGACGACGGCTGGCTGCGCACCGGCGACATCGCGGAGATCGACGACGAGGGCTTCGTGACGATCACCGACCGCAAGAAGGACATCCTGATCACCGCCGGCGGCAAGAACGTCGCCCCTGCAAACCTCGAGAACGACCTGAAGGCGCACCGCGAGATCTCCCAGGCGATCGTGATCGGCGACAGGCGGCCGTTCGTCGCCGCGCTCGTGACGCTCGACCCCGAAGCGACCGCCGGACTGAGCGAGACGGAGCGAGAGGCGCGCGTGCAGCAGATCGTCGACGACGTCAACCGCGAACGCTCTCGCTACGAGCAGATCAAGCGGTTCGTGATCCTGCCGCGCGACTTCACCGTCGAGGACGGCGAGGTCACGCCGACGCTGAAGCTGAAGCGGAACGTCGTGCTCGAGCACTTCGCGTCCCAGGTCGACTCGATCTACTCCTGAGCGTCCGCGGTCTTCGCGTTCCTTGCGTCGCAGTCGTTCGGCTGCCGCCGCGGGAACCGTCTAAAGGATCCGGCGCGCGCCGACGTAGCTGGACGAGTACCAGCCCGACATCGCGGAGATCTTCACGACGTCGCCGGTGTGCGGAGCGTGGATGAACTGGCCGCCGCCGATGTAGATGCCGACGTGGCCGAGACCGTCGAAGAAGACGAGGTCGCCCGGCTGGAGCTGATCGTAGGACACGGGAACGCCCATGCCGTACTGCGCATAGCTCGAATGCGGTAGCGACACGCCGACCTGCGCGTAGGCGTACATCACGAGGCCGGAGCAGTCGAAGCCTCCCGGCGACGCTCCACCCCACACGTACGGGGTGCCGAGGTACTGCATCGCCACGCCGACGACTCCGCCGTAGTGCGAGGACGGGGCCTGAACCGGCGCCGACGCCTCCGGCTGCGGCTCGGCGCGGCGCCGCCGTCGGTCGCGGTGACCGACGGGGCAGCTCCGCTTGCCGCGGCGGCGAACGTCGACACCACCGGCGGCGCCGCGGCCTGCGCGGCGAGGCGGGCCCTTGCCTGTCGCGCGAGCTCGGCCTGCCGTGCACGCTCGACGGCCTGCAGGTGCGCGATCTCGTCACGCACGGACTACGAGCAGGCGGTTGCGCTCGCTTAGCTGCGCGTCGATCGAACGCTTCTCTGCCGCGCGCTGCGCAACGACCTGGTGCTGCTCGGTCTCCGCGCGATGCAGCCTCGCCGTCTGCGCGGCGACGTTCGTCTTGAAGCCTTTGACATCACCGACGACCGCGCTCGTCTGGTCGCTCACGCGATTGACGGTGTCGATGCGGTTGAGCAGATCGTCGAGGTTCGATGCGCCGAGCAACACCTCGATCGTCGAGTTCGAGTCGCTCGACGTGTACAGGTCCACAGCCTGCTTCGCGAGTGCAACTTGCGCGCGCTTGAAGTTGACGCGTGCGACACCGAGCTCGAAGCGAGACCGCTTCAGATCTTCGTCGATGCGAACGAGCTTGACGTTCGCCTGGTTCCACCGCTCGATCGCCACCGACACTTGCGTCTCGAGCGAATCGATCTGCGCGATGATGCTCTGCGCCTCGGCCTGCTTCGAAGCGACCGGACCGTTGTCTGCGGTCGCCGCCGAGGTGACGCCGAAAGCCACTACGACTACGCAGACGAATGCCGGTATGTGGCTGATTCTCAGACTGATGCCAGACTCCCCGTCAGGGGACAAGATGCCGCTGTCGTGCTCCCTGCGGGAGCGTCACAAGCACCGGAGGGTAACAACCTTTCCGGACGTCTGCAAGGTGAAGAACAAGCCAAAAATGACACAAACTCGTCTATCCGCGGGTCGCACAAATTGCCTGGATTTCGGCCCTTCTGTGGTAGGGTTCCGCCCTCGTGCGGCTGGCCAGGCACCACGCACGCTTGCTCGTGATCGCTGTCTGCGCGTGCGTTGCAGGCGGGATCGCCACGGCAGGCGGCGCCGAGAATTCGAACCTTTTTCGACAACGCGCCGACGCGTTGCGAAGCGAGAACAACACGCTCGCAACCCGTCTCCACGGCGCGGTTCTCGGCCTGTACTCGCTCGATGCGGAAGTCGATCGAGCGCGATCGCGACTTGCCGCACTCGAGTCTCGTCACAACGACATCGCAGCGCGGCAACGTGCAATTCGGATGCGTCTCGACACAGCACGACAAGACTTGCGTATCTCTCAGAGACGGCTTGCGGTCCTCGTGCAGACGATGTACGAACAGGACGCGACGGATCCGCTCGCAGTGATCCTCGGGGCCGAGTCGCTTGAAGACGCGCTCGCGACACTCGACGATCTGGCACGATCCGCGACGCAACATTCGCAGGTTGCCGCGCAGTCGCGCACTGCGCGCGACGCACTCGAATCGATCACGGGGCGTCTCGCACGCGAGAGCGCGAAGATCCGCGCGCTCGAGGACGACGCAGCGCGTACGGCAGCATCCCTCGAAGCGACGCAGGCCGAACGCCGTCGTTACATCGCGTCGCTCGCCGCCGAGCGGAACCTGAACGAAACGCAGATCGCGCGACTCGATTCCAGCGCCCGGGCATCCGTCGAGCGGAGCCTCGCGGTGAGCGCCGCCGCGAGCGCGCCGACGCCGACGCCGACGCCGAACGAAGCCGAGGCCGCACCGGCACCTGGAATGGCGCACACGATGACGGTCGTCGCGACCGGCTACGCAGCATCCGGCGCGACCGCCACCGGCCTCTCGACCGGCTGGGGAACCGTCGCCGTGGATCCGTCGGTGATCCCACTCGGGACGCGAATGACCATCCCGGGCTACGGCCAGGGCGTCGCCGCGGACACCGGCGGGGGCGTGAGCGGCGAAACGATCGACCTCTGGTTCCCGACCACCGCCGAGGCCCTGCGTTGGGGCCGCCGTGTGGTGACGATCACGCTGCACTAGACTGCGAACGCGCGGGGGAGCAACCGCAGGGGGGAGCATGAGCGAACCGCTCGAGACAACGGAGCGCTTGAAAGCGGGCCCGGTTCGCGTGCTGCTCGTGGACGACCACGATCTGTTCCGAACCGGCCTCCGCAACCTGCTGGAGGAGCAGGGAGTCGAGATCGTCGGCGAGGCGGGCGACGGCGCCCGCGCGATCGGGCTGGTGCGAGAGTTGGCGCCCGACGTCGTCGTCATGGACCTCAACATGCCGGGGATCTCCGGCGTCGAGGCAACGCGCCAGGTGAGCTCGATCGCCCCGCTCACGCGGGTGCTGGTCCTTACCATCTCCGACCAGGACGGCGACGTGCTCGACGCGATCCTCGCCGGCGCGTGCGGTTACCTGATGAAGGACGCCTCGATCGAGGAGCTGATGGCCGGCATCCGCGCCGCGGCGATCGGCGAATCGCTGATCTCGTCCCACATCGCTGGCAAGGTGCTGCAGCGGATCCGCGCCACGAGCGCACAGCCGGACATCGCCGAGCAGATCCGCACGGAGCTCTCCGACCGCGAGATCGAGGTGCTGAAGCTGATCGCGAACGGCAAGGACAACGCGATGATCGCCGCGGAGCTGCACATCAGCCCGAAGACGGTCAAGAACCACATCTCGAACATCCTGATGAAGCTCCAGATCGAGAACCGGATCCAGGCCGCGGTCTACGCGGTCCGTTCCGGGATCGTCTGAACAGGGTCGCCGAGGCGCGCTAGGCAGCGTCGCGGAGCGCGGCGCGCCGATCCCTGAGCAGCGCGAGCAGCGTCCGCAGGGAGACGATGTCCGCGTCCGTAACGGTGCGCCGCTGCGCGAGCGCAGCCAGCTCCGAGGTCTTGCGCTTGTCCGTCTGCACCGCGAGGCCGGCGATGATCTCGGCGATCTGCTGCTCGATGCGCCAGCGCTCGGCCTCGAGCTGGAGAGCCTGCGCGTACCCGGCGGTCAGGGTCGCGTCCAGGCGCTCGAGAAACGGCCGCGATTCGTCGGGGCTGGGTGCGGCGAGGAGAGCGCGGATGTCGTCGATCAGCATTGGGTCGGCAGCCGCAGGGTCGAGGCGGCGCCCAACGCGATTATGAGTTCCTGCATGCCGCGCTGACCAGGGCCGTCCGGCCCATCTTGCACCGCCGCAAGACCTATTCCCTTGACGCGCGCCGACATCCACCCCACAATTTCCGCGATGCGTCGGACCGGGACGCTTGCCGTTGCACTCGTCGTGCTTCTGACCGCCGCATCCTCGACTGCGGCTCCTCTTGGCGACCGCGGGGCTTCGACGCGCAAGGCGCCTTCCGCGCGGAATGACGCGACGCTTGGAGAGCGCCTCGCACGCGCTCTCCGCGTGCCGCACGTGGATCGCTCGGAATCGGCCGCGGTCGCCCTCGATCTCGGAACCGGCGAGGAGCTGTTCGCGCTGAACGAGTCGCGCCCCCTGGCGCCCGCGTCGAACGAGAAGCTCGCGCTGACGTTCGCGCTCCTCTCGACGCTGAGCCCTTCGCTGCGGATCGAGACGACTGCCAAGGCGATCGGAACAGTCGAGGGAGACACGTTGCGAGGAGCGATCGCGCTCGTGGGCGGCGGCGATCCGACGCTGACGAGCAGCGACCTGGTCGCGCTCGCGCGCCGCGTGCGGGCGAGCGGAATCCGCCGGATCACCGGTGGAGTCCTCGGAGACGAATCGCTTTTCGACTCGATGCGAACGTGTCTCGGCTGGAAGCCCTACTTCTACATCAACGAATCCCCGCCGCTGTCAGCGCTGGTCGTCGATCGCGCGTGGTACCACAGCTATACGGCGCGACGGCCGGCGAAGGCTGCTGCGCTCCTCTTCCGTGACGCTCTGCGCGCGGCCGGGGTCGCCGTCGCCGGCAACGTCGCCGTCCGGGTGACTCCGCCCGAAGCGCCGCCCATCGCGAAGACGCGCTCGGCACCGCTGGCGAGCATCATCGCCAACATGGATCTGCACAGCGACAACTTCACGGCGGAGCAGTTGCTCAAGCTCCTGTCGCTGACTCGCTCCGAGCGCGGAAGCAGCGCGGCCGGAGCGCAGGTCGTCATGACGGCCCTCGACGACGCGGGCATCCCGACCAAAGGGGTGCGGATCGTCGACGGCTCCGGCCTCTCGGCGAAGGATCGGCTCACGACCGGCGCACTCGTCGGAATCCTCCAGGCGATCGCAGGCCAGCCGGCGCTGGAGGGAGTGCTGCTGCGCGCGCTACCCGTCGCCGGCACGAGCGGGACGCTGAAGTACCGGATGCAGAAACCGCCGGTCCGCGGGCACGTCGTGGCAAAGACCGGCACGACGAGCATCGCGTCCTCGCTGTCGGGCTACGTCAACTCCCACATCGCGTTCGCGATCATCCAGAACGGCCACCCGATCGCGTCGTGGTGGGCTCGCGAAGCGCAGGACCGCTTCGCCAAGGTGCTCGCCGTCGCAGGGCTAGCGGCCGAGCAGCTTCAGCAGGTCGGCCTCGGCGAGGATCGGCGTCCCGAGCGTCTGCGCCTTCGTCAGCTTGGAGTTGCCCGGCTCCTCGCCGACGACGAGGCCGGTCGTCTTCTTCGAGACCGAGTCGCCGACCTTGGCGCCCAGCTCCTCGAGCGCCGCGCGCGCCTGCTCGCGCGACAGCGACTCGAGCGTCCCGGTGACGACGTACGTCTGACCCGTCAACGGGCCTTCCTTCGGACGCTCGTCCACGCCGGCCTCGAAACGCAGGCCGACCTCCCGCAACTCGCGCGACGAGCGCACGGTTCTGCTCGTCCGAGAACCATTCGACGATCGACTCCGCGCGGTCGGGTCCGATCCCCTCGACCTCCTGCACGTCCTCCTGCGTCGCCTCGAGCAAGCGGTCCATCGACCCGAAGTGCGACGCGACGTTGCGGGCGGTGACCCAGCCGACGTCCGGGATGTTCAGGCCGAGCAGCACGCGCCAGAAAGGGACGGTCTCGATCGACCGCGGATCGCCTCGATCGCGCTCGTCGCCGAGATCTCGCCGAATCCGTCGAGCTCGAGCAGCTGTTCCTTCGTCAGGCGGTACAGATCGGGCAGCGAGCGGACGAGCCCTTCGGCCCACAGGCGCCGGATCGTCTCCTCCCCGACGCCCTCGATGTCCGCCGGGCCTTGCACCCAGTTGATCAGCGTCTCGAGGCCGCGGGACGGGCACGCGCGGTTCGGGCAGCGGTGCATCACCTCGCCCTCGGGCTTCACGATCTCCGCGTCGCAGAGGGGACAGTGCGTCGGCATCGCGAACGGCTTCGTCCCTTTCGCGTGCGCGCCGGCCGGGCCGACGACCTGCGGGATGACGTCGCCGGCGCGCTGCACGATCACGACGTCGCCCTCGCGGATGTCCTTGCGGTTGATGTCCTCCTCGTTGTGCAGCGTCGCGCGCGAGACGGTGACGCCGCCGACCTCGACGGGCTCGAGCATCGCCCACGGGTTGAGCGCTCCGGTGCGGCCGACGCGAATGGCGATCTTGACGAGCTTCGTCTGCGCGGTCATCGGCGCCCACTTGAAGGCGCGCGCCCAGCGCGGCCGTCCGTGCAGCGCGCCGAGCTCGCGCTGCTGCGCGACCGAGTCGACCTTGATCACGATCCCGTCGATCTCGTAGTCGAGCTCGGCGCGCCGGCGCTCCCAGTCGCGGCACCTCGCGGCGACCTCGTCGATCGAGTCGAGGCGCTCGGCGAACGGATTCGTCCGGAAGCCGCGCTCGCGCAACCACTCCAGCGTCTCCCAGTGCGACTCGAGCTCGACGCCCTCCCGAAATCCGGTGCCGTAGGCCCAGATCGACAAGGGCATCTGCCGCGTGACGTCGGAGTTCTTCTGCCGCACCGATCCCGCGGCCGCGTTGCGCGGGTTCGGCGTGGGCTTCTTGCCCTCCGCGACGAGCCGCTCGTTGAGCTTCCGGAAGCCGGACAGCGGCATGTAGACCTCGCCGCGCACCTCGAGGACCGGCGGCGGCGCGCCGCCGTCGGCGAGGCGCAGCGAGAGCGGGATCGCGTCGATCGTCCGCAGGTTCGGCGTCACGTCCTCGCCGCGCGCGCCGTCGCCGCGCGTCGCTCCGCGAACGAAGCACGCCGTTCTCGTACGTGAGGTTGACGGCGAGGCCGTCGATCTTCGGCTCGATGACGTACGCCAATCGGATCGTCGTCGCTGTCGAGACGCTTGCGCACGTCGTCCGCCCACTTGGTCAGCGCCTCGTCCGTCGTCACCTTGTCGAGCGAGCCGAGCGGGACGAGGTGGTCGACCTTCTGGAACTTGTCCGACGGCGGAGCTCCGACGCGCCGCGTCGGAGAGTCCGGTGGGACCTCGGACGCCGGCAGGTCGCGCTCGAGCTCGACGAGCTCGTCGTAGAGCCGGTCGTACTCTGCGTCGGGGATCTCCGGCGTCGTCGAGGACGTGGTACGCGTAGACTCGGTGCTTCAGGAGCTCCCTGAGCTCGTCCGCCCGGTTCTGCGTCTTAGAGGACGTCAAGCAGATCCTCCGGCGCCTCGACGAATGCGTCGGCGTCCTCGTACGCGATGGATCTCGCCCCAGCCGACGGCCACCGCGTGAGACGCCGTGCCGCACGCGCGGCAGCCACGTCGAACGGCGAGTCGCCGACGTACGCGGCGTCCTCCGGCCGGGCGTCGAGCAGGTCGAGCGCCTTCAGGATCGGCTCGGGGTGGGGCTTGTGGCGCTCGGTGTCGTCGCGAGTCACGACGACGTCGAAGTACACGCCGACGCCTGCGCCGTCGAAGACGCGTTGCACCGTCGCCTTGCGCTTCGCCGAGACGACGCCCAGCCGCCGTCCCTCGCGCTTCAGCGTGCCGAGCACGTCGACCATCCCCTCGAAGCACCCGAGGTCGGAGTACTGCGGGTCGTTGTGGTCGCGATAGACGCGCACCAGCTCGTCGACACGGTCCGGCTCGAGGCGCTGCATCTGCTCGGTGAGGTTCGAGCCGCCGACCTGCGCGAGGATCTGCTCGTCCGGGAACCGCCGCTGCAGCACGGTCTCGGTCGCATGGTGGAACGAGCCGAGGATGATCGCGCCGGAGTCGACGAGCGTGCCGTCGAGATCGAAGAGGACGACGGGGAAGCGCATGCGCTCAATCGTAGGCAACGGCGACGAGGTACAAGCCTGCGGGCGGCGCCGTCTGGCCGGCGTCGCTGCGCGGCCGGCCCTCCAGGAGCGGCGCGAGATCGACGCCGTCGACCATCGTCCCGACCAGCGTCCTGACCATGTGCCGCAGGAAGGAGTCGGCCGTGATCTCGAACGCGAGCACGTCGCCGTCCTCGACCCAGCGGGCGACCTCGACGACTCGCGTGAACGTCTCGTGCTGGGTCTCCGGTCGGAGTGAACGCGCGCCAGTCGTGCCGTCCTGGGAGGAGCGCGGCCTGCGCTTCGCAGGCGCGCGAGGTCGAGCGGCCGCGGCTGCCACCAGCTCCGGTCGCGCTCGAACGGCGACCGCCGGCGCGCGCGCCAGATCCGGTACCGGTAGCTCCGCGACCGCGCTGAGAATCGGGCGTGGAATCCCGGCGGCACCTCGTCGGCGGACGCGACGGCGACGTCGTCCGGCAACGCCGCGTTCAGCGCCTCGGCGACGCGCGCCGCAGGCGGTCCGCCCTCGACCTCGACGCTCGCCACGTTCGCGAACGCGTGCACGCCGGCATCCGTCCGACCGGCGACGGCGAGGCCGCTCCAGCTTCTGAACGTCGAGTCCAGCGCCCGTCGGACCTCGCCCTCCACGGTGCGCAGCCCGGGCTGCGCCGCCCAGCCGCGGAAACCGGTGCCGTCGTAGGCGAACGTCAGCTTCAGCCGCATGTCAGGCGTCCCTGCCGGGATTTGTCAGGTCTTCCTTATGCTCTACTAGATTGCAATCAGTCTGGTACAATCTACTCCTCGATGACGCAAAACACGTTCCTGCTCCAGCGTGTCCAGCCCGCGATGGTCGGCCTGATCGACGGCTCGCTCTCGACCCTCGCCCCGATCTTCGGAATCGCGTTCTACACGCACGAGCCGCACGCCGCGTTCGTGGCGGGGCTGGCGACGTCGCTCGGCGCGGGAATCTCGATGGCGTACTCGAGGGGCTCTCGGACACCGGCGAGCTGACCGGGCGCGGCACGCCCTTCGTACGCGGCGCGATCACAGGAGTCGGGACGTTCATCGGCGGCATCCTCCACACGCTCCCGTTCCTGATCCCGCACTACGAGATCGCCGTCGTGACCGCGGCGATCATCGTGGCGTTCGAGCTGGTCGCGCTCGCCGCGATCCGCTGGCGCTTCTTCGAGACGAGCTTCGTGAAGTCGCTCGGCTACGTCACGCTCGGCGGCGCGGTGATCGCCGTCGTCGGCGCGACGATCGGCACCGCCGCCTGAACGGCGAACCACTTTCTCAGCCGGCGACGCTCAGCGACTCGTTCGCGTCGCTGACGTAGAGACCCGGCTGCGGGCCGCCGCCGATGACGTAGACGGCGCCGCCGAACGCAGCGACGCCGACGCCATGGCGCGGCGTCCGCAGGTCGGGGAGCTTGCTCCAACGGCGCTTCACGGCGTCGTACGCGTAGACGCTCCGGACCGTCCCTCCGGGCGCCTCGCCGCCGACGGAAACGATCCTCCCACCGACGACCGCGGCGCCGGTGCCGCCGCGCGCCTCCGGCACGGGCGCTTCGCGCCGCCAGCGCTTCTCGCCCGGCGCCCACGACTCGACGAGTACGAAGTTCGTGTCGAGCCCTGCCGTACGCCCGGCGATCGCGTAGATCCGCCCGCGCGCCGCGGCGACCGCAAGGTGCTGTCGCGCTCGTCGGGCCGGGAAGCGTTCGCCAGTGCCGGGTGCTCGAGTCGTACGCGAGCATCGAGCGGGCGTTCCCACCGGCGCCGACGCCGCCGACGACGTAGACGGTTCCTCGCAGAGCGGCAGCGCCGGCGGCGGCACGCGGAGCGGGCATTCGGATCGTCTGCCAGCGATCGCCCGCGAGCACGAACAGGCTGCGCTCGGCGCCATAGCCCCCGGCGACGTGGAGCCGACCTCTCGCGACCGTCGCCGCTGCGTGGTTCACAGCCGCCGGCAGGTCGGGGCCGCTCCGCCACGTGTCCGAACCCGGCGAGTAGAAGTCCACGCGCCGCGAGCTGCCGCCGTTCTCGAGGAAGCCGCCGACGACGGCGATCTCTCGGCCGACGGTCGCCGCCGTGACCTCGGTCCGCGCGACCGGAAGCGGGGCGTGCGTCGTCCAGTCGCTCCCCGCCAGAGCGAGCGCCACGATCAGCGCCGCCCGGATGAGCATCGGCTACCCCCGCTGGGTCGGGCCGGCGCCGCTGCCGGCGGGCTCGTAGTCCACGAGCTCGAGGTAGACCATGTGCTGCGGCGTCACCCTGGCGCGGGCCGAGCTTGACGATCCGCGTGTAGCCGCCGGGACGATCGACGAACCGCGGAGCGACGTCGGCGAACAGCTGGTGGACGACGTCGCGCGAGCGCAGCGTCGAGATCGCCTGCCGCCTGGCGGCGAGGTCGCCGCGCCGGCCGAGCGTGATCATCTGCTCGGCGAGCGGCTTGACCGCCTTCGCCTTCGCCTCGGTCGTCTTGATTCGGCCGTGCTCGATCAGCGCGCCGGCGAGGTTCGCGTAGAGAGCCTTGCGATGGGCGGAGTCCCGCCCGAGCTTCTTGCCGGCGCGCTGATGACGCATGCTTCTTTACTCCTCGCCCCGCAGGTTGAGGCCGTGCGCCTGGAGCGTCTCCTTGACTTCCTCGATCGACTTCTTGCCGAAGTTCGGAATCGCGGCGAGCTCGTTCTCGGTCTTCGTGACGAGGTCGCCGATCGTCTCGATGCCGACGCGCTTGAGGCAGTTGTACGAGCGGACGCCGAGCTCGAGCTCCTCGATCGGGAAGTTCTCCATCCCGTGGGCGAGCGACTCGGCGGGCGGGCCGCCGTCCGACGGCGCGGTGACGGCCTCGCCGAAGCCCTGGATCTTCTCGATGTCCGTGAAGATCGCGAGCTGCCGGATGAGGATCTCGGCCGCCTGCGCGATGGCCTCCTTCGGGTCGATCGTCCCGTCGGTCGAGACGTCGAGCCGGAGCTTGTCGTAGTCGGTGCGCTGCCCGACGCGCGCGGACTCGACGTCGTACGACACGCGGCGGACCGGCGAGAAGATCGCGTCGATCGGAATGACGCCGATCGTGGTCTCGGAGCCGCGAGGCAGTTCCAGCGGCGCGTAGCCGCGCCCGCGGCCGATGGTGAGCGTCACCTCGAGCCGGCCCCTGTCGGCGAGATGCGCGAGCACGAGATCCGGGTTGAGGATCTCGAGATCCGCAGGCGCCTCGATGTCGCCGGCGGTCACGTCGCCGGCGCCCTTCGCCGAGAGCCGCACTTCGATCTCCGGCGACTCGCCGTGGAGGATGCAGACGACACTCTTGAGGTTGAGGATGATGTCCGTGACGTCCTCGCGGACGCCCGGGAGCGTGGTGAACTCGTGCGAGACGCCCTCGATCTTCACCGAGGTCACAGCGGCGCCCTCGAGCGACGAGAGCAGCACGCGGCGCAGCGAGTTTCCGAAGGTGTAACCGAAGCCGCGGTCGAGCGGCTCGATTGCGAAGACCCCACGGTTCTCGTCCACTTCCTCGTGGACGATCTTCGGGATCTGGAATTCCATCAGGCTGGTCCGGGTAGCCAAAGCAGTCCTTTCTCCTTTGCTTCTACTTGCTGTACAGCTCGACGATGAGCGACTCCTGAACGGGAGTGTCGATCTCCTCCCGCTCGGGCCACTTCAGAATCTTGCCGGTGAGGTTGTCGTGGTCGGCCTGGAGCCACGGGGCCACCGAGGCGGTCAGGTCGGTCGCGTCGCGCACGACGGTCTCCGCCGACGAGCCGGGCGCGATCGTGACGATGTCGTTCGGCCGAACCTGGTAGCTCGGGATGTTCACGCGCCGGCCGTTGACGTGGAAGTGCCCGTGGCGGACGAGCTGCCGGGCCTGCGCGCGTGAGGCGGCGAAGCCGAGGCGGTAGACGACGTTGTCGAGGCGCGTCTCGAGGATGCGAAGCAGGTTCTCGCCGGTGACGCCGGTGCCGCGCGTCGCCTTCTCGTAGTAGGTCCGGAACTGCTTCTCGAGCAAGCCGTAGTAGCGGCGTGCCTTCTGCTTCTCGCGGAGCTGGAGCAGGTACTCGCTCTGCTTGATCCGGCCGCGGCCGTGCTCGCCCGGCGGATAGCTCCGGCGCTCGATCGCGCACTTCTCGGTGAGGCAGCGCTCGCCCTTCAGGAAGAGCTTCATGCCCTCGCGGCGACACTGCTTGCACTTCGGCGAGCGGTCGCGGGCCATCAGACACGCCTCCGCTTCTTCGGGCGCACGCCGTTGTGAGCCTGCGGCGAGACGTCGCGGACTCCGAGGATCTCGAGGCCGGCGGCCTGGAGCGAGCGGATCGCCGTCTCGCGGCCCGAGCCCGGTCCCTTCACGAACACCTCGACCTTCTGCAGCCCGTGCTCCATTCCCTTGCGCGCGCACGAGTCGGCGGTGACCTGCGCTGCGAAGGGCGTCGACTTGCGCGAGCCCTTGAAGCCGGCCGAGCCGGCCGACTCCCACGCGATGACGTTCCCGTCCTTGTCGGTGAGGGAGACGATCGTGTTGTTGAACGATGTCTTGATGTGCGCCTGACCGATGGCGATGTTCTTGCGGACGCGGCGGCGCGTGCGACCACGGGTCGCCTGACGACGGGGAGGCGCCAACTACTTGCCTGCCTTCTTGCCGCGGCCGACCGTCTTCTTCGGCCCTTTGCGCGTGCGCGCGTTGGTCTTCGTCCGCTGACCGTTCACGGGCAGCCCGCGGCGGTGGCGGATGCCGCGGTACGAGCCGATCTCGCCGAGGCGCTTGACCGCCTGCGTCCGCTCGCGGCGAAGGTCACCCTCGACCTCGAGCTTCGCGTCGATGTAGTCGCGCAGCTTCGTCACTTCCTCGTCGGTCAGGTCCTTGACCTTCGTGTCCATCGAAAGGCCCGAGGTCGGTGCAAACGTGCTGCGCCGTCGAGCGGCCGATGCCGTAGATGTACGTCAGGCCGATTTCGAGGCGCTTCTGGTTCGGAAGGTTGACTCCGGCGATCCGTGCCACTAGCCCTGCCTCTGCTTGTGCCGGGGATTCGTGCAGATGACCATGGTCCGGCCGTGCCGCTTGATCACACGGCACCGTTCACACATGGGCTTGACGGACGGACGCACCTTCATCAGCGATACCTACCCTCTGACTTTCAGCCGAATTGCACAGAAAACACGCACGAGTTCACCCGCCTCGCGCGGGCGATCATCGTAGCAAACTGGGTTCGAGCTTTCGGGTGAGGATTCTCGGCCCTTGCTCGGTCACCGCGACGGTGTGCTCGAAGTGGGCGGACAGCGAATTGTCCTCCGTGGAGATCGACCACTCGTCGTCGTGGAGGTAGATGTCGGGGCCGCCGGCGTTGATCATCGGCTCGATCGCCAGGGTCATTCCGGGCTGCAGGATCGGGCCGCGACCGGGCTCGCCGAAGTTGGGGATCTGCGGATCCTCGTGCATGTTGCGCCCGACGCCGTGCCCGACCAGGCTCCGCACGACCGAGAACCCTGCCTCTTCGGTGGTGTGCTGAACCGCATGGCCGATATCCGAGAGGTGGTTGCCCGCCCGCGCTTGCTCGATGCCGGCGTGGAGAGCCGCCTGTCCGACATCGAGGAGCCGCTGTGCTTCGTCGGAGATCTCCCCGATCGGGAACGTGAAAGCGGAATCGCCGACGAAGCCGCCGAACGTGACGCCGACGTCGACCGAGAGGATGTCGCCGTCACGCAGCTCGTACGGCCCGGGGATTCCGTGCACGACCATCGAGTTCGGGGACGTGCAGATCGACGCCGGATACCCGCGGTAGCCCTTGAACGTCGGCACTCCGCCGTTCGAGCGGATGAACTCCTCTGCGAGCTCGTCGAGCTCCTGCGTCGTCGTGCCCGGTCGCGCGTGCTCGCCGAGCAGCTCGAGTGTCTCGACGACGATCCGCCCCGCGCGCTCCATCTGCTCGAGCTCGGAGGCTGACTTGCGGATGATCCCCATCAGGCCGGCACCTGCTCGAGGGCGGACTGGACCTCTGCGTAGACGGAGTCGATCGGCCGCTCCGCGTGAACGCCGACGACGTTGCCGTGCCGCGAGCGGTAGTACTCGACGAGCGGCTCGGTCTGCTCGTAGTACAGCGCCAGCCTCCGCGCGATCGCCTCGGGCGTGTCGTCCGAGCGATCCTCGTCGACCGCGCGCTTCAGAAGGCGCTGCTCGAGCATGGCGCGGTCACGTAGCTGGAACTCGAGAACGATGTCGAGCTTACGGTCGAGCTCGCGGAGCATCTCGTCGAGAGCCTCGGCCTGCGCCAGCGTCCGCGGAAACCCATCGAGGATGAAGCCTTCCTGCGCGTCCTCCTGCGCGAGGCGGGCCTCGATGAGCCGGATCATCAGGTCGTCGGAGACGAGGTCGCCGCGGTCGTACACGGCCTTCAGCTCGCGCCCGAGGTCCGACGGCTCCTCCTTCATCGCGCGGATGATGTCGCCGGTCGCGATGTGCGGGATCCCGTAGTCGCGGGAGATGCGCGTCGCCTGCGTTCCTTTTCCGGACCCCTGCGGGCCCAGCAATAGAACGTTCACCCTATTTCAGGAAGCCTTCGTAGGAGCGCATCATCATCTGCGACTCCATCTGCCGCATCGTGTCGAGCGCGACACCGACGACGATGATCACCGACGTGCCTCCGAGCGCGCGCGAGGTCGCGTTCGAGAAGTGGAAGTAGTAGATGAAGATCCCCGGCAGCACGGCGACGAGCGCGAGGTAGATCGACCCCGGCAGCGTCAGGCGCGAGAGCACGCGATCGAGATACTGCGCCGTCGGCGGCCCCGGCCGGATCCCGGGGATGTAGCCACCGTACTTCCGCAGGTTGTCCGCCTGGTCGACGGGATTGAACTGGACCGCCGTGTAGAAGTACGTGAAGATCACGATCAGGAAAGCCTCGATCCCGAGGTATTGGATCGAGCCGTACTGGAAGTGGTTGTTGATGAAGCTCTGCGTCGCCGGGAAGAAGCTGGCGATCGTCGGTGGGAACGCCATCACGGCTGCGGCGAAGATGATCGGAATGACGCCCGCCATGTTCACGCGCAGCGGCATGTACGTCGATCCGCCCGCGGTCATCTTTCGCCCCACCATGCGCTTGGCGTACTGGATCGGAATCCGCCGCTGGCCCTCCTGGATGAAGACGACGGCGACGATCACGCCGAGCGCGATCACCGGCAGGAAGAGCTTCTCGGTCGCGCCGCCGTTCAGCCAGGCGGTGATGCCGGCCGGGATCGTCGAGAGGATCGAGGCGAAGATGAGCAGCGAGATGCCGTTGCCGATCCCGCGCTTCGTGATCAGCTCACCCATCCACATGAGGAGCGTCGTTCCGGCGGTCAGCGTCAGGACGATCAGAACGAGGCGTCCGGAGTTGGCCTGCAGGACACCTTCCTTCTTGAAGAGGAACGCGTAGCCGAGCGACTGCGCGGCCGCGAGGAAGACCGTCAGGTAGCGCGTGTACTGGTTGATCTTGGCGTAGCCGGCCTCGCCTTCCTTCTGCAACTGCTCGAGCGTCGGGATGACGACGGTCAGGAGCTGGAGGATGATCGACGCGGTGACGTAGGGCATGATCCCGAGCGCGAAGATCGAGAAGCGCGACAGCGCCGAGCCGGAGAACGTGTTCAGCAGGCCGAAGACCCCCTGGCCGCGACCGCCTGAGTTGAAGAACTGGGAGATCGAGCTGGAGTCGATGCCCGGCGCGGGAATCCACGAGCCCAGGCGGTAGAGCGCGAGCACGACCCCCGTGAAGATCACGCGGCGGCGCAGTTCCGGGACGCGCCACGCGTTGGTCAGCCAGGAGAACATCTAGTCCTCGGCGTCCTCGCTCGGCACCTCTTCGGCCTCGGCGGGCTCCTGCTCGGTTTGCGCGGCCGGCGCGGCGGCCTTCTTCGGCGCACCCTTCTTCGCCTTCGGCTCGCGTAGCAGCGTCACGGACCCGCCGGCTGCTTCGATCTTCTCGCGCGCGCTCGCCGAGACGGCGTGAGCGACGACGGTGAGGCCGGCGGTCAGCTCGCCGCGACCGAGAATCTTCACGTCCTTCCGGATCGTGCGGATCAGGCCCGCTTCCTTCATCAGCTCGGGCGTGACCTCGGTGCCCGCATCGAAGCGCGCGAGCGCGGCGACGTTGACCGGCTGCGAGTACGTGCGGAACGGCCCGATCGGCATCGCGTCCTTGGAGGTCGACCCGCGATCCTTGCCCATGCGCATGTAGATCGGCATCTGCCCGCCCTCGAAGCCCGCGCGCATCTTGTGCGAGCCGGCGCGCGACTTCTGGCCCTTGATCCCGCGGCCCGAGTAGCGGCCCTTGCCGGACCCCTGCCCGCGACCGACACGCTTGCGATCCTTTCGCGCCTGCGCAGGCTTCAGGTTCGAGAGATTCAGCTGCTCAGACGCCATTACGTGGACTCCTCGACGCGCACGAGATGGCGCACCTTTCTGAGCATACCGGCGAGCACCGGACCCTCTTCGTGCTCGGCCGAGCGGCCGATCTTGCCGAGCCCGAGGGCGCGAAGCGTGCCTCGGTGGCGCTGCGTCTGGCCGATCTGCGACCGAGTCTGCGTGACCCTAAGCCGCGCCACCGCTCTCCTCCTCGTTTGCCGCAGCGGAGTTTTCCGCAGCGGGCTCGGCGGCAGGCGCTTCGTCGGCGACAGGCGTCGCCTCGGCAACCGCTGCGTCCTCGGCGGGGGCCTCCTCGGCGGCGGGCGCCTCGGCGACCGCCTCGCGCTCGGTGCCGTTCGCCTCGGCCTCAGCGTCGACAGGCGTGGCTTCCTCCTCCTCCGCTGCGGGCGCCCGGTAGGGCAGCACGCGCGAGATGGGGAGGCCGCGGGTCCGGGCGACTTCCTCCGGGCGCCGGAGCCGCTGGAGCGCATCGACGGTCGCTCTGGCCATGTTGATCGGATTCGTCGTCCCGAGGCTCTTGGCGAGGATGTCGCGGATCCCGCCGAGTTCGAGCACGGCGCGAACGCCGCCTCCGGCGATGACGCCGGTCCCCTCGCTCGCAGGACGCAGCAGGACTCGCGCGGCACCGAACGCGCCGAGCGACTCGTGCGTGATCGTCGTGCCGTGCTTCGCGACCGCGAAGAGATTCTTCTTCGCATCCTCCACCGCCTTCGTGATCGCGAGCGGAACCTCACGGGCCTTGCCGTAGCCGACGCCGACGCGGTCGACCTCGTCGCCGATCACGACGAGCGCCGTGAACGAGAAGCGCCGGCCGCCCTTGACGACCTTGGCGACGCGGTTGATCTCGATCACGCGCTCCTTGAGCTCCCGCGCTTCCTCGCGCGCGAACACCTCACGCTCCACACTGGTCAAAACTTCAGGCCTCCCTCGCGTGCGCCGTCGGCGAGTGCCTTGACGCGTCCGTGGTAAAGGTAGCCGCCGCGGTCGAATACGCACGTCTCGATGCCGGCCGCCTTCGCGTTCGTGGCGAGCAGCTTTCCGACCTCGGCCGCCTGGTCGATCTTGGGGCCGCTGAACGACTTGGCGATGCCGAGCCAGGTCGCTCCGGCGAGGGTCTTGCCGGAGAGATCGTCGACGAGCTGGGCTGAGATGCCCTTGTTCGAGCGGTAGACGACGAGGCGCGGCCGCTCCGCTGTGCCGGAGACCTTTCCCCGGATCCGCTTGTGCCGGCGCGCGCGTGCCTGTGGTTTCGTCAGCGTGGCCATTACGCTCTCTTTCCGACCTTGCGGCGGACGAACTCGCCCTCGTAGCGGATGCCCTTCCCCTTGTACGGCTCGGGCTTGCGCACCTTCCGGACCTTCGCTGCGACCTCGCCGACCTGCTGCTTGTCGACGCCCTTGACGACGACCTGCGTCGGGACGGGAACCTCGAAGGAGATGCCCTCCGGAGGGTCGATGACGACCGGGTGCGAGTAGCCGACGGCGAGCTCGAGCGACGTGCCCTTCATCGTCGCGCGGTAGCCGACGCCCTGGATCTCGAGGCGCTTCTCGAATCCCTTCGTCACGCCCTCGACCATGTTCGCGATGAGCGAGCGCGTGAGTCCGTGGAGCGCGCGATCCGGGCCGCGATCGGTCGGCCGCGTGACGACGAGGTTGTCGTCCTGGCGCTCGATCGTCATCCGGATCGGGACCTGCTGGGTCAGCTCGCCGAGCGGCCCGTTGACCATGATGCGGCCGGGGTCGATGGCGATGTTCACGCCGGTCGGCACGGGGATGGGCTGTCTTCCGATGCGGCTCATCTCGGCGCTACCAGACGAAGGCCACGACCTCGCCGCCGACGCCGCGCTCGGCGGCGGTGCGGTCGGTGACGAGACCATTCGAGGTGGACAGAATCGCGGTGCCCATCCCGCCGAGCACGCGCGGCAGACGGTCCTTGCGCGCGTAGACGCGGCGACCGGGCTTCGAGACGCGCTTGAGATCCGTGATGACGCGCTCGCGACTGCGGCCGTACTTCAGCTCCACGACGAGGTTGTCGAACGACTCGCCGCGCTCGACGTGGAAGTCCTTGATGTAGCCCTCGTCCTTGAGCAGGCGGGCGATCTCGAGCTTGAGCTTGGAGGTCGGCATGACCACGCGGTCCTGCAGCGCCTTGTTGGCGTTGCGGATGCGCGTGAGCATGTCGGCTACGGGATCGGTCAGCATCCGGGTCTCCTACCAGGAACTCTTGGTCATGCCGGGGATCGACCCTTCGTGCGCGAGAGTGCGCAGGCAGATCCTGCAGAGACCGAACTTGCGGAACACCGCGCGCGGCCGGCCGCAGTTGTTGCACCGGCTGTAGGCGCGCACCTTGAACCGCTGCGGCCGCTTCTGCTTGATGACGAGTGACTTCTTTGCCATTTAGCTCTGTTCCCTTCTTCCGTCCTCACCGGCGAACGGCATGCCGAGCGCGGAGAGGAGCGCGTGCGCGTGCTCGTCGCTCGTGGCAGTGGTTGTGATGGCGACGTCGAGGCCGCGGATGTTGGCGATCGAGTCGTAGTCGATCTCCGGGAAGATGATCTGCTCGCGGATGCCGAGCGAGTAGTTGCCGCGCCCGTCGAACGAGCCTGGATTGAGCCCGCGGAAGTCGCGGATGCGCGGGAGCGCGATCGAGACGAGGCGGTCGAGGAACTCCCACATGCGTGCGCCGCGTAGCGTCACGCGGGCACCGATGGGCATGCCCTCGCGGAGCTTGAAGCTCGCGACCGACTTCCGCGCGCGGCGCATCTGCGCGCGCTGCCCGGCGATCGTCGACAGCTCCTCGATCGCGGCGTCGAGCGCCTTCGCGTCGGTCTTCGCATCGCCCACGCCCATGTTGAGCGTGATCTTCTGGATGCGCGGAACCTGCATGACCGAGCGCAGCTCGAGGTCGTCCTTCAGACGAGGACGCAACTCGCTCTCGTAGAGCTCCTTCAGCCTCGGCGCATTGCCGTTGCTGCCGTTGTTGTTGCCGTTCGTCGCCATTTACCTGTCGATGTCCTGTCCGCAGTCGGCGCGCTTGCAGATGCGCACCTTCCGGATTCCCTCGCCCTTGGTCTCGCGGATCTCGATGCCGACGCGCGTCGGGCGCCTGCAGACGGGGCACACCAGCATCACGCGCGAGACGGGCACCGGCGCGGGCTTCGACACGATGCCGCCCGGCTCGACCTGCGGGCCGCTCATCCGGCTCGAGTCCTTGAGCGGGCGCGGCCGCGTGTGCCGCTTGACGATGTTGAGGTTCTCGACGAGCACCTTGCGCTCGCGCGGCCGCGCGTCGATCACGCGACCCTCCTTGCCGCGGTCCTTGCCGGCGAGGATGTGCACGGTGTCGCCCTTGCGGATCTTCATCGCGACGGTCACTTACAACACCTCCGGGGCCAGGCTTACGATCTTCATGAAGTTCTTCTCGCGCAACTCGCGTGCGACCGGCCCGAAGATGCGGGTGCCGCGCGGGTTGCGAGCGTTGTCGATGATCACGGCGGCGTTCTCGTCGAAGGCGATCTGCGTCCCGTCGTCGCGGCCGAACGGCTTCTTCGTCCGCACGACGACGGCCTTCACGACCTCGCCCTTCTTCACCGCGCCCTGCGGCGTCGCCGCCTTGACCGTCGCCGTGATGATGTCGCCGACACGGGCGTAGCGGCGGTGCGAGCCGCCCATCACGCGGATGCACAGCAGCTCGCGGGCTCCGGTGTTGTCGGCCACCTTGAGTCTCGACTCCTGCTGGATCACAGGTCGCCCTCCTCGCAGATCGTGTTCGCTGGCCGCGAAAAGCAAGCGATGGAAGGACGCAGGGAGGGCTCGTACCTGAAAGGTACGGGCGCGACCGAGGACGCAGCAGCGCGCAGATTTGCAGCGCGCCAGCGAGTGCGAGATGTGAGGAGGGCGGCCGACATCTACTTGGCCTGCTCCAGGACTTCCGCAAGGCGCCAGCGCTTCGTCTTCGAGAGCGGCTTCGTCTCGACGATGCGGACGCGGTCGCCGATGTGAGCCTGGTTCTGCTCGTCGTGCGCGTGGAACTTGACGGACCGGCGAATCACCTTCTTGTAGCGCTGGTGCGCGCGCACCGACTCGACCTTCACGACGATCGTCTTGTCCATCGCGTCGGAGACGACGACGCCACGGCGCTCCTGGCGCCTGCCGCGGTCGTGCTCTGGCTTGTCCAGGCGGACGATCGGCTTGCGCGGCTGATCCTTCGGGCGCGCCGGCTTCGAGCGCTGGCGGCGCAGGCTCCGCGGCACGTGCTTGAGGCGCTTCCGCCGCGGTTCTCCGGGCGGCGCTGCAGGGGTCGCCGGTGCCTCGGGCGTGCTCGCGGGTGCCGCCGCTTCGGCGGAGCAGGCTCCTCGGCCGGGGCCTCTTCGGCGGCAGGCTCCTCGGCGGCAGGCGCTTCGCCTCGGCGGCAGGCGCTTCCGCGACAGGCTCCTCGGCGGGCGCGGCCTCGGCAGCGGGCTGCTCGACCGCAGGCGCCTCGGCGACAGCCGCCTCCGGCGAGGTCTCCTCTACCGCGGGCGCCTCGGCGACGGGCTCGGGCTCCTCCACGGCAGGTTCCTCCGCGGGCGTCTCCTCGACGGCAGGCGTGTCCTCGACCGCAGGGGCCTCGACCGAAGCCTCCGGCTCGGCGGCCGTGCCTTCCGCGACGGTCTCCGGCTCGCTCTCGGCCGGTGCCGCGGTCTCGTTGTTCTCGTTCTCGATCTCGCTCATGTCTTTGCCTCGGCACGGTCGTTGCGGACGGTCAGGATGCGCGCGATCTCGCGCTTGGCGAGCCGCAGCCGCGTGGTGTTCTCCAGCGCGCCGGTTGCTGCCTGGAAGCGGAGGTTGAACAGCTCCTGCCGGCGATCGTGCAACGCCGACTCGAGCTGATCGTCGGTCATGTCGCGCAGGTCTCTAGCTTTCAAAGAGATCCGCCTCCCGCTTCACGATCTTCGTCTTCACGGACAGCTTGTTGCCGGCCAGACGCAGCGCCTCCTTGGCGAGCGGCTCGGGCACACCCGAGAGCTCGAACATCACGCGACCCGGCTTGACGACGGCGACCCATGCCTCGGGCGATCCCTTGCCCTTGCCCATGCGCGTCTCGGCCGGCTTCTTCGTCACCGGCTTGTCGGGGAAGAGGTTGATCCAGACCTTCCCACCGCGCTTGATCTTGCGCGTCATCGCGATACGCGCCGCCTCGATCTCGCGGTTCGTCAGCCAGGCGACACCGGTCGCCTTGAGCCCGTAGTCGCCGAACTGGACCGTGTCCTGACCCTTCGTCAGACCACGCCTGCGGCCGCGCTGTTGCTTGCGGAACTTTGTCTTCTTGGGTAGCAGCATTCGTTACTCCGTGTCGATCGTCTTCGTCTGGCGGCCGCCGCGCGGCTTCTTGTCCTGGTCGGCGTCGCTCGACGGCGCGTCCTGCTGCGGCGTCGTGTCGGGCGCCTCGGCGGCGGGTGCCGGCATCGTCTCGACCTCGGGCTTGATCAACGGCTGGTCGCGGCCCTCGGCGGACTTTCCGGTCTCGTCGGTGCGCGGGCGCTCGACGTTCTCGCCGGGGCGCGGATTCTCGCCGCGCGGGGCATCGGCCGAGCGCGGACGACGCGAGCTCGAGGGACGCGCGCCGGAGCGCTTGCCGCCCCTCCCGGCGCCGGGCCCACCTGCGCCACCCGGTCCGCGACGACGCTTGACGGGGCCGAGGCCTTCGCGGTCCTGGCTGCGGTTGCGCGCGGACTCGCGCGAGGCGCCGAGGCCTTCGAGAGCACCGCCTCGCCGCCGGGCCTGATCCTGCTCGCCCAGTCGGGTTCCGTCGGCTGCGCCGCTGTAGCCCTCCGGCATGATCTCGCCCTTGTTGATCCAGACCTTCACGCCGATGCGGCCGAAGGTCGTCTTCGCCTCGACGAAGCCGTAGTCGATGTCCGCGCGGATCGTGTGCAGCGGCACGCGGCCCTCCGAATACGTCTCCGAGCGGCTCATCTCGGCGCCGCCCAACCGGCCGCCGCAGGTGATCTTGATCCCCTGCGCGCCCGACCGGATCGCCGACGCGAGTGAGCGCTTCATCGCGCGCCGGAACGAGACGCGGTTCTGGAGCTGCTCCGCGATCGACTGCGCGACGAGCTTCGCGTCGAGCTCGGGCCGCTTGATCTCGTTGATGTTGATGTGGACGTTCTTGCCGGTGATGGCGTGCAGCTCCTTGCGGAGCGCGTCCACCTCGACGCCCGACTTGCCGATCACGATCCCGGGACGCGCCGTGTAGATGTCCACGGTGATCCGCTGCTTGTCCTTGCGGATCAGGATGTCCGAGAGCCCTGCGTGCGAGAGCTTCTTGTAGATGTGATCGCGGATGCGGATGTCCTCGATCAGGTAGCCGGGGAACTCCTTCTTCCCCACGTACCAGTTCGACTTCCAGTCGTGGATGACGCCGACGCGCATCCCGCCGGGATGAACTTTTTGGCCCATTACGCGGCCGCCTCCTTCTTCTTCCGGGCCGGCGCGCGTTTTGCCGGTGCACGCTTCGGCTTGGGCTGCTCCGCGCTCGGCGTCGTCGTCGACGCGCGCCGATCCTGCGGAATGGGCTGGAGCTTGATCGTGATGTGACACGTGCGCTTGCGGATGCGGGCCACGCGGCCGCGGGCGCGGGCGCGCCAGCGCTTGATCGTCGGGCCTTCGTCCACATAGACCGACGAAACGACGAGCTCGTCGCCGTGGAGGCCGTGGTTCGCCTCGGCGTTGGAGACCGCCGAGTGCAGTACCTTCTCGATCTCGCGGGCGGCGGCGCGCTGCGTGAACGCGAGCACCGTCCGCGCCTCGGGGACGCTGCGGCCGCGGATGTGCTCGACGACGAGCCTCGCCTTGCGCGGCGACACGCGCACCCACTTCGCCTCGGCGCGCACCTCTTGCTTCTCCGCGGTTGCGGCCACTAGCGCTTCACCTCCGCCTTCCGGTCGCCGGAGTGCGCGCGGAACGTGCGCGTGGGAGCGAACTCGCCGAGCTTGTGGCCGACCATCTGCTCGGTGATGAAGACCGGCACGTGCTTGCGGCCGTCGTGGACGGCAATCGTGTGGCCGACCATCTCGGGGAAGACGGTGGACGAGCGGGACCACGTCCGGATCATCCGCTTCTCGTTCGCGGTGTTCATCGCCTCGATGCGGCTCAACAGCCG
Source organism: uncultured Actinomycetes bacterium (assembly GCA_963708685.1). Taxonomy (GTDB): domain Bacteria; phylum Actinomycetota; class Thermoleophilia; order Gaiellales; family Gaiellaceae; genus DASVFB01. Next base: position 351,542 of record CAVPTP010000006.1, read on the forward strand.
CTCCTCGACGAACGGGCCCTTCTTCGACGATCTGCTCACTAGCGCTTCTCCTTGCCGCGCCGCCTGGCGCGGACGATCAACTTGTCGGACTGCTTGTGCTTCTGCCGCGTTCGCTTGCCGAGCGTCGGCACGCCCCAGGGCGTGACCGGGTGCCGGCCCCCCTTCGACTTGCCCTCGCCGCCACCGTGCGGGTGGTCGACCGGGTTCATCGCCGAGCCGCGCACCGTCGGACGCTTGCCCTTCCAGCGGCTGCGGCCCGCCTTGCCGCCGGTCTCGTTCTCGTGGTCGAGGTTTCCGACCTGTCCGACGGTGGCCCGGCAGGTTAGCAGCACGCGGCGGAGCTCTCCGGACGGCAGACGGAGGACTGCGTAGCCCTGATCCTTTGCGACGAGCTGGATGCCCGAGCCCGCGCTCCGCGCCATCTTCCCGCCCTGGCCCGGCTGGAGCTCGACGTTGTGCACGAGCGTTCCCGTCGGGATGTTCTCGAGCGGGAGCGCGTTGCCGGGCTTGATGTCGGCGTTCGGGCCTGACTCGACGATCACGCCGACCTGCAGGCGCGCCGGCGCGAGGATGTAGCTCTTCGCGCCGTCGGCGTAGTGCAGCAGCGCGATGCGCGCTGAGCGGTTCGGGTCGTACTCGATCGCGGCGACCTTCGCCGGAATGGCGTCCTTCGTCCGCTTGAAGTCGATCACGCGGTAGCGGCGCTTGTGGCCGCCGCCCTGGTGGCGTGTCGTGAGGCGCCCGTAGTTGTTGCGGCCGCCCTTCTTCGTCAGCTTCTCGGTGAGCGACTTCTCCGGCTTCGACTTCGTGATGTCCTCGAAGGTCGAGACCGACATGAAGCGGCGGCCCGGCGACGTCGGCTTGAACTTGCGCACCGGCACGGCTAGACCTGAGCCCCCTCGAAGATCTCGATCGTCTCGCCCTCGCGCAGCTGGACGATCGCCTTCTTCCAGCCGGGCTTGATCCCCTTCGTCATCCCGCGGCGCTTCGGCTTCGCCTGCACCTTGAGGACGTTCACGCCCTCGACGTGCACGCTGAAGAGCTCCTCGACGGCCTGGCGCACCTGGGTGCGATGGGCATCCGGATGGATGCGGAAGACGTACTTGCCCTCGGCGATGAGGCTGTAGCTCTTCTCCGACACGACGGGCGCGAGCAGGACTTCGTTCGGATGCAGGCTCACGTGGCCCTCCCCTGCACGGCCGGCAGCGCGCTCTCGCTCACGAGCAGCGAGCGCGCCCAGACGACCTGCGAGACGTCGAGCTCGGACGGGAGCGTGACGACGGTCCTGGCGAGGTTGCGGAACGACTTTGCGACCGACTCCTCTTCCTCCGTCACGACGAGGACGAGCGGAAAACCCTTGTCCCAGCCGGCGAGCAGATCGGCGGCCGCTCTCGTCGACGGCGTGTCGAACCCCGAGGCGTCGAGGATGGCGAGCGTCGAGTCGTTCACGTGCGCAGCCAGCGCGGCGCGCAACGCAGCCCGCTTCACCTTCTTGTTCACCTTCAGCTCGAAGCTGCGCATCGTCGGCGGGAACGCGACGCCGCCGCCGGTGAACTGCGGCGCGCGGATCGTTCCGGCGCGGGCACGACCGGTGCCCTTCTGGCGCCACGGCTTTGCGCGCCCGCCCGCGACCAGACCGCGCGACTTCGCGCCGCGGGTGCCGGCGCGGTCGGCGTTCAGCTCCGCGCGGACGACCTCGTGGACGAGGTGCGGCTTGATCTCGGCGCCGAAGATCGACTCGTCGAGCTCGACGTCCTTCGAGCCCGCTCCGGTGGCGAGGACGGGTGCCTTAGGCGCGGCCACGACCCTTGTCCTCCCTGACCTCGACGAGCCCGCTCTTCGGACCGGGAACGGCGCCCTTCACCAGCAGCAGGTTCCGGTCCGCGTCGACCGAGTGGACGACGAGGCCGACCTGCGTGCGGCGCTTCGCGCCCATGTGGCCCGCCATCTTGATTCCCTTGAACACGCGCGACGGCGTCGCCGACGCGCCGATCGATCCCGGCTTGCGGACGTTGTGCGAGCCGTGTGTCACCGGGCCCCGCGCGAAGTTGTGGCGCTTGATCGTCCCCTGGAAGCCCTTGCCGATGGAGATACCGCTGACCTTCACCCGATCGCCGGGTGCGAACGTCTCGACGGTCACCGCCTCGCCGACGACGGCCTCCGAAGGACCGCGGAACTCGACGAGATGGCGGTGCGGCTCGACGCCGTTCTTCCTCAGGTGGCCGATCTCGGGCTTCGAGAGCTTGCGCTCCGGGACAGCATCGAACGCGAGCTGCACGGCCTCGTAGCCGTCGACGTCCGGCGTCCTGACCTCGACGACCGGACAGGGCCCGGCCTCGATCACCGTCACGGGCGTGACGACGCCCGACTCCGGGTCGAAGACCTGCGTCATGCCGATTTTCCGCCGAGGATCCCCTTCACGCGCCGATCGCCTCGCTGGGCGAAAAGCGCAGCGAGCGGATCGCTAGAGGTTTGCGAAGCAATTACAGCTTGATCTCGATGTCGACGCCGGCCGGAAGGTCGAGACGCATCAGCGAGTCGACCGTCTTCGGCGTCGGCGAGTGGATGTCGATCAGGCGCTTGTGCGTGCGCACCTCGAAGTGCTCGCGCGAGTCCTTGTCCTTGAACGGGCTGCGGATCACGCAGTAGACGTTCTTCTCGGTGGGCAGGGGCACGGGCCCGGTGATGGTCGCGCCGGTGCGCTCAACCGTCTCGACGATGTCCTTGGCGGACTTGTCGAGCGACTGATGGTCGTAGCTCTTCAGTCTGATGCGGATCTTCTGTTGAGGCACCGGCGCGCGTTTCCCTTCCTACTTGATGATCTCGGTGACGACGCCCGCGCCGACGGTGCGGCCGCCTTCGCGGATGGCGAAGCGGAGACCCTGATCCATGGCGATGGGCTGGCCCATCTCGATCTCCATGTTCGTGTTGTCGCCCGGCATGACCATCTCCTGGCCCTCCGGCAGCTTGATCGAGCCGGTCACGTCCGTCGTGCGGAAGTAGAACTGCGGCCGGTAGCCGTTGAAGAACGGCGTGTGGCGGCCGCCTTCGTCCTTCGACAGGACGTAGACCTCGGCCTTGAAGTGCGTGTGCGGCGTGATCGAGCCCGGCTTCGCGAGCACCTGCCCGCGCTCGACCTCCTCGCGCTTCGTTCCGCGGAGGAGCGCACCGGCGTTGTCGCCGGCCTGCGCGTTGTCGAGCGTCTTGTTGAACATCTCGACGCCGGTGACGACCGTCTTGGCCGTCTGCGGATGGATGCCGACGATCTCGATCTCGTCGCCGATCTTGATCGTGCCCTGCTCGACGCGGCCGGTGACGACCGTGCCGCGGCCGGTGATCGTGAACACGTCCTCGATCGGCATCAGGAACGGCTTGTCGAGGTCGCGCGTCGGCTCGGGCACGTACGAGTCGACGGCCTCCATGAGCTCGATGATCTTCGGCGTCCACTCGGCGTCGCCCTCGAGCGCCTTCAGCGCCGAGCCGGTGACGATCGGAATGTCGTCGCCCGGGAACTCGTACTTCGAGAGCAGCTCGCGGACCTCCATCTCGACGAGCTCGAGCAGCTCGGGGTCGTCGACCATGTCGGCCTTGTTGAGGAACACGACGATGTACGGCACCTCGACCTGGCGGGCGAGCAGGATGTGCTCGCGCGTCTGCGGCATCGGGCCGTCGGCGGCCGAGACGACGAGGATCGCGCCGTCCATCTGCGCCGCGCCGGTGATCATGTTCTTGATGTAGTCGGCGTGACCGGGGCAGTCGACGTGCGCGTAGTGCCGGTTCGGCGTCTCGTACTCGACGTGCGACGTGTTGATCGTGATGCCGCGCGCCTTCTCCTCCGGCGCGTTGTCGATCTCCTCGAAGCTCTTCACCGTTCCGCCGCCCGACTGCTCGGCGAGCACCTTCGTGATCGCCGCGGTAAGCGTCGTCTTGCCGTGGTCGATGTGACCGATCGTGCCGACGTTGAGGTGCGGCTTCGTGCGCTCGAACTTCTGCTTGGCCATGCTCTCCTTCCTTCCTTAGCTCTGCGCGTCGACCAGCTCGGTGGCGATCGACTGCGGCACTTCCTCGTAGTGGTCGAATTGCATCGTGAACGTGGCGCGCCCCTGGGTCATCGAGCGGACGTCGGTCGCGTAGCCGAACATCTCGGCCAGCGGGACCATCGCCTTGATCGACTGCGCGTTACCGGTCGGCTCGAGGTGCTCGACCCGGCCGCGGCGCGAGTTGAGGTTCCCCATCACGTCGCCGAGGTACTCCTCGGGCGTGACGACCTCGACGGCCATCATCGGCTCGAGCAGCACCGGCTTCGCGCGCTTCATCGCCTCCTTGAACGCCATCGAGCCGGCGACCTTGAAGGCGATCTCGCTCGAGTCGACGTCGTGGTACGACCCGTCCACGAGCTCGATCCGGATGTCGACGACGGGGTAGCCGCCGAGGATGCCCGACTCCATCGCCTCCTGGATTCCGAGGTCGATCGGACCGATGTACTCCTTCGGGATCTTGCCGCCGACGATCTTGTCGACGAACTCGTAGCCGGAGCCCTGCTCGCGCGGGCTCGAGGTTGATCACCGCGTGGCCGTACTGGCCGCGACCGCCGGTCTGGCGCACGAACTTCGCGCTGATCTTCTCCGCCGGCTTACGCGCGGTCTCGCGGTACGCGACCTGCGGGCGCCCGACGTTCGCGTCGACGTTGAACTCGCGCTTCAGGCGGTCGACGATGATCTCGAGGTGGAGCTCGCCCATGCCGGCGATGAGCGTCTGGCCCGTCTCCTCGTCGGTGCGGACGCGGAACGTCGGATCCTCCTCGGCGAGGCGCTGGAGGCCCTGGCCGAGCTTGTCCTGGTCGGCCTTCGTCTTCGGCTCGACGGCGACCGAGATCACCGGGTCCGGGAAGGTCATCGACTCGAGGATGATCGGCGACGTCTCCGTCGAGAGCGTGTCGCCCGTCGTCGTGTTCTTGAGGCCGACGCCGGCCGCGATCTCGCCCGCGCCGATCTCGTCCCGCTCCTCGCGGTGATTCGCGTGCATCTGGAGGATCCGGCTGATCCGCTCGGTCTTGCCCGTGGTCGTGTTGAGGACGCGGTCGCCACTCTTGAGCTTGCCCGAGTAGACGCGGAAGTACGTCAGCTTGCCGACGTACGGATCGGACATGACCTTGAACGCGAGCGCGGCGAACGGCTCGTCGTCCGCGGCCCTGCGCGACAGCTCGTGCTCGGTGCGCGGATCGAGGCCGTGGACGGACGGCACGTCGAGCGGGCTCGGCAGGTAGTCGATGATGGCGTCGAGGAGCGACTGCACGCCCTTGTTCTTGAACGCGGAGCCGAGCAGGATCGGCGTGATCGAGCCGTCGAGCGTGGCAGCGCGAAGGGCGCGCTTGAGCATGTCCGTGGTGACCGAGGACTCGTCCTCGAGGTAGGCCGTCATCAGGTCGTCGTCGTGGTCCGCGACGGCGTCGAGCACCTGGTGGTGGTACTCGTTCGCCTGCTCCAGGAGCCCCTGCGGGATCTCGCCGACCTCCATGTTGGCGCCGAGATCGTCGTTCCAGGTGATCGCGCGCATCTCGACGACGTCGACGACGCCTCGGTGCGCGTCCTCCTGCCCGATCGGGATCTGGATCGGCACCGGCTTGGCGCCGAGGCGGTCGACCATCGACTGGACGGCCTTGAAGAAGTCCGCGCCCGTTCGATCCATCTTGTTGATGAACGCGATGCGCGGGACGTTGTACTTGTCGGCCTGCCGCCAGACCGTCTCGGACTGCGGCTGGACGCCCGCAACGGCGTCGAAGACGGCGACCGCGCCGTCGAGGACGCGCAGGCTCCGCTCCACCTCGACGGTGAAGTCCACGTGCCCGGGCGTATCGATAATGTTGATCCGATGGTCACGCCAGAACGCCGTCGTGGCGGCCGACGTGATCGTGATGCCGCGCTCCTGCTCCTGCGCCATCCAGTCCATCGTCGCGGCGCCCTCGTGCACCTCGCCCATCTTGTGCGTGCGGCCGGTGTAGTACAGGATCCGCTCGGTCGTCGTCGTCTTGCCCGCGTCGATGTGGGCCATGATCCCGATGTTCCGGACGCGCTCGAGGCCGACCTTGGTTGCCGTCTGAGTCATCGTCGTCCCCCTACCACCGGTAGTGCGCGAAGGCCTTGTTGGCCTGCGCCATCCGGTAGATGTCGTCCTTGCGCTTGTACGCGCCGCCTTGCTCGTTGAGCGCGTCGAGAATCTCGTTGGCCAGCTTCTCCGGCATGCCCTTCTCGCGCCGGTCGCGCGCGTACGTCACGATCCAGCGGATGGCGAGCGTGCGCGCGCGGCGCTGCGGCACCTCGACGGGCACCTGGTAGTTCGCGCCGCCGACGCGGCGGCCCTTGACCTCCAGCACCGGGGTGACGGTCTTCACCGCCTGCTCGAGCACCTCGACGGGCGGCCGGCCGGTCTTCGAGCCGACGCGGTCGAGCGCCGTGTAGACGATGTACTCGGCGACGGACTTCTTGCCGTCGGTCATCACGCGGTTCACGAGCTGCTGCACGAGCTGCGAGTTGTGCACGGGATCCGGATCCGGAGTCCGCGGGGTGATCTCTGCGCGCCTCGGCATCAGCCGGTCCTCTTGGCGCCGTACCGGGAGCGGGCCTGCTTGCGGTCGGAGACGCCCGCGGTGTCGAGCGCGGCGCGGATCACCTTGTAGCGGACACCCGGGAGATCCTTGACGCGGCCGCCGCGGACGAGCACGACCGAGTGCTCCTGCAGGTTGTGGCCCTCGCCGGGGATGTACGTCGTGACTTCCATGCCGTTCGTCAGCCGGACGCGTGCCACCTTCCGAAGGGCCGAGTTCGGCTTCTTCGGGGTCACGGTGAAGACGCGCGTGCAGACGCCGCGCTTCTGCGGAGCTCCGCGGAGCGCTGGGGTCTTGGTCTTGGCCTTCGGGACCGAACGGCCCTTCCGGACGAGCTGGTTGACGGTCGGCAAATCTCTCCTTGTTACGACGGGCCCTTACGCACAGAAACGGCTGACAGGACGCACAGCCCTGTCTGCCGGGCCGCGGCATGATAGCAACGATGGCCGTATTGATCGTCCTCGCCGTCGTGGCCGGAGCCGTGATTTTTGCCGTCGCCGTCTGGTTCCTCGCGCGGCGGACGGCGGAGCGGAATGCCCGGGCCCACTCGACCACCGTCGTGGGTGAGCTGGCGGCCCGCGTGGAGGAGCTGTCAGGTGAGTTGCGGCGCGCGCTCGAGCGCTCGGAGCGCCGCGACGGCCGCCGTGAGCTGACGGCGTCGATCGAGCTCGAGGTCGTCGTCGCGCGCATTCTCGAGGCGGCGACGGAGGTCGCCGGGGTCGACGCCGTCGTCGTCTCGGTCGACGGCCACGAGGACGCCCGGCTCGTGGCCGCCGTCGGAATGCCGCAGGAGGACGCCGAGAAGGATTCGTACCCGGGCCACCTGCCGGCCTCGAGCAGCGCCCGGTCGCGGGTCGCGCGGCCGCTCGAGGGCGAGCTCGGCGAGCTCGGCTTCCTCGCCGTCTACTCCCGGTCGATCGGCCGACCTCGGCGCGACGAGCGCCGACGCGGTCAACGACCTCGCGCAACGCGCGGGACCGGCGCTCGACAACGCGCTGCGCTACCGCGAAGCACGCCGCCTCGCCGACGTCGACGGCCTGACCGGCCTGCGCAACCGGCGCTTCTTCTACGAGACGCTGCAGCGCGAGTGCACGCGCGCGCATCGGTACGGACGGCGCCTCGCCCTCGTGGTCCTCGACGTCGACGACTTCAAGGCGATCAACGAGAAGTTCGGCCACCTGGCCGGCGACGCCGTGCTCGCCGAGGCGGCGGCGCGCCTGCGCTCGGTGCTACGCGCGTCGGACGTCGCGTGCCGGATCGGCGGCGACGAGTTCGCAATCATCCTCCCCGAGGCGGGAATCGGCGACGCGGAGCAGCTCTATCTCCGCGCCGAACAGGTGGTCGCCGAGCGGCCGATCGGCAACGTTTCTCATCTCACGCTCTCCGCGGGAGTCGCCGAGCTGAGCAAGGGCGACGACGTCAAGACGCTGTTCGAGCGCGCGGACGACGCGCTCTACCAGGCGAAGCGGTCCGGCAAGGCCCGCGTCTTTCCAGGCGCGGCGCCCGACGAAGAGCGCGCTAGCCCGTCGGGCTGAGCGCGGGGACGAACGTCTCGAGCTCGACCGGCCCCGGCACGGGGAGGTCGTCGCGCCGGCACGTCGTCGTGGCGAGCGCCGCGGTCTGCTGCTTCGTCGTCCAGTCCTCGAATTTCTCTCCCTGCGCGAACCAGATCAGGGCGGCGCGGATCGCCGGGCTCACGAGCGAGAGCGGCATCGTCCCGAGCGGCTGCGCCTCGCCCTTCGCCTTGACCGTGTAGACGCCCTCGATCGTTCGGAGCGTTCTCTCCTTGCCCGCGGGAATGCCGAAGACGCTGCTCGGCGCCACGGCGTCGAGGACGTAGCCCCTCGTGGTGCCGCCGAGCCACGGCGGAGCCGGATCTGCGGTGACCGAGCGGACGAGCACGTCCGGATACGACTCGTAGAACCTCTCGATCTCGGCCGAGGTCGGAGGCTTGACGTGGATCCGCCGCGCGACCAGCGCCCGCCGAACCTGGTCGGTGAGGATCCCGCGCGCGATCGCAGGCGAGACGCGCGCCTGCGCGAGGGCGGTCCGGTAGGCCTGAGCTTTCCCGCCGAAGTTCGAGGCGATCAGGGCGCGCTCGACGTTGAGCACGTCGGTGCGGTCGACCGGGACGAGTTGCTGCTCGACGGCGCGTGCAAAGAGCGCGCTGAACGCGATCTCGCCGTCGGCCGTCAGCGTCTGGAGCTGCGAGATCGCGGAGTTGGTGATGCGCGTCTTTCCGACGATGCACCGCACGCCGGCGGGAAGCGTCAGCTGGCCCTCGGTTCGTGACGTGTTCCACCCCGGGCCGGCAACTGCAGGCGCGTCGCACAGGGAGCTCGCGCGCGTCCAGAGCCAGACGCACGCCGCGGCTGCTTTGTCGGGATCCTGCTCGGGCTTCGTCCAGGTCCCCCAGCCCCACGACCAGATCGGACGAGATCCTGAGCTCGCCGGCGACCTGACGCGCGGCGAGGGCCTGCCACTTCACGGTGTCGAGCCAGGCCTGCGTCGGCGTGAGATGCGCGCGACCGCTGTCGGCGCTGCCCGTCTGGAATCCGAGCATCACCCCGAGCCGCGACGGCGGGATCCCGATGGCGAGGAAGCGGCCGACCGCGGTCCGCAGCGACTGGCGGATCGTCCGGCTGGCGAGCACGGGCCCCTGCGCGTGGAGCTTCTTGGCGCTGAAGTAGGTCTCGCGCACGATGTCCGCGACCGCCGCGACCTGCTGCCACCAGGCGGCGGCGTCGCCGGCCGTGTAGGGCGCGCGATTGACGAGCAGGAACGGCCTGGCTCCGCGCGCGGCGAGCGTCTTGAGATACGTGAGGACGTTGTCGCGGTACTGCGCGTTCGTCGTCGACCACGGCGTCTCGAGGCCTGCGCCGGCAAGCTCGTTCTCGGCGATCCACGGCGTCGAGCACGACGACTGCTGCGCGGCGTACTCGAAGAGCCGGTTCGCCCGGGCGATCGCGGTCTCGCTCGTCGAACGGCACGGTCGGCGTCCCGACACGCGACTTGTTCAGGTACATGTCCCAGTAGATCGTGACGGCACCGTGCTGGCGGATCAGCGCGGGGTAGTCGCCGGCGGACACGGCGAGGATCGTCCCTGGTCGCGCCAGCGTGTCGGTCAGAGCCGTCGAGCCGTAGTCGATCCAGTTCGTCGGCCGCTGCGGCCGTCCGCACGGATCGGTAGCCGAGGCGTGCGCCCGGCAAGAGCACGGCGGCGACGGCAGAACAGAACAGAAGGAGAGAGAGCTTCCTCAAGGCCCGAACCCAATTGTGTAGCAGGAAAGCCGGAGGGCCGCGTCTCCGCGGCCCTCCAGATCCCGTCGTGACAGGAGCGTCACCTGCGCTCTTGCTCAGTCGTCGAGCGGTGTATCGACCTCGGGGACTTCCTCGGCCTCGCCCGCCTCGTGGCTCGACGTCGCATCGGCGCCGGGCTGGCCACCGAAGTCGAGGCCGAGCGAATCGAGGTCGAGACCGTTGCCGCCGTCGGTGCCGATCTCCTCCAGCGCCGCGAGCAGCTCGGCCTCGGTCGACGGCCGGGTGTGCGCCCCGGCGGGAACCTTCTCGGCCGGCTTGATCTCGATCCCGCGGTACCGCTTCAGACCCGTCGCGGCCGGGATCAGCTTCCCGATGATCACGTTCTCCTTGAGGCCGACGAGCCGGTCGGTCTTGCCCTCGATCGACGCGTCCGTCAGCACCTTGGTGGTCTCCTGGAAGGAGGCCGCCGAGAGGAACGACTCGGTGGCGAGCGACGCCTTCGTGATTCCGAGGATGAGCGGCTCGAACGTCGCCTGCTCGCCCTTCGCCTTCTTCACCCGGACGTTCTCGCGCTCGAGGACGACGCGATCGACGAGCTGGCCGGGCAGGAGCTCGGTCGTTCCGGAGTTCTCGACCCGCACCTTCTTGAGCATCTGGCGAACGATCAGCTCGATGTGCTTGTCGTGGATGTCGACGCCCTGCGACTTGTAGACCTTCTGCACCTCGCCCACGAGGTACAGCTCGGTCGGCGTCGAGCCCTTGCCCGCGTGCGAGTGCAGCTCGAGCAGCTCGGTCGGTGCGATCGAGCCGTCCGACAGCGGATCGCCGGGTGCGACGCGGTCGCCCTTCTTGACCTTCAGGCGCGTCCGGCGCGGGAAGAGGTACTCGCGCTCGTCCGCTTCGCCGTCGGCCTTCGGCACGTCTCCGACGACCGTCACCTGCACGCCGCCGCGCTCGGTCTCGCCGACCGAGACCGTTCCAGCGATCTCCGCGAGCTGCGCGGCACCCTTCGGGTTCCGGGCCTCGAAGATCTCGACGACGCGAGGCAGACCGTGCGTGATGTCGCCGCCGGCCAGCGAGACGCCGCCGGTGTGGAACGTGCGCATCGTGAGCTGCGTGCCGGGCTCGCCGATCGACTGCGCGGCCATGATTCCCACCGCGTCGCCGATCTCACAGAGCTCGCCGGTCCCGAGGAAGATGCCGTAGCACGTCCGGCAGACGCCGAATTCGCTCCGGCACTTGAGCACCGAGCGGACCGGGATGCTGACGTCGGGCTGATCCGCGAAGAGCTCCTCGAGCGTGCGGAGGACCTCGGTGCGGATCTCGGTGCCCTTCTCCAGCAGCACCTTCGCGCCCGGAGCGCCGTCCTTCTTGATGTTGTGGACGTCCTCCGCCACGATCCGGCCGAGCAGGCTGCTTGTTCACGCCTTCGCCGGCTACGTGGAGCGGCAGCTCGATGTAGTCCTTCGTCTTGCAGTCGTCGTCGCGGATGATCACGTCCTGCGAGACGTCGACGAGGCGGCGCGTGAGGTAGCCCGAGTCGGCGGTGCGCAGGGCGGTATCCGCGAGACCCTTGCGGGCGCCGTGGGTCGAGATGAAGTACTCGAGCACCGAGAGGCCTTCCATGAAGTTGGCCTTGATCGGGCGCTCGATGATCTCGCCCTTCGGATTCGCCATCAGGCCGCGCATGCCGGCGAGCTGACGGATCTGCGTGAACGACCCGCGGGCGCCGGAGTTGGCCATCATGTAGATCGGGTTCAGCTCGTCGAGCGAGCGCTCCATCGCGGCGGCGACCGTGTCCGTCGCCTCCGTCCAGAGCTGGACGATGATCTCGTGCCGCTCCTCGTCGGTGATCAGCCCGCGTGCGTGCTGATCCTCGACCGTTCCGACACGGCCCTCGAAGTCCTCGAGGATCGTCTCCTTGTCGGGCGGGATCACGACGTCGTTCTTCGACACCGAGATGCCCGCGCGGGTCGCGTACGTGAACCCGAGGGTCTTGATCGTGTCGAGGACCGGGGCGATCGCCGGCGCGCCGTACATGTCGACGAGCTCGGCGATGAAGTCGCCCATCGCCTTCTTGTCGAGCGTCTGGTTGATGTAGTCGTGCCCGATCTCGCCGCCGAGGTCGACCGACTCGGAGAGCGCGCGGTCGATTTCCGAGTTGAAGATCACGCGGCCCGGCGTCGTGACGATCAGCTCGCCGTTCCACTCGAACTCGATCGAGTCCTGCAGGCCGACACCCTTCTGCCTCGCCTCGACCGCGAACTCGACCTCCTCCTCGCTGCGGAACCGCTTCGGCCGCGGCTTCATCTTCTCCGGATCGCGCTTCCGTGAGATTCTTGTCCGGCGAGTAGGTGAGGAAGTAGCCGCCGAGCACCATGTCCTGCGTCGGCGTCGCGAGCGCGCGCCCGCTGGCCGGCGACAGGATGTTGTTCGACGAGAGCATCAGGATGCGAGCCTCGGCCTGAGCCTCCGCGGACAGCGGCAGGTGGACGGCCATCTGGTCGCCGTCGAAGTCGGCGTTGAACGCGTGGCAGACGAGCGGGTGGACCTGGATCGCCTTGCCCTCGACGAGCTTCGGCTCGAACGCCTGGATCCCGAGGCGGTGCAGCGTCGGCGCCCTGTTCAGCAGCACCGGATGCTCGGCGATCACCTCTTCGAGGACGTCCCAGACCTCGGGAGTCATCGAGTCGACGTACTTCTTCGCCGCCTTGATGTTCTGCACCGACTTGCGCTCGACGAGCCGGCTCATGATGAACGGCTTGAAGAGCTCCAGCGCCATGATCTTCGGCAGGCCGCACTGGTGCAGCTTCAGGAACGGACCCGCCACGATGACCGAGCGGCCCGAGTAGTCGACGCGCTTGCCGAGCAGGTTCTGGCGGAACCGGCCCTGCTTGCCCTTGAGCATGTCGCTCAGCGACTTGAGCGGCCGGTTGCCCGGGCCCGTCACCGCGCGGCCGCGGCGGCCGTTGTCGAACAGCGCGTCGACGGCCTCCTGGAGCATGCGCTTCTCGTTGTTGACGATGATCTCCGGCGCTCCGAGATCGAGCAGCCGCTTCAGCCGGTTGTTCCGGTTGATCACGCGGCGGTAGAGGTCGTTCAGGTCGCTCGTCGCGAAGCGGCCGCCGTCGAGCTGGACCATCGGGCGAAGCTCCGGCGGGATCACCGGCACCGCCTCGAGGATCATCCACTCGGGCTTGTTCTCGGACTTGATGAACGCGTTGACGACCTTCAGCCGCTTGATCGCGCGCTGCTGCTTCTGGCCCTTGCCCGTGCGGATCGTCTCGCGCAGCGAGTCGGCCTCGGCGTTCAGGTCGAGGTCGCGGAGCAGGTCGCGGATCGACTCCGCACCCATGCCGCCGCGGAAGTACACGCCGAACCCGTACGGCGAGCCGAAGCGATCCTTGAGCTCACGGAAGATCTGCTCGTCGTTGACGATCATCTTCGGCTCGAGCTCCTTGAAGAGGAGCCACGTCTGCTCGAGCCTGTTCACCGAGTCGACGGCGGCGTCGCGGGCGTCCTGGCGGCGGGCCTCGATGTCGAGCGCCATCTCGCGGATCTTCAGAGCCCACTGGACGATCGCGTCGAGATCCTCCTTGCTGATCTTGCCGTCGGTGCGCAGGCAGAGGTCGTTCGTCAGCTCGCGGATGTCCTGGCCGTCCTCCCAGGAGTTGACGGTGTCCTGGAGCAGGTTGTTGCCCAGCCCGCGCGCCTTCTCGAGGTTCCGCATGTCGACGTCCTTCGCGAGCGCGGCGTCCTCCTCGTTCAGCTCGCCGCCGGCGATCAGCGCGTCGACCACGCGATGGATGTGCTTCGTGAGCGCGCCCTTCTTCGAGCCCGTCGCCTTCTCGACCTGGCGCTCGAGCGGACGGATCGCCTGGAGGATCTGCTCGGCCGCGGACGCGACCTGCTCGAGCTCGCGCGGCGACAGCTTCCGGTCCGGCCGGATCGCGGCGTCGCGGACGAGCTCGCGGATCTTCTTCGAGTCCTCGGTCGTGATCTTCTTCGCGAGCTCCTTGAAGATGCCCGAGACGAGCGTGCGCGCGTCCTCGAGCGTCGGCAGCCCCTGCTCCTCGGCCCAGTTGTTCAGGCCGCGGGTCCAGAAGTCGTCGTCCTCGTCGAAGCCCTTCTCGGCGCCCTTGAGGAAGTAGTCGCGCCGGCGCTGGAGGCGAACCTCGAGCGCCTGGAGCGCCTCGTCGCGGTCGACGTAGATCCGCTCGGACTCCGCGCGGACCTTGTCCTCGAGGTCGGCGAGGTCGGCTCCGCGCTTCTCGACCTCGACCGCCGTGACGATCGAAGCCGCGAAGTAGAGGACCTTCTCGAGCTCGCGCGGCGCGATGTCGAGCAGGTAGCCGATGCGGCTCGGAACGCCCTTGAAGAACCAGATGTGCGAGACCGGAGCGGCGAGGTCGATGTGGCCCATGCGCTCGCGGCGGACCTTCTGCCGCGTCACCTCGACGCCGCAGCGCTCGCAGATGATGCCCTTGTAGCGGACGCGCTTGTACTTGCCGCAGTAGCACTCCCAGTCCTTCGTCGGACCGAAGATGCGCTCGCAGAAGAGGCCGTCGCGCTCGGGCTTGAGCGTGCGGTAGTTGATCGTCTCCGGCTTCGTGACCTCGCCGGAGGACCAGTCGCGGATCTGCTTGCTCGAGGCAAGGCCGATCCGAATTGCGTCGAACTCATTGATGTCGATCAAAGTGGCTCCTCAGTCCCTTCCTACTAGGCGCGTCGCTTCGTCTACTCAGTCTTCGATTTCGGTGTCCACGAGGTCGGGCTCCCCGAGAGGGCCGACCTCCTCCTCGACTTCGGCCTTCGGCGAGTCGGGGCCGGACGCCAGCTCGACGTCGACGAGATCGTCGAGCGTCTCGTCCGCCGGCAGCGCCATCTCGCCGTCCTCGTCGACGCGCTCCTGCCCTTCCTCCGCCTCTTCCGCGGTCGGCTGCCGCGCGGCCGCGCGCAGCGAGCCCGGCGAGAGGTCGATGCCCAGCTCCTCCGCGGCGCGGAGCAGCTCGTCGTCCTCCTCGCGCACCTCGACGTGCGCGCCCTCCTCCGAGAGCACGTGCACGTCGAGCGCAAGCGACTGCATCTCCTTCAGCAGCACCTTGAACGACTCCGGAATCGACGGCTCGGCGATGTTCTCGCCCTTGACGATCGCCTCGTACGCCTTCACGCGCCCGACGGTGTCGTCGGACTTGATCGTGAGCATCTCCTGCAGCGTGTACGCGGCGCCGTACGCCTCGAGCGCCCACACCTCCATCTCGCCGAAGCGCTGGCCGCCGAACTGCGCCTTGCCGCCCAGCGGCTGCTGGGTGACGAGCGAGTACGGGCCGGTCGAGCGAGCGTGGATCTTGTCGTCCACGAGGTGCAGCAGCTTGAGGATGTACATGTAGCCGACGGTGATCGGCTGCTCGTACGGCTCGCCGGTCTTGCCGCTGAACAGGCGCAGCTTCCCGGTGCACTTCCGGCCGGGTGCGGCCTTCTCGTCGACGGCGAACTTGATCGGCGACTCGGGGTTCTGCTTCATCCAGTCGAGCAGCGCGTTGTCGACGTCCTCGACCGTGGCGCCGTCGAACACCGGCGTCGCGATCGGAGACGCGGCGCGGTTGCCGTTCCCGTTGCCGTTGCCGTTCTCGTTGAAGACGCCCTTCGCGGCGGCCCAGCCGAGGTGGGTCTCGAGGATCTGGCCGATGTTCATCCGGCTCGGGCACGCCGAGCGGGTTCAGGATGATGTCGACCGGCGTTCCGTCCTCGAGGAACGGCATGTCCTCCTCGGGGACGATCTTCGAGATCACGCCCTTGTTGCCGTGGCGGCCCGCGAGCTTGTCGCCCTCGGAGATCTTGCGCTTCTTCGCGACGTAGACGCGGACGAGCTCGTTCACGCCCGGCGACAGGTCGTCGCCGGCGTCGCGCGAGAAGGTCTTGACGTCGATCACCTTGCCGCCCTCGCCGTGCGGAACCTTGAGCGACGTGTCGCGGACCTCGCGCGCCTTCTCCTTGAAGATCGCGCGGATCAGCTTCTCCTCGGCCGTCAGCTCGGTCTCGCCCTTCGGCGTCACCTTGCCGACGAGCAGGTCGCCGGAGCCGACCTCGGCTCCGATGCGGACGATCCCGCGCTCGTCGAGGTCGGCGAGCGACTCCTCCGAGCGGTTCGGGATGTCGCGGGTGATCTCCTCGTCGCCGAGCTTCGTCGAGCGCGCGTCGATCTCGTACTCGTGGATGTGGATGGACGAGAGGACGTCCTCCTTCACGAGCCGCTCGGAGATGCACGATCGCGTCCTCGAAGTTGTAGCCCTCGAACGGACATGAACGCGACGAGCAGGTTGGCGCCGAGAGCGAGCTCGCCGCATGTCGGTCGAGCTGCCGTCGGCGAGCACCTGGCCCGCCGTCACCTTCTCGCCCAGCGAGACGATCGGCTTCTGGTGGATCAGCGTCCCCTGGTTCGAGCGCATGAACTTCGTCAGCGTGTAGTCGTCGCGGCCGTCCTTCGTCTCGACGACGATCCTGTCGGCGTCGACGTCGACGATCGTGCCCGCGTGCTCCGAGACGACGACGTCGCCGGTGTCGACGGCCGCGCGGTACTCGAGGCCGGTGCCGACGAGCGGCGCCTGCGTGATCATCAGCGGCACTGCCTGCCGCTGCATGTTCGCGCCCATCAGCGCGCGGTTCGCGTCGTTGTGCTCGAGGAACGGGATCAGCGCGGTCGACACGGAGACGACCTGCGCGGGCGTGACGTCCATGAACTCGACGTCCTTCGGCGCGGCGGTGACGGCCTCGCCGAGCGCGGAGCGGCAGAGCACCGCGTCGTGGAGGAACGCGCCCGTCTTGTCGTCGATCCGCTCGGACGCCTGCGCGATCGTGTACTGCGCCTCCTCGACGGCGTCGAGGTAGACGATCTCGTCGGTGACGCGGCTGTTCACGACGCGCCGGTACGGCGTCTGGATGAAGCCGAACTCGGACACCGTCGCCATCGACGCGAGGTAGCCGATCAGGCCGATGTTCGGGCCTTCCGGCGTCTCGATCGGGCACATGCGCCCGTAGTGCGTCGGGTGGACGTCGCGCACCTCGATCGGCGCGCGCTCGCGGGTCAGCCCGCCGGCGCCGAGCGCCGACAGCCGCCGCCGGTGCGTGAGCCCGGCGAGCGAGTTCGTCTGGTCCATGAACTGCGAGAGCTGCGACGAGCCGAAGAACTCCTTCAGCGCGGCCACGACCGGACGGATGTTGATGATCGTCTGGGGCGTGATCGTGTCGACGTCCTCGGTCGTCATCCGCTCGCGGACGACGCGCTCCATGCGGTAGAGGCCGACGCGGAACGCCTCCTGGATCAGCTCGCCGACCGTGCGCAGGCGCCGGTTGCCGAAGTGCTCGTACTCGTCGAGGTCGTTGCGGATCGGATCGCGCGAGAGGCTGCTCGCCTCGGCCGCGATAGTCCTTCGTGTCCTCGGGCACGCCGAGGCGCGCCGGAAGCTCGACGAGCTTCTTGACGAGCGCGACGATGTCCTCGGTCGTGAGGACGCGCACCTCCTCCGACACGTCGACGCCGAGCCGCTGGTTCAGCTTGTAGCGGCCGACCTTCGTCAGGTCGTAGCGCTTGGGATCGAAGAAGAGCGCGCGCAGGAGGTTGCGTGCGTTGTCGACGGTCGGCGGCTCGCCCGGCCGCTGCTTCTTGAAGACCTCGACGAGCGCCTGCTCCTCGGTCGCGGTCGGATCCTTCTCGAGCGTGTTGACGATGAACGGCGAGTTGTCGAAGAGCGCCAGCAGGCTCTCGTTGGTCGAGACGTCGAGCTGGAAGCCGGTCGACGGGTCCTCGGCGGGCAGCGCGCGGAGGAGCGTCGTGATCGGGAGCTTGCGCTTCCGGTCGATCCTCGCGTAGACGATGCCCTTCTTGTCGATCTCGAGCTCGAGCCACGAGCCGCGGGACGGCATGAGGTTCGCAGTGAAGACCTGCTTCGTCGGGTCCTTCGGCTCCATCAGGTAGGCGCCCGGGCTCCGCACGAGCTGCGTGACGATGACGCGCTCGGTGCCGTTGATGATGAACGTGCCGAAGCCCGTCATCATCGGGAAGTCGCCCATGAAGACGGTCTGCTCGCGAATCTCGCCCGTCTCCTTGTTCACGAAGCGGACGGTCATCGAGAGCGGAGCCTGGTACGTCAGGTCCTTCTCGCGGCATTCCTTGATCGAGAACTGGGGCTCGCCGAAGCGATACTCCCCGAACTCGACGGCGAGCGTTCCGGTGTAGTCCTCGATCGGCGAAATGTCGTCGATCGTCTCCCGCAGACCCTCGTTCAGGAACCACTGGAACGAGGCCTTCTGGATATCGATCAGGTTCGGAAGCTCGAGAACCTGCTCGACGCGGGAGAAGGATGTGCGCGCGCGCGGCGCGGCAACCTTGGCGGTCAAGAGATACAGCCCTCCCTTAAAACGGCGAACGGATCAGAGAAATCTCGGACAGGCGAAAACGACGAACGTCGGCGCGACTTGCAAGGGTAGCCAATACGGGGGGTGCAGCGCAAGAGGCGCCCCGAGGGGCCCGCGTTCCGCCGCATGGTAGCGCGCGATCGGCCAAAAGGGAAGGCGGAACGTCGGTGTATTCGTGTCATGCGGCACGACCAGAAAGGGGACAGCCGCCCGAAAGGCGGCCCTCCCTCCCGCACCGGACCCGGGCTCAGGCTATCCAGTCCGGCTCAGGGCACCCGAGGCTGCCCGAGCGTGAACGCCTGCGCGACCGTCGCGCGCGCCGCCGTCACCGTCACGGTTCCGGCAAGCGCCCTGTGCGCGAGTCCGGCCGCGATCGGCCAGCGGCAGGTGAACCTTCCCTGCGAAAAGGCCGCGACCGCGGCGAGCCCGCCTGCCGAGCACGTGACGGTCGCGGCCGTCGGTGCGGACCCGTCGCTCCAGGCGACCCGGCCGGTCACCGTCGCCCGCCGGGAGTCGCGACTGTCGCGGAAGTCGGTGATGGTCAGGACGTCGGCGCTCGAGCGCCCGGTCGCCAGCTCGAGCGCCGCGGCGGCGTCGAGCAGCCCGTAGCCCGCGCCCGGCGTCCAGCCCGCCGCGGTCCGGTGGGCGGAGCGCTTGATGATGTCGGCGACCTGCAGGTTGCTCAGCTCGGGATGCGCGGCCAGGATCAGCGCCGCGACACCGGCGACCTCCGGGGACGAGAACGACGTGCCGCCGATGTACGCGTAGCGCGAACCGGCTTTGCCCCTGAAGATCGGAAAGCAGGTCGAGTCCCAGTCGTTCGACGCAGCGGGGATCGCCGCAAGGACCCCCGAGCAGCCGTAGTCGTAGTCGCCGGGAGCGATCAGCGAGAGGTTCATGCCCCGGTTCGAGAACTTCGTCGTCCTGCCCATGACGTCGCTCGCGCCGACCGCGAGCCCGAGGCTGTCGGCGCCCTTCGGGGGCTGGAGGTCGGCAGCGGGATAGAGGACGGAGCTCGCGCCCTCGTTTCCGGCGGCGGCGACGATCAGCACGCCGGCGTCCATTGCCGAATGGAGCGCGTCGAGCAGTACCGGCGACGTCGGGTAAGGCCCGCCGATGCTGAGGTTGATGATCCGGCAGCCGAGCGATGTCAGTTTCGCGACCCCGGCCGCGATCGATTCGTCCGTGAGCTCGTCGTCGCGGTAGGAGATGAGGTGCGCGGCTCCGCCGAACCCCGCCATCCCGAAGCCGTCGTCGACGTTCGCGACCATCAGCGAGGCGACCGCGGTTCCGTGACCGACGTCGTCGCCGGCGCGCGAGGAGCCGTCGGAGTAGTAGCGACCGTCGACCTTTCCCTCGAGGTCCGGAATGTCGGCGACGCCGGTGTCGACCTGGCCGATCAGGATCGTCGCGCTGCCCCGGGAGAGATTCATCGCCAGGTCCACGCGCGAGGCGGCGAATTGCCACTCGAACGGCCGCTTCAGGGCGGGATTGATCTTCTGGAGCAGCGGATCGTTGCGCACGTGGAGCAACTGCCGCCGCTCGCCGAGCGGCGAGACGTAGCGGATCCGCTGGTCGTTCGGCGCCGCCGAGAGGAGCCTGCTCAGGCGCGCGGGATCGAGGCTCACCCGCGCTGAGCGGAGCAGCGGGATCGCCGTGATCCGGTCGAAGCCGTAGTCGTCGCGGAGCGCCTGTAGATCGCGATTCGACTCCAGCCCGATCACGGCGGTGGAGCCGAACGTGCTCGGGTCGGCGAACTCGCCCGCGCGGCCCTGCAGCGCCCGCGTCGACGGATGCCACCACCGGAACCAGTGGAACTGCCGCCCCAGGGTCGGCGCCGCGAGCGCCGTTCCGCGGGCCGGTACGAACGACCTCGCTGCGGCGTTTGCGAACGGCGTCGCCAGAAGCAAGGCTGCGAGAGCCGTCGAAACGGCTCTCGCAGATCTGTGGGTCGTGCCGGTCATGAGCCCTCCTCGAGATCCGCGACCGCTGGCTGCGGGCGGTTGCCGGAGGCTCGGCCGGTGCGCTACAAAGACGGTTGCAGCGCGCTAAATGCGCGCTTGCAGGAAGGCTTGGGTGATCGAGTACCGGGTCCTCGGACCCCTGGAGGTGCGCGAGGGCGACCGGCCGCTTCCGCTCGGAGGAGCGAAGCAGCGGGCTCTGCTCGCGCTCCTGATCCTGAACGCGAACCGGGTCGTCTCCCGTGAGCGGCTGATCGACGATCTGTGGGGAGACGAGCCGCCGGAGACGGTCGTGACGAGCGTCCAGGTGTACGTCTCGCGGCTCCGCAAGCTGCTGCCGCCGGAGACGCTCGTGACGCGGGCACCCGGCTACCTCCTCGACGCGGAGCGCGACGAGATCGACCTGTTCCGGTTCGAGCGACTGGTCGCCGACGGCCGTGAGGCGCTTGGTAAAGACGACGCCGCGAACGCAGCTCGCATACTGCGCGACGCGCTCGAGCTCTGGCGCGGGCCGGCCCTTGCGGAGTTCGCGCCGGAGCCGTTCGCGCAGATCGAGGGCGGCCGGCTCGACGGGCTCCGCGTGGCGGCGCTCGAGGACGCGCATCCAGGCAGACCTCGCGCTCGGACGGACCGCCGATCTGATCGGAGAGCTCGAGGTGCTGATCGCCGAGCATCCGCACCGCGAGCGGCTGACCGGGCAACTGATGCTCGCGCTCTACCGCTCGGGGAGGCAGACCGAGGCGCTCGTGGCGTACCGGCGGTTGCGCACGACCCTCGACGAGCTCGGCCTCGAGCCAGGCGAGAACCTGCAGGTGCTCGAGCGGCAGATCCTGAACCACGATCCGGAGATCGAGGCCGCGCGGCGTGCGCCCGCAGCTGCGCCGGCCGCGGCCGGACTCGTCACGACGACGCCCGCGCCGCTCGGGCGCAGGTCGGTGACCGTTCTCTTTGCGGCGCTGGCCACGAACGACGAGGCCGAAGAGGATCCCGAGCGGACCGCGGCACTGTTCGACCGGCTCCACGCCGAGGCCGCGGCGGAGATCGAGGCCGCGGGCGGCCTGGTCGAGAGAGGGCTCGTCGGCGCGCTGCTCGCAACTTTCGGCGCGACCGACGACGGCGACGGAGACCATGCGCGGCGCGGCGCGGGAGCCGCGGTCGCGACGCGCAGCCGGCTCGCGCGCGAGTTCGGCGGGAATCTCGTGGTGCGGATGGGGCTCGAGAGCGGCGACGTGCTCCTCGGACGGCCGGGAGCGTCCGTGGCAGGCGCGCCCGTGACCGCCGCGTCACGGCTCGTCCGTCTCGCGCAGCCGGACGAAATCGTCGTCGGCGAGCGCGCCGCGGCCGCGATCGGAACGGCATTCGACCTCCGCAAGCACGCGGGCGCGACGATCCTCGTCGAGGCGGGACACGCGGCGCCCCCGGTGCAGAAGCAGCCGCGACCCGAGGTGAGGAAGAACGTCACGGTGCTGTTCGCCGACCTCGTCGACTCGACCCGGCTCGGCGAGCAACTCGACCCCGAGGCGCACCGACGCCTCATGAGCCGCTACTTCGACGCGATGCGCTCGGTGATCGAGCGTCACGGCGGCATCGTCGAGAAGTTCATCGGCGACGCAGTGATGGCGGTCTTCGGCGTGCCCGTCGTGCACGAGGACGACGCGTTACGCGCGGTTCGCGCCGCCGCCGAGATGCGCGAGTCGCTCGTGGCGTTGAACGCGGACCTCGACCAGATCTGGGGCATCCGCCTCGCAGGCCGCATCGGCGTCAACAGCGGCGAGGTGATCGCCGGCGATCACCGCCAGGGGCACATGGCCGTGACGGGAATGCCGGTCGTGGTCGCGCAGCGCCTCGAGGCGGCGGCGGCGACGGACGAGATCCTGATCGGCGAGACGACGTACGGACTCGTTCGCGACGCGGTCGTCGCCGAGCAGGTCTCGCGCGTGGTGAAGGGAGGCGCCGAGATCCAGGCGCGTCGGCTCGTCGAGGTCCGCGCCCGCGTGACCGGGCACTCTCGGCGCTTCGACTCGCCGCTCGTCGGCCGCGACCACGAACTGGCCACGCTCCGCGCCGCCTTCGCGACCGTCGAGCGGGATGGCGCCTGTCAGTTGCTGACCGTGCTCGGCGCGGCCGGCGTCGGCAAGTCGCGCCTCGTTCAGGAGTTCGTCCGCGAACTCGCCGGCGACGCGACGGTGGCGCTCGGCCAGTGCCTCCCGTACGGAGAGGGAATCACCTACTGGCCACTGGCCGAGGTGGTGCGCGACCTCCTCCTCACGGAAGGCTCCGAGGCCGAGCCGTCGGCCGGCGCGATCGCCGAACTGCTGGAAGGCGAGGAGAAAGCGGAGCTGATCGGCGAGTTGATCGCCGACGCCCTCGGGCTCGAAGGTGCAGGCGTCGCCGTCGGCGAGGAGACGTTCTGGGCAGTTCGCAAGCTGTTCGAGGCGCTCGCGCAGCACCGGCCGCTGGTCGTCATCTTCGACGACCTCCAGTGGGCGGAGCCGACCTTCATCAGGCTCGTGGATCACATCGGCGAGCTCTCCCGCGGGGCACCGATCCTGCTGCTCTGCATGGCGCGGCCCGAGCTGTTCGACAACCATCCGGTCTGGGGCGGAGGCAAGCTCCACGCAGCGTCGATGCTCCTCGAGCCGCTGAACGACGAGGACTGCCGGCGCCTGATCACGAACCTCCTCGGCCGCGGGCCGCTCCCGGCCGACGTCGAGACGCGGATCGCCGAGGCGGCGGACGGAAACGCGCTGTTCGCCGAGGAGCTGCTGGCGATGCTCGTCGACGAGGAGCTGCTTGCGTGGCGCGACGACCAGTGGGCCGTGACCGGCGACCTCCGCGACCTCCCCGTTCCGCAGACGATCAACTCGTTGCTCGCCGCGCGTCTCGAAGGCTTGCCCGAGGACGAACGCACGTTGCTCGTCCAGGGCTCCGTCGAGGGCACGCTGTTTCACTCCGGCGCGCTTCGCGAGCTCGCGCCGGAATCGTCCGGGCCCACCGTCGACAGGATCCTCGCGACGCTCGTCCGCCGCGACGTGATCCGCCCCGATCGATCGAGCTTCACGGGCGACGAGGCCTACCGCTTCAGGCACATCCTCATCCGCGACGCTGCCTATCGGTCGCTCTCGAAAGCGGCGCGGGCCGACCTCCACGAGCGGTTCGCCGGCTGGCTCGAGTCGACCGCGGGCGCGCGCGTGCGCGAGTACGAGGAGATCGTCGGCTACCACCTGGAGCAGGCGTATCTCTGCCGCAGGGACATCGGGTCGTCGGACGCGGAGGTGAAGCGGCTCGGTGCGAGCGCGTCCGAGCGGCTCGAATCGGCCGGGCGCCGCGCCCTCGCGCGCAGCGATCTCCCGGCGGCGATCCAGCTGCTCGCCAGAGCGTCCGACCCGCGGATCGTCGACGACGCCCGACGAGCGCGGCTCCTCCCGGAGCTGGCGACCGCCTTGATCGAGCTGGGAAGCCAAGAGGACCAGGCCGAGCTGATCCTCGGCGAAGCGAGGCTGCTGGCCTCCACGGCGCAGGACGACTGCGCCGACGCTCACGCGCTCGTTCAGCAACAGGTGCTGAAGGTGCTACGCGCCGAGCCCGGAGCAAGCGAGGAGGCTGTCGAGACCGTCGAGACCGTTGTCTCCGTCTTCGAGCGTCGCCGCGACGAGCATGGCCTGTGCAGGGCGCGGCGCCTCGAGGCGCTGGTGCACTGGAACGCGGCGCGCGCCGCTGCCGCCGTCGAGGCCTGGGAGCGTGCCGCCGCGCACGCGCGCCGCGCAGGCGACGAAGACGAGCGAAGCGAGATCCTGAGCTGGATCGCGACATCGCTGTTCTTCGGCCCGGCTCCGGTCGCGGACGCGATCCGCCGCTGCGAGGAGATCCGGGTCGAGGTCGGCGGCAATCCCGGATCGGAGGCCTGGACCCTGCGGGCCCTTGCCGGACTCCTCGCGATGGACGGTCAGTTCGAGGTCGCCCGCGAGCACCTGGGCGCCGGCAACGCGATCTTCGAAGATCTCGGCCAGACGCGAAATTCTGCGGTCGCCGACATCGACGGCATCGTCGAGATGCTGGCGGGCGATCCGGAGGCCGCTGAACGGCGACTCCTTGCCGGCTACCGCGTGCTCGAGGC
Organism: uncultured Actinomycetes bacterium; assembly: GCA_963708685.1. Classification (GTDB taxonomy): domain Bacteria; phylum Actinomycetota; class Thermoleophilia; order Gaiellales; family Gaiellaceae; genus DASVFB01. The sequence continues at coordinate 375,900 of CAVPTP010000006.1, forward strand.
GAGCGGCGACCGCGCCTTCCGACCGACGACGGCCGCGCATCTCGCCCAGGCCGTTCATGCCCAGGGACGCGACGAAGAGGCCATGCAGTTCACGAAGGTGAGCGAGGAGCTCGCCGCCGACGACGACCTGCTCACCCAGATCGTCTGGCGCAGCACCCGCGCCGGAATCCTCGCCCGCCAGGGTCGATTGGCCGAGTCGCAGGCCCTCGCTCACGACGCGGTGACGATCGCGGAGTCGACCGACTTCCTCGCCACGCACGCCGACGCCCTGGTCGAACTCGGTGCGATCCGCCGTCAAGGCGGGCCGCACGGAGGAAGCGACTGCAGCCGTCGCGGCGGGCCTGAGCCTGTACGAGCGGAAGGGGAACCGTGTCGCCGCGCGGAAGGTCAGAGCCCAGTTACCCGTCTTGCTTTCGGAGGGGAAGCGGTAGGCAGCGGGCGCCGCGCTCGCTGAAACCTCGATCTGCGAGCCGATCCGGCTCGGAAGGGTGGTGGCTCCAATGGGCCCCAGATTCGACGATCTGATCGCCTACGACGGCGACAACCTGATCGCGATCGGCCCGCTGCGTGCGGGCGACAACATTGAGGAGATCTGCGCGTGGGTCTTCCAGCCGAACGACGGGCGCACCCAGGACTCGGCTGCGACGGAGATGACCACGGACACAGGCGGAGCCGAGTTGTTCCGGCAAGCTGCCGGCGAGCGCTGGCTGCTGCCGCTGAAGAAGATCACCGCGGAGTCGTTCCACCCGGGGAGGGCCTTCGCCGTGGCCGTGGCGCTGATGACCGAAGACGGCGCGCCGACCGTCGAGCGTGAGATGGGGCAGAAGAAGGGCCGCGTCGTGTGGTGGGGCCAGCCGGTCGCGATCTTTCCGGACGCTCGACGTGTCGCGACGGCCCTCGCACTTCCGGCCGGTGCTCTCGCCGACCCGCTCTTCATGACTCCCGCAACCGACCAGGAGGCAGAACCGGCCGCCCGCCCCGCTGCGAGCTAGCCGTCCGTCTACGCCGATCAGTCGACGGTCCGCAGGAACGCCTCGACCCGCTCGAGGAACGCCTCGGGCTCCTCGACGTGCGGCATGTGGCTCGACTCCTCGAAGACCGTCCACTCCGCGCCGGGGATCCGCTCGTGGATCTGGCCGACGATGAGGGGCGTGGCCTCGTCGTGTCGGCCCGACACGAGCAGCGTCGGCGTCGTGATCTCGTGCAGCCGGTCGGTGATGTCCCAGCTCTTGAGCGTGCCGACGACGTGGAACTCGCTCGGCCCGTTCATCGTGTGGTAGACGGTCGGGTCGACGTCCATCTGGTCGAAGCTTCGCTGCACGCAGTCGGGCCACGGGATGCGACAGAGGTGACGGTCGTAGAAGACACGCACCGCCGTCTCGTACTCCGGATCGTCGGTCGTGCCGGCTTCCTCGTGACGGGTCAGCGCCTCCTGCACGTCCGGCGGCAGGTCGCGGCGCAGGCGATTCGCCTCCGACACCCAGAGCGTCATGCTCGCCGGCGAGTCGGCGACGACGATCGCGCGCAGGCCCTCGCGGATGGTCGAGCGCGTACTCCATCGCGAGCATCCCGCCCCACGACTGGCCGACGACGGCGTGGCGGTCGTCGATGCCGAGGTGTCGCGTGAGCGCGGCGAGCTCGTCCTTGAAGAGCTGCGGCGTCCAGAACTCGACCGGTGCGTCCGGAAGGTGCTCGCTCAGCCCGCAGCCGAGCTGGTCGTAGAGGACGCACGCGCGGCCGAACCGGCTCAGGTCGGCGATCGGCTCCGTGTAGTCGTGCGCGGCGCCGGGGCCGCCGTGGCAGATGACGACCGGCGTCGGCGCCGAGTCGCCGTCCAGCTCACCGACCACGCGGTACCACGTCTCGTGGCCGTTCCAGGTGAAGCGTCCCTCCACGTTCAACTCCCTTCGCTCGCGCCGGGCACGGCTCGCCCGAGCGGATGGTGGCAGGCTGCGACGCGGCCGTTGCCGTAGTCGAGAAGCGGCGGGCGCTCCGACGCGACAGATGTCCGTGGCGTACGAGCAGCGCGGATGGAAGCGGCAGCCGCTCGGCGGCGCGATCGGGCTCGGCACCTCTCCCTCGAGCACGATCCGTTCGCGCGGCGCCTCGTCCTCGCCGGTGTCGATGTCGGGGATGGCCGAGAGGAGCGCCTGCGTGTACGGGTGGATCGGATCGGCATAGAGGTCGTCCGCCGGCGCCGATTCCACGATCACGCCGAGGTACATGACGGCGATTCGATCCGAGACGTGGTGCACGACGCCGAGGTCGTGCGCGATGAAGACGTACGTGAGCTGAAACTCGTCCTGGAGGTCGTCGAGCAGGTTGACGACCTGCGCCTGGATCGAGACGTCGAGTGCCGAGACCGGCTCGTCGGCGACGATCAGCTGGGGGCTCAGCGCGAGCGCGCGCGCGACGCCGATCCGCTGGCGCTGGCCGCCGGAGAACTCGTGCGGGAAGCGGTTGACGTGCTGCGCGGAGAGCCCGACCACCTCGAGCAGCTCCCCGACCTGTTGGCGAACCTCGTTGCGGCTTCCGTCGCCGTGGATCTCGAGCGGGTCGGCGATGATCTGCCCGACGCGCTTGCGTGGATTGAGCGACGCGTACGGGTCCTGGAAGATCATCTGCAGCTCGCGCCGGTAGGGACGAAGCTCGGTGCGCGACAGGCGCGTGATGTCGTCGCCGCGGAATCGCACCGTCCCGCCGGTCGGCTCCAGGAGCCGGACGAAGAGGCGCCCCAGCGTCGACTTCCCGCAGCCGGACTCTCCGACGATGCCGAGCGTCTCTCCACGCCGCACTTCGAGCGAGACGCCGTCGACCGCGTGGACGTACTCGGACGCGCCCCGCCGGAGCGCGCTCGAGTGCACCGGAAAGTGCTTGACCACGTCGACCGCCTCGAGCAGCACGGGGCCGGTTCCGTTCGCGCTCACGCGATCCTCCGCCGGAGCGCCGGACGCACGGCCGGGTCGAGATGGCACGCGTCGCGCCGGCCGGGCGCGACCCGCTCGAGCAGCTCGGGTCTGGTCGAGCAGAGGTCGAAGCTGTAGGGACAGCGCGGCTCGAAGCGACAGCCCTCGGGCGGCGCCAGCGGCGAAGGCGGCGCACCCGGGATCGCGGCCAGACGCCGCACGCGCGGCCGACCGACGCGCGGGATCGAGCCGAGCAGTCCCCAGGTGTACGGATGCTGCGGGTCGCGAAAGGACGCCTGCTTCGGGCCCTCCTCCACGACCGCTCCCGCGTACATGACGATGATCCGCTCGGCGAGCTCCGAGACGACGCCCATGTCGTGCGTGATCAGGAGGATCGACGAGCCGTGATCCTGCTGGAGACGCTTCATCAGGGCGAGGATCTGCGCCTGGATCGTCACGTCGAGCGCGGTGGTCGGCTCGTCGGCGATCAGCAGGGACGGGTTGCACGACAGCGCCATCGCGATCATCACGCGCTGGCGCATCCCGCCCGAGAACTGGTGCGGGTACTCGTCGAGCCGCCGCGCCGGATTCGAGATCCCGACCTCGGCGAGCAGCTCGATCGTGCGCGCCTTCGCCTGTCGGCGACTCAGGCTCTCGTGCGCCCGTAGCTGCTCCGCGATCTGCCAGCCGACGGTGTACACCGGCGTGAGCGCGGTCATCGGATCCTGGAAGATCATCGCGATCTCGCTCCCGCGAACCTCGCGCAGCTCACGCTGGCTGACCCGCAGCAGATCGCGCCCCCGGTAGAGCACCTGACCTTCGACGATCGCGTTCGGATCGCGGATCAGCCGGAGCACGGCCATCATCGAGACGGTCTTGCCGGAGCCGGACTCGCCGACGATTCCGAGCACTTCGCCCTGGCCGATCGACAGCGAGAGCCGGTCGACGGCGCGGACCATCCCGCCCTCGGTGCGGAAGGACACGCTCAGGTCGCGAACGTCCAGGAGCGGTGTGGCGGCGGAGTCAGGCATGACGCACGCGCGGGTCGAGGAGTGCGTAGACGAAGTCGACCGCGGCGTTGGCGACGACGACGAAGAAGGCCGCGTACATGACCGTCGCCATGATCACCGGCAGATCCAGGTTGGCCAGCGACTGGTACGTCAGCCAGCCCACGCCGTGCAGGCCGAACACGACCTCCGTCAGCAGCGCGCCGCCGCCGACGAGCGCGCCGAAGTCGAGCCCGAAGAGGCTGACGAACGCGATCAGCGACGTTCGGAGCGCGTGGCGAAGGAGCACGCGCTGCTCGGTGAGCCCCTTCGCGCGCGCGGTGCGGACGTAGTCCTCCTCCTGCGCCTCGACGAGCGACGAGCGCAGCACGCGCGCGTACAGCCCGATGTAGAGCAGGGAGAGCGTGAGCCACGGCAGGAGCAGCGACTGGAACCAGCCGATCGGCGAATCCCTGAGCGGCACGTAGCCGGGCGGCGGCACCCACGAGAAGAGGAACGTGTCGTGGTAGCGGCTCTGGCTGAACAGGTTCACCACCTCGCCGAGCCAGAAGACGGGCATCGAGATGCCGACGAGCCCGACGATCATCACCATCGCGTCGACCGGCGTGCCGCGGAAGACGGCCGCGACCAGCCCCATGCCGACGGCGAACAGCACCCAGATCACCGAGGCGCCGAGCACGAGGCTGAACGTCACCGGCGCGGCCTCCACGACCTGCGGGATCACCTTCGAGCCGCGGTTGACGAACGACGTCAGGTCGCGCGAGATGAAGAGCTTCTTCATCATCAGCGCGTATTGCACGGGCATCGGCCGGTCGAGCCCGAAGTCCTTGCGCACCGCGAGCAGCGTCGCCTGATCGGCATTCCTGCCCGCGATCCGCGCCGCCGGATCCACGCCGGGCGTTGCGAAGAAGATGAGGAAGACCATGACGCTGATGGCGAACAGGACCAGGATGGTCGACGCCATGCGGCGGGCCACGTAACGCAGCATCAGCGGAACCCTCTGAGCTTCGCGCGCGGATCGAGCGCGTCGCGGATTCCGTCGCCGAGGACGTTGAGCGCGAGCACGGTCACGGCGATCGCGATGCCCGGCGCGAGCGCGACAGCCGGGCCGGGTGTAGATCAGCCCGTCGCCGTCCTGGATGATCGTGCCCCAGCTCGCGTCCGGCGGCTGGACTCCGATCGAGAGGAACGACAGCGCCGCCTCGGTCAGCATCGCCAGCGCCATCACCAGCGGGAAGAAGACGATCACCGTCGTGACGACGTTCGGCAGGATGTCTTTCACGATCAGCCGCCGGTTCGAGGCGCCCAGTCCGATCGCCGCCTCGACGAACTCTCGACGCCGAAGCGAGAGAACCTCGCCCCGGATCGGGCGGCCGACGTACGGCACGTACACGACGCCGATGATCGCGATCGGCAAGAGGAGGCTCCCGGATCCCAGCCTGAACGGGCCGAGGGCGACCCCTTGCGTGATCAGCACCGTCGAGAGGCAGATCGCGAGCAGGTAGACGGGGAACGCCCAGACGACGTCCAGGCCCCGCGAGAGCACGCCGTCGACGTAGCCGCCGAAGAATCCGGCCGCGAGCCCGATCGCGGTGCCGAGCACGCAGGTGATCAATGCGGCGAAGAAGCCGATCAGCAGGGAGTTGCGACCGCCGTAGAGCAGACGTGCGGCGACGTCGCGGCCCTGGTTGTCGGCGCCGAGGAAATAGTGCTCCGGATCCCAGGTCGGCCCGATCGGCGTGACGCCGAGGCCGAGCCCGCCGGTCTCCGGACGCATGATCGGCACCCTCTTGCCGTCGACGACGGTCGTTCCCTCGAGGTTCGAGCGGAACGGATCGGTGTGCGCGACGTGCTGGGCGTACAGGGGTGCCGCCAGGGAGGCCGCCACGATGACGACGAGCACGCAGAGCATCGTCATCGCGATCCGGTTCTTGAACAGCCTGCGGCGGGCGATCGCCCAGGGGCTTGCTCCGCTCGGGAGCGTGCCGACGACCGCCGGGACGTCGCCGGCGAGGGTGTTGCTCATCGCCTCCCGGTCGAGCGTCGGACCGGACACGTGCCCGGCCGCGTCTCGGGGCCCGCTACTGGACCCACGACTTTGCCACGAGCCAGTAGAACTCCTTGCTGAACGTGAAGTTGCCGACGCGCTTCGACACGAAGTCGATGTGCTTCGGGTTGAAGAGCGTCACCATGGGCGCCTGGTCGGTCACCATCCGGTCGACCTTCGTCCACAGCTTGTTCGCCGCCGGCTCGTTGGTGACGGCGCGGCTCAGGGCGACGTGCATCTGCGCGTTGATCTTCTTGTTGCAGAAGCCGGCCATGTTGATGCTCGAGTCGCTGCCCGGGTGGAAGGACTCGCAGCCGAACAGGATGTAGAGGAAGTCCGAGGCAGCCGGATAGTCCTGGTACCACTGCTGCACGTTGATCTGCACCTTGTTCTTCGTGTTCTGCGGATAGGTGAACGCGATGTTCGCCGAGATCGGCTTCACCGACGCCTTGTAGCCGATCTGGTTCAGCACGCTCTGGAGGTAGACCGCCATCGCCTTGTTCACCTCGTCGTCCGATGAGACGACGGCGACCTTCTGTCCCGCGGTGCCCGACGCCTTGACGAGCGCCTTCGCCTTCGCGAGGTCGGGAGCCGACCATTTCGCGCCCGGGTTCTTCGTGTACGGGCAGTAGTCCTGGTGGCCCGGGAAGCCCGGAGGCAGCACCTGGCACGAAGGAGACGCGAGCTGTGGACCGCCGAAGATCTTCACCGCGGAGTTCCGGTTGATCGCATAGCTGACGGCCTGACGCGCCTTGAGGCTGTTGAACGGCGGGATGTTCGTGTTCATCGGCGCGTACCAGAACGCGGTCAGCGGGTTCACGTGCACCTGCGAGGCGTACTTGGTGCCGAGCTCGTTCAGCCGGTCGGCCGGCGGCGCCTCGAGCGTCCAGTCGGCCTGGCCGTTCTGGATCGCCGTGATCTGGGACTCGACGGTGAGGCCGAACGACTCGGTGATCTCGTCGACGTATCCGGTCGGCTGCGCGTCCTGCGACCACTGCTTGAAGTGCGGGTTGCGCTTCAGCACGACCTGCTTGTTCGGGTCGTACGAGGCGAAGTAGTACGACCCCGTTCCGGGAATCGGCTTCGTGGCGGCGTCGCGCGGCGGCGCGTCGGCCGGAAGGATGCTCGCGTGCGGGACGGCGAGCCGGTACTTGAACTCCGAGTCGGGCCGGACGAGGTTGATCGTCACCGTGCCCGCCTTGTCGTTCGCGAGCACGCCGCCCTTGAGCGTGCACGCGGCCGGCTTCTTCAGGCAGGCGCCTGCGCCGACGATTCCCGCGTAGAAGGTTCCCGAGGTCGGGCTCTTGACCTTGAAGATGCGCCTGAACGAGGCCGCGACGTCCGTCGGCGTCACGGTCTTGCCGTTCGAGAACTTGATCCCCTTGCGGATCTTGAACACCCATTTCTTGCCGCCGTTCGTCGGCGTGGGAATGCTCTGGGCGATGTCCGGGACGACCTGGAACGCGCCGTCGCCGCCCGCCTTCTTGAACGCGAGCAGCCCGTCGTAGCTCGCCTGGTAGAGCTGCCAGTACGCCAACGTGTAGTTGACCTGCGGGTCGAGCGTGCCCGCCGCGGCCTTGGCGAGCAGCTTCAGCGTTCCGCCGCGATGGTCCGCGGCGCCTCGTGACGCGATCCGTCGGGGCTGCGCCCCCGGCCGATCCGAGGACGGCCGCGCCGGCCGAGACCACGACGACTGCCACGAAAATGCCCGTCAAGCGCCTCACTTCGTCACCTCCGGTGAATGAGGCTCTGCCGGGCCTCGGAGCGCCGATCGTAACCCGGTGGTCGGGCGGTGACAACGGCGCGGCGAAAAGGATGTTCGGATCCGCGCGCTCCAGCCGGCTGAACCCGAAACGACGGAGGCCGCCCCAGGGGGCGGCCTCCGCTGCCGAGTGACGAAGCGGTCCGCGGTTACTTGACCTCGACCGTCGCGCCGGCTTCCTCGAGCTGGCCCTTGATCGAGTCCGCCTCGTCCTGCGCGACGCCCTCCTTCACGGCATTCGGCGCCTGGTCGACGAGATCCTTCGCCTCCTTCAGGCCGAGGCCGGTGATCGCGCGGACGACCTTGATCACCTGGATCTTCTTGTCGCCGGCCGCCTGGAGGACGACGTCGAACGACGTCTTCTCCTCGGCCGCGGCCGCGCCGTCGCCCGCAGGTGCCGCAGCCGCCACGGCCATCGGCGCGGCGGCGGTGACGCCCCACTCCTCCTCGAGCGCATTCTTCAGCTCGACGAGCTCGAGCACGGTCATCTTGCCGAGCTGCTCGACGATCGATGCAGTGTCGGTTGCCATCTAGCTCTCTCCTTCTGCTTGTTGTTGGTCGATGCGCGCCTGGAGCACGCCGACGATGTCGCGAAGCGGGGCGTTGAACAGCCCGACGACGGTGGACAGCGGGGCCGCGATCGCACCGACCGCCTGGGCCCGGACGACCTCGACCGGCGGCATCGTTGCGAGACTCGCCACGTCCTCGCTCGTGATGGCGCGGCCCTGCATGACGCCGCCGCGCACCTCGAGCACCTGCGTCTCGCGGGCGACCGTACGAAGCGCCTTCGCCACCGCGACCGGATCTCCGTCGCTCTCGAGGAACGCAATCGCCGACGGACCCTCGAGCAGCGCCAGCAGATGCTGGGCGCCGGCATCCTCGGCAGCGCGGCGGGTCAACGTGTTCTTGACGACCTGGAACCGAGCGCCGTGCTTGAGCAGCTCGGACCGCAGGTTGTCCACCTGCTGCATCGTCAGGCCGCGGTAGTCCGCGACGATCAGCGTCTCGGTCGAGCGCAGCCGTTCCGTCAGATCGGCTACGACGCGCTCCTTCTGCTTCTTGTCCATTCACTCACCTCCTCGAAAATGGTCGAGCCCGCACGCAGGCGGGCTCGGAGAAGGCGAGAAGCTCTTTCTTCACCGGGCCGCCTCGGTTGGACTTCCGTCCCTTGCGGGACTGCCAACTGTCTCTGGCGACGGGTTGTTGTCGTTGCGGATTACGCCGGTACCGGCTGGGCCTCCTCTTCGGCCTCCTCGACGATCCCGCGCGTGCGGGACGGATCGAGCTTGATGCCCGGCCCCATCGTCGTGGTCAACGTGACCTGGAGGATGTAGCGGCCCTTGGCCGCTGCGGGCTTCGCGCGGACGATCTCGTCCACGAGCGCCGCGTAGTTCTCGAGCAGCGCGCGCTCCTCGAAGCTCTTCTTGCCGAGCGAGACGTGGACGTTCGCGCCGCGGTCGGTGCGGTACTCCTGCTTGCCGGCCTTCGCCTCGCGAACGGCCTTGCCGACGTCCATCGTCACGGTGCCCGTCTTCGGGTTCGGCATCAGCCCGCGCGGACCGAGGACTCGGCCGAGCCGGCCGACCTGGCCCATCAGATCCGGCGTCGCGACGGCGACGTCGAAATCGGTGAAGCCTTCCTCGACGCGCTTCGCGAGATCCGCGGCGCCGACGATGTCCGCGCCGGCCTCCTCGGCTTCGCGCGCCTTCTCGCCCTCGGCAAAGACCGCGACGCGCTGCTCGCGCCCGGTTCCGTGCGGCAGCGAGATCGTGCCGCGCAGCTGCTGCTCCGCATGGCGGACGTTGAGCCCGAGGTTGAAGTGCGCCTCGACGGTCTCGTCGAACTTCGGCCCGTCGAGCGACTTCAGCAGCCTGACCGCCTCGACCGGCGAATAGGCGCGCTCGCGGTCGATCTGCGCGCGCGCGCCGCGGTACGTCTTCCCGTGTCTGCCCATTACGCGTCCACCTCCACGCCCATCGACCGCGCGGTGCCGGCGATCACCTTCATCGCCTGGTCCACGTCGCGCGCGTTCAGGTCTTCGAGCTTCGTCTCCGCGATTTGCCGGACTTGCGCTTTCGTCAGCCGGCCGACCTTGTTCCGGTTCGGCTCGGCCGAGCCCTTGTCGAGCCGCAGCGCCTCCTTGATCAGGACCGCGGCGGGCGGCGTCTTCGTGATGAAAGAGAAGGAACGATCCTCGTAGACGGTGATCTCCACCGGCGTGATGCGCCCGTTCTCCTGCGCGGTCTGCGCGTTGAACGCCTTGCAGAACTCCATGATGTTGACGCCGTGCTGGCCGAGCGCAGGGCCGACCGGCGGCGCCGGGTTCGCCTGCCCGCCGGGGATCTGGAGCTTGATGAGTGTCAGAACTTTCTTGGCCATCAGCGATCGCCATCCAGCGAGGTCGTGCGCGCAGCCGGCGAAAAGCAAGCAGCGCAAGGACGCAGGGAGCGTTCGTAGCCGGAGGCTACGGGCGCGACCGAGGACGCGGCGGTGCGCCGCTTTGCAGCCGCGGTGCGCGTGCGAGATGGGTGGACGGTGGTCGCCATCACTAGTCCAGCTTCTTCACCTGGTCGAAGGCGAGCTCGACAGGAACCTGGCGCTCGAAGATGTCGACGAGCACCTTGAGCTTCTGCGCGTCGCCGTTGACGTCGACGATCTCGCCGTCGAAGTCGCTGAGCGGCCCCGACGTCACCTTCACCGACTCGCCGAGCTGGAACTCGACCTGCGTGCGCGGCCGTGCGCCGTCGGCCGACCCCGTGTGGAGGATGCGGTCGACCTCGGGCTGCGAGAGCGGCACGGGCTTGTTCCCCGCGCCGACGAAGCCGGTCACGCCCGGCGTGTTCTTGACGACGCCCCACGCATCGTCGTTCAGATCCATGTTCACGAGGACGTAGCCCGGCAGCACGCGCTTGTCGGCCTGCACCTTCTGGCCGTCCTTCGTCTCGATCACCTGCTCGGTCGGGACGACGACCCGGCGAAATCGCGGCGCCTGGTTCATCGAGATGATCCGGTGCTCGAGGTTGGCCTTCACCTTGTTCTCGTGCCCGGAGTAGGTGTTGATGACGTACCAGCGGAACATTTTCCTCGCCTTACTGGCCGATGAGCCACTTGACGACGGGCGCCCAGATTCGATCGTTGAGGTACAGGTAGGCGCCGACCACGATGCACGCGATCAGCACGACAACCGTAGCCTGAATCACCTGGGTCTGGCCCGGCCACTCGACTTTCTTGAGCTCGCCCCACGACTCGGAGACGAAGCTGCGCTTCTCGCGGCGCTGCGCCCCGGCCTGGCTCTTGACCGGCTGCGCTCCCGGCCGCATCTGAGCCTGCCGCGCGCGAGCGCGCTGCGTGATCCCCTGCTGGTTCTTGTTCTGAGCCTGGTTCTGCTCCTGCGCCTCGCGGCGCGCGCGGCGCTGCGCTCGTGTCTGCCGCGCCATCAGCGAGTTTCCCTGTGGAGCGTGTGCGTCTTGCACCAGCGGCAGTACTTCTTGAACTCGACGCGGTCAGGCGTGTTCCGCTTCGATTTTTGGGATTGGTAGTTGCGCCGCTTGCACTCGGTGCAGGCGAGCGTGATTGCAACTCTGACTCCAGTCTTGGCCATGGCGTGTTTTCGTTCGTCTCCGGGCGCGAAAAAGTAGCGGCGGGTGGACTCGAACCACCGACACGCGGATTATGATTCCGCTGCTCTAACCAACTGAGCTACGCCGCCCCGGCGCGGACGGAAGTGTAGCCGATGCGCACTCCTACCTACGGATGGCGCCTCTACGGTTGGGCAGGTCCGTCCGCTGTGACCCGGAACATGCGCCGAGCATCGCCAAAGCGAGGTCGAAAGCCCCGTAACGGGTGGAGCGATAGAGGGCTGAATGTCGTCCACCGACCCCGTGCTCTGCTGATACTCGGCCTGGCCCTCGCCGCCGCCGGTTGCGGCGGCGGCGCCGAGGCGGTGCCGGCGCCGATCCCCACGCCCATCGGCCGAGGACCTGCTTTCCTGCCCCGGCCGCTCGGTGCCGGGCCTCCGCCCTCGTTCACCTGCACGAAGGGCCCGCTCGCCGGGGCCGGTGCGCGTTCACCTCGAGCTCTTTGCCCGCCGCCGGGTCGTGATCGTTCCCGCGCGCATCGGGGTTCGCCGCGACTGCCGGTATCCGCTGCGGACGACGATGCCGACGGGCGTGATCGAGCTGGACCGGCCGGGGCTCACCGTCGGGGACTTCTTCGCCGTCTGGCGGATGCCGCTGTCGGCGCGCAGGCTGCTGAGCTTTCGAGGGCCGGTCGCCGCGTACGTCGACGGCGAGCGCTGGGAAGGCGACGCCAGGGCAATACCTCTCTACGACGGAGCCGAGATCGTGCTCGAGACCGGCGGCTTCATCCCGCCGCACCGCACCTTCCTGTTCCCGCCGCGATGAGCCCGCCGCTCTTCGTCGTCGCCGAGACGCCCGCGCTGCTCGCGGGAATGCCGTACCCCGAGGGCGAGACCGACTGGAACGAGTTGCACCGGCGGGGCTTCCGCGCGGCTCGTCCGTCTGCACCCGGGGGACTACGACGCAGCCCCGCTCGTCGTCTACGACATCGCGCTCGAGGATCTGTTCGGCGGCCGGAACCCCGAGGACCCCGAAGCGGAGGAGCGACGCGTCTGGGAGGCCGCGCGGCTTGCCGCCGATTTCGTCGCTCGGGGCGAGGGCGTCCTCGTCCACTGCGTCGGCGGCACCGGCCGGACCGGGACCGTCCTCGCGTGCGCGCTGCGCCGGCTCGGCCGTCGCGCGGACGAGGCGATCCGCACCGTCCGGTCGCATCGCCCGCACTGGCCCGAGTCGGCGTGGCAGGAGGATGTCGTGCGGCGGATGCCGGAAGTACCCTGAGACCGTGATTCGGGGGCTTGCGGCGCTTCTTTTCCTGCTGGTGCTCGTCCCGGCCGCACTGGCGGACGGCGACCCGGCGAGCGACACCTTGCTCGTGCGCAACGTCTTCCTGCCGTTCCCCACGCCGAGCTCCGAGCAACGGGAACGCGCTCTCGCGCGAGGTGGCGCTCGCATACGGCCGCGGCTATCGCCTGAAGGTGGCGGTGATCGCGTCGGAGCGCGACCTCGGTGCGGTGCCGAGCCTGTTCGGGCATCCGGTGGAGTACGCGAAGTTCCTCGGCCAGGAGCTCCAGCAGTACTACGTGGGGCCTCTGCTGATCGTCATGCCCGCCGGCTTCGGGATCTACGACGGCGGCCGCTCGACCGCCGCCGAAGCCAGGCTGATCGCGAGCGCGCCGCCGACCGGATCGAGCGCCGACGACCTCACGTCCAGCGCGGCCGCGCTGATCCGCCGCCTCGTCGCCGCGGGCGCATTGAAGTCGAAGGACATCCTGCCGCCGTACGCGTCGGCGCTCAGCGCGACGATCAGCGCGGGCAAGGAGGCCCGCCTCCACTACGCCGTCTTCGACGACAGCGGCCGGACCCGCGAGCGGCTTGCGATCCGCGACGCGCGGCGGCAAGGTCGTTGAAGACGTGGTCGACCCGGCTGCGCATGACGGTGGCGAACAAGACGTACTCCGTGCCCTGGAAAGTCCCTGCGGAGGTGCCGAAGAAAGGACTGAAGTTCTGCCTCACCGCGTACGACGCGAGCGGCAACCACGCCGCCGCGCCGAGCTGCGCTCCGGTGACCGTGAAGCGCTAGGCAGCAGCGCGGCAGTCGTCGCACGAGCCGCGAAGCAGCACGTCGTGACTCGCCACCTCGAAGCCCGTCTCGCGCTCGACGCGGCGGAGCGCCGCCTCGAGGTTCTCGTCGGCGAACGGCTCGACGCGCCCGCACTCGTTGCAGACGAGGTGATGGTGATGATCGTCCGCGACCTCGGCGCGCTCGTAGCGCGCGCGGCCGTCGCCCAGGTCGATCTTCTGCACGAGCTGCTTCTCCGCCAGCAGGTCGACGACGCGGTAGACGCTCGCGATGCCGACGCCGCGGCCCTGCGCGCGAGCGGCATCGACGATCTCCGGAACGGTCAGGCAGCAGTCGCCGCGCGCGAGCACCGACACGACCGTCTCTCTCGCCGCGCCCACGCGATGGCCGTCCTCGCGTAGCGCCTCGTACGTTCGCTCTTCCCAGTTCACGCCGTCGATGATAACGATTCTCGTTATCGTATGGCTGCGGTGTTCGCTCCTTTTCATTACGCGTTCGTCCAGCAAGGCGTCTGGGAGGTGCTCCTCCTCTCGATCGCGGCAGGGTTGATCGGAACGTGGATCGTCCTGCGGGGACTTGCCTTCTACGGTCACGCGATCGGGACGGCGGCCTTCCCCGGCCTGGTCCTCGCCGACGGCCTCTCGTTCTCGCCGCTGCTCGGGGCTTTCGGCGCCGCGGGCATCTTCGCCCTTGCGGTCGCCGGCTCTCGGCCGGCGGCGACGCGACGAATACGGGAGCTTCACGGCGCTCGTGCTCGTCGGTGCGCTCGCGCTCGGCGTCATCCTCGCGAGCGACGTCTTCGACTCGGGCTCGAGCGTCGAGACGCTGCTCTTCGGCAGCCTGCTGCTGATCGGCGACCGCGAGCTCGTCGTCGCGGGCGCGGCGAGCCTCGTTGCCGTCGCCGCGACCGTTCTCCTCGGGCGGCGCTGGCTCGCCGTCGGATTCGACCCCTCGGTCGCGCGTTCGCTCGGCGTTCGCTCCTCCCTCCCGGACGCGTTGCTCCTGGCGCTCGTTGCGGTCACCGTCGTCGCCTCGCTCTCCGCGCTCGGCGCGCTGCTCGTCTCGGCGCTGCTCGTCGTGCCCGCAGCGACCACGCGGCTCTGGACGCGCACGCTGCTCTCCTGGCAGCTCGCGTCGGTCGCGCTCGCGGCCGTGGAAGGCGTCGCCGGCCTGTGGCTCTCGGTCGAGGCGAACGTGCCACCGGGCGCGGCGATCGCCGTCCTCGCGGGCGGCGTCTTCGCGGTCGCCGCGCTGCCGCGGGCGGTGCCGCTCGTCGCCGCCGCCGCGCTCCTGCTCGCCGGGTGCGGCTCGACCGGCGGCGGCAACGCCGGCGTCGTCGCGACGACGACGCAGATCGCGGACTGGGCGCGCATCGTCGGCGGCGACGCCGTGTCGGTTCACCAGATCCTGCGCCCGAACACCGATCCGCACGAGTACGAGCCGCGGCCTTCGGACGTGCAGGCGGCGAGCGGCGCGAAGGTGGTGTTCGAGAGCGGCGACGGCCTCGACCGCTGGATGGGCAAGGTCGTGTCCGCTGCGGGAGGGAGCCCGAAGGTGGTCGACCTCGGCGCGGAGGTGCCGGTGAAGCTCGGCGAGCGACCCGCACTGGTGGCACGACCCGCGGAACGCCGAGGCGGCGGTCGGTGTGATCAGCGACGAGCTCTCGCACGCCGTGCCCGCGTCGTCCGCGACGTTCCGGCGCAACGCCGAGGCCTACCTGACACGCCTGCGCGAGCTCGATCGCGAGCATCGCCGCTTGCTTCTCGTCGATCCCGAAGAGCGAGCGCAAGCTCGTCACGGACCACGACGCGTTCGACTATTTCGCGCGCCGCTACGGGATCACGGTCGTCGGCGCGGTCGTTCCGTCGCAGACGACCCAGTCGCAGCCGTCCGCCGGAGAGACCGCGAGGCTGATCCGGCTCGTGCGGCGCGAGCACGTTCGCGCGATCTTTCCGGAGAGCTCGCTCAACCCGCGGCTCGCGGAGGCGGTCGCGCGCGCGACAGGAGCGTCCGCGGACGACACGCTCTACGGCGACACGCTCGGGCCGAAGGCTTCGCGCGGCGCCACGTACCTCACGATGGAGGCGGCCAACGCGGACGCGATGGCGCGCGGCTTCACCGGCGGGCGGCACGGTTGCTCGATCGACTGACGCTGCTGCGCGTCGCGGGCCTCGGCGCCGGTTACGGCGGCCCGCCGGTGATCAGCGACGTGACGTTCGAGGTGCGCGAGGGCGAGCGCATCGGCGTCCTCGGCCCGAACGGCGGCGGCAAGTCGACGCTGTTCCGCGTCCTCCTCGGCGACCTGACGCCGGCGGGCGGCGAGGTGTCGGGCCCGGCGCGCTTCGGCTACGTCCCGCAGACCGAGCGGTCCCGGCTCGACTATCCCGTCACCGCGCTCGACGTCGCGCTGATGGGCGCGCTGACGTCGCGGCGGTGGTGGCTGCCGACGAGCCGGCGCGAGCGCGGCCGTGCGCTGGAGGCGCTCGAGCGAGTCGGCCTGCGCGAGCAAGCGGGGGCGCAGTTCGGCGAGCTCTCCGGGAGGCCAGCGCCAGCGGGTGCTGGCGGCGCGCGCGCTCGTCCAGGACGCGCCGGTGCTGCTGCTGGACGAGCCGTTCGGCGGCGTCGATCTGCCGAGCGCCGAGCTCCTGACCGCGCTCGTCGACGAGCTCGCGCAGGCGGGACGCGGGCTCCTGATCGCCACGCACGACGTCGAGCAGGCGAGCTCGTGGGATCGCGTTCTCTGCCTGAACCGGCGGGCGGTGGCCTTCGGCCCGCCGGCGGACGTGCTGACGCTCGACGTGCTCGAGCAGACCTACGGCGGAGCGATCGTCACGCTGCCCGGCCGCGAGGTCGGCATCTTGCCTCCCCACCACCACGAGCACTGATGGACGCGCTGTGGCAGCCGTGGAGCGAGGCATTCATGCAGCGCGCGCTGCTCGAGCTCCTGTTCCTCAGCGTCGTCGGCGGCATCGTCGGCTGCTGGATCCTCTTCTACGAGCTCGCGTACAGCGCCGAGTCGCTCGCGCACGCGCTGTTTCCCGGGCTCGTCGTCGCGGCGCTGCTCGGCCTGCCTCTGCTCGCCGGAGGAGCGGCGGGAGTCGCCGTGGCCGCGGCCGGGATCGCGCTCGTCCGCCGCGTTCCGACACTCGGCGGCGACGCGTCGGTCGCGGTCGTGATCACGAGCCTCTTCGGGCTGGGCGTGCTCCTGGCGCTGACTCCCGCTTCGCCGCCGGGCCTCGACGCGCTGCTGTTCGGCGACCTGCTCGGCGTGACGCGCGCGGATCTCCTGGCGTCGGGCGCGCTCGCCCTCGTCGGAGTCGCTGCGCTCGCCGCGCTGCACAGGCCGCTGCTCGTGGTCGGCTTCGACAGGACGACTGCACGCGCGTTCGGAGCGCGGCCGCTGCTCGTCGACCTCGCACTGCTCGGCCTGATCGCAATTGCGATCGTGATCGGCGTGCGCGCGCTCGGCAACCTCCTCGTGCTCGCGCTGCTCGTCGGCCCGGCCGCAACCGCGCGGCTCCTCGTGCGGCGGATGACGACGCTGATGGTTGTCGCGGTGGCCGTCGCCGTCGCCGCGTCGATCGCCGGCCTCTACCTCTCCTATTACGCGAGCATCGCGGCCGGCGCCTCCGTGGCCGCGGTCATGGTCGGCGCCTACGTCGTGGCGCTTGCGGCAAGGGCTACCGTTGTCAGTCGACGATGGACGTGACGACGCAGAGCTTCGAGCAGGACGTGGTCGAGCGCTCGCGCGAGCACCCGGTCGTCGTCGACTTCTGGGCCGAGTGGTGCGGCCCGTGCCGGCAGCTCGGGCCGGTGCTCGAGCAGGAGGTCGAGGCGCACGCGGGCGAGGTCGACCTCGCCAAGGTGGACATCGATGCGAACCCCGAGCTCGCGGAGCGCTTCGGCGTGCAGGGGATTCCTGCGGTGAAGGCCTTCCGCAACGGCCAGGTCGTCGGCGAGTTCGTCGGTGCCCTGCCGCGTGCCGCGGTCGCGAGCTTCCTCGACGGGCTGACCGGGCCGAGCCCGGGCGAGCGAATCGTCGCCGAGCTGCAGGAGACGGGCGAGGCGCCCGAGGTCCTCGAGGCGCTCCTCGCAGAGGATCACGAGCGCGCGCTGTCGCTGCTCCTCGAGGAGATCGAGGGAGCGGAACCGGAGCGGCGCAACCGGCTGCGCGAGCTCATGGTCGCGGTCTTCGCCGAGCTCGGCCAGGAGCATCCGCTGAGCACGTCGTACCGGCGCCGTCTGGCGACGGCGCTCTACTGACGCAGTCGCCGCGGTCGTGAAACGCCTCGACGCGCGCGGTCCGCTCGCGCTCACGGCAGGGCTCGTGTTCGCCGACGCGACGATCGTCACGCTCGCGCTGCCGGAGCTCCTGGTCGACCTCGACACGACCGTGTACGGCGTGGCCGCGGTGCTGGCCGTCTACACGCTGGCGCTCGGCGCGGCTGCGATACCGGCGGCGCGGCTCGTCCGGCGGCCCGGCGGGCATCGCATCGCGCTCGCCGGCCTCTGCCTCTTCTCGGTGGCGAGCCTCGCGTGCGCCGCGGCCGGATCGATCGCGCCGCTGCTCGCCGGGCGGGCAGTGCAGGGACTCTCGGGCGCGGTCGTCCTCGCCGTCGCCGGCGGCGCGCTGGCGTCCGGGGTGCGCGGCACCCGCCTCTGGACGTCCATCGCCGTCCTCAGCGCGGCGCTCGGCCCGGCCGTCGGCGGCGCGCTGACGCAGGCCTTCTCGTGGCGTGCGATCTTCATCGCACAGGCGCCGGTCCCGCTCCTCGCCGCGGCTTTTCTCCGGCGATCGGAGGATCGACGACGCGCAGGTCGCTGACAGCGCGGAGCCGCCGAAGCCGCCGCTGAGGCCCGTGCTCGCGCTCGGCCTCGTGTCCGGCGCGTTGACCGCGCTCCTCTTCGGCGTGGTGCTGCTGCTCGTGGTCGGCTGGGCGATGCAACCGCTTTCCGCCGCGCTCGCGGTGACCGTCGTCCCGCTCGCGGCTTTCGCGGGAGCGCGCGTCGCGCGCGGACGGCCCGAGACACGCGTCGTCGTCGGCGCGAGCCTGATCGGAGGCGGGGTCGGCGCGCTCGCGTTCCTGCCGTCGAACGACGTCGGCTGGCTGCTCGTGCCGGAGTGCATCGCCGGCGTCGGCATGGGACTCGCGCTGGCACCGCTCCTCGAGCAACTGCTTCCGGAGACGACCGCGCGGCGCCGCGCCGCGAACCTTGCGATCCGACACCTCGGTGTCACCGCAGCCCTCGTCGTGCTCGCGCCGGTGATCGCGCACGACCTCGGCGGCGCGGTCGAGCAGGCGAAGCAGCGCACGGTCGCTGTCGTCCTCGACGCCCCGATCGAACCGAGCGCGAAGATCCGGATGGCCCCGAAGCTCGTCGCGACGGTGCACGCCGACCAGCCGCTCGCAGCTGTCCGGGACGACGCGCGAAGCGTTCGGCGCGATGTCGACCCGTCGGAGCGTCCGCTCTTCGACGCGCTGTTCGAGCGGGTCGAGGACGTCTTCGTGCGCGCGGCTTCCGATGCGTTCCGCAACGCGTTCCTCGTGGCGAGCGCGCTCGCGTTCGCGGCGGCGTTCGTGCTCTTCTCACGAGCCTCGCGAGATGCCGCGCTCGCAGGGCTCGTCGCCGGCCTGGCGATCGTCGGAGTCCAGGCGCTCGCCCACCGCTTCGCAGCACCGGCCACCGTCCCGATCGCCGATCCCTGCGAGCCGCGCAAGACGCCGGAGAGCAGCGGCCTGCAGGGCTTCGCTCAGACGATCGCGCTGAAGGGCCTCGACTTCGGCGCGTGCCGGCTCGGCTCCTCGCGCGAAGAGCTGCTGCTCGCGCTCACCGACGACGCGGAAGCGCACCGGTACGAGCGGCGCCACGGCGTCAACCCTCGCAGCCTCGGCGCGCTCCTTCGGCTCGTCGGCTGAAGAAACGTGACGCCTCGCCCGGCGGAGGCGTATAACCAGAGTGGTGACTCGGAGCACGCGTGTCGCGTTGCTCGGCGGGCTGGCGGTTCTCGCGCTCGCCACGGTCAGTGGCACCTCGGTCGCCGGGAGCGCACACGACGGCGCCTCGGCGAAGGCCCGCCGTCTCGTCGCGTTCCGCTCCTGCGGCGACCTGCTCGGGTACATGAAGGCGCGTGTTGAGCGCGACGTCGGCCCGTGGGGCCTCGGCGCGATCGCCACAGCGACACCCGGGCCGACGACGACGCGCGAGGTCGCGCCGAAGCAGGGCGTCGATTTCTCCGGCACGAACGTGCAGGAGGAAGGCGTCGACGAGCCCGACCTGGTCAAGACGAACGGCGAGACGCTGTTCGCCGTCGCGAACGGCCGGCTCAACGCGGTCGACGTCGCCGGCGACCGTCCGCGCCTCCTCGACACGCTGAAGCTCGACTCCGGCTGGAGCCACGAGCTACTCCTGCACGGAGACCGCCTGCTCGTGCTCTCGCGCGGCGGCTACTGGGCCGAGCCGTTGCCCGGGATCGCGGCACGACTCGCGCCGTTCGTCCCGTCGAAGTCGGTCGTCTGGGAGGTCGACGTCTCGAGCCCGAAGGCGCTGCGCATCGTCCGCACGTTGACGCTCGACGGCGCCTACGTCGCCGCGCGACTCGTCGGGAAAAGCGTGCGCCTCGTCGCGTCGTCGCAGGTTCCCGAGACGCTGCCGTTCGAGCGGCCCGTCGACGACACGCCCGAGGCGCGCGACTCCGCTCAGGAGCACAACCGAGCTGTCGTCGCGTCGTCGGGACTCGCGAGCTGGCTCCCGCAGTACCGGATCACGCGGCGCGGCAAGACCCCCGGCAAGTGGCGCCCGCTCGTGCAGTGCCGGCGCGTGAATCATCCGGCGGCGTACTCGGGCCTCGGGATGCTCACGGTCCTGACGTTCGACCTTTCGAAGGGACTCGAGCCGGTCGACTCCGTTGCGGTGATGACCGACGGCCGCATCGTCTACGCGTCGCCGGAGAGCCTCTACGTCGCGACCGAGCGCTGGAACGACCGGCCGGATCCGAGCACGCCGAAGAAGGTGCAGAGCGGCGTGACGACCGAGCTGCACAAGTTCGACATCTCGAATCCGGCGAAGACGCTCTACCGCGGCAGCGGGAGCGTCCCCGGATTCCTGCTCAGCCAGTGGTCGCTCTCCGAGTACCACGGCGTCCTGCGGGTCGTCAGCACCGAGACGCCCGCGTGGTGGGGACCCGGCGGCGAGACCGAGTCGTTCCTGACGACGCTGCGGCAGAAGGACGGCGCGCTCGTGCAGGCGGGGCGGATCGGAGAGCTCGGCGAAGGCGAGCGCGTCTACGCAGTCCGCTTCGTCGGCGACGTCGGCTACGTCGTCACGTTCCGGCAGATCGATCCGCTCTACACCGTCGACCTCGCCGACCCGGAGCACCCGCGCGTGCTCGGCGAGCTGAAGATCGCCGGCTACTCCGCGTACCTGCACCCGATCGGCGAGGACCTCCTGCTCGGCATCGGGCAGAACGCGGACGCCGAAGGCCGCCGGCTCGGGACGCAGCTCTCGATCTTCGACGTGTCGAACCTTCGCCGGCCTCAGCTGCTGCACCACCAGGCGCTCGGCGCGGGCTGGTCGGAGGCGGAGAACGACCACCACGCCTTTCTCTTCTGGCCTCGCACCGGGCTGGTCGTGATCCCGTTCGAGCAGCGCGCGCTCGGCTTCCGTGTCGGGCGAGCGCGAGGCATCGATCCGGCCGGGCGCGTCGAGCACCCGCGCGATGCGTCGATCCGCCGGTCGCTCGTCGTCGGAGATTCGGTGCTCACCGTCTCGGACGCGGGCGTCGAGGCGAGCGGCCTCTCCACGTTCGCGCGGCAGGGATGGGCGGCGTTCCCGCAGGACGGTCCCGCGCCGCCGAAGCGTTAGCCGAGCCTGCCGAGCACGAGCCCGAAGAGCGTGTGCCGCCATGTCGCCTGCGCGAAGGCCCGCGGATTCGTCAGCAGCGGCGGAAGACCCGGCTCGCCGCGCGCCGGGTGATAACGGTCGATGAAGTAGCAGAGCGGGTAGAGGCTCGCGTGCTCGGCGAGCGCCATCGCAAGCGCGAGTCGCCGCGAGCCGACGCGCGTGCGCCGGCGCAACTCGTGGAACGTGAGCCCGAACAGCCGCGCCGTTCGCCGCGTGGACGGCCAGCCCGGCGACGCGCCAGCCCGGCCCGCGGGTCACCGCCTTTCCGAGTAGCGCGACGTCCGAGTAATCGCACCGAAGGAGCCTCTGATCCAGCGGCTCCTGCAGCGCCCAGACCAGCGCGGCGCCTGCACCCGCGGTCGCCGACCTCCGCCTAGAAGTCGCCGCCGCCGCCGTCCCCGCCTCCCCCGCCGAAGTCGCCGCCTGCGCCGCCGCCGCCGAAGTCACCGCCGAAGCCGCCCGAGTCGACGCCGCCCGAGTCGAACGGCCCCGCGCCGAACGACCCGCCGACGATCTCTCCGAGCAGGAGCCCGGGAAAGAACCCGCCGAAGTACCCGCCGAACGCCGGACCGGCGGCCCAGTACGGCATCGATTGACCGCGGACGAGCACCTGGCGAGAGTCGGGCTCTTCTCCCTCCTCGACTCGCAGCGCGCACGCCGCGCATGCGGGTACCTCACGCGTCGCGCCGCCGTCGGGCGACCACTCGACGTCGCGCACCGACGGGCCGTGCCGCGGGTCGAAGAAGCATGGAGCCGTCCGCTCGGGCGGCTCGTTTCCCTCGAGGCGCGCTTCCGCCGAGGCCATCAGATAGCGCCCCTCCTCGAGCGCCTCCGCGACCGGCTCGAGCTGCTCGGAATTGCGGGCGCCGTCGAACGCACTCGATGCGCGCTCGTACTGCTGCAGCGCCGCGTCGTAGTCGCGTCGCGCGGCCGGATTCGCCTCGACGCGACGCTCGAGGTCTTGCACGTCGTCGGCCAGAGCAACGAGGTCGAGTCGAGCCGACTCCTTCACGTCGGCGAACTGCTCCGCGTCGCGGCGCTTCCTGCTGAAGCGGCGGAACACGAAGAACCCGAGGCCGGCGACGAGCAGGATCGGCAGCAGCCCGATCCCGCCGAACGCGCCGCCGCCGCCCCCGCCGCCGTTTCCGCCGCCGCCGCTTTGGCCCGTGCGCGCGCCGCCGACCCGGTCCACGAAGTCGACGAGCGTCGGAGTGATGCCCTCGTCGTGGTGCGCAGCGAAGGCCGAGGCGGCGAGGTCGCCCGCCTCCCCGGGAGGCAGGTCCGTCGCCTCGGCGCGGAAGTGACCGCCGGCGACGACGGCGTAGACGCCGCGCCGCCCGAGGCGGCTGTGCAGCTCGTCGATGACGCCGACTGCGTCCCCTCCCGCCTCGTTGACGGCCGCCGCTCGGAGGACCGCGATGTAGATCGGACCCTGCCCACGGCTCACGATCTCCTTGCGCACGGCGCCCGCCTGCGCGCGCGTGATCGTCTTCTCGGCCTGCGGATCGACGTAGACCGGATTGCTCGCGAGCGCCGTCGCAGCCTCGTCGATCACCGTTCCGGGCACGGCGGCCCGCGCGGGAGCTGCTGACACCAGAGCAGCCGCAACGACGGCTACCGGAAGGAGCCTGCCGACGAGGTGGCCTTTCGCAAGACGAGGCAATCGCACGGGATCAGTATCGACGCCCCGGCGGAAATGACACGTCGAGCCGCAACCAGCTGCGTCCCGCGCGCCCGAGCGCTGACCTCGACCGAGCGCGGGACGCGACCGGGTGCCATCGCGTCCCGCGCTCGCCACTCGGGCTCAGGCCGCGATCTTCTCCAGCAGCGCGTCGACGCGCTCGAACCCCGCCTTCGCGCCCTCCTCGACGCCGTACTGCATCGTGGTGTCCCGCTGCTCCGTCGTCTCGAAGCGCATCGTCTGCGTCAGCTTCGTCCGCTCGCCGAGGTCTTCGAACAGGAGCGTCTGCAGGTGGTTCTGGAACGTCTGCACGAGGCGCTCGGGCGGCTCGACCTCGTGGAACTCGCCCTCGACGACGCCGAACGCGGTGCGGAAACGGTAGGTGCCGCCGGGACGGACGTCCATCTCCTCGACAACGGTGCCGTCGCCCCACCATTCGGGGATCAGCGCCGGATCCGTCCAGACGGAGTAGACGTGTGCGCGCGGTGCGTCGAAGACCCGCTCGACGCGGATCTCCAGCTCGTTCGGGGTGGTGACGGTGGTGCTCATCGTGCTCCTTTCGTCCGTTCGACGACCTGCGCGAAGCGGTCGAGCCGCTGCAGCCATGTGCTGATGCCCTCGAAGGCGTAGGGCACGAGCGTGCAGCTACGGGCACGGCCGACCTTTTCCGTGGCGACGAGGTTCGCCTCCTCGAGCAGCCGGATGTGCTTCTTCATCCCGGTCAGCGACATGCCGAACGGCTCGGCGAGCTCGCTGATCGTGGCGTTGCCGGCGCCGAGCCGTTCGAGCACGGCGCGTCGGGTCGGGTCGGCGAGGGCCGAGAAGGCGCGGTCGACGGTCGTCGGATACTGAACCATTGGGTTCAGTATTGCAAAAGCTTCCCGAAAGGGCAAGGCGGTCGGTCGAGCGGAAGGGGTGGGCGCGACGATCCAGAACAACCCGTCGGGTCAGCGTCCGATGATCTCCGACCGCCAACGCCGCATCGCGGTTCGCGTGCTCGACAGCTACGGGACCCTGCTCGTCCTGCTGCTCGCGAACTTCCTGCTCCTCGAGCTCGTCGACGACCGCCGCTGGGGAGCGCTCGGCAGCACGCTGCTGGCGGCGGCCGCGCTCGTCGTCGCCATCTCGGACCCGCAGACCGGTCACACGGTGACCCGCCGACAATGGATCGAGGTCGGCGCCTGCGTCGCTCTCGCGCCGCTCGTGCTCGCCGTCGATTCGACGCGGGCGGTCGGCGTCGCGTACCTGCTCCCGATCGCACTGCTCGTCACCGCCACGCTGCCGGTGACCGTGAGCCGCGTCCTCCACCACCGACAGGTCACGTCGGAGACCGTGCTGGGAGCGTTGTGCGCATACGTGCTCGTGGGGCTTCTGTTCGCGTTCTGCTTTCTCGCGGTGAACGAGTTCGGCGGCGAGTTCTTCGCGCAGCCGGGTGAGCACTCCCAGTCGGAGTACGTCTACTTCAGCTTCGTTGCGCTGACGACGCTCGGCTTCGGCGATCTCTCGCCGGTGCCTGGCCTGCCGCAGGCGCTGACTGCGCTGGAAGCGCTCTTCGGGCAGGTGTTCCTGGTCACGATGGTCGCGCGGCTCGTGACGCTCTGGGGGCGGCGCGACGAAGCGCGCGCCTGAGCTGCGCACGAGCCCGGGGAGGGCACGAAGCGGCGTCTCCTCCGTCTGGGGCGCGCGCGGCGTCATCGAACCACCTTGCACGCCGCCTCCGCACGCGGTCTAATCGGTACGGGCTCTGGCCGATGCCCGCCAACCGCATGGACGCCGCAGAACTCGACAGGCACTGCACCGACATGCTCACGCGCATGGAGCGAGGGAGCGTCGTGCCCTTCCTCGGCGCAGGAGCGAACCGTTGCGGCCGCCCCGACGGCGCCGCGTGGGGCCGCGACTCCTACCTGCCGGACGGCGGCGAGCTGTCGAAGTACCTCGCGGACACGTACAGGTATCCCGGTGACGACCGCAGCAACCTCGGCCGCGTGTCGCAGTTCGTCGCGCTCGAGCTCGAGGAGATGGCGCTCTACACCGACCTGCGCGAGATCTTCACCGGGGGCTACGAGCCGACGCCGCTGCACGTCTTTCTCGCGGAGCTGTCGCGCGAGATGCGCGAGCGAGGCCGGCCGCAACCGTTCCAGCTCGTCGTCACCACGAACTACGACGACGCGCTCGAGCGGGCGTTCGCGCGGCGGATCAGGAGTTCGACCTCGTCTACTACGCCGCCCCCACCGAGCAGAAGCCGGGCGAGTTCGTGCACGTCGCTCGGGGATCGCCACGTGCGCGTGCACACAGCAGTACCGCAAGCTGCTCGCTCGAGCAGCGTCCCGTGATCCTGAAGATCCACGGCGCCGTCGATCGCGACGACGAGACGCGCGACAGCTACGTCGATCACCGAGGACCACTACATCGACTACCTGGCCCGCACGAACATCGAGAAGCTGATCCCGGCCTCGCTGATGCGCGAGATGAGAACGAGCCACTTCCTCTTCCTCGGCTACGGGATGCGCGACTGGAACCTGCGCGTGATCCTCAAGCACATCTGGGCGGAGCAGCGCCGCCGCGGAATCTCGTGGGCGGTGCAGCACGACGTCGACGAGATCGACGAGAAGTTCTGGAGCCGCGAGGGTGTCAAGATCGTGACATCGGACCTGCACGGCCTGGGTCGACGCGATGCGGCGAAACCTGCCGTGACCGCGGCTGCGACCGCGCCGGACACGACCGCGGCAGGCGACGCGCAGCTCGCCGTTCCTCGGCCTCGTCCCGTACTCGGTCGACGACGCGGACTACTTCTTCGGGCGCGACGACTGGTGCGCGAACGTCACGGACAACCTGCTCGCCTACCGCGTCTCGATCCTGTACGGCGCGAGCGGCATCGGCAAGAGCTCGATTCTCCAGGCCGGAGTCCTGCACGGGCTGCGGCAGACCGCCCGCAAGAACGTCGAGCAGTACGGGCTGCCCGAGTTCGCCGTCGCCGTCTACCGGCGCTGGACCGACGACCCGCGGCTGCGGACTCGAGCAGGCGGTCATCGACGCGGTGCAGGCGACCGCGCCGGAGCTCGCGGCCGACCCGCCCGACGGCTCGCTCGCCGAGGTCCTCGACGGGTGGAGCAATCGGCTCGGCGGTCCCGTGCTCGTCGTCCTCGACCAGTTCGAGGAGTACTTCGTGTACCACCGCGCCGAGCCGCGACATGGGCTTCGCGGCCGAGCTCACGGAGGCGCTCTCGCGCCGCGACCTCGCGGCCAACTTCCTCATCTCGATCCGCGAGGACGCGCTCGCTCGGCTCGACGTCTTCGAGCGCGAGGTGCCCGGCCTGCTCGGCAACCTGATCCGGATCGAGCACCTCGACGCGAACGAGGCGCGCGAGGTGATCGAGAAAGCCGTCGCGCGCTGGAACGAGGATCACGGCGAGAACGTCGGCGTCGACGACGGACCTGATTCCGGTGGTGCTCGACGGCATCCGCACGGGCCGCGTGTTCGTGGGCGAGACCGGCCACGGAGTCGCGACCGAGGACGAGGAGGACATCTCGATCGAGGCGCCCTACCTCCAGCTCGTGATGACGCGCCTGTGGGACGAGGAGCGGAAGGCCGGCTCGCGACGGTTGCGTCTCGAGACGCTCACCGCCCTCGGCGGCGTGAACAAGATCGTCGAGACGCACCTCGACCAGACGATGAGCCGGCTCTCGAAGGACGAGCGCGACATCGCAGCGAGAGTGTTTCGCTACCTCGTGACGCCGTCGGGATCGAAGATCGCGCACTCGGTCGTCGACCTCGCGAAGTACGCAGGCGTCAGCGACGGCGACCTCGACCCGGTCCTCGCGCGTCTCGCCGAGCCCGACGTTCGCGTCCTGCGGCTCGTGCGGCCCGAGAGAGACGACGTCGTCGAGCGCTACGAGATCTTCCACGACGTCCTGCGCGCCGCGATCCTCGACTGGCGGGGACGGTACGCACGCTTCCGAGCGGTTCGCCACGCCCTGGCGCTGGCATTCGCGATCGCAGCGCTGCTCGTCCTGCTGATCTTCCCGGGGGTCTACATCGCCTTCGCCTTCGACGAGACGTACTCTCGCGCGGGCAAGATCGCGTTCGCCGTCTGGGGTGCGTTCGGGCTCCTGTGGTGGGTGCTGGCCGCCGTGCTCCTGTTCCGGAGGCGCCGGAGCCGGGCTCGCCGCATCCTGGTGATCCCGCTGCTCTGCGCGGTCGGGGTGACGCTCGGCCCGATCGCTCTTCCCGTGCTCGGGATCTGGTGGCTCGTGCGGCGCCGGCGTTTGCGGCGCGTCCGCAGGCGCGAGCTCCCGGTGGCGAAGTCGGCGCCGACGTAGCGGGCCTTTCCACCGCCGCCGCGGCGCGCGGGCGGGCGGGGGGCGGCGGCTACTTGATCAGCGTCAGCATCTTGAACATCGGCAGGTACATCGAGATGATGATCACGCCGACCATCAGTCCGACGCCGATCATCATGATCGGCTCGATGATCGAGGTGAGCGTCTGGATCGACGAGTCGACCTCGTCCTCGTAGAAGTCGGCGATCTTCGAGAGCATCTTCTCGAGCTCGCCGGTCTCTTCGCCGATCTTCACCATCTGGCTGACCATCGGCGGGAAGATCGGGTTCTCGATGAGCGGCTGCGCGATCGTCACTCCCTCGTGCACCCGTGCGCGCACGTCGCCCAGTGCTTGCTCGATCACCCAGTTGCCCGACGTCGTCGCAGTGATCTCGAGCGCCTTGATGATGTCCACCCCCGCGCCGACCAGCGTCGAGAGCGTGCGTGAAAAACGGGCCATCGTCACCTTGAGCACGACGTCGCCGATCTTCATCGGCATGCGCAGCTTCAGCCGGTCCCATTGCTTGCGACCGTTCTCGCTCTTCTTCCATTTGAAGAAGCCGACGATGCTCCCGATGAAGAGGGGGAAGACGATGAACCAGTCGTTCTGCAACACGTGCGAGGCATCGACGACGAGCTGTGTGAGCTTCGGGAGCTCACCGCCGAGATCCTTGAAGATGCCTTCGAAGATCGGGACGAGAAAGAGCAGCATTCCTACGAGCACGAGCGTCGCGAACGCGAACACCATCGTCGGGTAGATCATCGCGCCCTTGACGCGCCGCTTGATCTGCGTCTCCTTCTCGATCTGGAACGCGACGCGGTCGAGCACGATGTCGAGGATTCCGGCGGCCTCGCCGGCTTCGACCATCGACACGTAGAGACGACTGAACACCTTCGGGTGGCGGCTCATCGCCTGCGAGAGCAGCAGGCCGCCCTCGACGTCGGCGCGCAACTCCTTCACGGCCGCCGCCAGGTACTTGTCGACGGTCTGCTCCTCGAGGATCACGAGCGCGCCGACGACGTTCAAGCCGGCCTCGATCATCGTCGCGAACTGGCGCGAGAAGATCTGGAGCGACTTCGGCTTGATCGACTTGAAGGCGCTGCGGGCTCCGCCTTCGCCGCTCGCGGGCAGCTCCTTCAGGCGCTGCGTGAGCAGGCCGCGAATCCGCAGCTGCTCGCTGGCGCTGGCGGGATCGGGCGCGTTGATCTCGCCCGAGAGCTCGAGACCCTGAGCGTTGATTGCCGAGTAGGCGAATGCAGCCATCCGACACTCCCTATCGGCCGTAGACGCAGACCGCTTGAGTGATCCGCTCCCGATGCCGATTGGGGAAGGGTGAAGCGTCTACGCCAGGAGGAAGGCTTCGGCCTGATCGAGCTGATCATGGCGATGGTGATCCTGAACATCGGCATCCTCGCGATCGTCGCGTCCTTCAATTCCGGCGCCGTTCGCGCTGCGCCGCGCGAGTCACATCTCGACGGCCGCCGCGCTCGCCGACTCGCAGATGGAGCGTTATCGCGCGCTTCTCTACGCGCAGATCGGATTCGACAGCAGCCAGATGACCGCACTCGACAACACGTACAAGTGCGACTCGGTGCTCGGCGTATCTTGCCCGAACACGGCGACGGGCTGCTCGAGCGCGACGTGCGCCGATGGAACCGAGCCGACGTTCACGTGCGGCACGGCGACCGAGTGCGTTCCGATCCGGACGGTCACTTCGACGAGCACACCGGCCTCGCCGGATCGCTACCCGTACCGGGTCGACACCTACATCCTCTTCAAGACTCCGAGCGGCGGGCGCCAGCTGAAGCAGATCACGGTCGTGGTTCGGGACGGAAACAATCTCGCGAGGACCTTCGCCCGGATCACCTCGACGTTCGACCGGACGGTCAGCAGCTAGGTACGGCAGCGCGCGGGCAGGTCAGGTTCGCTCCGCCTCTTTCTCGAGCGTCTCGCGATAGCACGGCGCTTCCTCGAAGGCGGCGAGGCCGATGGGCGTCTCGCGCGTTGAGCGGCGGCGCGGGCGCCGGCGGCGTGCAGCGGCGACCGCCGCAGAGGCGCCGAGTACCGCGCCGTACATGAAGGAGCGAAGCCGCTGTCCGCGCTTGTCCTCGCCGTCCACGAAAGAATCCTACGGTGCTCGTGTGCACGCTCGGCGACTTGCTCCTGGACGTGATCGTGCGCCTCGACTCCCCGCTCGCGGCCGGTGACGACGCGACGGCCGTGACGACGCTCGTGCCCGGCGGCCAGGCGGCGAACGTCGCGGCTTGGGCTGCCGCGCTCGAAGCTCGGGCGCGAGTCATCGCCGTACGGGCGGACGACGACGCGGGCACCGTCGTGCAGCGCGAGCTGAACGCGCGGCGCGTCGATGTGCGCGGGCCTCGCGGCTCGCGCACCGGAATCGTCGTGTCGCTCGTCGATGCGAAGGGCGACCGGACGATGGCGTCGGACCGCGGCTCGGCCCCCGGGCTTTCGGCCGACGACCTGGAGAAGGATTGGCTCCGATGCGACGCGCTCCATCTCTCGGGCTACTCGTTGCTGCGCGAGCCGATCGCCGGCGCAGCCGAGCGCGCCGCACAACTCGCCCGCACGCACGGCGCGAAGGTGAGCGTCGACCTCTCGTCGTGGACGCACATCGTCCGGTTCGGCGACGCGATGCGCGGCGCGCTTGCGAACATCTGTCCCGACGTCGTGCTCGGAAACGAGCGCGAGTGGGACGCGATCGGTGACGTCGACTGCGCGGTCCGGATCGTCAAGCGCGGCGCGCGCGGGATCAGCGTCGACGGCGTCGATCATCCGGCGCGCGAGACGGACGTCGTCGACACGACGGGAGCCGGAGATGCGCTCGCCGCGGGATACATCGTCGGCGGGACGCCGCTCGCGCTCGAGTCGGCCGCGCGTTGCGTCGCGCAGGTCGGCGCTATGCCCGAGCCTGTGCAGGGGTTGCCGCCGAACCCGGGAGCTGCGGCAGGATGGCCAGAGTGAAGATCGAGCACGCTAACGACGCGGACTTCGTCGAGCTGAACGCGTGGCGCTACGAGCCGCCGTACGACTTCTATGACGGCGACGTCGATCCGGTCAAGAATCCGGAGCGGCACTTCGTCGCCCGCGACGACGACGGCGCACTCGTCGGGTTCTACTACTTCGAAGTGAAGGGCGACGTGCTCGAGTACGGGCTCGGCCTTCGCCCGGAGCTCACCGGTCGCTCGCTCGGGCTCGACTTCTTCCGGCAAGGCCTCGAGTTCGGACGCGCGCGCTACCGCCCGGCGATCGTGCGCCTCTACGTCGCCGCGTTCAACGAGCGCGCGATCAGGGTGTACGAGCGCGCCGGCTTCATCGAGACCGGGCGCCACGTCAGGCGCTTCGAGCGTTGGGGCGACGTCGAGTTCGTCAACATGGACGAGCGGCGATGATCGACGTATCGCAGGAGGTGCGTGACGCAAAGGCGGTCGTCGCGCTCGAGACGACGCTCGTCGCTCACGGATTCCCGCCCGGTGAAGGCGTCGCGGTCGGCGTCGAATCGGAGCGGCGCGTGCGCGCGGCCGGTGCCGTCCCCGCGACGATCGGCGTGCTCGACGGCCGCGTCCGCGTCGGGCTGACCGAGGAAGAGCTCGGGCGATTCGACGCCGCTGCCCGCAAGGTCGGCCCGCGCGATCTCGCGGCGGCGACGGTGCAGCGTGCGGTCGGCGCGACGACTGTCGGCGGCACGCTCGCGGTCTGCCGCGCCGCGGGCATCGCGGTGATGGCGACGGGCGGGCTCGGAGGCGTCCACCGCGGGTGGACGGAACATCCGGACGTCTCGTCGGATCTCGGGGAGCTCGCGAGAACGCGCACCCTGGTGGTGTCGGCCGGGATCAAGTCGCTGCTCGACGTACCCGCGACGCTCGAGGTACTGGAGACGCTGGCGGTGCCGGTGCTCGGCTATCGCACCGACGAGCTGCCGCTCTTCTACGCGGCACACGGAGGCCCACCCCTGGCGACCCGGGTCGAGAGCGCCGAGGAGGCGGCGGCGATCGCGCGAGCGCACTGGGAGCTCGGCGGCGGAGGGCTGCTCCTCGCGCGGCCGCCGGACGAGAGCCTCGACGACGTCGAGCCGCTGATCGAAGAGGCGCTCGGCGAGGCGCGCGAGCGAGGCGTGACGGGCCAGGCCGTGACACCGTTCGTCCTCGCGTTTCTGCACGAGCGAAGCGGCGGCCGAACGCTCGCCGCCAACCGCGCCCTCGTCGCCGCGAACGCGCAGCTCGCCGCCGAGGTCGCGGTCGCACTCGCCGGCTAGGTCTCGATCGAGCGGAGGAACTCGTCGATCGGCAGCGCCGGAAGCGTCTGGATCTTCGTCGACCCGCGCGCCGCGAGCGAGATGGAGACGCGCGCGATCGTCGCCTCGTCCGGCGCCTCGACGACGTTGATGAAGTCGAACTCGCCGAGCGTCGCCCACTGGTGCAGCACCTTGCAGCCGAGCTCCTCGACGTCCTGGTTCACCGCGGCGAGACGATCAGGGTTCGACTTCAGCGTCTGGACGCCCTGAACCGTGAGCGTCGACAGCAGGATGTAGATCGGCATCGCGTGTCCTCCTGGGTCGGGTGCCCGAGTCTACGACGCGCGCCGCCTGGTCGAAGTAGAGGAGCGCGGCGCCGAGGAAGATGAGCGGCGAGATCACGATGTCCGCGAGGAAGGCGGCGGTGCGGAGAGCGGCGTCCGCCTGCCCGTGCAGCAGCAGGAGCAGCATCACGCGCGTGACGAAGTAGACGATGGCGAGCGCGCAGAGCGACCCGAGTGCGTGCAGATAGCCGGCCGCGGCCAGGCGTCGGCCGCGCGTGAGCGCGTCGCGGAACCCGAGCCCCTCGTGCGCGGCGGCCGGAACCGCGAGGCCGAACAGTGCGAGCCACGCGAGCGCGGGCAGGACGTAGAACCGAAGCAGCGCCGGGACGGGCAGGAACACGAGGAGGCCCACGGCGAACGCGCGGACGAGCGCGCGCCTCGGCAGCGTCTCCGGCGAGGCGATCACGACGGCGCGGAGATAGGCGGCGGTGAGGAGCGGTGTCGCGGCCCAGAGGATGAGCGTCTGCGCGCCGATCGTGTGATTCGCGGAGACCTGCGTGATCAACGCGATCGGCAGCCCGAGCGGGAGCGACGCCCAGAACCGGCGGCCGTACAGCCTGATCGACTCGGCGACGACCTGACCCGCCGTGCGCTCGCCCGGCGGCAGCGGCGGCGGCAGCGGCTTCGTCACACGGCGCACCGTATCGGCTCATCGGCGGGCGTACACTCGCCTTCGTGAGCGCGTTCGACGACCTCTCCGCGATCGGGCCGCAGGACATCTGGACCGGCGTCGTCGCGCGCGCAGTCCACGGCGAGCGGCTGACGCTCGCCGTCGTCGAGCTCGCGCCGAACGCGGCCGTGCCCGAGCACAGCCACGAGAACGAGCAGCTCGGGATGGTTCTCTCCGGATCGCTGACCTTCCGCGTTGCGGACGAGACGCGCGAGCTCCGCCCGGGCGCGACCTGGTGCATCCCCTCGAACGTTCCGCACGAGGTGACCGCGGGACCCGACGGTGCCGCGGTGCTCGACCTCTTCGCCCCGCCGCGCGACGACTGGTCGAAGTTCGAGCCGCAGGCGCCGCGCGCGCCGCGCTGGCCGAACGTCGACTAGCGGCTCACGCCGCGGCCGCCGCCGGCGCGTCGGCGCGCATGAAGACGAGCTCTCCGTTCTGCGCGTCGACGCGGATCGTGTCGCCCTCGCCGAACTCGCCCTCGAGCAGACGCAGCGCGAGCGGGTTCTCCACGAGCCGCTGCACCGCGCGCTTGAGCGGCCGGGCGCCGTAGGCGGGATCCCAGCCGGCCTCGGCGAGCGCCTCCTTCGCCGCGTCGGTCAGCTCGAGCTCGAGCCCACGATCGGCAAGACGCTTCCGGAGCTGCGCGAGTTGAAGCTCGACGATCTCCGACAGTTGCTCGCGGCTCAACGGCTTGAACTCGACGACCTCGTCGATCCGGTTCAGGAACTCCGGGCGGAAGAAGTCGCGCAGAGCGTCGGCCGACCGGATGTTCGACGTCATGATGATCACCGTGTTGCGGAAGTCGACGGTGCGGCCGTGCCCGTCCGTGAGCCGGCCGTCGTCGAGGATCTGCAGCAGCACGTCGAACACCTCGCCATGCGCCTTCTCGATCTCGTCGAGGAGCACGACCGAGTACGGGCGCCGCCGCACGGCCTCCGTGAGCTGACCACCCTCCTCGTAGCCGACGTAGCCGGGCGGCGCGCCGAGGAGCCGCGCAACCGTGTGCCGCTCCTGGTACTCCGACATGTCGAGCCGCACCATCGCCCGCTCGTCGTCGAACATGAACTCCGCCAGCGCACGCGCCAGCTCGGTCTTGCCGACGCCGGTCGGGCCGAGGAAGACGAACGAGCCGATCGGCCGGTTCGGATCCTGGAGGCCGGTGCGCGCGCGCCGTAGCGCGTTCGCGACCGCAGCGATCGCGTCGTCCTGGCCGACGACCCGCCGGTGCAGCCGGTCCTCCATATGGATCAGTTTCTCGGTCTCACCCTCGAGCAGCCTCGTGACGGGAATGCCGGTCCAGCGCGCGACCACGGTCGCGATGTCGTCCTCGTCGACCTCCTCCTTCACCATCGGCTCGACGTCGGTCTGTTGCTCGCGCGCGGCGAGTTCCTTCTCGAGCTCGGGCAGCTCGCCGTAGCGGATCTCCGCCACGCGTCCGAGATCGCCGACCCGCTCCGCGCGCTCGGCCTCCATCCGCAGCTCGTCGATCCGCTGCGTGATCTCCTTCACGCGGTCGAGCGCCTCCTTCTCGGTCTGCCAGCGCGCGGCGAGCTCGTCGCGTAGCTCCTTCGCCTCCGCGAGCTCGCGCTCGACCGGCTCGCGCACCTCGTCCGATTCCTTCGCCATCGCCGCAAGCTCGATCTCGAGCTGGCGCACCCGGCGGTCCGCCTCGTCGAGCTCGACCGGCGACGAGTCGATCTCCATGCGCAGCCGCGAGGCCGCTTCGTCGACGAGGTCGATCGCCTTGTCCGGGAGGAAGCGGTCGGAGATGTAGCGGTCGGAGAGAACGGCCGCCCCGACGAGCGCGGCGTCGCGGATGCGCACGCCGTGATGTGCCTCGTAGCGCTCCTTCAGGCCGCGCAGGATCGCGATCGTGTCTGCCACCGAGGGCTCGCCGACGAAAATCGGCTGGAAGCGGCGCTCGAGCGCGGCGTCTTTCTCGATGTGCTTGCGGTACTCGTCGAGCGTGGTCGCGCCGATCACGCGCAGCTCGCCGCGCGCGAGCATCGGCTTGAGTAGGTTGCCGGCGCTCACCGCGCCCTCGGCCGCGCCGGCGCCGACGATCGTGTGCAGCTCGTCGATGAAGAGGACGATCTTCCCTTCGGCAGCGGTGACCTCTGCGAGCACGGCCTTCAGCCGCTCCTCGAACTCGCCGCGGTACTTGGAGCCCGCGACCAGCGCGCCGATGTCGAGTGCCCACACGCGCTTGCCCTTCAGTCCCTCGGGAACGTCGCCCGCGACGATCCGCTGCGCGAGTCCCTCTGCGATCGCGGTCTTGCCGACGCCCGGGTCGCCGATCAGCACGGGGTTGTTCTTCGTACGGCGCGAGAGGACTTGCATGACGCGCCGGATCTCCTCGTCGCGGCCGATGACCGGGTCGAGCTTGCCCGACTCGGCTGCCGCGGTTAGATCTCGACCGAACTTCTCGAGCGCCTGATACGTCTCCTCCGGGTCCTGTGACGTCACGCGCCGGCCACCGCGCACCTGCTTGATCTTCGCCTCGAGCTGGTCGCGCGGAACGACGTCGAGCGCGAGCAGCAGATGCTCGGTCGAGATGTAGTCGTCCTCGAGCCGCTTCGCCTCGTCCTCGGCCTTGTCGAGCACGCGCGAGAACGCGGCCGACACGTGCGGCTGCTGCTGTGCGCCCTGGATGGTCGGCTTCCCGCGCAGCGTTGCCTCGGCCTGAGCGCGAAGCGCAGCGGGATCGGGAACGAGCTGCTGGGGCAGCTCCTGGTCGAGCAGGGCGAGCACGAGGTGCTCGGGGTAGAGCTCCGGATTGCCGAGGCGGCGCGCCAGCTCCTGCGCGGCGGCGACGGCTTCCTGCGACTTGAGTGTCAGCTTTTCGAAGTCCACTTATGCCCTCCGGATCACCGTCGTCGAGACCTGGGAAACGGGGACGAGATCGCGCCGGTAGTTGCGGTGCACGGCGTCGATCGCCTCGCGCATCTCGCGTTCCATCCGGTCGAGGCGCGCGTGCATGCGGCGCAGCTCGTCCTCGAGCCGGAGCACGTGCTCGACGCCGGCGAGGTTGAGCCCGAGCTCCGTGGTCAGTCGCTGGATCAGCCGCAGCCGCTCGAGGTCGAGCTCCGAGTAGAGACGCGTGTTGCCGGCGGTGCGCTTGGGCCGGACGAGCCCCTTCTGCTCGTAGATGCGCAGCGTCTGCGGGTGCATCCCGACGAGGTCGGCCGCGACGCTGATCATGTAGCGCGGGTGGTCGTCCACTACCCGTTCACCTTCTGGAACTCTTCGAGCAGCTCGCGGCTGCGCTTGTTCAGCTTCTTCGGCACGTCGATCCGCACGCGCGCGACGACGTCGCCCTTGCCGCCACCCTTCAGCTTCGGCGCGCCGCGGCCCTTGATTCGGAGCAGCTTGCCGTCCTCCGAGCCCGCCGGGATCTTCAGCGAGACAGCGCCTTCGGGCGTCGGCACCTGCACGCTCCCGCCGAGCGCAGCCGTCGGGAAGCTCACGGGAACCTCGACGAGCAGATCGGCCTCGCCGCGACGCTGGTACAGCGGCGAAGGCGCGACGCGCGTGACGACGTAGAGGTCGCCGGCCGGGCCGCCGCCCGCGCCGGGCTCTCCCTTGCCCTTGAGCTTGATCCGCGTCCCGTCCTTGACCCCGGCGGGGATGTTGACGGAGTAGCGCTTCGTGCGGCGCTCACGGCCGCTGCCGTGACAGCGGTCGCACGGCTTCTCGATCACGGTGCCGTTGCCGCGGCAGCGCGGGCACGGCTGCGACAGCGAGAAGAGCCCCTGCGACTCCGACGTGACGCCGCGGCCGTTGCACTCCGGGCAGATGACCGGCGCCGTCCCCGGCTGCGCGCCGGTGCCGCCGCATTCGCGGCACGGCGTATCGACCTCGACCGGGATCTGCGTCTGCACGCCCTTGAGCGAGTCCTCGAACGACAGCGTCACTTCCGCCTCGATGTCGGCACCGCGCTGAGCCTGCGGACGACGCGCCGCGCCTCCGCGGGCACCGCGGTTGAAGACACCACCGAGGATGTCGCCGAGGTCGAAGTTGCCGAGGTCGAAGTCGAAGGGCACGCCACCCTGGCCGGCTCCACGCACGCGGCCGTTGCCGCCGGCGTCGTACTGCTTGCGCTTCGCGTCGTCCGAGAGCACGTCGTACGCGGTCTGCACCTCCTTGAACTTCGCCTCCGCAGCCTTGTCGCCGGGATTCCGGTCCGGGTGGTACTGCCGCGCAAGCTTGCGGTACGCCTTCTTGATCTCGTCCTGTGACGCGTTCTTCGCCACGCCGAGGGTCTCGTAGAGCGACGAAGTCATTCGACGACGATCACCCTTGCCGGCCGCACGACTCTGTCGCCGATGCGGTAGCCCTTCTGCATGACGTCGAGGATTGCGCCCGACTCCTTCTCGTCGTCCGGCTGGGAGAGCAGCGCCTCGTGCACGTGCGGGTCGAACTGGCCATTGGTCTCGATCTCGGCGAGGCCCTCCTTGCGCAGGGCGTCGGCGAGCGAGCGATGGACGAGACGTACGCCCTCCTCGAGCTTCGCCTCCTCGTGCTCCTCGGCGGCCGCAAGCGCGCGCTCGAGGTCGTCGAGGACGGGCAGGAGCTCTTTCACGAGCCGCTCCGCGGCACGCGAGCTCAGGTCGGTCTGCTCGCGCGCCGCGCGCTTGCGGTAGTTGTCGAACTCCGCCTTGAGGCGCTGGAGCGCGTCGAGGTACTCGTCGCGCTCCCGCGTCACCTCAGCGAGCGGATCCGGCTGCTCGACGACCTCGTCCGTCGTCTCTTCTGTCGTCTGCGGCTCCTCGGTCACGACCGCTTCGCTGCCTCTTCCTCGTCGATCACTTCGTAGTCGGCCTCCTCGACGACCTCGTCGTCGTCCGACGCGGCTGCGCCGTCGGCCGAGGTCGACTGCGACTGCGCCTGCGACGCCGCCTGCGAGTACAGGATCTCGGCGAGCTTCTGCGACGCCTCCTGGAGTGCGTCCGTCTTCTGCTTGATCTCGTTCACGTCCGAGGAATCGAGCACGCCGCGAAGCTCCATGACGCGACCTTCGATCGTCGCGGCGTCGCTCTCGGGCAGCTTGTCGCGGTGCTCCTTCAGCGAGCGCTCGGTCTGGTAGGCGAGCGTCTCCGCGACGTTCCGCGCGTCTGCGAGCTCGCGCAGCTTGTGCGCCTCGTCCGCATGCGCCTCGGCCTCGCGGATCATCCGCTGCACCTCGTCCTCCTTGAGCCCCGAGCCGCCCTCGATGCGGATCTGCTGCTCGTTGCCGGTGCCGAGGTCCTTGGCGGTGACGTGGATGATCCCGTTCGCGTCGATGTCGAACGAGACCTCGATCTGCGGCATGCCCCGCGGCGCCGGCGGGATGCCGACGAGCTGGAACTTGCCGAGCGTCTTGTTGTAGAGCGCCATCTCGGACTCGCCCTGAAGGACGTGCACCTCGACCGAAGGCTGGTTGTCGTCCGCGGTCGAGAAGACCTCCGACTTCTTCGTCGGGATCGTCGTGTTCCGCTCGATGAGCCTCGTGAACACGCCGCCCTTCGTCTCGATCCCCAGCGAGAGCGGTGTGACGTCCAGCAGCAGGATGTCCTTCACCTCGCCGCGGAGCACGCCCGCCTGGATCGCGGCGCCGACTGCGACGACCTCGTCCGGGTTGACGCCCTTGTGCGGGTCCTTGCCGATCAAATCCTTGACCTTCGACTGCACCGCAGGCATGCGCGTCATGCCGCCGACCAGGATCACGTGGTCGATCTTCGACGCGTCGAGACCGGCGTCCGCGAGCGCCTGCTTCGTCGGGCCGACGGTGCGGTCGAGCAGATCCGCGACGAGCTCCTCGAGCTTCGCGCGGGTGAGCTGCAGGTCGAGGTGCTTCGGCCCCTCCTGCGTCGCTGTGACGAACGGCAGGTTGATCTGCGTCGTCATCGTCGACGACAGCTCGATCTTCGCCTTCTCGGCCGCCTCGTACAGACGCTGCAACGCCATGCGATCGGCGCCGAGGTCGATGCCCTGATCCTTCTTGAACTCGGCGACCATCCAGTCCACGATCGCCTTGTCGAAGTTGTCGCCGCCGAGATGGTTGTCGCCGTTCGTGGCCTTCACCTCGAAGACGCCCTCGCCGAGCTCGAGCACCGACACGTCGAACGTGCCGCCGCCGAGGTCGAAGACGAGGATCGTCTGGTCGGCGCCTTCCTTGTCGAGCCCATAGGCGAGCGCGGCCGCGGTCGGCTCGTTGATGATGCGGACGACGTTGAGCCCGGCGACCTTGCCGGCGTCCTTCGTCGCCTCGCGCTGCGCGTTGTTGAAGTACGCCGGGACGGTGACGACTGCGTCGGCGACGGTCTCGCCGAGGTACGACTCCGCGTCGGCCTTGAGCTTCTGGAGGATCATCGCGCTGATCTCCGGCGGCGCGTACTCCTTGCCGTCAGCCGTCACGCGCACGTCGTCGTTCGGCCCCTTGACGACTTCGTAGGGGACGATCTTCATCTCCTCCGAGACCTCGTCGTACTTGCGGCCCATGAACCGCTTGATCGAGAAGATCGTGTTCTGGGGATTCGTCACCTGCTGGCGCTTCGCGGGCGCCCCGACGAGCCGCTGGCCGTCCTTCGTGAACGCGACGACGGACGGCGTCGTGCGGCCACCCTCCGCGTTCGGAATGACGGTCGGCTCGCCACCTTCGAGCACGGCGACGCAGGAATTCGTCGTGCCGAGGTCGATCCCGATGGTCTTTGCCATGTGTTGTTCTCCTCCTGTTGAGAAAATCTAAGCCACTTTGTAGCAGATCATCCGGTGCCGTATGCTGGGCCCATGCCCGACGAGCATGAGCTGAGGCACGAGCTCGAGGCGACGATCGCAGCGCGGCAGGAGACGGGCAGAGAACTCGAGCCTCAGTTGGTCGAGCAATTCGCGGACAAGGTGGAGCGTGAGATCGAGCGGCGCGCACGGGAAGACGCCGCGAGACGCAGACCGGCCCACAACGCGCCGATGATTCCGCTCGCGCTCGGTTCGCTCGGCATCGCGATTCCGTTGATCGCCATCGCCGGCGGGATAGCCGGACCGGCCGGCGTGATCGCCGTTTGCGTCGCGATCGTGCTCGTGAACCTGCTCTGGACAACCCGCCGCTGACCGCATCCGCACCTACCGGTTCTGGGCCTCCTGGCAGCCGCGCAGCGCGGCGACCTGGTTGTCCTTCGGGAGCTCGCGCTTGATCAGCTTGTACATCTCCCCAGGGGTCATCTCCGGGCGGTGCAGGCAGAGGTAATAGCCGTCCTGGCGCGAGACGAGCTGCGCGTCCTCGCTCGGGTTCTCCGAGGTGTTCGGGTTGAGCGTGCGCCAGACCGCGCCCGCGACGAAGAGCGCCAGGACCACGGTGACGAGGCCCCACACGGCTGCCCGGTTCCGGTTTCGACGGCCGTTCACCGGTAGATCCCGATCACGACCGCGCCGGCGACGATGAGGACCGCGCCGGCCACCAGACGACGGCCCACGAGCTCGCTCCGGCGCAGCAACAGAACCGACAGCCCCACGCCCCAGAACGTCTCCGTCGCGACGAGCGGCGACACGACCGACACGCGCCCACGGTAGTACGCCTCGAAGAGGCACACGTACGAGAGCCCGAAGCAGATGCCGGCGGGCGCGAAGATCCGGAAGGCCCGCGAGCCCGGCAGCCGCCGCGCGTAGAGACCGGCGACCAGGCCACCCGTGAACAGCGTCGCGGCCGCGGCCACCGTCGGCGGCACCGAGCTCGAGACGGCGAGGTGACGTACGAGGTTGTCGCGGGTCGCGAAGAGCAGGGTGCACGCGCCGGCGAGGACGAGACCGCTCGCGCGCAGGTGCTCGGGCCGCCGTTCGGCGATCAGGGCGACTCCGCCGGCGACGATCGCGATCGCGCCGAGGACGAGCGGCTCGGAAACCGGCTCGCCGAGCACGACGAATGCGATCACGACGGCCGCAAGCGGTGCGGCGCCGACTACGACCGACGTCCGCGACGCGCCGACGCTGCGGATGGCGAAGGTGAACAGGAGCTGTGACCCGCCCGGCGCCAGGAAGCCGGCGAGGGCGAACGGCCAGGCCGCCGCGACGTCGTGTGGGCCTGCGACGAGCGCGGCCGCGGTCGCGACGGCGAGCGCCGAAGTGACGGTCGCGAGGGTGGCGAGCGCCGCATCCTCTTCGTAGCGGAAGCCGATCCGAACGGCCACAGTCATCGCCCCGAACAGCGCCGCCGACACGAGTGCAAGGACAACGGCGGTCAGGCGCTTCTCCGAACGCGCACGAGCCGTGCGAGCGTCGCCGCGGCCGCCGGCTCGGCGACTGCGATCCCGCACAGGATGAGGGCGCAGCCCGCCCAGCCCACTGCGCCGAGCCGGTCGCCGGCGAGCGCGTAGCCGAAGATCCCGGCGAAGACGGGCTCGAGGGCGAAGATCAGCGCCGTTCGCGTCGCGCTCGTTCGCTGTTGCGCCCAGGCCTGGACGAGGTAGCCGAGCGCGCTCGCGAAGATTCCCGTGACGAGCAGCGCTGCCCAAACGGTCACGCCGCTCGGCGCCTCGATCTGTCCGAGCGCAGCTGCGACAACCGCGAAGCCGACGAATGCCGCGGTCATCTCGACGGTGGTGAATGCGAGCGGGTCGTAGCGCGGGGCGAAGCGCTCCATCGACGCGATCTGCAGTGCGTAGAGCGCGGCGGCGGCAAGGACGAGCAGGTCGCCGCTCACCGAGCCGGCGGAGATCCCGCTCAGCATGGCGAGCCCGGCGACGGCTAGGGCAACGCCGACCCACACCGACCTCTCCGCCCGGAGCCGGAAGAGGACGACCCCGAAGACCGGCGTCAGCACGACGTACATCCCGGTGACGAAGCCCGCCGCCGAGACGGTCGTCCGCTCGAGCCCGGCCGTCTGGAGCGCGTACCCCGCCGCGAGGAGCGCGCCGAGCGCGCCGCCCGCGACGACGCCGTCCGTGCCGAGCGAGCGCAGCCGCGGCGCGGCGGGAACGGCGAGGACCCCGACGGCGATCGCGAAGCGCACCGCGAGGAACGCGAAGAGCGGATAGAGCTCGAGCGCGTCCTTGATCTGGACGAAGGTGACGCCCCACACGGCCGTGACCAGCACGAGCGCGACGGCCGGTGCTGCGCGACTCGGCACCCGCGTTGTCTACACGATCCGTCTCTCATGGACCGTCGCTGGAACGACGCCCAACGGGCGGGTAACCGGATGCCTCCCGGGTACGCTGCGGCTGTGGACGCTCTCGGCCGGCCGCTGCGCGATCTCCGCATCTCGATCACCGATCGGTGCAACTTCCGCTGCACGTATTGCATGCCCAAGGAGGTCTTCGGGCGCGACTACCAGTTCCTCCCGCGTGCGCAACTGCTCGACTACGAGGAGATCGAGCGGCTCGCGCGCGCCTTCGTCGCGAACGGCGTCCGCAAGCTCCGCATCACCGGCGGCGAGCCGCTGGTCCGCCGCCACGTCGAGCGGCTGATCGAGATGCTCGCCCCGCTCGGCGTGGATCTGACGCTGACGACGAACGGGTCGCTCCTGCCGGGGAAGGCGAAGGCTCTGGCCGACGCGGGCCTGACGCGCGTCACCGTGAGCCTCGACTCGCTCGACGACGAGACCTTCCGCGCGATGAACGACGTCGACTTTCCGGTCTCTCGCGTCCTCGAAGGAATCGACGCAGCAGCCGAGGCCGGGCTGCCGGTGAAGGTCAACGCGGTCGTGAAGCGCGCGGTCAACGACGACGGGATCCTCGACATGGCACGGCACTTTCGCGGCACGGGACACACGCTGCGCTTCATCGAGTACATGGACGTCGGGCACACGAACGGCTGGCGGATGGACGAGGTCGTCCCGGCGAAGACGATCGTCGAGACGATCCACGCCGAGTTCCCGCTCGAGGCCGTCGAACCCGCATACCTCGGTGAGGTCGCGCGGCGCTGGCGCTACGTCGACGGCGCGGGCGAGATCGGCGTGATCGCGTCGGTGACCCAACCGTTCTGCGGAGCCTGCACCCGTGCGCGCATCTCGGCCGACGGCCGGCTCTACACGTGCCTGTTCGCGGTGCACGGCCACGACCTCCGCGCGCTGGTCCGAAGCGCCGCCGACGACGTGGAGCTTGCAGCCGCGATCGACGCGATCTGGAGCCGCCGGAACGATCGATATTCGGAGCTGCGCTCCGCTCGCACAGCCGATCTGCCCAAGGTCGAGATGTCTTACATCGGCGGCTAGGCGTACAATCGGACCGACCGTGGGTGCGTTCCCGACATGACCGCCGTCGCTGCCGTAGGTCGGCGTTATCTGCCGCGTGGCTGGGGCGATTTCGGCCTCCAGCTCGCGATCTGGTTCGGCTTTCTCGCCGTGTACCAGGTGGCACGTGGCGTCGCGGATCGAGATCCCGCCCGCGCGATCGGCAACGGCCTCGCCGTCATCGGCTGGGAGCGCCAGCACGCGCACCACCTGTTCGAGCTCACGCTCCAGAACCTCGCCAGCTCCTCGGTGATCCTCGAGTGGGCGGTGTCGTGGACGTACTGGATGTCGGAGTTCCCCGTGCTCGGGCTGACGCTGCTCTGGGTCTATCTCCGGCGTCACGACGCGTTTCCCGGCCTGCGGAACACGATCCTGCTGGCGAACGTCCTCGGCCTGCTCGGTTACGTCCTCGCGCCGACGGCGCCTCCCCGCATGTTCCCGACCTTCGGCTTCGCGGACACGCTCGGCTCGATGGGTGGGCTCAATCACGGCAGCGGCCTGATCGAGCTCGCCTCGAATCCGTACGCCGCGATGCCGAGCCTGCACGCCGCGGACGCGCTCATCCTCGGCGTGTCGCTCGCCTACGTCTGCCGCAACCGGATTTCCAAGGTCGCCTGGCTGCTTTGGCCCGTGTGGGTCTGGTTCAGCGTGATGGCGACCGCGAATCACTTCTGGCTCGACGTCGTGGCCGGCGTCGGCGTCGCGCTCGTCGCGCTCGCGATCATCCATCGCCGGCGCGTCGTGAGCGTTGTGCTCCGCACCACCTAGTGACGACGCTCAAGGAGCGCTACACCGTGCAGGGACGGGCGCTCGCGACTCGGTCGATGTCGGGCCTCGTCCGCTCGCGCGTGACGCCGAATGCGCTGACCGCTTCGGGGGTGCTGCTCTGCGCGATCTCGTCGGTGCTCGTCTACTTCGAGTACCGGAACGAGATCCTCTTCTTCTGGACCGGCGCCCTCGTCTTCGTGGTCGGCTCGATCCTCGACATCCTCGACGGTGCTCTCGCGCGACTGAGCGGCAAGGGAACGCCGTTCGGCGCGTTCCTCGATTCGACGACCGATCGGGTCAGCGAGGGCTTCATGCTGGGCGCGATCGCGCTCGTCTTCCACCGCGACGGCAACGAGGTCGCGCTCGCGTTCGCCTTCGCCGCCGTCGCCGGATCGTTCCTCGTCTCGTACACGCGCGCACGGGCCGAGGCGCTCGGGCTGAAGGGGGACGTCGGCATCGGCTCGCGAGCGGAGCGCGTGGTCGTGATCACGACCGGGCTCGTCCTCGGTCCCTGGGGTGTGCTCCCCTGGGCGATCTACCTCCTCGCGGTGACCGCCTGGTTCACCGTCGGCCAGCGGGTCTGGTCGGTCCGCGCCCAGCTTCGCGCGCGCGCCGGACCGTAGGTATCCTGCTAGCACTTCTGTGCTAGCACCCTCCCGCAAAGACGTCCTCGTCCGGATGCCGGCCGACCTCAAGCGCCGCCTCTCGGAGGAGGTCCGCCGCTCGGGCCGCAGCCTCAACGACGTCGCCGTCGGCATCCTCGCCTCCCGGTTCGCCGTCGCCTTCGAGCCGAGCGGCCGGGCGGGCAAGCCGCCCGGCGAGGGCGGATCCGTGCTGCTGCGCATGCCGGCCGAGCTGAAGGACAGGCTCGACGCCCGGTCGGCCCAGCGCAAGCGCAACCTCAACGACCTGATCATCGAGACGCTCTCGCAGCGGCTCGGAAAGG
This sequence comes from uncultured Actinomycetes bacterium, assembly GCA_963708685.1. Taxonomy (GTDB): domain Bacteria; phylum Actinomycetota; class Thermoleophilia; order Gaiellales; family Gaiellaceae; genus DASVFB01. The sequence continues at coordinate 420,362 of CAVPTP010000006.1, forward strand.
AACCCATGGCCACCACGAACGGCAAGTCCCCGCGCAGCGAGGACAAGGTCCGCGTCGCCATCGTCGGCGTCGGCAACTGCGCGAACTCGCTCCTCCAGGGCGTCGAGTACTACAAGGACGCGCCCGACGACAAGTTCGTCCCCGGTCTCATGCACGTGAACCTCGGCGGGTACCACGTGCGCGACGTCGAGTTCGTCGCGGCCTTCGACGTGACGAAGGACAAGGTCGGCAAGGACCTCGCCGACGCGATCTGGGCGCACCCGAACGACACGATCAAGTTCGCCGACGTCCAGAAGACGGGCATCACCGTCAACCGCGGCATGACGCACGACGGCATCGGCAAGTACCTGTCGCAGGTCGTCGAGAAGGCGCCGGGCGAGACCGACGACGTGGTCGGGATCCTCAAGGAGCGCAACGTCGACGTCGTCGTCAACTACCTCCCCGTCGGCTCGGAGATGGCGACGAAGTGGTACGCGGAGCAGATCCTCGACGCGGGCTGCGCGATGATCAACTGCATGCCCGTGTTCATCGGGCGCGAGCCGTACTGGCAGCGGCGCTTCGAGCAGGCCGGCGTTCCGATCATCGGCGACGACATCAAGTCGCAGGTCGGCGCGACGATCACGCATCGCGTGCTCACGTCGCTCTTCCGCGAGCGCGGCGTGCACCTCGACAAGACGATGCAGCTCAACGTCGGCGGCAACAGCGACTTCCTGAACATGCTCGAGCGCGAGCGGCTGGAGTCGAAGAAGATCTCGAAGACGAACGCGGTCACGTCGATGCTCGACTACGACCTGGGCGCGGGCAACGTGCACGTCGGCCCGTCCGACTACGTGCCCTGGCTCACCGACCGCAAGTGGGCGTACATCCGCATGGAGGGCTCGTCGTTCGGCGACGTGCCGCTCAACGTCGAGTTGAAGCTCGAGGTGTGGGACTCGCCGAACTCGGCCGGCATCGTGATCGACGCCGTCCGCATGGCGAAGCTCGCGCTGAACAACGGGATCTCGGGGGCGCTCGAAGGCCCGAGCTCGTACCTGATGAAGTCGCCGCCGAAGCAGATCGTCGACGACGAGGCGTACGACGCCGTGGAGAAGTTCATCAAGCAGAACGCGCGCAAAGCGGCGAAGGTCGCAGCCGCGTAAGCCGCATCTTCCTCCCGGGCGCGGCGACGATCCTCGCGGTCGCCGCGCTCGTGGCCATCGTGACTCCCCCGCGGCCGTCGTCGTGCGCCGGCGCTCGTAACCGTCGCTTCGTCCGCGGCAGGAAGGCGGCGCCGGCGGGCGAAAGGCAGATCGCCCGTGCGTCTAGGGGGGTTCACGGTGGCATTGCTTCTGCTCGCCGCAGGCGCTACGAGCGCGGCGGCGGCCGGCGACGCGCGCCTCGCGGCGGTGCAGGTCGCGCTGCAGCAGCGCGATCTCTACCGCGGGACGATCGACGGCGTGGACGGCCCCGCGACGCGACAACGGCGTGCGTCGCTCTCCAGCGGCGCAAGGGGCTCGTTCCCGACGGCGTCGTCGGACCGAAGACGCTCGCGGCGCTCGGCGGCCGGACGGCGGAGCTCGGCGCGCGTGTGCTGGTTCGAGGCGCGTCGGGGCTCGACGTCGCGGCACTCCAGTTCTCGCTCGCCTGGCACGGGTTTCCATCCGGCGGGTTCGACGGCGTGCTCGGCAGTCACACGGACGCTGCGCTTCGGCGCTTCCAGCGCTGGGCGCGCCTCACCCCGGACGGCGTCGTGGGACCGGCGACGGTCGCAGCGCTCGCCCAGCCGGTGGCGATCTCGCCGCTGCGGCTCGCGTGGCCGCTCGTCGCGCCGATCAGCGACCCGTTCGGTCCCCGCGGATCGCGCTTCCATGCCGGGATCGACCTCGCGGCCGGCGAAGGCACTGCGGTCGCTGCGGCCGCGGCGGGGCGCGTCGCCTGGGCGGCCTGGCGAGGACGGCGGCTGGGGAGACCTCGTCGTGATCGCGCACGGCAGCGGCGTGCGCACCATGTATGCGCATCTCTCGCGGATCGACGTGCGGGTCGGCGACCGGGTCGCGGCCGGGCGAGCAGGTCGGGCTCGTCGGTGCGACGGGAGACGCGACCGGGCCGCACCTGCACTTCGAGGTTCGATACCGCGGGGCCGCTGTCGATCCGCTCAGCGCCTTGCGCTAGCGTCGGCGCATGGAGATCGCGCTTCGCCCGGCGAGCTCGCTGACGCTCGCCGCGCTGGCGGAGCTCTTCACCGCCGCGTACGAGGGCTACGTCCTGCCGTTCGTCATCGACGAGCCGACGCTCCGTGTCATGGTCGACGCCTTCGACATCGACCTCGACGCCTCCCGCATCGCGTACGGCGACGGCGAGCCCATCGGCCTCGCGAACCTGGCGATCAGAGGAGACGAAGCGTGGATCGGCGGCGTCGGCGTCGTTCCGGCGGCCCGGCGTCAGGGAGTCGCCGAGACCCTCATGCGGGCGGCCCACGACGAGGCGCGCGCACGCGGTGTCGCGCGGGTCTGGCTCGAGGTGATCGAGCAGAACGAGAGCGCGTTCCGGCTCTACGAGAAGCTCGGGTACGAGGTCGCGCGCGACGTCGAGGTCTGGACGCTCGCCGAGGCTTCCGCGCCCGGACCCGCGCGCGAGGTGCCGGCGTCCGAGGCGCACGCGCGCATACGCGAGCTCCGCACGACACGCGAGCCGTGGCAGCGCTCGGACGCAACGCTTGCGCACTACGACGACGCGCGCGGGCTCGAGACCGGCGCCGGCGCTGCCGTCGTCAAGGTCGCCGCGAGGGTTCAGCTCGTGCAGATCGCCGGCTCGGACGCGCTCGATCTGCTCCGCACGGCGCGGACACTCGGCACCGTCGTCGCCCTCAACTTCCCGGCCGACGATCCCGCCGTGGCTGCGTTGCGCGACCTCGGCGCCACGCTTTCGGTGCGCCAGCGCGAGATGGTGCTCCGGCTGTAGCGGGTTAGACTCGCCGCGAATGGCTCTTCGGATCTGTCTCGTCACGCCGTTCGCGTGGTCGCGGCCGCACGAGGTGAACGAGCACGTGGCCGGCGTCGCGCAGGAGCTGCGCGTCCTGGGGCACGCGGTGACGATCGTCACGTCGTCGAACCGCGCAGCAGATCTGTCGACGAGCCGGCTCGCGCTCGTCAACGGGTCGCTCGAGGAAAGCGAGCTCGTGGTGCTCGGCCCGGCCGTGCCGATCTCGCGGCGCAGCCGGATGGGCGTGCCGCTCGGCGTGCGGACGAACCTCTCGCGCGCGCTCGACACCGGACGCTTCGACGTCGTCCACGGGTTCGAGCCCGCGCTGCCGAGCCTCTCGTACCTCGCGCTTCGCCAGGCCGAGAGCCTGACGGTCGCGACGTTTCTCTCGCCCGAGCGCCTCGCGTATCCGCCGGGGCGCGCGCAGCGCGAGAAGCTGCTGGGCAGGATCGACGTCCTGCTGGCCACGTCGCAGGAGATGGCTGACGCGGCGGCGGCTGCGTTTCCCCGGCGACTACACGCTCGTGTCGGAGGGCGTCGACACGTCGCTCTTCGAGCCGATGCGCAAGGAGCGGCTGATCGTGCTCGAGTGGCGCCAGACCGAGCGGCCGCTGCTCAAGGCGGCGCTCCACACGCTCGGGGAGCTTCCGGACTGGCGGCTCACGCTCCTGCGGACGAAGCCGCTGTCGACGCGGCCCTACATCCCGCGGACGCTCGTCGACCGGGTCGACGTGCGGAGCGCACGAGATGCGCCGAGTCGCGCGGCGATTCTCAACGACACGGCGATCTTCGTTCCGGCGACGCACGGCCTGTCGCGGCTCGCGCTCGAGGCGAGAGCGTCCGGCGCCGCCGTCGCGGCTCCGCCCGGAACGCACGAGCAGCCGCAGCTGGCGACCGCCGAGATGGGACGCCTCGCCGAGGACGACGCGTATCGCGAGCAGCGTGCGCGCGAAGCGCGCGCGTCCGCGGAAGGCGAGACCTTCACCGACGTGGCGCTGAAGCTCGACGACATCTACGAGAGCCTGCGCGGCCGCCGGCGCACGCCGAAGCGCGACGCCGACCCGCTCGCGGATCGGGACTGGATCGTCGTCGACCTCCACATGCACACGAGCGCCTCGCACGACTGCCGCGTCCCTCCCTCGCTCCTGCTCGACCACGCGGAGGCGGAGGGGCTCGGCGCGATCGCGGTCACCGACCACAACGTCTTCTCCGGCGCTCTCGAGGTCGCCGAGCTCGCACGTGACCGCGACATCGTCGTGATCCCCGGCGAAGAGGTGAAGACCGACGGGCAGGGCGAGGTGATCGGCCTCTTCCTGCACGAGGAGATCCCGCGCGGGATGAGCTTCGGAGAGACGATCGACGCGATCAAGGCGCAGGGAGGCGTCGTCTACGTCCCGCATCCGTTCGACCGCATGCACGCGATCCCGGACCCGGCGACCCTCCACCGCCACCTCGACGAGATCGACGTGTTCGAGGTGTACAACGCGCGGCTGCTCTTCGAGACCTACAACGACGAGGCGCTGCGCTTCGCGCGCAAGTACAACCTGACGATGGGCGCCGGGCTCCGACGCGCACGTGCTCCAGGGCGTGGGCACCGGCGCGCTGAGGATGCGCGCGTTCGACGGGCCGGACGAGTTCCTGCTCAGCCTCCGCACGGCCGAGATCCTGCGCCGGCCCAAGTCGCTCCTCTACCTCCAGTCCCTGAAGTGGGCGGCCCAGGCAAAGGAACGGGTCAGGTAGGGGAGAAAACCGCAACGGGCCGTGTCTTCTGTGTCGACCGACGAGATCTACGAGCGGTACCTCAAGAAGGCGATCACCGAGATCAACGAGCTCGGCGCCGAGATCACGCAAGCCGCCGGCGAGCGCTACTTCCCCGTCGTGGGCTCGGGTCATCCGCTCGCCGACATCATGCTGCTCAAGTACGGGCCGCAGGCGTCGGAGGCGCAGGAGGGCGTCTCGTTCTACGGCCGCGCCGGCCAGGCGATCATCAAGTCGCTCCAGCGGCTCAACGTCGACCCGCTCGCGGTCTACGGGACGAACTGCCTGAAGTTCGCCGCCCAGAAGCCCGAGCAGGCGCGGTCGATGCTGATTCGGGAGGTGCACATCGTGCATCCGAAGCTGATCGTCGCGATGGGTGAAGATACTCTGCGCTTTCTCAACGAGCTCGACTTCCCACTCTCGGATCCCGTCGAGCCGCGACTCGGAGAACTGCAGCGGTTCACGCCAACGATCGACGCGCTCGTCGTGCCCGACATCGACGCCTCGCTCGACGAGCAGGAGAAGAAGACGGAGTTTTGGAACGCGTTCAAAGCGCTCGGCCCCTGGTGGGCGGAGCTGCCCCCGTACTGAGTAGACGGCGCCTCGTCGCGTTCGCCGTTCTGGCGACGGCGCTCGCGCTGTACTTCGCGCTGCACGAGCGGCTCCCGGACGTATCGCTCTGGTGGGACGTCGCGATCATCGGGGCGCTCGTCATCCCGGCGGTTTTCGCCACCGTCTGGCTGCTGCTGCCGATCCGGCGCTCGCGCTGGCTCTGGATCGCGGCGCTCGTGCTCGCGCTGCTCGCGGTCGCGTTCGAGGTCCTCGAGTGGCAGGCGCCGGCCTCGTTCGCGAAGCTCGGAGCGGCGACGTTCGCCGGCTGGATCCTCCTCGAGGTGTTCGAGGAGGTCTCGTGGGTCGTCGCCGTGGCGCTGATGATCCCGTGGGTGGACGCCTACTCGGTCTGGCGCGGGCCGACGAACACGATCGTCGAGCACCACAAGGGCGTCTTCGAGCGGCTCTCGTTCGCCTTCCCGGCGCCGGGCCAGGAATCGACGGCGAACCTCGGCATCCCCGACATCCTCTTCTTCGCCGTCTTCCTCGCGGCGGCCGATCGCTTCGGCTTGCGCGTCGCGCCTGACGTGGTTGCTGATGGCGGCGTCGTTCGGCGTGACGATCGCGCTCGCCGTCTGGTTCGATCTCGGCGGCCTACCCGCGCTGCCGCTGCTGTCGCTCGCGTTCCTGAGCGCGAACGCCGACCTGCTCTGGCGCCAGGTTCGCTTCCGCTCGGCCTCGCCGAGAGCGAGCGACTCCTAGAGCGCCGAGCGCGCGGACGTAGCGTTCGGCCGAGCGCCTGACGACGTTCTTGCCGTCGGCGCGCACGACGCGCCCCCACCACGCGCCGTAGATCCGCTCGAAGTCCCAGGACTCGAGCGCGGCCGCGATCCGCGCGACTTCGTGTGCCGGCAGCGGGATCAGCATCGGGTACGAGTACATGAAGCTGACCCAGCGGCCGCCCGGCAGCACCTGCACGATGTCGCCGGAGAGCAGCGCGTCGCCTCCGGGCCAGTGCAGGACCTGGCCGCCGGCGAAGTGCCCGCCGAGCCGCAGCAGCGTCAGGCCGTCCCAGAGCTCGCGCGTGTCGCCCGACCAGAGCTCGATCGCTTCGTCGGGACGCATCACCCACTCGCGGTCCGGCTCCGGCACGAGGATCGGGCAGTCGAACGCGTGCGCCCACTCGACCATCGTCGTGAAGTAGTGCGGATGCGAGATCGCGATCGCCGCGAGCCCGCCGCGCTCCCGCACGAGCTCCTCGTGCTCGGGCAGCAGCGGCAGGCAGTCCCAGAGGACGTTTCCGCCCGGCGACTCGACGAGCAGCGCGCGCTGGCCGATGCCGAAGCTCGGCTTCATGCCGATGCCGGTCAGGCGCGGCTGCTCCTCGCGGATGTCCGCGTGATGCCGCGCGCGCACGTCGTCGTAGGCGATCCACTCCTGCCCCTCCTCGGGGATGTACTGCCGCTCGTCGGAGCAGATCGGACAGTCGGCGGGCGGCTCGTCGGCCTCCGGGAACTGCGTGCCGCAGGCCTTGCAGAGGAAGGACGTCACTTCGTGAGCAGCGCCACCGTCTCGACGTGCGGCGTGTGCGGGAACATGTCGACCGGGCGCGCGCGGACGAGCTCGTAGCCGTACTCCTCGCGCAGGCGCTTCGTGTCGCCGGCGAGCGTGGTCGGGTTGCACGAGACGTAGACGAGCCGTGGCGCACCGGCCTCGCCGACGCGCTTCAGCGCCTTGCCCGCGAGGCCCGCCCGCGGCGGGTCGACGACGACGACGTCCGCGTCGCCCGCGCGCCCGCGCAGCTCCTCGAGCGCCTGGCCCACGTTCCCGGCGAAGAACGCCGCGTTCGAGATGCCGTTCAGGTCGGCGTTCTCGAGCGCGCACGCCACCGACTCCTCCTCGACCTCCACGCCCCACACGGTCAGCGCGTGCGCCGCCATCGAGAGGCCGATCGTGCCGATCCCGCAGTAGAGGTCGTAGACCGTCTCGCCTCCCGTCAGTCCGGCGTAGTCGATCGCGAGCTCGTAGAGGCGCTCGGCCATCTGCGTGTTCGTCTGGAGGAACGCGTTCGGCCGCACGCGGAAGCGCAGGCCGAGCAGCTCCTCCTCGATCGCGTCCTCGCCCCAGAGCAGCGTCGAGGGCACGTTGGTCACCTCGGCCGGCGTGTCGTTGACAGCCCAGTGGATCGAGCGGACCTGCGGAAACTCGCGCAGCACCTCGATGAAGCGATCGCGCTCGAACTTCTCGCCGGCGGCCGTGACGAGCGAGACCAGCGCCTGGCCCGTGTTGCGTCCCTCGCGGAAGACGAGGTGGCGCAGGTAGCCGGTGCCGTCGGCCTGGGAGTACGCCTCCAGCCGCTCCTCACGCGCCCACTCGCGGACGGTGTCGCGAATCGCGTTGCCGAGGTCGGTCGTGAGCCAGCACTTGCGGATGTCGAGCACCTCGTCCCAGCGGCCGGCGCGGTGGAAGCCGAGCGCCGGCCCCTCGTCCGTGCGCGTGAACGAGTACTCCAGCTTGTTGCGGTAGTGGAAGATCGACTCGGCCGGGACGATCTCCTCGAGCGGCGGGTCCTGGAGGCCGCCGAGGCGGCGCAGCGAGTCCGCGACCTGGCGGTGCTTCTGCTCGAGCTGCACCTCGTACGCCAGATCCTGGAACCGGCACCCGCCGCACTCCGGGTAGTGCGCGCACGGCGCGTCGACGCGGTTCGGGCCCGGGTCGACGACGTCGACGGCGAGCGCTTCGGCGTGGCTGCGCTTCACCTTCGTCACGCGCGCCCGCACCCGGTCTCCGGGGAGGCCGCGCCGGACGAACACGACGTAGCCGTTCAGCCGGGCAACGCCGTTGCCGCCGAACGCCAGGGACTCGACGTCCAGCTCGACGACGTCATCACGCTGGACGGGAGCGGCCACGACCCGAGCGTAGCTCCTGCTCTCCGGGACCTGGTCCCTGGACAGGTCCAGGGACCAGGTCCCGACGGCGGCGCTACGCCGCCGGCGGCGGCCCGGAGGGCGGACCGATCCCGTTCACGATGTCGTCCAGGTGCGACTGGAGGTCGGCGAGCCTCGTCGTCTCCTGTGCGGCGGTGATGCGTCCGGCCGCGACTGCCTTGTCGAGGTCGGCCTTCGCTCCCGCGAGGATCGCCCCCTTCAGGCCGGCGACGGTCTTGCCCTTCTGCTCGGCGAGCTGCGCGAGCGTCGTTCCGTTCCGGTGCGCGGTGCGCAGCTCCGCCTGGGTGACGCCGAGATACGTCGCGGCGGCGTCGAGGAAGCCCGCGCGTGCGCCGCGACCGCCCGGGCCCGGGCCGCAGGCTGCGGTTGCCGCGGTCCCGCTCGAGCCGCCGGCGGCGTTCGAGGCGGCGATCGCTCCGCCGGCGCCGACGAGCGCCATGGCCGCGACTGCGGCGACGATCGTGCGGCGTGTGATGGTGATCTGCATTGCTCCACTCCTTCCGTTCGTTGACAGACCTGACGATGGACGGCGCAGCGTGAGAGCCCGGTGAACGCGCGCTAAGAAGTCGCTAAGACCACTTCGAGCCGCTAAGACTTGAACGTGCTCGATGCAGTCGCGTCCCTCGTGGCGAGACGGCCGCGAGGGATCGTCGCCGTCGCCGCAGTGTTCGGCATCGTCGCGCTCGTCTTCGGCGGACGCGTGGCGCAGTCGCTCGCACCCTTCGGCTTCGACGATCCCGCCACCGAGAGCGTCAAGGCGCGCGAGACCGTCGAGCGCGTCGCAGGCTACGACCCCGATCTCGTCCTCGTCGCCATCGTCCAGCCGTTCACGCGAGGCGAGGTCGAGCGCACTGCCGCCTTGCTCGATCGGGAGCCGACGGTCGAGCGCGTCCTCACCGTCTACCAGACCCGCGACCCGGCGATGGTCTCGCGCGACAGGAAGGCGACGTACGTCCTGGCGCTCTTCCGCCCGCTCGAGGACCAGGTACGAGACAGGACCGCCAAGCGAATCGAGAAGCTGTTCGAGGACGACGACCACGTGCAGCTCGGCGGCGGGGTGATCGGCTTCGAGCAGGTCGGGAGGATCGTCGAGGAGGACCTGCTGCGAGCGGAGCTGATCGCGTTCCCGCTGCTGCTCGTGCTCGCGTTCTGGGTCTTCCGCGGGTTCGTCGCCGCTCTGCTGCCGCCGTTCGTCGGCGGGCTCACGATCCTGCTCTCGTTCCTCGGGCTGCGGATCGCGACCGAGATCACGCCGCTGTCGGTGTTCTCGCTCAACCTGGTCACCGGCATGGGACTCGGGCTCGCGATCGACTGGAGCCTGCTCGTCGTCTCGCGCTACCGCGAGGAGCTCGATGCCGGCGGCGACGCGGTCCGCCGCACGGTCGCGACTGCCGGTCGCACGGTCGTCTTCAGCGCGCTGACGGTCGCGGCGGCGATGGCGTCGCTGCTCGTGTTCCCGCAGCGCTTCCTCTTCTCGATGGGCGTCGGCGGCGTGCTCGTCGCGCTCGCCGGCGGCACCGTCTCGCTCGTCGTGCTCCCTGCCGTGCTCGCGCTGCTCGGCCGGCGGGTCGACGCCCTCGCGCCCAAACGTTGGCAGCGGCGCTGCCGAGGATTCCGGCAGCGGCGCGTGGTACCGCTTCTCGCGCTTCGTCATGCGGCGCGCCGGGATCGTCGCGACGGTGAGCGCGATCGCGCTGATCGCCTTCGGCCTTCCGTTCCTGCGCGTGCACTTCACGGCGGCCGACTCGCGCGTGCTGCCGCCGAGCTCGAGCGCGCGCGTCGTCTACGAACGGCTCACGAACGACTTCGGGCAGACGACGACGCCGTTCTACGCGGTCGTGCGCGGAGACCGCAGAGCCGCGGCGACGTTCGCGGCGCGCGTGAAGGCGCTGCGCGGGGTGACGGCCGTCCGCCCGCAGCCGCTCTCACGCGACGTCTGGAAGCTCGATGTCGCCACGACGGCCGACTACCTCTCCGGCGACGCGGAGCGGCTCGTGCGCGAGATCCGAGCGCTGCCCACGCCGCTCACGGTTCAGGTCGGCGGCGGCTCCGCCGGCTTCGCCGACGAGAAGGCGAGCCTGACCGCACACCTCCCGCTCGCGCTCGCGCTCGTCGTCGTCACGACGCTGCTCGTCCTCTTCGTGATGACGGGCTCGGTCGTGCTGCCGCTCAAGGCGCTGGTCATGAACCTCCTGACGGTCAGCGCCGCGTTCGGCTTCCTCGTCCTCATCTTCGAAGACGGACGGCTGCAGGGGCTGCTGCGCTACTCGGGCGAGACGGGACTCGACTTCACCCAGCCGATCCTCCTGTTCGCCGTCGCCTTCGCGCTCTCGACCGACTACGGCGTCTTCCTGCTGGCGCGGATCAAGGAGGCGCACGACGCGGGCGAGCCGAACGAGGAGGCCGTCGCGCTCGGGCTGCAGCGAACCGGCCGCATCGTCACCGCCGCCGCGCTCCTGTTCTGCGCGGCGGTCTGGACGTTCGCGACGTCGCGGATCGTCTTCGTCAAGCAACTCGGCGTCGGCATCGGGTTCGCCGTCCTCGTCGACGCGACGCTCGTGCGCGCCCTGCTCGTGCCGTCGCTGATGCGGCTGCTCGGCGACCTGAACTGGTGGGCCCCTCCCCCGCTCAGGCGTCTATACGAGCGCGTCCGGGTCGAGTGAGCGGCTACCGCTTCGTCGCCGGGAGACCGTGCGGATACGGCTTGAGGATCAGCGGCGCGCGCGGCTTCTGGTCGAAGTCGAAGCTCTGCGTGAGATCGCCGAGGATCGCGGCGTTCTCGCGCACGAACGGCCGCGGGTCGGGGCGACCGTCGTTCATCGGGTCGAGCCGCTGGCCGTCGAGGAAGTCGTCCTCGATGAACTTCAGATACGCGTCGAAGCTGAGCACCTGATGGTCGATGTACCCGCGCTTCGCGTAGGGGCTGATCACGAGCGCCCGGCACGCGCGGGCCGTAGCCGTGCAGATCGACCTTCGGCGGAAGCACGTGGTCGTAGAAGCCGCCCCAGTCGTCCCAGACGAGAAAGATCGCCGTCGATTCCCAGTCCGGGCCTGCGCATGATCGCGTTCACGAGCTTGGTCACGTATGCCTGCCCGGCGGAGACGAGCGCGGGCGGATGGTCGCTGACGGTGCCGGTCGGGATGATCCACGAGACCGCCGGAAGGCTGCCCCGACGCGCGTCCTTGAAGAACTTGTCGATCGAGACGATGTTGTCGAGCTGGTCGTTGTCGCGGACGGTCGAGAAGTACGGAAGCGGATTCCAGATGCCGGGCGTCTTCGCGTCCTGCGGAACGGGCGCGCAGCTCACCGCAGCGTCGTCCCGGCAGTCCGGCTCCGTGCCCTCGAAGACGTAGTAGCGCCAGCTCACGTCGTGCTTGTGCAGCAGGTACGTGATGTCGGTCCACGCGTACTCCGGGACCGTCTTCCGGAGGTTGCCCTTGAAGTCCGGCGGCCGCGCCGGAAGGTCGGGCGCGTCCTTGCAGCTCATCGGGTCGCCGGTCACCTTGCAGAGCGCCGACCACGCGCTGACGGCGAGCAGGTGCACGGGCAGGCTCCACGATCCGTTCGGCGCGAACATGTGATCCTGGAGGACGAAGTTGCGCGCGTACTTCCAGTAGTTCGGGATCTCGCGGCTGTCGTGATAGCCCATGACGTCCTTGCCGCCGCCGGCGCGCGCGCAGAAGGGATCGTTCGGGTCGACGCAGCCGCGCGTGGCGTTCACGGCCTCGCGGACGAAGCCGTCCATCGCTCCGCCGTTGATGTCACGGGTCGAGTTCTTCAGCGCGTGCGGCCCGCCGAAGTTCCGGTCCGCCTCGAGGTGGAACGGCCGAACGCAGCCGCCGCGCGGATCGGGAACGCAGACGCCGCGGAGGAATGCCGTCGGCGCCCGGATACGTGCCGAAGTAGTGGTCGAACGACCGGTTCTCCTGGATGATCGTGACGACGTGCTTGATCTTGTGGATGCCCGGAGGAACGGCCGAGGGCCGCCGCTCCCCGGTCGAAGCGGTGACGCCGCCCGCCAGGACGGCAGCCGCAACGACGATGACCCCGATCCGCCTCACCGCCCGAACAGGCTAGGGCGCAATCGTTAAGAAGATCAGGACAGCGGCGTGACGTACACGAGCCGGTCGCGCGGCCCGTCGAGCTCGCAGAAGAAGATTCCCTGCCACGTCCCGAGCGCCAGGCGGCCGCCGTCGAGCGGGACGAGAACCTGCGGCCCCATCAGCGACGCGCGGATGTGCGACGGGCGCGTTCTCCTCGCCCTCCTCGATGTGCTGCCAGTTCCAGTCGTCCCCGACCATCCGCTCGAGGGCCGCTTCGAAGTCGCGGGCGACGGCCGGATCGGCGTGCTCGTTGATCGTCACTCCGGCCGTCGTGTGCGGGACGAACACGAGCGCCGCCGCGGCCCCGTTCGCGCCGTTCACCGCCTCCTGCACGCGGCTCGTGATGTCGAGCAGCTGGGTCCGCCGGTCGGTCCGGACGCGAATCTCCTGCATCCGCATATCCTAAGCGGTATGGCCGCCCCGACCTCGCGCGACCTCGACACCTACCGCGAGCGGATCGATCGCTTCATCGCGGAGATCGACCAGGAGTACTACGAGCACTTCGCGGGCCTGAAGGACGATCTCGACCTCGAGTCGATCTACGCGCGGTACGAGGACGTGACCTCGCTCGAGCAGGCGCAGCGGATGGGTGAGGCCGTCGACGGCAGCTTCGGCTCGATCGAGCTGTGGCGCTTCGCCTGCGACGGCTACCTCGGCGCGCTGACGCGGCAGCACGAGGAGGATGCGGCGAACGTCGAGGCCAAGCTGACGGCGACGATCGACGGCGAGGACGTCCCGTTCAGGATGCTGCGGCCGACGATCGCGAACAGCGACGACCGCGACCGGCGCGAGCGCATCGAGCGGGTGCGGAACGAGCTCACCGAGGAGCACCTGAACCCGATCCTGCTCGCGTCGCACCAGGAGGCGCACGCGGCGACGAGGCGCGACCTCGGCGTCGCGAGCTACCGCGAGCTCTACGACAAGTTCGGCTACCGGCTCGACGACCTGGCGGGTCAGTGCCGCGCCTTCCTCGACTCGACCGAGTCGCTCTACGAGGACGCGGCCGACCGGATGTTCCGCGAGAGCGTCGGCGTCGGGCTCGAAGAGGCCCGCCGCTGGGACGTCGGCCCGCGTCTTCCGTGCGACGAAGTGGGATCCCGTCTTCCCCGCCGACCGGATGCTGCCCGCGCTCGAGGGCACGCTCCAGGGCCTCGGCATCGACCTGCGCGCGCAGGAGAACGTGCACCTCGACGTCGAGCAGCGGCCGAACAAGAGCCCGCGGGCGTTCTGCTCCCCGGTCGAGGTGCCGGGGAAGGTGATGCTCGTGATCCAGCCGATGGGCGGGCCCGACGACTGGCGCGCCCTCTTCCACGAGGCCGGCCACACCGAGCACTTCGCGAACACACGCGCCGAGCTCGCGGTCGAGGAGCGCCGCCTCGGCGACAGCGCCGTCACCGAGGGCTGGGCGATGCTGCTCGAGCACCTGATCAACGACCCGACGTGGCTCACGAACCGCCTCGACTTCCCGCGGCCCGAGGTCTTCGCGGCCGAAGGCGCGGCGCAGCTCCTCTTCTTCGTGCGCCGCTACTGCGCGAAGCTCCTGTACGAGCTCGAGTTCCATGCCGCGGACGACGTGACCGGGCTCGGACCGCGATACGTCGAGATCCTCTCGGACGCGCTGAAGATCGAGCCCAGCTCGGTCGACTACCTGGGCGACATCGACGCCGGGCTTCTACGTCTCGGCCTATCTCCGCTCGTGGGCGTTCGAGGCCCAGGTGCAGAGCCACCTGCGCAGCGAGTTCGGCAACGCGTGGTTCACGCGCCGCGAGGCCGGCTCGCTCCTGCGCGAGCTCTGGGGCGAGGGACAGCGCTGGCCCGCCGAGGACTTCCTCCGCGACATCACGGGGTCGACCTTGGAGCTGGAGTCGGTCGCGGAGCGCGCGCGCGAGCACCTCGCCCGCGCCTGAGCGTGCCGCCTACGAGCGTCCTGAAGTCGAGCGTCTCGCGGCGCCCGCTCGCGCTCGAGCGAACGATCGCGTCGGCGATCTCCGACGCGCGGTAGCCGTCCTCGAACGTGGCGCCGTACGGTGCGACGTCGCCGTCGGTGGCGATCGCCTGCAGCAGGTGATGCGCCTCGTGCATGAACGTGTCGCCCCAGCCGACGATGTGGCCGGGCGGCCACCAGAACTCCATGAACGGATGGCTCGCCTCGGTGGCGAGGACGGTTCTGAAGCCGCGCGTGCGCTCGTCGTCGCCGCCGAACACCTGGAGCTCGTTCATCCGCTCCATGTCGAAGTAGAGCGACCCGTCGGAGCCGTTGATCTCCCACTGGAAGGCGTTGCGCCGGCCGAAGGCGAGACGCGTGGCCTCGATCGTCCCGACCGCGCCGGCCTCGAACTCGACCGCGGCCTCGAGAGCGTCGTCGACCTGGCGTCCGGGGAGGAAGGTGCGCACGAGGCCGGACACGCTCGCGATCTCGCCGACGAGGAACCGCGCGAGGTCGATCACGTGCGTGCCCAGGTCGCCGAGCGCTCCCGAGCCTGCCTCGTCCGGATGGAAGCGCCACGTGTCGAGGGTCGGATCGTCCCCCCAGTCCTGGAGGTAGCGGCCGCGGAAGTGCCGGATCTCGCCGAGCGTGCCTTCCTGGATCAGCTCGCGCGCCAGGCGTACCGCCGGGACGAACCGGTAGTTGAAGCCGCACAGGTGCTTGACGCCGGTGGCCGCGACGCGGCGCCAGATCTCGTAGCTCTCGTCGGCCGTGCGCCCGAGCGGCTTCTCGCAGAGCACGTGCTTGCCGGCCTCGGCGGCCGCGATCGTCGGCTCGGCGTGCAGCGAGTTCGGGCCGCCGTTGTCGAAGAGCCCGATGCGGTCGTCCGAGACGACGTCGCGCCAGTCGGTCGTCCAGCGCTCGTAGCCGTAGCGCTGCGCGGCGGCGGCGACGGACTCCTCGTTGCGGCCGGCGATCGCGACGAGCCTCGGGACGAGCGGCGGCGGCCACGCGAGGTGCGGGAGCTTGAGAAAGGCGCTCGAGTGCGCCTTGCCCATGAAGGCGTAGCCGAGCATGCCGACGCCGATCTCCTGCAGCTCGCCCGCCGCCTCGACGTGCGGCGCGGCCCCGATCCCGGTGTTCGCCGACTCTTCCGTGGCGCGATAGTACGCTCACCCTCCATGGCGGCGACGGTGAAGTGGGGCATCCTCTCGACGGCGGACATCAACCGGAGGTTGTTGCCGGGCGCCGAGGCGTCACCGAAGGCCGAGGTCGTCGCCGTGGCGAGCCGCGACGCCGCGCGCGCCGAGGACTACGCGCGCAAGTGGAACATCGACCGCGCCTACGGTTCCTACGACGAGCTCCTGGCCGACCCGGACGTCGAGGCGATCTACAACCCGCTGCCGAACACGATGCACACCGAGTGGTCGATCAAGGCGCTGGACGCCGGCAAGCACGTCCTGTGCGAGAAGCCGATCTCGCGACATACCGCCGACGTCGAGGCGGCGTTCGACGCGGCGGAGCGGAACGACCGGCTGCTGAGCGAGGCGTTCATGTACCGGCACAACCCGCAGACCGCGCGGCTGACGCAGCTCATCGCCGAGGGCGCGATCGGTGAGCTCAGACTCGTCCGCTCGGCCTTCAGCTACTCGCTCTACGACGCGGAGAACATCCGGCTGCGGACGGACGTCGAGGGCGGCGCGCTGATGGACGTCGGCTGCTACTGCGTCAGCGGCTCGCGGCTGCTCGCGGGCGAGCCGGAGAGCGTTTCGGCGCACGCGTGGTTCGGCGAGACGGGCACCGACTGGGTGTTCACCGCGACGATGCGCTTTCCCGGCGACGTCCTCGGGGTCTTCGACTGCGGGACGGCGCTGGTGGAGCGGGACGAGCTGGAGGCGATCGGCAGCGAGGGCTCGCTGTTCCTCGACGATCCGTGGCACTGCCACGAGCCGGTGATCGAGCTTCGCCGCGAGGACGGGACGGAGCGGATCGAGCTGGAGCCGGTGGACTCGTACCGCCTCGAAGTCGAGGATCTGAGCGACGCGATCAGAGGCGAGGGAACGCCGCTCCTGGGACGCGAGGACGCGGTCGCGCAGGCGCGCGCGCTCGAGGCGCTGCACGAGTCGGCGACGACGGGACGTCCCGTCAGCCTTTGAGGGACCTGGTCCGTGGACGTGTCCACGGACCAGGTCCCGCGGTTGGCCTTTCCGGCTCTCGCTCCTAAAATGAGCGCGATGGCCGCTCACGCCGCCACGGCCCCCGGCGGCCCGTCCCTGACGATCCGCGGCCGTACCTACCCGGTTCTCCTGCCGAAGGTCCGCGACCCGCGCCTGCACCTGGCGGCGGTCATCACGTCGCTGCAGGTCCTCGGCCAGGTGGCGTTCCACTTCAGCGTCTCGATCTCGCAGATCCTGATCTCGCTCGTGACGGCGGCGGTGCTGGAGGTCGGCATTGCGGCGTGGCGGCAGCACGTCCTGCTCTGGCCGGCGAGCGCACTCATCACCGGCAACAGCGTCGCGTTCATCCTCCGCGTGCCCGGGACGCACCACGGCGACTGGTGGAGCATGAACGGCTGGTGGATCTACGCCGGCACCGCCGCGGTTTCGCTGCTCTCGAAGCACCTGATCCAGGTCGGCGGCCGGCACATCTTCAACCCGTCGAACTTCGGCCTCGTCCTCTGCTTCCTCTTGCTCGGGCCGGGCCGTGCGGAGCCGCTCGACTTCTGGTGGGGGCCGATGTCGCCGTGGCTCGGGTTGGCGTTCGCGATCATCGTCGGCGGCGCCAGCCTCATCCTCGGGCGCCTGAAGCTGCTCGGTCTCGCCGTCGCCTTCTGGAGCACCTTCGCCGTCGGGGTCGCCATGCTCGCCGCGACGGGACACACGATGGCGGCGCGCTGGCACCTCGGTCCGATCACCGGCGCGTACCTCTGGTCGGTTCTGCTGACGTCGCCGGAGATCCTCGTCTTCCTCTTCTTCATGATCACCGACCCGCGCACGACTCCGCGCGGGCAGAAGGAGCGCGCGGGGTACGGGATGTGCGTCGGACTGCTGGCGGCGCTCCTGATCGCGCCGATGCAGACGGAATATGCGACGAAGGTCGCCGTCCTCGTCTCGCTGACGGTCGTCTGTGCCGTCCGGCCGCTGCTCGCGCGCTTCCCTCTTCCGCAACTCGGAGGGCGGCGGCTCGCCCTGGCCGGCGCCGCGGCGCTCGCGGTCTACGCAGGCGCACTCGTCGGCGGCGGGATCGCGTGGCGTGCGCCGACGACTGCGACCGCGTCGTCCGGCTCAGGCCGCCTGCCGCAGATCGCGATCCTCCCGTCGAAGGGCGTCGACAGCGTCCTCGACCAGAAGACCTCGCGGCAGCTCGCCTCCGATCTCGTCGACGATCTTCGGCTGCAGGCGAGGGCTCTCTCGCAGCGGCGCCTCGGCGAGCTCGCACGGTCTACCGTGGGCGAGGAGCAGAGCGCTCTGTCGAACCAGGTCCGGGCGGCCGCGAACGGAACGATCGAGGCGCCCACGTACCGCGTCGACCGGATGCGCGTGCACCTCGAGGCCGGGCACGGTCAGGGGCCGGTCGTCGCCGTCGCCGCGCTCGACGGGACGATGGAGCTGACCGCGTACAAGGACGTGCCGCCGGTCGTCGTGCGCCGCAACGCGCCGGCGCCGTTGCACGAGACGATCGAGCTCGTCGAGCAGCGCGGTCGCTGGGTCGTCACGCATGTGCGCAGCGGCCGGCCCGTTGCTCTCGCGCCCGTCGTCCACACGGTCGCGAAGAGCTTCGACGGCGTCCGGCTCACCGACGTCGCGGCGAAGGTCGGGCTCGACTTCACGCAGGACGATTTCCGTCTCGGCATGTCGAACGACGTACACGGGATGATGGGCGGCGGTCTCTGCTGGCTCGACTACAACGACGACGGCCGGCTCGATCTCTTCGCCGTCAACTCCTACACCGACGAGAACGCCGCGACCTGGCAGGCGCGCGGGCGGCTCCCGGGGAGCGTCCTCTTCGAGAACGTCGGCGGGCGTTTCGTGGACGTGAGCGCGCGGTCGCACGCGAGCCCGCGGGTCCAGGGGAACGGCTGCGTCACCGCGGACTTCAACGCCGACGGGCACACGGATCTCCTCGTCACGACGAACGCGTACAACGTGCTGCTCTGGAACAACGGCAACGGGACGTTCAGCGACGGAACGAAAGCCGCCGGGATCGACTCGTTCGGAACCTTCGGCTGGCACACCGGTGCCGCCGTGGCGGACGTGAACGGCGACGGACGCCTGGACGTCTTCGTCTCGGGCTACGCGGACACGAACGCCCCGGCCCGTTCGTCCGGCGGCTTCCCACTGAACTTCCAGGCCGTGCGCGACCTGCTGTACCTCAACGAGGGGCCGGACGCGCACGGCCACTCGCGCTTCGAGGACGTGGCGCTGGAAGCGGGGATCGAACGGCGGCGCGCCGACCACGGCCTCGGCGCCGTGTTCACCGACGTGAACCGCGACGGCCGGCCCGATCTCTACGTCGCGAACGACCTCGACCCGAACCGGCTGTACGTCAACGAGCGCGGTGGGCCGCTCGGCTTCCATTTCGTGGAGCAAGCGCACGCGCGGCGCATCGCCGATCCCAACGCCGGCATGGGGATCGCGGCGCAGGACTACAGCGGCGACGGCCGTGCGGACCTGTTCGTGACGAACTCGCGCAGCCAGGGTCACGCCGCTTTCCGGACGACGAGCGGAGCGGCGTTCGCCGACGCGAAGGAAGCGTTCGCGCCGGCGGTCGGAAAGAACGACACCGGGTGGGGCGTCTCCTGGGTCGACCTCGCCAACGGCGGCCGGCCGGATCTCTTCCTGGCGAACGGTGCGATCCCGGTGACGAACGTGGAGAAGGACGCGCGCCCGCTCCAGGTGCTCGAAAACCTCGGTGGCGGCCGGTTCGCCGACGCGTCGGCAGCGGCCGGGCTCGATGCCGCACCTCTCGTCAACGGCCGCGGAGTGGCGGCCGCGGACTACGACAACGACGGGCGTATGGACATCGCCGTTAACTCGATCGGCGGGAAGCTGATCCTGCTGCACAACACTGGCGCCTCGGGCCACTGGCTGGGCGTGAGCCTGGCACCGCTCGCGCCCGGCGCGGTCGTGACGGCGGTGCTCCCCGACGGCCGCCGCCTCGTCCGCGAGGTCGAGATCGGGAGCAGTTACCTCTCGTCCGAGGATCCGCGCGTGCACTTCGGCCTCGGCGAGGCACCGCGGGTGAAGGAGCTGATCGTCCGCTGGCCGGACGGCAAGGTCACCCGGCGGACGGGCGTCGCCGCCGACCGGATCCTCACGCTGCGCAGCCCCTAGCCCGCGTACGCCGCGGCCTGCAGCGCGAACAGGTCGGCGTAGGTGCCGCCGGCGGCGACGAGCTCGTCGTGCGTCCCCTGCTCGGAGATGCGGCCGCCCTCGACGACGACGATCCGGTCCGCCATCCGAACCGTCGAGAAGCGGTGCGAGACGAAGACCGCGATCCCGCCGGTGGCCCGTGCGACGGCCCGTGCCGACTCGGCGTAGCGCTCGAAGAGGACGTGCTCGGCGTGCGCGTCGAGCGATGCCGTCGGCTCGTCGAGGACGAGGAGCAGCGGGCGCTCGCGCATCATCGCGCGCGCGAGCGCGAGCTTCTGCCACTGGCCGCCCGAGAGCTCGAGGCCGCTCCCGTTGGTCTTTCCGAGCCGCGTCTCGAGGCCTTCCGGCAGATCGTCGACGACGTCGCCCGCGGCCGCCGGTCGACCGCGCCCTCGACCGCCCGACCTCGTCGATCAGCGGCAACTCCCCCACGCCGATGCTCTCGCGCACAAGCAGCTCGACGCGCACGAAGTCCTCGAACCGCTGCGGCAACTCGCGCGCGCCAATCGCCCGCGTCGATCCGACCCGGGTCGGCGCCGTCGACGGTGATCCGTCCGCGGCACGGCTCGTAGAACCGGCAGAGGAGCTTTACCAGCGTGGTCTTCCCCGAGGGCCGGGGCGGGCTCGCCGGAGCGAGCCTGTCCGCCATGTGGCAAATCTTGGTCGCGACCGAGGCACGCGTCTCGACGCTACGAGAGGCCGAGATTCGAGGAGGTGCTCCGAGACTTCGAAATCCGAGGCCTCGAGAGCGTCAGCTCGCGAGGGGCGCACCCGGTGTACGGTGACCCGGATGCTGGCAACCTCGCGCTGCTGAGCATCGAGGCCGCCTTGCTGTGGAACCCCACCCCGCCGAGTGGAGAGCCGAGGATCTTGATCAGCCAGTCGTACACCGTCGTCGGGAAGCACGCGTCACTCCCGGAGGCGCTAAGAGATGTCCTGTCGCGTAATGACAACCAGGGCAAGCTGGCTGCGGTCGAAGCCGATGCTCGGCATCTCTTCGTGCACGTGCACGACAAGGCAGCGGCCGACGGGCTGCGTGATCTGGCTGCCTACTCCCTGCCGCTGGTGCACGCGAGCGAGGCTGACGCCCTCGGTTGGCGTAAGTGACCGTGGCGTAACACTCCCCGAGCCGGACGCTCCGACGCGCATGTGGGCGGCGCGCTGCGTACGTACGGTCGCGCAATGGTCGCGCCGTTTGCCGCTCAGGCGACGGCATAAGGCTCCGCAACGAATCTTGCCTGGGCGAGCGTCCACCAGTGGCCCCGGGAAGTCCGCGACAACGCGGCGTCAGCGACTCGATTTGGCCGCGTCGTGGGCGCCGACCTCTCTTGCGCGCGATCGCCTGGCGGATGCAAGCCATGGGGCTGCCCATGAATGCGTCCACTTCGATGGACGGAATCGGCCGTGTTTGCGCTAGGCGCTGGAGAGACATTACGGCCGCGACCTCCGACTGAATCCGACCGCATGAACCGAACGCGCCCGGCGCTACCGACCGGCGCGAG